>NZ_JODY01000034.1 GCF_000718015.1 Streptomyces catenulae | reverse complement strand
GGGACTCTGTGGGAGAGTAGGACGCCGCCGAACAATTTTTACGCTCCGGTCCCCGGAAACCAGTGATGGTTTCCGGGGACCGGAGCATTTTTGCGTTCAAAACCTTTTCAGGTAGGGCGCGTCGGAGAGAGCTGGTGTGGGCGTTGCTGGGGGGATTTGCCGCCCGGCACCTTCGGCTGAGTGTGTACGGCGGTCGGTCCCGTAGGAGTCGCTGGTTGAGGAGCTGTGGGCAGGGGCCTCGGAGTCGTTGTACGGGCTGCTGGGGCTCGTCTCCGTGGTTGAGCGGCCTGGGCCCGTGCCTGGGGGAGCGGGGCGGGGCAGGGGAGCGGATACGCCTCCGCCCCGCCTCCCGAGGGGGAGACGGGGCGGAGGGAGGCCCGGGGAGTGGCCTGGGCGTTGTCCGGGACTTGGTGTGGGTGTGTCAGTTGCCTTCGGTGGTCTGGCCGGGGACGTGGGGCGTGGGGGACGGGGTGTCGTAGTCGGTGAGGCCGGCGGCGTGGGCGAGTTCGATGTCGAGGGACTCACGGCGGATGCGCTGGTCCATGTAGAGGAGGGCCGTCACGCCCGCGCTGAGCGGGAAGGTGAGGGCGGAGCTGATGACCGCGCCGAGGCCCAGGAGGGTCAGGAAGGTCCAGCCCGTGGCCTCGGCGGTGCCGCTCACCCAGTTCAGGAGGGTGTCGCCGTCGAGGATGAAGGCGATCAGCGTGACCGGGATCTGGACGAGGAACGCGACGACGCCGACGATCACGTACATCAGCAGCTGGATGCCGAGGATGCGCCACCAGGAGCCGCGTACCAGCTTGGCGGAGCGGCGCATCGCGGCGAGGACGCCCTGCTTCTCCAGCATCAGGGCCGGAGGGGCGAGGCTGAACCGTACCCAGAGCCAGACGGCCAGCGCGCCACCGGCGAGCAGGCCCAGCGAGCCGAGGGCGAATCCGGCGGGTGCGGAGCCCACCGCGACGATGATGCCGCCGGGCAGCGTGCACACCAGGATCACGGCGGTGAGCAGCAGCGTCAGCAGGAAGAGGAGGCCGCAGAGGCGGGGCAGTTGGGGGCGGGCGTCGCGCCATGCCTCACCGGCGGTGACCGGGCGGCCGAGGACCGCGCGGCTGACGATCATGGTCAGCAGGCCGGTGGCGAAGATCGTGGCGAGCAGCCCGATCAACGAGGTGATGCCGCTGCCGAGGAGGGTCTTGCCCAGGTCACGGAAGGCCCGGATGACCTCCTCGGTGGACTCGCCGCTCAGGACGGGGGTGCGGCCGTTCTCCGGGAACCACAGGCCCGTCACGAGGGTGATGGCGGTCTGGGCCACGACGGCGATGACCAGCGAGATCCCGACGACGGGGCGCCAGTGGGCGCGGAGCGTCGAGAGGGCGCCGTCGAGGATCTCCCCGACGCCCAGCGGCCGCAGCGGGATGACGCCGGGCTTCGCGGCGGGCGGCAGCGGTGCCCAGCCGCCGCCCCAGGGCGGGCCGCCCGGTACCTGGCCGCCCGGCACCGGGCCGCCTCCCCCGTGACCCGCGGTGGCGCGTCCCCGGGGGCCGGGGACGCCCGCGGGCGGGGACCACGTACCGGCGGGTGGCTGCTGCTTCGACCACTGGGGCGGGGGCGCTGCCTCCTCGCCGGTGCGGTCGTCCGGTGCGGGGGTGGTGTCGGGTTGGTCCCGGTCGCCGCGGTCCGGTTCGTCGGAGGGGGCGGATCCGGGCGAGGCCCAGCCCGGAGAGTTGTTCATCGTCGCTCCTTCATGCTTCCCGGCCGCCGCCGTGGCGGTCGGGGACCGGCGTCAGCGGTGGCAGTCATCGTGTCATGGCGGATCTGGCCGGGCGCCTGTGGCCCGGGAGGGCGGTGAGGTTCTCCGGGGGTGGTGCGCGGCGGCAGACTGGGCGGATGGTCGAACGTCACGAGGTACCCGAGACCGGCGCCGCGGCGCCCGTCGTTCCGTCGCTGAGGTGGGCGGACCCGCCCGAAGGACCCGCGGTGGTGCTGCTGGACCAGACCCGGCTGCCCGCCGAGGAGACCGAGCTGGTCTGCGCGGACGTGCCGCAGCTGGTGCGGGCGATACGGACGCTGGCGGTGCGCGGGGCGCCGCTGCTGGGGATCGCGGGCGCGTACGGCGTCGCGTTGGCCGCGGCGCGCGGTGACGAGGTGACGGCGGCGGCCGAGGAACTGGCGCACGCCCGGCCGACGGCGGTCAACCTCGGGTACGGGGTGCGGCGGGCGGCCGCTGCCCACCGTGCGGCGGTGGACGCCGGTGCGGAGCCCGGGACGGCCGCCGCGGCGGCGCTGGCCGAGGCGCGTGCGGTGCACGCCGAGGACGCCGACGCCAGCGCGCGGATGGCGCGCCACGGTCTGGCGCTCCTCGATGAGCTGCGGCCCGGCGGCGGCCACCGGATCCTCACCCACTGCAACACCGGTGCCCTGGTGTCCGGCGGTGAGGGGACCGCGCTGGCCGTGGTGCTCGCCGCGCACCGGCAAGGCGCGCTGCGCAGGCTGTGGGTGGACGAGACCCGGCCGCTGCTCCAGGGCGCGCGGCTGACCGCGTACGAGGCGGGGCGGGCCGGGATGCCGTACACGGTGCTGGCGGACGGGGCGGCGGGGTCGCTGTTCGCGGCGGGGGAGGTGGACGCGGTGCTGATCGGGGCGGACCGGATCGCGGCGGACGGCTCGGTGGCCAACAAGGTGGGCAGCTATCCGCTGGCGGTGCTGGCGCGGCACCACGGGGTGCCGTTCGTGGTGGTGGCGCCGCTGAGCACCGTCGATCCGGCGACCGGGCGGGGTGCGGACATCGTCGTGGAGCAGCGTCCGGGGAGCGAGGTGACGGAGATCTCGGGGCGCCTCCGGGTCGCTCCGGAGGGTGCACCGGCGTACAACCCGGCGTTCGATGTGACGCCCGCGGAGCTGGTGACGGCGATCGTGACGGAGGCGGGCGTGGTCTCGCCGGTGACCCGGGAGGGGCTCGCGGAGCTGTGTTCCACGTCACGTTGGAGTACGTCACGATCAGGTAATGGGATGATGGCCGAATGAAGGGACGCGTCCTCGTCGTCGACGACGACACCGCACTGGCAGAGATGCTCGGCATCGTGCTGCGCGGCGAAGGCTTTGAACCGTCGTTCGTGGCGGACGGTGACAAGGCGCTCGCCGCCTTCCGCGAGTCCAAGCCCGATCTTGTGCTGCTCGACCTGATGCTTCCCGGACGGGACGGCATAGAGGTGTGCCGCCTGATCCGGGCCGAGTCCGGGGTGCCGATCGTGATGCTCACGGCCAAGAGCGACACCGTGGATGTGGTGGTCGGCCTCGAATCGGGGGCGGACGACTACATCGTCAAGCCGTTCAAGCCGAAGGAGCTGGTCGCCCGGATACGGGCCCGGCTGCGGCGGTCGGAGGAGCCGGCGCCCGAGCAGCTGGCCATCGGTGACCTGGTCATCGATGTCGCCGGGCACTCGGTGAAGCGGGACGGGCAGTCGATCGCGCTGACGCCGCTGGAGTTCGACCTGCTGGTGGCGCTGGCCCGTAAGCCGTGGCAGGTCTTCACCCGCGAGGTGCTGCTGGAGCAGGTGTGGGGGTACCGCCACGCCGCCGACACCCGGCTCGTCAACGTCCATGTGCAGCGGCTGCGCTCCAAGGTCGAGAAGGACCCCGAGCGGCCCGAGATCGTGGTGACCGTGCGCGGCGTCGGCTACAAGGCCGGGCCCAGCTGATATGAGCCGGACCGGTGCGGCCCCGGAGGAGAAGCGGGGGCGTGCCACCGACCCGGCCCGTGGGACGTCCCTCTCGGCGAGGGTGTTCGCGCGGTTGCTCCGTGGCGGGCAGCTGCTGCCCGACGGCGCGGTCAGCGGCCCGGTGCATCCGTTGTTGCGGCTGTTCAGCCGGTGGGTGCGGCGGCCGCTGCTGCCCGCGCTGCGGCTGTGGCGGCGCAACATCCAGCTCCGGGTCGTCGCCTCGACGCTGCTGATGTCGCTGGTCGTGGTGTTGCTGCTCGGCGTGGTCGTCGTCGGGCAGGTCCGCAACGGGCTGCTCACCGCGAAGGCGCAGGCCGCGCAGAGTCAGGCGGCGGGCGGTTTCGGCGTGGCGCAGAAGCTCGCCGACGGCGCCGGGACGGGCACCGGGGCCACCGCGGGGGACGACACCGCGCGCTCCGGGGGCCGTGGCGCACAGGACTCCGCGACCTGGCTGACCGGTCTGGTCGAGCAGCTGGCCAGTGGTGGCCAGGGTGTCTTCTCCGTCGTGGCGCTCAGCTCCGACTCCGACGAGCCGTTCGGCGACGCCAGCCGGGGCACCCGGGGGCCGCGCGCCTCCGGGGACGTCGATCCGGAGGCGAGCGTCCCGCCGGAGCTGCGGCGGAAGCTGGACGCCCGGGCGGGCACGTTCCGGCAGTACACGCAGATCAAGCGGATCGGCTCGGACGAGGCCCGGCCGGCGTTGATCATCGGCAAGCGTCTCAACGATGTGAACGGCAACCAGTTCCAGCTCTACTACCTCTTCCCGTTCACGCAGGAGGCGGAGACGCTGAAGCTGGTCACGGGCACGCTGGCGACGGCCGGGGTGTTCGTGGTGATCCTGCTCGGCGCCATCGCCTGGCTCGTCGTCCGGCAGGTCGTCACGCCGGTGCGGATGGCCGCGGGGATCTCCGAGCGGCTGGCGGCCGGGCTGCTCCAGGAGCGGATGAAGGTCTCCGGCGAGGACGACATCGCCCGTCTGGGTGAATCGTTCAACAAGATGGCGCAGAACCTCCAGCTCAAGATCCAGCAGCTGGAGGAGTTGTCCCGGATGCAGCGCCGCTTCGTCTCGGACGTCTCGCACGAGCTGCGGACGCCGCTGACGACGGTCCGGATGGCGGCGGACATCATCCACGAGGCGCGCGAGGACTTCGATCCGGCCACCAAGCGCTCCGCGGAGCTGCTCCGTGGCCAGTTGGACCGCTTCGAGTCGCTGTTGGCGGAGCTGTTGGAGATCAGCCGGTTCGACGCCGGTGCGGCGGCGCTGGAGGCCGGGCCGGTCGATCTGCGGGACGTGGTGCAGCGGGTGATCGAGGGCGCCGAGCCGCTGGCCGAGCGGACCGGGACCCGGATCGTGGTGCGCGGCGCCGAGCAGCCGGTGATCGCCGAGGCGGATTCCCGGCGGGTCGAGCGGGTGCTGCGCAATCTCGTCGTCAACGCCGTCGAGCACGGTGAGGGCCGTGACGTGGTGGTGCGGCTGGCGTCGGCCGGTGGCCCCAGCGGCGGCGCGGTGGCGGTGGCGGTGCGCGACTACGGCGTGGGGCTGAAGCCGGGCGAGGCGGCCCGGGTGTTCAACCGTTTCTGGCGCGCGGACCCGGCGCGGGCGCGGACGACCGGCGGTACGGGTCTGGGCCTGTCGATCGCCGTCGAGGACGCGCGGCTGCACGGCGGCTGGCTCCAGGCGTGGGGCGAGCCCGGCGGCGGTTCGCAGTTCCGGCTGACGCTGCCGCGGACGGCGGGCGAGGCGCTGCGCGGGTCGCCGATCCCGTTGGAGCCGGAGGACTCGCGGCGCAACCGCGCGGCGGCGGCCACGAGCCGTCCGCGGCCCGGTGCCCGTACCCCGGCCGCGCTGACGGCCCCGTCCCGCCGGGCGCTGCCCGCCGGTCCGTCCGGTGGCGGTACGGAGCCCGAGGGCGTACGGGACGACGAGGCGGCGCGCGGGGCGCAGGCGCACGCCGGTGAGGTGGCCCGGTCCGGAGACCCGGCCGACGGCGTACGGGGCGGGGACCGGGAAGGTGAGCTGCGTGGGCGCTGAGCAGGGACGACAGCGGGATGCCGGGGTTCCCCGGACGGTTCGGGGCGCGGGTGTCGCGGGGCCGGAGGGGGCGGGCGCCGCGGTGTCGCGTCCCCGGGCCGTCCCGGGGGCGCGGGTGCGCCGGGTCCGGGGTGTCGCGCTGCTGGGGTCCGTGGCGCTGGTGCTGGCCGGTTGTGCGTCGATGCCGGAGAGCGGGGACGTCAAGGCGGTCGACCAGTCACCACGGGCGGACGGCGATTCGCAGGTGCGGGTGTACGGCGTACCGCCGCAGGCCGGTGCGCGGCCGACCAACATCGTCCGCAGCTTCCTGGACGCGACCACCAGCGACGAGGCGGATTTCCGGACGGCCACGCAGTATCTGGCGCAGTCGGCGCGGAAGACCTGGCGGCCGTTCCTGGTGACGAACGTGCTCCAGGAGCGCCCCAAGCCGGAGAACGGGCCGCAGATCCACGGGGACCGGGACGGATACACCGTCACGCTGTCGGGCAGTCAGGTCGCCACGGTGGACGCCGCGCACGCGTACACGCCGGAGGAGAAGCCGTACCACCGCACGATCCACCTCATCAAGGAGAAGGGGCAGTGGCGGATCGACCGGCTGCCCAACGGGCTGGTGCTCGGGCAGTCCGATTTCCAGCGCATCTACCAGTCCGTCAACAAGTACTACTTCGCGTCCTACAAGACGGAGTCGCAGGAGCCCAAGGCGCGCCGTGACGTCCTGGTCGCCGACCCGGTCTACCTGCGGCGGCGGATAGATCCGATCACGGCGAGCGTGCAGGCGCTGCTGGACGGGCCGACCAACTGGCTGAATCAGGTCACCGTCTCGGAGTTCCCCTCCCGCACCCGGCTGGCCAGCCGCAGCCTGTCGCTCGACGACTCCAACGCGCTGCGGGTGAAGCTCACCAAGGAGGTGGTGAGCACCGACACCGGGCAGTGCCGGCGGATGGCGGCTCAGTTGTTCTTCACCGTCCAGGACATGACCCGGGCATCGAAGATCAGCGAGGTGGAGCTGCAGGACGACAACGGCAACTCGCTGTGCGTCCTGAGCCAGAGCCGGGCGGAGCGGGACTTCGCGCCGCAGCCGCGCACCGGCGGACCGGCGGACGAGTACTACCTCGACGCCGGGCACCGGCTCGTCGCGCTGTCCGACGCCGCGGCCGAGGCGTCGCCGGTGCGCGGCCCGTTCGGCACCGGCAAGACGCCGCTGGGCTCGGTCGCCGTCGCGCGGGACGAGCGCACCGCCGCCGGGGTGTCGACCGACGGCAGATCGCTGTACGTCGCCGCGCTGGAGGACGGTACGGAGCGCGGCGGACCGATGCTGACCAGCGCGGTCAAGGACGGTCTGACGGCGCCCAGTTGGGACGGGCTGGGGGATCTGTGGATCGCCGAGCGCACCGTCCACGGTTCGCGGCTGCTGCGGATGCGCGAGGGCAAGGGCGATCCGGAGCAGGTGGCGGTGCCCGGGTTGGGTGACCGGCGGATCAAGGCGATCCGGATGGCCGCGGACGGCATCCGGATAGCGATCCTGGTGGAGGACGGCGGGCGGACGACGCTGCAGCTCGGCCGGGTCGAGCGGGGCGGTTCGTCGGCGCGCCCGCTGCTGTCGGTCGAGGAACTGCGGCCGATCGCCCCGCAGTTGGAGGACGTGGTCGCGGCCTCCTGGGCGGGCGGCAGCCGGTTGGTGGTCGTCGGCCGGGAGTCGGGCGGCGTCCAGCAGATGCAGTTCATGGAGACCGACGGGTCGGCGTCGAACGTGCCGAGCCTGCCCGGTGTCACGGGCGTCAAGGCGGTGGCCGCGTCCGAGGATGAGACCCGTCCGCTGATCGCGGACGCCGTCGACGGCATCGTCCGGTTGCCGCCGGACGCCAATTGGAAGACCGTGGCGAAGGACGGTACGGCGCCGGTCTACCCGGGGTGAGTGCGCGGCTACGCGGCCGGGGGCCGGTGCGCCGGAGGAGTTGTCCACAGGGCTGGTGACGGGCCGCCCCGCGCGTGACAGTGGGTTCATGCGCGGGATGTGGCGGGAGCTGGCCGGGCTGGTGCTGCCGGTGGAGTGCGCCGGGTGCGGGCTGGTGCGGACGGAGCTGTGCGGGCCGTGCCGCCGGAGGCTGGCGCGCGGTGGACGCGGCGCGGCCCGGGTGCGCCCGGACCCGCCGCCGTACGGGCTGCCCGAGGTGTGGGCGGGCGCGGTCTACGCCGACGAGGTGCGCGCGGTGCTCCTCGCCCACAAGGAACGCGGCGCGCTACGGCTCGCCGAACCGCTGGGCGCGGCGCTGGCGGGCGCGGTACGGGGGCTGTGCGGGCGGCAGGGCGGTGCGGGTCCGCGGGCGGGTCCGGTGGTGCTGGTCCCGGTGCCGTCGGCGCGGCGGGCGGTGGCCGGGCGCGGGCACGACCCGGTGCGGCGGCTGGCGTACGCCGCCGCCCGCGAGCTGCGGCGGACGGGCCGGGCGGCGCGGGTGTGGGCCGGGCTGCGGCAGTGCAGACCGGTGGCCGACCAGGCGGGTCTGGGCGCCCGGGAGCGGCGCGCCAACCTCGCCGGTGCCCTGGAGGTCCGGGGCGGGGCCGCCGGGCCGGTGGCGGCGGGGCGGATGGTGCTGGTGGACGACCTGGTGACCACGGGGGCGACGCTCGCCGAGGCCGGGCGGGCGGTGGCGGCGGTGGGCGGCCGGGTGCGGGGGGCGGCCGTGGTGGCCGCTCCGGGGGCGGCGTTCGCCGCGTACGGAACCGCAGCCGGAATCCGGACGTTCCAGGGATGACAGGGGACAGGGGTGACAGGACGACCCCGGAGAGGCGAAATCCACTCGAACGCAGCTGGTTGCCGTGAGGGGGTGCCGACACCCGCCGGAGCGAGCTATGTTCGGTTGTGAGGACTTGGCAGACGCTTTGCCTCGAATGTCGTGCTGGGTGCATATGAGGCCGTTTGCCGCGACCCTGAAATCAGGAGAGTGGAGAGCCCGTCCCCGGGGGAGGAGGAGGTGAACGCCAAGTCCGAGGCTTCGGCACTCACCGGAGCCTGGTGCAAGAAGGAATCGCACCGCCTTCCGGGCGGAGCGATCCGGGAACGGAGTTCTGCGTGGACATCGTCGTCAAGGGCCGCAAGACCGAGGTGCCCGAGCGGTTCCGCAAGCACGTGGCCGAGAAGCTGAAGCTGGATAAGGTCCAGAAGCTCGACGGCAAGGTGATCAGCCTGGACGTCGAAGTGTCCAAGGAGCCGAACCCGCGGCAGGCCGACCGTTCCGACCGGGTGGAGATCACCCTTCGCTCCCGTGGCCCGGTAGTCCGGGCCGAGGCGGCGGCAGGTGATCCCTACGCGGCGCTCGATCTGGCCACCGCGAAGCTGGAGGCACGGCTGCGCAAGCAGCACGACAAGCGCTTCTCCCGTCGGGGCAGCGGCCGGATCCCGGCCAGCGATGTCGCGGTGAGCGTCCCCGACGCCGCGAGCCTGAAGCCCAACGGGGAGCTCGCGACGGACGTGCTGTCCGAGGAGCAGGTGCCCACCAAGAAGGTGGCGTCCCTGGACGTCCAGGGGGACGGCCCGCTGGTCGTCCGCGAGAAGACCCACTCCGCGGCGCCGATGGCACTCGACCAGGCGCTCTACGAGATGGAGTTGGTCGGTCACGACTTCTATCTCTTCGTCGACGCCGAGACGAAGCAGCCGAGTGTCGTCTACCGGCGGCACGGCTACGACTACGGCGTCATCCACCTGAACCCCGACTCGTTCGGGGAGGAAGGAGCCGGGGGCGCGGGGGGCGCACTCGGCGGCTGACCTCATCCCCATGGTGCCCCCGGCGTGCGCCCGGGGGCACCATCACGCCTGCATGGGGGAGGAGTTGATGCCGTATAGAGTTGGTGCCGGGCCATGGCGCGGGGGCACCTGGGGTGCCGGGGACGCGGCCGTATGGCGTTGATCGGGCTGGCCGCGGGGGCTGTTGTCAACCAGCCTTGTGTCCAAGCTCTGGCCATCGGGCCGGGCAGTTGACGGGGAGGGACGATGGGGGACAGCTTCGGACCCGTGCGCGGCGACGCGGGCGGCGGCAACGGCGCCGGTGACGCGTGCGGGAGGGGAACGGAGCCGTCACGCAAGGAGCCGATCCGGGTGCTGGTCGTCGACGACCACGCCCTCTTCCGGCGGGGGCTGGAGATCGTGCTGGCCCAGGAGGAGGACATCCAGGTCATCGGCGAGGCCGGGGACGGCACCGAGGCGGTGGAGAAGGCCGCCGACCTGCTGCCCGACATCGTGCTGATGGACGTACGGATGCCCCGGCGCGGCGGCATCGAGGCGTGCACCGCCATCAAGGAGGTGGCCCCCAGCGCGAAGATCATCATGCTGACGATCAGCGATGAGGAGGCCGATCTCTACGAGGCGATCAAGGCCGGGGCCACCGGCTATCTGCTCAAGGAGATCTCCACGGACGAGGTGGCCACCGCCATCCGGGCCGTCGCGGACGGGCAGTCGCAGATCAGCCCCTCGATGGCGTCCAAGCTGCTCACCGAGTTCAAGTCGATGATCCAGCGCACCGACGAGCGGCGGCTGGTGCCCGCGCCCCGCCTCACCGACCGGGAGCTGGAGGTCCTCAAGCTCGTCGCCACCGGCATGAACAACCGCGACATCGCCAAGGAACTCTTCATCTCCGAGAACACCGTGAAGAACCATGTCCGCAACATCCTGGAGAAGCTCCAGCTGCACTCCCGGATGGAAGCGGTGGTCTACGCGATGCGGGAGAAGATCCTCGAAATCCGCTGACGCCGGGCGGACGCCTGGCCCAGGACGGGCCCGCTCCGGCGCCGGGCCCCGCGCTCCTGTCCGCGCGGCCCGGCCGGTCACCGCCTCCCCGGTCAGCCGCCGAGGTGTATCAGCTCCCGGTGCAGCGCGGCGGCCTGTGCCGGGTCGTCGCAGCGCTCCACCCGGACGGTGTCGCACCCCACCCAGCCCGCCGCCTCGTACAGCGCCTGCGCCATCGGGCGGGCCGCCGCGGTGCCGTCCATCGAGACCTGGCGGGCGACGAGCGTGCTGCCCTCGCGGGCCGGGTCGACGCGGCCGATCAACCGGCCCCCGGACAGCAGCGGCATCGCGAAATAGCCGTGTATCCGCCGGGCGCGCGGGACGTACGCCTCCAGGCGGTGGGTGAAGCCGAAGATCCGCTCGGTGCGCGGGCGGTCCCAGATGAGGGAGTCGAACGGGGAGAGCAGCGTCGTGCGGTGGCGGCCGCGCGGCGGGGCCGCGAGCGCCGCGGGGTCGGCCCAGGCGGGCTGGGACCAGCCCTCGACCTCGACCGGCACCAGCCCGGAGTCGGCCACCACGGCGTCCACCTGCGCGGCCTTGAGGCGGTGGTAGTCGGCGAGATCGGCGCGGGTGGCGACGCCCATCGCGGCGCCCGCCTGCGCCACCAGACGGCGCACGCAGTCGTCGTCGGTCGGCTCGTCCGCCAGCAGCGGGGCCGGTACGGCGCGCTCGGCGAGGTCGTACACCCGCTTCCAGCCACTGCGCCGGGTGCAGACCACCTCGCCGTACATCAGGGCGCGCTCCACCGCGATCTTCGAGGCGCTCCAGTCCCACCACTCGCCGCCGTTCTTCGCGCCGCCCAGCTGGCTCGCGGTGAGCGGACCCCGCTCCCGCAGCTGTGTGAGGACCGCGTCGTAGGCGGCGGGGGAGAGCTCGTGGTGCCAGTGCGGGTGGGCGCGGTAGGCGCGGCGGCGGAAGGCGAAGAGCGGCCACTCCTCGACGGGCAGGATGCAGGCGGCGTGCGACCAGTACTCGAAGCTGCGCCCGCCGCTCCAGTAGGCGGACTCGATCTCCGTACGGTCGACGGCGCCGAGGCGGCTGTACGGGATCAGCTCGTGCGAGCGGGCGAGCACGGAGATCGTGTCGAGCTGCACCGAGCCGAGGCGGCGCAGCACCCCGCGGACCCCGGCGCGGCGGCCGTCCGCACCCAGCAGGCCCTGGGCGCGCAGGGCCAGCCGCCGCGCCTCGTCACGGGAGAGTGCGGTCACGGAGTGCGGTTGCGGTGTCACGGCGGTCATGCGGCACAGCGTAGGGGCGACCACGGACAACGCCGCGGTCGCGGTGGCCCGCACCCGGCGGAGCCGTGCCTTCCGGCCCGCGCCGCCGCCTCACTCCTCGTACGGCAGATACGGCGTCCGCGCCGCGGCGCCGCCGGACGGCGTGTCGAGGTCCGGCAGGTCGGAGGGGAGGAGCGAGCCGATCCAGACGTCCCGGCGGGTCCCGCCGCGGACCAGCTCGCCGCGGAGCGTGCCCTCCCGGTGGAAGCCGGTGCGGCGGGCGACCGCCCACGAGCCGTGGTTGCCGGCCTCGGCGCGCCACTCCAGACGCTCCACGCCCAGCTCGCAAAAGGCCCAGCGGACCACCGCGGCGGCGGCTTCGGCGGTGTAGCCCTTGCCGCGCTGCTCCCGGGCGGTCCAGTACCCCAGCTCGGCCTGGCGCTCCGGGGTGCGCAGACGCTCCAGACGGACCAGGCCCACCGCGCCGACCAGCGTCTCCGCGTCCCGGGTGAGCACCGCGAACGACAGATCGGAGTCCGCGCGCCAGCCCTGCGGGGAGAACACGCCCGTGAAGTGCTCGGCGTCCCGGACGGTGTACGGGGACGGGACGCTGGTCCAGCGCGGGATGTCCGGGTCCTGGCAGGCGGTGTGCACCGCGGGCGCGTCCGACGGCCGGAACGGGCGCAGCAGCAGGCGCTCCGTGGTGAGGGTGACGGGTCTCATGGAGGGATTCTGCGGCCACCGGGGTACGGGTGCGAAGGGATTTCACCGCCCCGCCCGGCACCTTCTCGCGGCCTCGCGCGTTCATGGGAAGAGGGGTCGGCGGGGTTCGCTGCGGCGGACCTCCCGACCGGACGGCGTCCTCCTTTACGATGGCCGTTGCGGCGGGGCCTGCCCCTTGGAAAAATGCCGCGCCCGCGCACCCGACCGTGCAGGCCCGACCGGCAAGGAGACCAGCCCAAGTGTCCGTCTTCAACAAGCTCATGCGTGCAGGCGAAGGAAAGATCCTGCGCAAACTGCACCGCATCGCGGGGCAGGTCAACTCCATCGAAGAGGACTTCGCGGCCCTCTCCGACGCCGAGCTGCGGGCGCTCACCGATGAGTACAAGGAGCGCTTCAAGGACGGCGAGAGCCTGGACGACCTGCTGCCCGAGGCGTTCGCCACGGTCCGCGAGGCCGCCAAGCGGGTGCTCGGCCAGCGCCACTACGACGTCCAGCTGATGGGTGGCGCGGCCCTTCACCTGGGGTATGTCGCCGAGATGAAGACCGGTGAGGGCAAGACCCTCGTCGGCACCCTCCCGGCGTATCTGAACGCCCTCTCCGGCGAAGGCGTCCACCTCATCACGGTCAACGACTACCTCGCCGAGCGCGACTCCGAGATGATGGGCCGGGTCCACAAGTTCCTGGGCCTGCAGGTCGGTTGCATCCTCGCCGACATGACCCCGGCGCAGCGCCGTGAGCAGTACGGCTGCGACATCACGTACGGCACCAACAACGAGTTCGGCTTCGACTACCTCCGCGACAACATGGCCTGGTCGCAGGAGGAACTCGTCCAGCGGGGCCACAACTTCGCGATTGTCGACGAGGTCGACTCGATCCTCGTCGACGAGGCCCGTACGCCGCTGATCATCTCCGGTCCGGCCGACTCCGCCACCAAGTGGTACGGCGACTTCGCGAAGTTGGTGCGCCGTCTGAAGAAGGGCGAGGCGGCCAACCCGCAGCGCGGCATCGAGGAGACCGGCGACTACGACGTCGACGAGAAGAAGCGCACCGTCGGCATCCACGAGTCCGGCGTCAGCAAGGTCGAGGACTGGCTGGGCATCGACAACCTCTACGAGTCGGTGAACACCCCGCTGGTCGGCTACCTCAACAACGCGATCAAGGCCAAGGAGCTGTTCAAGAACGACAAGGACTACGTCGTCATCGACGGCGAGGTCATGATCGTCGACGAGCACACCGGCCGTATCCTCGCCGGTCGCCGCTACAACGAGGGCATGCACCAGGCCATCGAGGCGAAGGAAGGGGTGGAGATCAAGGACGAGAACCAGACGCTCGCCACGATCACCCTCCAGAACTTCTTCCGCCTCTACAACAAGCTCTCCGGCATGACCGGTACGGCGATGACCGAGGCCGCCGAGTTCCACCAGATCTACAAGCTCGGCGTCGTCCCGATCCCGACCAACCGCCCCATGCAGCGGATGGACCAGGCCGACCTGATCTACCGCACCGAGCCCGCGAAGTTCGACGCGGTGGTCGACGACATCGTCGAGAAGCACGCGAAGGGCCAGCCGATCCTGGTCGGCACCACCTCCGTCGAGAAGTCCGAGTACCTCTCGCAGCAGCTCAAGAAGCGCGGCGTCGACCACGAGGTCCTCAACGCCAAGCACCACGAGCGGGAGGCGTCGATCGTCGCCCAGGCCGGCCGCAAGGGCGCCGTGACGGTCGCCACGAACATGGCCGGTCGTGGTACGGACATCAAGCTCGGCGGCAACCCGGACGACCTCGCCGAGTCCGAGCTGCGCCGCCGCGGCCTCGACCCGGTCGAGCACGTCGAGGAGTGGGCGGCCGCCCTGCCGGATGCGCTGGAGCGCGCCGAGGCGGCCGTGAAGGCGGAGTTCGAGGAGGTCAAGGAGCTGGGCGGGCTCTACGTCCTGGGCACCGAGCGCCATGAGTCGCGCCGGATCGACAACCAGCTGCGCGGTCGCTCCGGCCGTCAGGGCGACCCGGGCGAGTCGCGGTTCTACCTCTCCCTGGGCGACGACCTGATGCGGCTGTTCAAGGCCCAGATGGTCGAGCGCGTCATGGCGATGGCCAACGTCCCCGACGACGTCCCGATCGAGAACAAGATGGTCACCCGGGCCATCGCCTCTGCCCAGTCGCAGGTCGAGCAGCAGAACTTCGAGACGCGGAAGAACGTCCTGAAGTACGACGAGGTGCTCAACCGCCAGCGTGAGGTCATCTACGGCGAGCGCCGCCGCGTCCTGGAGGGCGAGGACCTCCAGGACCAGGTCAAGCACTTCATGGACGACACCATCGACGCCTACATCCAGGCGGAGACGGTCGAGGGCTTCGCCGAGGAGTGGGACCTGGAGCGCCTGTGGGGCGCGTTCAAGCAGCTCTACCCGGTGAAGGTCACCGTCGAGGAGCTGGAGGACGAGGTCGGCGACCGCGCCGGGATCACCTCCGACTTCATCGCCGAGGCGGTCAAGGAGGACATCGCCGACCAGTACGCCGCCCGTGAGGAGCAGCTGGGCTCCGACATCATGCGGGAGCTGGAGCGCCGCGTGGTGCTGTCCGTCCTGGACCGCAAGTGGCGTGAGCACCTCTACGAGATGGACTACCTCCAGGAGGGCATCGGCCTGCGGGCGATGGCCCAGAAGGACCCGCTGGTCGAGTACCAGCGCGAGGGCTTCGACATGTTCACCGCCATGATGGAGGGCATCAAGGAGGAGTCCGTCGGCTACCTGTTCAACCTGGAGGTCCAGGTCGAGCAGCAGGTCGAGGAGGTCCCGGTGGCGGAGGGCGCGACGACGTCCCTGGAGAAGGAGGCCCCGGAGGCGGTTCCCGCCGGTGCGGGCCGTCCGGAGATCCACGCCAAGGGCCTGGAGGCGCCGCAGCCCGGCCGGGGGCGCCCGCGGTGCCCGCGGCCCGGGCCCCCCGCCGTCGTCTCCGGGAAACGTCCGGCCCGGGCGTGCGGCCCGTTCAGCACGGTCCGGGGCCCGAGCCGTCCGGGGCCGGGCCGATGTCCAGGGCGGCGCAGCGCCAGCGGGCGTCGGCGCCCAGCTCCAGCCGGAAGGCGAGGGCGCGCAGCCGCTCGCCGTGGGCGATCCGGGCGAACGCCTCGATGACGCCGTCGCACGGCCTGCTCAGCCCGCACTCCCGCAGGGTCGGCACATCGTGCGGCCATGTCCCCCGCAGCGGGGCGAGCGGGGCCAGCTCGATCAGGCGGTCGTAGGCGGCGGGCAGCGCATGGCCGAGGAGGGCGTGGACGGGCAGCTCGCCGGTGAGCGTGCGGAGCAGCTGCCGGGCGAACCACTGGTGCGGCCGACGCTCCTGAGCGCGCCGCTGGGCGCCGGGCGTAGGCAGCGCGGCACCGCCCGCCGTCCGCCTGCTGACCGCGGCCGCAGCGCTCACGGAGCGCCCGGGGAGGGCCCGCCCGGCGACGGGCCCGGCGCCCGCGCGGCCGCCGGGGCCCGTGCCCGCGCGGCCGGTCGGGCGGGCGCCCGCGCGTCCCCTGGGGCCGGGGCCCGGGCGGGAGCCGCCCGCGCTTCCCGTCGGTCGGCGGCCCGCCGGGGAGCGGGGCGGGGTGCCGCCGGTGGAGGGCGCTGCTGCGGTCGGTGCCTGGGCGGCGGGGTCGGAGGCCGGGGCCGGGGAAGGCGTGCGGGGCTGGGGCGCCCAGCGGGGGCGCGGGACGGTGGTTAAGCCGTCGGCGGGGGAGCCGGGCGGGGCGGGCTCCGTGGGCGGGGTGGTGCGGGTCGGGAGGGTGGTCGTGGTGCCGGTCATGCGGTCGCCCCCGTTCTGCCGGGCCCGGTCCGTTACCGGGCAGTAGCTTCGGTGGGGCTCTTCTACCGACCGGCCGCGGCGCGGGCAATGAGCTGTCCGCCGCTGTGCGGGCGTCGGAAAGTTCACCGTTCCGGGTGGCGGGCGCGTGAACAGGCCCCGGGAAGCGGGTCCCGGAGCGCCGGAACGGCACCGTCCGGGCCGTGGGGGCGCCCCTCGAAAGGGGACGCGCGCCCGTATGCTGGCTGGCGCCCGGCCGGGCGCCGGGTACCTCTCCGGGCTCGATGAAATTGCGTGAATTGAGTGAAAGCGGCTGTCATGCGCGTCTACGTCCCCCTGACTCTTCCCGGGCTCGCCGAGGTGCACGGCAAGGGGGAGCTGGGCCCCGGCCCGCTGGACGCGTACGCCGTCACCCCGGCGCTGCGCGCGTGGCTCTCCGACGACATCGAGGAGCTGGAGTACACCGCCCTGGGGTACGCGGCCCAGGCGTCGCTGCGGCAGCTCGCCGCGCGGCCGGACGCCGCGCGCCGCCGGGTCGTGGTCGCGGTGGACGTGCCGGACGCCGCGGTGACGGCCGCACCCGGCGGTGCGGAGGACCCCGCCGCGGTGCGGGTGACCGGCCCGGTCCCGATGAAGAAGGCGGCGGCGGTCCATGTGGACGCGTCCGACGCGGAGCGGGCCGTCGCGGCCGCCGCGACCGCGCTCGCCGCCGCCGACGGGGGCGACGAGGCCGCGCTGCGGACGGTCGAGGGCGCGGAGGACCACGACCTGATGTGGTTCGGCGTCCAGGAGATCCCGGCACTGCTCGGCTGAGACGACGGCGCCGGGCGCGGCCGTACCGGCGCTTTCCGCGTACGGGCGCGCGGCCGTACGCGGCGGCCCGGAGCCGGAGCGCCCGGGTCCGCGCCCCGGGCGTGAGGCGTCGCGCCCGGCGTGTGCCCCGGGAGCCGGAGGCGGCGCGGGGGCGTTGTCGGTGGGGGCGGGTACGGTTTTTCGTGTGCCCGGCGCAGGGCGGTGCAGCGGACAGGGGGCTGGAATGAGCGAGCGCGCGACACATCTCGTGTGGGACTGGAACGGCACGCTGTTCCACGACATCGACGCCGTGATCGGGGCGACCAACGCGGCCTTCGCCGAGGTCGGCATGGAGCCGATCACGCTGGAGCGTTACCGCGAGCTGTACCGCGTCCCCGTGCCGCTCTTCTACGAGCACCTGATGGGCCGGATGCCGACGGACGCCGAGTGGCTGGTGATGGACGAGGCGTTCCACCGCCACTACACCGAGCGCCACGGGCGGTGCGGGCTGACCGACGGCGCGGACACGCTGCTGGCGGGGTGGCGGGAGGCCGGTGGCAGCCAGTCGATCCTGAGCATGTTCGGCCACGACGAGCTGATACCCCTGGTGCGGGGCTTCGGCATCGAGCCGCACTTCCTGCGGGTGGACGGCCGTAAGGGACCCTCCGGCGGCGGCAAGAGCGAGGACATGGTGGCCCACCTCGCCGCGCTGGGGTCGGTGGACCCGGGCCGTACGGTCGTGATCGGGGACGCGGTGGACGACGCGGTGGCGGCCCGGCACGCGGGGGCGCGGGCGGTGCTCTACACCGGCGGCTCGCACAGCCGCGACCGGCTCCGGGCGGCGGGCGTCCCGATCGTCGACACCCTCGCCGAGGCGGTCGAGGTGGCCGGAAACCTGGCGGCGTGAGCCGGCGGCCGTGACGAACGGCACTGCCCGCGGGCAGTGGCCCGCGGCCCGGCTCCGGCGCGGCGGGGCCCGCCCTCCGGCGCCCCCGCCCGGCTTCCGCCGTGCCCGTGCCCGTCGGCTCCCGGGGCCGCGTCGGCCCGCCCCGCACCGCCCGCACCTGCGGCGATGCCCCTGGCCGGACCGCCCCCGACCGTCCCCCCACGCACAAACCCTCCGGTAGTCCGTTGTCCAGAAGGTCTAAGTTCGGGGGAGAGATTTGGACGTGTAAGGCCGATGACGGCACCGAAGCGAAGAGCGATAGCCTTGCAGCGTGATCAGCGCGATAACTCGCGGGGGCATCGAGGTCCCCGCCCTGCGCCCGGGACACGGATGTGACCGGGCGGCCGCTGGTCTCTGCGGCCACGAGCGCGTGACGACTACGTCAACAGTCTTCGACCGCGCCCAGGCCCGCGCTCAGCGCGGCATAGCGTCGGCAGCGACAGGACACCCCGCGTCACCGCGGCGTTGTGCAGCATCCACGGAGTTCTTCCACGACGTCACGCAACGGCGCGCGACAGGAGCCAGAGGACATGCAGAACAAGCTGGATGAAGCCAAGACCGAGCTGCTCGAACGGGCGGCCCGGGTCGTTGAAAGCAGCCCGGCCGGGAGCAAGAAGCCGGTCAGAGGTCTCGACCAGGAGACCCTCACGGGTTATCTCCAGCGCTACTACCTGCACACCGCCACCGAGGACCTCGTGGACCGGGACCCGGTGGACGTGTTCGGCGCCGCGATCTCGCACTTCCGCCTCGCCGAGAACCGCCCGCAGGGCACCGCCAACGTCCGGGTGCACACCCCGACCGTCGAGGAGAACGGCTGGACCTCCAGCCACTCCGTCGTCGAGGTGGTCACCGACGACATGCCCTTCCTCGTCGACTCGGTCACCAACGAGCTGTCCCGGCAGGGCCGCGGCATCCATCTGGTGATCCACCCGCAGGTCACCGTCCGCCGCGACGTCACCGGCAAGCTCCTGGAGGTCCTGGACCCCGGTGAGGCCCACGCCGCCGCCGCGCCCGCCGCGAAGCCCGCGGCCAAGGGCAAGGGCCGGACCACCAAGGCCAAGGCGAAGGCCGCCGAGCCGGAGCTGCCGCACGACGCGGTCACCGAGTCGTGGATCCATGTCGAGATGGACCGCGAGACCGACCGCGAGGACCTCAAGCAGATCACCGCGGACCTTCTCCGGGTGCTCTCCGACGTCCGCGAGGCCGTCGAGGACTGGGAGAAGATGCGCGGCGCCGCGCTGCGGATGGCCGACGAGCTGCCGTCCGAGCCGACCGCCGACGACCTGCGCGACCAGGAGATCGAGGAGGCCCGCGAGCTGCTGCGCTGGCTCGCCGCCGACCACTTCACCTTCCTCGGCTACCGCGAGTACGAGCTGATCACCGCCCCCGGTGAGGGCGACGCCGAGGAGGACGTCCTCTCCGCCGTGCCCGGCACCGGCCTCGGCATCCTGCGCGCCGACCCGGTGCACGCCGAGGACGACGGCCACCCCGTCTCCCCGTCGTTCAACCGCCTCCCGGCCGACGCCCGCGCCAAGGCCCGTGAGCACAAGCTGCTCATCCTCACCAAGGCCAACAGCCGCGCCACCGTCCACCGCCCGTCCTACCTCGACTACGTCGGCGTCAAGCGGTTCGACAAGGACGGCAACGTCATCGGCGAGCGCCGCTTCCTCGGCCTCTTCTCGTCGGCGGCGTACACCGAGTCGGTGCGCCGGGTGCCGGTGATCCGCCGCAAGGTCGCCGAGGTGCTGGAGGCCGCCGGGTTCACGCCCAACAGTCACGACGGCCGTGACCTGCTCCAGATCCTGGAGACCTACCCGCGCGACGAGCTGTTCCAGACCCCGGTCGACCAGCTGCGGTCCATCGCCACCAGCGTCCTCTACCTCCAGGAGCGCCGCCGCCTGCGGCTCTACCTCCGCCAGGACGAGTACGGCCGCTACTACTCCGCGCTGGTCTACCTCCCGCGCGACCGCTACACCACCGGCGTCCGGCTGCGGCTGATCGACATCCTCAAGGAGGAGCTGGGCGGCACCAGCGTCGACTTCACCGCCTGGAACACCGAGTCGATCCTCTCCCGGCTGCACTTCGTCGTCCGCGTCGAGCCCGGTGCCACGCTGCCGGACCTGACCGACGCCGATGTGGACCGCATCGAGGCGCGGCTGGTCGAGGCCGCCCGCTCGTGGGCCGACGGCTTCGCCGAGGCGCTGACCGCCGAGGTCGGCGAGGAGCGCGCCGCCGAGCTGCTGCGCCGCTACGGCCACGCCTTCCCCGAGGGCTACAAGGCCGACAACTCCCCGCGCAGCGCCGTCGCCGACATCCAGCACCTGGAGAAGCTCGCCGCCGACAGCGGCAAGGACTTCGCGGTCAGCCTCTACCAGCCGGTCGGCGCCGCGCCCAACGAGCGCCGCTTCAAGATCTACCGCACCGGTGAGCCGGTCTCGCTCTCCAAGGTGCTGCCGGGCCTGAACCGCCTGGGCGTCGAGGTCGTCGACGAGCGCCCCTACGAGCTGCCCTGCTCCGACGCCACGCTGGCCTGGGTCTACGACTTCGGTCTGCGGATGCCGGAGAAGGTCAACGGCGACGACTCCCGCGAGCGCTTCCAGGACGCCTTCACCGCCGTGTGGACCGGCGCCGCCGAGAGCGACGGCTTCAACGAGCTGGTGCTCCGCGCCGGTCTCGACTGGCGTCAGGCGATGGTGCTGCGGGCCTACGCGAAGTACCTGCGGCAGGCCGGGTCGACCTTCAGCCAGACGTACATGGAGGACACCCTCGCCAACAACGTCCACACCACCCGGCTGCTGGTCTCGCTCTTCGAGGCGCGGCTCTCGCCGGAG
This sequence comes from Streptomyces catenulae, assembly GCF_000718015.1. Lineage (GTDB taxonomy): Bacteria > Actinomycetota > Actinomycetes > Streptomycetales > Streptomycetaceae > Streptomyces > Streptomyces catenulae. The sequence continues at coordinate 65,325 of NZ_JODY01000034.1, read as the reverse complement.
CGGCAGAGCGCCGGTACCGAGCTGATCGACGGTCTGCTGGAGGAGCTGGACGGCGCGCTCGACCAGGTCGCCTCGCTGGACGAGGACCGCATCCTGCGCTCGTTCCTCACCGTCATCAAGGCCACCCTGCGCACCAACCACTACCAGCGCGACGCCGAGGGCCGCCCGCACGCGTACCTCTCGATGAAGCTGGACCCGCAGGCGATCCCCGACCTCCCGGCGCCCCGCCCGGCGTTCGAGATCTGGGTGTACTCGCCGAAGGTCGAGGGTGTGCACCTGCGCTTCGGCAAGGTGGCGCGCGGTGGTCTGCGCTGGTCGGACCGGCGGGAGGACTTCCGTACGGAGATCCTCGGCCTGGTCAAGGCGCAGATGGTGAAGAACACCGTCATCGTGCCGGTCGGCTCCAAGGGCGGGTTCGTCGGCAAGCAGCTGCCGGATCCGTCGCAGGGCCGGGACGCCTGGCTCGCCGAGGGCGTCGCCTGCTACCGCACCTTCATCTCCGGTCTGCTCGACATCACCGACAACCTCGTCGGCGGCGAGGTCGTGCACCCGCAGAACGTCGTCCGCCACGACGGCGACGACACCTACCTGGTTGTCGCCGCGGACAAGGGCACCGCGACCTTCTCCGACATCGCCAACGAGGTCGCCGAGTCGTACGGCTACTGGCTGGGCGACGCCTTCGCCTCCGGTGGCAGCGCGGGCTACGACCACAAGGGCATGGGCATCACCGCCCGCGGTGCCTGGGAGTCGGTCAAGCGCCACTTCCGGGAGCTGGGCCACGACACCCAGACCCAGGACTTCACCGCCGTCGGCGTCGGCGACATGTCCGGTGACGTGTTCGGCAACGGCATGCTGCTCAGCGAGCACATCCGCCTGGTCGCCGCCTTCGACCACCGGCACATCTTCCTCGACCCGAAGCCGGACGCGGCCACCTCGTACGCCGAGCGCCGCCGCCTGTTCGAGCTGCCGCGGTCGTCGTGGGCGGACTACAACACCGAGCTGCTGTCGCAGGGCGGCGGCGTCCACCCGCGGACGGCGAAGTCCATCCCGATCAACGCGCACATCCGCGCGGCGCTCGGGCTGGAGGCAGGCGTCAAGAAGATGACGCCCGCCGAGCTGATGAAGGCCATCCTCAAGGCGCCGGTGGACCTGGTCTGGAACGGCGGCATCGGCACCTACGTCAAGTCGTCGGCCGAGTCGCACGCCGATGTCGGCGACAAGTCGAACGACGCGATCCGCGTCAACGGCGACGAGCTGCGCGCCAAGGTCGTCGGCGAGGGCGGCAACCTCGGTCTGACCCAGCTGGGCCGGATCGAGTTCGCCACCAACGGCGGGAAGATCAACACCGACGCGATCGACAACAGCGCCGGTGTGGACACCTCCGACCACGAGGTGAACATCAAGATCCTGCTCAACGCCGTGGTCGCCGACGGCGACATGACGGTCAAGCAGCGCAACAAGCTGCTCGCCGCCATGACCGACGAGGTCGGCGCGCTGGTGCTGCGCAACAACTACGCGCAGAACACCGCGCTGGCGCTGGCCCAGGCCCAGTCCGGTTCGATGATCCACGCCCAGCAGCGCTTCCTGCGCCGCCTGGTGCGCGACGGTCACCTCGACCGGGCGCTGGAGTTCCTCCCCACCGACCGGCAGATCCGCGAGCGGCTGAGCAACGGCCGGGGGCTGACCCAGCCGGAGACCGCGGTGCTGCTCGCGTACACCAAGATCACGGTGGCCGATGCGCTGATCCGGACGGGGCTGCCGGACGACCCGTACCTCCAGCACCTGCTCAACGCGTACTTCCCGTCCGCGCTGCACGAGAAGTTCGCCGAGCAGATCGAGGGCCATGCGCTGCGCCGCGAGATCGTCACCACGGTGATGGTCAACGACACCGTCAACACCGGTGGGACGAGCTTCCTGCACCGGATGCGGGAGGAGACCGGCGCCTCGCTGGAAGAGGTCGTGCGGGCGCACACCGCCGCGCGGGCGATCTTCCGGCTGGGCCAGGTGTGGGACGACGTCGAGGCGCTGGACAACCGCGTCGCGGCCGCCGTCCAGACCCGGATCCGGCTGCACAGCCGTCGGCTCGTCGAGCGCGGCACCCGCTGGCTGCTCAACAACCGCCCGCAGCCGCTGGAGCTCTCCGGGACCATCGACTTCTTCCGCGACCGGGTCGCCGCGGTCTGGGAGCAGCTGCCGAAGCTGCTCCAGGGCGGCGCCCGTGACTGGTACGAGGCGAACCTCGCGGAGCTGACCGAGGCGGGCGTGCCGGAGGCGCTGGCCGTCCAGGTGTCCGGCTTCTCGTCGGTCTTCCCGGCGCTGGACATCGTGGCCGTCGCCGACCGCACCGGCAAGGAGCCGCTGGCCGTCGCCGAGGTCTACTACGACCTGGGCGACCGGCTGCGGATCAACCAGCTCCTGGACCGGATCCTGGAGCTGCCGCGTGACGACCGCTGGCAGTCGATGGCGCGGGCGTCGATCCGTGAGGACCTGTTCGCCGCGCACGCCGCGCTCACCTCGGACGTGCTGTCCGAGGGCGACGCCTCCGCCACGCCGGAGCAGCGGTTCTCGGCGTGGGAGGCGAACAACGCCGCGATCCTGGGCCGCGCCCGCGCGACCCTGGAGGAGATCCACGGTTCGGAGGGCTTCGACCTGGCGAACCTCTCGGTCGCGATGCGGACGATGCGCACCCTGATGCGGACGCACAGCTGATCCCCGGCTGAGCGGCGGGCCCCGGCCCGTACGCACGGCGACGGCCCCGGAGCGGAATGCTCCGGGGCCGTCGCCTGCTGCCGTACGGGGACGAGCGCACATCGCCGTACGGGGACGAGTGCGCAGGTCGGGGCTACTTGTGCGCCTCGTACGCCGACACGACCTCCTCGGTCGGGCCGTCCATGACGAGTTCGCCCTTCTCCAGCCAGAGGACGCGGTCGCAGGTGTCGCGGATCGACTTGTTGTTGTGGCTGACGAGGAAGACGGTGCCGGCTTCCTCACGCAGTTCGCGGATACGGGCCTCGGAGCGCTTCTGGAAGGCGCGGTCGCCGGTGGCCAGCGCCTCGTCGATCATCAGCACATCGTGGTTCTTGGCGGCGGCGATGGAGAACCGCAGCCGGGCGGCCATGCCGGAGGAGTACGTCCGCATCGGCAGCGAGATGAAGTCGCCCTTCTCGTTGATGCCGGAGAAGTCGACGATGCCCTGGTAGCGCTCGCGGACCTCCTCGCGGCTCATGCCCATGGCGAGACCGCCGAGGATGACGTTCTTCTCGCCGGTGAGGTCGTTCATCATCGCCGCGTTGACGCCGAGCAGCGAGGGCTGGCCGTCGGTGTAGACGCGTCCGGCGGCGGGCGGCAGCAGCCCCGCGACGGCCCGCAGCAGGGTGGACTTCCCGGAGCCGTTGGAGCCGATCAGGCCGATCGCCTCGCCCTTGTGCGCGGTGAAGGTGACACCGCGGACGGCGTGCACCTCGCGGGTCCCGGCGGTGGTGGTGCGGCGGACGATCCGGCGCAGCGCGGAGACCGCGTTGCCGCGCCCGCTCCCGGCGCCGTGGACCTTGTAGACGATGTGGACGTTGTCGGCGATGACGGTGGGGACGCGGTCGTCGGGTCCGCCGGGCGGGTCGGCGGGGGCGCCGGGCGCCGGTACGGTGCCGGGCCGTCCGGCCGCGCCGGTGGTGGGTCCAATTCCGGTGTGTTCCGCGAGCGTGGTGGTGTCAGCCACGGCCGTACTCCTCCTCCGCCTTCCAGAAGAAGACATAGCCGACGGCGCCGGAGAGCAGCGCCCAGCCCAGGGCCATCGGCCAGACGTGGGCGGGGAGCGCGGAGGCGCGGACGGAGTCGATCAGGGCGTACCGCATCAGGTCGATGTAGATCAGTGCGGGGTTGGCGTTCAGGGCGGCGGCGATGAACGCGGGGGCGTGCTGGGTGAAGACCGAGAGGTTGTAGAAGACGCCCGAGACGTACATCCAGGTGCGCAGGATGAACGGCATGAGCTGGGCGGTGTCGGTGGTGCGGGCGCCGATCCGGGCCATGACCATCGCGAGTCCGGCGTTGAAGACGGACTGGAGCAGCAGCGCCGGGATCATCAGCAGCCAGTGCCAGGTCAGCGGCACCCCGCAGAGCAGCACGATGGCGGCGAGCACCCCCATCGAGAAGATCAGCTGCTGGAGCTGGATCAGGGTGTACGCGATCGGCAGGCAGGCGCGCGGGAAGTGCAGCGCGCGGACCAGCCCGAGGCTGCCGGAGACCGCGCGGGTCCCGGCGAGCACGGTGGACTGGGTGAAGGTGAAGACGAAGATTCCGGTGCACAGGAACGGGATGAAGTCCGGGATGCCGCGGTCCGTGTGGAGCAGCATCCCGAAGATCAGGTAGTAGACCCCGGCGTTGAACAGCGGCGTCATCACCTGCCAGAGCTGGCCCAGGCGCGCGGTGGTGTAGAGCGCGGTGAGCCGGGCGGTGGCGAAGGTGCCGATGAAGTGGCGCCGGGCCCAGAGCCGGCGGGAGTACTCCGGCAGGGCCGGGCGGGCGCCGCTGAGCGTCAGCCCGTGGCGCGCGGCCAGCTCACGCAGGTGCGGATCGGGCGTGGCGCCGGGGCCGGGGAGCCGGGCGGTGTCCGGTCCGGCCGGTGCGGGGGGAGCGAGGGTCTGGGGCATGGGGCCGCTTTCGTACGGGCCGACGGGCGCGGAGCGGGTCCGGTGCGCACCGAGGGGCGACGGGGTCCGGCGCGCGGGGTGCGCGGGGCGGACGGCGGGGAGGGTCGGGTGGATCGGGAGGTCCGGGCCGGAGACGCCGGGTGCCGTACGGGGTCGGCGTACGGCAGGCGCGGCGCCTACGTCGGAACGGGACCGTTCCGTCGTGACGTCGGAGCGAGACTAGGGCGAGGCGACGTCGAGACGCAACCGTAGCGTCGTGACGCTATGCTCAAGCCATGGCAAAGAACGGGAGCGAGAACGCGTCCGCGACGGCACGCCGGGCCCCGGCCGGGGCGGCCGTGCTGCGGGAGGACAAGACCGCGGCGATCCGGGCCGCGGTCTTCGCGGAACTGGCCGCGGTGGGGTTCGCCCGGATGTCGATCGAGGGCATCGCGCGGCGGGCCGGGGTCGGCAAGACGGCCGTCTACCGGCGCTGGCGCTCCAAGCTCCATCTGGTGCTGGACGTGGTCTCCGCGCTGGCCGCCGAGGGGCTGCCGACGCCCGACACGGGCACCCTCCGCGGCGATGTGCGGATGCTCCTGGAGGTGGCCGCGCGGGCGCTGCGCCACCCGATGGCCTCGCAGATCATCCCGGATCTGCTGGCCGAGGCGGCGCGCAGCCCGGAGCTGGCGGAGGCGCTGAAGGCCGCGCTCCACGACAGCCAGGAGGGCATGGCGGCGGCGATGGTGGCCCGCGCCGTCGAGCGCGGCGAACTCCCCGCGGACGCCGACGGGCGGCTGGCGCTGGACCTGATGACGGGGCCGCTGTACTGGCGGCTGGTGGTCGCCCGCGACGAACTGCCCGACGGCTATCTGGACGAGCTGGCGGACGCGGTGACGGGCGCGCTGGGCGGCGGGAGGTAGCGGCGGGGGGCGCGCTGGGCGGCGGGAGGAAGCGGCCGGGCCGCCGCCTCCCGCCGCGGCGGCTCAGCCGGCCAGCTGTACGTCCTCGGCGGGGACCTCGGCCGCCACGGTGACCGGCGCCGTCGCCGCGGCCGCCTCCCGCGGCGACGGTGCCACCGTGCGCCCGTCGAGCGGCAGCGGCGCCGGTGCCGCCTGCTGGCCCAGGAAGAGCGCGCGCACCACGCGCTCCGCGGCGTGGCCGTCGTCCCACTGGCAGAAGCGGGCGCGGAAGGCGGTGCGCAGCGCGGTGGCCTCCGCGCCGTCCCAGCGACCGCTGCGGAACGCCTCGATCAGCTCGTCCTCGTCGGTGGCGACCACGCCGGGCGTCTCGCCCCTCTCGCCGGAGAGCAGGTCGAAGGTGACGCCGCGGGAGCGGACGTAGACGTCCCAGTCGTCGGCGTAGGTGATGATCGGCCGGTCCAGGTTGGCGTAGTCGAACATGATCGACGAGTAGTCCGTGATCAGCGCGTCGGCGGCCAGGCAGAGGTCCTCGACGACCGGGTACGTGGAGACGTCGATCAGCGCGCCGCGCTCCTGGAGTTCCGCGAGGCGGGGGTCCGCGCCGTAGAAGTAGTGGGTGCGCACCAGCAGGACGACGTCGTCGCCCAGCTCGCGGGTGACGCGCTCCAGGTCCATCCGCGGGACGTAACCGGCCTGGTAGTCGCGGACCGTCGGCGCGTAGAGGACCGCGGTGCGGCCGGGGGCGATGCCCAGGCGTTCGCGGATCGCGAGGACGTCCTCGGCGGTGGCGCGGTAGAAGACGTCGTTGCGCGGGTAACCGGCGTCGAGCGAGCGGAAGGCGCACGGGTAGACCCGCTCCCACTGCTCGGCGGAGTGCTGGTTGGAGGTGAGGGAGAGGTCCCAGCGGTCGGCGCGCTCCAGGAGCTTGCGCATGGACATGCCCTTGGCGGCGGCCGGGTACTTCTGCTGGTCGATGCCCATCCGCTTCAGCGGCGTGCCGTGGTGGGTCTGGAGGTGCACCTGCTCGGGGCGCTTGACGATCTCCCCGGCGAAGTTGACGTTGTTGATCAGGTACTTGGCCCGGGCCATCACCTCCCAGTAGCGCGGGGAGTTCGCGACCACGAAGTCCACCCCGGCGGGGACGGTGTCCTCCATGCCCTTACGGATCACCCAGACACCGTGCACCTGCGGCGCCAGCTCCTTCGCCTTCTCGTAGACGGCGAGCGGGTTGCAGGCGGGCGTGCGGTTCCAGTACGCGGAGTAGACCGCGAGGTGCTCGTCGACCGGGCGGCGCAGCTGGAGCTGGTAGAAGCGGTGGAACGCCTGCTTGCCCAGGGTGCGGCGGGTCTTCCGCAGCCGGTCGCGCCCGGCGATCCGCGCGCCGTTGACCAGCTTCAGCGCCTGGAACGCCTGGTACGAGCCGCGCCGCAGCGCCTGGTACTTCGCACCGTCGATGCCGGGCGGCACCACGAAACCGGCGGGCTCCAGCTGCCGGTACATCGCGGCGGCGCGGTGGAAGAACTCCGGGCGGTCGGCGGGGGTGACGCGGTTGTCGCGGGCGAAGGTGAAGAGGAAGTGGCTGACCATCCGCTCGAACATCAGCGGGCGGACGCGGTCGAGGTCCGGGCGGGTGTCGAGGAAGGCGAAGAGGCGGCGGTACTGCGCGAAGATCGTGAAGTGGGTGCGCCCCGGCGTCTTCATGGAGTTGCCCTGGCGGCGCTGGCGGTACTCCACACAGACCTGGTCCAGGCAGCCTGCGGTCTCGGCGGTCAGCATGGTCGTGTAGACCATGAGCGCGTCCTCGTAGACGCCGTCGGTGAAGGCGAAGCCGTTGCCGGTGAAGAAGTCGCGGCGGAAGGCGCGGTTCCAGACGACCGCGAAGAGGTTGAGGAACTCCAGCCGGTCGGCCGGGCGGAACGTCTCGGTGCCCGTCTGCGCCAGCAGCTCCCCGCTGGCGCTCGGCTGGACCTTGTCCCACCAGTACGTACGGACGTGGTCGAAGAGCAGGATCTCCGGGTCCGCGGTCTGCTCCAGGCGGTCGGCCATCGCCCGCAGCGAGCCGGGTGCGTAGGTGTCGTCGCTGTCGAGGAAGAGCAGGTAGTCGCCGCGCGCCTGCTCCACGCCAGTGTTGCGGGCCCGGCCGATGCCGCCGTTCTCCGTGTGGTGCACGGCCCGCACCCGCGGATCGCGGGCGGCGTACTCGTCCAGGATCGCGCCGCAGCCGTCGGGTGACCGGTCGTCGACCGCGATCACCTCGAAGTCGGTGAAGTCCTGCGTCAGCACCGAGTCCAGGCATTCCCGCAGGTAACCCTGGACCTTGTACACGGGCACGATGACGCTGAAGCGGGGTGCGGAACCGGTGACGGCCTCGGACATGTGACGGCTACTCCTCGTGACGAACGAGCGCGGACGGCGGGAAAAATCCCTACGGAAGGCATATCTGCGCCAGTTATATGACTGGAGTTCACCGGAAAGGGTTGCCGCCCGTTACCGGAAAGTTCTGTGGCCCTCGTTACATATCGGGCCAAGGACGGGCATGTCGCCAGTTTCCCGCAACCACCGTCCGTAGTCCCCGAACGCCCCGCCTGTACGCGTACGGGCGCCCGCGCGCGTGGGCCACCTCACGGTGGGCGGCGGAACCGGACCGGGGCGGCGCGCCTCTACACAGGGGAGGCGCCGGGACGTCCGGAGCGCACCGCGGTCCGTCCGCCGGGCGCCGCCGCCGCGGGGCGACCCGCCCGTGGTCCATGCCACGGACGGGTGGTTCGGCGCACGAATAACCGTAGGAATTACCGCCGTTGCCCGTCCCGTAAGCCACGGTGCGAGCGGCTCGGCGCGGTAGTTTTGATGGCTCGTACGGCAAGGAAACAGAGGATAGGGGTGCCCGTGCCTGACGTCTCCGTAGTCGTGATCGTCTACAACGACGCAGAACGACTGCCGACCGCCGTCCGGTCCGCCGTGGACCAGACGCTGCACGGTGTCGAAGTGGTCATCGTCGACGACTGCAGCACGGACAGATCGTTCGCCGTCGCGCAGGAGCTGGCCGCCGCCCACCCCGGCAAGGTCCGCGCGCTCCAGCTGCCGGAGAACAGCGGCGGCTGCGGCGCCCCGCGCAACCACGGCGTCGCACACGCCCGCGGCGACTACGTGATGTTCCTCGACAGCGACGACGTCCTGGAGCCCAACGCCTGCCGCAACATGCTCGACGCCGCCGAGCGCACCGGCGCCGACCTGGTCTCCGGCATGTGTGTGCGGGTCCATGTCGACACCCGCACCAAGAAGACCGTCGAGTGGTACCCGTGGCTCTACGACCGCACCCGCACCCTCGAATCGATCTCCGAACTCCCCGACCTGCTGGTCTTCGACACGCTGTCGACCAACAAGTGCTACCGCCGGGAATTCCTCCGCGAAGCCGGACTGGAATTCCCCGTCGGCATCCACTACGAGGACCTGCTCTTCTCCGCGCAGGCATACGTCGCCGCCCGCCGCATCACGCTGATCCCCAATCACGTCTACTTCTGGAACGTCTTCGAGAAGGCGGCCACGAAATCGATCAGCAACCGGCGCCATGAAATCGCCAACTTCGCGCACCGCATGGAAATCCACCGGCGCGTCGACGAACTCCTCGCCGCCGAGGGTCTGGACGACCTGAAGTTCCACAAGGACGTCAAATTCCTCAAGCACGACCTCGTCCTGCACCTGCGGGACCTGCCGCTGCTCGACGAGGGCTACCGCCGCGAATTCGCCGGGATGGCCAACGGCTACCTCGCCGGGATCGCCCCCGAGGCGTACGAGCGCGTCCAGCCGATACAGGCCATCTGCGCCTACCTCCTCGGCAAGGAGGACTGGCCGGCGCTGATGCCCGCGGTCGACACCCTCATCAACCGCGACAAGCTCTCCACCCCGCTCACCGAACGTGACGGCCGGGTCTACTGGACCGACCACCACCTCGACGACCCCGAGGGCCGCCGGGTCCTCGACGTCACCGACGCCGGGTACCACACCCGCCCGCTCGGCAAGCTCTTCCTCCGCAACCAGCTCACCGGCTACACCGACGACGGTCGCGGCACCGTCGAGCTGTCCGGCGCGGTCGTCAACCCGCTCGGCGCGGTCACCCCGGCCACCCCGCTGCGCGGCCGGATCGAGCTGAAGGCCCGCCGCCGCAGCCTGCAGACTTTCTCCTTCCCGCTGCGCTCCCTGCGGCTGGACGGCGACCGGATCGTCTGGGACGCGGAGCTGGACCTCGCCCGCAAGCTGCGCCCGCTCGGCGTGATCGACGCGGTCTGGGACGTCCGGCTGATCCTGGACGCCGACGGCGAGCTGACCCGCACCCGGCTGACCGTCGGCGGCGTCGACCTCGACGCGGCGCACGCCCTGCGCGTCCGCCCCCGGCTGACCCGCCTGGTCTCCGACCGCATCGAGCCCGCCTCCTCCAAGCGCGGCCACCTCACCTTCGTACTGCGCGCCGAGAGCCGCGCCAGCCGCGGGACGCAGAAGCTGCTCGGCGAGGCGCTGCGCAGCCCCGCCGCCGCCCTCGCCAAGACCGGCATCCGCAAGGCACGTAAGGCCAAGCGGGAGCTGAACTCCGGCGAGACCAAGCTCCGCGTCTACGAGGAGGTGTTCACCAAACTCCCGCTCCGCAAGGGCCTCGTCGTCTTCGAGAGCCACCTCGGCAAGCAGTACAGCGACAGCCCCCGCGCGATCTACGAGGAGATGCGCCGCCGGGGCATCGAGTGCGAGGCGGTGTGGAGCTACGCCGGGAAGAAGCCCGACGGCTTCCCCGAGGACGCCACCCTCGTCAAGCGCTGGAGCTGGCAGTACCTGCGGGCGCTGGCCCAGGCGGAGTTCTGGATCGACAACCAGGGCTTCCCGCTCAAGCTCGGCAAGCGCCCCGAGACCACCTACATCCAGACCTGGCACGGCTCCGCGCTCAAGCGGATGGGCTTCGACGAGCCCCGGCTGCGGCTCCAGCCGCGCGCCGCGAAGGATGCCTACCAGGAGGTCCTCGACCGCTTCGACCACTTCCTGATCCGCTCCGAGCACGACGAGCGCACCCTCGCCCGCGCCTTCCGGCTCCGCCCCGAGGTGCTGCTGCGCACCGGCTACCCGCGCAACGACGCGCTGGTCGCCGCCCGCCGCGCCGAGGAGGAGTCCGGGACCCGCACCCGCGGCCCGCTCGCCGCCGACCTCGGCATCCCCGCCGACAGGACGGTCCTGCTCTACGCGCCGACCTTCCGCGCCGCCGAGAACGGCAAGGTCAAGGGCTTCGAGCTGCCCTTCGACGTCGACGAGTTCGCCGCCCGCTTCGGCGACCGCTACGTCCTGCTGATCCGCTCGCACTACCTCAACCACGTGGTGCTGCCGCCGTCCGTCCGCGGCACCGTCATCGACGTCACCGGCCACCACGACATCACCCCGCTGATGGAGCTGGCCGACGGCCTCATCACCGACTACTCCTCGGTGATGTTCGACTACGCCCTCCTCGACCGGCCGATGGTCTTCTACGCCCACGACTACGACGAGTACGCCAACGAGGCACGCGGCACCTACTTCGACCTCAAGGCCACTGCCCCCGGCCCGTTCGTCGAGACCGAGGACGCCCTCTTCGACGCCCTCGACCACCTCAAGTCCGCGGACGCCGAACACCGCGAGGCCCGGCAGCGGTTCACCGCCGCCTACGGCGAGTACGACCGGGGGGACGCGGCCCGCCGCGTCGTCGACCGGTTCTTCGGCACCGCGGAGCGCGAAGGAGACGCCAAGTGACCGGCCGCGACATCTACTTCGTCTGCAACAACGTCGACGAGACGGGCGGGGTGACCACCTGGACCCACCAGATGGCCCGGCTCTTCGCCGAGCGCGGCCACCGGCCGCACATCGTCGGCATCGTCCCAGCGGCCCCGGAAGTCCGCGCCGACCTGGGCGAACTGCCCTACCCCACCGAGACCCTCTACGCCGAGCACCCGCCGAAGGTCGGCCCGGCGCGCGGCGTCAAGGGGAAGCTCAACCTCGCCGAGCGGCGCCGCCGCGCGGTGAAGGACGCCGGGATGCGGGAGGCCGCCGACCGGCTCTCCGCCCGCTTCGCCACCGCCCGCCCCGGCGGCGTCGTCATCTGCACCCAGGTGTGGGCGATGGAGTGGGTGACGCTCGCCGACACCGCCGGGATGCCGGTGATCGGCATGACCCACGAGTCGTTCACCGCCTGCCGCGCCTCCTCCCGCTTCGCCCGTGTCAAGCGCTACTACGAGGGCGTCGACCGGCTCCTCGCCCTCACCCGCGAGGACGCCGACCTGTGGATCCGGGCCGGTATGGACAACGCCGACTTCATGCCGAACCCGCTGCCGGTCATGCCGGAGGTCCCCTCGGCCCGTACGGAGAAGGTCGTCGCCAGCATCGGGCGGCTCTCCGACGAGAAGGGCGTCGACCTGCTCCTCGACACCTGGGCGCTGGTCGCCCCCCGCCACCCGGACTGGCTGCTGCGGATCTACGGCTCCGGCGAGGACGAGGAGCTGCTGCTCAAGCAGCGGGAGGCGCTGGGCCTGGAGCGGTCGGTGGAGTTCATGGGCCGCACCGACGACGTCCCGGAGGCGCTGCGCGGCGCCGCGGTCTTCGCCCAGTCCTCGCGCGCCGAGGGCTTCCCGCTGTCGCTGATGGAGGCGATGGCCGCGGCGGTGCCGTGCGCGGCGTTCGACTGCGCGCCCGGCGTCCACGAGATCGTCACCGACGGCGAGGACGGACTGCTCGCCCGGCCCGGCAACATCAACGAACTCGCCGCCCATCTGGAGACCCTGCTGACCGATCAGGAGCTGCGCGACCGGCTCGGCACCGCCGCCCGGGAGAACGTCCAGCGCTACTCCACCGACCGCATCACCCGCCGCTGGGAAGAGCTGTTCGCCTTCCTGGAGCGCTGAGCGGGCCGGTACGACGGAGGCGCCCCGCACCGGACTCCGGTGCGGGGCGCCTCTCTGCCGTCGTTCAGCGGGCCTCGGGGTGGTGGTGCTGCCAGCCGGCCCACGCCGACGTGATCATCTCGCGGACGTCGTGGTGCGCCTTCCAGCCCAGCTCGGCGGCGATCCGGTCGGCGGCGGCGACCACCCGCGCCGGGTCGCCGGGCCGCCGCGGCGTCACCTCGGCGGCGGTGCCGGTGTGCCCGGTGACCTCGGTGATCAGATCGACCATCTCGCGCACCGACACGCCCTCACCGCGGCCGATGTTGAGCGTCAGATCCCGCACCGGACCGTGCTCGGCCAGCTTCTGCGCGGCCACCACATGGGCGTCGGCGAGGTCCGCGACATGGATGTAGTCGCGGATGCAGGTGCCGTCCGGCGTCGGGTAGTCGTCGCCGAAGATCCGCGGCGCGGCGCCCTCGGTGAGCTTCTCGAAGACCATCGGCACGATGTTGAAGACCCCGGTGTCGGCCAGCTCCGGGGTGGCCGCGCCCGCGACGTTGAAGTACCGCAGGCACGCCGTGCTGATGCCGTGCGCCCGGCCCGCCGCGCGGACCATCCACTCGCCGACGAGCTTCGTCTCGCCGTACGGGTTCATCGGCACACACGGCGTGTCCTCGGTGACGAGGTCGACGTCCGGCATGCCGTACACCGCGGCGGACGAGGAGAACACCAGGCGGCCCACGCCCCCGGCGGCCATCGCCTCCAGCAGCGTCTGCAGCCCGTGGACGTTCTCGCGGTAGTAGTGCAGCGGCATCTCCACCGACTCGCCGACCTGCTTCTTCGCCGCCAGGTGCACCACATCCGTCACCCCGTGCTCGGCGATGGTGCGATCCAGCAGCGCCCGGTCCAGGGTCGAGCCGACGATCAGCGGCACGTCCTCGGGGAGCCGGGCGGCGACCCCCGTCGTCAGGTCGTCCAGCACGACCACACGAGGCCGCCCCGCGGCCTCCCCGGCCTGCCGCAGGGCCCGTACGACGTGGGCGCCGATGTACCCGGCACCGCCCGTGATCAAGTAAGTCATGGCGCCAATCCTAGGGTTGGAGGGGAAAGATCGGGGGAGGTCAGCGGCGCAGCCGGGCCGCCGCGATCCGCCACACGCTACGCACCCCGCCCGCCACCCGCAGGGCCAGCGCCCCGCCGGTCGTCGCGTACGGCTGCACCAGCAGCACGGCGTGGCGGCGGCTGGGCAGCACCCGGCGGCGCAGCCCCGGGCCGACGGCGCGCAGCGAGGCGCGGAAGCCGGAGCCGTCGGCGCAGTGCACCCGCGCCATCAGGTCCCAGGCCACCGGCCCGGTGTCCTCGACCGGCCCGCGGTCGGTGAGCGCCGCCAGATCCACCGCCACCTCGGCGGTCCAGATCCCGTCCGGCCCCGGCGTCAGCGTGGCGGTCCGCACCGGACCGCGCCGGTCGTCGGCGCGCCGCCGCCACTCCACGTCCACGGAGACCGGACCGGCGGCGGCCAGCCGCCCGTACATCTCGTGCACCCGCAGCCGCAACACACTGCGGCGGCCGGTGACCGGCTCCGCGTCGATGGTCACCGGCAGCCGGTGGGTGGGCTTGGAGTCGATCGCGTCCAGCTCGACCCGCGCCAGCTGGGCCGACCACACCGGACGGCCCGCGCCGTCCCGGGCGTACGGCGGCAGCAGCCGACCGGGGCGCGCCGCCAGCTGCGTCAGCCGGTCCAGCTCCGCCGGGGGCTCGGGCGCGGCCAGCACCACCCGGGCCAGCCAGCGGGCGGGCGCCCGCGCCGCCAGCAGTTCGGCCTCGTCGAAGTCGGCGAGGTAGGCGCGGGTCAGCCGCCACCACTGTGTGCGGTAGGCGGCGTCGCGGGTGTGCAGCTCGCGGAGGTACATCCGCAGGTCGTGGTCGAGGAACTTGGTCCGGGCGGCCCGCGCCAGCTCGCCGCGTCCGGAGTCGCGGAGGACCGCCACGCTGTCGCGGTGCGCGTCGATGCGCGCCTGCCAGTTGGTGACGGCCTTGCGGTCCAGGGAGATCGACTGGCGGGCGGCGGCGCGGCGGACGTGCCAGATGTAGACGCTGTCCGGGATCGTCACCAGCCGCGGCGCGACCGCCAGGACCCGCGCGGTGAAGACGAAGTCCTCGTAGGTGAAGCGGCCCTCGGGGAAGACGATGGCGTGCTCGGCGAGGAAGGCGCGGTCGTAGAGCTTGTTGACGCACAGCGTGTCGCGCACCAGCTGGGGGCTGGCGCCCGGCGCGGTGTGCACGGCGCGGTCGCGGTAGAGCGCCGGCTGCCAGGGCACGTCGCGGCGGGCCGGCAGCTCCCGGCGGACGCAGGCGCCGGACGCCACCGGGGCGTCCTCGGCGAGCGCGGCGCGCAGCAGCGCCGGGGCGGCGCCCGGCGGCAGCACGTCGTCGCTGTCCAGGAACATCACGAAGCGGCCGGTGGCGGCGCGCAGCCCATCGTTGCGGGGGGTGCCGCAGCCGCCGCTGTTCTCCGCGCGGTGCAGCACCCGCAGCCGCGGGTGCTCCCGGGCCAGGGCGTCCAGGGCGGCGCCGGTGCCGTCGGTGGAGGCGTCGTCCACCGCGATCACCTCGACGGCGGCGCCGTCCGTCTCCTGGGCCAGCGCGGAGCGCACCGCCTGGGCGACGTGGGTGACGTCGTTGTAGGCGATGACGATGATGCTGATCTGCGCTGCCGGAGTGAGGGTGGGCCCCGGCGACGGCTCAGGGGCTTCTTTCACAGTCACTACATCTACATTCCGTGTCGACGGCATCTCGGTGCGCGAGCGGGATCCGGTCTCCTCTGTCTCTGCTTCAGAGGGGGAATCCCGCCGCGCGGTTGCGCGCGCTGTCGTGCTTTTACGGGTCATTGCCGTCCGTTAACGGGTGGGACATCCGGTGTTGGCGGCTGCTTGGCGCGGTCGGAGCGCCCGTACACCGGTGTAACGACGGTCCCGCCGTCCGATGCCGGTGTCCGCCGAACCTCCACCGTCCCGACCGCCGCCGGACACCTCCGCTCACCGCAGCAGCAGATCCGCGGCGCGCGTCGCGGCGGCCCCGTCGTCGCGGTGGCAGAACGTCTCCCGGAACCGCCGGTACGCCCCCGCGCCCGCCCGGGCGACCGCGTCCAGGTCGCGCAGCGCGTCGATCAGCTCCCCGGTGGAGCCGAGCTGCGGGCCCGGCGCCACCGCCTCGAAGTCGACGGTGAAGCCGCGCAGCGTGTCGCGGTAGTACGGCAGGTCGGGGGTGAGGAAGAGCATCGGGCGGCCGGTGTTCGCGAAGTCGGCGGCGAGCGAGGAGTAGTCGGTGACCAGCACGTCCGCGGCGAGCAGCAGCTCGGTGGTGTCCGGGTACGCGGTGACGTCGACGGCGAAGGGCGCATGGCGGGCCGGGAGCCGGTCGGCGACCAGCGGGTGCCCGCGGACCAGCAGCGCGTGGTCGTCGCCGAGCGCCCGCCGGGCCGCGTCCAGGTCCAGCGGCAGATGGAGCCGGTGGTGGTGGCGGTCGTAGGCGAGGTGGCCGCGGACGGCCGGGGCGTACAGGACGACGGTGCGGCCGTCGTCGACGCCGAGCCGGGCGCGGACCGCCGCGGCGCGCTCCGCCCGGTCCGGGGCGAAGAACGCGTCGGTGCGCGGCAGCCCGCTCTCCAGCGGCTCGCCGGGGAAGCCGAGCGCCTCGCGCAGCACGGGCGTGCTGTGCGCGTTGGGTGAGAGCAGCACGCTCCACTGCCGGGCCGCCTCCGGGGACGTCGGCCCGTGGACGCCGTGCGGCTCCGCGCCGATCCGCCGCAGCGGGGTGCCGTGCCAGGTCTGGACGACCAACTGGCCCTGGCGGCGGCGGAAGAAGTCCGGCAGCTGGGTGTTGGCGATCACCCAGCGGCTGTGCGCCAGCGCGCCGTGCCACTCGGCGCTGCCCACGACGACGGCGCGCGCGGAGTCCGGCACGGCGGTCTGCCCGTCGCGCACCGCCCACAGGTGCTCCGCGCCCATCCCGCGGCGGACCAGCTCCTCGTGGACGGCGCGCGGCGAGTCGCCGTAGGCGCGGCCGCCGAAGCTGCTGTAGAGGATCGCGTCGCGCAGCGGGCGCCCGCGGTGCAGCGGGTAGTGCGTCTCGCGCAGCACCCGCCGCCGGTACGGTCCCCGATCGGTGACCGGCAGCGTCGCCCCGGTGGTGAGGAACACCTCGTCGTGGTCGCGCCGGTCGAGGGTGAACGGCTTGCCGCGGACCGCGCGGGAGGCGGGCAGCCCGTCGAGGACGGACGGCGCGAAGCGGACCGGCACGTCCGGGGTGTCGGTGCCCGCCGCCCGCAGCCGCACCGCCCAGCGCCCGGCGGGCAGCGGCAGCGGTCCGCCCGGCGACGGCAGTGTGGCCAGCGGCAGCGCGCAGTGGAACCGCTCGCCGTCGTGGGTGGTGGGGAAGGCCCACTCGGCGGCGTGCGCGGTGTGGGCGAGGACCAGTTCGGTGGCGGGCGGCGCCGCCGTGGGCAACACCCCGGCCAGCAGCAGCGTCCCGTCGATCCGCCACACGACGCGGTCCGCGTACGGCTGCGGGACGCGGTCGTGCACCACCAGATGCCCGGCGGCGCTCCCCGCGCAGACCAGTTCCCGGCCGTGCACCGGCGGCAGCGCGAGCGGCGCCAGCGTCGGCGAACAGGCGACGGGCGCGGTCGCACCACCGGGGAGGACCAGCCGCACCGCCCAGGTGGCGGAGGGGGCGGGCGCGTGCGCAGCGCCGGGTGCGCCGCCCGCCGCGTCGCCCGGTACGGGCCGGGCGGCGGCCACCGGGTCCGGGAGGATCCGCACGGTGTGCCCGGCGGCGGGACGACGGCGCTTCCACGGCGGCGGGGGAGTGGGATCCGGGACGGCACCTACGGGGTGCGGGGTGGGGGCGGCGTCCGTGGCCTGGGCGGGCGGGGCGTCGGTGGCGGCGGCGTCGGCGGTCCGCGGGGCCGGGGCGTCCGCGTCCGCCGCGTCCGCCGCCCCGTCCCGCGGCGCGGCGCCGTCCGCCCCCTCCGGGCCGCCCGGGCCCTCTCCCTCAGGGGCGCCCGCGTCCTCCCGCGCGCCCCCCTCGGGCCCCTCCGCGCGGTCCTCCGGGGCGTCCGGCAGCGGTGGCCGGGTCGGGAACGACACGACGGTGCCGGTCTCCGTGTCGGTCAGCCGCAGGGCGGTGGGGGCGGCGGCGCCGGGCGGCGCGGCGACCGTCAGACAGAGGGCGCCGCCGCTCGTCTCCCGGGCGGTCAGCCGGTAGCCGATAGGCTCCACCGTCAGCCGCAGCAGCCCGTCCGCGTACCGGGGCGTGACCCGGACGCCCTGCCCGGTGTCGTAGGTGCGCGGCGAGGTGCCGGACTCCGGCGGGCGCAGCCCCGAGGTGCGCACCAGGCCCGCCGCGGTGCGGGTGACGGTGACCCGCCAGTCGCCCTCCTGCCAGCGGCCGAGCCGCCGCAGCCGCCGCGGATCGAGCACCACCTCGAACCCCGACCAGTCGTAACAGTGCAGCCCCTGACCGGACTCGGCGGTCGCCGCCGCCGACTCCACCGGGCGCAGCGGCAGCACGATCCGCCGCCGCCCCTGCGCCAGCACCAGCGTCCCCAGATAGCTGTGCCGGTGCGGCGCGCCGAGGTTACGGATGTACGCGTAGCCCCGCAGGAACAGCAGCCCGTCGCGCCAGACCGCCTCCTGGAGGTGGGCCCGTACGGGGAAGTCGTCGCGGCCCAGCCGGGTCACGGCGGACGGCAGCCGCAGCGGCGGGTCCAGCGGCAGCGCGGCCCGGCGGCGCAGCGGCACCCCGGTGACCAGGAACGCCGCCTCCTGCCGCCGCCGGTACGCCAGCAGCCGCAACAACTCCTCCGGCCGCCCGGCCCGTACGAGGTACCAGAGCATCCGCCGCTCCACCGGGAGCGCCGCCGGCAGCTGCGGGGCGACCCCGGAGAGATAGTCGCGGGCCTGTTCCAGGAACGCGGTGCGGACCTCCGGCGCGGCGCCGGGCAGCGCCCCGAGGAGGTCGTCCAGACCCTCGGTGAGCTGCGCCCGGTCGTACTCCGCGCGCAGGGACACCCCGCGGGTGCGCGCCGGGTCGGCCAGGAATTCCCCGACCCGGGCGAGCGCCGCGAACCGCTCGGTGACCGTCCGCACGTCCGGCAGCGGCCGCTCCCCGTCGCCGGGCGTCCGCAGGCGGCAGACGGGGGCGCGCAGCACGTCGACGGCGTCGGCGAGGAAGTGCGCGGGCACCGTCACCACCGCGTCGTCGCAGCTGCCGCCCTCCGGGAAGGCGAGTCGGTGGCGGTCCCAGAAGGCGCGCCGGAAGACCTTGTTGGTCGCGGTGGTGTCGGACAGCAG
Source organism: Streptomyces catenulae (assembly GCF_000718015.1). Taxonomy (GTDB): domain Bacteria; phylum Actinomycetota; class Actinomycetes; order Streptomycetales; family Streptomycetaceae; genus Streptomyces; species Streptomyces catenulae. Next base: position 46,534 of record NZ_JODY01000034.1, on the reverse strand, counting down.
CGTCCGGTCCTCGGCGATGTGGGTGCGGGTCGCGCCGGTCCGGTCGGCCGGTTGCCGCGCCGCGGGCCGCCCGTCCGCCCCGAGCAGCCGGACGCCGCCGGTCGCCAGATCCGCGCCGGACGCGTCGAGCGCCGCGGTCAGCTCCTCGTACGCGCGCGGCAGCAGGAGGTCGTCGGGCCCGGGGAAGGCGAGGTACGGCGTGTCCGGGTAGGCGTGCCGGGCCCCGGCGTCACGGGCCGCGCCGGGGCCCGCACCGGCGGCGCGGACCAGCCGGAAGCGCGGGTCGCGGGCGGTGAACCGGCGGGCCAGCGCGGCGCCGGGCCCGTCCGGTGCGGGCGCGCCGTCCACCATCACCACATCGAGCGTGGCCGGGGTCTGCGCCGCGATCGACTCCAGGCACTCCTCGGTGTGCCGCAGGGGCCCTGCGGTGCGGTGCACCGGGACGACGACGGTGAGCCGTGGCTTCATGCGCGCGACCAGCCTTTCCGAACGGGGAACCCGGGCGGCCCGGAACCGTGCGGTCCGGCACCGGAACACCGCGCCGGAACCGGGGCGGGGTACTGAGGTGGACAACTCACCCGGCGCCGCCCCGGTCACCGGATCTGCGCTGAAAGGGTGAGGGGCCGGTGATGGCGGGCCCCGGGAGGGACGCGGGCCCCGGCCCCGGGAGGACGCGGGCGCCGCCGCCCCGGGCGCCCCGTGGTCGCGGGCTCCCGACGCCGCCGTGCCGGGGACCGCCCGCCCCCGGTCGGCGTGGTGTGCGCCGTGGCCCGGGGCGATGCCGTAGACCGGAGCCGATGCCGTAGCGGGCCCGGCGCGCGCCGGGCCCCCAGGGAAAGGTGACCTCGATGCCCGGGATGCCCGGACGGACCGAAACCCCCGCCGCCCCCACCGCTCCCGCCGCCCGCCGGACACCGGCCTCCCGCCGCACCGCGGACGCCGCCCCGCCGGTCCGCACCGACCCGCCGCCCCGCGCACTGGACACCCCGCGGCCGCTGCTGCCCTGGCTGCGGGTGCCGCGGGCGCCCTACCGCCGGGCGCTGCGCCGCATCGGCGCCGGGCGGGTGCTGGACATCGGCTGCGGCACCGGCGACACCCTGGCCGGGTGCGCACCGGGCAGCGTCGGGATCGCCCACGACGCGCACTCCGCCGACATCTGCCGCGCCCGCGGTCTGACCGCGTACACCGCCGACGCCTTCCTCACCAGCGCCCACGCCCGGCCCGGCGGCTTCGACACACTGCTGTCCGCACAGGTCCTCCAGCACCTCGACGACGAACAGGTCGAGGGTCTGCTGCGGGCCTATCTGCCGTACGTACGGCCGGGCGGCGGCGTCGTGCTGATCACCCCGCAGGAGGCCGGGCACCGCGGCGCCGGACGGTTCACCGACTTCACGCTGCTGCGCGCCTACGCCGAATCCGCCGGTCTCTCGGTCCGCCGCACCTACTCCTTCCCGCTGCCCCGCCCCGCCGGGAAGGTCCTGGGCGCCAACGCGTTCGTACTGGCCGCGCGGGTGCCGACGGAGCGGCTGCCGGGCTGAGCCCGCGGGGCGCGCCCCGGCCCCCGAGGGGCGCGCGGACGGCCGCGCGCGCCGGGCCGGGCCGGGGGCGCGCCGGGGCGCTCAGCGGCGCGCCGCCCGCTGCCGCCGCGCCGCCACCAGCGCCCGGGTGACCGCCGGTGGCAGCCAGTCCGCCGCCAGCCGCCGCAACGGTCCCCGCGCCGGACCCCGCCGCCCGGCCGCCGGTACGTGCTCCGGCGCCCGGGTGCCCTGGGCCGGGCGGTACCGGGAGACCGGGTGCGCCGGTTCCCGTGCGTCCTTCGCGCTGATCCGGATCAGCGGCGCGCCGTTGACCTGCTGCACCTCGTGCCAGACACCCTCCCGCCCGGCCAGCCACGCCAGCAGCGCCGTCCGCAGCGGCTCCGGGTCGCCCCAGGTGCCGTAGAACTTGGTGCCGGTGATGCACACCGGGTGCAGCCCCTCGTTGGTCACCGCCTGCCAGGTCGCCGCGGCCACCCCCGGGCAGTGCTCGGCGCGGAAGTCGTCCAGCACCACGACGCCGGTGCCGGTGAGCAGGGAGCGGACGGCGAGGATGTCGCCGTGGACGTGCTCGTACAGGTGCGAGGCGTCGATGTGGGCGAAGCGGACGCTGCCGTCCGCGACGTGGTCGCGCACCCGTGAGCTGAGGTCCTGGACGATGTCCGGCAGCGTGTCGTGGAAGGCGAGGTAGTTGGCCTCGAAGGCGCGGCGGGTCAGCGTCGCGTAGGACTTCGCCATCTCCTCCGTGTTCGAGGCGTCCTCGGCGGGCGAGTCGAACAGATCGCAGACGGTGAACCGCTCGCCGTCCCCGAGCCGCGCGCCCAGGAAGATCGCGCTCCTGCCCAGATAGGCGCCGAGTTCGAGCAGGTCACCGCGGTGCCCGGCGGCCTGCTGATGGGCCAGGAACCAGTCGAAGAGCAGTTGATCGGCGGTGAAGAACCACCCCTTGACCTCGGAGAGCCGGGTGGGGCGCGGAAGCGGTGCACGGTGGTCCGCGAGGGGAGCAGTCATGGGCGTCCGTCTCCAGACGGTCGGGAATCCGACGGCGTTACGGCCTGCGGCGCGCGACGGTGCCAGGACCCCGCCGCCGCGGCGCGCCGTCATCGTAGGCGGCGCGAAGTGAACGGAAGGTGGCGAAAAATGGGGCGTACGGAACCGGTGGACGGGGGCGCGTCGGACGGCGGAACCGCGCGGGGGTACGGGACCGCGAGGCCGCCCCTGCTCCTCGTCAACTCCCTTGAGAAGGCGGCGAGTTGACCGGTCGGCGCAGGGGAGTTACGAGCACGGGCGGGGCCGGAGCCCCGCCCGCGTCTCACACCAGTGGCGGGCCCTCCGCCGCCCCCAGGGACTGGGCGGCGCGCTGCAGGGCACTGGCCAGCAGGGCCAGGTCCGTGGGGCCGTTGCCCAGCTCGCGCAGCGGGCGGCGGGTCGGCGGGTCGCCCATCCGGGACCACTCCAGGGGGACGACCGTCGGGCGGAGCGTGGCCGTCCGCGGTATCCGGCCGGTCACCCGGCCCGCCTGGAACGGCGTCGCCGAACCGTCACGGGTGCGGTGCAGCACCCCGCGGCCCGCCGGGACCGGCTCCGACGGATCCTCCGGCTCGCCCAGCACGACCCGCAGCGCGGCCCGCGCGCCGGTCGCCGTCTCCGCCGTCCGCTCCGGATGGCCCGTCGCGGCGATCAGATGGACGCCCAGCTCCGCACCGGCCCGCGCCACCGCCTCCAGCGCCCGCACCACCGAACCCGCCGCCGGGCGGCCCGTACTGCCCAGCGCGGGCGCCACCAGCGCGTCGAAGTCGTCGACCAGCACGAACAGCCGGGGCATCGGCGCCACGTCCGGCGCCGCCTCCCCGGACGGCGCCCCGCCGCGCGACCGCAGCCGCAGCGTGCCGGTGGTCGACGGATCCGGCTCGGCACCCTCGGGCGTCCGCCGCTGCGCGACGATCCGCGGCGCGGGCAGATGCTTCGCCCGCCACTGCGCGAACGGCATCCCGCCCAGAACCTCCGCCCGCCGCTTCAGCTCCGACGACAGCGCCTGCGCGAACTCCCGCATCCGTACCGGGTCCGATGCCGCCAGATACGTGGTGACGTGCGGCAGCTCGGTGCAGAGCCGCAGCCCCTCACCGCGCTCCGTGCCGCCGCCGTCCACCAGCACCAACGACAGCAGATCGGGCCGGTCGGCGGCGGCCAGCGAGGCGGCCAGCGACCGCAGCAGCTCCGTCTTGCCGGTGCCCGGCGCGCCGTCGAGCAGCAGCGGGCCGCCGTCGGCGGCGAGATCGGCGGCGAGCGGACCGTGCGGCCCGGCGCCGAGCACCGCCGCCGCCCCGGACGCCCCGCCGTCGAGCGCCGCCGCCCACCGGGCCAGCAGCGACGCCGGGGTGGCGCGGGCCAGCCCCAACTCGTCCAGCAGCCGGGAGGAGTCGGGCAGCGGCGCCGCCACCCGGGGCGCCGCCCGGTCACCGGCCGCCGCGTCGGTCTCGCGCAGCGGCGCCAGCGCCCGCGCGAACCGCTCCGCCCAGGCACCCGAGACCGCGTCCAACGTGGCGACCGTGCCGTTCGGCCCCGAACCGGGCTGGACCACCCGCAGCGCCGTCGCCACATCGCCGCTGAGCACCGCGACCGCCCCGCACTCCCCGAACGCGGGCGACGCCACCCGGGCCGCCTCGTACGTCGCGGCCAGCGGGAACGCCGGGGACGCCGCGGGCGTCTCGGCCAGACAGAGCAGATGGATACCGGCCGCCGGACCCCCGGCCGCCAACCGCGCCGCGGTCTCCCGCAGCGCCGACGACCCGAGATCGCCGTCGACCAGCACCACGGTGAACGGCCCCCGGTGCTGCGCGGCCGCCGCGGCGATCTCCGCCCGCTCGGCGCTCGCCCAGCCCGGACCCAGCGGCCCGTCGTCCAGCCGCCGCACCAGCTCCGCGGTACGCGCCGCCGCCTGCTCCCGGTCGTACGCCAGCAGCAACCGGCAGTCCTGCCCGTGGGCCGGGCGGACGTGCGGCAGCCAGCCCAGCCACGACCAGTCGGCGGCCCGCTCCTCGGCGGGGCGCGCCCGGTCCGTGCTGAGCAGCACGATCTCCAGGGCACCGGGGGCGTGCAACGCGGCCAGCTGGGCCAGGGCCGAACGCGCCAGCCCGGCCAGCCGCTCCCGTGGCCCGGCCAGCCCCAGCGAACCGGCCCGCCGCAGCTCCACGGCGACCGGCTCCGCCACCCGGCCCCCGGCGCGCGAGGCCGTCCCGAGACGGACGGAGAGCGCGTCCGGATGGTCCCGGTCCCGCTCCCACAGGCGCGGCCCGGGGCCGAGCGCCGTCAGCAGCACCGCGGCGGCGTCCGGCCACCGCTCGGCCGCACGGGGATCCACGGGCGCGGGCGCCGCCTCCGCCGTGGCCTCGGCACCGGCCAGCGGCTCCGGCTCACCGGGCTCCTCCGGGCCGTCCACCGCCGGGCGGCCCCCGGCCAGCCGCCGCGCCCAGGCACCGATCCCGCCGCGCCGCCCGGCCCGCCGCGCCGCCTCGTCGGACGGCGCCAGCGACAGCTGCCCGCCGTGCGTGCCCTCCCCGGACGAGGTGGCGTCCGACGGGCCGAAGGCGTCCGGGCGGGTGCCGTGCAGCGGGGTGTCCCGCCGCTGCCGGCACCGCTCCGGACCGTCCTCGGGCGCCGCGCCGTGGGGACGGCGCACGCCGTACGCGTCATAGCCGTACGCGGTCGGGACCTCGGCGGACGGCTCCGGGGCGGCGGGCGGCACCGGCTCCGGGCGGCGGCTGCCGGGCACGAACACCTCGGGGGCGCCGTGGCCGCCGGACGCGGGCGCGCCCCGGCCGTACACCGTCGGCGCCGTGCCGCCCCCGGGAAGCACGGGACCCCGCCCGCCGGTCGCGGAACCGGCGGGCCCGGACGAGGAGCCCGGGCGCAGCCGCAGATGGCCCTCGCCGTCCGGGGTCGTCGCCAGCGCCGGATCGGGGGTGGCGGCCGGGGGCTGGAGGAGCAGCGCCGACTCGCCGACGCGCAGCAGGGCGCCCGGGCCCAGCCGCGCGGGGCCGCCGGTGACCTCCGCGCCGTCCACGGTCGTGCCGTTGGTGGAGCGCAGATCGGCGACGAAGACGGAGCCGTCCGGCTCGACCGTCACCGCGCAGTGCATCCGGGAGACGTCCGGGTCGTCCAGCGGCACATCGGCGTCGGCGGAGCGGCCGACCCGGATCTGGCCGCCGTGCAGCAGATGGACACCGCCCGCGTCCGGCCCGGAGACCACCCGCAGCCGCGCCGGACCGTGCGGCAGGCCGTGCGCGGGATCGGGGCCGGGGGACTGGAGGGCGAGGACCGCGCCGTCGATCAGCGGCGGCTCGCCGAGCGCCGCCCGCTGCGGATCGAGCCGCTCGGCCCCGGCGTACAGCACGACCGGGCCACCGGCGTCCGCGCCGGGCCCGGCGACCGCCGCCGCGAGCGAGGTGGCCACCGCCGCGAGCGCGGTCCCGGCGGGGGCCGTCACGAGCACGTCACAGGCGCGCGCGGGGTGGCCGCCGCGCGGCCCCAGGACGGTCAGCCGGATCTGCATCGCCGTCAACGGTCCCTTCTGCCCGGGGAGTTCGGTGACGGGTCCGCTCAACCCCCCACCGCGCCCGAGCGCATCGGCTCGTACAAGTCCCACCTGTCGCGCCGCGGGCGGGAACGGCCTCCCACGGCACGTGTGCTGGGTGCATCCTCGCACCTACCACCGACATCCCGTCCGCCGACCGGGGCGTAATGATCTTGCTCGGGGCGCCCGTGACGCCGTGTGGGCGGGGGATGACCGCGGGCTCCGGCCCCGCCCCGGCCCGCCCGGTCCGGCCGAAAACCGACCCCGCCACGGCGCGGACGCCCCCGGCCCGGCCGCGCAACCATCCGCCCCCACCTCGCGTCTTCCCACGAGCCACCACGGGTGACCGGCCCGCCGCGGGCACGCGGCAGCGCCACGCGGACCGCGGGAGCGGCGGCAACTACAGTGGGGCGACGGGCCGCGCACGACCCAGCGGACCGGCAACAGTTGATCACCGACCAGGGAGCGCATGACGTGCGGCCGGTAGGCAGCAAGTACCTGCTCGAGGAGCCGCTCGGACGCGGCGCCACGGGCACCGTCTGGCGTGCGCGCCAGCGCGAGACGGCGGGCGCCGAGGCGGCCGTCGCCGGTGAGCCCGGCGAGACGGTCGCGATCAAGGTCCTCAAGGAGGAGCTGGCGAACGACGCGGACGTGGTGATGCGCTTCCTGCGCGAGCGCTCCGTCCTGCTGCGCCTGACCCACCCCAACATCGTCCGCACCCGCGACCTCGTCGTCGAAGGCGATCTGCTGGCCCTGGTCATGGACCTCGTCGACGGTCCCGACCTGCACCGTTACCTCCGGGACAACGGTCCGCTCAGCCCGGTGGCCGCCTCCCTGCTCACCGCGCAGATCGCCGACGCCCTCGCCGCCAGCCACGCCGACGGCGTCGTCCACCGCGACCTCAAGCCCGCCAACGTCCTGCTCTCCGGGTCCGACGGCGACGGCGAGATGCACCCGATGCTGACCGACTTCGGCATCGCCCGCCTCGCCGACTCCCCGGGCCTGACCCGCACCCACGAGTTCGTCGGCACCCCCGCCTACGTCGCCCCGGAGTCCGCCGAGGGCCGCCCGCAGACCTCCGCCGTCGACATCTACGGCGCCGGCATCCTCCTCTACGAACTGGTCACCGGCCGCCCGCCGTTCGCCGGTTCGACCGCCCTGGAGGTCCTCCACCGCCACCTCAGCGAGGAGCCGCAGCGCCCCGGATCCGTCCCCGAGCCGCTGTGGACGATCATCGAACGCTGTCTGCGCAAGCGCCCCGAGGAGCGGCCGAGCGCCGAGAACCTCGCCCGGGCGCTGCGCACCGTCGCCGCCGGTGTCGGCGCGCACGCCACCCCGGAGCAGGCCGAGGCGGCGCTCGGCGTCGCCGCGCTGCTCGCCCCCGACCCGTCCCCGGCGCAGGTCCCCGGCACCGAGGGCGGCGGCGACGCGGACCCCACCCAGGTGCTGCCCACCGGCGCCGCCGCCGTCGACCCGGCCGCCGCCACCAGCGTGCTGCCCGCCACCGGCGCCCCCGGCGGCCCCGCCCCCACACGCGCCATGCCGCCGGTGCCCCCGATGCCCGGCGGGCCCCCCGCGGGCGGCCCCCAGGAGCCCGACGGGCCGCACCCCTGGGAGTCCCAGATGCGGGCCGCGCGCGACCGCAACGACCAGACCCAGGTCCAGTACCTCGACCCGAGCGAGGACCCGCTGCGCCGCCGCCCGCAGCGCCGACCGGCCCCGCAGCAGCCGCCGCAGCACCAGCAGCCGTACCCGCCGCAGCCGGTGCCGTACGCGCAGCAGCAGCCCCCGCAGCAGCAGCGCCCCCCGGCCCCGCAGCGCCGCCAGGAGCCGCCGCCGCAGCGCTACGAACCGGAGCGCCCGCCGGCCCGTGAGCCGCGTCCGCCCCGGGAGCCGCGCCGCCGCAGCGCCAACCCGATGCGGATCCCGGGCCTCGGCTGCCTCAAGGGCTGCCTGTTCACCCTCGTGATCCTCGTCGTCGCGGGCTGGCTGATCTGGCAGATGATCCCGCAGGAGTGGATCGGCACGACCCAGAGCTTCTTCGACTGGATCGGCTCGACCTACAAGGACGTCAAGGACTTCATCAACAATCTCGGCTAGAGCAACGATCTCGGCCGGGGGAGACCCCGGCGACGGCGCCGGAGAGCGCCGTGGCGCGGATGCCCCGGGTGACACACCCGGGGCACCGTGCTGTCCACGACCGCCGTACCGGGCGCCGCACCCCGGTCGGCCAGTGGATTTGTCGACTTCCGGCGGTGATTTCTCCCCCAGAACGGAAGGTTGCCGCCCTCCCGGGCCCGGAACGCCCCGCCGCCCGCGTAGCTTGGTCGTCAACCTCAGCCCCCGCAGGACGCTCGGGGGCCCGACACGTCGGAGCAGTCTTGGCACGGAAGATCGGCAGCCGGTACACCGCCCACCAGATCCTGGGACGCGGCAGTGCGGGCACGGTATGGCTGGGCGAGGGCCCCGAAGGGGCCGTGGCCATCAAGCTGTTGCGTGAGGACCTCGCCTCCGACCAGGAGCTGGTCGGCCGCTTCGTCCAGGAGCGGGCGGCGCTGCTGAGCCTGGACCACCCGCGGGTCGTCGGCGTACGCGACCTGGTGGTCGACGGCAACGACCTGGCCCTGGTCATGGAGCTGGTCCGCGGCACCGACCTGCGCACCCGCCTGGAGCGCGAACGGCGGCTCGCCCCGGAGGCCGCCGTCGCCATCGCCGCCGACGTCGCCGACGCCCTCGCCGCCGCGCACGCCGCCCGGATCGTCCACCGCGACGTCAAGCCGGAGAACGTCCTCCTGGACATGCAGGGCCCCCTCGGCCCCGGGGGCGCGCACCCCGCGCTCCTCACCGACTTCGGCATCGCCCGCCTCGTCGACTCCCCGCGCCGCCTGCCGCAGCCCGCCTCCGGCTCCGGCACCGCCACTCTCCGCTCCGCCAAGGTCATCGGCACCCCCGACTACCTCGCCCCCGAGATCATCGAGGGCCTCCCGCCGCGCGCCTCCGTCGACGTCTACGCGCTGGCCACCGTCCTGTACGAGCTGCTGGCCGGGTTCACCCCGTTCGGCGGCGGACACCCCGGCGCCGTGCTGCGCCGCCATGTCACCGAGCGGGTGGCGCCGCTGCCCGGCATCCCGGACGAGCTGTGGCAGCTCCTCCTCCAGTGCCTCGCCAAGGCGCCCGCCTCCCGGCTGCGCGCCCCCGAGCTGGCCGCCCGGCTGCGCGAGCTGCTCCCGGGCCTCGCCGGGATGCCGCCCCTCGACATCGACGAGCCGGACGGCGAGGAGGGCCCGGACGGCGCCGCCGAGGACGAGCCCGCCCCCCAGGACGCCGCCGCACCGGCCACCACCGGCGAGGCCACCCCGCCACGCGGCTCCGTCGCGCTCGTCCAGGGCGCCGCGCCCGACTCGAACCGCGAGACGCACACCAGCATGCGGGTCCCCGGCCCGGACGAGCTGGCCGGTGGCGCGCACGGCACCGCCCGCACCCCGCGGGCGGCGGGCGAGCGCCGCGCGGGGTCGGCCCGTCACCGGTCGTCACCGGAGGCGGTGCGCCGCCGCCGGATCCGGCTCGGCGCCGCGGCCGCCGCGCTGGTCGCCGCGGTGGGCCTGGGCACCTGGCTGGCCTCGGGCGACGGCGATCCGGGCGATGCGGGACCCGGCGTCGAGCAGCCCGATCCCGCCGCTCCCTGACGGGGCCGGGGCACAGTGTCGGCGGCAGCCGTTAGGCTGGGTGCGTGGCAGTCGTCGATGTTTCCGAAGAGCTGAAGTCCCTCTCCTCGACCATGGGGTCGATCGAGGCCGTCCTGGACCTCGACAAGATGAGGGCCGATATCGCCGTGCTCGAGGAGCAGGCCGCGGCCCCGTCCCTGTGGGACGACCCGGAGAGCGCACAGAAGATCACCAGCCGGCTCTCGTACCTCCAGGGCCAGCTGCGCCGCGCCGAGGAGCTGCGCGGCCGCGTCGACGACCTGGAGGTCCTCTTCGAGCTGGCCGAGGACGAGGGTGACGAGGACACCCGCGCCGAGGCCGAGAGCGAGCTGACCGCCGTCCGCAAGGCGGTCGACGAGCTGGAGGTCCGCACCCTGCTCTCCGGCGAGTACGACTCCCGTGAGGCCGTCGTCAACATCCGCGCCGAGGCCGGTGGCGTCGACGCCGCGGACTTCGCCGAGAAGCTCCAGCGGATGTATCTGCGCTGGGCCGAGCGGCACGGCTACAAGACCGAGCTGTACGAGACCTCGTACGCCGAAGAGGCCGGTATCAAGTCGACCACCTTCGCCGTCAACGTCCCGTACGCCTACGGCACCCTCTCGGTCGAGCAGGGCACCCACCGCCTGGTGCGCATCTCGCCCTTCGACAACCAGGGCCGCCGCCAGACGTCGTTCGCCGGTGTCGAGGTGCTGCCGGTCGTCGAGCAGACCGACCACATCGAGATCGACGAGTCCGAGCTGCGCGTCGACGTCTACCGCTCCTCCGGCCCCGGCGGTCAGGGCGTCAACACCACGGACTCCGCGGTCCGTCTGACGCACATCCCCACCGGCATCGTCGTCTCCTGCCAGAACGAGCGCTCGCAGATCCAGAACAAGGCGACCGCGATGAACGTCCTCCAGGCGAAGCTTCTCGAGCGCCGCCGTCAGGAGGAGCAGGCGAAGATGGACGCGCTCAAGGGCGACGGCGGCAACTCCTGGGGCAACCAGATGCGTTCGTACGTCCTGCACCCGTACCAGATGGTCAAGGACCTGCGGACGGAGTTCGAGGTCGGCAACCCGACGGCGGTTCTCGACGGCGACATCGACGGCTTCCTGGAGGCGGGCATCCGCTGGCGCAAGCAGCAGGAGCAGGAGGCCGCGAAGTAGGGCCCCGCGCCCCGCTCACCGGCTCCGCCGCACCCCTTCCTGACACAGAAACAACTGCTCCTCTCCGGAGGGCAGTTGTTTTTGCTTTCACCGGTTAGGTCACAGTCGTACGTCCATGTAACGCCCAATTCCTACTCTTTCGGGCGTCGGGACTTTATTCGACCTTGACGATGCCCGGAGAACTCGGAAGGCTGGGATCGGCATACGTCTGTCCGGGGCGTGCGTCGAACGGGGAGACGACAGGCCCGCCGAGGCGGTGCCGGATTCGTGTGTGCCCCGGTCCGCACCCCCGTACAGCGATGCTCCATAACGAGTTCAGCTACTGGGGGTAGCAGACATATGACCAAGAAGACGCGGCTGCGCGTAGCGCGCATTGCGGCCGGTGCGGTGATCGCGGCCGGTGCGTCGCTCACCGCCGCCGGTGCCGCCTCCGCGGCGACGCCCGCCGGTGACAGCGGCGGCGGCCGTACCGAGCGTTGCCAGACCTGGGACCCGCTGGACTGGTGGTGCCACGACACCAGCAGTGGTGGCGGTGACAACGGCGGCTCCACCGGTGGCGAGGACGGCGGCCAGGACAACGGCGGCACCGACGGCGGCTCCATCGCGGGCACCGACGGCGGCTCGATCGCCGGTACCGACGGCGGCAGCGACGACGGCGGCACCTCCGACGGTGGCACGACCGACGGCGGCACCACCGATGGCGGTACGACCGACGGCGGCACCACGGACGGTGGTACGACCGACGGTGGCACCACGGACGGCGGCACCACCGACGGTGGCAGCACCGATGGTGGCACCACGGACGGTGGCAGCACCGACGGCGGCTCGACCGGTGGTCACGACAACGGTGGCAGCACCGGCGGTCACGGCGACGGCGGCTCGACCGGTGGCCACGGCAACGGTGGTTCCACCGGCGGCCACGGCACCGGCGGCAGCACCGGCGGTCACGGCGACGGCGGCTCGACCGGCGGTCACGGCACCGGCGGCTCCACCGGCGGCGACGGCACCGGCACCGACAACGCCGGCAGCAAGCCGATCGAGCAGCCCGGCCAGGCCAACGAGCAGATCGGGGACACCCCCGGCCCGGCCAAGCAGCAGCCCAAGGGCGGCGAGCTGGCCGAGACCGGTGCCTCCGGCACCACTTTCCTGCTCGTGGGCGCCGCGACGATGATCGCCGGTGGTATCGGCTTCCGCCTGATGCCCCGCCTGATCAACAAGAACGGTGGCGGCGCGGCCGCGGCCTGACGCCGATCCGTAGCACCACGACCGAGGGCCCGGAGCGCACCCCGCGCACCGGGCCCTCGGGCCGTGTCGGACACCTCACCCGGCGTCACCGCGCTCCGGGCGCGCGCACCCGCCGTCTCAGACGGCCTGGTGCAGCAGCAGCCCCACCGCGACGAGGGCCACCAGCAGCGCCACCAGCAGTGCCGGGTTGACCTGGGCGAACAGGCTCTGCTGCTGGAGCCGCTCGCGGCTGGCGCGGCAGACGGGGCAGCGGCCCTCGTTCACAGGGGCCGCGCAGTTGGCGCACACCAATCGGTCGTACGTCATGCGACCTCCTTCTTCCTCCGCCCCAACGCTCCCGGGGACGTGAGTGTTCCCTCTACCACTGTGCCAGCTCGGTGACCGAACGGCGCGTCCCGCCGGAATGGACTGGTTTTGTCCCGTAGGCGCCGTGACCAAACGCACCAACCGCGGATGCCGGCTACGCCGCCGAATGAGGTTCGCGTAGGGTCACGCACACCGACGGGAGCCGCAACCCGGCAACCCGTGCCCCTACCCAGGTCGACCGTGGTGCATCTGTGATCCGATTCGACAACGTCTCCAAGACTTACCCGAAGCAGAACCGCCCCGCACTCAGGGATGTCTCCCTGGAGATCGAGCGTGGCGAGTTCGTCTTCCTGGTGGGCTCCTCGGGCTCCGGTAAGTCCACCTTCCTGCGGCTGCTGTTGCGCGAGGAGCGCGCCAGCCACGGTGCCGTGCACGTACTGGGGAAGGACCTCGCGAAGCTGTCCAACTGGAAGGTGCCGCAGATGCGCCGCCAGTTGGGGACGGTCTTCCAGGACTTCCGGCTCCTCCCCAACAAGACGGTCGGCCAGAACGTCGCCTTCGCCCTGGAGGTCATCGGCAAGCCGCGCGGCCAGATCCGCAAGACGGTCCCCGAGGTCCTCGAACTCGTCGGTCTGGGCGGGAAGGAGGACCGGATGCCGGGCGAGCTGTCCGGTGGTGAGCAGCAGCGTGTCGCCATCGCGCGCGCCTTCGTCAACCGCCCGATGCTCCTCATCGCGGACGAGCCGACCGGCAACCTCGACCCGCAGACCTCCGTCGGCATCATGAAGCTGCTGGACCGGATCAACCGGACCGGTACGACGGTGGTCATGGCCACCCACGATCAGCAGATCGTCGACCAGATGCGTAAGCGGGTCATGGAACTCGAGAAGGGCCGGCTCGTACGCGACCAGTCGCGCGGCGTGTACGGCTACCAGCACTGAAAGGACGCCATGCGCGCCCAGTTCGTCCTGTCGGAGATCGGCGTCGGTCTCCGCCGTAACCTCACGATGACCTTCGCCGTCATCGTCTCCGTAGCCCTCTCGCTCGGTCTGTTCGGCGCCTCGCTCCTGATGAGCGACCAGGTCGACACCATGAAGGGCTACTGGTACGACAAGGTCAACGTCTCCATCTTCTTCTGCAACAAGAACGACCCCTCCGGCGCCAACTGCGCCAAGGGTGCCGCGACCGAGCAGCAGAAGGCGGAGATCAAAGCGGACCTGGAGCGGCTGCCGATCGTGCAGAAGCCGGTCCTCTACGAGTCCAGCGACCAGGCGTACAAGCATTACAAGCAGCAGTTCGGCGACACGCCCGTCGCCGGTCTGGTGACGCCCGACCAGCTGCCGGAGTCCTTCCGGGTCAAGCTGAAGGACCCGACGAAGTACGAGGTCATCAAGTCGGCGTTCTCCGAGCGGCCCGGTGTCCAGGAGGTCCAGGACCAACGTGACACCGTCGAGCCGCTCTTCAACCTCCTCGACGGCATGCGGATCGCGGCGCTCTGCGTCATGGGTCTGATGCTGGTCGTCGCGCTGCTGCTGATCGTCAACACCGTGCGGGTGTCGGCGTTCAGCCGCCGCCGGGAGACCGGCATCATGCGATTGGTCGGTGCCTCCAGCTTCTACATCCAGATGCCGTTCATCATGGAGGCGGCCATCGCGGGGCTGATCGGCGCCGCGTTCGCCTGTGTGCTGATCGTCGGCGGCAAGTACGCGCTGATCAACAACTGGCTGGCGGACAAGATCAAGGTCGTCGAGTTCATCGGGTGGGATTCGGTCGTTTCCGTGCTCCCGCTGATCCTCCTCATCGGCCTGGTCATGCCCGCCTTCGCCGCGTTCTTCGCCTTGCGCAAGTACCTCAAGGTGTGACATCCCGCCACCCCTGACACCGGGCGCCGTACGGTCAACTCACCGTGCGGCGCCTTTGTGTCGCCTAGACTCACCGCCATGTTGCGCCCGTGTCTGTCCGTCAGGCCCCGCCGCATCCGCCGCGGTACGGCGCTGACGTTGACTCTCGCGACCGTCCTGGCGACCGGCGCCGCCGCGGGCAGCTGGCACGCCGGTCACACCGCACACCCCCGCCCCCGGCCGATCGCCGCGACCGGCACCCGTACGGCCGACCGGGCGGCGGTCGAGAAGGCGGCGGCCGAGGCGATGGCCGCCGGGAAGTCCGGGGCGCAGGCGGCGGCCGAGGTGGTCAGCCGCAGCGGGGACCGCTGGTCGACGATCTACACCGCCGGGGAGTTCGAGGACTTCCAGCGGCAGCTGGACGGGGACTACGTCGGCGTCGGGCTCTGGCTGCGGCAGGCGCGCGGCGGCCGGATGGAGGTCTCGCGGGTGCGCTCCGGCGGCCCCGCCGACCGCGCCGGGACCGCCCGGGGCGACCGGCTGCTCGCGATCGACGGCCGCCCGGTGCGGGGCCGCCCGGTCACCGAGGTGGTGGCCCTGCTGCGCGGCGACGGCACGGTCGGCCGCGGGCGGGTCGGTACGCCGGTGAAGCTGGCGTTCCAGCGCGGCGCCCGGAAGTGGACCGCCACCGTCCGGCGGGCCCGGCTGCGCAGCCAGGACGTCACCACGGACCGCCCGGCCGGGGCGTCGGGTCCGGTGCGGATCCGGGTCGGGGCGTTCACGAAGGGCAGCGGCGCGGCGATCCGGGACGCGGTGCGCGCCGCACCGCGGGGCGCCGGACTCCTGCTGGACCTGCGCGGCAACACCGGCGGCCTGGTCGACGAGGCCACCGCCGCCGCCTCCGCCTTCCTCGACGGCGGGCTGGTCGCCACGTACGACGTGCACGGGCGGCAGCGGGCGCTGTACGCGGGCGGCGGCGGGAACACCCGGGTGCCGCTGGTGGTGCTCGTCGACGGCGGCACGATGAGCGCGGCCGAGCTGCTGGCCGGGGCGCTCCAGGACCGGGGCCGGGCGGTGGTCGTCGGCGCGCCGACCTTCGGGAAGGGGTCGGTGCAGATGCCGAGCACGCTGCCGGACGGATCGGTCGCGGAGCTGACCGTCGGCCATTACCGCACCCCGGCCGGGCGGACCGTGGACGGGCACGGCATCACACCGGACCTCAGCGTCGACGACGGGGCGACCGCGCGGGCCGTCACGGTATTGAGTGGCCTCGGCACCGGGGCGTAGTGCGAAAATGGCCGCACTATGGCTAAGCAAAAGGGCAAGGACAAGGATCCCGGGCGCAAGCTCGTCGCACAGCACAAGAAAGCGCGCCACGATTACCACATTCTGGACACCTATGAGTGCGGTCTGGTGCTGAGCGGTACCGAGGTGAAGTCGCTCCGGCAGGGTCGCGCCTCGCTCGTCGACGGTTTCGTCCACATCGACGGCAACGAGGCGTGGCTGCACAACGTGCACATTCCCGAATACGCACAGGGCACCTGGACCAACCACGCGGCGCGGCGGAAGCGGAAGCTGCTGATGCACCGCGCGGAGATCGACAAGCTGGACGCGAAGAGCCAGGAATCCGGTCATACGGTCGTGCCGCTGGCGCTCTACTTCAACAAGGACGGCCGGGCGAAGGTCGAGATCGCGCTCGCCAAGGGCAAGAAGGAGTACGACAAGCGGCAGACCCTCCGTGAGCAGCAGGACCGCCGGGAGGCGGAGCGCGCGGTCTCCGCGGCACGCCGCCGTCAGCGCGGCTGACGCCCCGGGCCGGTCGCCCGCCGTCGGCCCCGGAATACGCTGGCACCGTCGCGCGTTGTTCACGTACGATGTCCACGCACCCCAGCGAGGGTGTGCGGTCCCGTGACCGTCGTCCGGCTTCCGTCGGGCGGGGCGCGGTGCTTTTGAAAAAACAACATGGGGATGATCGGTTTCGACAGCGGATGTCGAAGCAGGGGAAGCGAGTCGAGGAAGCGGCAATGATCTCGTTAACCATGTGTCGCAACCAATAATCGCCAACACCAAGCGCGATTCCTTCGCCCTCGCTGCCTAAGTAGCGACCTGCGAAGTGTCAGCCCGGGGATGTTCCCGACCCGGATCCTGGCATCAGCTAGGGAACTAAACTTCTGATCCCGGTCACGGGGTTCAGAAGGAAATCAAACAGTGA
This sequence comes from Streptomyces catenulae, assembly GCF_000718015.1. Taxonomy (GTDB): domain Bacteria; phylum Actinomycetota; class Actinomycetes; order Streptomycetales; family Streptomycetaceae; genus Streptomyces; species Streptomyces catenulae. Next base: position 29,973 of record NZ_JODY01000034.1, on the reverse strand, counting down.
CTGAGCCCGTCGGAGACTTGTCCGCGTGATCTCCGGGGCCGAGAAAATCGCAGCGGACTGCACTCGGAGAAGCCCTGATTCCGCACCGTTGGACGCGGGTTCGATTCCCGCCATCTCCACAATTCCCATGTGAGGCCCAGGCCCCGGATGTCCGTCAGGACGCCGGGGCCTGAGTCGTTTCCGCGGGTGTTTCGGCCGGTGCCGGGCGCCGCAGCGCCACCGGCGCCACCGCCAGGGCGAGCGCCGCCGCCGCGACGGGTACCGCGTACGGGCCCGCGGCGCCGGGCGGCAGCAGGTCCACGGTGCGGCCGCCGGTCGCCGAGCCCGCCGCGATGCCGGTCAGCAGCGCCGTGACCGCCAGCGTCATCCCCTCGTTCAGCCGCTGCGCGGGTGTCCGGGCGGTCAGCAGCGCCATCCCGGCGATCATGGCGGGGGCGGTGGCCACCCCGGCGACCAGGAGCGCCGCGGCGACCGGCGGCAGCCGTCCGGTGGTGGCGGCGAGCGGCACCGCCGTCAGCAGTGCGGCCATCGCGGTGAGCGCGGCCATCAGCCGTTGGCGCGGGTCCGCGGCGGGTGGCCGTAGTCCGCAGAGGAGTCCCGCGGCGCAGGATCCGGCCGCCTGGAGCGCCAGCATCGCCCCGGCGGCGGACCGTGCGCCGTGCCCGTCCGCGTAGGCGACGGTGACCACCTCCAGTGAGCCGAAGACCGCGCCGGTGGCGGCGAAGACCGCGAGGAGCGGCGGCAGGCCCGGCGTACGGAGCGGGGAGCGGGGCGGGCGGGCGGCGGTCGGGGCGGGCGCGGCGGCCGGTGGTTCGGTGCGGCGCTGGGCGGTGAAGAGCAGGGTGCCGGTGAGCAGCAGGGTGGCGGCGACGGCGGTTCCGGCCTCGGGGAAGAGCGTGGTGCACAGCAGGGTGGCCAGCAGCGGGCCGAGCAGGAAGCAGAGTTCGTCGGCGGCCTGTTCGAAGGAGTGGGCGGTGTGCCGGGCGGCCGGGTCGTCGCGGAGCAGCTGCGCCCAGCGGGCCCGGGCCATCCCGCCGGTGTTGGGGGTGGTGGCGGTGGCGGCGGTGCAGAGGAAGAGCGTCCAGGTCGGGGCGGAGCCGCGGACGCAGAGCACGAGCGCGAGGGATCCGGCGACGGCGAGGGCGGTGGCCGGGACGGCGACGCGGGCCTGGCCGTGGCGGTCGACGAGCCGCGCCGTCCAGGGGCCGACGACCGCGGTGGCGGCGAGGGCGGTGGCGGTGACCGCCCCGGCCAGCGCGTACGAGCCGTGGATGCGGGCGATCATCAGCAGCGCGCTGACGTTCAGCATGCCCATGGGCAGCCGGGCCAGCAGTCCGGCGGCGGTGAACGCGCGGGCGCCGGGGCGGGCGAAGAGCCGGGCGGAGGGGGCGAGCGGGGAGGGGCGGCGGGGGTGCGTGGGGCGGGTGGTCACGGGGCGGGCGGCGAGGAAGAGGATCACCCCTTCACGGTGGCGGGGGCGGCGCGGGGCGTCCAACACCTGCCAACGGCCCGTTCACGCCACCCCGTTGTGGGTTCCGTACGCGGCTGGAAGGCTGGCGCGATGCCCCGCGACATCGATCCCCGGCTGCTCCGTGCCTTCACCGCCGTCGCCGACGAACTCCATTTCACCCGCGCCGCGGCCCGGCTGTACGTCGCCCAGCAGGCGCTCAGCCGGGATGTGCGGCGGCTGGAGCGGGAGGTGGGGACGAGTCTGTTCGTCCGGACGACGCGGCGGGTGGCGCTGACCGCGGACGGTGAGCGGTTGCTGCCGTACGCGCGGCGGGTGCTGGCGGCCCACGAGGCGCTGACCGACGCGTTCCACAACCCCGCCGACCGGCCGCTTCTGGTCGATGTCGGGGCGCCGGTCGGGACGGCGCACCGGGTGCTGGAGGCGGCCCGGGAGCGGCTTGCGGACAGCTGTGAGCTGGTGGCGCGGTTCCACGGCGGGCTGGCGGGCGCGGCGCGGGAGATCGTGGCGGGACGGCTCGACGTGTCGTTCGGCCGGTTCGCCGGGCTGGAGCCCGGGGTGCGGGCGGGGCTCGTACAGCAGCCGGTGCGGCTGGAGCCGATGGCGGTGCTGTTGGACGCGGGGCATCCGCTGGCCGGGCGGGCGGCCGTGCCGCTCGACGCACTGGCCGGGGAGACGCTGTACGCGGCAGCCGGGAACCCGCGGACCACGGAGTGGACCGATCTGGCGGTGCGGCTCTTCGCGGGCCGGGGCGTGGTGACGGCGGCGCCGTTCCCGGAGCTGGACGGGGAGCGGGAGTTCGTCCGGATGGTACGGAAGCGGGGTTGGTCGGTGCTGGCGAGCACGGAGTTCATCGAGGTGCCCGGGATGGTGCTGCGGCCGCTGGTGGATCCGGTGCCGCTGTCGCCGGTGAGTCTGGTGTGGCGCCGGGGGTTGCGCCATCCGGGCCTCGACGCGCTGCGGGAGACGGCCCGCGCACTGGCCGCCGAGGGTGGCTGGCTCTCGCTGCCGGACGCCCCGGTGTGGCTGCCGGCGGAGGACGCGGCGGTGATGGGGGCGGCGATGTGAGCGGCGGGCCCGTCGCTACAGCGCGTACGCCAGGGTGAGCAGGACGGCGCCGATCGGGGTGCAGGCGAAGGAGAGGACGCGGAAGAGGGCGGCCTTGCGGCGTTCGGAGGCGAGGAGGTCCTGTTCGGAGACGGCGGCGAGCAGGAACGGGCTGCCGTCCTCGGGCGCGGCGACCGCCAGCTCCCCGCGCTCGTCGTCGCGCGCCTCCCCGCGGGCGTAGAAGCGGGAGCCGACGGCGACCGTCCACTCCTCCTGCTGGAAGCCGAGGGTGCGTTCGTTGCGGGTGATGCCGGGGATGTCGAGGAGGCCGAGCGGCTTGTTGTGGCCGGGCCGGTAGACCTCGAACCGGTCGTGGGTCTTCGGGGCGTGGTCGATCATCCGGTCGCCGGGCAGCACGGCGGTGCGGCCGGAGGCGTCCTCGACGAGGAACGGCGTCGGGCTGAGGAAGTCCGACACCACCTCGCTGCGGCGGCGCCGCTGGTTGGCGCGGTTGCCGCGGGTCTCGAAGCGGCGGGTGATGCGGGTGCGGTACCAGACGCACTCGGTCCGGGAGAGGTCCGAGGTCAGCGGGCCCGCGGCGGACGGCCGGGCGACCCCGGCGACCTCGGCGATCTGCCGGAACGCGCCCGGTCCGACCGCGTCGGTCGCCGCCCGGTGCAGCTGTGCCAGCTCCCGCGCGGAGAGCGTCTCCGTGGTGATCATGGTGTGGACGCGCTTCCGTGCGCGCAGCAGCTGGAAGGCGCTCACCACGCCCAGACCGACGAGGAAGATCCCCAGAAACGGAATCACGCGTCCCCCTCATTTCCTTCGACGTGTGGCCGGTGCTCCCGGCGGGTGTCCGGTCCCGTACGGGGTCCCGGTGCGTCCCGTACGGGTTCTCGTCCCTCCCGTACGGGGCGGCGGCCGTCCCGTACGGGGCGGGTGTGTCCCTTACGGGTGCGGGCGCGTCCCCTACGGGTGGCGGCTCAGCGGAACAGTTCGCGGAGTCTGCGGTAGGTGTCGGTCACGGAACCGGCGGTCTGCCGCACCGCGCGGACGAGGTGGCCGACGGCGAACCAGCCGAGCACCAGCAGGGCGAGTCCGAGGACCGCCCACTCCCACCACTTCATGTACGTCCCCCTGTGTGTGGATCCGGCCGACGGTCCGATCGGGCACCCTGGTCGAGCGGTCCGGTCGGCCGGTCCGGCCGGGGAGGGAGTCTACCGGCCGGGTCTTCCGCCGCCCGGGCCCCGTATGTCCCCGCGGCCGGGGGTGCGGCGGCCCCGTCCGGCCGCCGGTCGCGGGCCGTCGGGCGGGCCGGTCGTATACGTCCGGCGCGGGGTCCGGGGGCGTTCCGGGGCCCGGTTGCGGGGCGGGCGGGTCCTGCGGTGCCGGTGGCGGCAACCGCCCGGTAACAGGGGGGAAATCCCGGTGGTCCGCGGCCGACACGAGAGATTGGCAGACTCGGGGGTCCGGTACCGCCCGAGCCGCGGTCCGGAGGCGGACGGGGGCCAGACCACGCGGGGGCGGAGCGGGACGACGACCATGGACGAGGCACGGCGGGAGACGGGGACGGACGCGGCGCGGGGACCGGACACCGGTACCGGCGGGGCGGGCGACGTGGGCCCCGGTCGGGGCGACCCCTACGGGACGGCCGCCGAGGTGCCGCCGCTGGCCGGGTTCACCGTAGGGGTGACCGCGGCGCGGCGGGCGCAGGAGTTGGGGGCGCTGCTGGAGCGGCGCGGGGCGCAGGTGGTGTACGCACCGGCGCTCCGTATCGTGCCGCTCGCCGACGACTCCGAACTGCTCACCGCCACCCGTGAGCTGCTGGACCGTCTGCCGGACGTGGTCATCGCGACCACCGGGATCGGCTTCCGCGGCTGGATCGAGGCGGCCGAGGGCTGGGGGCTGGGCGAAGAGCTGCTGGATCGGCTGGCCCGGGTGGAGCTGCTGGCCCGCGGCCCCAAGGTGCGCGGTGCGATCCGGGCCGCCGGGCTGACCGAGAAGTGGTCACCGGCGTCCGAGTCGATGGCGGAGGTCCTCGACCGGCTGCTGGCGGACGGGGTGCGCGGGCAGCGGATCGCGGTGCAGCTGCACGGTGAGCCGCTGCCCGGGTTCGTCGAGGCGCTGCGGGCGGCCGGGGCGGAGGTCGTCGGGGTGCCGGTCTACCGCTGGCTGCCGCCGGACGATCTGGGCCCGCTCGACCGGCTGCTGGACGCGCTGACCGGGCACGGGCTGGACGCGGTGACGTTCACCAGCGCCCCGGCGGCCAGTTCGCTGCTGCGCCGGGCGGCGGAGCGCGGGATGCGGGACGCGGTGGTGGCGGCGCTGGCGCGGGAGGTCCCGGCGGCGTGCGTGGGGCCGGTCACCGCGCTGCCGCTCCAGGCGCACGACATCCCCGTCCTCCAGCCCGAACGCTTCCGGATCGGGCCGCTGGTGCAGCTGCTCTGCCGGGAACTTCCCGGCCGGGCGCGGCGGTTGCCGGTGGCCGGGCGGCAGCTGGAGATCCGGGGGCGGGCGGTGCTGGTCGACGGTGCGCTGCGGCCGGTGCCCCCGGCCGGGATGGCGCTGTTGCGGGCGCTGATCCGCCGCCCGGGCTGGGTGGTCTCCCGCGCCGACCTGCTGCGCGCGCTGCCCGGCGCCGGGCGGGACGAGCACGCGGTCGAGACGGCGATGGCCCGGCTGCGGACGGCCCTGGGCGACCCGAAGCTGATCCACACGGTGGTGAAACGCGGCTACCGGCTGGCGCTCGACCCGCGGGCGGGGGCGGAGAAGTACGGGGGAGCGTAGGGACGGTGGCCGGGCCGGGCCCGTAAGGGGTGGGGCGCGTCCCTTACGGGTGTGGCCCTCGGCCCGTAAGGGATCGGGCACGTCCCTTTCGGATGGCGGTCCCGGCCCGTAAGGGATGGGAGGTGTCCCTTACGGGCGGGGCCCGCCACCCGTAAGGGGAGGCCCCGGCGCGGACCCGCGCCGTCTCACCCCGGGTTCGTCACCCTGGGGGCGTCACTCCGGGTTCGTCACCCGGATCTTGGACTGGCCGTGCTTGCGGGTCTCCCAGTCGTCCATGAAGCGGGCCCGCAGGCCGTGCTTCTCGGCGAGGCGGATCAGGGTCTCGGTGCGGTAGTAGAAGTCCTCGCGCAGCACCTGGTGTTCGGTGCCCTCGGTGCGGTCGAAGGTGAAGTCGAAGAAGCCGCCGGGCGCCAGCACCCGGCCGACGTGTGCGAAGCACTCGTCGATGACGGGGAGCGGCGAGTGGGAGAAGACGCTGTGCGCGTGGACGATGTCGAAGTGGCCGGACGGCAGGAAGTCCAGCTTCAGGTCCTGGGTGATCGTCAGATGCGGCAGCTTGTCCTGGAGTTCGTAGGTGGTCAGGGTCCGCTTCGCGGAGATCAGGATGTCCGGCGAGATGTCGATGCCGTAGTAGTGGCCCGGGTCGAGGTGGGCGATGAAACGCCAGCCGGCCCGGAGGTTGCCGCAGCCTATGTCGAGCATCCGGAGGTCCGGCTTCAGTCCGTGCTCGACGAGGTAGTCGAACTGCATCTGCCCCAGCGCCAGCCAGCGCTCGTGGGTCTGGCTGCCCACCGCCGCCTCGGGGTTGCGGCCCGCGTCGGAGGCCATCACGGCGCGGTAGTAGGCGACATGGCCGGGGTGGCGCAGCCGCAGCCAGGTGTCGCGCGCGGTGCGCCGGACGTACGGGGCGATCTTCGCCGGGTTGCGGACCGCGTAGCCGACCTTGTGGGACAGGCTCGACCGGTTGGTGTGCAAGGTGGTGCGCGACATGGTGACCTTCGTCCTTCGGGTGCGGGCGGGCCCGGCGCCGGTGAGCGGCACGGCGTACCGGGCCGGGCGGAGGCAGGGGCCTTCCGCGGCGCCACGGCCGGACTGTACACCAGCTGTATACGCGGAATGTATAGATCGGTCGGGTGTGGCGACGGGTGGTGCGTGGCGGTGCCAACGGTCCGGTGTGCCGGGTCCGTTGGGCGGCGCGGGGGAGGGGCGGGGCCGTGGCGCGGGGGGCCGGCCGTGCGGGCGCGGGAGGTGACGGCGGCCCGTCGCGGCGGGCACTCTGGTGTCGCATCCTCGATTCCGAAGGAGTGATCAGGAGCATGGCGGCGCCTGACGAGGGCCTGCGGTTCGACTGCGGGCGGATCTGCCTGGACCTGCTGGCCACCTCCGGTCAGGCGGGCGAACTCCTCACCGGCCCGGACCAGTTGAGACGCTGGCTGACCGGCTCCGGGGCGGTGCCACCGGACACCGCGCTGGACGGGGTCAACGGCCGCTGGGTGGCGCGCTTCCGCGGACTGCGCGAGGTGGTGCGGCGGGTGCTGCACGCCGAACTCACCGGCGGCGAGGCCGTGATCGATCTGGACCTGCTCAACGCCACCGCCGCGGCCGCCGGTCCACCCGCCGTCGAGGCGGTACGCGGCCCGGACGGCGCCCTCGCCCCGCGGCTCGCCCGCCCGCCCGACCGCGCGGCGCTGCTCGCCGCCGTCGCCCGCGACGCCGTCGCCCTCCTCACCGACCGCGCCACCCGCGACCGGCTCCGCCGCTGCGAGGGCGCCCACTGCCGCCTCCTCTTCCTGGACACCTCCCGCGGCCGTCGCCGCCGCTGGTGCTCCAGCGGCGTCTGCGGCAACCGCGAACGGGTCGCCCGCCACCGCAAGCGCGCCGCCGCGGACCGGGACGGCGCGGCGACCGCGGCGGCGGGGCCCGAGGGGGCGCCGCCGGAGCCCCGCGCGCCCGGGCCGCCGGGGCCGGTGCCGGGCGCGCCCCGGACCTCCGCCCCCGCCCCGGCGCCCGGGGACCGGCGGCCCGGCCGCGCCCCGCACACCTGACCGCCCCGGGCCGGACCCCGGCCCCCGCCGCCCCCGGGCGAACGCCGCCCCGGGCCCTCACCCCAACGGCCGCCGACCCTTCCGACCAGCCCTTCCCCGCCCCGCCGCGCGGAGGATCGGATGCGTACGGTGCCCGGGTCGCGTACGGTTGACGGCTGCCCTACGCACACCAGAAGGGGGCCTGGGTGGCCGCGCAGAACGCCACGCACGCACCGGATCACACACCGGAGCACACTTCTTCGGACGCCGTCGCCCCGGAGCCCGCCGCGGACTCCGGCTCCGCCGCCGCGCCCGCCGGGCTCCGTGAGCGCGAGATCGCCGCGGAGCAGACGCACCTCGACCGGGTCTACCGGCGCCTGGAGGAGAAGATCCACGAGGCGGAGTTCCTCATGGACGACGCCGCCAAGCGCGGCCAGGTCGGCACGCCCGGCGCGTTCGCCGAGCGGGACGCCCAGGTCTTCCAGGCCGGTGTCCACCTCAACCGGCTCAACTCCGAGTACGAGGACTTCCTCTTCGGCCGGATCGACCTGCTGCCCGGCAAGGACGGCAAGAAGGGCCCGGACGGCGCGTTCACCTCCGTCGAGCCCGCCGACGGCGCCGTCACCAACGGCCGCGCCGCCATCGCCGAGACGCTGCACATCGGCCGCCTCGGCGTCCTCGACGCGGACTACTCCCCGCTGGTCATCGACTGGCGCGCCCCGGCCGCCGCCCCCTTCTACCGGGCCACGCCCGTCGCGCCCGGCCGCGTCGTCCGCCGCCGCGTCATCCGCTCCAAGGGCCGCCGGGTCCTCGGCGTGGAGGACGACCTGATGCGCCCCGACGTCACCGCCGCCCTCGACGGCGAGGAGCTGGCCGTCATCGGCGACGGCGCCCTGATGGCCGCGCTGGGCCGGGCCCGCAGCCACACCATGCGCGACATCGTCGCCTCCATCCAGGCCGAACAGGACCTGGTCGTCCGGGCGCCCGCCGCGTCCGTCACCGAGGTCGAGGGCGGCCCCGGCACCGGCAAGACCGCCGTCGCCCTGCACCGCGCCGCCTACCTCCTCTACCAGGACCGCCGCCGCTACGCGGGCGGCATCCTCATCGTCTCGCCCACCCCGCTGCTGGTCGCCTACACCGAGGGCGTCCTGCCGTCCCTGGGCGAGGAGGGCCAGGTCGCGATCCGCGCGCTCGGCTCCCTCGTGGACGGCGCGGAGGCGACTGCTTACGACCCGCCGGACGTGGCCCGGATCAAGGGTTCCGCCCGGATGCAGAAGCTGCTGCGCAAGGCGGCCCGCGGCGCCCTGGACGCGGTCGCCCCCGCGGCCCCGGAGCGGGACACCCAGCTCTCCTTCCCGGACGAGGAGGCCGACGCGCCGCAGGCACCGGCCGCGCCGCCGGACCGGCTCCGGGTGGTGGCCTTCGGCGGCCGGATCGAGCTGGACGCCGCCGACCTGGGCCGTATCCGCCGTACCGCCCTCGGCGGCACCGCGCCCGTCAATCTGCTCCGCCCGCGCGCCCGGCGGCTCCTGCTGGACGCCCTGTGGGCGAGGTCCGGCGCCGGTCGCCGCTACCACGACCCCGAGCTGGCCGCCGAGGCCCGCCAGGGCTTCGACGAGGACGTCAGCACCGAGCCGGTCTTCCAGGAGTTCCTGGACGCCTGGTGGCCGGAGCTGACGCCGCGCGGGGTGCTCGCCGCGATGGCCGACGAACGCACCCTCGGCCGCTGGGCGAGACGCGTCCTCAACCCGCGCGAGGTCCGCAAGCTGGCCCGTTCCCTGGGCCGCCTCGACGCCCGCGGCCACGGTCCGCTCTCCGTCCACGACGTGGCGCTCCTCGACGAACTCCAGCTGATCCTCGGCGCCCCGGCCCGTCCGGCCCGCCCCCGCGAGGCCGACCCGCTCGACCAGCTCACCGGTCTGGACGAGCTGACCACGGCCGCCGACCGGAGCCCTTCGGGCCGCAGCCGCCGCGAGCGGCTGGAGGAGGAGCGCACCGACTATGCCCATGTGATCGTCGACGAGGCGCAGGACCTCACGCCGATGCAGTGGCGGATGGTCGGCCGCCGCGGTCGCCACGCCACCTGGACGGTCGTCGGCGATCCGGCCCAGTCGTCCTGGTCCGACCCGGACGAGGCCGCCGAGGCGCGCGACGAGGCGCTGGGCACCCGCCCGCGCCGCCGCTTCCAGCTCACCGTCAACTACCGCAACCCGGCCGAGATCGCCGAACTGTCCGCCAAGGTCCTGGCCCTGGCGATGCCCGGGACGGCCGCCCCGGACGCGGTCCGCTCGACGGGGCTGCGGCCGCGGTTCGCGGTGGCGTCCTTGGCGGGGCGGGGCGCCGCGGCGGTGGACACGGCGCTGGCCGCCGCCACCGTCGAGGAGGCCCGGCGGCTGCTGGCCGAGGTGGACGGCACCGTCGGCGTGGTCGTGGCGATGGCCCGCCGCGAGCAGGCCCGCGCCTGGCTGGCCCCGCTCGGCGACCGCGTCGTCGCCCTCGGCTCCCTGGAGGCGAAGGGGCTGGAGTACGACGCGGCGCTGGTGGTGGCGCCCGCCGAGATCGCCGACGAGTCCCCGGCCGGGCTGCGGGTGCTCTACGTCGCGCTGACCCGCGCCACCCAGCAGCTGACGGTCCTCTCCGGCGACCGCGACGAGCCGGACGCCGACGGGGTCCCCGACCTGCTGCGCGACTGAGGGCCGCCCGGGTGGTCCGGGCCGTGCCGGAAAAAGGTGGCGGGCCACGGGATTCGCATCCGGGGAGGGTTTGTTAGCCTTGTCCGTGGCACCGGCTCGATCCAAGCCCCCGGGCCCAACCATCGTCGCTACGAGCGACCACTTGCCGCGAGGCGAGCATGGCGGGCCGGTGTCTCAGACCGCAGTGACGGGCGCTCCTCCTCCGGGAGGGGCGCCCGTTGCCGTTCCCGGGCGCTCCGGTGGGTGACATACGCCCCGCCCGGAGACCGCCCGGCGGGGCTTCCGCCTGCCCGGGCTCTCTCGTATGGTGGAAGAGTCTTTCCGTAAAGCGGGGCTGGTTACCGTGTACCGGCTGGTAGGTGGGACGATCGGACGATGCGCAGGGCATCCGAGCTCCTGGGACAGCGCATAGGGAAACAAGGGAAAGCAGAGGAAGTCGGCCATGGCAACGGCGCCTAGCGTCTCGTATTCGATGACGGTGCGACTGGAAGTTCCCGCGAGCGGCACCGCCGTCAGCCAGCTCACCACGGCCGTGGAGTCCTCCGGCGGGTCGGTCACCGGCCTCGACGTGACCGCCTCCGGCCACGAAAAACTCCGGATCGACGTCACCATCGCCGCGACGTCCACCGCGCACGCGGACGAGATCGTCCAGAAGCTGCGCGGCATCGAGGGCGTCTCGCTCGGCAAGGTCTCCGACCGTACGTTCCTGATGCACCTCGGCGGCAAGATCGAGATGTCGTCGAAGCACCCCATCCGCAACCGTGACGACCTCTCCATGGTCTACACGCCCGGCGTCGCCCGCGTCTGCCAGGCCATCGCGGACAACCCCGAGGACGCCCGCCGCCTGACCATCAAGCGCAACAGCGTCGCGGTGGTCACCGACGGCTCCGCCGTCCTCGGCCTCGGCAACATCGGCCCCAAGGCCGCGCTGCCGGTCATGGAGGGCAAGGCGGCCCTGTTCAAGCGGTTCGCCGGGATCGACGCCTGGCCGATCTGCCTGGACACCCAGGACTCCGACGCCATCGTGGAGATCGTCAAGGCCATCGCGCCGGGCTTCGCGGGCATCAACCTGGAGGACATCTCGGCGCCCCGCTGCTTCGAGATCGAGGCCCGGCTGCGCGAGGCCCTGGACATCCCGGTCTTCCACGACGACCAGCACGGCACCGCCATCGTCGTCCTCGCCGCCCTGACCAACGCGCTGCGCGTGGTCGGCAAGAACATCGAGGACGTCCGCGTCGTCATGTCCGGCGCCGGTGCCGCCGGTACGGCCATCCTCAAGCTGCTGATCGCCGCCGGGGTCAAGCACGCCGTCGTCGCCGACATCCACGGCGTCGTCGACGCGGGCCGCGAGGACCTGGTCTCCGCCGACCCGGACTCCCCGCTGCGCTGGATCGCCGACAACACCAACCCGGACGGCGTCACCGGCACCCTCAAGGACGCCGTCGTCGGCGCGGACGTCTTCATCGGCGTCTCCGCCCCGAACGTCCTGGACGGCGACGACGTCGCGAAGATGGCCGACGGTGCGATCGTCTTCGCGCTGGCCAACCCCGACCCGGAGGTCGACCCGGCCGTCGCCCGGCAGACCGCCGCCGTCGTGGCCACCGGCCGCTCGGACTTCCCCAACCAGATCAACAACGTGCTGGTCTTCCCGGGCGTCTTCCGCGGTCTGCTGGACGCCCAGTCCCGTACGGTCAACACCGAGATGATGCTGGCCGCGGCGCGCGCCCTCGCCGATGTCGTCCTGGAGGACGAGGTCAACCCGAACTACATCATCCCCAGCGTCTTCAACGACAAGGTCGCGGGTGCCGTGGCCGGTGCGGTGAAGGACGCGGCGAAGGCCGGGGACGCGGCTGTGACGGCCGCCACGGCGCTCTGACGCCCCACGGGGCCCTCGGCACGGCGCGTCGCGGACGGGCCACGCCGGGCGGCCCCTAGGGTGGCGGACGGCAATCGGCCGGCCACCCCGCGTGGCGCTCCGAGCGGTTACGGGTGCGGAACGTCACGCCGAGCGTGGCGCTGACGCTTTCCGTGTGACCCGCCAGGGTGCCGGATTGGCTTTACCGCCGCAGGTGGGGGCAGGATGCGTAACCGGGCGCGAGGGTCTGGCAGCAGACCCGGGTCCGGGGACTGTCCGAGGGCCCTGGCAGCATCGGCTTCGCTGTGCCTGATATTGCGGCTCGGCCGCAGGGCACGCCCATTGGCAAGAAGAACACGGGAGTACAAAAATGAACCGCAGTGAGCTGGTGGCCGCTCTGGCCGATCGTGCCGAGGTGACCCGCAAGGACGCCGACGCCGTTCTGGCCGCTCTCGCCGAGACCGTCGGTGAGGTCGTCGCCAAGGGCGACGAGAAGGTCACCATCCCCGGCTTCCTGACCTTCGAGCGCACCCACCGTGCCGCTCGCACCGCTCGTAACCCGCAGACCGGCGAGCCGATCCAGATCGCCGCCGGCTACAGCGTGAAGGTCTCCGCGGGCTCCAAGCTCAAGGAAGCCGCCAAGGGCAAGTAAGCCCCTCAGCACGGCCTCAAGGGCGGCCGCCCCCTCCCCGGGGTGGCCGCCCTTCGTCGTACCCGCAGGTGGCCGCCCGGGGCGCGTTCCCGCCCGGCGCGCGCTCCCCGGGGTGCGCGGGGCGGTCGCAGGCGCCCGTACGCGCCCGTGAACGCCCGTGAACGCCGCGCTGCGGACCGGACGGGCGGCTCCGGGCAAAAGGGGACGGGACGGCCGCCGGGCGCCGCCAGCGGGGCGGACACGGGCCGGATACGGCGGAAGGCCGCCCCCGCTCCGTATCGGGAGCGGGGGCGGCCTTCGTGTCGCGGGGGCGGCGGGTCAGTCCCGCAGGTCGCCGTTGGGCAGTTCGACCTTGCCGCCGAGGCTGACGAGCTTGTCCATGAAGTTCTCGTAGCCGCGGTTGATCAGGTCGATGCCGTGCACCCGGGACGTGCCCTGGGCGGCGAGCGCCGCGATCAGGTACGAGAAGCCGCCGCGCAGGTCGGGGATGACCAGGTCGGCGCCCTGGAGCTTGGTCGGGCCGGAGACGACCGCGGAGTGCAGGAAGTTGCGCTGCCCGAAGCGGCAGGCGGAGCCGCCCAGGCACTCGCGGTAGAGCTGGATGTGGGCGCCCATCTGGTTGAGCGCGGAGGTGAAGCCGAGCCGCGACTCGTAGACCGTCTCGTGGACGATCGACAGGCCCGACGCCTGGGTCAGCGCCACGACCAGCGGCTGCTGCCAGTCGGTCTGGAAACCGGGGTGGACGTCGGTCTCCAGCGCGATGGCGTCCAGCGAACCGCCCGGGTGCCAGAAGCGGATGCCCTCGTCGTCGATCTCGAAGGCGCCGCCGACCCGGCGGAAGGTGTTCAGGAACGTCATCATCGAGCGCTGCTGCGCGCCGCGGACGTAGATGTTGCCCTCGGTGGCCAGCGCGGCGGACGCCCAGGAGGCGGCCTCCAGACGGTCCGGGAGGGCGCGGTGGGTGTAGCCGTCGAGCTTGTCGACACCGGTGATCCGGATGGTCCGGTCGGTGTCCATCGAGATGATCGCGCCCATCTTCTGGAGCACGCAGATCAGGTCCTCGATCTCCGGCTCCACCGCGGCGTTCGACAGCTCGGTGACGCCCTCGGCCAGCACCGCCGTCAGCAGCACCTGCTCGGTCGAGCCGACCGACGGGTACGGCAGCCGGATCTTGGTGCCGCGCAGCCGCTGCGGGGCCTCCAGGTACTGCCCGTCGGCGCGCTTCTCGATCGTCGCGCCGAACTGCCGCAGCACGTCGAAGTGGAAGTCCACCGGACGGCCGCCGATGTCGCAGCCGCCCAGACCCGGGATGAAGGCGTGGCCGAGGCGGTGCAGCAGCGGGCCGCAGAAGAGGATCGGGATGCGCGAGGAGCCCGCGTGCGCGTCGATGTCCGCGACGTTGGCGCTTTCCACGTGCGACGGGTCGAGGACCAGCTCACCGGCCTCCTCGCCCGGCCGCACGGTCACCCCGTGCAGCTGGAGCAGGCCGCGTACCACGCGGACGTCACGGATGTCGGGAACGTTGCGCAGCCGGCTGGGGCCGCTGCCGAGCAGGGCCGCGACCATGGCCTTCGGTACGAGGTTCTTCGCACCGCGAACCCGGATCTCGCCCTCCAGCGGGGTGCCGCCGTGGACAAGGAGTACGTCGTCAGTAGAGACGGTCATGGATCTCGCGTTCCTGGAGACGGGCAGGGCCAAGGAGAAATGGTAAGGGGGCCGGAGGGGGTGTCAGGCGGCGCGAGCGGGCTTCCGGCCTGTAAGGGCTTTGTCACAACACGCTCGGCTACGATCATTCTTTGTTCTGTAATCGCCAGTTGGCCGAAAACAGGGTTATTTGTCCTGAATATGGCATCTGGGGTGGGTGGTGTGCGCCGGTGCTGCCGCCGTACGCCCTGCCCTGCACTCGTACAGGTGTGGGCATTGACTCCCCGCTCCGGCCCGAAGTGCGGGATCATGTCGCCATGACCGAGGTGTCCTCGCTCACCGGCCGACTGCTCGTCGCGACCCCCGCGCTCGCCGATCCGAACTTCGACCGTGCGGTGGTGCTCCTCCTCGACCACGACGAGGAGGGCTCCCTCGGCGTGGTCCTCAACCGCCCCACCCCGGTGGGCGTCGGCGACATCCTCGCGCCCTGGGCGGCGCTGGCGGGCGAGCCCGGGGTGGTCTTCCAGGGCGGCCCGGTGTCGCTGGACTCCGCGCTCGGCGTGGCGGTCATGCCCGGCGGGTTCGCCGGGGCGGACGACGTCCCCACCCTGGAGAGCGGGGTGCGCCCCGGTCCGGGCGGGACCGCCGCCGCCGGACCGCGGCCGGACGACACCCGGCACGGCGGCGCGCCGGGCGAGGAGCCGCTCGGGTGGCGGCGGGTGCACGGCGCGATCGGCCTGGTCGACCTGGAGACCCCGCCGGAGCTGCTCGCCACCGTCCTGGGCAGCCTGCGGATCTTCGCGGGGTACGCGGGCTGGGGCCCGGGCCAGCTGGAGGACGAGCTGAACGACGGCGCCTGGTACGTCGTCGACTCCGAGCCGGGCGATGTCTCGTCCCCCGATCCCGAGCATCTGTGGCGCGCGGTGCTGCGCCGTCAGCGCAACGAACTCGCGATGGTGGCCACGTATCCGGACGACCCGTCGCTGAACTGAGTCACCGGGCCTGGCGGTCCGTCGCCGCCCGGGCGCGTCGTTCAGTCCGTCGGCCCATCGGATCCGTTCTCCCGTCCGGTCTCGGCCAGGGCGAGGAAGCGCTCCGCCAGGGGGTGGGCGCCGCGTTCGGGGACGGCCAGGCGGACGGTGACCGGCGGGGCGTTCTTCAGGCGTACGTAGCGCAGCCCGGGGTGGGTGTGGCGGCGGGCGAGGGATTCGGGGGCCACTCCGACGCCGTGACCTGCGGCGACCGCCTCCAGCCACTCGTCGACGTTCCCGGCGGTGCAGGCCAGGCGGGGCCGTCGGCCCGCGGGCCACAGCTCCGGACCGGTGGAGCCGGTGACGGTGTTGACCACCAGCGGCAGCCCGGCCAGTTCCGCCCAGTCGAGGACCCGGCGCCGGGCGAGGGTGCGCAGCGCCGCGGCGTCGCCGTCGGCGCCCGGGCCCGCCGGACCGGGGGCGGCGGCGCGGGCCAGGGCGGCGACCCGGGGTTCGTGGAGCAGCACCGTGGTGCGGACCGCGGCGCCGTGGGGGAGCGCGCCGCGGACCACGGCGACGTCGGACTCCCCGCTCTCCAGTCCGGCGAGCGGGGCGTCCCGCCGGACGAGGCGGACGCCGGTGCCGGTGGCGGCGGTGAAGCGGGCGTTCAGCGCGGTGCAGGCGGTGGGCAGCAGGGAGGTGAAGCCGAGCCGCAACGGCGTGAGCTGCGCGGGGGCCCGTAGTGCGGCGGCCAGGCGGGGCAGCAGCGGGGCCAGGTCGGCGTGGAGCCCGCGGCCCGCGGCGGTCAGCTCCACCCGGCGGGTCGTACGGTCCAGCAGCCGGACGCCGAGCGCCGCCTCCAGGGCGCGGACGGTGCGGGTCAGCGCGGGCTGCCCGATCCGCAGCCGGGCCGCCGCGTAGGTGAAACTGCGCTCCTCGGCGACCGCGAGAAACCCGCGCAGATGCCGCAGCTCGACCCCGGAGCATCCGTCGAGGGCGCCGAGCGCGTCCAGGGCGCCGGGAGCCGGAGCGGGCGGGGGCTCGGCGGGCGGATGTCCGGTGGGCGGGTGTCCGGCGGGCTCGGTCATCGTCTCGTTCTCCTGCCGCTTCGGTGGTCCGGCGGTGCCGGGGCGGCGGACCGCGTCGGCGGCGGCGCGCCCCGTATGCCGCGCTGCGTACGCCGTCCCATGTGCGCCGTCCCGCGCATGCCACGCCGCGTACGCCGCGCCGCGTATGCCGTTCCACGCCACCGCACTTATGCCTCACCAGCATAAATACCCGCCCGTGGGCATTTCCCCGGGCATCCGGAGAGTGCCTACGTTTCCCCGGTCGGTGCGGGGCGCCGATGGCCGGTCCGTCCGTGACCGGCCCGTTCCGGGGGTCAACACCCCGGTGTGGCAGGGGAGTTGAGCGCGGTGCGCGGAGTGGTGCTGCTGATGCCGGGGGCGTTCGCCCTCGGTCTGGACGCCTATGTGATGGCCGGGCTGCTCCCGGTGATCGCCGCGGACACCGGGACCCGGGTGGCGCTCGCCGGGCAGCTGGTGACGGCCTTCACCCTCGCCTACGCGCTCGCCGCGCCGCTGGTCGCCGGGGCGCTCGCCGGGGTACGGCCGCGCCCCCTGCTCCTCGCCGCGCTGGCGCTCTTCACGCTCGGCAACGCCCTGACCGCGGTGGCCCCGACCCTGGGCATGCTGCTCGGGGCACGGATCGTCGCCGGTGCCGGGGCCGGGGTCTATGCGGCGCTCGCCACGGCAGCCGCCGCCGCGCTGGCGGGGCCCGAGCGGCGGGGCCGGGCGCTGGCGCTGGTGATGGGCGGGATGAGCACCGGCACCGTGCTCGGTGTGCCGCTGGGCGTGCTGCTCGCCGAGCGGGCCGGGTGGCGCGCCACGATGTGGCTGGTCACCGGCTTGGGCGCGGTGGCGCTCGCCGGGCTGGCCGCGCTGCTGCCGCCGGTTCCGGCCGGGCCCGCGGTGCCGCTGCGCGCCCGGCTGGCCGCGCTCGCCGACCGCGCGGTGGCGCCCGTCGTCGGGGTGTCGTTCCTCGCCGCCGTCGCCAGCCTCGGGCTCTACACCTATCTGGCGCCGGTGCTCGCGGCGGCCGGGGGCGTCCACGAGGTCACGCCGTACCTGTGGGCGTGGGGCGTCGGCGGGGTGCTGGGCAGTGTGGCCGCCGGGCCGCTGGTGGACCGTACCGGCCGGGTGCGGGCGCTGGCCGGATGGCTGCTGGTGGTGATCGTCGTGGCGCAGGCGCTGCTGCCGGTGACGGCTCCGGTCGCGCTGCCCGCGGTGGCGGCGCTGCTGGTCGTCTGGGGCGCGGTCGGCTGGGCGTTCCAGGTGCCGCAGCAGCACCGGCTGCTGGCGGCGGGCGCGGAGCGCGGCACGGTCGCCCTCGCGCTCAACAATTCGGCGCTCTACCTGGGCTCCGCGGTCGGCTCGGCGCTCGGCGGGCTGGCGCTGTCGGCGGGGCCGGCGCCGTCCGCGCTGCCGTGGGCGGCGGCCGGGGTGGCCGCCGCCGGTCTGGGCCTTCACCTGGTGGGCGCCCGGCGCTCACGACACGCCGGGAGCCTGGGTACCCTTGGCAGGTATGAGCACTCTTGAGCCCGAGCCCGAGCGCGGGGCAGGTACCGGAACCCTCGTGGAGCCGACACCGCAGGTGTCGAACGGCGACGGCGATCACGAGCGTTACGCCCATTACGTCCAGAAGGACAAGATCATGGCGAGCGCGCTCGACGGCACCCCCGTCGTGGCGCTCTGCGGCAAGGTCTGGGTGCCGGGCCGCGACCCGAAGAAGTACCCGGTCTGCCCCATGTGCAAGGAGATCTACGAGTCCATGGGCGCCGGTGGCGACAAGGGCAAGGGCGGCAAGGACGGCGACGGCAAGAAGTAGCCGAGGCGCCGTCCGGGGCGGCCCGGTCGGCGCGGCCGGTCGTCCGGCGCGGCCCGCCGGGTGCGGACCGCCGCGCGGGGCCGGTGCGCCGCAGCGGTACGCGGCCGTGGCAGTACGCGGGTGAGGGCCCGGGTTCTTCGTGAACCCGGGCCCTTCGCCGTGCCCGGGGCCCGGCCGTCGCCTCCGGGGGCCCGGAGCGTCTCCGGCCGCCCGGGTGTCACCGGTCCGTACCGACTGGTGGAGACCTCTGGCGAACCCTTGTCCGACCGGGCAACGCCCCTTAATCTCCTCTGAGTTGTGCACTGCGAAACGCTCGTTGCGTATGTTGCAACACTCTTGGAGGTCCCGTCATGCACCTCTCCGCCCGTCTGGCCGCCGCCGGAGCGGCGCTCGCCCTGACCGCCCTCACCGCCACGGCATGTGCCCCGGCCACCTCGGACGGCGCCGCCGGAGGCGACTCCCGGACCGGCACGCTGCGGGTCTGGCTCTTCCGGGAGGTCGGCAACGCCCCCAAGGAGAAGGTGGTCCGGCAGGCCGTCGCCGATTTCACCGCCGCCCACAAGGGCGTGAAGGTCACCGTCGACTACATCCCCGTCGACACCCGCGCCCAGCGCGTCAAGGCCGCCTTCAACGACCCGTCCGGCGCCCCCGACGTCATCGAGTACGGCAACACCGACACCGCCGGATACGTCGCGGACGGCGGACTCGCCGATGTGACGAAGGAGTTCGGCGCCTGGTCCGAGGCGAAGGACACCGACCCCACCGCCCGGCGCTCGGTGACCGTGGCCGGAAAGATCTACGGCGCCCCGCTCTTCGTCGGCGTCCGCGCCCTCTACTACCGCACCGACCTGTTCGAGGAGCTCCACCTCCGGCCCCCGGCCACCCAGGACGAGATGGCCGCCGCCGCGCGGAAGATCCGGGCGGCCCATCCGGAGATGTACGGGCTCGCCGTCGGCGGCGCGTACACCTACGGCGCGCTGCCGTTCCTCTGGTCGGCCGGTGGCGCCCTCGCCACCGAGAAGGACGGCGCCTTCACCGCCGCCGTCACCACCCCGGCGGCGCGGAAGGGCATCGCCGCGTACACCGGTCTCTTCGGCGACGACAACTGCCCGGCCGCCAAGTGCGCCGGGATGAACGGCAACGACACCGTCACCGCCTTCGCCGCCGGACGCGCCGGAATGGCCATCGGCGGCGACTTCAACCACCGGGCCGTCGAAGCGGGCAAGGTCAAGGGGGAGTACGGCGTCGTCCCGCTGCCCGGCCGGAAGAAGGGCGAGATCGCCCCGGCGTTCGCGGGCGGCAACAACATCGGTGTGCTCCGCAGCACCTCCCACCGCACCCTCGCCGTCGACCTGATGAAGCGGCTGGCCGGAAAGGAGACCCAGCGCGGGCTCTTCGACGCGATGGGCTTCCTGCCGACCTTCACCGACATCCGCGCCGCCGCCGCGAAGCGGCAGCCCTACGTCAAGCCGTTCGTCGACACCCTCGACGCCGGGGCGGAGTTCGTACCCGCCGCGCCGGGCTGGGCCACCGTCGACGCCTCGCTGGTGCTGCCGACGATGTACCAGCAGATCGTCAGCGGCCGGAAGAGCGTCGACGCGGCGGCCACCGAGGCGGCCCACGCCATGGACGGGGCCTTCCACAAGTGACCGCCCTCCGCAGCGGGCCCCGCACCGCCCGCCTCCGCCCCCGTGCCGCGCCGCGCGACCCCGCCCGGCGGCACGGCGGCTGGACCCCCTGGCTCTACCTCGCCCCGGCGCTCGCCGTCCTCGGCGCGCTGCTGGTCTACCCGATCTACCAACTCGGCCTGATCTCCTTCCTCGAATACACCCAGGCGCAGGTCAGCGGCGGTCAGCCGACCACCTTCCAGGGGCTCGGCAACTACGCCACGCTCTTCGGCGACGGCGAGTTCTGGTCGGTCCTGCTCGCCACCGTGGTCTTCGCCGCCGCCTGTGTCCTCGCCACCCTCGCCACCGGCTGCGCCCTCGCCGTCCTGCTCACCCGGGTCCGCGCGCTGCCCCGGCTCGCCCTGATGCTCGCCGGGCTCGGCGCCTGGGCGACGCCCGCCATCACCGGCTCCACCGTCTGGCTCTTCCTCTTCGACCCCGACTTCGGCCCCGTCGACAAGGCGCTGACCGCCCTCGGGATGAGCGGCTTCGCCGACTTCTCCTGGACCTACGACCGCTACACCGCCTTCGCGCTCGTCCTCCTCGAAGTCGTCTGGTGCTCCTTCCCGTTCGTGATGATCACCGTCTACGCCGGGATCCGCGCCGTCCCCGCCGAGATCGTGGAGGCCGCGGCGCTGGACGGCGCCTCCGCCTGGCGGATCTGGCGCAGCGTCCTCGCGCCGATGCTGCGGCCGATCCTCGTCGTCGTCACGCTCCAGTCGGTGATCTGGGACTTCAAGCTGTTCACGCAGATCTATGTGATGACGGACGGCGGCGGCGTCGCCCGGCAGAACCTCGTCCTCAACGTCTACGCCTACCAACGGGCCTTCGCCTCCTCGCAGTACAGCCTCGGCGCGGCGATCGGCGTCGTCATGCTGCTGCTCCTGCTCGGCGTGACCCTCGTCTATCTGCGGCTGCTGCGCCGCCAGGGGGAGGAGCTGTGAGCGAACCCCGCACCCGGGAGGCCCACGCGCCGGAGGAGGCCGTTCCGTCGGCCGGGGTCCCGGCGGCGCGTACGGACGGACCGGGCCGTACGGACGGACCGGGCCGTACGGACGGACCGGGCCGTACTGCCAACTCCGCCGGTCAGGGCGGTGCTCCCCGCCCCGGCGCTCCCCACCCCGGCGGCTCCGTCCGGCCGCGCCGCGGCCCCCGCCGTCCCTGGCGGCTCGCCGCCGAGGGCGTGACGCTGCTCATCGCCGGTGTCGTCGCCTTCCCGCTCTACTGGATGGTCCTCTCCGCCTTCAAACCCGACGCCGAGGTGCAGTCGGACTCCCCGCGCCCCTGGACGCTCGCGCCCTCCCTCGACGCCTTCCGACGCGTCTTCCAACAGCAGGACTTCGGCCGCTACTTCCTCAACAGCCTCGTCGTCGCCGGGACGGTGGTCGTCGCCTCCGCGCTGATCGCCTTCCTCGCCGCCACCGCCGTGACGCGGTTCCGCTTCCGCTTCCGCACCACGTTGCTGATCATGTTTCTGATCGCGCAGACGGTGCCGGTCGAGGCGCTGACCATCCCGCTCTTCTTCCTCCTGCGCGACGTCGGCACCGCCGTGCCCGGCATCGGCCTGAACACCCTCGGCTCGCTGATCCTGCCGCACCTCGCCTTCTCGCTGCCGTTCGCCATCTGGATGCTGCGCGGCTTCGTCCGGGCCGTCCCCGAGAGCCTGGAGGAGGCCGCCTCCCTGGACGGCGCGAGCCGGGCCCGCTTCCTGTGGCGGATCCTCTTCCCGCTCGTCCTCCCCGGGCTCGTCGCCACCAGCGTCTTCTCCTTCATCTCCACCTGGAACGACTTCCTGTTCGCCAAGTCGTTCCTGATCAGCGCCACCGAGAACTCCACCCTGCCGATGGCGCTGCTGGTCTTCTTCAAACCCGACGAGAACGACTGGGGCGGCATCATGGCCGCATCGACCGTGATGACCCTCCCCGTGCTCGTCTTCTTCGTACTCGTACAGCGCCGACTGGTCTCCGGCCTCGGCGGCGCGGTGAAGGACTGAAGGGTCACGGCATGCAACCCCACCCCACCGGACACCCCGGCACCCCCGACCACACCGTCATTCCGCTTCCGCTCCGGGCCGAAGCCCTCCCGGACGGCGACGCGTGCGTCCTCGACGCGGCCACCGGCATCGACGCCGGACCCGGCACCGAGGACACCGCCCACTGGCTGCGCACCACCCTCGGCGCCGCCACCGCCCTGCCGCTGCCCCCGCACCACGACGGCTGCCGCACCCGCATCCGGCTGCGTACCGACCCGGACACCGCCCGCCGCCTCGGCCCCGAGGGCTACCGCCTCACCGTCGACGGCGCCCTCCTCACCCTCGACGGCGGAAGCCCGGCCGGGGTCTTCTGGGGCGCCCAGACGCTGCGTCAACTTCTCGCCACCGATTCCGCGGACGTCTTCCGGCGCGCGCCCGTCGCCCCGGACACCCGCGCCCGGTCACTGCCGCCGCTGCGCATCGAGGACGCGCCGCGCTTCGGCTGGCGCGGCATGATGCTCGACGTCGCCCGGCACTTCACCCCCAAGGACGGCGTCCTGCGCTGGATCGACCTGCTCGCCGCGCACAAGCTCAACGTCCTGCATCTGCACCTCACCGACGACCAGGGCTGGCGGGTGCCGATCGACCGGCACCCCGAACTCACCCGCACCGGCGGCTGGCGCGCCCGCACCAAACTCGGCCACCGCGCCTCACCGCTGTGGAGCGACATCCCGCACGGCGGCCACTACACCAAGGACGATCTGCGCGAGATCGTGGCCTACGCCGCGCGCCACCACATCACCGTCGTCCCCGAGATCGATATCCCCGGCCACTCACAGGCGGCCATCGCCGCGTATCCGGAACTCGGCAACACCGACGTCATCGACACGACCTCCCTCTCCGTCTGGGACACCTGGGGCATCAACCCGAACGTACTCGCCCCCACCGACAACGCCGTCCGCTTCTACGAGGAGGTGCTGGAGGAGGTCCTGGAACTGTTCCCGTCGCGCTACGTCCACCTCGGCGGCGACGAGTGCCCCAAGGAGCAGTGGAAGGCGTCCGACACCGCGCAGAAGCGCATCGCCGACCTGGGCGTCGACGGTGAGGACGGCCTCCAGAGCTGGTTCCTCGGCCATTTCGCCCGCTGGCTCGCCGACCGCGGACGCTGCCTCATCGGCTGGGACGAGATCCTGGAGGGCGGCCTCCCGGAGGGCGCCGCGGTCTCGTCCTGGCGCGGCTACGCCGGGGGCGTCGCCGCCGCCCGCGCCGGACACGACGTCGTCATGTGCCCCGAACAGCAGGTCTATCTGGACCACCGGCAGGACGCCGGGCCCGACGAGCCGGTGCCGATCGGCTTCGTCCGCACCCTGGAGGACGTCTACCGCTTCGAACCCGTCCCCGACGCCCTCACGGAGACCGAGGCGGCGCGGGTGCTCGGCACCCAGGCCAACGTCTGGACCGAGGTCATGGACAGTCAGGAGCGCCGCGACTACCAGGTCTTCCCGCGGCTGGTGGCGCTCGCCGAGGTCGCCTGGTCCCGGCTGCCCGCCCCCGCCGACCGCGACTACCAGGAATTCACCCGCCGGATGACCGCCCACTACCCGCGCCTCGACGCCCTCGGCGTCGCCTACCGCCCGCCCGGCGGCCCCCACCCCTGGCAGCGGCGCCCCGGAGTGCTCGGACGCCCGATCGACGGGCCGCCCCCGAACGTGTGAGCCGCCGTACGAACGGAGCGCCCGTCCCGGGGCCGGACGACCGGCCGGTCCCGGGTGCCGCGGGCGCCCGGCGCACCCGGAAGACCCCGCGCCACCGCCGCCGTACGGGCCCGCCGCGGTGGACGAAAGGGGACCAGCGCACCGTTCGGGACGGAACACCGCTTCGCGGACCCTCGCGCCGTGCCCCCGCGAGAATGTGCCAGAGTTGCCACGTCCGGACCGTGAGCACGTACCGTACGGCGAGCGGAACTGCCGGGACACCGGGGAAGGGGCAGCTGGCTTGACCACGCACGCACCGCAGGCGTCGCACACGGTGACGTTGCCGGCCTCGCTCGACGAGGCGGTGGCGGCCCTCGCCGCCATGCCCGCCGCCGTACCCGTCGCGGGCGGCACGGACCTGATGGCGGCGGTCAACGCCGGACTCCTCAGACCCGCGGGCCTCGTGGGCCTCGCCCGGATCAGTGAAATCCGCGGCTGGCAGTACCAGGACGGCCACGCCCTCCTCGGCGCCGGACTCACCCTCGCCCGCATGGGGCGCCCCGACTTCGCCGCGCTGATCCCGGGGCTGGCCGCCGCCGCGCGCGCCGCCGGGCCCCCGCAGATCCGCAACGCCGGGACGCTCGGCGGCAACATCGTCAGCTCCGCGCCGACCGGCGACACCCTGCCGGTGCTCGCCGCCCTGGAAGCCACCCTGGTCATCGCGGGCCCCGGGGGCGGCCGCCGCGAGATCCCGGTGAGCCATCTGCTGGCCGGTCGCGAGATGCTGCGCCCCGGCGAACTCGTCGGCTACGTCCGGGTGCCGCTGCTGCACGCCCCGCAGACGTTCCTCAAGGCCACCGGGCGCACCGGCCCCGGCCGTGCCACCGCCTCCGTCGCGCTGGTCCTCGACCCGGCGCGGCGCGGGGTGCGGTGCGCCGTCGGCGCGGTCGCCGCGATGCCGCTGCGGCCCCTGGAGGCCGAGCAGTGGGTGGCCTCCCTCATCGACTGGGACGGCGAACGCGCCCTGGTCCCGGAGGCGCTGACGGCCTTCGGCGACTACGTCGCGGCCGCCTGTATCCCCGACCCGGCGCCGCCGCAGGACGGCTCCGAGCCGCAGACCCTGCCGCCCGCCGCGCTGCATCTGCGCCGTACGGTGGCGGCCCTGGCCCGCCGCGCACTTGGGAGGGCGCTCTCGTGAGCGACGACAACCGCAGGCCGCAGTCCGAGCAGGGCTGGCAGCCGCTGCCGCAGGGCGGCGAGTACGAGCAGGAGGCCACGGCCTTCGTGCAGCTGCCGGAGGGGTTCACCACCGCGGCCCTCGGCGGCGACTACTACCCCCCGGGCGCCGACCCGCTCGCCGCGCCCGGCCACGGCTACGTCCCCCCGGCCTCCTTCACCCCGCCGATCCCCGGCGCCGGGACCGACCCGACGGCCACCGGCCAGTGGACGATGCCGTTCGCCGACCCCTCCGCCGGGTACGCCGACCCGTCGGCCGGATACCCCGCCCACACCGGCCAGCAGGCCGGTCCCACGGGCACCCCGCCGCACGGCACGCCCTGGGGCGGTGAGCACGTCGAATGGCCGGTCGCGGGCGGCCCGGAAGCGGCCGGTGGCGCCGGTCAGTGGACGGTCCCGGGCGCCCCGGACGACGTCCTGGAGGAGTCCGGCGAGTACCTCGTCGACGACGGCCGGGCCCCGCACGCCCCGGGCGGCTACCCGGCCACCGGGTACCACTACGACACCGCCGCCCCCGGGGGCGACCCCTACGGCGGCCAGGACACCGGCCACCCCGCGCCCGACCCGTACGGGTACGCCCCGTCCGGTGACACCTACGGCGGACAGGGCGGCTACGGCGGCCACCCGGCCCCGCAGGACCCGCTGTTCGGCGGCATCGCCGAGGAGCCGTACCCGCGGCCCGGCACCGACCACGGCGTGCCCCACGACACCGCCCACGGCACCGGCGACGCCTACGCCACCGGCGCCCCGGAGGCCCCGGCGCCGATGACGCCCGGCGGCGGCAGCGGCCACTGGTCGCTCCCCGCCGACGCACTGGCCCAGTGGCCCCCGGCCGAAGGCTCCGCACCCGCCCCGCAGGCCCCGGCCCACCCGGCCGACGCCCCGGCGGACACCGGTTCCTGGACCGTCCCGGCCGCCGGTGAACAGCCCGACGTCTCCGGCGAGTTCCCGCTCGACGCGGTACGCGACGGCGCCTACGGGACGTACGGCGGGTACGGCACACCCGGGTACGACCCGGCCCACCCGGAGGCGGCCCACCCGGAGGCGGCGCACCCGGAGGCGGCGCACGCCGAGGTGGCGCACGCCCCCGGTGAGGTGGACGCGCCCGCCGCCGAGCCCGCCCCCTTCGCCGCCGAGCCGGGTACGGACGCCCCGGCCGGGCACGGTGTGCCCGCGCCCGGCGACCACGGAGTCCCCGCGCCCGGTGACCACGGCGCGCCCGTTCCCGGTGACCACGGCGTGGACGCCGTGCCCGAACCGGCGCCGCCCGTAGGGGAGTTGCCGCTCGCCCCGGAGCCGTCCGCCGCCCCGGGTGACCACCCCGCCGCGGAGCCCTTCGCCGCGGGCGACCCGTACGTCCCCGGGGAGCCGCCCGCCCCGCAGCCGGGCGCCGAGCCCGCGGCCGACGGCCCGCCCGCCGCCGACGCCCCGGGCGCCCCGGTGCCGGAGGCTGCCGCGGCCGACGCCCCGGGACAGCCCGCCCACGAGCCCGTCGCGCCGCCCGTCGCCGAGGCGGCCGTCGCACCGCCCGTCGCCGAGCCCGGTGCGGCGCTCCACGGCACGCCGCCGCACGGCGTCCCGGTGCCGGAGGTGGCCCCCGCCGACGCTCCCGTAGCCGATGCTCCCGCGGCCCCGCCGTCCGGCGAGCCCGCCGCCACCGCGCCCGAGGGCGCGCACCCGGAGGCCGCGGCCCCGTTGGACGCCGAGGCAACCGACCTCACGGCAGCGGCGGTCGAGCCCGCCGAAGGTGCCGAGGCCGTACCCGGGGACGACGCCCCGGACCCGGCCGCCCCCGGGGGGCCCGACGCCGCCGCGCCCGAGGGCCCGGAGGCCGTCGGTCCGGAGTTGGCCGGTCATGCGCCGGACGCGCCGGAGGTGGCCGTTCCCGAGGCGGCGCCGCAGGTGCTGGCGGACTCCGGTCCGGACACCGCCGGGGCCGACGCGTACGCCGAGGAGCATCCGCACGCCTCGTACGTGCTGCGGGTCAACGGCGCCGACCGGCCGGTCACCGACGCCTGGATCGGCGAATCGCTCCTCTACGTGCTGCGCGAGCGGCTCGGGCTCGCCGGGGCCAAGGACGGCTGCTCCCAGGGGGAGTGCGGCGCCTGTTCCGTCCAGGTGGACGGGCGGCTGGTCGCCTCCTGCCTGGTGCCCGCCGCCACCACCGCGGGCAGCGAGGTCCGCACCGTCGAGGGGCTCGCCGAGCACGGCCGCCCCTCCGACGTACAGCGCGCCCTCGCCGAATCCGGCGCCGTCCAGTGCGGTTTCTGCATCCCGGGCATGGCGATGACCGTCCACGACCTCCTGGAGGGCAACCACGCCCCCAGCGAGCTGGAGACCCGGCAGGCGCTCTGCGGCAACCTCTGCCGCTGCTCCGGCTACCGCGGGGTGCTCGACGCCGTCGACACCGTCGTCGCCTCCCGCCGCCGGGCCGCCGAGGCCGCCGCGGAGGCGGAGGTGTCCGAGGAGGCGGCGCACATCCCGCACCAGCCGGGCCCCGAGGAGCCCGCCCCGCACGGGGCGCACGACCAGGGCCCGCACGCCCCGGCCGAGCACGGTGGCGCCCCCACCGGCCACGACCCCGACGAACCCCACGGTCCGGACGCACCGCACCGGACGGGAGGCCCCGCATGAGCGGCACGACCGACGCAGCCACCGCGACCCCCGCCGCCGGGGTGCCGACCCCGCCCGTCGAACCGCCGCCGCACGGCCTGGGCGTCTCCCTGCCCTCCGCCGACGCGTCCGCCAAGACCCAGGGCACCTTCCCGTACGCCGCCGACCTCTGGGCCGACGGGCTGCTGTGGGCGGCGGTGCTCCGCTCGCCGCACCCGCGCGCCCGGATCCTCTCCCTCGACACCCGGCAGGCCGCCGAACTCCCCGGCGTCCGCGCCGTCGTGACCCACGCGGACGTCCCCGGGGACGCCGGGCACGGCCGCGGCGTCGCCGACCGTCCGGTGTTCGCCAAGGACGAGGTGCGCCACCACGGTGAGCCGATCGCCGCGATCGCCGCCGACCACCCGGACACCGCCCGGCTGGCCGCCGCCGCCATCGCCGTCGAGTACGAGCTGCTCGACCCGGTCACCGATCCGCAACTCGCCTTCGAGGCCGAGCCGTTGCACCCGGACGGCAACCTCATCCGGCACATCCCGCTCCGCTTCGGCGACCCGGAGGCCGTCGGCGAGGTGATGGTCGAGGGGCTGTACCGCATCGGCCGTCAGGACCCCGCGCCCATCGGCGCCGAGGCGGGGCTCGCGGTGCCGCGGCCCGACGGCGGCGTGGAGATCTACACCGCCTCCACCGACCCGCACGCCGACCGCGATCTGGCCGCCGCCTCCTTCGGCCTCGACCCCGAGCGCGTCAAGGTCGTGGTGACCGGCGTGCCCGGAGCCACCGCCGACCGCGAGGACCCCGGCATCCAGCTCTCCCTGGGCCTGCTGGCGCTCCGTACCGGCTGCCCGGTCAAGCTCGCCGCGACCCGCGAGGAGTCCTTCCTCGGCCACACGCACCGCCACCCGACGCTGCTCCGCTACCGCCACCACGCGGACGCCGAGGGCAAGTTGGTGAAGGTCGAGGCGCAGATCCTGATGGACGCGGGAGCCTACGCGGACACCTCCGCCGAGGCGCTGGCCGCCGCCGTCTCCTTCTCCTGCGGCCCCTACGTCGTCCCGCACGCCGTCATCGAGGGCTGGGCGGTGCGTACCAACAACCCGCCCTCCGGCCATATGCGCGGCGAGGGCGCGATGCAGGTCTGCGCCGCCCACGAGGGCCAGATGGACAAGCTCGCGGCGCGGCTGGGGCTGGAGCCGGACGAGATCCGGCGGCGCAACATCATGGCCACCGGCGATCTGCTGCCCACCGGCCAGACGGTGACCTGCCCCGCACCCGTCGCCGAACTGCTGCGCTCGGTCACCGAGGCGCCGCTGCCGGACCTGCCCAAGGACACCCCCGCCGCGGAGTGGCTGCTGCCGGGCGGTCCGGAGGGCGCGGGCGAGCCGGGCGCGGTGCGCCGCGGCGTCGGCTACGCGCTGGGCATGGTGCACATGCTGGGCGCGGAGGGCGCCGACGAGGTGTCCACCGCGACGGTCAAGGTCAGCGGTTCGGTCGCCACCGTCATCTGTGCCGCGGTGGAGACCGGCAGCGGTTTCTCCACGCTGGCGCGGCAGATCGTGCAGGAGACGCTGGGCATCGAGGAGGTGCACGTCGCGGGCGCCGACACCGATCAGCCGCCCGCCGGACGCGCCTGCCACGGCCGCCACACCTGGGTCTCCGGCGGCGCCGTCGAACGGGCCGCCAAGATGGTCCGTACGCAACTGCTCCAGCCGCTGGCCCACAAGTTCGGGATGTCCACCGAGCTGCTCCAGATCACCGACGGCAAGATCACCTCGTACGACGGGGTGCTCTCCACCACCGTCGCCGAGGCG
Source organism: Streptomyces catenulae (assembly GCF_000718015.1). Taxonomy (GTDB): domain Bacteria; phylum Actinomycetota; class Actinomycetes; order Streptomycetales; family Streptomycetaceae; genus Streptomyces; species Streptomyces catenulae. Next base: position 953 of record NZ_JODY01000034.1, on the reverse strand, counting down.
CTGGACGGCAAGGAGCTGTGGGCCACCGCGCAGTGCCGTCCGCATCCGACGGAGCCGCTGGACGAGTCCGGGCAGGGCGACGCGTTCGTGGGGATGGCGTTCTGCGCGATCCGCTGCGTGGCCGACGTCGACATCGAGCTGGGCACCGTCCGCGTGGTGGAGATGACCGTGGCGCAGGACGTCGGGCGGGTGCTCAACCCCCGGCAGCTGCGCGCCCGGATCGAGGCGGGGGTGACCCAGGGGCTGGGCGCCGCGCTGATGGAGAACCTGCGCACCACGCGCGGCCAGGTCCGCCACCCGGATCTGACCGGCTACGCCCTGCCGACCGCGCTGGACGCCCCGGACATCCGCATCGTCAACCTCGTCGAGGAGCGTGACGTGGTCGCCCCGTTCGGCGCGAAGGCGGCCAGCGCGGTGCCGGTGGTGACCGCCCCCGCCGCGGTCGCCTCCGCGGTCCGCGCGGCCACCGGCCGCCCCATCGGCCGCCTCCCGATCCGCCCGCAGGCGGCGGTGGCCCAGAGCGCCCAGGGCGTCCCGCAGGGGGCGCAGGCGTAAGCCCCCGGAACGCGCCTGAAGGCGGTCCCCGCCGAGGTCGGGGCCGCCTTCAGGGCTTTCCGGGCATCCGCTCCGGACGGCGCGCGGAGCATGACGACGCGACGGCGCGCCGCCCGGGGAACGAACGCCACAGAGGGCGGTCCACCCGCAGCGGGACCGCCCTCTGTGAGTCCCTGCACGGGACCGGAGGCCGTGGCGGGAATCGAACCCGCGTAACTCGCTTTGCAGGCGAGTCCCTCAACCACTCGGGCACACGGCCGGGATGAGGTGATGCAGCGACTGTAGGCAGCTGTGGGTGGGCCCCGGAAGGGGGTGGGGCGGCCTGCCACGAGGTCGCAACACGGGGCAACACGGGGCAACACGGGGTTCACGGGAGGGGCGTGCGGGGCGCGGGGGAG
>NZ_JODY01000033.1 GCF_000718015.1 Streptomyces catenulae | reverse complement strand
CGCCCCGCCCCGGCCGTACGTGCCCCGGCCGCGTACGCCCCGGCCCCGGCCCCCACCGGGCTCACCGCACCCGCCGTATCAACCCCCCTCCGCCCCCGCCCGCAGCCGGGTCTTCAGCACCTTCCCGCTCGCGTTGCGTGGTAGTTGTGTGACGAACTCGACCTGGCGGGGCACCTTGTAGTTGGCCATCTCGCGGCGGGACCAGGCGATGAGGTCGTCGGCGGTCAGGCTCGCGCCGGAGCGGCGGACGGCGTACGCCTTGCCGACCTCGCCGAGCCGGGCGTCCGGTATCCCGACGACGGCTATCTCCGTGATGTCCGGGTGGCGGCCGAGGAGTTGCTCGATCTCGGCCGGATAGGCGTTGAAGCCGCCGACGATGAACATGTCCTTGAGGCGGTCGGTGATGCGGAGGTTGCCGTCCGCGTCGAGGACGCCGATGTCGCCGGTGCGCAGCCAGCCGTCCGCGGTGCGGGTGCGCGCGGTGGCCGCCGGATCCTCGAAGTAGCCGGACATCACGTGGTACCCGCGGACCTGCACCTCCCCCGGGGTGCCGGTCGGCAGGGGGCGGTCGGCGGTGTCGGCGATACGGACCTCGGTGCCGGGGACGGCCCGGCCGCTGGTCGCGGCGACGGCCTCGGGCGGATCGCCGCGGCGGCACATCGTGACGAGGCCGCCCGCCTCCGACAGGCCGTACGCCGTCAGGACGGTGGCGACGCCCAACTCGCCGCGGAGGCGTTCGACCAGCTCCAGCGGGACAACGGCGGCGCCGGTGACCACCAGCCGCAGGGCCGAGAGGTCGTGCCGGGCCCGGGCCGGGTGTTCCAGGAGCTGCTGGTGGAGGGTGGGCGGGCCCGGCAGGACGGAGATCCGTTCGGCGGCGATGCGGGCGAGGGTGGCCTCGGCGTCGAAGACCGGCTGCGGCACCATCGTGGCGCCGCGCAGCAGGCAGGCGACGATCCCGGCTTTGTAGCCGAAGGTGTGGAAGAAGGGGTTGACGATGAGATAGCGGTCGCCCTCCGTGAGACCGGCGAGGTCGCTCCAGGTGTCGTAGGCGCGGAGCGTCTGGGCGTGGCTGAGCACCGCGCCCTTGGGCAGTCCGGTGGTGCCGGAGGTGAAGAGGATGTCGGAGGGGTCGTCGGGGCGGATGGCGTCGGCGCGCTCGCGGACCGCGCCGGGCGGGACCGCGGCACCGGCGGCGAGGAAGGCCGGTCGGCTGTCGAAGTCGGCCGGGGCGTCGTCGGCGAGGACCACCACGCGCTCCAGGTCCGGCAGGCCGGGCAGCGGTCCGCTGCCCGGCCCCTCCCGGGCAGCACGGCGGAGTGCGGCGACGTAGGAGGTGCCGAGGAAGGTGCCGGTGACGAAGAGGAGCCGGGCGCGGGTGCGGCGCAGGATGTCGGCGGCCTCGGTGCCCTTGAAGCGGGTGTTGACCGGCACCAGGACGGCACCGGCGGTGACGGCGCCGAGTGCGGAGACGATCCAGTCGGGGGTGTTGGGGGCCCAGACGGCGACGCGGTCGCCCGGGGTGACTCCGGCGGCGAGGCAGGCGGCGGCGGCCCGCTCGACGCGTTCGCCCAGTTCGGCGTAGGTGAGCCGGGTGCGGCCTCCGACGACGGCCTCGCGCGGGCCGTACCGTTCGGCGGCCTCGCGCACCAGGCAGGGCAGGGAGCCGTACCGCAGATCCGCTCGCGTTTCCAGGTCGTCGCGCATCGAGAACCGCCTCCCGCCAAAGAGCTGACTACCCGTCAGATTAGCGGTAGCCTCCTCGGCTGTCAGTACGGACGACCGACCACGGAGGTGGCCATGGGGGCGACCCTCAAGGACGCTACGGCGATAGCCGGCATCGGGCAGACTCCGTTCGCCAAGAGGCTGGAGGAATCCGAGAAGACGCTTGCCTGCCGGGCGATCCTCGCCGCGCTCGACGACGCCGGGATCGCCCCCGCGGAGGTGGACGCCTTCGCCTCCTACACGATGGAGGAGACCGACGAGGTCGAGATCGCCAAGGCCATCGGCGCCGGGGACGTCACCCACTTCTCCAAGGTCGGCTACGGCGGCGGCGGTTCCTGCGCGACCGTGGCCCATCTGGCCGCCGCCGTCGCCACCGGGCAGGCGCACGTCGGCGTCGCCTGGCGGTCCCGCAAACGCGGCTCCGGGCCCCGCCCGTGGAAGAACACGCAGGTCCAGCTCCCCACCCCGGGGCAGTGGACCCGGCCCTTCGGGCTGCTGCGGCCCGCCGACGAGATCGGCATGCTGGCCCGCCGCTACATGCACGAATACGGCGCCACCCGCGACCACCTCTTCAACGTCGCCCTCGCCTGCCGCAACCGCGCCAACCAGAACCCGGCCGCGATGATGTACGACCGGCCGCTGACCCGCGAGATGTACATGACCGCCCGCTGGATCAGCGAACCGCTCTGCCTCTTCGACAACTGCCTGGAGACGGACGGCGCACTGGCCTGCGTCGTGGTCTCCGCGGAGCGCGCCCGCGACTGCCGCCGACGCCCCGTCTACGTACACTCCGTGGCCCAGGGGCTGCCCGCCCAGCACCACGGGATGGTCAACTACTGGAACGACGACCCGCTCAGCGGGCCCGCCTGGACCGCCGCCCGCCAGCTGTGGAAGAACGCCGACCTGGGCCCGCAGGACGTCGACGTGGCGCAGATCTACGACGCCTTCACCCCGCTGATCCCGCTCTCCCTGGAGGGCTACGGCTTCTGCGGGCGTGGCGAGGGCGCGGCCTTCACCGAGGGCGGCGCCCTGGAGACCGGCGGGCGGCTGCCGCTGAACACCGCGGGCGGCGGCCTCTCGGAGGCGTACGTCCACGGCTTCAACCTCATCACCGAAGGCGTCAAGCAGCTGCGCGGCACCAGCACCGCGCAGGTCCCGGGCGCCGCCACCTGTCTGGTCACCGCGGGCGAGGGCGTCCCCACCTCGGCCCTGCTGCTGAGGAGTTGATCGGAAGATGCAGTCACGTAACGTCATGTCACAGAGCGTGACACAGCCCACTGACAATCCGGCCGACACCGTCGATGACCTGCTGGTTCCCGTTCCCGACGAGGACGGCGCGCCATTCTGGGAGTACGCGGCCCGCGGCGAACTGCGCGTCCAGACCTGCACGGAGTGCACCGCTCCGCGCTTCCCGCCGCGCCCCTGCTGCCCGCACTGCCAGTCCTTCGACAGCCACTGGCGGACCACGTCCGGCCGCGGCCACATCTGGTCGTTCGTCGTCCCGCACCCGCCGCTGCTGCCCGCCTACGCGGCGCAGGCGCCGTACAACGCCGTCGTCGTGGAGCTGGCCGACGCGCCCCGGATCCGGCTCGTCGGCAACGTCGTCGCGGACGCCGACGCCCGCCTGGACTCCGTCGACCCGGCGCGGCTGCGCATCGGCGCCCCCGTACGGGCCGTCTTCCACACCCCGCCCGGGGGCGTGACGGTGCCCCGCTGGGTCCTGGAGCGGCCGTGAGCATCCGTGCCGAGATCGACGACGGCGTCGCGCTGGTCACCCTCGACCGGCCCGCCCGGCTCAACGCCCTGGACCTGGCGGCAGCCGCCGAACTGGCCGACCTGTGGCGGGCGTTCCGCTTCGACGCCTCCGTACGCGCCGCGGTCGTCACCGGGGCGGGCGGCCGGGCCTTCTGCACCGGCATCGACCGCGAGGTCACCGTCCCGCAGCCGCCGTCGCCGTACTCCCTCGACGATCCGCTGCTGTACATCGGGCCGAAGGCCAACGACCTGTGGAAACCGGTGATCGCCGCGGTCGACGGAATGGCCTGCGGCGGCGCCTGCTACCTGCTGGGCGAGGCGGAGTTCATCATCGCCTCGGAGCACTCCACCTTCTTCGACCCGCACACCACCTACGGGATGGTCAGCGCCTACGAGGCGATCCTCATGGCGCAGCGGATGCCCTACGGGGAGGCCGCCCGGATGTGCCTGATGGGCACCGCGGAACGGCTGGACGCCGCCCGCGCCCACCGGATCGGCCTGGTCTCGGAGTTGACTGCGCCGGGCGAGGCGGCGGCGACCGCGCTGCGCCGCGCCGCGGTGCTCGCCGCGCAGCCCACCGACGCCGTGCAGGGCACCGTACGGGCGCTGTGGGCCGCCCACGAGGCGACCCGGGAGCGGGCGCTGGCCCAGGCGCCGCACCTGATCGCGCTGGGCAATCTGCCCCCGGAGCGGCAGGCCGAGCTGTTCGCGGCCCGTGAGCGCGCCCCGGGGCGCCCGGTCACATCCGGGACTTCTCCGCCCGCGTCACCTGGCAGGTGAACCAGAAGCGGCCGATCGACGACTGGTTGACGGTGTAGCGGGCGGTGTACGTCTCGGTGGCACCGGGCGCCACCGTGATGCTGCGGGTGTGCCGCCCGTAGCTCGTCCCGTCCGCCGGCCGCGCCTTCATCCAGTCGATCTCCATGTCGTACGAGAAGGTGTCCGACAGGGAGGTGTTGGTGACGCTGACCCGATAGGTGAACTCGTGCAGCGAGTTGGAGAAGTCGCAGCCGCTGCCGCGCACGTCGGAGCGGCCGTCGGGGTCGTACGTCGCCATCGTCGGGGACGGGGAGTACTCGGGCGAGTAGGCGTCGGTGGGCTCGGCGCCGTACGTCGGGGTCGCCTCCGCTCCCGGGCTCGGGGAGTAGGTGGTGGAGAGCGTGGGGCGGGCGTAGCCGAACGGGTTGAGCCGCCCGCAGCCGCCGATCGCGGCGGCGGTGACCGCCACCAGTACGGCCGCGACCGCGGCCCGTGCGCGCGTACGTGTGCGCTGCTGCATAACGCTGTCCATCCCCCGTGACACACATGATTCCGCCGGAAAACCAGGCCGCGCCGCCCGGTGGCCGCCGGGCTTTGACGCGTGCACGGCACCCTAGCAAGGGGCGGTGACAGCCGGGCGCCGTCCGCGAACGCCCGGCCGCCTGCCCGCCGTATCTGCCGCGCGGCCCCCGGCGGGCAGGCGTAGCGTCGGGACCGAGGACATCAGGACGACGCGGAAACGAGGCGACGCCGGTGGTGCGCAACGTGTTCGGCTCCCTGATCGCCCTCATCGGAGCGACGGCCGCCGTATGGAGCCCCTTCCGTCCCTGGTACGACGGCCGTCCCGCCCGTGACGTCCGCATCGAGGACCTCTTCGGCGGGCTCAGCCGCGCCTCCGCGGAACTGCTCGGCTCCGTCTTCCTGCCGATGGCCGTCGCCGCCCTGCTCACGCTGGTCGGCGTCGCGCTGCGCAGCCGCGCGCTGGTGGCCCTGGCCGGTCTGGTGGTGCTCGGCTTCACCGTCCTGTGGATGGTCCGGCAGGGCCAGGCGGCGGGCAGCCTCACCGCCGGGCCCCGGGGCGGGCTGGGCGACGGGGTGGCGGTCGCGTTCGGCGGCGGTCTCCTGCTGCTCCTCGCCGCCCTGGTGATGCACGGCCGCCACGTCCCGCAGGGCCGCCATGCCCGGGGGCGGTACGACGAGCGGGAGGACCACGGAGGGCGCGGCGCCGAGCGGTACGCCGCGCCCCACGACGAGCAGGCGTACGGGAATGATCCGGGGGCGCACGGCGCCCGGCCCGCGCCGGGTCCCGCCCCGTGGGACCCCGGGCGCCCGCCCGCCCAGGAGTGGCGACCGCCCCCGCCACCCGGTCCGACACCGGAGGACGGCGGGCCGCCCCAGCCGCCCACGCCGCCGGTGCGGTGGGCCGAGGAGCTGCGTCGGCACCCCGGCGGCAGCCCGCAGGCGGGCGCCGAGGAGCCGCACGCCCCCACGGGCGCCCATGCCGCGGACGCCGCCCCCGCGCCCGACACCGCGCCGCCCGACACCGCGCCGCCCGGGCCCGCCGCCGAGCCCTCCTGGGGCGGCACCCCCGACGCGACCGTCCCGTTCCCGCAGGTACGGCCCGGCGACGGCGGCGCGGGCACACCGGACGGGGCGGCCGGTCCCCTGGACGAGACGGTGCAGCAGCGCGCCGTCCGCCCCGGGGAGCCCGGACATGACGAGGACGCGGCGCCCGGTGAGCCCGGTGCGCCGGAGGACGGGCGCCGGGACGACGGGCACGGCGCCCCGTAACCCCGCCGGGTAACCCCGCCGGACACGGCTGCGCCCCGGGACCCACCGGCCCCGGGGCGCGACGGTGTTCCGTCGGCTCAGGCCCGCCGGGCCTGTCCCGTCCCGCGGGCCGCGTCCAGCGCGTACACGCAGCGGTCCTTGCTACAGGCGTAGACCACACCGCCGGACGCCACCGGCGTACCGGTGATCTCGCCGCCGGTCGCCAGCTTCCAGCGGAGCTGGCCGCCCATCGCGTCGAGCGTGTAGAGGCAGTGGTCGGCGGCGCCGAAGTGGACCCGGCCCTCGGCGACGACCGGGGCGCCGATCACCTCACCGCCCGCCTGGAACCGCCAGCGCGGCGTACCGGTGACGGCGTCGAGGGTGTACAGCGCCTTGCCGCTGCCCAGATGGACGGCGCCGTGGGCGACCAACACCGGCTCGGTGGACTGCCGGGGCTCGGTCGCGATCCGCCAGCGGTCCCGGCCGTCGGCCGCGTCCAGGGCGTAGACCGTGCCGAGGTAGTCGACGAGATAGACGCCGCCCCCGGTGACGGCCGGGCCCGGGGCGAACGACGGCGGGCTCACGAAGACCGCGGGCGCCTCGAAGTGCCAGCGCACCTCGCCGCGCGCGATGTCCACGGCGAGCGCCCGGGCGCCCGCGACGACGTACGCCATGCCGTCCGGGGCGGGCAGCAGCCGCACCGGGACGCCGCCGCACGCCGCGGCGTCCCCGACCGGGCAGGCCCAGCGTTCGGCGCCGGTCCGGGCGTCCAGCGCCTTGAGACGGCCGTCGGCGACGACGAAGACCGTGCCGTCGTGGAGCACCGGGGCCGCCTCGGCGGTCTCGAAGTCGGTCTGCGCGCCGCGGATCTCCCACCGCAGCTCCCCGGTGGCCGCCTCCCACGCCTGGACGCCGCCGCCCCGGGTACTGGTGACGACCGTGCCGTGCTCGGCGGCGAGGGCGTACACCCAGCCGTCGGTGTTCAGCCGCCAGCGCTCGGTGCCGTCGACGGCGTCCAGCGCGTAGAGCGTGGGGCCGTCGGAGGCGTGGATCCGGCCGTCGGCGACCGCCATCGCCCAGGCCACGTCGCGGGTCTTGAACTTCCGCCGCCCACTGGCCACATCCAGCGCGTGCACCTCGAAGGAGGTGACGTAGAGCAGGTCACCGGCGACGGCCGGGGTGCCCCAGACGTCGTTCGACATCCGGAAGCGCCAGGGGCGCCAGCGGTTCGGCTCCGCGCCGGGCGGCTCGGTGGGCGCCGGGGGCTGCTCGGGGCGCGCCGGGGCGCCGTCCGGGAGCGCGGGGCGGCCCGCCTGCGCGGGCACACCGGACGCACCGGCCGGGGGCCGCACCCAGTCCGTCGCCGGGGCGTGGCCGCGCGGCGTCTCACGGGCGTCGGCCGCACGCGGGCCCGGCCCTATCGGGGCGGCCGAGGCGCCCAGCCGTACGGGCCCGCCGTGGCCGTCCGCCTCGGCGGGGGCGTCCGGGAGCGGGGCGACGCGGGACGGGGCGGGGTCGGGGCCCGGGGCGGACGGCAGCGGTCCGGCGCCGGTGCGCGGGTCGGCGCCGCGGTGGGCGCCCGGTCCGGCGCCGATCCGGCCCGGCCAGCCGGTGGCGGGGGCCGCCGCCGGGGGTGCGCCCACGGGGCGCGGGGGCGCGTCCTGCGGGGGTCGCGGGGGCTCCGGCGGGCGGGCCGGGGCGCGGTCGGCGGCGCGTCCGGAACGGCCGCCGCGGCGCCCCTCGATGAGGGCGACCGCACCGGGCGGCAGCCAGGCGGAGGCGGTGCCGCTGTCGTCCGTGCCGGAGCCGAAGAGGTGCGGGGCGAGCTGCGACTGGAGGTCGGCGGGGGACGGCCGGTGGGCCGCCTCCATCTGCATACAGGACTCCATCAGGGGCCGCAGCTCGTCCGGCAGCCCGGCGATGTCGGGGCCCTCGCGCAGCAGCATGAAGACCGTCTCGACGGGGTTGGCGCCGTGGAACGGCGCGTGCCCGGTGGCGGCGAAGACGAGGGTGGAGCCGAGGGAGAAGACGTCGCTGGCGCCGGTGACGCTGCGGGAGTCGCGGGCCTGCTCGGGCGACATGTAGGCGGGCGTGCCGACGGCGACGTTGGTCATGGTCAGGCGGGTGTTGGAGACGCCGGAGGCGATGCCGAAGTCGATGACCCGGGGGCCGTCCTCGACGACGAGGACGTTGGAGGGCTTCAGATCGCGGTGGACCAGCCCGGCGCCGTGGATGGACTGGAGCGCCTCGGCGATGCCCGCGGCCAGCCAGCGCACCGCCTGCGCGGGCAGCGGTCCGCACTCGTTGACGATCTCCTCCAGGGAGGGCGCCGGGACGTACGCGGTCGCCAGCCACGGCACCGCGGCGCGCGGGTCGGCGTCGACCACCGCCGCGGTGTAGAAACCGGACACCGCGCGGGCCGCCTCGACCTCGCGTGTGAAGCGGACCCGGAACAGCTGGTCCTCGGCCAGCTCCGTGCGCACCGTCTTGATCGCCACGCGCCGGCCGGACGCCGAGCGCGCCAGATAGACCAGTCCCATGCCGCCGGCCCCGAGACGGCCGAGCACCTCGAACGGGCCGATCCGCCGGGGATCGTGCTGCGTCAGCTGCGTCAGCTGCTCCACCACTTGCCTGCCACCTCCCCGTGGGGCGTAAAAGAGACTCTCCAAAGCACCGCGCCGCCGAGAGCCACTGCCCCGTGCAGCGTCTCACCGCTGGCCTGAACGGCCGTATGCGAGCTGATTCTTCCTGGCGAAGGCCCCGGTGGCGAACCCGGGGCCCGCGCGCGGTCGTGCCGGGCCGCCCCCGCACTACGCGGCAAAGCCGTCACCCACCGTGAGCAATCCTTGTCTGACGTGCGCCGATACGTCCCCCCAAAGGGGTCACCCACCGGCCGCCGACCGCTCCCTCACGGGCGCGAGGGGCCGGTGCGGGCCGGGCGGCGGCGCCCTCCGCGGCCTGCCCCTTCCGGTCGGTCGAACCGGGTACGGGGCCGGGGGCGCGGTGTCCGGAAACAGACGGTGCGTGCCGGTCTCCGGGCGTCGTCCGTCAGACGGGGGCGACGCTCCGTGACGGGTGGGCCGCCGGTCTCCGCGCGCCGGGGCGACGGGCCCGGGGGACGCCCCGGGCGGGGCGGCGGGTCCGGGGGCGCCCGGCGTCGCCCGGCGGGCGGGCCGTGCCCGGTGCCGGTCGCCGCGCCGTCGGTCGTGGCGCCGTCCGCGCGGCGCGCTCGCGCCGCCGATCCCTGCTGGTCATGCGTTCCCCGTCGTCGCCCGCCCCGGCCCGCCCCCGGTCCCGCCGGGCGGTCCTGCCGGTCCCTCTGCCGTGCTGTTCATGCCGTACCCGTCAATTCTGCGGTCTCGCGGGCTGTTTCGGGGCCATCACGCCGAACGTGGCGCCCTGATTGTCACGGAGGACCGCGAACGGGCCCCCGGAGGAGGAGTGCGGCCCGCCCACGACGGTTCCGCCGAGGGCGGTGGCGGTGCGCACCGCCTCGTCCATCGCGTCCACCAGGAAGCAGACGGTGAAGTGGTCGGGAACGCCCGCGGCGCCGGGCAGGTCGGGGCCGACGGTGACGCGGCAGCCGATCTCGCGGTCCCCGCCGGTCAGCCGCCACGGCAGGACCCCGGGCCCCGCCATCGGGCTGCGCGGGACGCCGACGAAGCCGAAGACCTTGGCGTAGAAGGCGTCGGCGGTGTGCGGGAGGCGGGTGTTGAGGCCCGTCCAGACGTAGCCGCCGGGCTCGCCGGAGATCTCGAAGCCGCGGTGCGCCCCCGCCTGCCAGGCGCTGAAGACCGCGCCGCCCGGGTCGGTGGCGACCAGCAGCGTGCCGAGGTCGCCGACGGGCATCGGCGGGCAGACGATCCGGCCGCCGGAGCGGATGACGGTCTGCTCGGTGCGGGCGGCGTCGGGGGTGGCGAAGGAAATGCCCCAGGAAACGGGCATCGACGGGTCGGGCCGCGGCATGAGCGCGGCGGCTTTCCTGCCGTCGCGGAAGGCGACGGTATAGCCGCCGAATTCCTCGGCGCCTTCGTCGAAGGTCCAGCCGAACAGCTCCCCGTAGAAACGCTTTCCGGCGTCGAGATCGGGGAGCATCGCATCCACCCAGCAGGGTGTGCCCTCCGGGAATGCCGTCATCGCCGTCATAGGTGCACGCTAGCGGTGTTCCACGGCCGTCGCCCGACAGGAATTCGAACGTATGCGTCACCCGCGGAGACGGCCTCGCTCAACCGCGCGTCGGGGGACGGGACTTACCCTGCGGTTGTCCACCGAACTTGTCCACAGGCTGTTGATAAGAGGATTCACCGGTTCGGGTCAATCGTCGCACCCGGGGGCCGCCGCGCCCCCGCACGGGAACCGCCCGCGCCGCCCGCACTCCGGGGCGGCGGCTTCCACGGACCCGTGGCATCATGCCGCGCCGGAATCAACCGGGACCGAATATCCCGAAATCCCCCATCCCCATTTGCAGGCAGCCAAATCGCGCTCCGATCCCCCCTCGGTAAGCTGACGGCATGACAGGACAAGTGCGAACCGTCGACGGCAGAGTTGCCGGCCGCCGCGGGCAGGCGACGCGGCAGAAGCTTCTCGACTGCCTCAGTGAAATGCTCAGTTCATCCCCGTACCGGGATGTGAAGGTCATTGACGTGGCCCGAAAAGCGGGCACTTCACCCGCTACGTTCTATCAGTACTTCCCCGACGTGGAGGGTGCCGTCCTCGAAATCGCCGACGGGATGGCGAAAGAGGGCGCGGAACTCACCGATCTCGTCGCCGGGCGTTCCTGGGTCGGAAAGTCCGGCTGGGCGGCGGCGGAGGAGCTGGTGGACGGCTTCCTGTCGTTCTGGCGCCGTAACGACGCGATTCTGCGCGTCGTCGATCTGGGTGCCGCCGAGGGCGACAAGCGGTTCTACAAGATCCGCATGAAGATCCTCAATGCCGTGACGAACTCGCTCACGGAATCCATCGAGGAGCTGCAGAGCCGCAACAAGGTCGACAAGGAGGTGAGCGCGGCGGCCATGGCCGGTTCGATCGTGGCCATGCTGGCGGCCGTCGCCGGACATCAGAAGGGATTCCAGAGCTGGGGCGTCAAACAGGCCGAACTGAAGCCGAATCTCGCGCTGTTGGTGCATTTCGGCGTCACCGGAAAGAAGCCCACGAAGTAATCCGGGCAGCCGCCCACCCGGCCGGCCCCGCTCCCCGGGCCCGCCCGCGGACGCCCGTACGGATCACCCCCCGGCGCCGACGCAGCCGCCGGGAGTGCCGCACCGGCCCGCCGCGCCCCCACGGCGCCACCCCCACCGCAGACCCGTCCCGGGTCCGCCGATCCCCCCACCCATGTCCCCGCCGCCGGGCCCCCGCCCGGCGCCGTTCCCCCCTTGCCCCGCACCGTCCGCGACCGGCACCGCTCCGGCCGGACGAGCCCGGTCCGCCATCCGCTCCGTGCCCCACGGGCGACGTACGGCGGCCGGACCGCCGGGGCGTCCCGCCGGGCGACGGCCTACGGCGCGGTGCGCGCGCCCGCCCGGCCCGCGGACGTCCCCACCGGTCCCCGCGCCCCGCTCACCCGATGCCCGCCACGACCGCCGCGCTCCCTCCGGGCGGCCCGCTCCGCCCGCGCTCCCCGGTGGCGAACAGCCCCGCCTCCTCCGCCGCCCGCTCCCGCAGCCGGTGCACGGGGCCCAGCAGCAGTTCGTCCCCGGCCGCCCGCCGCGCGTACGCCGCCCCGTCGTCCCCGGGCGGCGCGACCTGCGCCGCCACCGCCCGCTGCGTCTGCAGCGCCTGGGCCAGCGCCAGCGCGCCGGCGCCCGGTTCGGCGGCACCGGCGGCCCCGTACGCGGCGGCCCGGACCGCCCGGACGGCGGCGTGCAGCTCCGCGACGCGCGCCCCCTCGCCCGCCGGGGCGCCCCCGTCCCGTACCCGGGCGGCGGCGCGGCTCAGCACCGCGTCGGCCGCACCGGCGGTCTCCGCCGCCAGCGCCGCGGCGGCGCCCGCCCCGACGGCGGCGAGCGCGGCGTTCTCCGGCGTCCGCCCGGCCGCCGCACCGGCCTCCTCCGCGCCGAGCAGCTCCGCCTCGACCTGACGGAGTTCGAGGCGGGCGCGGGGCCGTTCGCCGGGCGCCGTGGGCAGCGCGATCCGGCGCAGGCCCGGCGCCCCGGCGGCCACCAGGAAGAGGCGGGTGCGGCTGCGGGCGAAGCCGCCGGTGTGCGCGGCGACCAGCAGGAGTCCGGCGGTGTGCCCGTCGAGGACCTGCGCCGCCTCGCCGTAGAGCAGCCACCGGCCGCCGTCCTCCGGGGCCCGTCCGGGGCCGCCGGGCACCTTGCGCGCCTGGAGGCCCCCGGCCCGGCCGCCGCCCGCCCAGTCGCCGCCGTTCGGGCCGGTGAGCGCGAGCGCGGTGCCCAACCGGCCCGCGGGGACGGCGGTGGCGCAGGTCAGTTCCCCGGCGGCGCAGCGCGGCAGCAGGGTGTCGCGCTGCCGCTCGGTGCCGAGGGCGAGGAGCAGTGGCGCGGTGAGCACGGCGGTGGCGAACAGCGGCGACGGCCGTAGCGTCCGGCCGGTCTCCTCGCAGGCCACCGCGAGCGCCACGGGTCCGCCGCCGCCTCCGCCGTACGCGGCCGGGAGTCCGGCCCCGGCCAGTCCCGCGCGCGCCGCGAGCCGCCGCCATGCGTCCCCGGAGGTCTCCGGCCCGCGGTCCGGGTCGCCGTTCCCGCCCGGTTCCCCGTCCGGGTGGGGGCCGCCGCGCAGGTGGGCACGGAGGGTGCGGCGGAACTCTTCCTGTTCCTCGGTGGTCGCGGCGTCCATCGGCGGGCTCCTCCCGGCCGTGCGGCAACGCCCTCCGTACGGCGGCGGACGCCCGGGGCTGCGGCCCGGGTGCGGCCCCCGCGCACCGGCGGGCGGCCGTCGCGGAATCTGACGGCTCGTCATGGTAAGGACGGGGTGCGGACTTTCCTAGGGCCTGTCGCCAACTGCCACCGTCGGCCGAAGCACCTGCCGGGGGCGGGAGTTGGGCGCCTCCCCCAGGGGAGATCCCTGCCCCTACGGGCCCGCCCCTCCCCCTGCCCGGGACCTCGTATCTGATGTACCGTCAGATTTATGACGCCGTCAGGGAACCCCTACGGGAAGCGCAAGGTGGCCGTCGCCGGAGTCGCCCTCTCCGACTGCGGGCGGGTGGACGACGCCACTCCGTACGCACTCCACGCCCAGGCCGCGCGCCGGGCGCTGGCCGACTGCGGACTCGCGCGCGAGGACATCGACGGATTCGCCTCCGCCGGACTCGGCACGCTCGCCCCGGTCGAGGTCGCGGAGTATCTGGGACTCCGCCCCACCTGGGTGGACTCGACCTCGGTGGGCGGCTCCACCTGGGAGGTGATGGCCGCCCACGCCGCCGACGCCATCGCCGCCGGACACGCCCGCGCGGTCCTGCTGGTCTACGGCTCCACCGCCCGCGCCGACCTCAAGGCCCGGCGCCGCACCGCCAACCTCTCGTTCGGCGCCCGCGGCCCGCTCCAGTTCGAGGTCCCCTACGGGCACACCCTGATCGCCAAGTACGCCATGGCCGCCCGCCGCCATATGCACCGGTACGGCACGACACCGGAGCAGCTGGCCGAGGTCGCCGTCCAGGCGCGGGCCAACGCGGCCACCAACCCGGACGCGCTGTACCGGGACCCGATCACCGTCGACGAGGTGCTGGCCGGGCCGGTCATCGCCGACCCGTTCACCAAACTGCACTGCTGCATCCGCTCGGACGGCGGCTGCGCCGTCCTGCTGGTCGCCGAGGACCTCGTCCCGGACCTCGCCGTACCGCCGGTGTGGGTGCTCGGCTCCGGCACCGCCGTCTCCCACACCACGATGTCCGAGTGGGAGGACTTCACCGTCTCCCCCGCCGCCGTCTCCGGCCGCCTCGCCTTCGCCCGCTCCGGCGTCCGCCCCGACGAGATCGAGATCGCCCAGCTCTACGACGCCTTCACCTACATGACCCTGGTGACGCTGGAGGACCTGGGCTTCTGCGCGAAGGGCGAGGGCGGCGCGTTCGTCGGCGGGGGGCGGCTGCTGCGGGACGGTGCGCTGCCCGTCAACACCGACGGCGGCGGCCTGTCGGCCTGCCACCCCGGGATGCGCGGGCTGTTCCTGCTGGTCGAGGCGGTACGGCAGCTGCGCGGCACGGCGGGCGGGGGCCGCCAGGTCCACCGGCCCGACGGCGCCGGGGGCAGCCGCCCGCCCCGGCTGGCGGCCGTCTCCGGCACCGGAGGGTGGTTCTGTTCGTCGGGAACGGTGGTGCTGGGGGCGGGCTGACCGCCGCGGGGAGGGCGCCGGTCCCGAGGACGGCGCCCTCCCCCGGCCTCAGCCCCTGGCCGCCAGGATCCGCTCCAGCCGCTCCTCGATCAGATCGGCGGCGCGCGCGGCGCCGCCCTCCGCGCGGGCGGCGGCCCGGAGTTCGGCCACCCGGGCGGAGAGCCCCGGATCGGCCGACAGCTCCCGCAGCGCCGTGCGCAACGCGTCGGCCGTCGCGTCGGCGGTGTCCAGACGGCGGGCGACGCCCAGGGCGACGAGGCGGTCGGCGTTGAGGAACTGCTCGGCGCCCTGCGGCACCGCGATCATCGGCACCCCGCACAGCAGCGCCTCCGAGCAGCTGCCCATCCCGGCATGGGTGACGAACAGATCCGCCTGCTCCAGGATCGCCAACTGCGGGACCCACGACCGGACCTCGACGTTCCCGGGCACCTCGCCCAGCTCCGCCGGATCGGTGTACCGGCCGATCTGGAGCACCACATGCCACCCGGGCAGCTCCCCGAACGCCGCGAGGCACCGCCGGTAGAACTCCGGCTGCCGGGTGTACGCGCTGCCCAGCGAGATCAGCATCACCTTCTCGGCACCGGCCGGACGCCGCCAGCTCTCCCGCTCCGCCCGCCCCCACGAGCAGGGGCCGACGAAGGTGACCCGGTCGGGATCGACCCGATCGGCGTGCGGCTGCATGGCCCGCGGGATCGTCGCCAGCGCCCGCCGGGGCCACCCGCTGAACTCCGACACGTCCAGGGTGGTCGCACCGGACTCCGCCAGCCACGCCGCGAACCGCGCCGTGTACTCCTCGGCGCCCGCCAGCGCGGCGAACGCCTCGCCCATCTCCTCCTGGGCGCCCTCCCAGCCGACGAAGGTCGGCGAGAGCTGGATGATCTCCCGGCCCTGCGCCTCGGCGAGCGCCCGGCCCGCGTACGCGCCGACGTCGTGGAGGTAGAGGTCCGCGGGGTCGGCGTCGTAGACCGGCCGCAGCTGCGGAAGGACCTCGACCGCCTCGTCGAGGAAGAGTGAGGCGGCGGCGATCGGGTCGTCCGGCCAGATGTTGGTGGCCACCGGCAGCACCGAGGTGTGGCGGACGAACTCGGCGCCGGTGGTGCGGATCAGCTCGGCGGCGTGGTCGGAGTTGGCGTAGGTGACGCGGTGTCCGCGCGCCACCAGCTCACGGATGATCTCCAGGCCGGGCAGCACATGGCTGACCATCGGCGTCCCGATCATCGCCACATGCGCCCGCCCCCGGACGGGCGCATCGGCCCCCGGCGCCACCAGCGCCGAGGTACGGGAAGGGGCGTGCGGGCGCGGGGTGTTCTCAGGCATGACAATCCTCTGCTCGGTCTACGGGTACGGGGTGCCGTGAGCGGGCGGCCGGACGAACGGACGCCATGACGGCACGCGGACGAGGCCCGCGTCCCCGGGTGCGGCGCGGCGTCCGGGGCGCGGACGCGCTCAGGCGTCAGCGGTTCCGGGCGTCACGGGACGGCCGCGGTCCCGGCCGCGGCGCGGGCACGGGAACGGCGCGGCACGGACCGGCACGGGAGCCGGTCGACCGGGGAGCGGGACGGGGGCGGGCGCGGGCGCCCGGCCTGATCAGCCGTAGAACTGGAGGAAATGCATACGAGGACGGTAGGCGGACAACGGGCGGCGGCGCCACGGGTTTTCCGGTCGGCGGAGGGCGCGAGCGGGGCCCGTGCCCGGCTTGCGGCTGGCCTGCGCCCGGCCTGTGCCTGGCCCGTCCCGACCTGCGGACCTGGTCAGCCCGCCACGGCCCCGCGCTCGGCCCGCACGCGCGGCCCGGCCGCCACCGGGCCCGACCCCGCCCCGCCCTCCGTCCGCCCCACCGCCCGGCGCCGAACCCCCCGTACCCTGCCCGCCATGGCCGAAGACTCCATGAACCCGGGCCGGGACGCCGCCGAGGCGCCCGTGCCGTCCCCCGACGCCCCGTACGACGCGGACCGCGCCTTCCGTGAACTGCTGCGCGGGCTGCGGGTCTGGGACCATCCGCTGCCGTCGTTCGACGCGTCGCAGGCGCCGGACGCGCCGTTGCCGCTCTTCCGCCGCTGGCTGCGCGAGGCCGCCGAGGCCGGGCAGCCCGAGCCGCACACCATGACGCTGGCCACCGCGGACGCCGCCGGGGACCCTTCCGTACGCATCGTGATGCTGCACGACGCCGACGAGCGGGGCTGGCACTTCGGCTCCCACCGGGGCAGCCGCAAGGGGCGCGAACTGGCCGACCGGCCCCGCGCCGCGCTGCTCTTCTACTGGGCGGCGGTCGGCCGTCAGGTCCGGATCGAGGGGACGGTCACCGCGGCCGACCCCGGGGAGAGCGCGGCGGCGCTGCACGGGCGGTCCACCGGTTCGCTGGCCGCGGCGCTGGTCGGGCGGCAGAGCGAGGTGCTCGGCTCGGCCGCCGAACTGGACCGCGCCGCCGACGCCGCCTGGGACCGCGCGGTCCGCGAACCGGACGCCCCGGTGCCCGACTGGACCCGCTACACCCTGCGCGCGGAGACCGCCGAGTTCTTCCAGGGCGACGCCCGGCGCCGCCACGTACGGCTCAACTACCGCAAGGACGGCGCCACATGGCGGCGGGAGCTGCTCTGGCCGTAGCCGGGCGGGCGCTCCGGCGAGGTCTCAGGCCGTGTGGCGGGCCATCGCGTCGACGAGAACGGGCCAGAGCGGGCGCGGCCGGTCGTGGCCCATGTCCGGGACGAGCAGCAGTTCGGCGCCGGGCACCAGCTCCGCGGTGCGGCGGCCGCCGCTGGGGTCGATCAGGGTGTCGTCCAGACCGTGGATCACCAGCGTCGGCACCCGCAGCCCGCGCAGCGCGTCCGCGCGGGAGCCGTCGAGGACCATCGCGCCCATCTGCCGCGCGACGCCGCCGGGGTGGTGGCCGCGGTCGTAGCTCTCGGCGGCCAGCCGCCGCAGCTCGTCGGCGTCGCCGTACCGCCGCGAGGCCCACACCAGCTCGCGTTCGGCCGCCGCGATGTACCCCGCCCGGTCGTCGGGGCGCGGGCCGAAGAGCCCCGCCCGGGCCTCGGGGGTGGAGCGGCCGTACTCCGGCTCGCCGGTCGTGGACATCATGGACGTCAGGCTCAGCACCCGCTCCGGCCGGGTCAGCGCCATCCGCTGCGCGATCATGCCGCCCATCGAGGCGCCGACGACATGGGCCCGCTCGATGCCCAACGCGGTGAGCAGCGCGAACCCGTCGTCGGCCATGTCGGTGAGCCGGTACGGCACCATCGCGAGGGCGGCGGCGAGGTCTCCCGCCTTGACGGTCTCGATGAACCGGGCCATGTCCACGGGGTGGTCGTCGAAGGCGGTCGACCGCCCGCAGTCGCGGTTGTCGAACCGGATCACATGGCGGCCACGGTCCGCGAGCGCCCGGCAGAGCCCCTCGTCCCAGGCGATCATCTGCGCGCCGAGGCCCATCACGAGCAGCACCGGGGCGTCGTCGGGGTCGCCGAAGCACTCGTGGGCGAGGGAGATTCCGGGCGCTACGTCGATGATCGGCATAGCGGCAGTCTGCCGGAACGGGGCGCGGGAGCACAGCCCCCGAGGGCGCCGTCCGGGCCGGTGCGCGCTCCCCCGGCGGCGGCCGGAACACCGCCCCGGATCCCGCGAGGACCGCTGGCGGAAGGGCACTTGTGCAGGGAAAACGCAACGTCGACAGGGCGCGCGGAGGCGGCTACCTTCACCTCGTCCCCGGTGGTCGCCCAGGGCCGTACCGGGCCCGTTCAGGCCGGGCCGTCCCCTACCGGACGAGCCGGTCACGCCCCACGCACCCGCCCCGCGCACACCACCGCACCGTGTCCACACCCGTCAGCCCGACCAGGGAGAGACACATGCCCGCTCTCGCTCTGTACACGTTCGGCATCCTGAAGTCGCCGCTCACCGATCCCACACCCCTCATGCGCGAGTTCCACGACGGCGCCGAGGCCGTCTACCGGACGATCAGCCACCACCCCGGATACCTCGCCCACGCCGAAGCGGCGGACGGCCCCCGGGGCAGCCACTTCGACCTGGACTGGGGCGCCTGGGGCCGGTTCACCGTCCCGGCCTGGTACGACAGGGGCCGTACGCCGGAAACCCTCGCCCTGGCCGCGACCCTCTCGCTCTGGACCGACCCGCGCTCCGCCTTCGACGCCCTCTACACCGGACTGCACCGTGCCGCGATGAACAGGCGGTACGACTGGTTCGAGCGGGCGGCGCACCCCGGCTACATGCTCTGGTGGGCCCCCGACGGCGCCACCCCCACCTGGCAGGACGGCGTCGCCCGGCTGGAACGCCTCCACGGCCACGGCGCCACCGCGCACGCCTTCACCTTCCGCCGCCCGTTCGCCCCGGACGGGACGCCGACCACGGTCGACGGCACCGGGCCACGGGGCGACCGGGCCCGCTGACGGGGCGGCGGGAGCGGCCGGCTGCGCCGCCGCGCCCGGCGCCGCCGCTCACCGCCCCGTCACAGCTCCTGGAACATGATGTGCAGGCCCACATAGCCCTTGGTGGGGTGGCGGAAGCCCTCCGGGAGGGTGGCCAGGATCCGGAAGCCGAGCGAACGCCACAGGGCCACCGCGCCGGTGTTGGTCTCCACCACCGCGTTGAACTGCATCGCGCGGTACCCCTCGGCGCGCGCCCACGCGAGGACGTGCTCCCCGAGGGCCCGTCCGACGCCCCGACCGCCGTGGCCGGGGTCCACCATGAAGCTGGCACCGGCGATGTGGTCGGCGGCGCCCAGGTGGTTGGGGTTCATCTTCGCCGAGCCGAGGACCGTGCCCGCCCCGTCCACGGCGACGACGGTCCGCCCCGGCGGGCGGAGCAGCCACAGCTCCCGCGCGCTCGCCTCGTCGAGGTCGCGCGGGTAGGTGTACGTCTCACCGGCGGCGACGATCGGGCGGAAGAACGCCCAGACGGCGGGCCAGTCGGCGGCGGTGGCTTCTCGGATCTGGATCTGCATCGCCACAGGATGCCCGCGCCCGGGGCGCCGCTCCACCGACTTTTCCCACGTCGGGGGCGGCGCACCGGGCCGGACGGCGGGGCGGACGGCTCAGCTCCCGGCCCCTTCCTCCGGCCGGAACACCGGAATGACCACGTCCGTCCCCGCCCCGGACGTCGCCTCCCCCGGCCCGATGTCCCGGAACGCGACCCGCAGCGCCATCCCGATCCGCAGCCCCGCCGCGGGACAGTCGACGATCTGGGTCATCATCCGGGGCCCCTCGGCCAGCTCCACCACGGCGGCGACGTACGGGACGCGCTCGCCGAACGGCGGCAGGTCGTTACGGTGCACCACCGACCAGGTGTAGAGCGTGGCGCGGCCGGACGCCCGCTCCCACACCACGTCCTCGCTCCAGCAGCGCGGGCAGAACTCGCGCGGATAGTGGTGCGCCGCACCGCACCCCTCGGCCCGGCACCGGCGCAGCAGCAGCCGTCCGGCCGCGGCAGCCTCCCAGTACGGGCGGGTGAACGCGTCGGTCTCCGGCAGATCGAAGCGGACCGTGCTCCTCCCGCCCGCCGTCCCGCCCGTCACCGGAACAGTCCCAGCGCCGCGTCCAGCGACCAGCTCTGGCCGCACAGCGCGAAGAGGCCGACCAGCGAGATCAGCGCCATCATGCCGTTCTGCCCCTGCTCCGCCCAGTCGTGGATCATCAAGGCCAGGTAGAGGAGGTTGAGCACCGCCCCGCCGACCAGCGCGACCGGGGTGAGGAAGCCGAGCACCAGCCCCAGCCCGAGGGCCAGTTCCGCATACACGACGAGGTACGCCATCGTCTTCGGGTACGGCCGCACCACCGCGTCGAACCCCCGCCGCACCACACCCCAGCGGTGCCGGTCGGCGACGTCCGCGGCCCAGGCGATGCCGGTGCCGCGCGCGAACCACGCCTTCTTGTCCTTGTGCCGCCAGCTCTCCAGCCACCACAGGCCGAGGCCGATACGGAGCACGGCGAGCCATTCGGCCCCGCCGAGCCAGATCGTCTGCATCGCGCGCGTCCTCCTTCGAAGAGCCCCATGACCACATCTGACGCTACGTCAGTTACGGCGGAGCCAGTTCAGCCGATCCGGACGCGGACGCGCAAGAGGCCGGAACGGGGCGGGAGTTGCCCCGTCGGCCATCCGGCGCCGCCCACCGGAACCTTTCCGTGCAGCCCCATTCCTGACAGACCGTCAGTTCCAGTAATCTGACCGCGCGTCAGCACGGAGAGCCGCCGTCACAGAGGAGCGGGCGACTGCGATGCTTGGATCGACTCACGGCACCCTCAGCACTCACTCCCGCCCGGCCCGCGTCGTGGCCTGCGGGGAGCAACCACCCCACACCGCACACGGCACGGTCCCTCCGTCCCCGGACGGACGCCCCGGAGCCGCGGCCGACCTCGACGTCAGCGGCCGTCCGCTGTCCGCCGCCGTGCCCGACCTGGACCGCTTCTTCCGGCCCGCCTCGGTGGCGGTCGTCGGCGCGTCCGACAGCGAGGGCCGTCCCAACACCGGCATCACCCGGCAGCTGATCGCCTGGGCCGACCGCGTCGGCGCCCGGCTGCACCCGGTGAACCCCGGACGGCGCACCGTCTTCGACCGCGTCTGCCACCCGACCGTCGCCGACCTCCCGGAACCGGTCGACCTCGCGGTGCTGCTCGTCGCCGACCCGGTGCCGGTCATCGAGCAACTGCCCGCGGCCGGGGTGTCGTTCGCGGTGGCGTTCGCCTCCGGCTTCGCCGAGACCGGCGCGGACGGCGCCGCCGCCCAGGAGCGCCTGGCGGACGCCGTCCGGCGCTCCGGCGTCCGGCTGCTCGGGCCGAACACCAACCTCAACGCCTTCGAGTCGTTCCGCGACGACCTCGACGGGCCCTCGATCGCCCTGATCACCCAGTCAGGCCACCAGGGCCGCCCGGTCTTCGCCCTCCAGGAGCTGGGCATCCGCCTGACGCACTGGGCCCCGACCGGCAACGAGGCCGATCTGGAGACCGCCGACTTCCTCTCCTACTTCGCCTCCCGTCCCGAGGTCGGCGCCATCGCCGCGTATGTGGAAGGGCTGAAGGACGGCCGCAGCTTCCTGCTCGCCGCCGACCACGCCGCCCGCGCGGGCGTACCCGTCGTCGCCGTGAAGGTCGGCCGTACGGAGACCGGCGCCCGCACCGCCGCCTCCCACACCGGCAAACTCACCGGCGCGGACGGCGTCGTCGACGCGGCGATGCGGCAGTTCGGCGTCATCCGGGTGGACGGGCTGGACGAGCTCCAGGACACCGCGGCGCTGCTGGCCCGGGCCCGGAAGCCGCTCGCCGAGGGCGTCGCGGTCTATTCGATCTCCGGGGGCACCGGCGCCCACTTCGCGGACCTGGCGACCGCCGCGGGGCTGCACCTGCCCGTCCTCTCCGACGCCAAGCAGACCGAACTGCACCGGTGGATACCCGACTACCTGAACGTCGCCAACCCGATCGACAACGGCGGCCACCCGGTCGGCGACCACCGCGGCCCGAAGATCATCGACGCGATCCTCGACGACCCGTCCGTCGGCGTGCTGATCTGCCCGATCACCGGACCGTTCCCCCCGATGAGCGACAAACTCGCCCGGGACCTGGTGGCCGCCGCCGAACGCACCGACAAGCTGGTGTGCGTGGTGTGGGGCTCGCCCGTCGGCACCGAGGAGGCGTACCGCTCCACGCTGCTGGGCTCCTCGCGGGTGGCGACCTTCCGCACCTTCGGCAACTGCGTCACCGCCGTCCGCGCCTATCTCGGCCACCACCGCTTCACGGCCGACTACCGCTCCCCCTTCGACGACGCCCCGCGCACCCTCTCGCCGTCCGCCCGCAAGGCCCGCGCCCTGCTGCGCCCGGGCACCCAGCTCAGCGAGCACGCGGCGAAGCAGCTGCTGCGCGCGTACGGCATCCGCGTACCACGGGAGCAGTTGGTGACCAGCGCGGCGGCGGCGGTACGGGCGGCGAGCCTGGTCGGCTACCCCGTCGTCATGAAGGCATCCGGGCCGCAGCTGGCGCACAAGAGCGAACTGGGGCTGGTCAAGGTGGGTCTGACCTCCGCCAGCCAGGTCCGGGACGCCTATCGCGAACTGACCGAGATCGCCCGCTGCGAGGGCGTGCCGCTGGACGGGGTGCTGGTCTGCCAGATGATCGAGCGGGGCGTCGAGATGGTCGTGGGCGTCACCCGCGACAGCCTCTTCGGGCCGACCGTGACCGTCGGGCTCGGCGGGGTGCTGGTGGAGGTGCTCCAGGACGTCGCGGTCGGGGTGCCGCCCTTCGGCGAGGAGCAGGCCCGCGCGATGCTCGGCGAACTCCGCGGCCACGCCCTGCTGGAGGGCGTCCGGGGCGCGCCGCCCGCGGACGTCGACGCGCTGGTGGAGGTGGTGCTGCGGGTCCAGCGGATGGCGCTCGAACTCGACGGTGGCCTCGCCGAGCTGGACATCAATCCGCTGGTGGTGCTCCCCCGGGGGCAGGGCGCGGTGGCGCTGGACGCGCTCGCCGTCTGCCACTGACCCGCCCCGCACCGGACCACACCGCACCGGCCCGCACCCGCCGCGCCCGGGACACGTACCGCCCGCCCCCGCGCCGCCGCGCGCGCCCGGCCACCACCGCAGCAGCACCGGCAGCCACCGCACCCACATCCCCAGGAGCCACGCCCCCATGACCTCCGCCCCCCTCTCCGACTCCCCCGATTCCCCCGGCACCTCCGACGCGTCCGCCGCGGCGGCCGGTGCCTCGGATTCCTTGATACTGCACACCACTGACAACGGCGTCGCCACGCTCACCCTCAACCGGCCCGAGGCCCATAACGCCCTCACCCCCGACCAGCGCGAACGCATCATCGACCGGCTCGCGGAAGCCTCCGCCGACCCCGCGGTACGGGCCGTGCTGATCACCGCGCGGGGCAAGGGGTTCTGTGCCGGGGCGGATCTGCGGGCCCCCCGCGCGGGCGGGTCCGGGGAGCGGGTGGCCGGGGATGTGGCGCGGCTGATCCGGGGCGGGGCGCAGCGGCTCGTCGGGGCGGTGCTGGACTGCGAGAAGCCGGTCCTCGCGGCCGTCAACGGCACCGCCGCCGGGCTCGGCGCGCATCTGGCGTTCGCCTGCGATCTGGTGCTCGCCGCCGAGTCGGCGCGGTTCATCGAGGTGTTCGTCCGCCGCGGTCTGGTGCCGGACGGCGGCGGCGCCTATCTGCTGCCGCGGCTGATCGGCCCGCAGCGGGCGAAGGAGCTGATGTTCTTCGGCGACGCGCTGCCCGCCGCGGACGCCGCGCGGCTGGGGCTGGTCAACCGGGTGGTCCCCGACGACGAGCTGCCGCAGCGCGCCCGGGAGTGGGCCGACCGGCTGGCCGCCGCCCCCACCAGGGCGCTCGCCCTCACCAAACAGCTGGTCAACGCCTCCCTGGACGGCGACCGGAGTGCGGCGTTCGCCGCCGAGGCCACCGCTCAGGAGCTGACCATGACGACGGCGGACGCCCAGGAGGGCGTCGCCGCGTTCGTGGACCGCCGCACCCCCGTCTACCGGGGGCGCTGACCGGCGCTACCGGGGGCGCTGACCGGCGCTACCGGGTGCGCTGGGCCGGGACCCGGGGCACGGCGGGGCCCGGCGGCCCCTCCCCCGGGGGCCCCGGCTGGGTCGGCACCACCCGGTCCACCGCGGCGGGCGCGCCGTCGCCGTCCGCCGACGACGCCGTGACGGCGCCCGCCGCGCCCAGCAGTCCGACGGTGAGGACCCCGGCGCCGACGGCTCCGTTGAACATGGCTCGTACCTTCATCGCTGCTCTCCCGTGCAGTGCGGACCCGGCATCCCTCATACGGCCGGGCCCCCCGATCCGTATGACACCGCCCTGGGTGAGCCGTGTCACAGCTTGCTCTCGCGTGCGGTGCACACCGGCACCTCGCGGGTGTTGCGGGTCCGCACCCCGGGCAGCCAGCCCGTCATGCCCCGGGCCGTCCGGACGCGGTACCAGCGGGTGGAGGTCAGGCCCTGTTCGTCGCGGACCATGACGCCGTCGGTGACCACGCAGCGGGCCGCCAGGACGTCGCCGTGCCAGACCCGCCCGGCGGCGTTGTCGCGGTCGGCGTAGCGCCGGTACGGGTCCTTGGCCAGCCGCAGCGCGCACTCCAGCGTGTGGCTGCCGCGGCAGACCGGCTCGGTGTTGTAGACCGCCACCGGGACGGTCGGGGGCGCGGCCGGACGCGGCGGCGCGGCCCCGGGGCGCACCGCCCACCACACACCCAGTGCCACCGCCGCGACCGCCGCGGCGACCACGAACGCCGTGGCGTACGGACGGCGGCGGAGCGCGAGCGGGGCGGCGCGGCGCTCCGGCGGCGTCTCCCGGACCCGTGCCCACAGCCCCGGGGGCGTCCCGATCGCCTCGTCGGCGCGGCGCAACCGCTCCCGCAGCAGCGCCACCGCGTCCGCGCCGCCGCCGTCCGGCCCGCCCGTACGGCCCGGCCCGCCGCCGCCCGGTCCGCCCCCGTGGGCGTCCGCGCCGTCCGCGCCGTCCGCGCCGTCGTTCCGGTGTCCCGTGTCCACCGTGCCCTTCACCTCCCCGCCCGTCCCCGGGCCGATTCAACGAGGTGGGCGCGGAGCCTGTCCAGGGCGCGGGCCCGGTGCCGGGCGGCCGTTCCGCGGTGCACCTTCAGGATCTTGGCGGCCTGGTCGAGGGTGTAGCCGTCGAGGTCGACGAGGATGACGATGCCCGCCTGCCGGTGGGTGAGCATGCCCAGCATCCGTACCGCCTCCAGCTCGGCGTGGCGGCGCTCCAGCCCGCCGTCCCACCCCGCGGCGTCCACCGGGGCGCTCTCCTCCGCGAAGCCCTCGACGGCGTCGACCGGCACCTGCCGGCCGTTCCTGCGGTACGCGTCGCGGGCGATGTTGAGCGCGGTGGTGAACGCATAGGCGTACGGCTCCGGATGGGCGAGAAAGCGCTGGGGGCGCTGGGCGAGCTTGAGGTAGGTCTCGTGCACCACGTCCTCCGCGGAGTGGCGCGAGCCCGCCAGCATCACGGCGCGCCGGTAGAGGCGCGGCAGCAGCCCGCAGAAGACGTCGTCGAAGGTCGGTGGTGCGGCGGACGCGGACGATGACGGCATCACATCGGCCATGTACCGGAACCTCCCCCGTTGCTCGGTCACGGTCGCGGCCGGGGTGGACGCTACCCGCACGGTGGGCAGCAAATCAGGCCGTTGCGGGCCGTCGGCCGAAAATGCCCGGCGTTCGCCGCCCCGGGTCCGCCAAACCACCCGTGAGGGTCAACTCCCTTTTCCCCAGCACCTCATGGCGCACCGGAACGCTTCACATCTGACGTAGCGTCAGCTTCAATGAGGCCATGATGGGACATGCGGGAATGGCGGCCGCGGCCGTCCGCTATCTGCGTTCGACCGGCGCCACGACCGCGGCACCCGCGCCGGGAACCGCCCCTCGGCGACCACTGCGGGCGGTACGCGACGGGGAGCGCGCACCGTGCGATCCGGCCGCGTTCCGCGCCGCCCTGGGGCACTTCGCCAGCGGCGTCACCGTGATCACCGCGCCCGCCCCGGCCGAGGGCGCCACCGGACCGGCCGGTTTCGCCTGCCAGTCCTTCGCCTCGCTCTCCCTGGACCCGCCGCTGGTGACGTTCATGGTGGCCCGTACGTCGACGACCTGGCCGCGGATCGCCCGCGCCGGGGTCTTCTGCGTCAATGTGCTGGGCGCCGGGCAGGGCGCGCTGTGCCGGGCGTTCGCGGTCAGCGGGGCCGACAAGTTCGCCGGGGTGCGGCACACGCCCGCGCCGGTGACCGGCGCGCCCCGGCTCGACGCCGTGCCCGCCTGGATCGACTGCACCGTCCACGCGGTGCACACCGGCGGCGACCATCTCGTCGTCGTGGGCCGGGTCGAGGCCCTGGGGACGGACGCGACGGCGGCGGCCGACGGTCCGCTCCTCTTCCACCGCGGGGCCTTCGGGACCTTCCGGGAGGCGTGAGCGCGGGGGCGCGGGCCGGGTGGCCCGCGCCCCCACCGCGCGCCTCACCCCGGGAAGACCAGCACCCCGCGCGCCACCCGCCCGTGGTGGGCGTCGTCCGCCGCCCGGGCGAACTCCTCCACCGGGTACTCCGCGCTGACCAGTTCGTCGAGGAGGAGCCGGCCCTCGCGGTAGAGGCGGGCGTAGAGGGCGATGTCGCGCTGCGGGCGGGCGGAGCCGTAGCGGCAGCCCAGGATCGCCTTGTCGAGATACATCGACGACACCAGGAACGACGCCTCGGCGGTGGCGGGCGGGACGCCCAGCAGCACCGCCTGGCCGTGCCGGTCCAGCAGGTCCACCGCCTGCCGGATGAGGCGGGTGGAGCCCACGCACTCGAAGGCGTGGTCGGCGCCGGTCGGCAGCACCGCCTTCACCGCCTTGACGCTGTCGGGCACCGCGGAGGCGTCGATGAAGTGGGTGGCGCCGAACTGCCGGGCCCGCGCCTCCTTCGCCGGGTTGGCGTCCACCGCGACGATCACCGAGGCACCGGCGAGCCGGGCGCCCTGGAGGACGTTGAGGCCGACCCCGCCCGCGCCGATGACCACCACCGAGTCGCCGCGGTCCACCTTGGCGCGGTTGAGCACCGCGCCGACGCCGGTCAGCACCGAGCAGCCGATGAGCGCCGCGGACGCCGCCGGGATGTGCGGCGAGATCTTCACCGCCTGGACCGCCTTGACGACGGTGCGCTCCGCGAACGCCGAGTTCGACGCGAACTGGTACAGCGGCGTACCCCGCCACCGGAACGGCGTGCCGGGCATCCCGATCGCCTTGCGGCACATCGTCGGCCGCCCCCGGTCGCACTCCGCGCACGCCCCGCAGTTGGCCAGCGTGGACAGCGCCACCTGGTCCCCCGGCTCGACATGGCCGACGCCCGGGCCGACCGCCTCCACCACCCCGGCGCCCTCGTGCCCGAGCACCAGCGGCGCCGGGAAGGGGATCGTGCCGTCGACGACCGACAGATCGCTGTGGCACAGCCCGGCCGCCCGGACGGCGACCAGCACCTCACCGGGTCCGGGGTCGCGCACCTCCAGGTCGTCGACGACCCGGGGCTTCTCACCGTCGAAGATGACGCCTCTCATCACAACCTCCGTGGATCGGCCGCCCGGACCGGGGCGGGGACGGGGCGGGACGGACAGGGCGGGCGGGCCGGAGGCACGGCCGCGGGGCGGCGGGCGCGCCGCCCCGCCGCCCCGCGCGCCGCCCCGCACCCGTACCGGTCTCAGCCGTTGGGCCGCTCGCCCTTGGCCGCCGCTGCCGCCATCGCCTCCAGCTGCGCCAGCATCGGCATCGGGTCCGTGCCGAGGGTCACCGGCAGGGACGCGGCCAGCTTCTCCGGGCTCCAGCCGTCGGCGCTGTAGGCGGCGCGCACCTCGCGGGGCTGGGCCCAGAGGGCGATCTTGGGGCCCGCGACGGTGTAGACCTGCCCGGTGATCTTCTGCTCCCGGGCCCGGTCGCTGAGCAGGTAGACGACGAACGCGGCGACGTCCTCGGGCTCGCCGATCTCCGTCAGCTCCATGGGCACGTTCGCCGACATCCGGGTGCGCGCGACGGGCGCCACCGCGTTGGCGGTCACGCCGTACTTGTGCAGCCCCAGCGCGGCGCTGCGCACCAGCGAGATGATGCCGCCCTTCGCCGAGGCGTAGTTGGCCTGCGCCACGCTGCCCTGGTGGTTGCCGCTGGTGAAGCCGATGAGGGTGCCGGAGCGCTGTTTGCGCATGACGGCACTGGCGGCGCGGAAGAGGGTGAAGGTGCCCTTGAGGTGGGTGGCGACCACCGGGTCCCACTCCTCCTCGGTCATGTTGAAGAGCATCCGCTCGCGCAGGATCCCGGCGACGCAGACCACCCCGTCGAGGCGTCCGTAGCGCTCCAGCGCGGTGTCGACGATCCGCGCTCCGCCCGCCATCGTCGCGACGTCGTCGGCGGCCGCGACCGCCTCGCCGCCCGCCGCGGTGATCTCCTCGGTGACCGCCGCCGCGACCTCGCTGCTCGGCTCGCCGCCCTCGACGGAGACGCCGTAGTCGTTGACGACGACGCGGGCGCCGTGGGCGGCGCAGGCGAGGGCGACCGCCCGGCCGATGCCGCGCCCCGCCCCCGTGACGGCGATCACCTTGCCGACCAAGAAGTTGCCCATGTCGCGACCCTCCCAAAGTTTCTGACGGATCGTTAGATTTTTGAGCAGTCCCGGGACGAACACAAGACCCCGGGCCGAACCCACCGGGAGGGCCCGTGCCGCTGCCGCAGGAATTCCACGACCTCGCCCGCCGGGTGAACAACTGGGGCCGCTGGGGGCCGGACGACGAGATCGGCACCCTCAACCTGATCACCGAGGAGACCGTCCGGGCCGCCGCCGCGGAGGTGCGCGACGGCCACCGCGTCCCGCTCGCGCTGCCGCTGCGCCACGACGGCGTCCAGACCGGCGCGATCCCCGGCCGGATCAACCCGCTGCACACCATGACCGCCGTCCACCACGAACTGTTCGGCCCGGGCACCGTCGCCACCTCGGACGACGCGGTCACCATGGGCCTCCAGGCCGCCACCCACTGGGACGGCCTGACGCATGTCTCGTACGCCGGGCGGCTCTACAACGGGCGCCCCGCCGACACCGTCACCGCACACGCCGGGGCCACCGCCCTCGGCGTCGAGAAGCTGCCGCCGGTCGTCTCCCGCGGCGTCCTGCTCGACGTGGCCCGCGCCCACGGCGCCGACCGGCTGCCCGACGGCCACGCCGTCACCCCCGAAGACCTGGACGCCGCCGAGGAGTTGGCGGGCGTCCGGGTGCGGGCGGGCGATGTGGTGCTGGTGCGCACCGGGCAGCTCCGGCGCTATCTGGCGGGCGAGCGGGAGGCGTACGCGTTCCCGTCGCCGGGGCTGTCGGTGCACACCCCGCGGTGGTTCCACGAGCGGGACGTGGCGGCGGTCGCCAACGACACCCTGACGTTCGAGATCTTCCCGCCGGAGATCGAGGGCGCGTGGCTGGCGGTGCATGCGCTGCACCTGGTGGAGATGGGCATGCTCCAGGGCCAGAACTGGAACCTGGAGGAGCTGTCGACGACCTGCGCGGAGCTGGGCCGCCACACCTTCCTGCTGTCCGCCGTCGCCGAACCCTTCACCGGCGGCGCGGGCGCCCCCGTGGCCCCCGTCGCGCTGCTCTGACCGGCCCGGGCGCGCGCCGGAACGACGGACCGCCGCCCACCCGGGCCGCGGCCCGCGGGCGGCCCGGCGTCAGACGGCGTGATGGGTGACGCGGCACGCGGAGCCGGGGGCGTACGAGGCGTCCTGACCCTCCGGGGCGAACGGCAGCGGTCGGGCGCGGTCCACCTCGCACCAGATGCGCTTCCCGGCGCCCTCGGGCTGCCAGCCCCAGCGGTCGGCGAGCCCGTCGACCAGCTCCAGCCCCCGGCCGTGGGTGTCGTCGCCGTCGGCGTGCCGGGGGCGCGGCGGCCGGGCGCTGGAATCGGCGACCTCCACCCGCACCGTCCCCGCCACGGCGCCGGAGCCGGAGAAGCACATACGCAGCACGGCGCCGGTGCCCGTGTGGACCACGGCGTTGGTGACCAGCTCCGAGATCAGCAGGATCAGCGTCTCGGACAGCGGCTCGTCGACGCCTATCCCCGACCCGGCCAGCCGCGACCTGGCCCACCGCCGGGCCCGCCCCACCTCAGCGGGGTCGGGGCGTACCTCCAACTGCATCTGAAGCACCTGCACCGCTCACACCATCCGAACCGGCGGAAACTTCGCCTTGCGCCTCCACGAGGTCACGGTGCGTGACCTCACCGACTCCCAGCATGGTTGACGTTCCGTCACGGCAACAAGCGCTTCGGGCATATTCCAGCGCAAGGGAGTATGCGTGTTGCATACTGTGCGACGCACTTTTTGGGGGAGTCGAACACGCGGAAACCGACCTCCGCGCCCAGTGCGAGGGCGGCGCACTCCGTATCCCGGAGCCGCCTCACCGACGGCACCGTGATCATTGCGCCACAGAACCACTCGCACCCGAGCGAGCGTACCCGAGCGGACCGCCGACTCCCCCGTGTGACGAGTCACGCTCAGGACACAACCCGATATCGACGCTCCGTGACCGAATCTGCGTACCGGAACCGACATTTCGCGCATCGGCTGCAAGAAGCTGACATCCCTTGCGCCCGCTCCGGACATCATCCGGTCAGCAGGCCGGCCGCCAGCCGTTCCTCCGTCTCCCGCGCGCCACCCCAGCACTCCGCACGCCACCACGCCCGCTTGAGGTGGAGATGGATCTCCGCCTCCCAGGTGAATCCCATGCCGCCGTGCACTTGCAGACAGTCGCGGGCGTTACGCACCGCCGCGTCGTCGGCGAGCAGCTTCGCCGCGCAGACCTCGTCCTCGCTCTCGGTGACCGCCGCCGCGTACACCGCGGCGCGCGCCGTCTCGGCCCGTACCAGCATTCCGGCGCACAGATGCTTCACCGCCTGGAACGCGCCGATCGGCGCCCCGAACTGCTCGCGGACGCGGGCGTACGCCACGGCTTTCCCGACCGTGCGCGCCGCGCTGCCGAGCTGTTGCGCGGCGGTGAGCAGCGCCGCCTCCCGGCGCATCCGGCGCACGTCCACCGCGGGCCCCGGCAGCGCCCGCCCGCCGCCCTCGGGCACCCGGGCCAGCGGCGTCAGCGGATCGACGGAGGAGGGGCGCGGGGCGTCCGCCGCGCCGTCCGGCCGGAACACCCGTACGGGCCCGTCCGCGCGGTCCGGCAGCACCACCAACTCCGCGCATTCGTCCGGGTGTTCCCACAGCCCCGGCCCGCCCGGCGCCTGGGCCAGGCCGACGAGGCGCTCCCCGGTGGCGACGCCGTCGAGCCGTCCGGCCAGCAGATGGCAGGCGACCAGCGGGCCGGGGAGCAGCGCCCGGCCGGTCTCCTCGAAGAGCAGCACCGCCTCGGGCAGTCCGAGCCCGACGCCGCCGTCCGCCTCCGGCAGCCGCAGCGCGAAGAGTCCGGCCGCGCCCAGCTCGCGCCAGAGCGCACGGTCCGGGGCCGGTTCCGCGACGGCCGCGCGCAGCCGCTCGGGGCCGAACCGCCCGGCCAGCAACGCCCGCATCCCGTCTTGCAACTCGCCCTGTTCCTTGGTGAGTCGGAAGTCCACGGCCGCGCTCACCGCCCCTTCGGCAGGCCGAGGATCCGCTCGGCGACGATGTTCCGCTGAATCTGCGAGGTCCCGGCCGCGATGGTGTACGAGAGGGAGGAGAGGCGGGCGGCGACCCATTCGTGGTCGGTGTCGAGCGCCCCGGCGCCCAGCACCTCGGCCGCCGCGTCGTACAGCTCCTGGCGGGCGTGGGAGTAGCGGAGCTTGAAGACGGAGGCACCGGCGCCCGGCACCCCGCCGCCGCGTTCGGCCGCGCTGACGTTCCACTGGGTGAGCCGCCACAGCGCGGTGAACTCCGCGGCGAGCCGCCCCAGCCGCCGCCGCAGCACCGCATCGTCCCAGCGGCCGTTCTCCCGGGCGGTGCGGGCCACCGCGCCCAGCACCCGGCGGCAGGCGACGACCTCGCCGACGAAGGCGGTGCCGCGCTCGAAGGAGAGCGTCACCATCGTGACCCGCCAGCCGTCGTTCTCCGCCCCGACCCGGTACGCCGCCGGGATGCGGACCTCGTCGAGGAACACCTCGGCGAACTCGGTGGACCCGGCGAGCGTGCGCAGCGGCCGTACGGTCACGCCGGGCGCGTCCATCGGCAGGGCGAGCCAGGTGATGCCGCGGTGGCGGGGCGCGTCCGGGTCGGTGCGGACCAGGAGTTCGCACCAGTCGGCGACCTCGGCGTGCGAGGTCCAGATCTTGCTGCCGGTCACCACGTAGTCGTCGCCGTCGCGGACCGCGCGGGTGCGCAGCGCGGCCAGGTCCGATCCGGCGTCCGGTTCGCTGAAACCCTGGCACCAGATCTCGTCGCCGCGCAGGATCGGCGGCAGCCAGCGGGCGCGCTGCGCCGCGCTCCCCTCGGCGGCGAGTGTCGGCCCGGCGTGCAGCAGCCCGACGAAGTTCGCCCCGACGTACGGCGCCCCGGCCAGCTCGCTCTCCTCCAGGAAGATCAGATGCTGGGTCGGGGTGGCGCCCCGCCCGCCCGCGTCGGCGGGCCAGTGCAGCCCCGCGTACCCGGCGTCGTACAGCATCCGCTGCCAGGCGGTGTCGTAGGCGCGGCGCCCCGGCCAGTCGTGCGGGTCGGGGGGTGGCGGGAGCGTCGGGAGCGCGGTGGCGAGCCAGCGGCGCAGCCCGGCGCGGAACTCCTCCTCCTCGTCCGTGTAGGTGAGGTCCACGGGCGGGCCTACCGGTCCAGGTCCAGGCCGAGCATGCGGATGGCGTTGCCCCGCATCAGCTTGTACACGGTCGTCTCGTCGAGCCCCCGCACATGGTCGAGGGCGACCTGCTCGGTGTGCGGGAAGGTCGAGTCGACGTGCGGGTAGTCGGTCTCGAACGTCGCGTTGTCCCGCCCGACGACGTCCAGCGACGCGACGCCGTGCCGGTCACGGAAGAAGCAGCAGAAGATCTGCCGGTAGTAGTACGTGGACGGCGGCTCGGGGACCAGATCGCGCACCCCGCCCCAGGCGCGGTGCTCCTCCCAGACGTCGTCGGCGCGCTCCAGGGCGTACGGGATCCACCCCATCTGGCCCTCGCTGTAGGCAAGTTTGAGCCGCGGGAAGCGGACCAGGACGCCGGAGAAGAGGAAGTCCATCATCGACGCCATGGCGTTGTTGAAGGAGAGCGACGCCTGAACGGCGGGCGGCGCGTCCGGGGAGGCGGCGGGCATCTGCGAGCTGGACCCGATGTGCATGTTGACGACGGTCCCGGTCTCCTCGCACACCGCGAAGAACGGGTCCCAGTAGCCGGAGTGGATCGACGGCAGCCCGAGGTGGGTGGGGATCTCGGAGAACGTCACGGCGCGCACCCCGCGGGCCGCGTTCCGGCGGATCTCGGCGACGGCGAGGTCGATGTCCCACAGCGGGATCAGACAGAGCGGGATCAGCCGCCCGCCGCTGTCCCCGCACCACTCCTCGACCATCCAGTCGTTGTACGCGCGCACACAGGCGAGGGCGACCTCCTTGTCCCGCGCCTCGGCGAAGGTCTGGCCGCAGAAGCGCGGGAAGGTCGGGAAGCAGAGCGACGCCTCGACGTGGTTGAGGTCCATGTCCGCCAGCCGCGCCTTCGGGTCCCAGCAGCCGCGCCGCATCTCCTCGCGGGTGATGCCCTCCAGCGTCATCTCGTCGCGGTCGAAGCCGACGGCGGCGATGTTCCGCTTGTACGGGAACTTCAGGTCCTCGTAGAGCCACCAGTCGGTCGGCGGTCCGTCGGGGTCCATGGTGATGACGTACTTCCCGGCGACGTACGCCAGCTCGCCGATGCCCGCGGTGTGCGGCCGGGGGCCACGCTCGCGGTAGCGGCGCGGCAGCCAGGTCTCGAAGAGGTGCGCGGGCTCGATCACATGGTCGTCGACGCTGATGATGCGCGGTAGTTCCACCGGAATCCCCTCACCCGGACCGGCCGGACCCCACTGCCCGATCCGCCATATCTGATGCTCCGTCAGATATGAGGCTAGCTCCGGCCGCACGAGGCCGACAAGGCTTGGGAGATGGGCACGCGGACGCACGACGGACCGGCCCCCGGGAGCGGGAGCCGGTCCGCGAGGAGGCGGAATCGGCGGTCAGTTGGGCCGGTACGAGCCCGTGGCCTGGTCGTAGAGGCGGTCGACGGTGCGGCTGCCGGACTTGGGGCCGATGACCTGGACGAGGTGGTAGCGGCCCTGGTGGATCATGGCGAGGTTGCGGACGTAGACCTCACGGCCGCTGCCGTCCTTCCAGCTGAAGCCGCCCTCGGCCATCGCCGTCCGCCCGACGTCCATCCGCCGCAACCCGGACGCGGACGCCCAGTCGGCGGCGCGGTACGCCGCCAACTCCGGCTCCCTGTCCTGCTGGTAGGCCATCGGATCGGCGCCGAACGCAGCGACGGTGTCCCGGCCCGGCACCACGACCAGCTCGTAGTCGCCGCCGGTGTAGCGGATCCGGTCGTGCCCGTCCCGCCCCCGCCGCTGCCAGTCCGCACGGACCGCGATCTGGAAACCGGCCGGGTCCTTACGGACCGCGAAGCCGGTGGCGAGACCGGCCGGAGTGGTGGTCTGCGGGCTGCCCACGGGCGGGGCGCCACGGTCGTCGTCCGGGACGGTGGCGGCGGGCGACGGTGCGCCCGAGGTGCCGGTGCCCGTACGGCCGTGGGCCTCCTCACCGGCGTCCGGCAGGAACAGCACGACGCACGCCACCGCGCCCGCCATCAGCAGCAGGACCAGCACCAGCAGCAACGGGCCCAGATGGCGCGGCCCGCGGGCGCGCGGCGGCTTCGGCGCCCGGCCCGGGGCGGGCGCGGCGAGGCCGGGCGGCTCGTGCCGGTCGGCCACCGCCGCGCGGGCCTTCCGGCCGGGCGGCTGCGGCGCCGGGGCGGACGGCGCGGCGGAGCGCGTCCGGCCCGGGCGCCCCTTGCGGACCAGTTCGCCGCGGCGCCGGACCTCCGGCAGCCGCCGCGGGTCGGCCGCGCCACGGGCGGGGAGGGTGACGAGGCCGCTGTCCAGCTCCGGTTCGGTCGCGCCACGGGTCACCTCGCGCAGCACGGCGAGGAGCGGGCCGACCGCGGGCCGGGCGACCGGATCCGGGCCGAGCAGCGCCTCGACGGCGGGCCGCAGCGGGCCGCAGGCACCGGCGGGTGCCGGGCGGTGCGCGCAGACCATCCGGGCCAGCTCCGCCGCGTCCTCCTCCGGATACGGCGGATGGCCCTGCACACAGCGGAAGAGCAGCGCGCCGAGCGCCCACAGATCGGTGCCCGGACCCACCGCGCCCCAGGTACCGGACCCGGCCGGTGCCGCCTGCTCCGGCGCCCACCGCTCGACGACCGGCCCGACCAGCGCCAACCGCATCTCCCGCACCCGCCCGGCGACGAGCCCGGCACCGGCGGGAGCGGAACCCGTAGGGGCGGAACCCGTAGGGGCGGGGATGGCCGGGAGCGCCGGGGTGGGGCCCGCGGGGGCCGGGATCTCGGGTGCGGGGTCAGCGGGGGCCGCGGGGGCCGGGCCGCCGGGCTCCGCGACGGTGGCGTCCGCGGAGCCGTCCCCGGTGTCGCCCTCCGCCGCCTCGCCGTCGGGCTCCCCCGTGGCCTCCGCCACCTCGGGGCCCCGGGTCGGCGCCGGTACCGGGACCGGCAGCGGCATCGCCTCCGTCCCGCACAGCGCCTCCTGGGCCGCGCCCACCGCCAGGCCGCCGAGCACCGCGCGGCCGTCGTCGCAGATCAGGACCGTACGGTCGGTGATGTTGCGGTGCACCCAGCCCCGGGCGTGCAGGGTGCGCAGGGCGGTGAGGACATCCGCGCCGATCTCGGCGGCCCGCTGCGGCGCCATCGGGCCCTCGGCGAGCAGCGCGGCGAGCGGGCGGGCGGCGATCAGCTCACCGGCGATCCACAGCGCGCCCTCCGCCACGAAGACGTCGAAGACCTGGTCGAGCAGGGGATGGTCCGGCAGCTGCGCGGCGCGGGTCGCCGCCAGGAACGCCCGGCGTACGACCGGGTCCCGCGGATCGCGGGCCGCCTCCGCCGCACCGGCCCGCCCGGGCACGGACCGGCCGCCCGGCGCGTCGGCGAACTCCGCCTCCACCACCTCGGGCAGCGGCACCTGACGCAGCAGCACCTCCTGCGAGCTGTAGGTGTCGAGGGCGCGCAGCACCGTGGCGCCGTCCGCACCGCCGGGCCGCAGCGGCAGACGGTAACGCTCCGCGAGCATCCGCCCCGCGTACCGCTCCACGACGCCTCCCCTGCCTGTGTGCCGCGCGGTCGCCGCACCGGCGCCGCGTCCCCCGCGGGCGCCCGCCCGGGCCGCCCGCACCGGACCCGCACCGCACGGGCCCGAACAGCCTTGTGAATCTCACGATACGTGCCCGGAGCGGCGGTTGCGGCCCGCTCCGGGCGAACGGCGCGCGGCCTGTCGCCGCCGGGCCGACGGTCCGTCAGTCCTTGACGGCGAAGGTCGCGAACGCCGTGTCCCGCAGCTTCGTGCACTCGTCACCCGACCAGGCGTCCGCCTTGCAGCTGATCATGATCGCGTAGCCGTGCTTGTCGTCCGCCCGGAAACCGCGGTTGAGCACCCGTACCTTCTCGCCGTGCGAGGTGCGGGTGAACGACCAGTCGGCGACCGTCGGGTAGTCCCGCCACGCCACGGACTTGATGGCGATCCGGTGGTAGTCGGGCGTCGTGGCGCGCACCGACGTCTCCAGCTTCCGCCAGGAGGCCGCCGCGTCCTTGCCGGGCGTGGCGTTGTAGTCGATCTGGATCCGCGGGTAGCCGCCGTCCTTGCTGAAGATGGCGCCGGAGTTCTGCCCCGAGGTGCCCGTACGGTGCCAGCCCTTGGGCATCGCGACGCGGAAGTGGAAGTCGCCGTTGGTGACCTTCGCGTACCCGGCGGGCAGCTCGTCCTTCTTGTCGTCCTTCCCCTTGCCGTCGCCGTCCTGCGTGCCGTCGTCCCCGGCGCCGGGCGACGCCGGGGCCCGGTCGGACGGGGTGGACGTACCGCCGTCGGGCACGCCGCCGCCCTGCGAGGCGTGCGTCCGCGCCGCCGTCGCCTCGATGTCCCGGCCCGCCCGGGCGCTGTTGCCGGAGTCGCCGCCGGACAGCGCGAACCCGAGGATCGCGGCCACGACGGCGAGCGCCACGACCACCGCGATGATGATCAGGGTGCGGCGCGGCACCACATCGGTGACCGACGCCCGCGGCGGCCGACCGCCGCCCGCACCGGACGCGCCGGAGCCCGCACCCGAACCGGAGCGCGCCGCGGACGCCGCCGACGCCGCGGAGGAGGCGGCCGACGCGGCGGCGGCGCGCACCGTCTTCAGCGCGTCGCGCATCCGCTCCTTGGCCGCCTCGCCGTCGAAGCCCGGCCGGGTCGGGCCCGCCGCCTTCGCGGACCCGCCGCCCGGGGCGGCGGACGGCTTCTCCGGAGCCGCGGGCGACGCCTTCGCGGTCGGCTTCCGCGGCGCGGCGGCGGGCGCACCGGCGGCCGTCCCCGGCGTCTGCTTCGGCTTGCGCTGCCGGGACTTGGGCGGCCTGGGCGCGGGCTTCGGCGCCGCCGCCGGACGCGGCGGAGCCTCCTCGGGCACCACCGGCAGCGCCATCGCCCGCGTCGCGTCCAGCGGCGGTTCGGGCTTCTCCGGCGCGCTCACCGCCTTCTCCAGCAGCACCCGCGCCCCGGCGTCGTCCAACCGCCCGCCCGGGTCCTTGACCAGCAGCCCGCAGATGACGTCGGACAGCGGTCCGGCGTGCTTCGGCGGCTCCAGCGGCTCGGTCATCACCGCCGTCAGCGTCGCGATGGCGGAGCCCTTGTCGTACGGCGGCACGCCCTCGACGCAGGCGTAGAGCAGACCGCCCAGGGACCACAGGTCGGCGGGCGGGCCCGGCTTGTGGCCGCGGGCGCGCTCCGGCGAGATGTACGAGGGGGCGCCGACGAGCATGCCGGTGGAGGTCACCGACGGGTCGCCCTCGACCTGGGCGATGCCGAAGTCGGTCAGCACGACCCGGCCGTCGTCCGACATCAGCACGTTCGACGGCTTCACGTCGCGGTGCAGGATGCCCTCGCGGTGCGCGGCGCGCAGCACGTCGAGGACGGCGAGGCCCACCTCGGCGGCGCGGTGCGGGGTGAGCGGACCGTCGTCGCGCACCAGTTCGGCGAGGGAGCGCCCCTCGACCAGCTCCATGACGATCCACGGCCGGTCGTCCTCGTCGACCACGTCGTAGACCGTCACCGCGCCGTTGTTGCGGATCCGGGCGATCGCCTTGGCCTCCCGCAGCGTGCGGGTGATCAGGCGCCGCTTCTCGTCCTCCTCGACGCCGCCGGGGAAGCGCAGTTCCTTGACCGCGACCGTACGGCCCAGCACCTCGTCGCGCGCCCGCCAGACGGTGCCCATGCCGCCGCGGCCGAGGACTCCGGCGAGCCGGTACCGGCCGGCGAGCAGCCTGCCCTCCTTGCCGTCCATCTCGACCTCGTCGCCCACTGAATCCCCTCTGCAATCCAGCCGAGTTGGCGGCCCCGATTCCCATCGGCGCCAAACTGGCCCAACTCGGACAACCCACCCTGGCAGAGCCTTCATTCTCTCTCATCCGCGAGGGTGCGGAAGGCCCGGGGCCGTGACGTACAGTGCCGCGCGCACCCGCCACGACGGCCCGAAGGACGGGACCCCCGATGACGACGCAACGGCCGCACCCCGCTCCCCCGGGCGCGGTCCGGCGCCCGCCCGCGCCTCCCGCGCGCCGCCGCCCACCCACCGCGCGCCCCCTCCTGGCGGCGTTCCTGGCCCTCTCCTGCCTGCTGCTCACCGGCTGTACGCACCACCACCGGCTGTCGGCGCCGGTTTTGGCCCCCCGGCCGCCCGACACCACGGCGCCCGCGCTGCGCGCCCTGGTCGCCGCGGGCGCCCCCGGCGCCGCCGCCCTGGTCGTCCGGGGCGGGAAATTCACCGCCGCCCGCTTCTCCGCCGCCGGGTTCGCCGATCTGCGCACCCGCCGCCCCATGGAACGCCGGGACCACTTCCGGGCGGGCAGCCTCACCAAGACGCTGGTCGCCACGGTGGTCCTCCAGCTCGCCGCGGAGCGGCGGCTCGCCCTGGACGGCTCCGCCGCCCGGCTCCTGACGACCGGCCACCGGACGCCGCCGGGCCTGTCCCGCGCCCGTCTGGCCCCGCTGTCCCGGGTGACGGTCCGCCAGCTCCTGGACCACACCAGCGGACTCTTCAACTACACCGACGACCCGGCCCTGCACCTGACCGGCCCGGACTTCGCCGTCCACCGCTACGACAGCCACACCCCCGCCGAGCTGCTGCGCCGCGCACTGCGCCACCCGCCGGGCGCCGCCCCCGGCGCCCGCTACGCCTACTCCAACACCAACTACCTCGTCCTCGGTCTGATCGTCGAGGCGGTCACCGGCCGCCGCTACGCCGACGAGATCCGCCGCCGGATACTCACCCCCGTCGGGCTGACCGGGACCAGCTTCCCCGGGACCCGCACCGCCCTGCCCCGCCCGCACGGCCGCGCCTACTTCCGCACCGCTCACGGGCGGCTCGACGCCACCGAGCTGAACCCCAGCTGGGCGGGGGCCGCCGGGGAGATGGTCACCACCCTCGACGACCTCAACCGCTTCTTCGCCGCCCTCCTCGGCGGCCGGCTGCTGCCCCCGCACGAGCTGACCGCGCTCCGCGACGAGCGCGCCACCCACGGCACCTACGGCCTCGGCGTCTACGCCACCCGGCTGTCCTGCGGGGTGACCGTCTGGGGCCACAACGGCGACATCCACGGCTCGTACGCCCGCACCGCCGCCTCCGAGGACGGCCGACACCTCGTCAGCTACCGCCTCAACACCGACGCCCCCGGCCCCCGCGCGGGCGGCGACGCGGTGCTGACCGCGGAGTTCTGCCCCAAGCCGAAGCCGGGGCCGACCCCGACGCCGACTCAGGCGCCGGGGACGGCCGCACCGCGGACCGCCGCCCGCGCCGCGCCCGTCCCCGCCGCCTGAGCCCGTCCCGCCCCTACAGCGGGACGATGTCCGGGGCGCCCAGCCGGGCCGCATCGGCCGTCAGATCGTCGGGCTGGCGCTGCGATTCCCGCTCCGCCTCGACCCGCTTCTCGTAGTGCGTGACCTCCTTGTCGACCTGCGCCGCGTCCCAGCCCAGCGCGGGGGCCATCAACTCCGCCGCCTCGCGGGCGCAGCGGGTGCCGCGGTCGAAAGTCTCGATGGAGATACGGGTGCGCCGGGTCAGCACGTCGTCGAGGTGGCGGGCGCCCTCATGGGTGCAGGCGTAGACCACCTCGGCCCGGAGGTAGTCCTCCGCGCCGGTCAGCGGCGTGCCCAGCGTCGGATCGGCCACCACCAGCTCCAGCAGCTCCTCGGTCAGCGAGCCGTAACGGTTCAGCAGATGCTCGACGCGGGCGACGTGCAGCCCGGAGCGGGCCGCGATCCGCGCCCGGGCGTTCCACATCGCCCGGTACCCCTCGGCGCCGAGCAGCGGGACGTCCTCGGTGACGCACTCCGCGACCCGCTGGTCGAGCCCGTGCACCGCCTCGTCCACCGCGTCCTTCGCCATCACCCGGTACGTCGTGTACTTGCCCCCGGCGACCACGACGAGGCCCGGCACCGGGTGCGCCACGGTGTGCTCGCGGGAGAGCTTGCTCGTCGCGTCCGACTCCCCGGCCAGCAGCGGCCGCAGCCCCGCATAGACGCCCTCGACGTCGTCCCTGGTCAGCGGCGTGGCGAGGACGGAGTTCACATGCTCCAGGAGGTAGTCGATGTCCGCGCTGGACGCCGCCGGGTGCGCCTTGTCGAGATCCCAGTCGGTGTCGGTCGTCCCGATGATCCAGTGCCGCCCCCAGGGGATGACGAAGAGCACGCTCTTCTCGGTGCGCAGGATCAGCCCGGTCGTGGAGTGGATGCGGTCCTTGGGGACGACGAGGTGGATGCCCTTGGAGGCGCGGACGTGGAACTGCCCGCGCTCGTTGATCAGCCCCTGGGTGTCGTCGGTCCACACCCCGGTGGCGTTGACGATCTGCCGGGCCCGGATCTCGTACGTACCGCCCGACTCGACGTCCTCGACCCGCGCGCCGACCACCCGCTCGCCCTCGCGCAGGAAGTCCACCACCCGCGCACCGTTGGCGACCTGCGCGCCGTACGAGGCGGCGGTGCGCACCAGCGTCTCGACGAACCGCGCGTCGTCCATCTGCGCGTCGTAGTACTGCAACGCCCCCACCAGCGCGTCCTTACGCAGACAGGGTGCGACCCGCAGCGCCCGCTTGTGCGAGAGGTGCCGGTGGACGGGGAGCCCGCGACCGTGGCCGGAGGAGAGGGACATCGCGTCGTAGAGCGCCACCCCGGAACCGGCGTAGCAGCGCTCCCAGACGTGGTGCTGGAGCGGGTAGAGGAACGGCACCGGCTTCACCAGGTGCGGGGCGAGCCGCTCCAGCAGCAGCCCGCGCTCCTTCAGCGCCTCCCGTACCAGCGCGAAGTCCAGCATCTCCAGATACCGCAGTCCGCCGTGGATGAGCTTGCTGGAGCGGCTGGAGGTGCCCGCCGCCCAGTCGCGCGCCTCGACGAGTCCGGTGGCCAGCCCGCGGGTCGCCGCGTCCAGGACGGTTCCGGCGCCGACGACGCCGCCGCCGATCACCAGAATGTCGAGCTCCCGTTCCGCCATCCGGGCGAGCGCCTCGGCGCGCTGCACCGGTCCCAGGGTCGCTGTTTTCACCACTGCCTCCCACTGTGATCGGGGCCACACCCCCGTCGGTCGATTCTGTCCGCGTCGGCTGCCGTCACTCCCCCCTGCCGCCACCGGCGGCAACACCCCGCCACCTTGATCCACCAATTCCCATTCTGCGCGAAATGTCGGCTTAGTCTACTTATGCGTCAATCGGAATCGCTCGGGAAGGGCGGCAGCAGCATGCCCGCAGACCTCGCCGTCATCGGCCTCGGCCCCCTCGGCCTCCCCCTCGCCCGGGCCGCCACCGCGGCCGGGATCTCCACCGTCGGCTACGCCCCCGACCCGCACGCCGCCCCGCTCACCGCCCCCGACGGCCCGCTGACCGCCACCGAACTGCGACGGCTGACCGCCGCCGGATTCCGCACCACCGACGACCCCGCCGCCCTCGGCCGGGTCCGCACCGCGGTCATCTGCGCCCCCACCCCGCTCGGCGCCGACCGCGCCCTCGACCTCACCGCCGTCGCCGACGCGGCCCGCACCCTCGCCGCCCGGCTCCGCCCGCACACCACCGTCGTCCTCGAATCCGCCGCCTACCCGGGCACCACCGAGGACTTCCTCCGCCCCCTGCTGGAGGAGGGGTCCGGGCTCACCGCCGGGCGCGACTTCCACCTCGCCTGCTCCCCGCCGCGCCACGACCCCGGCAACCGCACCCACGGCTACGCCAACACCCCCAAGGTCATCGGCGGCCTCACCCCCGCCTGCACCGAAGCCGCCGCCGCCTTCTACGGCCGCCTCACCGACAAGGTCGTCCGCGCCCGCGGCCCCCGCGAGGCCGAGACCGCCGGACTCCTGGAGACCAACTACCGCCACCTCAACATCGCCCTGATGAACGAGATGGCGGTCTTCTGCCACGACATCGGCGTCGACCTCTGGGACGTCATCCGCTGCGCCGAGACCAAACCCTTCGGCTTCCAGGCGTTCCGCCCCGGCCCCGGCGTCGGCGGCCACGCCGCCCCCGTCGACCCCAACTACCTCGCCTACCAGGGCCGTTCCCTCGGCTACCCGCTGCGCATGGTCGAACTGGCGCAGGAGGTCAACGACCGGATGCCCGGCTACGTCGCCCGGCGCTGCGCCACCCTCCTCAACGAGCACGGCAAGTCCGCCCGCGGCGCCCGCGTCCTCCTCATCGGCGTCACCTACAAGCCCGACATCGGCGACCAGGAGGGCGCCCCCGCCCGCGAGATCGCCGCCCGCCTGATGGAACTCGGCGCCCACATCACCTACCACGACCCGTACGTCCCCCGCTGGACCGTCCTCGACCGCCCGGTCCCCCGCGCCGACTCCCTCCACGAGTCCGCCGCCGACGCCGACCTCACGGTCCTCCTCCAGCCGCACCGCACCTACGACCTCCAGGGCCTGTCGGTCAAGGCCCAACTGCTGCTGGACACCCGCGGGGCGACACCCGCCGGGGCGGCCCACCGGCTGTGACATACGGAAGGGGCCCGGCCCACCGTGGTGGTGGTCCGGGCCCCTCGTGCTGTCTACCGCCGTACGGTCAGCGCCTGCCGCGCTGCGACGGGTCGACCGTCACCTCGACCCGCTGGAACTCCTTCAGCTCGGAGTAGCCGGTCGTCGCCATCGCCCGGCGCAGCGCGCCGAAGAAGTTCATCGAACCGTCGGGGGTGGTCGACGGGCCGAGCAGCACCTCCTCGGTGGTGCCGACGGCGCCGAGGTCCACGCGCTTGCCGCGCGGCACGTCCTCGTGGACCGCCTCCATGCCCCAGTGGTGGCCGCGACCGGGCGCGTCCGTCGCCCGGGCCAGCGGGGAGCCCATCATCACGGCGTCCGCACCGCAGGCGATGGCCTTCGGCAGGTCACCGGAGAAGCCCACGCCGCCGTCGGCGATGACATGGAC
Source organism: Streptomyces catenulae (assembly GCF_000718015.1). Taxonomy (GTDB): domain Bacteria; phylum Actinomycetota; class Actinomycetes; order Streptomycetales; family Streptomycetaceae; genus Streptomyces; species Streptomyces catenulae. The sequence goes on along the minus strand of NZ_JODY01000033.1, from coordinate 27,993 downwards.
GTACCGGCCGCCGGACTCGTCCATGTAGTCCCGCCGCGCCGCCGCGACATCCGCCACCGCCGTCGCCATCGGCACCTGGATGCCGAGCACGTTACGGGTGGTGTGCGCCGCGCCGCCGCCGAAGCCGACCAGCACACCGGCGGCACCGGTCCGCATCAGGTGCAGCGCCGCGGTGTACGTGGCGCAGCCGCCGACGATCACCGGGACGTCCAGCTCGTAGATGAACTGCTTGAGGTTGAGCGGCTCGGCCGCCGACGAGACGTGCTCGGCGGAGACCGTCGTCCCGCGGATCACGAAGATGTCGACACCGGCGTCCACCACCGCCTGCGAGAACTGCGCGGTGCGCTGCGGGGAGAGCGCGGCGGCGGTGACGACACCGGAGTCGCGCACCTCCTTGATGCGCTGCCCGATCAGCTCTTCCTTGATCGGCGCGGCGTAGATCTCCTGCATCCGCCTGGTCGCCGCGTCACCGTCCAGCTCGGCGATCTCGGCGAGCAGCGGCTCCGGGTCCTCGTAGCGGGTCCACAGGCCCTCCAGGTTGAGGACGCCGAGGCCGCCCAGCTCACCGATGCGGATGGCGGCCTGCGGCGAGACCACGGAGTCCATCGGGGCCGCCAGGAAGGGCAGCTCGAAGCGGTAGGCGTCGATCTGCCAGGCGATCGAGACCTCCTTCGGGTCGCGGGTGCGGCGACTCGGTACGACGGCGATGTCGTCGAAGGCGTACGCCCGGCGGCCGCGCTTGCCGCGCCCGATCTCGATCTCAGTCACGTTGTGGGGCCTTTCCCTCTTGGTCTGCGTGTCCCAGTATCTCCGACACGCGTGTGAGGGGCGGCTCCGGAGCGTCCGGTGCCGCCCCTCACGGGCGTGGTGCTACTTACGGCTGTAGTTCGGCGCCTCGACCGTCATCTGGATGTCGTGCGGGTGGCTCTCCTTGAGCCCCGCCGAGGTGATCCGGACGAAACGGCCCTTGGACTCCATCTCGTCGATGGAGGCGGCACCCACGTACCCCATCGTCTGGCGCAGGCCACCGACGAGCTGGTGCAGCACGTTGGCCAGCGGACCGCGGTAGGGCACCTGACCCTCGATGCCCTCGGGCACAAGCTTGTCGTCGGAGGCGACATCGGCCTGGAAGTAGCGGTCCTTGGAGTACGAACGGCCCTGGCCACGGGATTGCATCGCCCCGAGGGAACCCATGCCGCGGTACGACTTGAACTGCTTGCCGTTGATGAACAGCAGCTCGCCCGGCGACTCCTCACAACCGGCGAGGAGGCTGCCCAGCATCACCGTGTCGGCACCGGCGGCGAGCGCCTTGCCGATGTCGCCGGAGTACTGCAGACCGCCGTCGCCGATGACCGGGACACCGGCCGCGCGGGCGGCGAGCGCCGCCTCGTAGATCGCGGTGACCTGCGGGACGCCGATACCGGCGACCACCCGGGTGGTGCAGATCGAGCCGGGGCCGACACCGACCTTGACGCCGTCGACACCGGCGTCGATCAGGGCCTGCGCGCCGTCCCGCGTCGCGACGTTGCCGCCGATGACGTCGACGTTCACCGCGGACTTGATCTTCGCCATCCAGTTCAGCGCGTTGCTGTTGTGGCCGTGCGAGGTGTCCACGATGAGGAAGTCGGCGCCCGCCTCGGCCAGCGCCTGCGCCCGCTCCAGGGCCTCGGGGCTCGCGCCGACGGCGGCACCGACGAGGAGACGGCCCTCGGCGTCCTTCGCCGCGTTCGGGTACTGCTCGGCCTTGACGAAGTCCTTGACCGTGATCAGGCCCTTGAGGACACCCGCGTCGTCGACCAGCGGAAGCTTCTCGATCTTGTGGCGGCGCAGCAGCTGCATCGCGTCCACACCGGAGATGCCGACCTTGCCGGTGACCAGCGGCATCGGCGTCATGACCTCGCGCACCTGACGGGTGCGGTCGGGCTCGAAGGCCATGTCACGGTTGGTGACGATGCCGAGCAGCTTGCCCGCCGCGTCGGTCACCGGGACACCGCTGATACGGAACTTCGCGCACAGGGCGTCGGCCTCGGCGAGCGTGGCGTCCGGGTGCACGGTGATCGGGTCGGTCACCATGCCGGACTCGGAACGCTTCACGAGGTCGACCTGGTTGACCTGGTCCTCGACGGACAGGTTGCGGTGCAGCACACCGACGCCGCCCTGCCGCGCCATCGCGATGGCCATCCGGGCCTCGGTGACCTTGTCCATCGCGGCGGAGAGCAGCGGGATGTTCACCCGGACGTTGCGCGAGATACGGGACGAGATGTCGACCACGTTGGGCAGCACCTCGGATGCGCCCGGCAGCAGCAGCACGTCGTCGTAGGTCAGCCCGAGTGTCGCAAATTTCTCAGGTACTCCATCGACGTTGTCGCTCATGACACCTTCCCCAATGCTCTTGCCTCGGCGCGGACGTCCATGCTAACGGCCTGAGGTGGTGTCTCATTCCACGAGGAATGAGGGCCTCATCACCCGTACCTTCCTACGGCCGCAACCGGCCATCGGCGCACGGATCACGCCACCCCGGGCCTACTGCTCGGCGAGCGCCCGCAGCCTGCTCAACGCCCGGTGCTGCGCGACCCGCACCGCACCCGGCGACATCCCGAGCATCTGCCCGGTCTCCTCCGCCGTCAGCCCCACCGCGACCCGCAGCAACACCAGCTCCCGCTGGTTCTCCGGCAGGTTGGCCAGCAGCTTCTTCGCCCACGCGGCATCGCTGCTCAGCAGCGCCCGCTCCTCGGGCCCGAGCGAGTTGTCCGGCTGCTCCGGCATCTCGTCGGACGGCACCGCCGTACTCCCGGGCCCGCGCATCGCGGCACGCTGGAGATCGGCGACCTTGTGCCCGGCGATGGCGAAGACGAACGCCTCGAACGGCTTCCCGGTGTCGCGGTAGCGCGGCAGCGCGCAGAGCACCGCGACACAGACCTCCTGCGCCAGATCCTCGACGAAGTGCCGGGCGTCCCCCGGGAGCCGGGAGAGACGGGTCCGGCAGTAGCGCAGCGCCAGCGGGTGCACATGGGCCAGGAGATCGTGCGTGGCCCGCTCGTCCCCCTCGACTGCGCGTGCAACGAGATCACCGATCTCCTGCTTGCCGTCATCGCGCATCGGACCATGGTGCCTTGACGCGGCACCGCTCCCGGCACCGCCCTCGTCGTTGTGCACTGAACCGTTACGAGCCGCCGCGTTAGCACGCACGTCCCACGCCTCCCCCGATCGGGTTGTGCCCATGCCGACGTCGAGTCCTCGCCGGTAGCGTGTATCCGTGCCGTGAGGCATCGGGTAAGGCTTGTCCGTCATGAGGTCTCTTCTTGGCCGAGTGAGAAGCCCCGGCCTCCGCCGGGGAGGAGTCACACGTCAAGGATGCGGCATCCCGTGACGTTTCGACGTCTAAGGGTTGCCCACACCGCACACCGGCCACCCCGGGGCGCACCGCCGAGCGGCGCCCGACCCCCGAAGACCGGCGCGGCCCGCCGTCCGGACGACGGCGCTCCCCCGCGCGCGACCTGCGCCGCACCGCCCGTCACCCACGCGGCAAGGGGGCCACAACGCTCACTCCTCCGACCGGAGAGAGCCGCCGTGACCCCGTTGACCCGCAGTTCAGCGCACCAGCCCCCAACGGAAGCCCAGCGCCACCGCATGGGCGCGGTCCGAGGCGCCGAGCTTTTTGAACAGCCGCCGGGCGTGGGTCTTGACCGTGTCCTCGGAGAGGAACAGCTCCCGGCCGATCTCGGCGTTGGAACGGCCGTGGCTCATGCCCTCCAGCACCTGGATCTCGCGGGCGGTGAGCGTCGGGGCGGCACCCATCTCGGCGGACCGCAGCCGCCGCGGGGCGAGCCGCCACGTCGGGTCCGCGAGCGCCTGGGTGACCGTGGCCCGCAGCTCGGCGCGCGAGGCGTCCTTGTGCAGATACCCGCGGGCCCCGGCGGCGACCGCGAGGGCCACCCCGTCCAGGTCCTCGGCCACCGTGAGCATGATGATCCGGGCGCCCGGATCGGCGGACAGCAGCCGGCGCACCGTCTCCACACCGCCCAGACCGGGCATCCGCACATCCATCAGAATCAGATCCGAGCGATCGGCACCCCAGCGGCGGAGGACTTCCTCGCCGTTGGCTGCCGTCGTCACACGCTCGACGCCGGGAACGGTCGCAACCGCGCGGCGGAGCGCCTCTCGGGCAAGCGGGGAGTCGTCGCAGACGAGGACGGAAGTCATGACTGTCCCCCGCGGCTCTCACAGCTGCTGCGCGTCACCTTGAGCCTCCAGGCTGGTACGTATCGTCACCTGTGCGCTTGACGGGCTCGGACACCTGCCCGATCACTAACTCCGCCAACCGCTTTCGCACACTCAACGACGGTCACTCGAAAGAGTTACGGGTTCGAGCATCGAATTCGGCACGCTGCGTAAGGGCCCGGATACGCAGACGAACAGGGCCGCCGTGGGCGATCACTCGCCCCCGAATGAGCCTTATGCCCTATTTGGCTCTCTTCCTTCCATTTTCTGGCGATCTGACGCTAGATTCGCAATGAGTCATATTTACATCTACTTACACAGTAGATGTACCGTCGTCACCACCGAGCCCGATACAGCAATCGCTTCGAGGGGATACGCAATGGCAGATTTCTCCCGCCTCCCGGGCCCGAACGCAGACCTCTGGGACTGGCAGCTGCTGGCAGCCTGCCGCGGTGTGGACAGCTCGCTGTTCTTCCATCCCGAAGGGGAACGCGGTGCCGCCCGCAGCGCGCGTGAGACATCGGCGAAGGAGGTCTGCATGCGCTGCCCCGTACGGGCCGAATGCGCGGCGCATGCGCTGGCCGTCCGCGAGCCCTACGGGGTCTGGGGCGGCCTGACCGAGGACGAACGCGAGGAGCTGATGGGCCGGGCCCGGCACCGGATGGTCCCCGCGACCACGCTGGTCGGCCCCGCGGGCGCCCAGAGCGGCTGACACCGGACGGCCGAACCGTTCAGCAGAAACGTTCCTCCAGGGGCGTGGCCGCACCTCGGCCAGGGGTGTGGTCGCGCGGCGAGCTGCCCTGAACCGGCGCCGGGCGCACCGTCCGTACGCCGCCGGATCAGCGGGCGGCGGCGCACTCCAGCTGATCGAGCATGGCGCCGACGGCCGGGACCCGGGCGAGGTCCGGCAGGGTGAGGGCCACGATCTCGCGGTGCACGGCGGGCTCCAGACGCACCGTGCGCGCACCCTTGGGCCGTACCGACGCGAGGGTCAGCTCGGGGAGGGCGGCGACGCCCAGACCGGCGCCGACCAGGCCGATCACGGCCGGGTAGTCGTCGGTGGCGAAGTCGATGCGCGGGGTGAACCCGGCGCGCTCGCACACCTCGACCAGATGCGTACGGCAGCGGGGGCACCCGGCGATCCACGGCTCGTCGGCGAGGTCGCCGAAGGCGGCGGAGCCGGTGGCGGCGAGGCGGTGGCCCTCCGGGACCAGGCCCACCAGACGGTCGGCGAGGACCGGGCGGACGACGAGGTCGTCCCAGTCGGAGCAGGCTTCCGGGGCGGCGGCGCGGACCTCCGGGTAGCGGAAGGCCAGCGCGATCTCGCAGTCGCCGTTGCGCAGCATCTCGATCGAGCGGGGCGGCTCGGCCTCGTCCAGGGAGACGCGGGTACGCGGATGGGCGGCGCGCATGGCGGCCAGCGCGGCGGGCACCAGCGTGGAGCTGCCGGAGGGGAAGGACACCAGGCGGACCCGACCGGCGCGGAGCCCCGCGATGGCGGCGACCTCCTCCTCGGCGGCGGTGAGCCCGGCGAGGATGCCGACGGCGTGCCGCACCAGCGCCTCGCCCGCCTGGGTCAGCCGCATCTCGCGGCCGGTGCGGATCAGCAACGGGGTGCCCGCCGACTGCTCCAGGGCCTTCATCTGCTGACTTACGGCCGGCTGGGTGCAGCCCAGTTCCCGGGCGGCGGCGGAGAACGAGCCGGTACGGGCGACCTCGCGCAGCACACGGAGATGGCGAGCCTCGATCATGGCTCCAGCATAAGCGAGGCTTGGGGGTAGGGGGAAAATAAGGGGTGCGACTTTGGTCGCGCCGCCCTTCCCGGGTCCGGCTCCGGCTCGGGTGGCGCCGGGGCGGGCGGGCCGGTCGGGGCGGGCCGGACGGGTGCGTTCATGTCATCCGGGCCGGATAGCGTGCAGCGCATGACGACTGCATTGATCACGGGAGCGACCTCGGGCATCGGGGCGGCGTTCGCCCGGCGCCTGGCGCACGACGGCCACAACCTCGTCCTGGTGGCACGCGACGAGAAGCGGCTGCACCGGCAGGCGACCGAACTGCACGACCTGCACGGCATCGAGGCGAGCGTGCTGAGCGCGGATCTGGCCACCGAGGAGGGCATCGCCACGGTCGAGGAGCGGCTCGGCGACCGGAAGCACCCGGTGGACCTGCTGGTCAACAACGCGGGCTTCGGCAACAAGGGTGAGTACCTGGACGTGCCGATGGACGACGAACTCGCCATGTTGAAGGTGCACTGCGAGGCGGTGTTGCGGCTGACCACGGCGGCGGTGCGCGGGATGCGGGAGCGGCGGCGCGGCGGGGTCGTCAACGTCGCCTCCGTCGCGGCGTTCGTACCGCGCGGCACCTACGGGGCGAGCAAGGCGTGGGTGGTGCAGTTCACGCAGGGCGCGGCGCGGGATCTGGCGGACAGCGGGGTGCGGCTGATGGCGCTCTGCCCCGGCTTCGTCCGGACGGAGTTCCACCAGCGGGCCGGGATGGGGACGGACAACATCCCCGGCTGGATGTGGCTGGACGCCGACAAACTGGTCGACGCGGCGATGAAGGACCTGGCCCGCGGCCGGTCCCTCTCCATCCCCGACCCCCGCTACAAGGCACTGATGGGCGCCGCGAAGCTGGCCCCGCGCGGCATGCTCGGCGGCCTGACCTCCCGCACGGGACGGAAGTTCGGACCGAAGTAGCGGGGCACGGCACGAGGCCCGGCCCCGCTGAGCACGCCCGCGGTCCCGTAAGGGGCAGGAACCTGTCCCTTACGGGACGGCCGCCGCTCCCCCGCGCCGCCGCTACGCCTCGATGTCGTATTCGAGTACGTACGCGGACGAGTCCAGGATCATTTCGTTGACCTCGACGGGGCGGCCGCCGTCCGCGAAGGCGGTACGGACGATGACGATCACGGGCGTACCGGCGCCGAGGCGCAGCCGGTCCGCCTCGTCCCGGGACGGCATCCGGCTGCGGCTCTGCTCCCGGAAGCGCACAGGACCGCAGCCCAGTTCAGCGAGACGGGCGTAGATGCCGCCCGGACCGGTGTCCTTCCGGACAATCGCCGAACCAGCCACCAGGGCGGCGGGCAGATAGCTGGTGGCCAGCAGAACCGGCTTGCCATCGAGGCTGAACCGGCGGCTGCGCACGCACACCGCCTCACGCGGAGCGATCCTGAGCACGTCCGCGACGGCTTGGGGCGCCGACTCCTCGCTGACGACAACCTGGTCGACGACCAGCTCCCTCTCCCCGGCATCGGCCGATCGGATGGAGCGGCCCGCTCCCCACTGATCACGCGCGAGCCGCTGGACACCACGGCGCCGCAACGGCTGGAAGTCACGGACGAAGACACCCACGCCCTTGCGCGCCTCCGCGACTCCTTCGTTCTGCAGGACACCGAGGGCCTGACGCGCAGTCATGCGGGCGACTTGGTGCGCAGCCATGATGTCGTTCTCGCCGGGAAGCCGATCACCGGGCCCGTATTCGCCGACCCTGACCGCCTCCTTCAGCTCTTCAGCGATGCGCTGATACTTCGGCTGACGGTCGTTGCCCTTGGCGGCCATACGCCCCCTCCTGATCTCTGGACACCCTAGACCGCCTGTTCACCCGCACAGCGGACGCTCACCTTCGCGGGTGACATCTCTAGAGGAGGCTTGCGATCTCTAGAGATGGAACGCTTCACTTGGCCGCAGACGGCCCCCGACATCTGACGGAGGGACCGAAGCGGAACATTCACCGATGCCCCAAGGCCGCGCCACGCACTGGCAACGGCCTTCCGCCGCACGGAGGTTGACGACTTGCTTCGCACCAGCCGAACGCTCTTCATGCCGCTGCCCGCCCAGGGCCGCCGTCCCGCAGACACCTCGCCCTCGGAGGAGGCGGCTGCCCGATGAACTCCATAGACCTTGCCCGGCTGCTGCCGTGGACCAGCCCCGACGGAAAGCCGTGTTACCTGATCGGCGGCACCGGGACCGGGTACATCTCGCGGCTCGCCGACCGGATGGAGGCGGAGCAGATGGAAGCGGCGGCCGTCCTCGTCGGAGAAGCCCGTCGCACGCTCGACTCCTGTGCGTGGACGCCTGGCGAAATCCATCTGCTGGCCTACGACTTGAACGATGCGCTGACCAAGGTGCACCGGGTGTCGGAGAGCCGGGGCGCCCGCTTGCGGCAGCTGATGGACGGCGGCGGGGGCGGCGCTTCAGCCGCCTGATGCAGGGCCCGGCCGGTACCGGACCGGCGCCCCGGGCACGGCACGAGGCCCGGCCCCCTTCGTGGGGGACCGGGCCTCGTGTGGCGCTACCGGCGCGGCCTGTGAGGGGCCGGGTCAGTGGGAGTGGCCGTGGCCGTGACCGGCCTCGGCGGGCTCCTCCTCGGCAGGCTTCTCGACGACCAGGGTCTCGGTCGTGAGGAGCAGCGAGGCGATGGAGGCGGCGTTCTCCAGGGCGGAGCGGGTGACCTTCACCGGGTCGATGACGCCGGCCTTGACCAGGTCGCCGTACTCACCGGTGGCGGCGTTGAAGCCCTGGCCCTTGTCCTGCTCGGCGACCTTCGAGGTGATGACGTAGCCCTCGAGACCGGCGTTCTCGGCGATCCAGCGCAGCGGCTCGACGGCGGCGCGGCGGACGACGGCGACACCGGTGGCCTCGTCGCCCTCCTTGCCCAGACCGCCGTCCAGCACCTTGGCGGCGTGGACGAGCGCGGAGCCACCACCGGAGACGATGCCCTCCTCGACCGCGGCGCGGGTCGCGGAGATGGCGTCCTCCAGACGGTGCTTCTTCTCCTTGAGCTCGACCTCGGTGGCCGCACCCACGCGGATGACGCAGACGCCACCGGCGAGCTTGGCGAGGCGCTCCTGGAGCTTCTCGCGGTCCCAGTCCGAGTCGGTGGTCTCGATCTCGGCCTTGATCTGGTTGACGCGACCGAGGACGTCCTCGGAGTTGCCGCCACCGTCGACGATGGTGGTGTCGTCCTTGGTGACGGTCACGCGGCGGGCGGTGCCCAGCACGTCCAGACCGGCCTGGTCGAGCTTGAGGCCGACCTCCTCGGCGATGACGGTGGCACCGGTGAGGGTGGCCATGTCGCCGAGCATCGCCTTGCGGCGGTCGCCGAAGCCGGGCGCCTTGACGGCGACGGCGTTGAAGGTGCCGCGGATCTTGTTGACGACCAGGGTCGACAGGGCCTCGCCCTCGACGTCCTCGGCGATGATCAGCAGCGGCTTGGAGCCACCCGCCTGGATGACCTTCTCCAGCAGCGGGAGCAGGTCCTGGATCGAGGCGATCTTGCCCTGGTGGATGAGGATGTAGGGGTCCTCCAGGACCGCTTCCATCCGCTCCTGGTCGGTGACCATGTAGGGCGAGAGGTAGCCCTTGTCGAAGGCCATGCCCTCGGTGAAGTCCAGCTCCAGGCCGAAGGTGTTGGACTCCTCGACGGTGATGACACCGTCCTTGCCGACCTTGTCCATCGCCTCGGCGATCAGCTCGCCGACCTGCTTGTCCTGGGCGGACAGGGCCGCGACGGCGGCGATGTCGGTCTTGTCCTCGATGGGACGCGCGGTCGCGAGCAGGTCGTCGGAGACGGCCTTGACGGCGGCGTCGATGCCCTTCTTCAGGGCGGCGGGGGAGGCACCGGCGGCGACGTTGCGCAGACCCTCGCGGACCAGCGCCTGGGCCAGCACGGTGGCGGTGGTGGTGCCGTCACCCGCGATGTCGTTGGTCTTGGTCGCCACCTCCTTCACCAGCTGGGCGCCGAGGTTCTCGTAGGGGTCGTCGACCTCGACCTCACGCGCGATGGTGACGCCGTCGTTGGTGATGGTCGGCGCGCCGAACTTCTTGTCGATGACGACGTTGCGGCCCTTGGGGCCGATCGTCACCTTCACCGTGTCGGCCAGCTTGTTGACGCCGCGCTCCAGGGCGCGACGGGCGTCCTCGTCGAACTTCAGGATCTTCGCCATGAGTTACGTGTCCTTAACGTCGTGCTCTCAACGAACTGCGCCCCTGCCCCGGTGCTTGGACGCGGGAACCAGGGGCGCAGATCACAGCAGAATGCTGGGTGACTTACTTCTCGACGATCGCGAGAACGTCGCGAGCCGAGAGGACGAGGTACTCCTCGCCGTTGTACTTCACCTCGGTGCCGCCGTACTTGCTGTAGAGCACGACGTCGCCGACGGAAACGTCGAGCGGAAGACGGTTGCCCTCCTCGAAGCGACCCGGACCGACGGCCAGGACGACGCCCTCCTGGGGCTTCTCCTTGGCAGTGTCCGGGATGACCAGGCCAGAGGCCGTGGTCTGCTCGGCGTCGAGCGGCTGGACCACGATGCGGTCCTCAAGCGGCTTGATGGCAACCTTGGTGCTGGCGGTCGTCACGATCCGACCTCCCCCTTCGGAGATCTCACGGGGTTAACTGTCTGAGGTGGCGAGCAGATGGATCCGTCGTCGCGGGTGCCGGACCAGCCCATCGCCGTGCTTAGCACTCCCCTTCGGAGAGTGCCAACGCCGACACTATGACGCGGTTAGCACTCGGTCAAGTGGAGTGCCAGTCGAGCCGGAAACGGGTCGCCCGGTCCACGGGCGGGCCGCGGGCGGAACTCCGGCGGAGCCGTGCCCTGCACCGTCCCGGCCGGATACCGTGCCGAATCGGACACATCAGGGGCCGTCGTCGCAACCCGGCGCCCCGGACCTCGGTCTTCCCTCAAGGTTGCCGAGCCGGCCACCGGGGCGGGCAGCTTCGCGGATGACGGAGGAGACAGGTGCGAGGAGCGAGGAGTGCGGCACGTACCGCGCGGGAGGAGAGCGACGTCGAGCGCACGATGACGTTCGCCGCGCTCGCCCAGGCACCGGACCGCCGCGGGACCGAGGCCCGGATGCTCGCCTTCGCGGTCGCGATCACCGTCGGCGGCTACGCCTACACCGGACTGTCGATGGAGGGGCGGCTGCCCGACGGGATGGCGTGGTTCACCGCCGCGATGGTGCTGATCGCGCTGGTGCCGCACCTCGTCGTCCGCCGTGTCGCCGAGCGCGCCGATCCGCTGATCCTGCCGCTGGCCACCCTGCTCACCGGCATCGGGCTCGTCCTGCTGAACCGTCTGGACATCACCTACGAACGGCTGCCACGGCTGCAGACCGCGCAGGCGGCCACCGGGCAGCTGGTGTGGACCGGGCTGGGGGTGGCGGTCTGTGTGGGGATCCTGCTGCTCCTGCGCGACCACCGGGTGTTGCAGCGCTACGTGTATCTGACGATGGCGGTCGGGCTGGTGCTGCTGATGGCACCGGCGTTCTTCGGCGCGGACCAGTTCGGCGCCAAGCGGTGGATCCTGCTCGGGCCGCTGTCGCTGCAGCCCGGCGAGTTCGTGAAGCTGATGATCGTGGTGTTCTTCGCCGGGTATCTGACGGTGAACCGCAACGCGCTGGCGCTGACCGGGCGGCGGGTGATGGGCGTGCAGCTGCCGCCTGGCCGTCAGCTCGGGCCGATCTTCACGATCTGGATCATCAGCCTGCTGGTGCTGGTCTTCGAGCGTGACCTCGGTACGTCGCTGATCTTCTTCGGCGTCTTCGTGATCATGCTGTACATGGCGACCGAGCGGACCGGCTGGGTGGTCTGCGGTCTGCTGATGGCGGCGGTCGGCGCGGCGGTCGTGGGGTCGGCGGAGCCGCACGTCAAGGGCCGGGTGATGGCCTGGCTGCACCCGATGGACATCTTCCTGCCGCCGGAGAAGCGGCCGCCGGGGCTGATCTCCGCGCAGTCGGCGGAGTCGCTGTTCAGCTTCGGCAGCGGCGGCGTCGGCGGCACCGGGCTCGGTCAGGGCCATCCGGAACTGGTCGGGTTCGCGGGCAACAGCGACTTCATCCTCACCACCGTCGGCGAGGAGCTGGGGATGGCCGGGGTGATGGTCGTCCTGCTGCTCTACACCCTCCTCGCGCAGCGCGGGTTCCGGGTCGGGGTGAGCGCCCGCGACCCGTTCGGCAAGCTGCTCGCCGTGGGGCTGTCGGGCGCGCTGATACTCCAGGTCTTCGTGGTCGCCGGTGGTGTGACGGGGCTGATCCCGCTGACCGGCAAGGCGCTGCCGTTCCTCGCCAAGGGCGGGTCGTCGCTGGTGGCGAACTGGATGATGGTCGCCGTGCTGCTGCGGATCAGCGATGCGGCGCAGCGGCGCCGGGAGCCGGTGGGCGCCTTCGCGCGGCGTTCCCGGCGGCGCGCGGGGCGGCGTGCGCTGCCCGCCCCGCGCGCCGGTGGGCCGGGGGGCTGACGGCCCCCGGCCGTCCCCGACCACCCGTAGAGGGCGGGCTCCGGCGGGTGCCCGGAGGTGCCGGGCGGTCTGCGGCTCAGACGTAGTCCTCCAGACGGGCGACGGCGAAGCCCTGCTCGGTGGCGGTGCGCAGGACGTTGCGGAGCAGGTCGGGCATGGTCGCCTGCCAGTCCTCGCGGCCCCGGAAGTGGCTGAGGATGATGTCGCCGGGGTGCAGCTTCCCGTCGCCGCGGCTGTAGTCGACGTGGTCGGGGAAGAACTCCTCGGCCCACAGCGGGACGACGGAGATGCCGCAGGACGCGGCGATCTTCAGGGTCTCGTGGGTGTAGTCCCCGTAGGGGGGCCGGAAGAGCCGCGGGGTGCGGCCCATCTCGCGGGTGAGGTACTCCTGCTGCCCGCAGATCTCCTTGCGCTGCTGGGCGTCGCTCAGTCCGGGCAGGTAGGGGTGGTGCAGCGTGTGGTTGTGCACGCCGTTGCCCTGCTGCTGGACGGTGCGGAAGAAGCCGTAGCCCTTGCCCGCCTTGGCGAGGTAGTCGCTGAGGAAGGCGCTGTAGGGGATGTGCAGCTCCTTCGTCATCCGCAGGAACTCGGGGTCCTTGTCGTAGCCGTCGTCCAGCGTCAGGAAGACGATCTTCCGGTCGGTGGGGACGCGGGAGATGGCAGTGGGGAGGTCCGGGTCGTCGCCGCGGGCGAAGACCGGCTCGGTGGTGATGTGGGGTTTGGCGGCGGGCGGCTCGGGCGGCTCCAGCGGCGCCTCGTCGAGCCCCCAGCGGGCGGCGACCGCGTCGCGGCGGGCCTGGGCCCGTTCGATCAGCTTGGCCTGGGTGAGCAGGGCGCGGGCGGCGGGGGCCACGGCGGGGCGGCCGTGGGCGGGGGCGTTGTCCTGGGGGGAGGGGGTCGCGGCGGCGGAGCAGCCGACGGCGAGCAGGCTCAGGGCGCCGACGGCGGCCAGGGTGCGCGTCCGGCGCGCCGTCGGGCGGCCCGGTCCGGGGCACCCGGAATGCGAGAAAAGTCTGATTAGCTGCATAACGCCGGATAGTGGCAGCGGCTTTCTGCGCGCCGCCGCGCGCCACGCGGCAGGGTCAACCGACCGGCCCACGCCGCCCCGCGCGCCGTCCACCCGACGGCCCCGCCCGCCCTACGCCGAGCGGGTCATGGCAGGTCAGCGACGTACCGCCGGGCCGTACGGGATGGACGGCGGCGGCTCGGGGGCGGGCGCGGGGACGCCCCGGGGGCCCCGCCGCGGGTCCGTACCGGCTCCCCGTGAGGCCCGTCCGTCACCGTCCGGCGGCGGCGAGGAATGATGGGACGGTGACCGATCCCGACTCCTTCGCCGCGCTGCTCACCCCCGAGGGGCAGGCGCTGCTGGACGCCCTGCACGACCACGACCCGGCCGACGAACTGGCCACCGCGACCCGGCTGCGCCGCGACCATCCGGCCGCGCTGGTCTCCGCCGCGCTGGGCCAGGCGCGGCTGCGCCAGCGCGCCGCGGCCAAGTTCGGGGCGGACGCCCGGCGGATGTACTTCACGCCCAACGGCGTCGAGCAGTCCACCCGTACCGCCGTCGCCGAGCACCGCGCCGCCCGCCTCGCCGCGCTCGGCGTCCGGTCCGTCGCCGATCTGTGCGCGGGCATCGGCGGGGACGCGCTGGCGCTGGCCCGCGCCGGGATCCGGGTGCTCGCCGTCGACCGGGACCCGCTGGCCTGCGCCGCCGCCCGCGCCAACGCCGACGCGCTCGGGCTCGCCGACCTGATCGAGGTCCGCTGCGCCGACGTCACCGGGACCGACACCGCCGGTTACGACGCGGTCTTCGTCGACCCGGCCCGGCGCACCAAGGCGCGCGGCGGCCGGATCTTCGACCCCGAGGCGTACTCCCCGCCGCTCTCCTGGGCGATCGACGCGGCCCGCACCGCGCCGTACGCGGCGCTGAAGATCGCGCCGGGCGTCCCGCACGAGGCGCTGCCCGCGGACGCCGAGACCGAGTGGATCTCCGACGGCGGCGATGTGAAGGAGGCGGTGCTGTGGTTCGGGCCCGCCGCCGACGCGCCCGGGGCGGTCCGGCCGGGTGGCCGCCGGGCGACGCTGCTGCCCGCCGGGGACTCACTGCTCGGCGCGGACCTGCCCGACCCGGAGCCGGGACCGGTCGGCGGGTGGCTCTACGAACCGGACGGCGCGGTGATCCGCGCCCATCTCGTCGCGGACGTCGCCCGGCAGGTCGGCGGGCGGCTCATCGACCCGACGATCGCCTATGTCACCGCGGACGCCCTGACCCCGACGCCGTACGCCACCGCCTACGCGATCACCGACGTGCTGCCGTTCAACGTCAAGAAGCTGCGGGCGCTGCTGCGGGAGCGGGAGGTGGGCGTCGCCGTGATCAAGAAGCGCGGGTCGGCGGTGGAGCCCGAGGAGCTGCGCAAGAAGCTGAAGCTCGGCGGACGGAACCACTGCACGGTCTTCCTCACCCGGGTCGCCGGGGCGCCCGCGATGCTGCTCGGGCACCCGGCGCAGGCACCCGTCACGCCTGGTCGGTGAGGTCCTCGGCGTAGATCTGGGCGAGCGGCTGCGGGCCGACGTACTGCTGGCAGGCGCAGGGACCGGCCTCGTAGCGCACCGGCCGGTGGTCGGCGTCCCAGGCGACCGGGCGCTCCACCGGCTCGTGGCACTTCCCGCTCTTGTCGTGCTTGGCGAGATGGTGGGTACAGCCGCAGACCGGCTTGGGCGGCTCCTGGGCGGCGGCCAGCTCGGCGCGGCGCGCGCGGTCGGTCTCCAGGCGCTCCATACGGCGTTCGTGGCGGGTGCGCAGCGCGCCGCGCGCGGTGTCGGCGACCTTCGCGAAACCGCCCGCCATGAAGAAGATGAAGACCCACCAGAACCAGTCCATGCCCGCCTCCCCGCGCGCCGCCGGCCGTTCCGCCGCTGCCAGGGTAGCGAGGACGCCGGTGCGCCCGGTCAGCCGTAGAGGTTCTCCTTGCTCAGCTCGTGCACATGGTCGTGGTCATGGCTGTGGCCGTGGGCGTGGGCGTGGGCGTGGCCGTCGTCGTGGGTGTGGGTGCCGGGGACGTGGGGTTCGGTCACCGGGAGGGAGGAGTCGGCGGGGAGGTCCCAGTCGGAGGCGGCGCGGCCCCGGGCGACCATCTCCGCGCCGAGCGCCGCGACCATCGCGCCGTTGTCGGTGCACAGCTTGGGGCGCGGCACCCGCAGGGTGATCCCGGCGTCCTCGCAGCGGCGGGCGGCCATCGCCCGCAGCCGGGAGTTGGCCGCGACGCCGCCGCCGATCATCAGGTGGTCGACGCCGTTGTCCTTGCAGGCGCGGACGGCCTTACGGGTCAGCACGTCCACCACCGCCTCCTGGAAGGAGGCCGCGACATCCGCCACCGGCACCTCCTCACCCGCCGCCCGCTTCGCCTCGATCCAGCGGGCCACCGCGGTCTTGAGGCCGGAGAACGAGAAGTCGTACGCGGCGTCGCGCGGACCGGTCAGGCCACGCGGGAAGCGGATCGCCTCCGGATCGCCCTCGCGGGCGTAGCGGTCGATGACCGGGCCGCCCGGGAAGCCGAGGTGCAGCACCCGCGCGACCTTGTCGAACGCCTCGCCCGCCGCGTCGTCGATGGTCGCGCCGAGCGGCCGGACGTCGGAGGTGATGTCGGGCGC
The DNA here is from genome assembly GCF_000718015.1 of Streptomyces catenulae. Taxonomy (GTDB): domain Bacteria; phylum Actinomycetota; class Actinomycetes; order Streptomycetales; family Streptomycetaceae; genus Streptomyces; species Streptomyces catenulae. Next base: position 11,885 of record NZ_JODY01000033.1, on the reverse strand, counting down.
CAGCAGCAGCGAGGAGTGGCCGCCGGAGACCAGCAGCGCCATCGTCGGCTCCGGCAGCGCGCCGTGCTCCAGCTGGTCGACGCAGATGTGGGAGGCGAGGTGGTTGACGCCGTAGAGCGGCTTGCCGAGCGCGTAGGCGTACGCCTTCGCCGCCGAGACGCCGACGAGCAGGGCACCGGCGAGCCCGGGGCCCGCGGTGACGGCGATGCCGTCGAGGTCGCTCGCGGCGACACCGGCGTCCTTCAGGGCGCGCTGGATGGTGGGGACCATCGCCTCCAGATGGGCGCGCGAGGCGACCTCGGGGACGACGCCGCCGAAGCGGGCGTGCTCGTCGACGCTGGAGGCGACGGCGTCGGCGAGCAGGGTGTGGCCCTGGACGATGCCGACACCGGTCTCGTCGCAGGAGGTCTCGATGCCGAGGACCAGCGGTCCACCGCGAGAGTCAGCCATGGTGATCGGATTCCTTGGGGCGAGGGGCGTCGGGGGCGGGGGCGGCGGGGACCGGCGGAGCGGCGTCCGGATCGGGGTCGGGCGCCTCGGCGTCCGGGTCGGTCGCGGTGCGCCGCATGACCAGGGCGTCGACGTTGCCGGGCTGGTAGTAGCCGCGGCGGAAGCCGAGCGGGACGAAGCCGAAGCGTTCGTACAGGCGCTGGGCGCGGAGGTTGTCGACGCGGACCTCCAGCAGCACCTCGTGGCACTCGAAGTCGGTGGCGGCGGTGAGCAGCGCGGTCAGCAGCCGGGCGCCTAGGCCGCTGCCCCAGTGGTCGCGGGCGGTGGCGATGGTCTGGATGTCGCCGGTGCCGTCGACGGCGGCCAGCCCGCCGTAGCCGACGATCCGGCCGCCGCTCTCGGCGACGAGGTAGCGGCGGTTGGCGGCCGGTCCGCGGGCGTACGCCAGCTCGGACCAGAACATCCCGGCCGACCAGGCGTCCTCCGGGAAGAGCGCCCGCTCCAGATCGAGCACCGCGTCCAGGTCCCACCAGCGCATCTCGCGCAGGACGGGGGCGTCCACCGCACCGGGGACGGTCGTGCTCACCGGGGGGTGACCACCTTGTAGTTGGCCGGGACCTGGGCGTCGGGGCGGCGGAGGTAGAGCGGCCGGGGCGGCAGCAGCTCCTCACCGGCGGCGAGCGCGCGGACCGCGGCGGAGGCGAGCGCGGCGCCGGACTGGTGCTCGGGGCCGTCGCGCCGTACGCCGGTGAAGACCGCGTCGTACAGGAGGGCTCCGGCGCCGACCGCGGGGACCCCGGCGACCTGCTCGGCGAGGTCGGCGGGGCGGTCGACGGCGGGTTCGGTCAGGCGGCGGCCGTCGGCGTCGTAGCGGGCCCAGTAGACCTCCTTGCGGCGGGCGTCGGTCGCCACGACGAAGGGGGTGTCCAGGGCGGCGGCGTGGGCGAGGCCGTCCAGGGAGCACAGGCCGTGCACCGGGATGCCGAGCGCGGCGCCGAAGGAGGCGGCGGTGACCAGGCCGACGCGGAGGCCGGTGTAGGGGCCGGGGCCGACGCCGACCACCAGGTCGGTGACCGCGTCGAGCTTCACGCCCGCCTCGGCCAGCACCCGGTCGACGGCGGGCAGCAGCAGCTCGCCGTGGCGGCGCGCGTCCACCTGGCGGGACTCGGCGAGAACCCGCTCGCCGTCGTGGAGGGCGACGGTGACGGCGGGCGTGGCGGTGTCTAGGGCTAGGAGCAGCACGCCCTCAAGCGTACGGCGCGCCGGGCGGTGCCCTTTCCGGTGCTACGGTCGGCGTCCAGTACGTCAATCGGACCGCGAGACGGCTCGCCCCCGGGGTGGGCACAACGGAAGCGCGCACAGCGGAAGGTGGCACAGCGATGCCCGCCAGGAGCAGCACGATCGTCACCGCGCTCACCGCGGCGGCCCTGGTCGCGGTCGGTTTCCTGGGCTACCAGGCGTCCGCGTCCGCCCCGGCCGATCTGCACCCGCACCACAAGAGCGGCGACAGCGCGGGCAAGCACCCCGCGCAGCAGCCCGGCGGCGCGAAGAAGGAGCACCGCCCGGCGGCGCCGAAGGTCCCCGAGGCGTCCGGCGCCGGGAAGCGGATCGTCTACGCGCTCGGCGCCAAGCGGGTCTGGTTGGTCGGCGAGGACGAGACCGCCACCCGCACCTTCGCCGTCGCCCCGAGCACGGTCTCCCCGCCGATGGGCACCTACGCGGTCGCCTCCCGGTCGGTGAGCGTGACCGGGTCGGACGGGATCGCCATCGAGCACGTGGTGCGGTTCGCCAGCGTGGACGGTGTGGTCATCGGCTTCAGCGCGGCGGTCGACGGGTCGTCCCCCAACCCGGACGCCTCGCAGCGCACCGGCGGCATCCGGGAGTCGCGCGCCGACGGCGCCGCGATGTGGGACTTCGCGGTCAACGGCACCAAGGTGGTCGTGGTCGCCTGACGGCCGCGGGCGCCCGTAAATCCTCTTCCGGGCGCCCGTAGATCCTTTTCCGGGCGTCGGTTACATCCGTTCCGGGCGCCCGTACGTCTTCGGGTGCCCGCTCCCCCGCTGCCCGCACACACGGCGACCGGCCGGGACGCGTATCGCGCCCGGCCGGTCGGCGTTCGCCCGTACGGGCTATGCGGCGTCCCGCTCCGTGGTGGACGGCGCCGGGACGTCCGGCTCGGCCGGAGGCGCGGCGGCGGGGGCGGCCGGGGCGTCGGGGGGTGTGGAGACGGCGGTGGCGGCGGCGCAGGACGCGAGGAGCTGGCGCATGGTGGGCGGCGCGTCGCACGCCTCGCGGGCGGGCGGTGCGGCGGCGGGCTCGTGAGCGGTCATGGTCGCCTCCCGGGCTCCTGGGGCAAGCGGGTCGAGAGGGAAGTTAGGCTGACCTAACTTCTACTCCTCTCCCATGTGACCACGGCGGGCACCGCGGACGCAACACGTTACCGACGGCCTGTCGGAAAAGCCCGGCGCACGTCACCCCGGGCACCACCCGCCCGCCGCGCCGCCGGTCAGCCCGCGGTCAGCTCCGCGACCCCGGCGTCCGCCCAGCGCGCGCCGATACCGGTGACCGTCACCGTGCGGACGTCGGCGGCGTCGCTCTCCCAGCCGGTGTCCACCGGGGCGTCCGCGCCCACCGCGCGCTCGATCACCACGTGCAGCCGGTCGTCGGACAGCTCCTCGACCTTGCCGTCGCCCCACTCCACGACCACCACCGACTCCGGCAGCGACACATCGAGGTCCAGGTCCTCCATCTCGTCCAGACCGCCGCCGAGGCGGTAGGCGTCGACGTGGACCAGCGCGGGGCCGCCGGTCAGCGGCGGGTGCACCCGGGCGATCACGAAGGTCGGGGAGGTGACGGCGCCGCGCACGCCCAGGCCCTCGCCCAGGCCGCGGGTGAGCGTCGTCTTGCCCGCGCCCAGCTCACCGGTGAGCAGCACCAGGTCGCCGGGGCGCAGCAGCGCGGCCAACCGGCGCCCCAACTCCTGCATCCGCTCGGGCGTTTCGACGGTGACACGGGTCTGTGTGGCGGTGGCACTCATGCCGCAAATGGTACGGGCGCGGCGGTCAGGCCCGCGCCGAGCGCCCCCGGCGACCGGCCGACGCGGCCCGCTCGATCAAGGTCACCAACTCCTCGGTGACCAGCTCCGGGCGCTCCAGCATCACCAGATGTCCGGCGCCGTCCACCTTCAGCAGGCGGGTGGCGGGGAGCAGTTCGGCGATGGCCTCGCTGTGGTCGGCCGGGGTGATCAGATCGCGTTCCCCGGCGAGCACCAGCGAGGCGACCGTGTCGTACGCCACCAGCGCCGCCGCCTTGTCGTGGGTGGCGAAGGCCGGGTAGAACTCCGCGACGACGTCGATGGGGGTGGCCTCGATGAGCCGCTCGGCGAAGCGCGCGACGCCCGGGTCGACGTCCTGCGGGGTGCCGAAGGAGTACCGCTTGATGATCCCGGCGAAGAGGTCGGCGGTGGCCCGGCGGCCCCGCTCGACGACATCGCTCTGGGCGCCCAGCACCTTCAGCAGACCGGGCGCGAGCCGGTGGAACGCCTTGACGCCGAAGGACGGCAGCCCGAACGCCACCTCGCTCAGCCGCCCGGCGGACGTCCCGATCAGCGCCACGCCCGCGACCCGCTCGGCCACGAACTCCGGGTACTGGTCGGCGAGGGCCATCACCGTCATCCCGCCCATGGAGTGCCCCACCAGCACCAGCGGCCCCTCGGGCGCCGCCGCGTCCAGCACCGCCTTCAGATCGCGGCCCAGCAGATCGATGGTGACCGGCTCGCCGCCGTCACCGACCGCGCGGGAGCGGCCCGAGCGGCCGTGGCTGCGCTGGTCCCAGTGGACGGTGCGGACCGCGCCGCGCAGCGCGGCGCGCTGGAAGTGCCAGGAGTCCTGGTTGAGGCAGTAGCCGTGGCAGAAGACGACGGTGGGCGCGGGCGAGCGGCGGCGCGGCCCGGCGAGGCGGCGGCGGACCTCCGCGGCGTCGCCGGACGCGTCCTTCGCCGTCCGGACGCGCGGCGCCGCGGCGGCGTCCGCCTCGTCGATCTCGTAGTACAGCGGGGTGCCGTCCGCGGCGACGGCGGTGCCCGGGGTGCCGCGGAGCGTGCCGTAGGGGCCGACGGCGTCCAGCGCGGTGCGGGCGCGCCGCCGCATCCCGCGGCCGACCGTCATCCGCTCCATCGCCACCCCGGCGGCGGCGCCCGCGGCGACGATGCCGATGGCGGCGCCCGCCAGCCCCGCGTGACGGCCGGCCTTCGCCCAGCTGCCCGCGGCCCCGGCCGCCGCCTCGGCCGCGTCCCCGGCGTCCGTCATCCGGTGCCTCCCGCGTCGCGGCTGCCCGCCGCCGCGGGCACGGCGGGCTCCGGCGCGCTGTCGTGGTGGACCCGCGCCACCCGGCCGCCGATCCGCGTGACGATCTCGTACGCGATGGTGTCGGTGGCCCGCGCCCAGTCCTCGGCGGTCGGCTCACCGTCGTCGCCGGGGCCGAAGAGCACCGCGCGGTCGCCGGGGAGCGCGGTGTCGCCGTGCAGATCGACGACGAACTGATCCATCGCGACCCGCCCGGCGACCGTCCGCCGCTTCCCCGCGACGAGCACCGGCCCGCGGCCGGAGGCATGGCGCGGAATGCCGTCCGCGTAGCCGAGCGGCACCAGCGCGAGCGTCGTCCCGTCCGCCGTCGTGTAGTGGTGGCCGTACGAGACGCCGTGACCGGCCGGGGCGCTCTTGACCGAGGCGAGTGACGCCTCCAGCGTCATCGCGGGGCGCAGCCCCAGCTCCCGGGCGGTGCCGATCTCGGGGGCGGGCGAGACGCCGTAGATGCCGATGCCCGCGCGGACCAGGTCGAAGTGGGCCTCGGGGAGGGTCAGCAGCGCCGGGGTGTTGGCGATGTGGCGGACCTCCGGGCGCAGCCCCGCGGCGTCGGCGACGGCGAGCGCCGTGCGGTACGCGGTCAGCTGCGCGGCGATCGAGGGGTGGCCCGGCTCGTCGGCGCAGGCGAAGTGGGACCAGACGCCGGTGACGGTGAGCAGCCCGGCGCGCTCGGCGTCGCGGGCGGCGGCGGTCAGCTCCGGCCAGTCGGCGGGCTGGCAGCCGCTGCGGCCCAGCCCGGTGTCGGCCTTGAGCTGGACGCGGGCCGGGCGCCCGGCAGCGCGGGCCGCGTCGGTCACCTCGCGCAGTGCCCACAGCGCGCTGACGGAGACGTCGATGTCCTGCTCGACGGCGGTGCGCCAGGGGCCGCCCGGCGTCCACAGCCAGCACATCAGCCGCCCGGTGTCACCGGCCGCGCGGAGCGCGAACGCCTCCTCGGGAAGGGCGGTGCCCAGCCAGCTCGCGCCCGCCGCGCGGGCGGCGCGCGCACAGGGCACCGCGCCGTGTCCGTAACCGTCGGCCTTGACCACGGCCATCAGCTCTGCCCCGGGTGCGCGGCCGCGCAGCGCTCGCACATTCGACCGCACGGCGGCGAGGTCGATGGCGGCGCGGGCCCGCTTCGCTGTCTCGTTCATCCCCCTCAGTGTCTCAGGCGCCGCCCGGCGGGCCCCGGGTACGCCCGGCCGGAGGCGGCGTACGGGGCCCGGCCGACCGGCGCGGACCGGCCCGGGAACGGCGTGCGCGCAGGGTGCGGGACGCGGCCCGCGGCGGCCGTTCAGCGGGCCGCTCCGCCCTGCCGCGGGGTGCGCCGTCCGACGTCCCGCCAGGCCGCCGCGAGCCGACCGGCGACCTGCATCGCGGTGACCGGCGCCCCGTCCGCACCGGCCGCGAAGCGGGCCGCGAGGCCGTGCAGATAGGCGCCCGCCGACGCCGCGTCCCGCGGGGCGAGCCCGGCGGCGAGCAGCGAACCGGTCAGGCCGGACAGCACGTCGCCGCTGCCCGCGGTCGCCAGCCAGCCGGTCCCGGTGGGGTTGACCCGTACGGGGCCCGCGGCGTCCGCGACCAGCGTCGTCGAGCCCTTGAGCAGCGCCGTCGCGCCGAACCGGGCGGCCAGCTCACGGACCGCCCGCAGCCGCCCGGCCGTCACCTCGGCGCGGTCGGTGCCGAGCAGCGCGGCGGCCTCGCCCGCGTGCGGGGTGAGCAGGGTGCCCGCGGTCCGGGCGCGGACCCGCTCCGGCGTCAGGAACCGCAGCCCGTCGGCGTCCACCAGCACCGGCACCTCGGCGGCGAGCACCTCGTCCACGGCGTCCGCCTCGTCGCCGATGCCGGGGCCGAGCACCCAGGACTGGACCCGGCCCGCGCGGTGCGGCGGCCCGGTGTGCACCAGCGTCTCCGGGAAGCGCGCGAGGACCGCGTCGGCGGCCGGTCCGACGTACCGGACGGCGCCCGCGCCGCCGCGCAGCGCCCCGGCGACCGCCAGCACCGCGGCCCCCGGATACCGCGCGGACCCGGCGACCACCCCGACCACCCCGCGCCGGTACTTGTCGCTCTCCGCCGACGGCACCGGCAGCAGCCGCGCCACCTCCGCGTGCTGGAGCGCCTCGGCGGCGGGCTCCGCGCCCGGCGCGAGACCGATGTCGACGTGGTGCACCACCCCGGCCCGCTCCCGCGCCGGATCGATCAGCAGCCCCGGTTTGTACGCCCCGAACGTCACGGTGACATCGGCCCGGACCGCCTCGCCCGCCACCTCGCCGGTGTCCGCGTCCACCCCGCTCGGCAGGTCGACGGCGACGACTGGGCACGACTCGGCGGCCAGCGCGGCGAGTTGGGCGGCGCGGGGACGGAGTCCGCCGCGGCCACCGATGCCGACGATGCCGTCGAGCACCAGATCGGCGCGGGCCACCGCGCGCTCCGCGTCGTCGACGACGGTGCCACCGGCCGCCCGCAGCGCCGCCAGCCCCCCGGCGTGCGCCCGCTCCGGCGACAGCAGGACCGCGCCGACCGCGGCGCCGCGGCGCGCCAGCCGCGCCCCGGCGTACAGGGCGTCACCGCCGTTGTCACCGCTGCCGACCAGCAGCACCACCCGGGAGCCGTACACCCCGCGCGCCCCGCTCAGCAGCCGGACGCAGACCGCCGCCAGCCCGGCCGCGGCCCGCTGCATCAGCGCCCCTTCGGGCAGCCGCGCCATCAACTCCCGCTCCGCCGCCCGCACGTCCGCCACGCTGTACGCAGTCCTCATGGGGTCAGTCTCACACCGGGGCGCCACGGCGGCACGGGGACGGAGCGGGCCGGGCGGGGCCCGCCCCGGGCCTCACCCCTCCGCCACGACCACCGCCGACGCCACACCCGCGTCATGGCTGAGCGAGACGTGCCAGGCGCGGACGCCCAGTTCGGCGGCGCGGGCGGCGACGGTGCCGCGGACCCGCAGCCGGGGCTGGCCGCTGTCCTCCACGTACACCTCGGCGTCCGTCCAGTGCAGCCCGCCGGGCGCGCCGAGCGCCTTGGCGACCGCCTCCTTCGCGGCGAAACGGGCCGCCAGCGAGGCGGTACCGCGCCGCTCCCCGCTCGGCAGCACCAGCTCCGCGTCGATGAACAGCCGCCGCGCCAGCTCCGGCGTACGCTCCAGCGCCGCCCCGAACCGGTCGATCTCGGCGACGTCGATCCCCACCCCGATGATCACCGGCGCACCCCGCCCCGGAGGCGCGCCGCACGGCACCGCTGACGGCCGCTCACTCCACCGTCACCGACTTGGCTAGGTTGCGCGGCTGGTCGACCTCGTTGCCGCGGGCGGTCGCCAGCTCGCAGGCGAAGACCTGGAGCGGGACGGCCGAGACCAGCGGCTGGAGCAGCACCGGGGTCCGCGGGATGCGGACGAGGTGGTCGGCGTAGGGCACCACCGCCTCGTCGCCCTCCTCCGCGATGACGATGGTGCGGGCGCCGCGGGCCCGGATCTCCTGGATGTTGGAGACGATCTTGTCGTGCAGCACCGAGCGGCCGCGCGGCGACGGGACGACCACCACGACCGGCACGTCCTGCTCGATCAGCGCGATCGGACCGTGCTTCAGCTCACCCGCCGCGAAGCCCTCGGCGTGCATGTACGCCAGCTCCTTGAGCTTGAGCGCGCCCTCCAGCGCCACCGGGTAGCCGACGTGCCGCCCCAGGAACAGCACGGTGTTCTTGTCGGCCAGCCCCCGGGCCAGCTCCCGCACCGGCTCCATCGTGCCGAGCACCTGCTCGACCTGCGTACCGATCGCGGCCAGTTCCCGGACCACGTCCCGGATCTCGTCGCCCCACTTCGTCCCCCGGACCTGCCCGAGGTAGAGCGCCACCAGGTAGCAGGCGACCAGCTGGGTCAGGAACGCCTTGGTGGAGGCGACCGCGACCTCGGGACCGGCGTGGGTGTAGAGCACCGCGTCCGACTCACGCGGAATGGTCGAGCCGTTGGTGTTGCAGATCGCGAGGACCTTGGCGCCCTGCTCGCTCGCGTGGCGGAGCGCCATCAGGGTGTCCATCGTCTCGCCGGACTGGCTGATCGCGATGACCAGCGTGCGCGGCCCCATGATCGGGTCGCGGTAGCGGAACTCGCTGGCCAGCTCGGTCTCGCAGGGGATCCGCGTCCAGTGCTCGATCGCGTACTTGGCGATCATGCCCGCGTGGTACGCCGTCCCGCAGGCGACGATGACGACCTTGTCGATCTCCCGCAGCACCTCCGGCGGGATGCGCACCTCGTCCAGCGAGAGCACACCGGACTCGTCCACCCGGCCCAGCAGGGTGTCGGCGACCGCCTTGGGCTGCTCGGCGATCTCCTTGAGCATGAAGTAGTCGTAGCCGTCCTTCTCGGCGGCGGAGGCGTCCCAGTCGACGTGGTACGCGCGCACCTGCGCCGGTGCCCCGTCGAAGTCGGTGACGGTCACCCCGTCCCGGCGCACCTCGACGACCTGGTCCTGGCCCAGCTCGATCGCCTCCCGGGTGTGCGCGATGAACGCCGCGACGTCGGAGGCGAGGAACGCCTCGTCCTCACCGACGCCGACCACCAGCGGGGAGTTGCGGCGCGCCCCGACGACCACGTCCGGCGCGTCGGCGTGCACCGCGACGAGGGTGAACGCGCCCTCCAGACGGCGGCACACCTGACGCATCGCCTCGGCCAGGTCGCCGCAGGACGAGTACGCCTCGGCCAGCAGATGCGCGACGGCCTCGGTGTCCGTCTCGGACGTCAGTTCATGGCCGCGGTCGGTCAGTTCGGCGCGGAGCGCGGCGAAGTTCTCGATGATGCCGTTGTGGACGACCGAGACCCGCCCGGCGTTGTCCAGATGGGGATGGGCGTTGGCGTCCGTGGGCCCGCCGTGGGTGGCCCACCGGGTGTGCCCGATACCGGTCGTCCCGGACGGCAGCGGCCGCGCCGCCAGCTCCTTCTCCAGATTGGCGAGCTTCCCGGCCTTCTTCGCCGACGCCAGCCCGCCGTCCGCCAGCACCGCGACGCCCGCCGAGTCGTACCCGCGGTACTCCAGTCGGCGCAGTCCGGCGAGCACGACGTCCAGGGCGCTCTGCCCGCCCACATAACCCACGATTCCGCACATGGGGGCAGCGTACGCGCCGGGCCTGTGAGCCCCCGCGCCCGGCAGCCGCGTGGCCGCACCGGGCGCGCCGACGCCCCCGCCGGGCGCGCCCCGTCAGCGGTGTGCGGGGCTCAGTAGCCGCGCTCCGACCGCTCCGCCGCCAGCCGGACCGTGTCCAAGAACTCCTCCTCGGCCTCCGCGTCGGTGCACGCCGGGGACTCGTACCGCTCCAGGAACCCGGCGAGCCCCTCGTCCAGATCGAGCAGATCCAGGTCCACGTCCGGCAGTTCCTCGGCCAGCTCCGCGTGGACGGACGCGGCGAACCGCTCCCGCTCCACCACCGCCGCCCCGCCCCGGCGCCGCCGCAGCACTCCCCTGCCCTGCCGTCCACCCATCCCGACCACCCCTCCCCGGCCCGCTGCGGGCCCGCGCCGTCCCGGGCAACCCGGTCCATGCTCGAAGACGGCGGCGGACGCCCAACCGTTCCCACCGCACGCGTCCACTTCCGGCCACCCGGACGCCCCGGCCGACCCCGGGGGCGCCGCCGCGGCCCGCCCGCGCACAATGAACCCGTGGCCCCGACGACCGATCCGCAGCAACGACGCCGCGCCGAGCGCTCCCCGTACGTCGATCTGACGCGTACGGAGTGGAGCGCGCTGCGGGAGAAGACCCCGCTGCCGCTCACCGCCGAAGAGGTCGAGCGGCTGCGCGGACTGGGCGATGTCATCGACCTCGACGAGGTCCGCGACGTCTACCTCCCGCTCTCCCGGCTGCTCAATCTCTACGTCGGCGCCACCAGCAATCTGCGCGGCGCGCTCAACACCTTCCTCGGCGACGCGGGCGGCGGCCACGGCGCGCAGCCGGGCACCCCGTTCGTCATAGGCGTGGCGGGCAGCGTCGCGGTCGGCAAGTCGACCACCGCGCGGCTCCTCCAGGCGCTGCTGGCGCGCTGGCCCGAGCATCCGCGCGTCGAACTGGTCACCACCGACGGCTTCCTGTACCCCAACGCCGAGCTGCACCGCCGCGGGCTGATGTCCCGTAAGGGCTTCCCGGAGTCGTTCGACCGGCGGGCGCTGACCCGCTTCGTCGCCGCTGTGAAGTCCGGCCGCGCCGAGGTCACCGCGCCGGTCTACTCGCATCTGATCTACGACATCGTGCCGGGCGAGCGGCTCACCGTGCACCGCCCCGACATCCTGATCGTGGAGGGCCTCAACGTCCTCCAGCCCGCGCTGCCCGGCAAGGACGGCCGCACCCGCCTCGGGCTCGCCGACTTCTTCGACTTCTCCGTCTACGTCGACGCGCGGACCGAGGACATCGAGAAGTGGTACCTCGGCCGCTTCCGGAAGCTGCGGGAGACCGCGTTCCAGGACCCGTCCTCGTACTTCCGCCGCTACACCCAGGTCTCCGAGGAGGAGGCGCTGGAGTACGCCCGGAAGATCTGGCGGACCGTCAACAAGCCCAACCTGGAACAGAACGTCGCCCCCACCCGCGGCCGAGCCAACCTCGTCCTACGCAAGGGCCCCGACCACAAGGTGCAACGACTGTCCCTGCGGAAGCTCTGAGCCGCTGCGGGAGCGCCGGGGCCTGCGGGGGGCGCTGAGCCGCCGCGGGAGCGCTGAGCCGCTGCGGGAGCACCGACCGGATGCCCACGGACGGCCCGCACCCCCGGCGAAACTGCGACCGCAGAGCCACCACCGCGTCGCCGAACTCCCCACCCACCACCGTCAGTTGACCGCGTCCCGCGTCTTGTCACCGCCGTCACACCCGCCCTACCGTCAGGTAATACGGTCCGTGCACGGATCTTTCCGGACCGTGGCCCGCACACCGTGAACCGGCGGCGGCTCCGGCCCCGTACCGCACCGGGTACGCCGTCCGGCCCGCCGCGGCATGCCCTTGAGCGCTCCCCCTCGTTGACAGTCCGCCGTCCGCCGGAGCCGGTCGGCCCTCTCACCAGGAGCCCCCATGAACCGTGCCCCCTCCCCCCACCGGACCCCCCGCCGCCCGCTGCGCCGACGCG
>NZ_JODY01000032.1 GCF_000718015.1 Streptomyces catenulae | reverse complement strand
CCCCTCCTCAGCCCCCCACCCCCCGCAGCGCCATGGAAACCGCCGCCTCCGTGATGACCTGGGGGTCCTCCGCCGCGCCGAGTTCGATGCGGCGGACGGCGGCGTCGACGACGCCCTGGAGGAGCATGGCGGCCAGACGGGGCTCGGTGTGGCCGAGACCGGCGAGCGCTTCCACGATCATGGCGACGAGTCCGCCGTGGGCGGCGCGGATCTTCTCCCGCGCCCCGGCATCCAGCTCGCCTGCGGAGATGGCGACGACCGCGCGGTGCCGACGGTCGCCGACCAGCGCGAGCTGGCTCCGTACGTATGCCTCGATCTTCGCTTCGTCGGTGTCGGCGCGTTCCATGGCCGCCTCGACCTCCGCCGCCCATACCGGGAAGTCGACGGCGCAGAGCTCTTCGACGACGGCGGCGCGGGAGCGGAAATATTCGTACACGGACGACCGCGCGAGGCCGGTGCGCTCGGCGAGTGCGGGGAAGGTCAGGGCTTCCGTTCCGCCTTCGGACAGCAGGGTGCGGGCGGCGTCCAAGAGGGCGCCGCGCTGCATTGTTCGGTGCTCGGCCACTGAGGCCGCTCGAATCCTGGGCACCCGACCACTCTACGGATGGGCGGCGCCGAGCGGCACTCCGCGTCGGCTCCACGGCGGGGCGCACCGCCACGAGGGCGGGTACGGCCCCCGCCTCCCGACGGCTCCCCCGGCACCGGAACCACGCCCGACCAACCCGAGGACGGCTCAACGGATCGTCCGCCCCATACCCAACTCCGCCACGTCCAGACGCCCCGTCCCGCGTCGGCCCGTCCGGCACACCGTCCCTCGTCAGCTCGTCCGGCACACCGTCCCTCGTCAGCTCGTCCGGCTCACCGTCCCGCGTCGGCCAGTTTGGCCCGCAGTTGGAGGACGGACTTGGTGTGGATCTGGCTGACGCGGCTTTCGGTGACGCCGAGGACGTTGCCGATCTCGGCGAGGGTCAGGCCCTCGTAGTAGTAGAGGGTGACGACCGTCTTCTCGCGGTCGGGCAGGGTGTTGATGGCGCGGGCGAGCAGCCGTCGCAGTTCGCGGTCCTCGGCGATCTCGACGGGGTTGTCGGCGGCGGTGTCCTCCAGCGTGTCCATCAGGCTGAGGCGTTCGCCGCCTTCTCCCCCGGCGTGCAGGAGTTCTTCGAGGGCGACGACGTTGGCCAGGGAGAGCTGGCTGAAGACGCCGTGGAGGTCTTCGAGGGAGATGTCCATCTCGCGGGCGACCTCGGACTCCGAGGGGGTGCGGCGCAGCTGGGCTTCGAGGGTCGCGTAGGCGCGTTCGACGGCGCGGGCCTTCTGGCGTACGGAGCGGGGGATCCAGTCGAGTGCGCGGAGTTCGTCGATCATCGCGCCGCGGATGCGGGTGATCGCGTAGGTCTCGAATTTGATGGAGCGTTCAGGCTCGAACTTCTCGATGGCGTCGATGAGTCCGAAGACTCCGGAGGAGACGAAGTCGGCCTGTTCGACGTTGGAGGGCAGGCCGACGCTGACGCGTCCGGCGACGTATTTGACGAGGGGGGAGTAGTGCAGGATCAGCTGCTCCCGCAGGCGTTCGTCGCCGGTTCGCTTGTAGGAACGCCACAGATCGTCGAGCGCGCTGGGGGCGGCGGGGCGCACGCCGGCGCGCGCGGCAGGTGGTACTGCCGCGCGGTCAGAACCGGAGGTGTGCTGGGGCATTCGTCGCCTTGAGCCGTTCTGCCGGGACACGGGTGGATGGGTGGGCGGGCTGGTCGGGTGTGAGCGTAGCGTGACTGAAGCGTCGCTGTGTGCGAGGGAGTGCGGTTCGGGTGTGCGCAGATACGTTCCGCTGCCCGCACCCCAGGGTTACCGTGCGCGGCACACCGCGGCGTGATTCCGGCGTTGCGTGCGGCGCGTCGGGAAGGCGGGACGCCGGGCGGAGAGGCATGGCCGATGGGGTCTCCGGTGTCCCGTGTGCCCCATCAGCCTCTCCCTGCGGTTCGGTTTGACCTGCTGAAGCATGCCAAATATGGATTCGGCGTTCTTGTCCTCACCTTTTCACCCGTTCGCGCCAGGTCAAGTACCGCCTCGCCGAGATCTTCCGGGGTCGTCGCGCCGGACGAACTCCCAGCGTGTACCGGATCGCTGGACGAATCCGAGCGTGCTCAGTTCGTGAAGCTTGCTGTGGGTGACGTCCGGGGCGAGGCCGGATTCGCGGGCGATGTCGGTGAGGGCGGCGGCGCCGCGGGGCGGCAGGGCCTCCAGGACGCGTGCGGCGGCCGGTTCGAGGAGGTCGCGGGCGAGGATCGGGCCGCGTGGTTCGGGTGCGAGGTCGCCGATGGCACCGGCGTGTTCGACGACCTCGTCGGCGGAGGTGACCACCGTGGCCTCGCCGCGCAGGAGTTGGTGCACACCGGCGGAGAGTGCGCTGGTGACGGGGCCTGGTACGCCCATGGTGAGGCGCCCCAGGGACTGTGCGCGGCGGGCGGTGACGAGGGAGCCGCTGCGTAGGGCGGCTTCGACGACGACGGTGCCGCGGGTGAGGGCGGCGATCACGCGGTTGCGTTGGATGAATCGGCTCCGGGTCGGGTGCGCGCCAGGTGGTAACTCTCCTACAACCAGGCCCTGTTGGGCGATACGGTCGATCAGTTCGGTGTGGCCTGCGGGGTAGGCGCGGTCGATACCGCAGGCGAGGACGGCGAGGGTGGCGCCGCCTGCGGCGAGGGTGCCCCGGTGGGCGGCGCCGTCGATGCCGTAGGCGGCGCCGGAGACGACGGTCCAGCCGCGGTCGGCGAGCCCGGCGCCCAGGGTGGCGGCGAGGTGGGCACCGTACTCGGTGCAGGCGCGGGCGCCGACGAGGGCGACGGAACGCAGCGCCCACAGGCGGAGGTTGGCGTCGCCGCGCACCCAGAGGCCGGTGGGCCGGGTGTCGCCGAGGTCGTCGAGCTGGCGCGGCCATTCGTCGTCGCCGGGGCAGAGGAACCGGGCCCCGAGGGCGGCTGCCGTGGTGAGGTCGGCCGCGGGGTCGGCGCGGGTGGCGCGCAGCCGCAGGCCGTCGAGTGCGGTGCGGCTCGCGCCCGTGGGTGGTGGTCCGTCGCCGGTGAGGGCGTGCCAGAGGGCTACGGGGCCCAGTTCGCGCAGCCAGCGTCCGGCACGGGGGTCGCCCGGTTCGATGATGCGGCTGAGGGCGGCGCGGGCGGTGCGCTCCGGGGTGGGGCGCACCGGTGGCGGTGGTCCGGGGTCGGGGGCGGCGCTTCGGGGAGTTGGAGCGCCGTCATCAGCGGGGCGGTGGGGCGGCCGGGGTGTGGTCATGGCGTCACCTGGGCCGGGTCGGGGGCGGCGCGGCGGAGCTGTTTTCCGTCCGGGCGGGGGCGTCGGCGGGCGGGCGGCGGTGCGGGGATGCCGCGTTGGACGCCGGTGCGGAGTTCGAGGGCCGTGGCGACGTCCTCGGCCGTGGGGCGGTCGCGTCCGGCGAGGTCGGCGGCGGTCCAGGCGACGCGGAGGACGCGGTCGAGGCCACGGGCGGTGAGCAGGCCGGATTCCAGGTCGCGTTCGGCCTGGGCGAGCGCGCCGGGGTGGGCGTGCCAGCGGGTGCGGAGTTCGTGGCCGGGCACCTCGCTGTTGGTCGTCCAGGGTGTCCCGGCGTAGCGGGCGGCGGCGCGGGCGCGGGCCTCGCGTACCCGGGCGGCGACGGTGGCGCTGGTTTCGGCGCCGGTCTCCAGGGTGGCGAGGGCGGAGCGGGCGACCGGTTCGACGGTGACGCGCAGGTCGACGCGGTCCATGAGGGGACCGGAGAGGCGGGCGCGGTAGCTGCGGACGGAGGACGGGCGGCATTCGCAGCCGCCTCCCGGGGTGCCGTGCCGCCCGCAGGGACAGGGGTTGGCCGCGAGGGCGAGGAGGAAGCGGGCGGGCATCCGCATCATGGCGGCGGCGCGGGCGACCACGACATGACCGGCTTCGAGGGGCTGGCGCAGGGCATCCAGTACGCGGGCGCTGCATTCGGCGGCCTCGTCGAGGAAGAGCACCCCGCGGTGGGCGAGCGAGACGGCTCCGGGGCGGGGCAGTCCGGTGCCGCCGCCGACGAGGGACGCCATCGTGGCGGAGTGGTGGGGCGCGCAGTACGGCGGCCGTTCGACGAGCGGTTGGCCGGGCGGGAGGGTCCCGGCGACGGAGTGGACGGCGGTGACTTCGAGGGATTCCTTGGGGGTCAGGGGCGGCAGCAGGCCCGGGAGGCGTTCGGCGAGCATGGTCTTCCCCGCGCCGGGCGGGCCCTTGAGGAAGATGTGGTGGCGTCCGGCCGCGGCGATCTCCAGGGCGCGGCGGGCACCGTGCTGACCTGCGACGTCGGCGAGGTCGGGGGCGTGGTCGCCGGTGGGGAGACCGGCGGCGATCCCGGTGCCGGGGACGGCGAGCCCGGCCAGCAGCGGGTCGGGGCGGCCTTCCCGGGGGATCTCCTCCTCGTCGGGGACCGGTTCGTCGGCGAGGAGGGCGATGAGTTGGCGCAGGCTGCGGACGCCGAGGACGGTGACGCCGGGGACGAGGGAGGCTTCGGCCGCGGTGCATTCGGGGACCACGACGGTGCGGTATCCGGCTTCGGCGGCGGCGAGGACGGCGGGCAGCACGCCGCGGACGGGGCGGACCCGGCCGTCGAGCCCGAGTTCGCCGATCATCATCAGATCGGTCAGCTCCCGCGGGTCGAGGCGTTCGGCCGCCCCGAGGACGGCACAGGCGACGGCGAGGTCGAAGCCGCTGCCGCTCTTGGGGACGGATGCCGGGCTGAGGCCGACGGTGAGTTTCTTCTGCGGCCACTCGGCGCCCGAGTTCACGACGGCGGCGCGGACCCGGTCCTTCGCCTCGACGAGGCTCTTGTCGGGGAGTCCGACGAGGGTGAAGGCGGCGACGCCCGGTTCGAGGTCGGCCTGGACCTCGACGACGACGCCTTCGACGCCGACGAGCGCCACGGAGCAGGTGCGGGCGAATCCCATCTCACGCCACCCCCCGGACGTGCTCGACGACCGGGGCGCCCCGGGCCGGGAGGAGGATGCCGATGACGTCGATGCGGACGCCGCCCGGCGGCGGGCCGCCGTGGCGTTCCATCCAGCGTTCCGCCAGGAGCCGCAACCGGCGGGTCTTGTCGGGGCGGACGGCGGCCATCGGGTGTTCGTAGGCGCCGGCGCGGCGGGTCTTGACCTCGCAGATGACGAGGGCGTCGGCATCGGTGGCGACGATGTCGATCTCGCCCTCGCGGCAGCGCCAGTTGCGGTCGAGGATGCACATACCGCTCGCGGTGAGACGGCGGACCGCCAGGTCCTCGCCGTACCGGCCCAGGGCACGGCGTGGTGTGGTGGCCGGTGCGGCAGAGGCACGCCGGGGTGTCGCGCGCGGTCCCCGGGCCCCGGTGGTGCGGCTCCCGGGGGCGGCGGCGCGCGGTTTCCGGGGGCGCGTACGGCCGGTACGTGCGCGGTCGCCGCCCGGGCGGGTGGCGGAGGCCCGGCCCGTGGCTCCCGGCGGCCTCGCCGCGGCCGTGGAGCGGGTGGCCGGAGTCGGCTCCGACGTATCGACGGAAGCGGAACCCGGGACGTCCGCCCCCGGGTGGTGCGGGGTGGCGCGAGCCGCCGGGCCGGCGCCCGGGCCGGGCGGCGCACCGGAAGCCGAAGCGGTACGGACAGTTCGCCCCGGACCCGGCAGGGCGCCGCCTGCCTCCTCCGAACGCGCCTCGTCCCTCGGGCCGGGCGGCGCACCGGACACCGAGCCGGTCCGGGCCACAGCCTCCGGCACCACCGCCCCGGACTCCACCGGCGCACGCCCCGCGGGCTCAGCCGCCCGGGCTGCCTCCGCCGCGGGCCGTCCGCCGCTCCCCGGCACCGTTCGCGGGGCGTTCCTCGATCCGTGCTGCATGACGTTCATGCGGTACCACCTCCGGCACCGACTGTGACGTCTCGGGCCGAAGGTATTGGATCTTGGTGGATAACCGCCCGGCTGTGGATAACCCGGCCACCCGGACGAGCGGCAACGCCGCCCGCCTCACACCGCCCCGGCAGCCCCGATCACGTCTCCACGCCACCGACCGCACCACCGACAGCCCGCAGCCCCGGCCACACACCCGCAGGTCACAGCGTTCCCAGCCACACCCGGGCACCGCACACCCGGGGCCCGCGCATCCACAAGCGGCAAGGCCGCGCGCCCCACGGCACTCCCCCGAGGCGCCCGCCCCGCCCCCTCAGCTCCCCGGAAGATCCAGATCGCTCTTGTTCAGCTCTTCGATGTTCACGTCCTTGAAGGTCAGAACGCGGACCTGCTTGACGAAGCGGGCCGGGCGGTACATGTCCCACACCCAGGCATCGGCCATCGAGACCTCGAAGAAGACCTCACCCTGAACGGAGTGCACCTGCATCTCGTAGTCGTTGGTGAGGTAGAAACGACGCTCGGTCTCGATCACGTATTTGAACAGCCCGACGACGTCGCGGTACTCCCGGTAGAGCTTCAGCTCCATCTCGGTCTCGTACTTTTCGAGGTCCTCGGCGCTCATGGCAGATCCCCTTCAGCCGTGCGTGCCCCTATTGTGCGTCAGGCCCGCTCGGTCTCCAGGGCCAGCGGCGCACTCGGGGGCCCTTCGTCGAGCAGCGTGCGCAGCAGCCCGGCAAGTCTGGTCGGGTACACCGTCTCATGGGTCGCCGACAGTTCCGCCACGGTCCACCACCTCAGCCCCGATACGCTGCGCCGCTCCAGGTCCGTCTGGCCCCGGGTGTCGGTCGCGGTGTGCTCCGTGCGGGCCAGGTAGTACCACTCGTCCTGCTCCCAGCGGCGACCGTCGAACGGGAAGGAACAGCGGCGCTGCCAGAGCACCGGGCCGAGGGTCGCGCCGGTGATCCCGGTCTCCTCGGCCAGCTCCCGCAGCGCGGCCTCCTCATGGGTCTCGGCGCCCTCCAGACCGCCGCCGGGCGTGAACCACCAGGTCCGCTCCGGCTGCGCCGGTTCGAAGCCGTGCAGCAGGAGGATGCGGTCGTCCGGGTCGAGGAGGATGACGCGGGACACCTGGCGTACTTCCACGGGCCCGCCGTTCCCCGTCGTCTCAGCCATGGGCCCGCTCCGCGTCGGCCACGGGCGCCGCCTGCGCCGCCCGGTTGCGGCGGGCGGCGAGCGGCCCGTACGCGGCGCCGCCCAGGATGAGGACGGCACCGGCGACGACGGCGGCGGTCAGCGGGCGCAGCGGGCCGGGCGCGGAGGTGCCGCCGGGCAGTGCGGCGAACCCGTCGGCGCGGTCGAGCATGCCGATGCCGCTCATGGGCCAGGCCAGGGCGTCGACGCGGCCCAGAACCGCCTCCCGTGGGACGGCTCCGTCGTCGCCGTCGGTGGTGTGGGAGCGGGAGTCGAGGGAGTCGCCGCGGTGGTCGCCGAGGAGGAAGAGGCGCCCGGCGGGGACCTTGGCACTGAAGCCGGTGGGCGAGGCGAGCTTCGGGTTCTGCAGGTACGGCTCGTCGACGGGGGTGCCGTTGACCGTCAGCTTCCCCTTGGTGCAGCAGGCGACGGTGTCACCGCCGACCCCGGCCACCCGCTTGACCATGGGGACGTCGCCCCAGACGGTGTCCCGGAAGACGACGACGTCGCCGCGGCGCACCCGGGAGCCGTCGACGTTCTCGGCCAGTACCCGGGCGCCGGGCTCGATCGTCGGGGACATCGAGTCGGTCGGCACCGTGTAGGGGCGGTACAGCAGCGCCGCCCAGACGAAGCCGCCGAGGAAGAGGAGACAGCCGACGGCCACGGCCAGACCGGACAGTGTGCTGCCCGTGGTCCGGCCGTGGCCGTCGGTGTGTTCGGTGCTGCGGACCATCCCAGCGCTCCCACCCCGCGGGCGCGGGCCCGCGTCGAAGATCTGGGACGGCACCCTACCTGGGAGTACGTTCCGCGGTCAGCCTCTTGCGACGCCAGAGGACGAGCGGGACGGCTCCGGCCAGACCGAGCGCGGCGGGCGCGGCGGCCATGGCCTTGTCGATGCCCTGCTGCTTGAAGGTGTCCGGCACCGGCAGCGTCGACCAGCGGTTGATCGGCCAGGCGATGGTGAACGCGCGGCCGACGACCTCGTCCACCGAGACCGTGCCGTCGCCCTTGAGGTTCTGGTGGTAGCGCGAGTCGAGGGAGTCGTCGCGGTGGTCGCCCATGACCCAGATGCGGTCCTTGGGGACGTGGATCGGGCCGAAGGCGCGGTCACCGCACGGGGTGTTGCCCGGGAAGATGAACGAGTCCTCCTTGAGCGCCTTGCCGTTGACCTTCACCGGGCCGGTGCCGTGGCACTCGACGGTGTCGCCGCCGACCGCGATGACCCGCTTGATCAGGTCCTTCTCCTCGGCTGACGGCATCAGACCGATGAAGCTGAGGACCTTCTGGACGGGGTTGGGCTCGGGCGTCGGCGTCTCGTTGAGCCAGCCGCCCGGGTCGTGGAAGACGACGACCTCGCCGCGCTCGGGCTTGGAGCCGAACCATGGCGTGAGCTTGTCCACCAGCACCCGGTCGCCGCGCTGCAGGGTGTCCTGCATCGAGTCGGACGGGATGGAGAACGCCTGCACCAGGAACGTTTTGATCAGCAGGGCGAGGATCAGCGCGATGCCGACGAGGATCGGCAGTTCCTTCCAGAAGGCGCGCTGCTTCTTGGCCTTCTTCACGCCGTCCTTCTCCTCGTCCTCGGCAGGCCGCCGGGCCGCCGGTGGTGCCTGTCCTTCGTACGGTGGCTGTTGCTGTGGCTGCGCGAGATGCACGGAACCCGCCGACGCGGCCTCACCGTGCCCCGCCGGCTCTTCGGGCTCTCCGGATCCGGACCGCGCGCCGACCGCCAAGTCCCCCACATCCACTCCTTACTCCACGCTCTCGCCCGCCCGTCAACCGGTGCAGGCCCATCACTCCCATAACGAGCGGGAGTTCCGCAGGGGTCGGGAGTGGGGTCAAAGACTCGGGCAACACCCTATGCGGGCCCGCCGCACCTGCCGCCTTCGCGCCCGGCGCGTCGTGCACGTTCGCGAAGGTGTCGGGCTCCTCCAGACGCCGCCAGTGGGCGAACGGCCAGGCGATGACCACGGCCCGCCCGACGACGTTGTCCTCGGAAACCGTGCCACGGTACGCCTCGTCGAGATGGAAGCGCGAATCCGCGGAGTTCGAGCGGTGGTCACCCATGACGAAGATCCGTCCGGTGGGCACGTTCACCGTGAACGACGTCTCGGACGGCGGGTTGCCGGGGTGCAGATACGGCTCGGTCAGCGGGGTGCCGTTGACCGTGACGCGGTGCTGTGCGTCGCAGCACTTGACGGTGTCCCCGCCGACCGCGACGACCCGCTTGATCAGGTCCTGTTCGTCGGCCGAGGGCAGCAGACCGATGAAGGTCATGGCCTCCTTGAACTGCTTCACCCCGGCCGGATCCTCGGCCTTCTGCGTCTGCTCGCCCTTGAGCCAGCCGCCGGGGTCCTTGAAGACGACGACGTCACCGCGCTCGGGCTGCCAGCCGAACCACGGGGTGAGCTTGTCGACCAGCACCCGGTCCCCGATCCGGATCGTCTGCTCCATCGAGCCGGACGGAATCACGAACGCCTGGACCAGGAACGTCTTCAGAACCAGCGCGATGGCCAGCGCCACCACGATCAGGATGGGTATTTCCTTGAGGTACGAGCGGCGTCTGCGGCGTTTGATGCGGCGCGCCTGGCGCCGCCGCTCGGCCCGGCCACCGGTCGCCGGACGCTCGTCGACCGCGGTCGTACCGTCGTCGACCTGCGGTCTGCCGTGTCGTGGGCGCCCCCGGCTACCCATGGGAGCCTGCCGGGGCGGGCACCCGGGAGAACGCCGGCGGCCGGTCCAGACCCGTCCAGCGGCTCACCGGCCAGCTGATCCAGTCGGCCCGGCCGATCACCTTGTCGACGGGGACGGTGCCGCCGCCTTCCTCACCGAGGTGGTCGCGGGAGTCCCGGGAGCGCGACCGGTGGTCCCCCATCACCCACAGCTTTCCCTCCGGGACCACGATGTCGAAGGGCACCGACGACGCGGCGTCCCCCGGATACACATAGCCCTCGGTCACGGGCTCACCGTTCACCTTGATCCGCCCCCGTTTGTCGCAGCAGGTCACCCTGTCCCCTCCGATCCCGATCACGCGCTTGACGTAGTCGGTGTCGGCAGGACGGGCCAGGCCCACCGCCGCGCCGGCTCCGCGCAGCAGGCCCGTCACGGGATTCTCCTCCGTCTCCCTGTGAACGAAAGACCCTGTGCCGTCGAAGACGACGACATCGCCGCGCCGGGGCTCACCGCCGAAGCGGTACGCGAGCTTGTTGACCAGCACCCGGTCGCCGACCTCCAGGGTGTCCTGCATCGACGTGCTCGGGATGAGGAACGGCTGGACGACGAAGGCGCTCAGCAGCAGCACGAACGCCACGCAGCAGGCCAGCAGCGGAAGCGGCCGGAAGCGGAAGCGGGCGGAGGTGTCGGGAAAACGCGCGGAGCGCGACCGCTCCTCCGGTCCCTGGTCGGGGACGGGGGTGCGGTCGCGCTCCGGGAGCTGTGCGTCGGTGTCCATCGGAACGTGAGCCTATCCGGCCGGTTCCGGGCACCGTACGTGAGCCGGGTGCCGGGGCCCTCACCAGGGAGGACGGCCCGGCGTGCGGACTCAGTTGTCGCGCTTCTCCTTGATCTTCGCGGCCTTGCCGCGCAGCTCACGGAGGTAGTACAGCTTGGCGCGGCGGACGTCACCGCGGGTCACCAGCTCGATCTTCTCGACGATCGGGGTGTGCACGGGGAAGGTGCGCTCGACGCCGACGGAGAAGCTGACCTTGCGGACCGTGAAGGTCTCGCGCACGCCGCTGCCCTGGCGGCGGATGACAACGCCCTTGAACTGCTGCACACGGGAGCGGTTGCCCTCGATGACGCGGACGTGGACGTTGACGGTGTCACCCGGGCGGAAGGCCGGGATGTCGCTGCGCAGCGACGCGGAGTCGACGGAGTCGAGAAGGTGCATGACCTACTGCTTTCTTCGCTGATGCCACAGGTCATCAACGGGATTTCGGAGATGATGTTCGGATGCCGTTCCGTCGGACGGGCGTCGTTCCCCCTGTGGCAGGGGCGCGCGCCGGACGCACACAGCAGCGGCCTATTCTTCCACGGCCTGGTCGGTCCGCCCAAATCGGCCGTCCTCGCCCGGGGCCCACCCCAGGATCGACAGCAGTTCGCGGTCCTTCTTGTCGAACGCGGCCGGGTCGGCCCGCTCGATCAGGTCCGGGCGGTTGCGGTCGGTGCGGCGGAACGCCTCGTCCCGGCGCCAGCGCGCGATCTTGCCGTGGTGGCCGCTGAGCAGCACCTCGGGGATGCCGCGCCCGCGCCACTCGGGCGGCTTGGTGTAGACCGGCCCCTCCAGGAGATCGGCCATCGCGCCGGGCGCGAAGGAGTCGTCCTGGTGGGAGGCGGCGTTGCCCAGGACGCCGGGCAGCAGCCGGGCGACGGCCTCGACCATCACCAGGACCGGCGCCTCGCCGCCCGCCAGGACGTAGTCGCCGATGGAGACCTCGCGGACGTCGAGCCGGTCGCCGTACTCCTCGATGACGCGGCGGTCGATGCCCTCGTAGCGGGCCGGGGTGAAGACCAGCCAGGGCTTGGCGGAGAGTTCCACGGCGAGTTGCTGGGTGAACGGCTCACCGCTGGGCGTCGGCACGACGAGAACGGGCTCGCCCTCCCCGGAGGCGAGGATCGTGTCCAGCGCCTCGCCCCACGGCTCCGGCTTCATGACCATGCCGGGACCGCCGCCGTAGGGCGTGTCGTCGACGGTGTTGTGCTTGTCGTGCGCCCAGTCCCGCAGGTCGTGGATGCGTACGTCGAGCTGACCGCGGGCGCGGGCCTTGCCGACCAGCGAGACGTTCAGCGGTTCGAGGTACTCGGGGAAGATCGTGACGATGTCGAGGCGCATCTCAGCCGTCCTCGCGGCTGCTGGCGACCTCGGCCTGTGCGTCGTCGAGAAGGCCGGGCGGCGGGTCGATGACCGCGCGCTGCTCCTCCAGGTCGATCTCCGGGACGATCTCGGCGACGAACGGGATCAGTACCTCGCCGCCCTCGGGCCGCCCGACGACGAGCAGGTCCTGGTAGGGCAGGTGGGAGACCTCGGTGATCCGGCCGACGACGGTGCCGTCACGGGTGACGACGTCGAGGTCGATCAGCTGGTGGTCGTAGAACTCCTCGGGGTCCTCGGGGACCTCCTCGGGGTCGACCTCCGCGATCAGCAGGGTGTTGCGCAGCGCCTCGGCGCCGGTCCGGTCGGTCACCCCGGCGAAGCGCAGCAGCAGCCGTCCGCTGTGGACCCGGCCGGTCTCGATGGTGAGCGGTCCGACCGTGGACGGGTCGGTGGCCAGGACGGCTCCGGGCGCGAGCCGCAGTTCGGGCTCGTCGGTACGCACCTCCACGGTGACCTCGCCCTTGATGCCGTGGGCGCGGCCGATCCGCGCGACTACCAGCTGCACGGTGTTGCCTCTCTGCGGCCGATCCGCCGCCGCTTGCGCGCGGCCGGTGCGGCGGCGCGCGTGATGTTGCCGATTCCGGTGACGCCGGGCGCCCGTGGGGTACGGGGCGGCGGCGCCGACGACAAAGGCCGGGGACGGCCCGAGAGCCCTCCCCGGCCCGAGCCGGTGTTCAACTGTTCAGTGGACCTGGTCCACGTCGACGAGGTCGACGCGGATGCCCCGCCCACCGAGAGCGCCCACGACGGTCCGCAGGGCGCGGGCGGTGCGGCCGTTGCGGCCGATCACCTTGCCGAGGTCGTCGGGGTGGACCCGGACCTCCAGCACACGCCCACGACGCAGGGTGCGCGAGGCTACCTGGACGTCGTCGGGATTGTCGACGATGCCCTTGACGAGGTGCTCAAGAGCCTCCTCGAGCACGCTCAGGCCTCGGTGGACTCAGAGGTGGACTCGGCCGCAGCCTCGTCCGCCTTCTTGTCGGCCTTCTTCGCCTTCGGGGTGATGGCCTCACCCTTCGGCTCGTCGCCGGTCGCCTTGGCGGCGGCCTCGAAGAGGGCGCGCTTGTCGGCCTTCGGCTCGGCGACCTTCATCGGCGCCGGGGCGGGCAGGCCCTTGAACTTCTGCCAGTCGCCGGTGACCTTCAGGATGGCCATGACGGGCTCGGTCGGCTGCGCGCCGACACCCAGCCAGTACTGGACACGCTCGGAGTCGACCTCGATGCGGGAGGGGTTCTGCACCGGGTGGTACAGACCGATCTCCTCGATCGCGCGGCCGTCACGGCGGGTACGCGAGTCGGCGATGATGATGCGGTAGTGAGGCGCGCGGATCTTGCCCAGACGCTTCAGCTTGATCTTGACTGCCACGGGAGTGGTGTCTCCTGGTCTTGACGTGGTGGGGCACAACGGGATGCCACGTGGGGTTGCGGTACTCGGTATGCCCGATGGACGCGTCAGCCGGAGGAGAGAGGGGTCCTGTGCGACTGTCGAGTACAGCGGTCCATTGTGCCACACGCCCCGCGGTCAGCCGACCGCGGCCACCTCGGGGATCCGGAACGGCTTGCCGCAGCCTCCGCAGACGATCGGGGCCTGGGCCAGCACGGACGGGACGACCCGGACGTTGCGTCCGCAGTCGCAGACGGCCTTGACGCGGACGCCGCCGCCGGACGAACCGTGGCGGGCGGCCGGGCCGCGGAAACTGCGGGCGCTGTCGGTGGCGGTCGCGGCGGTGTGGGCCTTGAGGGCTCTGGCGAGCCGCTCGATGGTGGGCCGGTAGCGGCGTCTGGCCTCGGGGCTGAGCGTGACCAGGGAGAAGCCGCTGCTGGGATGCGGCTCGTCGGCGTGGTCCAGGCCCAGCTCCTCGGCGACGGCGAGGAACCGGCGGTTGTGGTAGCGGCCCGCACGGGAGGTGTCGCGGATGCCGCGGGAGGCGGCGATGCCGTGGACTGCCTCGTGGAGCAGCCGTTCGAAGGAGAGCTCGGCGCCACAGGCGGACGACGATTCTCCGATCAGGGACTCGGGCGCGGCCAGATCCGGCAGCTCGGGGTGGTGCCGTTGAATATCGGCCCAGGCGAGCGCCAGTTCGGCGGCGAGAACAGGCGGTGTCGTGCTCACGTCGTGACAACGAGCCGGGGTCGCCCGGTGTTCCGATTCCGGGGCATCCCAAATAATTTGCACGTACCAGTCAGTTTCGTGCCATGGGGCGCGCCGGGGGCGGGTAACCCGTTCCGCGCCCAAGGCGCACAGGGGCCCGCAAGCCGGTGCGTACCCCCGCGTAATCCGTACGGCGTACGCCGTCGCACGGTGCGGGGCGGAGGGCGCCGTACGCGGCCGGGAGTGCGCGGGCCCCCGCCGTGTGCGTACGGCGGGGGCCCGGGCGGGGGACCTGGGGTCAGCCCATGAACTTCTTGAACTCCTCGGGGAGTTCGAAGTTCTGGGCGTCGGTGTCGCCGCCGGGGGGCAGGCCGAGCGGGTTGCCGTTCTGGGCGGCCTCGCGGCGGGCCGCGGCCGCCGCCTCCTCGGCCTTGCGCTTCATCGGGTTACCGCTCTTGCGCTTGCCCTTGGCCTGCTTGACCTGCTTCTTCTTCTTGGCGCCGCCGCCCGCGCCGGGCATCCCGGGCATGCCCGGCATCCCGGGGATGCCGCCGCCCTGGGCCATCTTCGACATCATCTTGCGCGCCTCGAAGAACCGCTCGATGAGGTTCTTGACCGCACTGACCTCGACGCCGGAACCCCGGGCGATACGGGCGCGGCGCGAGCCGTTGATGATCGTCGGTTCCTGGCGCTCGGCCGGGGTCATCGACTTGATGATCGCGGCGGTGCGGTCGACCTCGCGCTCGTCGAGGTTGTTGATCTGCTCCTTCATCTGCCCCATGCCGGGCAGCATGCCGAGCAGCTTGGAGAGCGAGCCCATCTTGCGGACCTGCTCCATCTGGGCCAGGAAGTCGTCGAGCGTGAACTCCTTGGGGCCCTTCTGGAGCTTGGCCGCCATCTTCTCGGCCTCGGCCTGGCTGAAGGTCTGCTCGGCCTTCTCGATCAGGCTGAGCATGTCGCCCATGCCGAGGATGCGGGACGCCATGCGGTCCGGGTGGAACGCGTCGAAGTCGTCCAGCTTCTCGCCGTTGGAGGCGAACATGATCTGCTTGCCGGTGACGTGCGCGATGGAGAGCGCGGCACCACCGCGGGCGTCGCCGTCGAGCTTGGAGAGGACGACGCCGTCGAAGCCGACGCCGTCGCGGAACGCCTCGGCGGTGTTGACCGCGTCCTGACCGATCATCGCGTCGACGACGAAGAGGACCTCGTCGGGCTCGACCGCGTCGCGGATGTCCGCGGCCTGCTGCATCAGCTCCTGGTCGATGCCGAGGCGGCCGGCGGTGTCGACGATGACGACGTCGTGCTGCTTGGCGCGGGCGAACTCGATCGAGTCCTGGGCGACCTTGACCGGGTCGCCGACGCCGTTGCCGGGCTCGGGGGCGTAGACCGCCACCTCGGCGCGCTCGGCGACGACGGAGAGCTGGTTGACGGCGTTGGGGCGCTGGAGGTCGCAGGCGACGAGCAGCGGGGTGTGGCCCTGGGTCTTGAGCCAGCGGCCGAGCTTTCCGGCGAGGGTGGTCTTACCGGCACCCTGGAGACCGGCGAGCATGATGACGGTCGGCGCGGTCTTGGCGAAGCGCAGGCGGCGGGTCTCGCCGCCGAGGATGCCGATCAGCTCCTCGTTGACGATCTTGATGACCTGCTGGGCCGGGTTCAGCGCCTGGGAGACCTCGGAACCGGCGGCGCGCTCCTTGACCTGCTTGATGAAGGCGCGGACGACGGGCAGCGCGACATCGGCCTCGAGAAGGGCGATACGGATCTCGCGCGCCGTGGCGTCGATGTCGGCCTCGGAGAGGCGGCCCTTGCCCCGGAGGTTTTTGAAGGTACTCGCCAGGCGGTCGGAAAGCGTATCGAACACGGCGGTCGTCGTTCCTCGGGGTCGGGGGCGTAAGGCAGTCGACTCCTAGGGTATCCGGCCCGGCAACCGGGCCACTCCGGGCCGCCGGGTCGGGCGCCGGGCACGTCAGTCCAGGGCGCGGCGCACGGCGCGGGCGGCGGCGTCGGCCCGTTCACCGGTGAGCGGGGCGCCCGCGCCGTCGGTGAGGTAGAAGGCGTCGACGGCGCCGGTGCCGAGGGTGCAGACCCGGGCGGCGCGGACGGCGGCACCGGCGGATTCGAGGGCGCGGCAGATCCGGTGCAGCAGGCCGTGGGCGTCGCGGGCGCGGACGTCGACGACGGTGGCGGTACGGGAGGTGCCCGGGGCGACGGTGACGGTGGGCGGCGGGGCGGCCGGGGCGTGGGGCCGGGCGGCGCGTTCGCGGGCGGCGAGGCGGGCGGGGAGGTCGAGGGTGCCGTCGAGGGCCCGGATCAGGTCGGCGCGGAGCCGGGCCACCGGGGGCAGGGCCCCGTAGTGGGCGGCGATCCGCCAGGTCAGCAGGGCGATCGGGCGGGGGCCGTCGGGGTGGAGGGTGCGTAGGTCGGCGGCGCGGACGGTGATCCGGTGCAGGGCGAGGACCCCGGCCGCGGCGGCGAGGACCCCGGTGGCGGGCGCCGCGGAGGCCGGGTCCGGACCGCGGTCGGCGGGGACGGCGAGGAGGAGCGCGGCACCGACGGGTTCGGGGGCGCGGGGGCCGCCGGTGTCGGGCTCGGCGGGGCCGGGTGCGGGGCGTTGCATGGGGCCGCCGGGCATGGGGCCGGTGGCGGCCTCCGTCGGGCCGGGCGTGGGGCCGGGCGTGCGGCCCTCGTCCGGCGCCCCGTCCGGAGGTCCTGCTCCCGCCGCCCCATGCGGGGGTCCCGCTCCCGCCGCCCCGTGCGCGGTGTCCTCGGTGTCCTCGGTGTCCTCGGTGTGGAGGGTGAGGGCGGGGTCGCCGGTGCGGGCGGCCTCGGCGGCGAGGCGGTGCTCCTCCGCGGTGGGGGCGCGGGTGGCGGGGCCGTCCGGTACGGGGGCACCGGCGAGGCGTTCGGCGACCCGGGCGACGAGGCCGTCGACGAGCGCGGCGCGCCAGGCGCTCCATGCGGCGGGCCCCGTGGCGCGGGCGTCGGCCTCGGTGAGGGCGTGCAGCAGGCCGAGGGTGCGGGCGGTGCCGACCGCCGCGGCGACGGTGGTCACGGTCTCGGGGTCGTCGAGGTCACGGCGGGTGGCGGTCTCGACGAGCAGCAGATGGTGGCGGACGAGGGTGGCGAGGACGGCGGTGTCCCGGGCGCCGAAGCCGAGGCGGGCGGCGACGGCGCGGGCCGGAGGCACACCGGCCACCGCGTGGTCGCCGGGCAGCCCCTTGCCGAGGTCGTGCAGGAGGGCCGCGACGAGGAGCAGGTCGGGCCGGTCGACGCGGCGGGTGAGGGCGGCGGCGCGGACCGCGGTCTCGACGAGGTGGCGGTCGACGGTCCAGGTGTGGACGGCGTTCCGCTGTGGCAGGCAGCGGACGCGTTCCCACTCCGGCAGCAGCAGGGTGAGCAGTCCCTCGGCCTCCAGGGTTTCCCAGACGGGGACGGTGGGGGCGCCCGCGTCGAGGAGCGTGACGAACGCCTCGCGCGCCTCGGCCGGCCACGGTACGGGCAGCGGGTGGGCGGCGTACGCGGTGGCGCAGCGGCGGGCGGCGTGCCGGGAGAGCGGCAGTCCGGCCCGGGCGGCGGCGGCCGCGGCACGCAGGCCGAGGACGGGGTCGCGTTCGGGCCGGGCGGTGCGGGCGAGGGCGGCCTCCCCGTCGTGGACGACGACGCCCTCGGCGAGCGGGGTGCGCTCGCCCCGTGCGGCGGCGCGGCCCCCGGTGAGCAGAGTGCGCAGCACCGGGCGTACGGAGCGGGCGCGCAGTATCCGGTCGGTCTCGCGCCAGGTGGTGTCGGTGGCGTACGCGAGGGTGCGGGCGGCTTCGTGGACGCGGCGGAGCAGGGCGTCCGCGTCCGGGAGGCCGAGGGCGGCGGCGACCTGGTCCTGTTCCTGGCGGGTGAGGCGGTCGGTGGCGCGGCCGGTGGCGAGATGGAGGGCGTCGCGGATGTCGAGGAGGCTGCCGCGGGCGGCTTCGAGGCCGTCGCGTGGGGCGTCGGCGAGCCAGGAGGCGGCGACGGCGCGCAGCGCGGTGGCGTCGCGCAGTCCGCCGCGGGCCTCCTTGAGGTCGGGTTCGAGGAGGTACCGGAGGTCGCCGTGGCGCGCGGCGCGGGCGCGTCCCAGGGCGTGGAGTTCCGGGAGGCGGGCGGGGGCGGCGGCGCGCCAGTCCGCGGCGGCGGTGGTGCGCAGTGCGTCGGTGAGGTCCCGGTCACCGGCGAGGTGGCGGGCGTCGAGCAGGCCGAGTTGCACCTTGAGGTCGGCGCGGGCGGCGGCGCGGGCCCGGGCCGGGGTGCGGACGGAGTGGTCGAGGGCCAGGCCGTGGTCCCAGACCGGGTACCAGAGCCGGTCGGCGAGGGCGGCGAGGTCCGACGCGGCCGCCCGGCCGTCGTGGAGCAGCAGGAGATCGAGGTCGCTGCGCGGGGAGAGTTCGCCCCGCCCGTAGCCCCCGACCGCGACGAGCGCCGCCCCGGCCACCCCCGTGTCGGCCACCGCGTCGGCGAACACCGCACCGAGCCAGCCGTCGGTGATCCGGGCGAGAGCGGCCCGCCGCTCGGGACCGGAGACACCGACGTCCCCGAGGAGACACAGACGGGCGGCGGAGTAGTCGTCGGACGGGGCGGACGGAGCGGGGCATGGGGCCGGGCCCGGGGCGGCGCGGGGGGCGGAGCCGGAGCCAGGACGCGGATCGGCGCATGGGGCCACACCCAGGACACCGCATGGGGCGGAGCCGGAGCCGGGACGCGGCGCGCCGCATGGGGCCACACCCAGCGCACCGCATGGGGCGGAGCCGGAGCCAGAACCCGGCTCACCGCACGGGGCCACACCCAGCGCACCGCATGGGGCGGAGCCGGAGCCAGAACCCGGCTCACCGCACGGGGCCGACCCCGGCGCGCCGCACGGCGCGGAGTCGGCCCCCCGGCACACGCCAGGCGTCTCCCCCGCCCCGTCCTCACAACGCATCCGCGCCCCTCTCCCCCGTGCGGACCCGCACCGCCTCGTCGACCGGGACGGTCCACACCTTTCCGTCGCCGATCTTGCCGGTGCGGGCGGCGGCCACGAGGGTGTCGGTGAGGGCGGCGGCGTCCGCGTCGTCGGCGAGGACCTCGATGCGGATCTTGGGGACGAGGTCGACGGTGTACTCGGCGCCCCGGTAGACCTCGGTGTGGCCGCGTTGCCGCCCGTAGCCGCTGGCCTCGGTGACGGTCAGGCCGTGCACGCCGAACGCCTGCAGCGCCTCCTTCACCTCGTCGAGGCGGTGCGGCTTGATGACCGCGGTGATGAGCTTCATGCGTCCACCTTCTTCTCCGTGTCCGTACCGTGCAGGGGCGCCGGTCCGCCGGGGGACGCGGCCGGTTCGCGGTGGACGGTGCCGCCGCCCGCGCCGGTGAAGTCGTAGGCGGTCTCGGCGTGGGCGGTCCGGTCGACGCCGGTGATCTCCTCGTCCTCGGCGACCCGGAAGCCCATCAGCCGGTCGACGCCCTTGGCGAGGACGTAGCTGACGGCGAAGGAGTAGAGGAGGACGGCGACCA
Source organism: Streptomyces catenulae (assembly GCF_000718015.1). Classification (GTDB taxonomy): domain Bacteria; phylum Actinomycetota; class Actinomycetes; order Streptomycetales; family Streptomycetaceae; genus Streptomyces; species Streptomyces catenulae. The sequence goes on along the minus strand of NZ_JODY01000032.1, from coordinate 52,534 downwards.
CGCCGAGGGTCTGCCTGCCGAGTTGGCCGAGACCGCCGCCGTAGAAGAGGCCGCGGGCGGTGGACTGCACGCCGCCGGTGGCGAAGAGGCCGACGAGGAGGGATCCGGCGATGCCGCCGACGAGGTGGACGCCGATGACGTCGAGCGAGTCGTCGTAGCCGAACCGGTACTTGAGGCCGACGGCGAGGGCGCACAGGACGCCCGCGACGGCGCCGACGGCGAGGGCGCCGAGCGGGCTGACGGCGCCGCACGCCGGGGTGATGGCGACGAGTCCGGCGACCGCGCCGGAGGCGGCGCCCAGCGTGGTGAACGCCCCGTGGCGCAGCTTCTCGTAGGCGAGCCAGCCGAGCATCGCGGCGGCGGTGGCGACCTGGGTGTTGACGAAGGCGACGGCGCCGACGCCGTCGGAGTTGCCCAGCCAGGAGCCGGAGTTGAAGCCGAACCAGCCGAACCACAGCAGTCCGGCGCCGAGCATCACCAGGGGCAGGTTGTGCGGGCGCATCGGGTCCTTGCGGAAGCCGATGCGGCGCCCGACGACGAGGAGGACGCCGAGGGCGGCGGCGCCCGCGTTGATGTGGACGGCGGTGCCACCGGCGAAGTCGATGACGCCGAGCCGGAAGAGCCAGCCGCCCTCGCCCCACACCCAGTGCGCCACGGGGAAGTAGACGACGGTGACCCACAGGGCGGTGAAGAGCGCCCAGGCGGTGAACTTGACGCGGTCGGCGAGGGCGCCGCTGATCAGCGCGGGGGTCAGCACGGCGAACATCAGCTGGAAGACGGCGAAGACGTATACGGGGATGCCGCTGGCGCCCCAGAGTTCGGTCAGGCCGATGCCGCCGAGTCCGGCGAAGTCGCCGCGCCAGCCGACGAGTCCGCCGCGGTCGGTGCCGAAGGCGAGCCCGAAGCCGTAGAGGACCCACAGGACGGTGACGATGCCGAGGCCGACGAAGCTCATCATCAGCATGTTGAGGACGCTTTTGACGCGCACCATGCCGCCGTAGAAGAAGGCCAGGCCCGGCGTCATCACCATGACGAGGGCGGAGCAGAGGAGCATGAATCCGGTGTCGGCCGGGCTCAGGGTGGCCTTGGCCGCGAGCCCGTCCGCGAGGGTCTGGATGCCCGGTGGCATCGGCGTCTCCCGTCGTCGATGCGGCCCGTGCCGGGTGGCGTGAGGGGGTGGGCCGTCGTTCCTGACGAGGCTGGCGCAGCGCGGTTTCGGCCACGGCCCAGGGGTGTTTCGCCGCCGTGACGAAGGCGTCGCCGGTGTTACGCGGCGGTGAACGGGCGCGTGCGGGCCCCGGACGCGGGCCGGCCGCGGCGCCACCCGTGGACCTGGCGTGGGGAAGCCGAGTCGGGTTGTACGGGGTGGCGCCGCGGCCGGTGTCGTGCGGCCTCGGCGTCGTCAGACGGCCTCGGCCTCGGGGAGGCGGCGGGCCAGCTCCTCGCCGAGGTGGATCACCTCCGCGACGGTGCCGAAGTCGCGGGCGGCGGTGTCGACGGTCTTCCGCAGCCGGGTGTTGACCCGCTCGGAGCGGACCTGCTGGGCGAACGGTATGGCCTGCCCGGCCCGCACGGCGCACTGCTCCGGCTCGCGCTGGAGCAGATGGACGGTGGCCATCCCGATGAGGTTGAGGGCGTACGAGCGCTGGTGCTCTCCGTCCTCGGCGAAGAGGGCGACGGCGCGCTCCATGATCGGCGCGGCGAGGGCGGCGTAGGTGGGGCTGCGTCCGGCGACGTAGGCGAGGTCGCGGTAGGAGTGGGCGTTCTCGGCGTTCAGCTCGCCCTCGGAGAAGAAGCGGATCCAGTCGGGCTCGGGCTCACGGGGCAGTGCGTCCTCGAAGGTGTCCTCGGCCATCCGGACGGCGCGCTTGACCTTGCTGGGGCGCCCCATCCCGGCGTACGCGCGGGCCTCGACCGCGTACAGCATGGCCTGGGTGCGGGCGGTGGCCGTGTCGCGGCTGCCGTACTGCGCGAGGTGGATCAGCTCCAGCGCGTCGTCGGGCCGGCCGAGGTGGATCATCTGGCGGCTCATGCTGGAGAGGATGTACGCGCCCAGGGGGCGGTCGCCCGCCTCCTTGGCGGCGTGCAGCGCGAGGACGAAGTACTTCTGCGCGGTGGGCTGGAGGCCGATGTCGTAGCTCATCCACCCCGCGAGCTGGGAGAGTTCGGCGGCGACCTTGAAGAGTCGGGTGGCGACGTGGGCGGGCTGCGGCTCCTGGAGGAGTTCGGTGACCTCGTGGAGCTGGCCGACGACGGCCTTGCGGCGCAGTCCCCCGCCGCACTGGGCGTCCCACTGCCGGAACATGGCGGTGGTCGCCTCCAGCAGGTCGAGTTCGGGTCCGGAGAGGCGGACGCGGCGGCTGCGGTCGCGGAGGGGCTCGGGCTCCGGGACGGCGCCGGGGGCCGGGGGTACCGGTACCAGCCAGCGCTGCATCGGCTCGATGAGGGACGGTCCGGCGGCGAGCGAGAGGGAGGTGCCGAGGAAGCCGCGGCGCGCCAGCATCAGGTCACTGCGGGAGAACTCGCTGAGCAGGGCGGTGGTCTGGGGCCCGGCCCAGGGCAGGTCGACGCCGGAGACGGACGGGGAGCGGTGTGCGGCACGCAGCCCCAATTCCTCGACGCCGACGACGCAGCCGAAGCGTTCGGAGAAGAGTTCGGACAGGATGCGCGGGATGGGCTCGCGCGGCTGTTCGCCGTCGAGCCAGCGGCGGACGCGGGAGGTGTCGGTGCTGATGTGGTGCGCGCCCATCTGCCGGGCTCTGCGGTTGACCTGCCGGGCCAGCTCACCCTTGGACCAGCCGCTGCGCACGAACCACGATCCCAACTGCGTGTTGGGACGCTTCTCGGCAGTTCCGCTGCCGTTGCCACCCACTGGTAACGCCCCCAACCGTGTGTCGCCCGACGCGAATCCCGTGCAGGATCCGGCTTGTTGAGGCATCCTGCCCGTCCGGCCCCGGCAGGTCGCGCATTCCGGCCACCGCTCCGGCCGGTCCGGCCGACGGCGGGGCCGCTCCGGACGACTCCCCCGGCTCCGCGCACCGAAAGTAATCGTACGATCACGCTCGCGGCGAGGCCGTGCACAGAAACGCCACCATTCGCCACCCCTTCGAATGAACTGCCGGTCCGCTCCGCGCGATTGACTTGACACAGGTCGGGCGCGACCCGACGGAGCGATGCGCAGGACGGCGCGCGCGCCACGGCACACGCCCCGTGGCGCGCCCCCGCTCCGAGGGCGTGCCGCGGGGCGTCCGCGCCCCGTCGACGGAGCGTCACGGCGCCGCTCCGGCGCCCCGTACGGCGGGGCGCCGCGACCGGCTCCGGGGCCCGGAGCGGCTCGTAACCACAGCGACACACCACCCGTTGGAGGGGGCATGGGTTTCACGATCGGCGGCATCCGGGACATCGGTGCCAGGCGCCGCGTGCGCGCGCCCGAGAGCACCACGGTGGCCGAATACACGGGGTTGTGGGGCTGGGACGTCGTGCCCGGCGCCCGGGCGGCGCGGACCGGCGGCGGGCGCCTGGAGTGCTCCTGCGGGGTCTCCGCCTGCCCGGCACCCGGTGCGCACCCGCTCTCCTTCGGTGCGGAGATCGCGGCGGGCGCCTCGCTGGAGACGGTCACGGCCGCCTGGTCGCGGACGCCGGGGGCGGCGGTGCTGCTGCCGGTGGGCCGCTCCTTCGACGTGCTGGACGTACCGGAGGCGGCGGGCCGGTGCGGGCTGGCGCGGCTGGAGCGGATGGGGGTGCCGCTCGGCCCGGTGACGCTGACGCCGACGGGGCGCGCGCAGTTCTTCGTCGCGCCGGGGGCGGCCGCCGGGCTGCCGGGGCTGCTCTACCGGACGGGGTGGGACGACGCGGCGCTCGATCTGCGCCCCCTGGGCCAGGGTGACCACCTCACCGCTCCCCCGTCGGACCTCGGTGCGGACGGCCCCGTGCGCTGGCTCCGGCCGCCGTCCCTGGAGACCGCGGCCCACCCGCCGCAGGCCCGGCTGCTGCTGGGGATGCTCGCGTACGTCTGCCACCGCTCGGACCGTCGGACGGCGGCCGGGTAGCGCGCCCCCGGGTACGTGACGGCCCCCGGCGCCGCGCTCCGTGGAGCGGGTGCCGGGGGCCGTGTGTCGCCGGTGGCGGGGAGGTCAGTCGCCGATCAGCGCGTCGACGAACGCCTCGGGCTCGAACGGCGCGAGGTCGTCGGCGCCCTCACCGAGGCCGACGAGCTTGACCGGGACGCCCAGCTCCCGCTGGACGGCGACGATGATGCCGCCCTTGGCGGTGCCGTCGAGCTTGGTGAGGACCACGCCGGTGATGTCCACGACCTCGGCGAAGACCCGCGCCTGCACCAGGCCGTTCTGACCGGTGGTGGCGTCGAGGACGAGCAGCACCTCGCCGAGCGGGCCGTGCTTCTCGACGACCCGCTTGACCTTGCCCAGCTCGTCCATGAGGCCGGTCTTGGTGTGCAGCCGACCGGCGGTGTCGATGAGGACGACGTCGGCGGATTCGGCGATGCCCTCCTTGACGGCGTCGAAGGCGATGGAGGCGGGGTCGCCGCCCTCGGGGCCGCGCACGGTGCGGGCGCCGACCCGCTCGCCCCAGGTCTGGAGCTGGTCGGCGGCGGCGGCGCGGAAGGTGTCGGCGGCGCCGAGGACGACGGACTTGCCGTCGGCGACCAGCACCCGGGCGAGCTTGCCGGTGGTGGTGGTCTTACCGGTGCCGTTGACGCCGACGACCATGACGACGCCGGGGATCTCGTCGCCGCCGTTGCCGACGCCGTTGGCGGTGTGCACGGAGCGGTCGGTGTCGGTGCCGATGAGGGCGAGCAGCTCCTCACGGAGCAGGGTGCGCAGGTCTGCGGGGGTGCGGGTGCCGAGGACCTTGACCCGCTCCCGCAGCCGCTCGACCAGTTCCTGGGTGGGGGCGACGCCGACGTCGGCGGTGAGCAGGGTCTCCTCGATCTCCTCCCAGGTGTCCTCGTCGAGGTGTTCGCGGGACAGGAGGGTCAGCAGGCCCTTGCCGAGGGAGTTCTGCGACCGGGAGAGCCGGGCGCGCAGCCGCACCAGGCGGCCTGCGGTCGGCTCGGGGACCTCGATCTCCGGGGCGGGCGGCGCCGCCGGCTCGGCGACCGGTGCCTCGGCCTCGGGGGCCTCGGCGACGGGTAGCGGGGTGTCTTCGATGGTGCGACGGGATTCGTCGCTCGGGGCCTCGGCTTCCTCACCGACCTGCGGTTCTGCGGGCGGCGCGGTGACGGAGGGCGTGACGGGGGCGGAGGGCGTGACGGGGGCGGCCGGCGGGGACGGCGGCAGCTGCTTCTTCTTACGGCCGCTGACGACGAGCCCGCTGATCGCGCCGAGCACGACCACGGCGATGACTACAGCAAGGATGACGATTTCCATAACCCTCCCAGTATCAGCCACCTGCCGTCCCCGGGGGCCGCACGCGCCGATCCCGTGACCGCCGTGCGCCCCTCGCGCCCCCGCCCCGCGCCCCGGTGCGCGGGGCGCGCGTCCCCTTTTCCGAGGCTGGCCGGAAATCGCTGGTCAGCAGGGTGGCGGGAAGCGGTTGGGGCGTTCCTCAGACGGCGTGGAGCTGCGGTTTCATGGAGGGGTCCAACAGGACGTACGGCACGAACTTGGATCAAAGTACGATGGTGGACGGCTGCGCAACGCGCGTAGAGTCCTGGCGACCGAACCTGGCCGGGCACCACAGCCGCTGCCTCGCGTCTCCCGGCTGTCCGGGAACGCTCCAGAACCGCGCACGGAGACACCTGCACCATGGGCACCACGTCCACCCCCGACGCCGAGGGCGCCGTCGAGACCCGAGGCATCGAGCCCGTCCCCGACAGCGAACGCCACGGGCGCGTCCGCGAACTCTTCCCCACCTGGGTCGCCGCCAACATCAGCGTGCTCCTGCTGACCATGGGCGCCGCGCTGGTGGTCAACAACGGACTGAACTTCTGGCAGGTCCTGCTGGTCGCCGCCATCGCCGCGGCGGTGGCGTTCGGCATGGTCGGGGTGTTGTCGGTCTCCGGGAAGTGGGGCGGCGCGCCGGGTGCGATGCTCTCCCGGGCGGCGTTCGGCGTCCGCGGCAACTACTTCCCGGGCGCGATCCTGTGGGTGGCCCGCTTCGGCTGGGAGACGATCAACGCCGTCACCGGCGCGTACGCGGTGCTGACGGTGTTGCGGCTGCTGTTCGGCGTCCGCGCCAACAACCTGCTGATCGTCATCACCCTGCTCGCCTTCGTCGCCTGTACGTATCTGGTGAGCGGCATGGGGCGGAAGGCGCTCAACGTCTGCAACCGGTACTCCACGTACCTCTTCGGCGCGTTCACCGTGATGGTGCTGGTGTATCTGATCGCCACCATGGACTGGCAGGCGATCTTCGCGAAGAAGGCGGGCACCACCGCGATGGTGATCGCGGGCATCGGCACCATCGCCGCGGGCGGCATCAGCTGGGTGCCGACCGGCCCGGACTTCGCGCGCTATCTCCCGCACTCCGCGTCGGGCCGCAAGATCGTCGGCGCCACGGTGTCCGGTGCCGCCCTGGTGCTGGTGCCGATGGTGCTGATGGGCGGCGTGATGGCGGTGTCCAACCCGAAGCTGGCCGGGCAGAACACCGACCCGATGTCGTTCCTCGGCACCATCCTGCCGACCTGGCTGGCGGTGCCGTACCTGATCACCGCGCTGGTCGGGATGGTGCTGATCAACAGCCTGTCGATGTACTCCGCCGGGTTCACCGCGCAGACCATGGGCGTCAAGCTGCCGCGCGCCCTGGCGGTGAGCATCAACGCCGTCATCAGCCTGGTCGGCGGGTTGTTCATGATGCTGGTGGCCAAGGACTTCATCGGGCAGTTCATCACCTTCCTGACGCTGCTGGCGGTCTCCTTCTCCGCCTGGATCGGCGTCTACGCGGTGGACATGGCCCGGCGCCGCACCCTGGCCGTCCGCTACGACGCCGACGGCCTGATGACCATCGGACGCAGCAGCCGCTACTGGTACGTCGGCGGCTTCTGCTGGCAGGCCATGACCGCCTGGGCGGTGGCGCTGGCGGCGGGGCTGTGCTTCACGAAGGTGCAGTGGTTCACCGGCCCGCTGGCCACCACCTGGATCGGCCGTAACGGTCTGGGCTGGGCGGCCACCATCCTCCTCGCCGCCGTCCTCTTCGCGGTACTGCCCCGCCCGCGGGAGAACGTCCCGGCGCCGGACGGGCAGACCACCGACGGGCGGACCCCGCTCCGGGAGAGCTGACGGAGACGGGGTGCGGGGCCGGTGGTCGGCCCCGCACCCGGGGGCTTGTGCGGGGCCCCGCGCCCGCGCCCCATGCCGGACCCTGGCCCGCGCCTCATGCCGGACCCTGCCCCGCGCCTCGTGCTGGCCCTGGCCCCCATGGCGCGACCTGCGACCCCGTGCGGCGCGCGCCATGCCCCGTGCACCGGCCCGCCACGCGCCCTGGAATTCTGACGCCCCGTCAGCTAGCGTCCCCTTCGCCCACCACCCGGCGAAGGGGACGCCGCCATGCCGCCCGTCACCGTTCTGCGCCTGAACCTCGTCGATCCCGACCCCGCCGACTCCGGTGCCGCCCGCTACCGGGCGGCGCTGGAGATGGCCGCCCACGCCGACGCACGGGGCGTGACCACCGTGCAGACCGAGGAGCACCACACCACCGGCGACGGCTGGATGCCCGCCCCGCTGGTCTTCGCCGGGGCGCTGCTCGGCGCCACCCGGCGGATCGCGGTCACGCTCTCCGCGCTGCTCACGCCGTTGCACGACCCGCTCCGGCTGGCCGAGGACCTCGCCGTGCTCGACCTGCTCGGCGGCGGTCGGCTGATCACCGTCGCCGGGCTCGGCTACCGGCCCCAGGAGTACGCCGCGTTCGACAAGGACTGGGCGGGGCGCGGCGCCCTCCAGGACGAGGTGCTGGAGACGCTGCTCACCGCCTGGCGCGGCGAGCCGTTCCGGTACCGGGGCCGCACCGTGCACGTGACGCCGCGCCCGTACACCCGGCCGCATCCGCCGCTGCTGGTCGGCGGCGGTTCGCGCGCCGCGGCCCGGCGCGCCGCCCGGCTGGGGCTGCCGCTGTTCCCCTCCGCCCATCTGCCGGAGCTGGTGGCGTACTACCACGAGCGGTGCGCCGCGTACGGCACCGAGGGCTGGGTGCAGCAACCCGACGCCCACACCTGTCTGCTGCACCTCTCCGAGGACCCGGACCGGGCCTGGGAGCGGTACGGGCCGCATCTGCTGTACGAGGCCCGTACCTATGCCTCCTGGCAGCCCGCGGGCCTCCGCTCGGCGGTGCGCTCGGCCGCCCGGGACGTGGCGGAGCTGCGCGCGGAGGGCGTCTACCGCATCGTCACCCCGCAGGAGTGCCTGCGGCTGGCCCAGGGGCCGGACGCGCCGGGTTCGCTGATCCTCCACCCGCTGTGCGGCGGCATGCCGGTCGACGAGGGCTGGCGCTCCCTCCACCTCTTCACGGACGAGGTGCTGCCGAGGCTGGAGTGAGCGGGCGTACGGGGCGGGGCGCCGCACGGGGCGCCCCGCCCCTCGCCCGTCAGCCCTCCGGGTAGAAGACGAACAGTGTGCAGCCCTCCGCGGACTGCGGTACGTGCCAGGACCCGGCGGGGGCGTGGATGAAGGTCCCCGCGGGGTGGGCGCGGTCGCCGTCGTGGAAGGTGCCGGAGACCACGTAGACCTCCTCGGGACCGGGCTCGTGGACGTCGATGCCGTCCCAGCAGCTGCCCGGGGTGAACTCCACGACCATCGCCTTCGCGCCGTTCTCCCCGGCCCACAGCGGCCGGGCGGTGATACCGGTGGTGACTTCCTGGGCCTCGGCGTCGGCCACGGTGCTGACGAGGTAGCCGGGTGTGCCGCCCACGCCCCCGGGGTGCGCCCCCGCCACCGCTCCGGCGGCTGTGCCCACGGGCGCCGCGTCCTGTCCTTCGTCGACCTGCGTGTTCACGTTCATGGGGACAGCTTGTCGGGCCTGCGGGTGCCGTTCCCAGTACCAGAAGCGACCCCACCGGGTACTTTCCTGCCATGATCGAATCGTCGTCCCGGACCGCCGTACGACCGGACGGGGACGGGGCGCTTCATCAGGTCGTGGCGCTGGTGCACGCCCCGCAGCCGACGTTCGAACTGGGCTGCGCCGCCGAGGTCTTCGGTACCCGGCGGCCCGGTTTTCCGCCGTACTACGACTTCCGGATCTGCGCGCTGCGCCCCGGCCCCGTGGCGACGACGGCCGGGTACCCGCTGCACGCCACGGCGGGGCTGTCCGCGCTGGACGGCGCCGACACCGTCGTCGTCCCCGGCTGGGTGCCCGAGGCGCCGCTGCCCGAGGAGATCCGCGGGGCGCTGCGCGGGGCCCACGCCCGCGGCGCCCGCATGGTGGGGCTCTGCTCGGGCGCGTACGCCCTGGCCGCCGCCGGGCTGCTCGACGGGCGGCGGGCGACGACCCACTGGCGGCGCGCGGCGCATTTCGCGGCCCGCTTCCCGCGGGTGCGGATGGACGCCACGGTGCTCTACATCGACCACGGCGACGTGGCGACGAGCGCCGGGGCGGCGGCCGGGATCGACCTCTGTCTGCATCTGGTCCGCGCCGACCACGGCGCCGGGTACGCGGCGCGCGTCGGCCGGGACATGGGGGTGCCGCCGCACCGCGAGGGCGGTCAGCCGCAGTTCACCGGGGACGCGGTGCCGCGCCGGACGGAGCCGTCGGTGGCGCCGCTGCTGGACTGGGTCTCCGGTCGGCTGGGGACGCGGGTGTCGGTGGCGGAGATGGCGGCGCGGCTGCGGGTCTCGCCGCGGACGCTGGCGCGCCGCTTCACCGATCAGGTGGGGGTCAGCCCCGGGCAGTGGCTGCTGACCCAGCGGATCTCCGCGGCGCGGACGCTGCTGGAGGAGACCGATCTGCCGGTCGAGGCGGTGGCCGTCCGCGTCGGTCTGTCGTCCGCGACCAATCTGCGGCGCCGGTTCCACCATGCGCTGGGCACCACGCCCGCCGCCTACCGCAGCACCTTCCGCCACCGCTCCGCCACGCCCACGGGGCACGACGGCGCCTCCTGACCGCGTCGGCGCACGGGGCGGGCCGCACGGGGCGGCGCGCCGACCGCCGCCCCGTCCCCGCGCCCCGTCCCCGTACACGGCACCGCCCCGGCTCTCCGTATGAGCCGGGGCGGTGTCGACTTCCGAGGGGACGGACTGGCGGGGGGGTTAGCCCATCTCCTCCAACGCCTTGCCCTTGGTCTCCTTCACGAACTTCAGCACGAAGGGGATCGAGAGCAGGGCGAAGATCATGTAGATCACGTACGTACCGGAGAGGTTCCAGTCGGACAGGCTCGGGAAGCTCGCCGTGATGGCCCAGTTCGCGATCCACTGGGCGGAGGCGGCGACGCCGAGCGCCGCGGCGCGGATGCGGTTGGGGAACATCTCGCCGAGGAAGACCCAGACCACCACGCCCCAGGAGAGGGCGAAGAAGAGCACGAAGCAGTGGGCCGCGATGAGGGCGACGGTGCCCTGCGTCGTCGGCAGCGTCCCGGCGGCGGTCTTGGCGGAGAAGGCCCACGCCTCCAGGGCGAGCGCCACAGCCATACCGGCGGAGCCGATGAGAGCCAGCGGACGGCGGCCGATCCGGTCCACGAAGATCATCGCGATGACGGTGCCGATGATGTTGATGATCGACGTGGTGAAGCTGTAGAAGAACGAGCTCTCGGGGTTGATGCCCACGGACTGCCACAGCGTCGACGAGTAGTAGAACGCGACGTTGATGCCGACGAGCTGCTGGAAGACCGACAGCCCGATGCCGACCCACACGATCGGCAGGAAGCCGCCCCGGCCACCCAGCAGATCCTTGAACGTCGACCGGTGCTCCCGGCGCATCGCCTCCTGGATCTCCTCGACCCGTGTGTCGAGGTCGACGCCCTGCCCCTCGACGTCGGCGAGCACCTGCTTCGCCTTGGTGATCCTGCCGACGGAGATCAGGAAGCGCGGCGACTCCGGGATGACGAACGACAGCAGGCCGTACAGGAGCGCCGGGATCACCATCACACCGAGCATCCACTGCCAGGCCTCCAGCCCGGCGAGCCGACCGCGCTGGTTGCCGTCGGCGAGGTTGAGGATGCCCCAGTTGACGAGCTGGGAGATGGCGATGCCGACGACGATCGCGGCCTGCTGGAACGAGCCGAGGCGCCCCCGGTACGCGGGCGGCGAGACCTCGGCGATGTACGCCGGGCCGATGACCGACGCCATACCGATCGCGATACCGCCGAACACCCGCCACATGGCGAGGTCCCAGAGGGCGAACGGCAGCGCGGAGCCGACGGCGCTGACGGTGAAGAGCGCCGCGGAGATCTGCATCACGCGGATGCGGCCGATCCGGTCGGCGATCCGGCCCGCGGTGGCAGCGCCGATCGCGCAGCCGATCAACGCGATGGCGATGACCTGGGCCAGCACGGCGGACCCCACGTCGTACCGGCTGCGGATCGCCTCGACGGCACCGTTGATGACGGAACTGTCGTAGCCGAAGAGGAAGCCGCCCATCGCGGCAGCCGCGGTGATGAAGATGACATGGCCGAGATGGTCCGGCTGGGCCTTACGGCCTTCCGGTACCGCCGGCTGCGCGGTGCTGGTCAACGTGTACTCCAGTGGCCCGGCTGCGCTGCCGGGCGTAGGGGGCTGGCACTTCCAGTGGCGCATACGTCGAGGGCAGCCACCACGTGAAGGTAAAAGCGACGTTGCAGAGACTATTCGTTCAAGTTTCTAAGTCAATAGGGCGAGATGAAAAGACGGGCCCGCACCGTTGGGAGATGTGGATTCAAGTGATGAACGAAACTGGCGGACTCAGCGCAGCCGCTGGCTGATGACCTTCGAGACGCCGTCGCCCTGCATCGAGACGCCGTAGAGCGCGTCGGCGACCTCCATCGTGCGCTTCTGGTGCGTGATCACGATCAGCTGGCTGCTCTCCTGCAGCTCCTCCATGATCCCGATCAGCCGCTGCAGGTTGGTGTCGTCCAGCGCCGCCTCGACCTCGTCCATCACGTAGAACGGGCTGGGGCGCGCCTTGAAGATCGAGACCAGCAGCGCCACCGCGGTCAGCGACCGTTCGCCGCCGGACAGCAGCGAGAGCCGCTTGACCTTCTTGCCCGGCGGACGGGCCTCCACGTCCACCCCGGTGGTCAGCATGTGGTCCGGATCGGTGAGCACCAGCCGCCCCTCGCCACCCGGGAAGAGCCGCCCGAAGACGCCCTCGAACTCCCGCGCCGTGTCGTGGAACGCCTCGGTGAAGACCTGCTCCACGCGCTTGTCGACGTCCTTGACCACCTGGAGCAGATCGGCCCGGGTCTTCTTCAAGTCTTCAAGCTGCTCGCTCAGGAACTGGTGCCGTTCCTCCAGTGCGGCGAACTCCTCCAGGGCCAGCGGGTTCACCTTCCCGAGCTGCTGATACGCCCGCTCGGCCGCCTTGAGCCGCTTCTCCTGCTCGGCGCGGACGTACGCCACCGGCCGGTTCCGCGGATCCTCCGGATCGTCCGGCAGCCGCTCGCCCTCCGCGGGCGGCGACGGCGGCACGGACTGCTCCGGCCCGTACTCCGCGACCAGCGCGGCCGGTTCCACGCCCAGTTCCTCCAGGGCGCGCGACTCCAGCTGCTCGATCCGCAGCCGCTTCTCCGCACCCAGCACCTCGCCCCGGTGCACCGAGTCGGTCAGCTTGTCCAGCTCCGAGGCGAGCGCACGGCCCTGCTCCCGCGCGGCGGCCAGCGCCTCCTCGCTCCCGGCGGTGGCCCGCTGCGCCACCGCCCGCTCCTCCTCGGCCCGGACCAGCGAGACCTCGACGTGCGCCAGCAACTGCCGGGCACCCGAGACGACCGCGGTGGCGACCGCCGCCTCGTGCCGCAGCCGGGCACGCCGCCGCTCCGCGCGCGCCCGCGCCTCACGCTCCGCCCGCGCCCCCCGGTCCAGCGCGTCGGCCCGCCCGGCGAGCGCCTTGACCCGCTCCTCGTGGGTACGCGTCTGGAGCCGGGCCTCCATCTCGGTCTGACGGGCGTTGGCGCCGTCGGCGGCCAGCCGGTCGCGTACCGAGGTGTCCGGCTCCTCCTCGGCCGGTTCCTCCTCGGCGACCGCCAGCCGTTCGGCCAGCTCCTCGGCCTCCTCGGTGGCGCGGGCCAGGGCCTCCTCGGCCTTCGCCGTCGCGGCGGCGGCCCGTTCGGCCTCCCCCGCGGCGGCCCGCGCCTGCCCGGCGAGGCGCCCGAGGTCCCCGGCGACCTGCGACTGCTCGCGCTCCGCGGTACGCCGCCGGGCGTCCACCTCCGCGACGTGCGCGGCGGCCGCGGTGCGCCGTGCGGCGGCCCCGTGCCGCTCCTCGGCGAGCACCGTGCAGCGCTCGTCCAGTGCGGCCAGCTCGGCTGCCGCCTCGTCCACGGCGGCCTGCACCTCCAGCAGACTCGGCGCCCCGGCCGACCCGCCGTGCGCGAAGTGCCCGCCGAGTACATCACCCTCACCGGTGACGGCCGTCAACTCCGGCCGCGCCGCGATCAGCTCCTCGGCGTCCTCCAGCGTCGCGACGACCACCACGTCCCGCAGCAGCCGCCGTACGGCCGCGGTCAACTCCGGCGGCCCGTCGACGAGTTCCGCGGCCCGCGGCCCGTGTTCCCGGGGGCCGGGCAGCAGCGGGGCGCCCGCCGTCCCCGGCTCCGTACCGGCCTCCCGCGCGGGCGCCGGTACCCGTACGCCGGACGGCGCCGCGGCGTCGCCGGGCGCCCCGGGCGCGGGCACGGCGGGACCGGCCACCGCGGACACCGTCTCCCCGGGCGCGGCCAGCAGCATCGCCGCGCGGCCCGCGTCCTGCTTGCGCAGCAGCCGGATCGCGTCGGCGGCGGCCGCCGGACCGCTGACCGCCAGCGCGTCGGCGGCGACCCCGAGCGCGGCGGCGACGGCCACCTCGTGGCCGGGTGCGACGGTGAGCAGTTCGGCGGCCGGACCGAGCAGACCGGTCAGCTCCTCGGCCGCGGCCAGGAGCGCCCCGCTGCCGTCCTTGCGCCGCAGCCCGGAGGCGAGCGCGTCATGCCGCGCCGAGGTCGCGGCGCGGCTGCGCTCCGCGACGGTCAGCGCCTCCCGTACGGACTCCAGCGCGGCGTCCGCGGCGGCGAGTTCCTGCCGGGCGGCCTCGTCCCGTTCGGCGTCCTCGGCGCGCGTCGCCTCCAGCGCACCGGCCTCCGCCGCGCGCCGCTCGTACTCCTCCTGGGCCTCCCGCGCACGCTGCCGGGCACCGTCGCGGGAGGCGGCGAGCCGCCCGATCTCGGCCTGTGCGGAGGCGGCCCGGCCGCGGGCGGCGCTGACCTGCCCGCTGAGCCGCGCCAGCCCCTCGCGCCGGTCGGCGAGGGCCCGCGCCACATCGCGCAGCCGCCGCTCCTCGTCGGCCAACTCCCGCTCCAGCGCGGCACGGTGCTCGACGGTGTCCTCCAGCGCCCGGGTCGCCGCCTCCACCGCGGCGGTCAGCTCCGCCTCCTGCTCCCGGATGCGGGCGGCCTCCCGCTCCATGTCCTCCGGCTCGCGGCCGCGCCGCTCGTCCGGCGGTGCCTGCCGGGCGCTGCGCACCCGCGCCTCGGCGAGCGAGACGGTGCCACGCACCCGCTCGGCGAACCGCGACAGCTCGTACCAGTTCTGCTGGGCCCGCTGCACCCGCGGCGTCAGCGTCCGCAGCCGCTCCTCCAGCTCCGCCTCCTGCTGCCGGGCGTCCCGCAGCCGTTGCTCGGCGGCCTCCTTGCGCTGCTTGAGTGCCGCCTCGTCGGCGATCTCGGCGTGCAGCGCACGGCGCAGCGTGACGAGGTCGTCGGCGAGCAGCCGCAGCCGGGCGTCGCGCAGATCGGCCTGGATGACGGCGGCGCGCCGGGCGACCGCCGCCTGCCGACCGAGCGGTTTGAGCTGGCGGCGCAGCTCGTCGGTGAGGTCCTGGACGCGGGCGAGGTTCGCCTGCATGGCGTCCAGCTTGCGGACCGCCTTCTCCTTGCGCTTGCGGTGCTTGAGCACCCCCGCGGCCTCCTCGATGAAGGCCCGGCGCCCCATCGGGTCGGCGTGCAGCACCCCGTCGAGCTGCCCCTGCCCGACGATGACGTGCATCTCCCGGCCGATGCCGGAGTCGCTGAGGAGTTCCTGTATGTCGAGCAGTCGGCAGGTGTCGCCGTTGATCTGGTACTCGCTGCCGCCGTTGCGGAACATCGTCCGGGTGAGGGTGACCTCGGCGTACTCGATGGGCAGCGCGCCGTCGGAGTTGTCGATGGTCAGCGACACCTCGGCCCGGCCGAGCGGCGGCCGCCCGGTCGTCCCGGCGAAGATGACGTCCTCCATCTTGCCGCCGCGCAGCGACTTGGCACCCTGCTCACCCATCACCCAGGACAGCGCGTCCACGACGTTGGACTTGCCGGATCCGTTGGGTCCGACGACGCAGGTGATACCCGGTTCGAAGCGGAGCGTCGTGGCGGAGGCGAAGGACTTGAAGCCTCGCAGGGTCAGACTCTTGAGGTGCACGCCGTGCGACTTTACCGGCCGATTCCGGGCGCCCCGGACGACATCCCGGGGCCCGGCCGGGCCCGCGCCGCCGCCTCGCGTGCTCTTTCGGTTTCGCGGTGTGTGGCGCAGGGCACATCATGCGGTAAGCGCCGGACGGAGTCGGCGCCCCGGGGCGGGGAGGGCGGACATGACGAAGGGACGCCGAAGCGTCCCTTTTGCAGATCTCGCGTGGCGCGGATCATGCTGATGGCAGTTCCTCAAGCAGGTGGCATACGCCGTACCGGCCCTTGAGGCGGGGGTCAGGTGAGCGCGGGCTCCGCCTGGGGTACGTCGAGCATCGAACCGTCGTGACGTGCGGCAGCGGACAGCATGTCGTTTTCGGCCTGCATCCGGATCAGTTCGGATTCCAGGTCCTGCACGCGCTGCTGAAGCCGTCGCATCTCGGAGAGGACTCGGGGGTCGGAGCCGCCGACGTAACCGAGAAGCGCCTTTGCCATGATGGATGGTCCTCCACAATGAGTGACCGACCGAAGCGGTTGGGTCGTGAGGGATTCCGCACCCGCGGTGCTTGTCATTTGCGGGGTTCTCAATGCCAAACAGCTAAGGTGCGCGGGGATTCCAGAGTCTCACCAAATGTTTTGACGGTCAACACGATCACGCCCCGTATCACCGGGCACCCGAGACGGCGCGGCCGCACGGGCCGGGCGCCGATTCTCCAGAAAGGTCCCGCGGGGGCGTGGAGATCATCCGTACAGCGGCAGCCTTGCACGGGACGGCCGAGTTGGCAACCACCAGGCCAAATATCCCGAAGACCGGACTCCGGAGCATGTTCTGAAGATCATCCCTGAGGCCGCCGCGGGCCGGTATCCCGCCGTCCGTCAACGCGTCGCGAAGCCCTCGTAACCCCCGCGCGGGGTGTCCCATATCTCAGTCACACCGTCTACGCGCCCGGGCGTGTCACCGGCGCGCAGCCATTCCAGCAATTCCTCGCAGCGGTCCTTCGGGCCCTCGGCGACGACCTGGACGCGTCCGTCGTCCAGATTGAGCGCGAAGCCGACCAGCTCGCCGATCCGCAGGGCGTTGGCGCGGGTGAACCAGCGGAATCCGACGCCCTGTACCCGGCCGCGCACCCATGCCGTCATGCGGACTTCTTCGTTCATGGCGTGCACGGTATCCGGCCGATCGGCCGGTGAGCACATCGGCGGTCCGGCAGGTCATGGCGTACAGTCACCCGGCAATCCAGCTCACCCTTTCGGGTGAATTTCTCGATGCTGAGGACGGAAGGACGCCAGCGGATGGGCCGCCACAGACGCGCTGTTCCCCCTGCCACCGGACCGGTGGGCACCCCGCCCACCGACGCCCCTCACGGCGAGGGCCCCCGACGGAGCCGCCGTGCCCGGCGCGCGGTGCCGGTGCGCACGGGGCTGATCGGCGCGTCCGCCGCGGTGGCGATGGGCACCGTCGCGGTCGCCTCGGGGCTCTTCCCTGGCGGCGGCGACCGGTACGTCATGGGCGAGGAGGCCGGGCAGCCGGTGCGGGCCAACTCCCTGCCGGACGCCTCTCCGCAGGGTGGCGAATCGGCCACGCCGACGGACCGGGCGTCGGGCGGCGTCACCCGTGGCAGCACCCGCGGCACGGTCACCGGCACCGACCGGCCGACCTCCGCGGCGTCCCCGTCCACCTCGCCGTCCCCGAAGAAGCACCACCGCCCGGCGTCGCCCGAGGCCGGTTCCGGGCACGGCGGCGGCAGCTCGCCCTCCACGGCGCCGAAGACCACCACCCGGCCGCAGCGCTCGGTGGACTCCGGGACGTCGGCCGAGGCCCAGGTGCTGTCGCTGGTCAACGACGAGCGCGCCAAGGCCGGGTGCTCGCCGGTCAAGGCCGACGCCCAACTGGCCTCGCTGGCCACCGCGTTCAGCGACGACATGGCCGCGCGCGGCTTCTTCGACCACACCGACCCGGACGGCAAGGGCCCCTGGGACCGCGCCCGGGTCGCGGGCATCTCCGACCTCGGCGGCGAGAACATCGCCCGCGGTCAGGCGGATGCCAAGGCCGTCATGGAGGCGTGGATGAACAGCCCCGGCCACCGCGCCAACATCCTCAACTGCGAGTACCGCACCCTCGGCGTCGGCATCCACCGCGGACCGGGCGGCCCCTGGTGGACGCAGGACTTCGGCTTCTGACAGCAGCCGCCGGGCCCGTCCCCGTCAGTCCACCACCCCGAGATCGCGCCGCATCACCGCGCTCAGCACACCGAGCGCGGGCTGCGCCGCCTTCAGGTCCAGAAGGGCGCCGTCCGCGCTCTCACCGTCGTCGGCACGGCCCCGGTCGAGGCGTTCGACGACGGCGTCGGCGCGCGTCAGGACCCGGTTGACGTCGCGCGAGGCGACCAGCACCGCCTCGGGGACGATCATCTGCGCCTCGGCGTCACGGTCGCGGTACTCCAGCCGCGCCTCCTCCGTCTGCTCGCGTTCGTGCGCACCGTAGACCCCGTCGCGCAGGCGGTGCAGCGCGTCCTTGAGGAGGGTGTGGAACTGCCGGGAGGCGCGGTTGAGCGCGGTGTACGCGGCGCGGCGCTCCTCCAGGGAGCAGCGCGCCGTTTCCTGTTCCGCCTCCTCGGCGCGCTGCCGCCGGGTGATGTGGTGGGTGACCAGCGGGGCGAAGAGTGTGCCCAGGACACCCACCACGGCGGTGATCATGGCGGCGATGACGGCGCTCATCCCCGCGGCTCCGTGCCCGCGTCATCCATCCGTCCCCCGCTTCCTTCCGTACCGTCGTCCGGATCCCGTTCCGCCCGCCGCAGCAGATACGTGTGGAGGGCCGCCGCGGCGGCGAGGCGGTCGCGGGACGCCCGGTGCAGCGCCGCGCGGCGGCGGGCCAGCTCCGCGCGGAGGCGGTCGGGACTGCCGGTCGTCCGCAGTTCGCGCAGGACGGCGGCGATGGCGGCGAGCGGATGGCCGCCGCGCCGCAGCAGCGCGGTGACATGCGCGAGGTGCACCTCGGCGGCGGGGTAGCGGCGGTAGCCGGTGGCCGGTTCGCGCTCCGGGTGCAGCAGACCGTGGCGCTCCCAGAGCCGCAGCACCGGCGGGCGGACGCCCACGGCGCGGGCGGCGTCGCCGATCAGCAGCGGGCGCCGCGCGGACGCGGGCGGCTCGGCGGCGAGCACCGTGCCGAGGGCGTCGTGCACCGCGGTCAGCTCCCCCCGCTCCCGGTCCAGCCGGGCATGGCTCGCGTCGAGCGCGGCCAGTGCGGTCTCCTCGTCACCGTCGTGGACGGCGCGCATCACGGTGCGGGTGGTGGCCCAGCCGTGTCCGGCGGCGAGCGCCCGGGCGGTGGTCAGCGCCTCGGCGTGCACGGTGGTGAACCGGCGGTGGCCGCCCGCGCTGCGCTCCGCCGGCGGCAGCACCCCGGTCTCCAGATAGCTGCGCAGCTGCTGCACGGAGAGCCCCGCCGCCCGCGCCAGCTCCCCGGCCCGCAACCGGTCCGCCATACCGCCCTCCCCCGCCGCCCCACCCGTCCGACGCGGTCAGCCTACGGGCCGTCCGACCGCCGCGGCAGGGCCTCGTCCCCGGTTGAGATTTTCCCGCCCATTTCCCTCGCCGACCTGCGCGGACGCCGTCGAAATCCCTGTTCGCACTTGAATGGAAGACTGGAGACCGGGCGGCTGGACGCCCCGGATCCGAGGGAGGGCCACGGCATGAAGTTCGTACTCGAGGTCGAGGTGGACGAGGGGAAGATCGCGCAGGACCCGGCGGGCGAGCTGGGCCGCATCCTGCGCTACTGGGGCGGCAATCTGCACCACTACGCGATGGCGCCCGGCGACGGCTCGCCCGTGTACGACTCGGAGTACCGCGAGGTCGGCCGCTGGCACCTCACCGGGGAGCCCACGGCGTGACCGCGGCCCGCGGGCGGCGCCCGGTCAGGGCCGCGGCGGCCGCTGGCAGCGCGGGCAGAAGTAGCTGGAGCGGTTCATCCAGGGACGGCGGCGGATCGGGGTGCCGCACCGGCGGCACGGCTCGTCCTCCCGCCCGTACGCGTCGAGGGACCGCTCGAAGTAGCCGGACTCGCCGTTCACATTGACGTAGAGGCTGTCGAAGCTGGTGCCGCCGACGGCGAGGGCGGCGGACATCACCTCCCGTACGTGGCCGAGGAGTTCGGCGGTGCGCGGGCGGGTGAGACCGGCGGTGGGGCGCTCGTAGTGCAGGCGCGAGCGCCACAGCGCCTCGTCGGCGTAGATGTTGCCGACGCCGCTGATCAGCGACTGGTCGAGCAGGGCGCGCTTGACGGTGGTGCGGCGGCGGCGCAGCGCGTCGTGGAAGGCGGCGTCGTCGAAAGCCGCGTCGAGCGGGTCGCGGGCGATGTGCGCGATGGCGTCCGGGAGCTGGTCCGCGTCGCCCGGCACCGTGTCGTGCAGCGAGAGACCGCCGAAGGTCCGCTGGTCGACGAAGCGCAGCTCGGTCCCGGCGGCGTCCTCGGGCGGCGCGGCCACCGAGTCGTCGAAGCGGACCCGGATCCGCAGATGCTTCTCGTCCGGCGCGTCCTGCGGCTGCACCAGCAGCTGACCGCTCATCCCGAGGTGGGCGAGGACCGCGAGGCCGTGGGTGACATCGGTGGTGATCTGCGGCGCGAGGCCCTCGGCCGCGGTCTGCGCGGCGGGGCCACCGCCGGACACCGGCAGCCAGAGGTACTTGCCGCGGCGGCGCGCCGCCTCGATACGGAGCCCGGTCAGCCGGGCGGCGAAGTCGGCCGCGCCCGCGGTGTGGCGGCGGATCGCCCTCGGGTGCAGCACCTCGACCGAGTCGATGGTCCGGCCGCTGACCCAGCGCTCCAGTCCTCGGCGTACGACCTCGACCTCGGGCAGTTCGGGCACCGCGGCTCTCCTCACGGGTTCGGCAGGGCGGGGAAAAGACTTCTGACCCCGTCGGGCGGTGTCGCCCGGCGGGGTCAGAAGGGGTGGTTCAGCGGGCCGGCGTCGAGGAGTCGCCGGAAGCCGCGGCCGGGTCGGCGGTGGAACCGCCCTGCCCGTCCTCGGCGCGCTCGTCCGCCGCGGCGCGGATGGCACGCCATGCGGATTCCGCCGCCTGCTGCTCGGCTTCCTTCTTGCTGCGGCCGGTGCCGGTGCCGTACGAGACACCACCGACGCGGGCGGCAGCCGTGAACGTCTTCTCGTGATCCGGTCCGGCCTCGGTGACCAGGTACTCCGGGACGCCGAGACCTTCGGTCGCGGTGAGTTCCTGGAGACTCGTCTTCCAGTCCAGGCCGGCGCCGAGGCTGGAGGACTTCTCGATGAGCGGGTCGAAGAGCCGGTGTACCAGCTCCCCGGCCGCGTCGAGGCCCTGGTCGAGATAGACCGCGCCGATCACCGCTTCGAGGGTGTCGGCGAGGATGGACGCCTTGTCCCGGCCGCCCGTGCCTTCTTCGCCCCGTCCGAGGCGGATGAAGGCGCCGAGGTCGAGGCCGCGGCCCACCTCGGCGAGCGCGCGCGAGTTGACCACCGCGGCCCGGAGCTTGGCCAGCTGGCCTTCCGGGAGATCGGGGTGGATGCGGTACAGCGTGTCCGTGACCACCAGGCCCAGCACGGAGTCCCCGAGGAACTCCAGCCGTTCGTTGGTGGGCAGACCGCCGTTCTCGTACGCGTAGGAACGGTGCGTCAGCGCACGTACCAGAAGGGCGGACTCAAGGTGGTACCCGAGCCGCCCTTCCAGAATCGTGTGGGACGAGGCCGTGTCCGCCGGTGCCTGCTCCTCGCCGCGGGTGCGGGCCGAGGGGCGGGCGTCTTGCGCCTTCTTGGGGCTAGACACAGTGCCTGTCACCAGCCGCTCAGACCTCGAGGACCTGGCGCTTGTTGTAGGTGCCGCAGCTCTGGCACGCGATGTGCTGCTGCTTCGGCTCGTGGCAGCGCTCGCACGCCACCAGGGTGGGGACCGCAGCCTTCCACTGCGACCGGCGGTGGCGCGTGTTGCTGCGCGACATCTTCCGCTTCGGAACAGCCACGGCTACTTCTCCTGCTTCTCGTCGACGTGCGCTGATCGAGGCGCGTCGCCGCTCAACTTGTCCTTCTCGTCGTCCTGGTTGGTCCCGACGAGTCCCTGCAGTGCCGCCCAACGGATGTCGACGGCGTCGTGGTGGTGGTCCGGGTCGTCCGCGAGCCGTGCTCCGCAATCGGAACACAGACCCGGGCAGTCTTCCCGGCACACCGGCTGCAGCGGCAGTGCGAGCACCACCGCGTCCCGCAGCACGGGTTCGAGGTCGAACAGGTCGTCCTCGACGAAGAGTGTGTCCTCCTCGTCCTCGGCGTCGTCGCCGGATTCCGCGGTGCGGGTCCGGGCATCGGCGTCGGGGTAGGCGAACATCTCCTGGAAGTCCGCTACGAGCTCGCGCTCCAGCGGCTCCAGACACCTTACGCACTCCCCCTTCACGGTTGCACGGGCGGTACCTGTGACAAGCACCCCGTCCATGACCGATTCCAGGCGGAGGTCGAGCGCGACGGGGGTGCCCTCGGGCACACCGATCACCTCGTTGCCGAGGTCCCGGGGGGCCTCGACGGTGCGGGAGAGCCGCTGGAGCGCGCCGGGACGACGGCCCAGCTCGCGCGTGTCGAACACGAGCGGGGAACGGTGGTCGAGGCGGGCGTTGATGGCTTTCCTGCTTTCTGTACCGGGGGTCCGGTGCTCCGGCTTCCGGGCCACCGGCTCGGAAGCGGGCGGATGCGGAAACGGGCAGCCGGGATCGCGGACGTACACGCGACCGAACAGCCAGGATACTGGACGGGCCCGGATAGGCCCAATCCGGGCCGCTCCGGACGAGGCCCCTAGGGGCGCCCCTCCTCGTACTGCCGGATCTGGTCCATGTTGATCATGCCGGTGTCGAAGAGACTGGTCTCCTCCAGGGCGCCGGGCTGCGGGGACTGCGGGGGCGCCTGCTGGGGCACATAGCCCGCCTGCGGGTCGTAGCCCTGCTGCGGGACCTGCGGGGCGGCCTGCTGCTGCCAGCCGTAGCCGTACGGGTCCTGCGGCTGGGCGTACTGCTGCTGCCCGTAGGCGTAGCCGTCCTGACCCGCCGCGTAACCCTGGTCGGGGTAGTGGCCGGGCTGGGCGTACTGGGGGGCCTCCGCGGCGGCGGCGAGCGGCTGCGGGGCCGGGGCGGCGGGCTGCTGGGGGGCGATGTCGGCGAGACCGGCGAGGTACTCCGCGTCGGCCTGGTGGCCACCGGCCCGCTCGTCGCCCTGGGCGGCGAGGTGGGCGCCCAGCTCGTCGATGGCGCGGGCGCCCTGGAGCTTGTCGCGGCCGCGGCCGACCGCTTCGAGGGTCTTGGTCAGCACCGCCTGGAAGGCGCCGAACTTGGCGTCGACGTAGGCGTCGGCCCGCTCGGTGAGCGTCGCCGGGTCGGTGCTGCGCTCGGGGGCGTCGGCGTCGGCGTAGCCCTGGTCGTCGAGGCCGGGGCCGCGGCCGAGCAGCTTCTCGCGGCCACGGTCGACGGAGCCGATGGTCTTGGTGAGGACGACCTCGAAGTTGGCGAGCTTGCTGTCGACGTAGTCATCGGCCTCGGCGCGGATCTCCTCGGCCTCGCGGCGGGCCTCGGAGAGGATGCGGCCCGCCTCGTCCTGCGACCGGCGGGCGACCTCGGTGTCGGAGACCAGCGAACCGCGGTGGGCGTGGGCGGAATCGATGATCCGCTCCGCCTCGGCGCGGGCCTCCTCGACCATCCGCTCGCGCCCGCCGAGCAGCTCCTGCGCCTGCGCCAGCGAATCGGGCAGCGCCGCGCGCACCTCCTCCAGCATGGCGAGCAGTTCGGCCCGGTTGACCACGCAGGACGCCGACATGGGCACGGAACGGGCGCTGCCGATGTTGTCGACGATCTCGTCGAGCTTCTTCTGCACGTCCACGTTGGACTCGCCACTCTCTGAAGGGATGGAACCAGGAACGCCACGACTGTACGGCCACCGGGCCCCGCCCCGACACCTGCTGACGGGGCGTCAGCGGGTGGTGACGCCCGGCGGGTGCGCCGGGGTGCCGCTCAGCGCTCCCGCAGCCGTTCGGTCAGTGCCTCCAGGACGAACGGCGGGACGAGGTGGCTGACGTCGCCGCCCCAGGCCGCCACCTCCTTGACGAGACTGGAGGAGAGGAAGCTGTAGGTGGGGTTGGTGGGGACGAACAGCGTCTCCACGCCGGAGAGTCCGTTGTTCATCTGGGCCATCTGGAGTTCGTAGTCGAAGTCGCTGACGGCGCGCAGACCCTTGACGATCGCGGGGATGTCGCGCTGCTTGCAGAAGTCGACGAGCAGGCCGTGGAACGCCTCGACCTCGACGTTGCCGTACTCGGCGGTGGCGCGGCGGATCAGGTCGATGCGCTCGTCGACCGTGAACAGCCCCTGCTTGGACTGGTTGATCATCACGGCGACGTGGACGACGTCGTACAGCTTGGAGGCACGGGCGATGATGTCCAGGTGCCCATTGGTGATGGGGTCGAAGGACCCCGGACAGACGGCGCGGCGCAACTCTGGTTCCTCGCTCTCCGGTGCGTTCATGACACGCGTTCCGACGTCTCGTCGGGGGACGTGGAAGCGGCGCGACCGTACCAAAGCGTCCCCTCGCCGTAGCGTCGGGCCTTGATCGCCGCGAATCCGTCCGGCCAGGAGAACACGCCGCCTCGGGTGCTCCGCTCCACCGTGACGAGTGCGTCCGGCGCGCACCAGCCCGCACGGCGGAGTGTGAGCAGGATCTCCCGCAGCTCGTCGTCGGTGACGGCGTACGGCGGGTCGAGGAAGAGGACGTCGTACGGGTCGCCGGGAGCGGCCCCGGCGGCGACCTGTTCGGCGCGGGCGGTGCGGACCTCGGCGCCGGGCAGGCCGACGGCCCCGACGTTCTCGCGCACGGTGCGGGCGGCGCGGGCGTCGGCCTCGACGAGCAGGACGTGGGCGGCGCCGCGGGAGAGCGCCTCCAGGCCGACCGCGCCGGAGCCCGCGTAGAGGTCGAGAACCCGGGCGCCGGTCATCGGGCCGTCCAGCGACTCCCAGGTGGAGAAGAGGCCCTCGCGTGCGCGGTCGGAGGTCGGGCGGGTGCCGTTGCCGGGGGGTACGGCCAGGCGGCGGCCGCCGGCCGTACCGGCGATCACGCGGGTCATGGGCCCGTCCTTACGTGGTGCGGGGTCGGTGGGGACGGCGGCCGGGGGCGGCGCCGCGGCCTCCACGATATTCCGGCCGGGTGCGGGGCGGCGCACGGTGGCCGACGGGGCGGGCGGGGCGGGTGAGGCTTCTCACGTGGGGCGCGTCGGCCGGGCCGGGCGTCACCCCTTGTCCAGGTACTCCTCGCGCTCGTCGTCCAGCAGGGCCGCCAGGGCGGTGCGCAGTTCGGGGTAGGCGTCGAGGGCCGGGTCGGCGGTGACGACGGCGGTGGCCTCCTCGCGGGCGGCGGCGATGACCTCCTCGTCCTCGATGACGGCGAGCATCCGCAGCGAGGAGCGGACGCCGGACTGGGCCTGGCCGAGGACGTCGCCCTCGCGGCGCTGTTCGAGGTCGATACGGGAGAGCTCGAAGCCGTCGAGGGTGGCGGCGACGGCGGCGAGGCGGGCGCGGGCGGGGCTGGCCTCGGGCATCTCGCTGACCAGCAGGCAGAGCCCGGGGGCGGAGCCACGGCCGACCCGGCCGCGCAGCTGGTGGAGCTGGGAGACGCCGAAGCGGTCGGCGTCCATGATCACCATGGCGGTGGCGTTGGGGACGTTGACGCCGACCTCGATGACGGTGGTGGCGACCAGGACGTCCAGCTCACCGGCGGCGAAGCGGCGCATGACGGCGTCCTTGTCCTCGGGCGCCATCCGGCCGTGCAGCGCGGCCACCCGCAGCCCGGCCAGCGGCCCGGCGGTGAGCTGCCGGACGAGGTCGACCACGGCGAGCGGCGGCCGCTTCTCCTCGGTGTCCTCCGGCGACGGGCCGTCCTCGTCGCCGCCCTTGCGGCCCTTGGCCGTGCCGGGGGCGTCCTCCTCGTCACCGATCCTGGGGCAGACGACGTAGCCCTGGTGGCCCGCGGCGACCTCCTCGCGGACCCGCTCCCAGGCGCGGGCGAGGAAGTGCGGCTTGTCCTTGGCGGGGACGACATGGGTGGCGATGGGTGAGCGTCCGGCGGGGAGCTGGTCGAGGACGGAGGTCTCCAGGTCGCCGAAGACGGTCATGGCGACGGTGCGCGGGATGGGGGTGGCGGTCATCACCAGGAGGTGCGGGGTGCGCTTCTCGCCCCCGGAGTGGCCCTTGCCGCGCAGCGCGTCGCGCTGCTCCACGCCGAAGCGGTGCTGTTCGTCGACGACGACCAGCCCGAGGTCGTGGAAGTGGACCTTGTCCTCGATCAGGGCGTGGGTGCCGATGACGATGCCCGCCTCGCCGGTGACGAGGTCGAGGAGCGCCTGGCGGCGGGCGGCGGCGCCCATGGAGCCGGTGAGCAGCACGACCTTGGTGCCGTGCTCGGCCCCGCCCAACATCCCGCCCTCGGCCAGCTCCCCCATCATCTCCGTGATGGAGCGGTGGTGCTGCTGGGCGAGGACCTCTGTGGGGGCGAGCATCGCCGCCTGTCCCCCGCCGTCGACGACGGTGAGCATGGCGCGCAGCGCCACCATCGTCTTGCCGGAGCCGACCTCGCCCTGGAGGAGGCGGTGCATGGGGTGGTCGGTGGCGAGGTCGGTGAAGATCTCCTCGCTGACCTTGCGCTGGCCCTCGGTGAGGGTGAACGGCAGCCCGGCGTCGAACGCGTCGAGGATGCCGCCCTCGGTCGACGGCCGGGGCACGGCGGGGAGTTGGGTCTCGGCGAAGCGGCGGCGGGCCAGCGCCACCTGGAGGACGAACGCCTCGTCCCACTTCAGCCGGGCGCGGGCGTCGGCGATGTCGGCCTTGGTGCGCGGGCGGTGGATCTTCTCCAGGGCGTCGGGCAGCTCCACCAGCCCCCGGCCGGAGCGCAGCGCCTCCGGCAGCGGGTCGACGGCGTCCCGGGCGTGCGGCAGCACGGCGTCGACGGCCTTGGCGAGCTTCCAGGACGCCATCTGCTGGCAGGCCGGGTAGATCGGCATCAGCGCACCGGCGAACGCGTCGACCGCCTCGCTGCCGGACTCCTGGTCGAGGAGGGCGTATTCGGGGTGGGCGAGCTGGAGCTTGCGGTTGAAGACGGAGACCTTGCCAGCGAACATCGCGCGGCGGCCGGGCACCAGGTCCTTCTGCGGCTTGTGGATGCCCTTGCCGAAGAAGACCAGTTGGAGGCGGCCGCCGCCGTCGGTGAGGGTGACCTCCAGGCGCTGGCCGCGGCCGCCGTTGAAGCGCAGGACGCGGGCGTCGGCGACCTGCGCGACGACGGTGACGTGTTCGTCGAGCGGGAGGTCGGCGAGGCGGGTCAGCTCACCGCGCTCGGCGTACCGGCGCGGGTAGTGGTGGAGGAGATCCCCGACCGTGTGCAGGCCGAGGTGGTCGGCGAGCACCTTCGCGGTGGTGCCACCGAGGGTCTTCTTCAGAGGTTCGTCGAGCGCGGCCACGGAACCCATTGCACACCATGCCACCGACAACGGGGCCTCCCGCGGGGCGCGGGGCCCGTGGCGGACGGGGCGCGGGGCCCCGTGCGCGGCGCCCCGTGGCTCCCGCTACTCGACGCCGATCAGGAGCGGCGCCGCATGGCGGCCGCCCTCGTACACGACGGTGTCGACGGCGAGGAAGCGTTCGCGGACATGGGCCTCCAGCCGGTCGGCGAGGCCGTCGGGGGCGCAGGCGCCGCGGACCAGGGTGACGAGTTCGCCACCGGCCGAGAGCATCCGGTCGAGGACGGTGAGGGCGGTCTCCGTCAGGTCGCCGCCGATGACCACGACGTCGCCGTCGATCAGCCCGAGGACGTCGCCCTGCTGGCAGATGCCCGCCATCGTCCACGCCTGCCGTTCGGCGACGGCGAGTTCGGCGTAGCGGGTGGCCCCGGCGGCCGAGGTCATGGCGACGGCGTCCTCGTCGAAGCTGCGGTCGGGCTCGTGCACGGCGAGCGCCGCGAGGCCCTGGACGGCGGCGCGGGTGGGGATGAGCGCGACCCGGACGCCCTCGGTACGCGCCGCCTCGGCCGCCGCGGCGGCGGTGTGGTGCAGCTCGGGGTCGTTCGGCAGCAGCAGCACCTCGTGGGCGTGGGCCTGCCGGATCGCCTGGACCAGTTCCCCGGAGGCGGGCGGCTCCCCGGGGCGCACACGGACCGTGGTCGCGCCCGCCTCCTCGCAGAGCGCGGCGAGGCCCTCCCCGGGGACGACGGCGACGACGCCCCGGGCGGCCGGTTCCGGCACCGGCCGCCCGGTGTGCGCGGCACCGTCGAAGTGGGTGATGCGGATCCGGTACGGGCGGCCCGCCTCGATGCCCGCCTCGACGGCGGCGCCCGCGTCGTCGACGTGGACATGGACGTGCCAGAGGCCGTCGCCGCCGACCACGACGAGGGAGTCGCCGAGCCCGTCGAGCCGGGTGCGCAGCCGCGCCACGGCGGTGTCGGTGGCCTCCAGGAGGTAGATCACCTCGAACGCCGGGCCGGTCGCCGCCCCGGGCGGGCAGCTCTCCGGCGTGGCCCCGGTGACGGCCTCGGGGCCCGCCGCCTCCGGGAGCGGGGCGTCGGCCCGTACCACGACGGGGACGGCGGTGACCTCGCCGGACAGCGCGTCGGCGAGCGCCCCCAGCAGGGCGACCAGGCCGCAGCCCCCGGCGTCCACGACCCCGGCGCGGCCCAGGGCGGCGAGCTGTTCCGGGGTGGCGCGGAGCGCGGCGCGGGCGCCGTCGTGGGCGGCGCGCGCCACGGCCGCGGTGTGCGGTGCGGTGGCCGCGGCGCTCTGCGCGGCGTCGGCGGCGCAGGCGGCGACCGTCAGCACGGTGCCCTCCACGGGGTGCGCGACGGCCTCCCGGGCGGCGGCCGCGGCGCGGTGCAGCGCCCGTCCGAGGGTGGCGGGCGGGCAGCCGCCGGGCAGCTCGCCGGTGGCGTCCGGGCCGGTGGCGGGGGCCTGCGGGGCGGCCAGGATCTCGGTCATCCCGCGCAGCAGCTGGGCGAGGATGGTGCCGGAGTTGCCGCGCGCCCCTATGAGGGCGCCGTGCGCCATCGCCCCGGCGGCGTCCGCGAGGCAGGGTGCGGTGCCCGCGGAGGCGTGGCCGTCGAAGGCCGCCTCGACCGCGCGGGCGGCGGATTCGAGGGTGAGGTAGAGGTTGGTGCCGGTGTCGCCGTCGGCCACGGGATAGACGTTGATCGCGTCGATCCGGGCGCGTTCCCGGCCCAGCGCCTCCAGCGCCAGCCCGCACCAGGTGCGGATCGCGGCGGCGTCGAGCGGGTGCGGCACAGCGTCCTCCTGGATGCGCGGGATGACCGCACAGTAGCCGCGGTCACACCGGGAGGCCGGGGCGGGGCCCGGAGGACGCATGGTAGTTTCGTTCTACGGACGCGGCCGTTGTATGCTGCTCCGGTTGCCCGGTGCGAATCGGGCCTTTCTCTCCTGGCGACGCCGGTCGGTCAATGCACTCGGCCCGTCAGGATTCACCGTAAGTGCATCTGAAGTCTTTGGAGTGACCCGTGGCTGCCAACTGCGACGTCTGCGGCAAGGGGCCGGGCTTCGGCAAGAGTGTCTCGCACTCGCACCGCCGTACCAACCGTCGTTGGAACCCCAACATCCAGACGGTCCGTGCAGTGGTCGAGCGTACGCCGAAGCGGCTCAACGTCTGCACCTCGTGCATCAAGGCCGGCAAGGTCTCGCGCTGACGTCTTAGCCGTAGCGCAGCCAAGCCGGTTGCTTGACGCGAAGCCGGTCCACCGAAAGGTGGGCCGGCTTTTCGTCGTGGTCGCACGGGGCCGGGGCGGCGCCGTGTGGAGCTGACGCACGGTGCGGGCCGGGTGCCGCGGACGGTGGGCCGCGACCCGTTCCGCGCACGGCGCGCACTGTTGCCGCGTATGGGCCCCGTGTTGCCGTGTGTTACGGGCGGACGCCGCTCGTTGCGCCGTCGTTGCGGTTCCGTGGCCGGGTGCCGGTACCGCTTCCGGGGCGTTCCTCGCCGCCCCTAGTGTCCGGGTCCCGGACGCGGCACTCCCCTGCCGGGTCCGTCCGTCACCCACTGTGCGAGGACCGTTCATGAGCCACCCCGTCGACCCCGCTGCCCCCGTCACCGCAGCCCGCCCCGCCGACGACCCCGCCGGGGCGGCGGACCCGTCCGCCGCGTGGTCCTTCGAGACCCGGCAGATCCACGCGGGTGCGGCCCCCGACCCCACCACCGGGGCGCGGGCGGTGCCGATCTACCAGACGACGTCCTTCGCCTTCCGGGACACCCGGCACGCCGCGGACCTCTTCTCGCTCGCCGAGCCCGGCAACATCTACACCCGTATCCACAACCCCACCCAGGACGCCCTGGAGCAGCGGGTCGCCGCGCTGGAGGGTGGTGTCGCGGCCGTCGCGCTCGCCTCCGGGCAGGCCGCCGAGACGCTGGCGCTGCTGACGCTGGCGGGCGCCGGGGACCACATCGTGGCCTCGTCCTCGCTGTACGGCGGGACGTACAACCTGTTCCGGCACACCCTGCCGCGGCTGGGTGTGGAGGTGTCGTTCGTCGACGATCCGGACGACATCGGCGCCTGGCGGGCGGCCGTGCGCCCCACGACGAAGGCGTTCTTCGCGGAGACGCTGGGCAATCCGCGGGGCAACGTCCTCGACATCCGGGCGGTCGCGGACGCGGCGCACGGGGCGGGCGTGCCGCTGGTCGTGGACAACACGGTGCCCACGCCGTACCTGCTGCGGCCGATCGAGCACGGTGCGGACGTGGTGGTGCACTCGGCGACGAAGTTCCTCGGCGGGCACGGCACCACGCTGGGCGGGGTGGTGGTCGACGCGGGCACCTTCGACTTCGGGGCGCACGCCGAGCGGTTCGCCGCCTTCCACACCCCCGACCCGAGCTACCACGGGCTGCGCTACTGGCCGGACCTCGGCCCGGGCGCGTTCGCCGTGAAGCTGCGGGTGCAGCTGCTGCGCGACATCGGCCCGGCCATCGCGCCGCACTCCGCGTTCCTGCTGCTCCAGGGCATCGAGACGCTCAGCCTCCGCCTGGAGCGGCACACCGCGAACGCGCAGGCGCTCGCCGAGTGGCTGGAGCGGCGCGACGAGGTGGCGGCGGTGCACTACCCGGGGCTGCCCTCCAACCGCTGGTACGGGGCGGGGCGGACGTACCTGCCGCACGGGGCGGGCGCGGTGCTCTCGTTCGAGCTGCGCGACGGCGTCGAGGCGGGCCGGAAGTTCGTCGACGCGGTGCAGCTCTTCAGCCACCTCGCCAACATCGGTGACGTACGGAGCCTGATCATCCACCCGGCGTCCACCACCCACAGTCAGCTCGGCGCGGCGGAGTTGGCGGCGACCGGCGCGGGTCCTGGCCTGGTGCGGCTCTCCGTGGGGCTGGAGGGTCTGGAGGATCTGCGGGCCGATCTGGAGGCGGGGTTCCGGGCCGCGAAGGCGGCGTCCTGAGCACCGGAACGTCGGGCCCCGCCCTCCCGCCGGCCTCCGGAGCCTGGCGGGAGGGCGATCCGCCGGGCCGCCGCCGGTGGGTGGCACCGCCCGGCGCGCTGCCGCTGGAGTCCGGCGGCGCGCTGCCCGGCGTGCGGCTCGCGTACGAGACATGGGGCACGCTCGCCCCGGACGCCTCGAACGCGGTGCTGGTGCTGCACGCGCTGACCGGCGACAGCCATGCGGCGGGCCCGGCGGGGCCCGGGCATCCCACGGCGGGCTGGTGGGACGCGCTGGTCGGGCCGGGGGCGCCGCTGGACACCCGGCGGTGGTACGTGGTGGCACCCAATGTGCTGGGCGGCTGCCAGGGCAGTACGGGTCCGGCGTCGCCCCGTCCCGGCGGCACGGGGCGGTGGGGGCCGGACTTCCCGCTGATCACGCCGCGGGACCAGGTGGCGGCCGAGGCGCGGCTGGCCGATGCGCTGGGCATCGCGCGGTGGGCGGCGGTGATCGGCGGCTCGATGGGCGGGATGCGGGCCCTGGAGTGGGCGGCGGGGCTGCCGGAGCGGACCGGGGCGCTGCTGGTGCTGGCGTGCGGGGCGGCGGCGTCGGCGGAGCAGATCGCGTGGGGCGCGGTGCAGACGGCGGCGGTGCGGGCCGATCCGGGCTGGCGCGCGGGGCGGTACCACGACGCCCCGGACGGTGCGGGGCCGCACCGCGGACTGGGCATCGCCCGGCGGATCGCCCATCTCACCTACCGCAGCGAGCCGGAGCTGGCGGACCGGTTCGGGCGGCGGGCGCAGCCCGGCGAGGACCCGTGGCGCGGCGGGCGGTACGCGGTGGAGTCGTACCTCGACCACCACGCGGGCAAGTTGGTGCGCCGGTTCGACGCGGGCAGCTACGTCACGCTCGTCGAGGCGATGAACGCGCACGACGTGGGGCGCGGACGGGGCGGCGCGGCGGCGGCGCTGGCGCGGGCCCGGATGCCCGCGGTGGTGGCGGGCGTCAGCTCCGACCGGCTCTACCCGCCCGCCCAGCAGGCGGAGTTGGCCGCGCTGCTCCCGGGCGCCGACCGGCCCCGCGTCCTCGACTCACCCGCCGGGCACGACGGCTTCCTCACCGAGACGGAACAGGTGGGGACTCTGGTGCGGGAGGTGCTGGAGCGGGGGTGACGGGGCGCCCCTCACGCTCCCCCGCGCCACCGCCAGCCGTGGTCCACCGGCCCGATGCCGCCGCCCAGCCGGAAGCCCGCCGCGAGGGCGCCCGTGACGTACTCCTTCGCGGCGGTGACGGCCCGCGGGACGGTGTCGCCGTGGGCGAGGCGGGCGGCGACGGCGGAGGCAAGGGTACAACCGGTGCCGTGGGTGTGCCGGTTGTCGTGGCGCGGGGCGCGCAGCCAGTGCTCCTCGGTGCCGTCGGTGAGCAGATCGACGGCGTCGGCGGCGGCGGGCAGATGGCCGCCCTTGATGAGCGCCCAGCGCGGGCCGAAGGCGAGGACGGCGTCGGCGGCGCGGCGCATCCCCCTCTCGTCCGTGGCGCGGACGCCGGTCAGCTGCGCCACCTCGTCGAGGTTGGGGGTGGCGACGGTGGCGGTCGGCAGCAGCTTGGTGCGGACCGCGTCGAGGGCGGTCGCGGCGAGCAGCGCGTCCCCGTGCTTGGAGACGCCCACGGGGTCGACGACGACGGGCACGGTCAGCTCCGCGAGGAGCGCCGCGACACTCTCCACCAGCTCCGGCGAGGAGAGCATCCCGGTCTTCACCGCCTGGACGCCGATGTCGTCGACGACGCTGCGGAACTGCGCCCGTACCGCCTCGGCGGGCAGCTCCCAGGCGCCCTGGACGCCGCGGGAGTTCTGCGCGGTGACGGCGGTGAGCACGCTCATGCCGTGGGTACCGAGCGCCAGCATCGTCTTGAGGTCCGCCTGGATGCCCGCGCCGCCGCCGGAGTCGGAGCCGGCGACGGTCAGGACGCGTGGTGGGGTCTGCACGGCGCCGAATCTACCGGCCGCCGCCGGGCGCCACGGAGCCGCCCCGGGGCGGGGATTCGGCGTCGCCGTTGTCCCCGAAGTGGTCCCATCCGGCGCGCGCCCAAGGCGCCCCGTCCACCGTCACCTGCGGCAGCGCGGAGGGGTGCAGGACCTCGCCGATGACCTTCCAGCGGGCGGGCAGCTTCACCTCGGGCGGGAACGTCGCGACGATCGCGTGGTCCTCACCGCCGTTGAGCACCCACTGCATGGGGTCGACGCCGACGGCGGTGCCGATGTCGGACATCTGCGTCGGGATGTCGATCTTGGTGGAGGCGAGGTCGATACGGACGTTGCTGGCCTCCGCGATGTGCCCGAGGTCGGCGACGAGGCCGTCGGAGACGTCCGTCATCGCGGTGGCGCCCAGTCCGGCCGCCGCCGGGCCCGCGTGGTACGGCGGTTCGGGGCGGCGGTGCGCCTCGACGAAGGCGCGCGGCGAGCGGAACCCGCGGGTCAGCACGGCGTGCCCGGCGGCCGACCAGCCCAACCAGCCGGTCACCGCGACGACGTCGCCGGGCTGCGCGCCGCCGCGGGTCACCGGCTCGGCGTTGCGCAGATCGCCGAGGGCGGTGATGGCGACGGTGATGGTGTCGCCGCGGACGACATCCCCGCCGACCACCGCGGCACCGGCCACCTGGCACTCATCGCGCAATCCGTCCATCAGCTCGGTCGGCCAGGTGGCGGGGAGTTCCGCGGGCACCACGAGGCCGAGGAGGATCGCGGTGGGCACGGCGCCCATGGCGGCGATGTCGGCGAGGTTCTGGGCCGCGGCCTTCCGTCCGACGTCGTACGCGGTGGACCAGTCGCGGCGGAAGTGCCGGCCCTCCAGGAGGACGTCGGTGCTGGCGACGACCCTCCGGTCGGGCGCGGTGACCACCGCGGCGTCGTCGCCCGGACCGATCCGTACCGCCGGGGTGGGGGTGATGCGGGAGGTCAGCTCCCGGATCAACCCGAATTCCCCCAGCTCGCCCACGGTGCCCTTCATGCTGTCGCCCTTCTCCTGCGTACGGCCGGTCCGTACTCCGCTGGCCTGGGCGCCGCACCGGACGGCGTCACCGCGCGGATCTCCCCGCTCCGCTCGGTGACGCGGTACCGTGGCGTCCCTTCTTCCCCCATGATCCTCGAAGCCGCCCTGGAGGTCCCGTGGTACAGGCGTACATCCTGATCCAGACCGAGGTCGGCCGGGCCTCGGCGGTGGCGGAGGTGATCGCGCAGCTCCCCGGCGTGCTGACGGCCGAGGACGTGACCGGCCCGTACGACGTCGTGGTGCGCGCGCAGGCGGACACCGTCGACGAGCTGGGCCGCCTGGTCGTCGCCAATGTGCAGCGGGTCGAGGGGATCACCCGCACCCTGACCTGTCCGGTCGTCCATATCTAGCTCCCCGTATGCTCGGCCGGGTGATCTCTCGTCGCTGGTTTACGGTCCTGCCGTCGCTCGCCGTGCTGTGCTGCGCGGCGGGCTGTTCCTCCGCGGACGAGGTCACACCGCCCGCACCCGAGGGCGCGGCGGCCCGGCACTGCCGGGCCCTCCACAAGGAGCTGCCGGACACCGTCGACGGGCTGGCGCGCAGGAGCACCGAGCCCGCGTCGGATTACACGGCCGCCTGGGGCGACCCCGCCGTGCAGCTGCGCTGCGGCGTGCCCAAGCCGGGCGTGTTGACGTCCGGGAGTGAACATTACAACCCCGCCGCCGACGCGGTGGGCGTCAACGGCGTCTCGTGGTTCCTGGAGAAGCACGACGGCGGCTACCGCTTCACGACGGTGCTGCGCAAGACCTATGTGGAGGTGACGGTGCCCGGGAAGTACGCCCCCGAGGTCAATGCGCTCACCGATCTCGCCGCCGCGGTGAAGAAGACCGTGCCCGAGGGCGTCTGAGCCGGACCCGCGGCGGGCGGGCCCGGCACCGGACGGGTCAGCGCAGCCCGGTCGAGCGGTTCAGCGCCGACTGCAGGAGCCGGTCGATCAGCTCCGGGTAGCTCACGCCGCTCTCCTGCCACATCCGCGGGTACATCGAGATGGGCGTGAAGCCGGGGAGCGTGTTGATCTCGTTGATCACGAACTCGCCGTTCTCCTGGAGGAAGAAGTCCGCGCGGACCAGGCCCTCGCAGGACACCGCCTCGAACGCCGCGACGGCCAGTTCCTGGACGCGGACGGTCTCCTCGGCGGTGAGCGGCGCGGGCACCAGGCCCGCCGCCGAGTCGATGTACTTCGCCTCGAAGTCGTAGAAGTCGTGGGCGGTGACCGGCGGGATCTCCGCCGGGACGCTGGCGCGCGGGCCGTCCTCGAACTCCAGGACGCCGCACTCGATCTCCCGGCCGCGCAGCAGCGACTCGACGATGACCTTGGGGTCGTGGCGCCGCGCCTCCTCGATCGCCGCGTCCAGCCCGTCGGCGTCGTCGACCTTGGTGATGCCCATGGACGAACCGGCGCGGGCGGGCTTCACGAACAGCGGCCAGCCGTGCTCGGCGGCGAAGTCCACGATCTTCTTACGGGCGCCCTCGGGGCTGCGCTCCCACTCCCGCGGCCGGATGACCTCGTACGGGCCGACGGGCAGCCCGAAGGAGGTGAACACCCGCTTCATGTAGTCCTTGTCCTGGCCGACGGCGGAGGCGAGGACGCCGCAGCCGACGTAGGGGACGCCGGACAGCTCCAGCAGACCCTGGAGGGTGCCGTCCTCACCGTAGGGGCCGTGCAGCACGGGGAAGACGACGTCGACCTCGCCCAGCGCCTTGGGGACGGAGCCCGGCTCGCTGTAGACCAGTTCGCGGTTGGTCGGGTCGACGGGCAGGACGACGGCGCCCTCGTCGGATCCGGCCAGTTCGGCGACGCTCGGCAGCTTGCGGTCGGCGATGGCCATCCGCTCCGGGTCGTCGGCGGTCAGGGCCCAGCGGCCGTCGGCGGTGATGCCGATCGGCAGCACGTCGTACTTCTCGCGGTCGATGGCGCGCAGGACGGCTCCCGCGGTGACCACGGAGATGGCGTGCTCGGAGCTGCGGCCGCCGAACACGACGGCGACACGGGGCTTGTGGGGAGGAGTCTGGCTGCTCATATCGGCTTGAGGGTACCTGCTGGTGGAGACGGACTCGGCGTGGCGGCGGCCGTGCGCGGCGCCGTGTCCGCGCCCCGCACGGGGCGGGCCGGGCGCCGCGCGCGGGCGGTCAGTGCCGTTCGGACTTGGCGCTGCGGGACATCAGTTCCTTGAGGGCGACCATCGGCTGCTTGCCCTCGTGGACGATGTCGAAGACCGTCTCGGTGATCGGCATGTCGACGCCGTGGCGGCGGGCCAGATCCCGTACGGATTCACAGGACTTGACGCCCTCGGCGGTCTGCTTGGTCACCGCGATGGTCTCGGCGAGGCTCATCCCGCGGCCGAGGTTGGTGCCGAAGGTGTTGTTCCGCGAGAGCGGCGAGGAGCAGGTGGCGACGAGGTCGCCCATCCCGGCCAGCCCCGCGAAGGTGTGCGCGTCGGCGCCCATCGCCAGGCCCAGCCGGGTGGTCTCGGCCAGCCCGCGGGTGATCAGCGACGCCTTGGCGTTGTCGCCCAGGCCCATCCCGCCCGCGATGCCGACGGCGAGCGCGATGACGTTCTTGACGGCCCCGCCCAGCTCGCAGCCGACGACGTCGGTGTTGGTGTACGGGCGGAAGTACGGGGTGTGGCAGGCGGTCTGGAGACGGCGGGCGACGGACTCGTCGGCGCAGGCGACGACCGCGGCGGCGGGCTGCCGGGCGGCGATCTCCTTGGCGAGGTTGGGGCCGGTGAGGACCGCGACGCGCTCGGCGGGGACCTTGGCGACCTCCTCGATCACCTCGCTCATCCGCTTGGCGGTGCCCAGTTCGACGCCCTTCATCAGGGAGACGAGGACGGTGTCGGCGGGGAGCAGCGGCGCCCAGTCGGCGAGGTTGTCGCGCAGCGTCTGCGAGGGCACGGCGAGGACGGTGAAGTCGGCGCCCGCGGCTGCCTCGGCGGGGTCGGTGGTGGCCCGCACGGACGCGGGCAGTTCGACCCCCGGCAGATAGTCGGGGTTGGTCCGGTCCTTGTTGATCGCCTCGGCGACGGCGGCGCGGCGTCCCCAGAGGGTCACCTCGCAGCCCGCGTCACCGAGAATCATCGCGAATGCGGTGCCCCAGGACCCCGTGCCGTAGACGGCGCAGCGCGTCACTTGCCTTCATCCTCCTGTGCCTGCCGGGTGCTGTGTGCCGACTCGGTGGCGGCCGCCGCCCGGGCCGCCTCGCGGGCCGCGCGCCGCTCACGGGCGAGTGCCCGCCGCGGGTCGAACGGTTCGGCGGGCGGGGTCTCGCCCCGAACGTCCGCCAGTTGCGCGGTGATCGCCGCCATGATCGTCTCGGTGACCTCGCGGAGCACCTCGGCGGTGGGCTCCTTGCCGTGGTACGCGCTGAGGTCGACCGGCGGGCCCGCCTGCACCCGCAGCGTCTTGCGCGGCAGCAGGCGGAGCTTCTTCTCCTTGGCGTACGGCGGCATCGCCTCGTTGGCGCCCCACTGCGCGACGGGGATGACCGGCGCCTTGGTGAGCAGGGCGACGCGGGCGGCGCCGGTCTTGCCCTGCATCGGCCACATCTCGGGGTCGCGGGTGAGCGTCGCCTCGGGATAGAAGGCGACGCATTCGCCCTTCTCGATGGCGGTGACGGCGGCGCGGAAGGCGTTGGCGGCGTCGGTGGTTTCCCGGTACACGGGGATCTGACCGGTGCCGCGCATCATCACGCCGACAAAGCCGCTGCGAAAGAGCCCGGACTTGGCGAGGAATCGGGGAACCCGCCCGGTGTTGTACTGATAGTGCGCGTACGACAGCGGATCGAGATACGAGTTGTGGTTGACAGCGGTGATAAATCCGCCGTCGGCCGGAATGTTCTCCATTCCTCGCCAGTCCCGCTTGAACAGAACCAAGAGCGGCGGTTTGCAGATGACCGCGGCCAGGCGGTACCAGAAGCCGATTCTGCGGCGGGACACGTGGACACCCTCCTTGTGGGACCTGCTGAGCTGCTGCGAGCCGGCAGCCGCACAAGTGTCGCCCCAGGTACCCGCTATGTCGAGAACACCGTAACCCCGCGGTCCCCGGCGAGCTGCGGCAGCAGGGAAAATCGAATCCTATGCGAGGAGACGGAGTGGATGTGGGCTGGAGCCTGGTCGTGCCGCTGAAGCCGCTGGTGCGGGCCAAGAGCAGGCTTTCCCCGGCGGTCGGTGAGGAGTTCCGTCCGCGACTGGCGCTCGCTTTCGCCCTGGACACCGTCGGCGCGGCACTGGCCTGCGACGATGTCGTCGATGTGGCGGTTGTCACGGACGATCCGGCAGCCGCCGGGCCACTTTCGGCGCTCGGCGCGCGGATTGTGCCCGATACCCCGGGGCGCGGTCTCAACGCGGCGCTGGCCCACGGCGCGGCGTCCGTCCGGGCGCGTCGCCCGGGCGCGTCGGTCGCGGCGCTCAACGCCGATCTGCCCGCCCTGCGCGCCGCCGAACTGCACGCCGTACTGCAAAGCGCGGCACAATTTCCGCGGGCTTTTCTCGCCGACGCGGCGGATATCGGAACAACTCTTCTCACCGCGTGTTCCGGTACGGAATTGGCACCGGCATTCGGCGGCCGTTCGCGGGAGCGGCACCGTGCGTCGGGGGCGCGGGAGATAGCCGTACGGGCGGATTCGGTGCGCCGGGACGTGGACACCGGCGCGGATCTGCGGCAGGCGTTGGCGCTCGGGGTGGGCGCGCACACGGCGCGGGTGGCCGCGGCGGCGGGTGCCGCGGGCGGCTCAGAGGGTCTGGAGCGTGAGGAGCGTGATCCGGCGGGCGTCGCCCTCGCCGGTGGTCTCGATCCGCACCCGCTGGCCGGGGCGCAGCAGGCGCAGGCCCCCCGCGTCGAAGGCGGCGGTGTCGAAGGGCACGGGGGTGCCGTCGTCCAGCAGCACGCTGCCGGAGCGGGTGTCCGAGTCGTAGGTGTACGCGGTGGCCTGCATGGTGCAGAGCCTAAAGGAGCCGGTCGGCCCGGGTGAATGCGCCCTCGCCACGCACCGCGGGCCGGGCTCCCCGGAGGGAGACCGGCCCGGCGCGAAGCGTCACCGCTGAGGGAATTGTTCCCCTGGTCGTTACCGCTTGCGGGCGGTGGTCTTCTTCGCGGCGGTCTTGCGTGCCGTGGTCTTCTTCGCGGGAGCCTTCTTCGCGGTGGTCTTCTTCGCGGGCGCCGTCTTCTTCGCCGTGGTCTTCTTGGCGGCGGTGGCGGTCTTCTTCGCCGGGGCGGCCTTCTTCGCGGTGGTCTTCTTCGCCGCCGTGGTCTTCTTGGCGGCGGCCGTGGTCTTCTTCGCCGGCGTCGCCTTCTTGGCGGTGGTCTTCTTCGCGGCGGCCGTGGTCTTCTTCGCCGCAGCGGTGGTCTTCTTCGCCGTGGCCTTCTTGGCGGTGGTGGCCTTCTTCGCGGCCGCCTTCTTCACGGTCGTACGCGTGGAAGCGCCGCCCGAGAGGCTGCCCTTGGGGGCCTTCTTGACGGCCACGTCGTTCTTGGGGAGCTTCTTGGAACCGCTCACCAGGTCCTTGAATCCCTGGCCCGCGCGGAAACGCGGCACCGAGGTCTTCTTGACCCGCACGCGCTCGCCGGTCTGCGGGTTCCGCGCGTAGCGGGCCGGGCGGTCGACCTTCTCGAACGAACCGAATCCGGTGACCGAAACGCGGTCGCCGGCGACAACTGCACGGACGATTGCGTCCAGTACGGCGTCCACCGCGTCCGCGGCGTTCTGACGGCCGCCGAGCTTGTCGGCAATGGCTTCTACGAGCTGCGCCTTGTTCACGTCTTCCCCTTCGGAGACATTGCTGGAACGATAGATTCCAAGCTTTTTCGCACGTTAGGCAGATATATACCGCAAATCAAACACGAAACGGGCTAATCACCCTTGTGCCGCAACGCACTCGACCTCACGCACTTCCGTCGGTGTGCACGTCTTCGGGATAACGACCTTCGTCGAGGTCGGCCATGAACCACTCCAGACGCCTTGCCGCGTTCGCAAGATCGTGTTGTGCCGCGGCCGTGATGACGAGCAGCTTCCGGGTCAGCGCCATCCGTACGCCCTCCGGGACTTGCAGTGTCCGCACCCTTGCGTGTGCGTCCTTGAGCTGGTCGGCGACGAAACCGTAGAGCTGGAGTTGGTCGTCGCGTTCCATGCGCTAATTGTGCCATCTGCGGCGAGTTGTCGCTTCACGGGGCCTCAACAGGCGCCTCAACACGCCGATGCGCCCCCTGCCAACTGCACAGGGGGCGCATCGTACGCAATATGTCTTTGAGCCAAAAGCCCGAGGTCAGGCCACCACGGTCCGCGGCTTGAACGAGGGCCTGTTCGCCTCGTACCCGGCGATGGCCGACTCCTCCCGGAGGGTGAGGCTGATGTCGTCCAGCCCCTCCAGCAGCCGCCATCGCGCATTCTCGTCCAGCGCGAAGTCGGCCTCCACGCCCGGGGCGAGCACCTTGCGCGCGACCAGGTCGACGGTCACCTCGACGGCGGGGTCCGCCTCGGCCAGCTCCTGGAGCCGCTCCACGGTCTCCTGCGGC
This sequence comes from Streptomyces catenulae, assembly GCF_000718015.1. Lineage (GTDB taxonomy): Bacteria > Actinomycetota > Actinomycetes > Streptomycetales > Streptomycetaceae > Streptomyces > Streptomyces catenulae. The sequence continues at coordinate 12,034 of NZ_JODY01000032.1, read as the reverse complement.
AGGACCACCGTCAGCAACCCGTTCTTGAGGGAGTTGCCGCGGAAGATGTCCGCGAACCGCGAGGAGATGACGGCCTTGAAGCCGTAGTTCTGGAGCGCCCAGACGGCGTGCTCACGGGAGGAGCCGGTGCCGAAGTCGGGGCCCGCGACGAGCACCGTGGCGCCCCGGTACGCCTCCTGGTTGAGGACGAACTGCGGGTCCTTGCGCCACGCCTCGAAGAGCCCGTCCTCGAAACCGTCGCGGGTGACCTTCTTCAGCCAGTGGGCCGGGATGATCTGGTCGGTGTCGACGTTGCTGCGGCGCAGCGGTACGGACCGGCCGGTGTGGGTGGTGAAAGCTTCCATGGTTCCTCAGACCCCCGCGGGCGTGGAGACGGCGACGTCGGACAGGTCGGCGGGCGAGGCCAGATGGCCGAGCACCGCGGTGGCGGCGGCGACCTGCGGCGAGACCAGGTGGGTACGGCCGCCCTTGCCCTGCCGCCCCTCGAAGTTGCGGTTGGAGGTGGACGCGGAGCGCTCCCCCGGAGCCAGCTGGTCGGGGTTCATGCCCAGGCACATCGAGCAACCGGCGTGCCGCCATTCGGCCCCCGCCGCGGTGAAGACCTTGTCCAGCCCCTCGTCCACCGCCTGGAGGGCGACCCGCACCGAGCCGGGGACGACCAGCATCCGCACGCCGTCGGCGACCGAACGCCCCTCCAGCACGGAGGCGGCGGAGCGCAGGTCCTCGATCCGGCCGTTGGTGCAGGAACCTACGAAGACGGTGTCCACACCGATCTCGCGCAGCGGCTGACCAGCCGTCAACCCCATGTATTCCAGGGCCTTTTCGGCGGCGAACCGCTCCGAGGCGTCCTCGTACGAAGCGGGGTCGGGGACCTGCGCGGAGAGCGGCGCACCCTGGCCCGGGTTGGTGCCCCAGGTGACGAACGGCGCCAGCTCGGCGGCGTCGATGACGACCTCCGCGTCGAAGACCGCGTCGTCGTCGGTGCGCAGCGTGCGCCAGTAGGCGACGGCGTCGTCCCAGTCGGCGCCCTCGGGGGCGTGGGCCCGTCCGCGCAGGTAGGCGAAGGTGGTCTCGTCCGGGGCGATCATCCCGGCCCGGGCGCCCGCCTCGATCGACATGTTGCAGACGGTCATCCGGGCTTCCATCGACAGCTTCTCGACGGCGGAGCCGCGGTACTCCAGGACGTAGCCCTGACCGCCGCCGGTGCCGATCCGGGCGATGATCGCCAGGATCAGGTCCTTGGCGGTGACACCCTCGGGCAGCTCGCCCTCGACGGTGATCGCCATGGTCTTGAAGGGGGCCAGCGGCAGCGTCTGGGTGGCGAGGACGTGCTCGACCTGGCTGGTGCCGATGCCGAACGCCAGCGCGCCGAACGCACCGTGCGTGGAGGTGTGACTGTCACCGCAGACCACGGTGGTGCCGGGCTGGGTCAGTCCCAACTGCGGTCCCACCACGTGGACAACGCCCTGCTCGACATCGCCCAGCGGGTGCAGCCGCACGCCGAACTCCGCGCAGTTCTTGCGCAGCGTCTCCAGCTGGGCGCGCGAGACCGGGTCGGCGATCGGCTTGTCGATGTCGAGGGTGGGGGTGTTGTGGTCCTCGGTGGCGATGGTCAGGTCCGTACGGCGCACCTGCCGTCCGGCCTTGCGGAGGCCGTCGAACGCCTGCGGGCTGGTGACCTCGTGCAGCAGGTGGAGATCGATGAAGAGGAGGTCGGGCTCGCCTTCCGCGCGCCGGACGACATGGTCGTCCCAGACCTTCTCCGCGAGTGTCCGTCCCATCGCTTTCCCTCCGGCCGGCCGCTTCGCCGGCCCAACTCGTACTGTGCGCACGGTCCCCGCATCCCCGTGCCGGGCCCCGCACCGGGCCCTGGTCGAGGGCCGTGGCTACAGAGTGACGACTTCCACGGAAAATTGAACTTGCGTTTCACACTGTGAGACGCAAGTATCGTTGCATGGACAACTCTAGCGGCGTCGGCGTTCTCGACAAGGCGGCTCTCGTATTGAGCGCTCTGGAGTCCGGTCCGGCCACCCTCGCCGGGCTGGTCGCGGCGACCGGGCTCGCACGGCCCACGGCCCATCGACTGGCCGTGGCCCTGGAACACCACCGGATGGTGGCGAGGGACATGCAGGGCCGGTTCATCCTCGGCCCCCGGCTCTCCGAACTGGCCGCCGCGGCCGGTGAGGACCGCCTGCTGGCGACGGCCGGACCGGTGCTCACACATCTGCGCGACGTGACGGGCGAGAGCGCCCAGCTCTACCGTCGCCAGGGCGACATGCGGATCTGTGTGGCGGCGGCGGAACGGCTGTCCGGACTGCGGGACACCGTCCCGGTCGGCTCCACGCTCCCGATGAAGGCCGGTTCCGCGGCGCAGATCCTCATGGCCTGGGAGGAGCCCGAGCGGCTCCACCGCGGTCTGCAGGGCGCCCGCTTCACCGCCACCGCGCTCTCCGGCGTCCGCCGCCGCGGCTGGGCCCAGTCGATCGGCGAGCGGGAGCCGGGTGTGGCCTCCGTCTCGGCGCCGGTCCGCGGCCCCTCGAACCGCGTGGTCGCCGCCGTCTCCGTCTCCGGCCCGATCGAGCGGCTGACCCGCCACCCGGGCCGGATGCACGCCCAGGCCGTCATCGACGCCGCCGCCCGCCTCTCCGAGGGCCTGCGCCGCACCGGCTGAGAGTTCTCCCATCCCTTACGGGCCGTGGCCCGGGGAACCGCCCCCTACGGGGCGCCCCGGGCCACGGCCCGCCTGTCGTCCACGACGGGGCCGGTCAGACGCCCAGCCGCTCGGGGGCCTGCACCCCGTCGCGGAGCGACCGCACGCCGTACGCCGCGCCCAGACCGTGCACCGGCATGTCCCCGTAGATCGTCTCGTAGCTCCCGGCCGGCACCACATAGGTCTCGTGCCAGATGCCGACGTGCCCCTCGCCCTTGCGCGCCCGGCGGTTGAACTCCGCCCACGCCGGACGGTGCGCCCGGTCCGGCGCCACCGCGTACGCCAGCAGTTTCTCCTTGGAGTCCCAGTACTGCACTACCTCGAACGCCCGGAACGACCCGGCCACCAGCCGGTGGTGGAGCAGTCCGGCCGCGGGGTCGCGGCCCAGCTCCTTCAGCATCCTCGGCATCGCGAGGAACACCGGCAGCCAGCGGTGGACCGCCCAGAAGTGGTGGATCCGCAGACCGATGAGAAAGATCACCACGTCCCCGTCGGCGTCGGCCGTGAACCGGCCCGGATGAATGTCGCCGCCCATGCTCTCCCCTAGTTGGATAGCGCCACTGTCCAATGATTGGATAGTGCCACTGCCCAGGAAGGACCACAAGGGATGCGACTCTCCGAACTCAGCGAGCACAGCGGGGTATCCACCGCCACGATCAAGTACTACCTGCGCGAACAACTCCTGCCGCAGGGCCGCCGGATCACCGCGACACGCTCCGAGTACGACGCCTCCCACCTGCGGCGGCTCCGTCTGATCCGTGCGCTGATCCAGGTCGGCAAGGTGCCGGTGGCGACGGTCCGCGAGGTGCTGGCGGCGGTCGACGACGAGAGCCTGGGCCGCACCAACCGGCTGGGCGCCGCCCTGTGGGCGCTCCCCCGCGGCCCGGAGGCGGATCCCGACGCCCCGGCGACACAGGCGGCCGGAAAGCTGGTGGAGGAACTGCTGACGGAGCTGGGCTGGGACTTCGCCCGCACCAACGGCGCCCTCTCCCCCGCCTACCGCTCCCTGGTGGCACCCCTGGCCCGCCTGCTGGAGCTGGGCTACCCGGTCACCGTGGCGGAACTCCTGCCGTACGCACGGCAGATGGCGTCCGTGGCCGGTCATGACTTCGACGCCCTGGAGAAGCTGCCGGACGACGCGGAGCGGGCGGAGACCGCCGTATCCGCCGCGATCCTCCGGGAGCCGGTACTGCTCGCGCTGCGCCGGGTGGCCCAGGAGGAGGAATCGGCCCGCCGCTACGGCGTGTGAGAGGGATTCCGTGCGGCGGGTGCGCACGGAATCCGTTCCGGAATTCCATACGACAAAGGCCCCTGCCGAAGCAGGGGCCTTTGTTATTTGCGTACCCCCGACCGGATTCGAACCGGCGCTACCGCCTTGAGAGGGCGGCGTGCTAGGCCGCTACACAACGGGGGCTTGCTTTTTGCAGCTGAATCGCTGGGCGATTTCTCTGCGCTGGGCTACCAGGACTCGAACCTAGACTAAATGAACCAGAATCACTCGTGCTGCCAATTACACCATAGCCCATGGTGGTTGAGACCAGTACCCCCGACCGGATTCGAACCGGCGCTACCGCCTTGAGAGGGCGGCGTGCTAGGCCGCTACACAACGGGGGCCCTAGCGATCCTCACATCGGCACATCCGGGAGCGACCCGAAGGTGACGGAAAGAAAGGATCTGTACCCCCGACCGGATTCGAACCGGCGCTACCGCCTTGAGAGGGCGGCGTGCTAGGCCGCTACACAACGGGGGCCTGATACTGCACTCAAGAGACCATGGAATTCTCGAAGAGAAAGATCTCTTGCTGGGCTACCAGGACTCGAACCTAGACTAACTGAACCAGAATCAGTCGTGCTGCCAATTACACCATAGCCCACCAAAACGCAACCCCCGGAGGGGATTTTGTTCGGCTTGCGCTTTCCGGCCGGGCCTCTCGGCCCTCCCGGGCGGCGCAGAAAGAACATTACCCGAAGGTGGACGGGGCTCCAAAACCGATAGGCCGCGGAGCAGGGCGGGAGACGCCCTCCGGCCCGCTCCGACGCCCCGCGGCGGTGGTCGCGGCGGTCGGCGGCCCGGCCGTACGGGACGGCCACGGCGGCTCCGGGCGGACCGGAGCCGCTCCTCCGCCCTGTCAAGACCCCTCGGGCGGCTCGGGCGGGACCCAAGGCGGAATCGGGCCGTCCGCGGCCTGCACCGCCCCGCTGGGCGCCTTCCCGGGCCGCCTGTCCGCCGGGGTCCTCCGGATACGCCGAAGGGCCCGGAAGCCGGGTCGGCCTCCGGGCCCTTCCGGGCGCGTACGGGATCAGGCGGCGAGCTTCGCCAGGGCCGCGTCGATGCGGGCCACCGTGCGGTCCTTGCCCAGGATCTCCAGGGACTCGAAGAGCGGCAGGCCGACGGTGCGGCCGGTGACCGCGACGCGGACCGGGGCCTGGGCCTTGCCGAGCTTGAGACCGTGCTCCTCACCGGCGGCGAGAACGGCGTTCTTCAGCGACTCGGCGCTCGACCAGTCGGCGTCCAGCAGCTTGGCGCGGGCGGTGGTGAGCAGCGCCACCGGCTCGCCCTTCATCGCCTTCGTCCAGGACGCCTCGTCCTCGACCGGCTCCTTGCGGAACAGGAAGTCGACGTTGGCGGTGATGTCCGAGAGGACCGTCAGGCGGGTCTGGGCGTGCGGGGCGATGGCCTCCCACGCGGCCTGGTCGAAGTCCTCGGGCGCCCAGGTGGCGTGCGGGGCCGTCAGCCAGGGCTCACAGGCGGCGATGAAGGACGCGAGGTCCAGCTGCCGGATGTGGTCGGCGTTGATCGCCTCGGCCTTCTTGAGGTCGAAGCGGGCCGGGTTGGCGTTGACGTCCGCGATGTCGAACTTCTCGACCAGCTCGGCGACGGAGAAGAGGTCCCGGTCGGCCGAGAACGACCAGCCGAGCAGCGCGAGGTAGTTGAGCAGCCCCTCGGGGAGGAAGCCGCGCTCGCGGTAGAGATTGAGGGACGCCTGCGGGTCACGCTTGGAGAGCTTCTTGTTGCCCTCGCCCATGACGTACGGCAGGTGGCCGAAGGCCGGGATGTACTTGGCGTAGCCCAGCTCGATGAGCGCCTTGTAGAGGGCGATCTGGCGGGGGGTGGAGGAGAGCAGGTCCTCGCCGCGCAGGACGTGGGTGATGTCCATCAGCGCGTCGTCGACGGGGTTGACGAGCGTGTAGAGCGGCGCGCCGTTGGCCCGGACGATGCCGTAGTCCGGGACGTTGTCCGGGGTGAAGGTCAGCTCGCCGCGGACGAGGTCGGTGAAGGTGATGGGCTCGTCGGGCATCCGGAAGCGGATGATCGACGCGCGGCCCTCGGCCTCGTAGGCGGCCTTCTGCTCCTCGCTCAGCGAGCGGCAGGTGCCGTCGTAGCCGGAGGGACGACCGGCCTTGCGGGCGGCCTCGCGGCGGGCGTCCAGCTCCTCGGTGGTGCAGTAGCAGGGGTAGGCGTAGCCGCCGGCGAGCAGCTTGTCGGCGACCTCCTTGTAGAGGTCCATGCGCTGCGACTGGCGGTAGGGCGCGTGCGGGCCGCCGACCTCGGGGCCCTCGTCCCAGTCGAAGCCCAGCCACTTCATGGAGTCCAGCAGCTGGTTGTAGGACTCCTCGGAGTCGCGGGCCGCGTCGGTGTCCTCGATGCGGAAGACCAGCGTGCCCTGGTGGTGGCGCGCGAACGCCCAGTTGAACAGGGCGGTGCGGACCAGTCCCACATGGGGGTTGCCGGTCGGGGAGGGACAGAAACGGACGCGGACGGGGGTCGCGTTAGCCACGCTTGATCACCTTGTTGGTGAGAGTGCCGATGCCTTCGATGGTGACGGCGACCTCGTCGCCGACGGTGAGCGGGCCGACCCCGGCCGGGGTGCCCGTGAGGACGACGTCGCCGGGGAGCAGCGTCATCGCCTCGGTGATGTGGACGATCAGGTCCTCGACGGAGCGGACCATCTCGCTCGTCCGGCCCAGCTGACGCTGTTCGCCGTTGACGGTGCACTGGATGGTCAGATCGGAGGGGTCCAGCTCGGTCTCGACCCAGGGGCCGAGCGGGCAGGAGGTGTCGAAGCCCTTGGCGCGCGCCCACTGCTTCTCGCGGCGTTGGACGTCACGCGCGGTGACGTCGTTGGCGCAGGTGTAGCCGAGGATGACGTCCTTGACGCGTTCGCGGGGCACCTCGCGGCACATCCGGCCGATGACGACGGCCAGCTCCGCTTCGTGGTGCACCTCCTCGGAGAAGGAGGGATACGCGACGGGGTCACCGGGGCCGACCACCGAGGTGGAGGGCTTGAAGAAGGTGAACGGGGCGTCGGGGACGTCGTGGCCCAGCTCGGCGGCGTGGGCGGCGTAGTTGCGGCCCACCGCGACGACCTTGTTGGGCAGCACCGGCGGCAGCAGACGGACCTTGTCCAGGGGGACCTTCTGGCCGGAGCGCTCGAACTCCGCGAAGGGGTGGCCCTTGATGACGTCGATCTCGTCGCCCTCTAGGACGCCGAAGCCGACGTTGCCGTCGATGGAGAATCTGGCGATGCGCACGGGTGCCGCTGCCCCTCATTGATCACTGGCCGGAGTGGACACTCCAGGCTAACGCGGGGGCGCGGCTCACCCGCTACGGCATTACGCCGCGGTGTCCTGGCCGGGGGCGTCCATCAGGACGGTACGGCGGGGGTTGGCGGTCTGCGTGGGCAGCTCGACGGAGTGCTCCGGGGCCGGGGTGGCGGTCAGCTCGTCGGCGTCCTTGAGGTGCGCCAGCGTGGTGCGCCGCGGGTTGGCTATGTTGCGGAACATCATCGTGGTCTTCACTGCTTCACGCCTCGCGTAGATCGGGATGCATCGGAAGGGACGGCCGGCCCGGAGGGCGGTGCGGACCGGCCCGTCACGTCCGCGGGGCTCGCGGAGGCGGGAAACGGGGAGGTCGCGCAGGGGGTCCTTGTCGCGCCGACTGCCTGTGTAAAGCATCAGACTAAGCGGGCCATTCCCTGCGATGCGGGGGGAAAGTCGCCGGGCCACCTGTGAGTTTCCTCACTGAGTCCGTGACAAATGCCGCAATTCCCATGATCAACATCGGGGGATGAACGGGACATCGATCATCAGAAGGCTTTATTTCGCCGCCGATCACCGCACCTGGGACAGCGGGCGAGCCGAGCCGATTCGGCATTAAAAGTCCGTTATCGACCATCGATCCCTCTACGTGTCGTGACACGGTCCGCACCGTGTGTCACCCATGTCGCACCGTGCGGTTCCGCTCTTGTTGGAGATCCGGCACTGTGCTGGAATTCCACGGACCGCCGCATGTATCAACCGGCGCGCAGAGCGCGATGTGGCGCAGCGCGGTGGAGTTGCTCTCTCGGCCAGAGGGGGAAGCCCGCCGGTCAATTCACGACCGCACGGGGGACTTGCGGTCCCCCACGACTCGACACCGTCCCGCCGCTCGCGCGGGGGGACGCCTGGTCCAGAGGTTGCGACGCTAGTGCAGGGACGTTTCAAGAGGGATGGCACGGAGCCTTCCCAGGCCCGCCAGGGCCGGGAAGCTGCGGCGGAGCCGGAGCCGCGCGGCGGGACCGACCGCGCCTCCTCTCCCCAGCGTGCCCAGGGGGGCGGTCCGGCGAACACCCCGGCTCCGTCCGATCGCAGCGACCGGGGCGGCGGCGACGCCGACCGGGGACCGGCCAAGGAGCAGTCGGGTCCGGGCGGTCCCGGCTCCCGGGTCGCGTTGCGCAACTGGCGCATCAGCACCCGCCTGATCTCCCTGCTCGCGCTGCCCGTCGTCGCCGCGACCTCGCTGGGCGCCATCCGTATCCAGGACTCGATGGAGAACATCGAGCAGCTGGACAAGATGAAGATGCTCACCGACATGACGCGGCAGGCCACCGAGCTGGCCGGTGCGCTCCAGGTCGAGCGGGACAAGTCGGCGGGCCCGCTGGCCGGTTCGGGCAACGCCAAGGACGACGCCAACGTCGTCGCGCCGCGGGAGGCCACCGACCGCGCCCGGATCTCGTTCAACCAGGGCACCGGCGACATCCAGGGCGTCGACGCCACGATGACCGGTGTGCGGGCGACCGTCCTGGAGATCGGGCGTCAGCTCAACACCCTCAACGAGATCCGCAGCAGCGCGTACAAGGACGAGGGCAACGCCGCGCGCACCATCAGCAACTACAACCAGCTGATCGACTCGCTGCTCTCCCTCTCCCAGGACATGGCGCAGGCCACCAGCAACCCGGAGATGATCCGGGCGACCCGTGCGCTGGCGGCGTTCTCCTCCGCCAAGGAGTACGCGTCGATGCAGCGTGCGCTGGTCAGCGCCGGTCTCGCCCACAAGGGCGGCCCCCAGCTCTCCGCCAACGACCGGCTGGCCGGCCGTACCGCCGAGGACGACGAGAAGGCGGCCCGTGACCGCTTCTCGCAGATCTACGCCAACAACGCCGGCGCCCTCACCCGCGGTCTGGACGGCAACAACGACGAGATCAAGGCGGCGGTCGCCTTCGCGCACCGCGCCTTCGCCAGCAGCAGCGGCATCCGCAGCCAGGACTACAAGTACCTGGACTGGTACGACTCCGACACCGTCAAGATCGACGAGATGTCGCGGATCGAGACCTCGCTGCTCACCGAGATGGAGCAGAAGTCCCGCGAGCTGCGCAACGCGGCGACGCAGGAAGCGATCATCAACGGTGCGCTGATCTTCCTCGTCCTCGGTGTCTCGCTGGTCGGCGCGTTCGTCGTGGCGCGGTCCATGGTCCGCTCGCTGCGGCGCCTCCAGGACACCGCGCAGAAGGTGGCCCAGGAGCGGCTGCCGGAGCTGGTCAAGCAGCTGTCCGACACCGACCCGCAGGACGTCGACACCTCCGTCGAGTCGGTCGGTGTGCACAGCCGGGACGAGATCGGCCGGGTGGCCGCGGCCTTCGACGACGTGCACCGCGAGGCGGTCCGGCTGGCGTCCGAGCAGGCGCTGCTGCGGGGCAACGTCAACGCGATGTTCACCAACCTCTCGCGCCGCTCCCAGGGTCTGATTCAGCGTCAGCTCTCGCTCATCTCCGAGCTGGAGTCCCGCGAGGCCGACCCGGACCAGCTGTCCTCCCTCTTCAAGCTCGACCACCTCGCGACGCGTATGCGCCGTAACGGTGAGAACCTCCTCGTCCTCGCCGGTGAGGAGCCGGGCCGCCGCTGGACGCGTCCGGTGCCGCTGGTCGACGTGCTTCGCGCCGCCGCCTCCGAGGTGGAGCAGTACGAGCGCATCGAGCTGAGCGCCGTGCCGCAGACCGAGGTCGCCGGGCGCGTCGTCAACGACCTCGTCCACCTCCTCGCGGAGCTGCTGGAGAACGCCACGTCGTTCTCCTCGCCGCAGACCAAGGTGAAGGTGACCGGTCACGCGCTGCCCGACGGGCGGGTGCTGGTCGAGATCCACGACACCGGTATCGGCCTCTCCCCCGAGGACCTCTCCTCCATCAACGAGCGGCTGGCCAGCCCGCCGACCGTGGACGTCTCGGTCTCCCACCGGATGGGTCTGTTCGTGGTCGGCCGCCTCTCGCTGCGCCACGGCATCCGCATCCAGCTGCGGCCCTCCGACTCCGGTGGCACGACCGCGCTGGTCATGCTCCCCGTCGATGTCGCGCAGGGCGGCAAGAAGCCGGCGCCGTCCACCGCGAAGAGCCATGCCTCCGAGGGCGGTACGGGTGCCGGTCCGGGCTCCGGTTCCGGTGGCACCAGCCGTCTCGCCGGGCTCCAGCCGCGCGGCCAGGTCGGTGCGGGTCCCGGCGGCGCCGGGCGGCCCGCGCTGCCCGGCCGTGGCGGTCCCGGTGGCGCCGGGCGCACCGCTCCCGGTGGTCCGGGCGGCTTCGGCGGTCCGGTTCCCTCCGGCGGCCCCACCGCGCAGCCGCCCGCGGCGCCGGACGCGTCGCCCCGCGGCACCGCCCGCCCGGCGAACGCCCCGGCCGACGGCGGCCGTCCCGCGCTGCCCACCCGTCACGTCCAGCGCGGTGAGGCGCCCACCGAGACCTCCGGTGCGACGCCGACGGTGGCGCCGCCGACCGGCGCGCCGGACCGCGACGGGCGTCCGCAGCTGCCGACGCGTGGTCCGGCCGCGGAGCTGACCGGCTCCCCCGCCGAGGCCGCTCCGGTCGCCGACTCCCCGCAGCCGGGGACCAGTTGGGGCGTGCGCCGCGACCGCGGCGCCACCGACGACTGGCCGCTGGCGCCCCGTGAGCCCCAGGACACCCCGCGCGGCCACGAGGAGCCGGAGACCACCGGCGCCTTCGAGCGTCCGGCGCCGCCCGAGACCACGGGCACGTTCGAGCGGCCCGCGCCGCCCGAGACGACCGGCACCTTCGAGCGTCCGGCTCCCCCGGAGACCACGGGCACCTTCGAGCGCCCCGTGGCGCCCGGGATGACCGGTGGCCCCGGTGACACCACCGCCTTCGCCCGGCCCGACTTCAACGGGCCGCCGCCCGGCACCCCGCGGGCCGCCGCCGAGGCACCCGGTGACACCGGTGGGTTCCCGGCGCCCGGCGCCCCGGCTCCCGAGCACTTCGGGCAGACCGCTTCCGGGCTCCCGGTGCGGGACGCCGGACGGCCCGATGCCTCGCGTCCGGCGCCGCAGGAGAGCGGCGCGGAGGCGGCGAGCCTCTTCGGGGTCGCCCCCGAGGCGCCGCACCCCACCGGCCAGGTCCCGGCGCAGCCGTCGCCGGAGATCGCGCCGGAGCCCGCCCCGTCGGCGGACTGGCTCGGCGGCGACCCGTCGACCGGTACCGGAGGCGGCGGGACGCCGATCTTCGACACGATCGAGTCCAGCTGGTTCCACACGCCGGAGGCTGCCGCCGCCGGGGTGGAGCCGCAGCCCTCCGTCACCGCCGAGGTCCCGCAGCCGCAGGCGCCGCAGGCCCCGCAGCCCGCGGACGCCCCGGACGCCACCCCCGCCGGGGGCTTCGACACCACCGGCTGGGGCAGTTCGCCGAACGACGAGACCTGGCGGCAGGCGGAGCAGATCCGTCAGCCGGCCGCGGGCGGGGTGACCACGTCGGGGCTGCCCCGCCGGGTGCCGCGCGCCAATCTCGTCGCCGGTACGGCACAGCAGCAGCCCGCCCAGAGCGGTCCGCAGGTCTCGCGCGCGCCCAGCGACGTACGTGGCCGGCTGACCAGTCTTCGCCGGGGTATCCAGCAGGGTCGGCAGGCCGGTGGCGACACCGGGCAGCACGGCGTGGTGGACCCCACTCACCAGCAGGAGCGTTAGTTGAGTCCGATGAGCCAGGCGGCGCAGAACCTGAACTGGTTGATCACCAACTTCGTGGACAACACCCCCGGTGTGTCCCACACGGTCGTGGTCTCCGCGGACGGT
>NZ_JODY01000031.1 GCF_000718015.1 Streptomyces catenulae | reverse complement strand
GGGGGGCGGCGGGCGGGGGTGGCGGTGGGGTCGACGGTGGTGGCGCGGAGTTCGGCGACGAGGGCGGCGACGGCCAGCGGGCGGCGGGGGCGGGTGGTGATGTCCTGGGGGGTGGTGCCGAGTTCGGTGAGGAAGCGGGAGGGCTGGTCGCCGTCGTCGGCGGCGGATTTCACAGCGGTGACGACGAGGCGGTCGCGGGCGCGGGTGGCGGCGACGTAGAAGAGGCGGCGTTCCTCGGCGAGGAGGGCGCCGGGGGTGAGGGGTTCGGCGAGGCCGTCGCGGCCGATGCGGTCGGCTTCGAGGAGGGAGCCGCGGCGGCGCAGGTCGGGCCAGAGCCCTTCCTGGACCCCGGCGACGACGACGAGGCGCCATTCGAGGCCCTTGGCGCGGTGGGCGGTCATCAGGCGGACGGCGTCCTGGGTGGGGACGCGGCGGGTGAGGGTGTCGGCGGCGATGTCCTGGGCGGCCAGCTCTTCGAGGAAGTTGAGGGCGCCGCGGCCGCCGGTGCGTTCCTCGGCGCGGGCGGCGGTCTCGAAGAGGGCGACGACGGCGTCGAGGTCGCGGTCGGCGTTGCGTCCGGCGGCGCCGCCGCGGTGGGCGGCGCGTTGCAGGCGCTGTGGCCAGGGGGTGCCGTTCCACAGTTCCCAGAGGGCGGCTTCGGCGGTGCCGCCGGTGGCGAGGAGGTCTTCGGCGGCGCGCAGGAGCCGGCCGAGGCGTTGGGCGCCGCGGGCGTGGGCGGGGTCGTGGGCGACGAGGCGTCCGGGTTCGGCGAGGGCGCGGGCGAGGAGTTCGTCGGAGGGCCGGGGCAGTGCGGTCCCGGCGGCCCGTTCCTCCTCGCGCAGGGCCCGTCCGAGGCGCCGCAGGTCGGCGGCGTCCATCCCGCCGAGGGGTGAGGTGAGCAGGTCGAGGGCGGTTTCGGGGGTGAGGTGGGCGGGGGCGACGGTGGCGTCCGGGGCGGTCTCCGTGTCCGGTGCGTCCGGAGCGGCCTCGGCATCCGGTGCGCCCTCCGTGTCCGGTGCGTCCGTATCCGGTGCGGGCGCGTCCCCGGCCGTCGTGGCGGCGCGTCCCAGCGCGCCCTGGGCGGCCACCCGCAACGCCGTGAGCAGCGGCGCCACCGCGGGCTCGTGGCGGAGCGGGAGGTCGTCGCCGTCGATGTCGAGGGGGACGCCCGCCGAGGTGAGGGCGCGGCGGATGCCGGGCAGCGACCGGGCACCGGCGCGGACGAGGACGGCCATCTCGTGCCAGGGGACGCCGTCCTCCAGGTGGGCGCGGCGCAGCAGGTCGGCGATGGTGTCGAGTTCGGCGCCGGGGGTCGGGTGGGTGAGGACGTCGAGGCGGCCGCCGGGGCGGACGGCGGTGGGCTCGCGGTGGGCGCGGACGGTGGCGGCGGGGAGCCGGGTGAGCGGCATCCGGCGGGCCAGTTCGCGGGTGGCGGCGAGCAGGGCGGCGCGGGGGCGGCGGGCGGTGGTGAGCACCGCGACGGGTGCGGGGGTGCCGTCGCCGCGGGGGAAGGCGGTGGGGAAGTCGAGGATGCCGTTCACGTCGGAGCCGCGGAAGGCGTAGATCGACTGGTCGGGGTCGCCGAAGGCGAGGAGGGTGCGGCCGGGGCTACCGGGGGCGCCGCGGGTGGCGCCGGGTCCGGCGAGGGCCGTCAGCAGACGGAGCTGGGCGGGGTCGGTGTCCTGGTACTCGTCGACGTAGACGGCGTCGTAGGCGGTGGAGAGGCGGGCGGCGACGCCGGTGTCGGGGTCCTCGGCGAGGAGGACGGCGCGGTGGACCAGCTCGGCGTAGTCGAGGACCCCCTGGGCGTCGAGGACGTCGAGGTATTCGGCGAGGAAGGCGGCGGCGGCGCCCCAGTCGGGGCGGCCGGTGCGGCGGGCGAAGGCGGCGAGGGCGTCGGGGCCCAGGCCCAGTTCGCGGCTGCGGGCGAGGACGGCGCGGACCTCGTCGGCGAAGCCGCGGGTGGTCAGGCAGGCACGGAGTTCGTCGGGCCAGGTGACGCGGGCGCGTCCGGCGGCGGCGAGGTCGGCCTGTCCGGCGAGGAGTTCGCGGACGACGAGGTCCTGTTCGGGGCCGGAGAGCAGCCGCAGCGGTTCGGCGAAGAGGTCGGCGTCCTGGTGGGCGCGGACCAGGGCGTAGCAGAAGGAGTGGAAGGTGGTGGCCTGCGGGAGGGCGGTGGTGCCGAGGCGGGCGGCGAGGCGGTCACGGAGGGCGACGGCGGCCTTGCGGCTGAAGGTGAGGACGAGGATCCGCTCGGGGTCGGTGCCGCGGTGTACGCGGGCGGCGACGGACTCGACGAGGGTGGTGGTCTTGCCGGTGCCGGGCCCGGCGAGGACGAGGAGCGGTCCCTCGCCGTGCTGAACCACCTCGCGCTGCGCCGCGTCCAAGGCAGGAGGCTCCACGCTCCCCATGTCGGTCCGCACCAGGCGGTACGGGCCGGGGGCGTCCCGCCGCGACGCGCGGGGGTGCGGGCGTCGCGGTGTGTCGGAGAAGGAGGAGCTCACGTGGATCGCCGGTTCTGGTGGAGGTACGGGGTGGCGGGACGGACGGCGCGGACGGGGTGCGGAGGGTGACGGCGGCGCGGGGCCGTGGCGCCGTCCTGCCGGGTCCGTCCGGGCGGGCGGCGCCGCTTCCCGACGCTACGCGAGACGGCGGGCGGGGCGGTGGTTGTCCACAGGGCGGCCGCGGGCGGTGGGGGCGTGCGGGTTCAGGGGTGCGCCGGGCCGCCGTGGCGCCGGGTCCGCGGGGCCGGGCCGTCGGGGGCCGGGCGGCCGGCGCCGCGGCGGCGACCTGCGGCGGGGGTGTCGTCCCGGGGGCCGTCGGCGGCTGCGGGGGCGGCCGGTCCGGTGGGGAGCGCGCCCTCGGGGATCCCGGGGAGGTGGGTGAGGTCGACGACGTGCCGGGCGGTGGGGGCGGTGTCGGAAACCTCACAGTCGGCGGTGGGTCCGAGGGGGCCGTCCCAGCGGGCGCGGCGCATGTCGAGGCGGGTCGCGGAGCCGTCGGCGGCGGTGCGCAGCGGGGTGCCTTCGGCGCGGTAGTGGGCGAGGGCGCGGTGTTCGCTGCCGGGGAGCGGGGCGCCGTCCGCGCGGACCACGCGCCACCAGGGGACGGCGCCGCCGTAGAGGGCCATGGCGCGGCCGACCTGGCGGGGGCCGCCGGAGCCGCGGCCGTCGCGGTCCTGGGCGGCGAGGCGGGCGGCGATGTCACCGTAGGTCAGGACGTGGCCGGGCGGGATGCGTTCGGCCAGGCCGAGGACGCGTTCGGCGTAGTCGGGCAGCTCGGGTGCGGGGCGGGCGCCCTCCGGGGGCGGGCCGTCGTCCTCGGAGGGGTCAGGTGCGGTGCCGTCGCTGTGGCCACTCATTCGGTCCATCCTGCCGTACCCCACCGACATCGGCACGGGGCGCGCGGTGGGGGCCGTGGGGCGGTGGGGTGCGGCCTGCGGGCGGGCCCGGGATGGGGGAGGCTCGGGGCGGGTGGTGTGGCGGTCGCCGGGCCTCTTGCGGGGGCGCGGCTTCCGCTTCTCGCGGCCCCGAAAACCACCCTGATCCCCCCGGCCCCCGCACGGGCGTGCCACCATCTTCCGGGCGGTGACTGGTGAGACGTGAGCGAAATGCGACGTCCGGACGGCAGGGCGCGGCGCCTTCGCGGGTGGCGGATGACCCTGGTGTCCGGCAGCCGGGAGCCGCCGCCACCGTCCCGGGCGGCCCGGCGCCCAGGCGCCGGGCCGCCCGTCCGGCGGCGGATCAGGGGAAGCAGCAACGGAGGCCGTCCGCGGTCTCCGCGACCGAAAAGGCGAGCACGATCGAGAAGGCCGAACGACCCGGGGCGTCCGAGAGACCCGACGGGCCCGCACCGTGTGCGGGCGACGACGCGCAGCGGACGCCGCAGGGGCACGAGACGGGAGCCGGTGCGCAGCCGGACGTGGAGCACGCGGGGCCCGAGCGGCCCGCGGGCGCCGCGGGTGCGGCCGGTGGCGGGGACGCTGACGTGCCCCGGACCGGTTCGCACCTGGCGACGTGTGACAGCGCGGGGTGCGCGGGCGGTGAGCACGCGGACCGGGTGTCCGGTGACGAGCCGCTGCTGCCGGCGCGGGTGCACCGCCCGGCCGATCTGCTGCGGCTGCTGCTCGGCATCGCGGGGATCGCGCTGGTCCTGGCGCTGGCGGCGTTCGCGCACGCCACGACGCAGGGGCTCGCCGACGACATCGGCAAGGGCGCGGGCCAGGCGCCGCGGCTGCTGATCAACTTCGCGGGTCTTGCGTCGAGCGTGGCGGTGTTGATCGTCCCGGTGGCGTTCGCCGTCGAGCGGCTGATCAAACGCGACGGGCTGCGTATCGCCGACGGGGTGCTGGCCGCGGTGCTGGCGCACGGGGTGTCGCTGGCGACGGACCTGTGGGTCGCGGAGGCGGCGCCCGAGTCGATCCGGGCGGCGCTGACCCAGCGGATGCACGACGGGTCGCTGACCACGCCCGTCCACAGCTACCTCGCCCCGGTCATCGCGTACATGACGGCGGTGGGGATGTCCCGGCGCCCGCGGTGGCGGGTGGCGATGTGGTGTGTGCTGCTGCTGGACGCGTTCGCGGTGCTGGTGGGCCGGTACACCACGCCGTTCGCCATCGTCACGACGGTGCTGATCGGCTGGACGGTGGCGTACGGCACGCTGTACGCCGTCGGTACGCCCAATGTGCGGCCCACCGGGCAGCATCTGCTGGCGGGGCTGCGGCGGGTCGGGTTCCGTCCGGTGAGCGCGCTGCGCGCCGAGGACGTCGCCAACCCGGACCATCCCGAGCACTCCGACCGCGGGCGCCGCTATCTGGTGACGCGGGAGGACGGGCCGCCCATCGATGTGACGGTCGTCGACCGTGAGCAGCAGGCGCAGGGGTTCTTCTACCGGGTGTGGCGGCGGCTGTCGCTGCGCGGTATCAACCAGCGCCGCAGTCTGCAGTCGCTGCGGCAGGCGCTGGAGCAGGAGGCGCTGCTGGCGTACGCCGCGATCGCCGCGGGTGCCCGGGCGCCGAAGCTGATCGCCACCTCGGAGCTGGGCCCGGACGCGGTGATGCTGGTCTACGAGCACATCGGCGGGCGGCGGCTGGACGCGCTGGCGGACGAGGAGATCACCGATGCGGTGATGCGCAGTTCCTGGGAGCAGGTCGCGGCGTTGCAGTCGCGGCGGATCGCGCACCGGCGGCTGGTCGGTGACGCGCTGCTGGTGGATCGTTCCGGCAAGGTGACGCTGACGGAGCTGCGCGGCGGTGAGATCGCCGCGGGCGATCTGGTGCTGCGGATGGATGTCGCGCAGCTGCTGGCGACGCTGGGGCTGCGGGTCGGCGCGGAGCGGTCGGTGGCGGTCGCGGTGGAGGTGCTGGGTCCGGACGCGGTCGCGGACTGTCTGCCGCTGCTCCAGCCGATCGCGCTGAGCCGGACGACGCGGGCGACGCTGCGGCAGCGGGCCCGGGAGCGGTCGGCGCGGGAGCGGGAGGCGGTGCTGGAGCTGTCGCGGTCCGCGAAGGAGGCGCGCGAGCGGTTGGCGGCGTCCGGGCCCGCGGACCGCAAGCGGCTGCGGGCGATGCGGGCGCAGGCGAAGGCGGACGAGAAGCGGGCGCTGGACGAGGCGTCGGAGGAGGTGCGCGAGGAGGATCTGCTGGCGCAGATCCGGCGGCAGGTGCTGCTGATCCGTCCGACGGCGGTGATCGAACCGGCGAAGCTGGAGCGGCTGAGCCCGCGGATCCTGATCAGCTGGATCGCCGGTGCGTTCGCCGCGTATCTGCTGCTGTCGCAGTTGATGTCGCAGGTCGCCCACTTCAACCTGCTCGATGTGATCAAGGAAGCCCAGTGGGTGTGGGTGCTGGTCGCGATGGTGTTCTCCGGGACGACGTACATCGCGGCGGCGATGAGCCTGTTGGGCTTCGTCACCGAGAAGGTGTCGTTCGTCCGCACGGTGATCGCGCAGATCGCGGGGAACTTCGTGAAGCTGGTGGCGCCCGCCGCGATCGGCGGCGTGGCGCTGAACACGCGGTTCCTCCAGCGGGCGGGGGTGCGGCCGGGTCTTGCGGTGGCGAGCGTCGGCGCCTCGCAGCTGTTCGGGCTGGGCGCGCACGTCCTGCTGCTGCTGACGTTCGGCTATCTGACGGGGACGGAGAGCGGCGACGATCAGCTGTCGCCGTCCCGGACGGTCATCGCCGGGCTGCTGACGGTCGCGGTGCTGGTGTTGGTGGTGACGGCGGTTCCGGCGCTGCGGAAGTTCGTGGTGACGCGGGTGCGGTCGCTGTTCGCCGGGGTGGTGCCGCGGATGCTGGACATCCTCCAGCGGCCCGGGAAGCTGGTCACCGGTATCGGCGGGATGCTGCTGCTGACCGCGGCCAACGTGATGTGTCTGGACGCCTCCATCCGCGCCTTCGGCGGCGGCGACACGCTCAGTTACGCCAGCATCGCGGTGGCGTTCCTCGCCGGGAACGCGCTGGGCTCGGCGGCGCCGACACCGGGCGGTGTGGGTGCGGTCGAGGGCGCGCTGATCACGGCGCTGACGCTGGCGGGGCTCGGTGGGGACGTGGCGTTCCCAGCAGTGCTGCTGTTCCGGCTGATGACGTTCTGGCTGCCGGTGCTGCCGGGCTGGCTGGCCTTCACCCGCCTCACCCGCAAGGGCGAGATCTGAGGCACGGCCCGGCCACGGCGAAGGCGCCGCCCCGCGCGGTGCGGGGCGGCGCCTTCGTGTGCGGGCGGGGCGCGGACGGCGCCCGGGGCACGGTCAGTAGACGGGCTTCTCCGGCTCGATCTGGTTGACCCAGCCGATGACGCCGCCGCCGACGTGGACCGCGTCGGCGAACCCGGCGGACTTCAGGACGGCGAGGACCTCGGCGGAGCGGACGCCGGTCTTGCAGTGCAGGACGATCTTCTTGTCCTGCGGCAGGTCCTGGAGGGCGTTGCCCATCAGGAACTCGTTCTTCGGGATCAGCTTGGCGCCGGGGATCGAGACGATCTCGTACTCGTTCGGCTCGCGGACGTCGATGATCTCGATCTTCTCGTCGGCGTCGATCCACTCCTTGAGCTGCTTGGGCGTGATCGTCGCGCCCATCGCCGCCTCCTGCGCCTCCTCGGAGACGACGCCGCAGAAGGCTTCGTAGTCGATCAGCTCGGTGACGGTGGGGTTCTCGCCGCAGACCGCGCAGTTGGGGTCCTTGCGGACCTTGACCTGGCGGTACGTCATCTCCAGCGCGTCGTAGATCATCAGGCGGCCGACGAGCGGGTCGCCGATACCGGCGAGGACCTTGATGGCCTCGTTGACCTGGATCGAGCCGATGGAGGCGCAGAGCACACCGAGGACGCCGCCCTCGGCGCAGGAGGGGACCATGCCGGGGGGCGGGGGCTCCGGGTAGAGGCAGCGGTAGCAGGGGCCGTGCTCGCTCCAGAAGACGGACGCCTGGCCGTCGAAGCGGTAGATGGAGCCCCAGACGTACGGCTTGTTCAGCAGCACGCAGGCGTCGTTGACGAGATAGCGGGTGGCGAAGTTGTCCGTGCCGTCCACGATCAGGTCGTACTCGCGGAAGATGTCCAGCACGTTCTCGGCCTCTAGCCGCTCTTCGTGGAGGATCACGTTCACGTACGGGTTGATGCCGAGCACCGAGTCCTTGGCGGACGCGGCCTTGGAGCGGCCGATGTCCGACTGGCTGTGGATGATCTGGCGCTGCAGGTTCGACTCGTCGACCTCGTCGAACTCCACGATGCCCAGGGTGCCCACGCCGGCCGCGGCCAGGTACATCAGGGCGGGCGAACCCAGGCCGCCGGCGCCGACACACAGCACCTTGGCGTTCTTCAGCCGCTTCTGCCCGTCCATCCCCACGTCGGGGATGATCAGGTGGCGGGAGTACCTGCGGACCTCGTCGACGGTGAGCTCCGAAGCGGGCTCGACCAGGGGTGGCAGCGACACGGAAGACCTCAACAAGGGGGTTGGTCGGTGTGGGTCAGTACGGTTGTTCTGTCCGTAACACTGCCACGCCCGTCTTCATTCCAAGACACCCGTTCCGATGCGCGAGACGAAATCGTCCCAGTAGCCGGGCAGTGTCTCCCAGGCGTCGCCGTCGCGGTCCGGCCGGTCGGTGAAGAAGACCGTTCCGGCGCCCTGCCAGCGGGCGATCCGCAGCGCCTCGTCGAGATGGGTGCGCGGGACGCCGTGGACGAGGTGGCAGAACCGCTCCGGAGGGTGGTCGGCGGTCCACTGGGCCACCTGTGACCAGCGGTACTCGGTCCACGGTCCGGCGAAGGTGAGGAGCTGGTCGGCGGATTCGGCGTACCCCGGGTGCGGGTGGGTGCCGTGGCCGAAGACGAGGTGGCCGCCGTCCCCGAGGCGGCGCAGGGCGGCGGCGGTACGGCGGGTGGCGGGCAGTTCCTCCCGGTCGACGGGGGCGCGGTCCAGCAGGAATCCGTCGGCCCGGTACCACTCCAGGAAGCGGTGGGCGTCGGCGATCAGCTCCCCGAAGGGCCGGGTGCCGTACCGCAGATCGAGATGTCCCAGCAGGCGGACACCCGTCTCACGCAGCCGGGCCGCGACGGGCAGACAGTGCGGGTCGGGGCGCTCCCCCGGCCCCCGGGCGACGTCGAGGACCGCCCAGTGGACCGGGGCCCCCGGGGCGTGGCCGGGCGCCGTGCCCGCCACCCCCCGGGGGGTCTCCCGGGGGTCGGCGAACCCCCGGGAGACCCGTAGCAGTTCGGCCCACTCGGTGGGCGCGAGCAGCGGGTGGGCGATGCCCGGGACGCCGACCCCGAAGGGTCCGGCGCCGGTGGGGGTGCGGGTCGTGCCCGCGGTCAGATGCGGCATGCGGCCTCCATCCAGATGTCGGCGAGGGATTCCTCCAGTCCGATCCGCGGCCGCCAGCCGAGCCGGTCGCGCGCGGTGCGCACATCGGCCTGCTGCCAGGTGCCGCAGCCGTCCGGATAGGGGTACGTGGGCGGCGCGACGCCGTGTTCCGGGGACGGGCCCGGGATGATCAACCGGGCGGGCGGCGAGTCCAGTTCGTGCAGCGCGCCGCCGAACCCGGCGACCCGGGCGAGGACCGACGCGGCCTCCCGCAGCCGCACCGCGCGGCCGGTGCCGATGTTGACCACGCCCTGCGCGGCGGAGAGCGAGGCGGCGTGCACCGCCCGCGCCACGTCGCGGACGTCGACGAAGTCCCGCTGCACCCCGAGCCCGCCGAGCTTCAGCTCCCCGTCGCCGGACTGCATGGCGCGGCGCATCGCCTCCGCCAGCCGCCCGAGCGGGGATCCGGCGGGCGTACCCGGGCCGACGGGGGAGAAGACCCGCAGCACGACCGCGTCGAGACCGGAGCCGAGGACGAGTTCGGTGGCGGCGAGCTTGCTGACGCCGTACGGGCCACCGGGGCGGGGCACGGCGTCCTCGGCGGTGGACGAACCGGGCTGCGAGGGGCCGTACTCGGAGGCGCAGCCGAGGTGGACCAGGCGGGCGCCGCAGCCGCTGCGGCGCAGCGCCTCGCAGATGGTGGCGACGGCGACGGTGTTGTGCCGGGTGAGGTCGCGGGCGCCGCCGCGGGTGGCGCCGGAGCAGTTGACGACGACGCCGGGGTGGACGGCGTCGAGGAAGCGGGTGAGCGCACCGGGGCTGCCGGTGGCGAGGTCGAAGCGGACGTCGGCGTCGTCGCCACGGCCCAGCACGGTCAGCTGGACGGCGGGGTCGGCGAGCAGGCGGTCGGCGACGTAGCGGCCGAGGTAGCCGTTGGCGCCGATGAGCAGAACCCTCATCGGGCGACCCCCTGGTGCTCATGGCGTGCGGTCGGGTGGACGTTCATGTGTCGTGCTCCTCGTCGGACGGGTCGGTGGTGGTGGTTCGGCCGCGGGCGGGCGGCCGCCGCGGGACGGCGGCCCGGAGGGGGTCGTGGTCCGCGCCGATGCCACGGGTGGGGCCCGGGAGGCCGGCGGGCGGGCTATTCGCCGGATCATGGCCGGGCCACCTCCGCGTCCGCGGGGGCCGGATGGGCCCGGGCCCCGGTGAGGGTGCGCAGGGCGTGGCCGAGCAGGGCGAGGGCGGCGGCGGTACAGGCGACGGCAGGTACGGCGGCCGGGCCCGCGGCGGCGGTGAGCGCCGCCACCGGCCGGTCCAGGGCCGCGGCGCCCGGCAGCCGGGCGAGGAGCGGCAGGGCCAGGGCGAGGGCTTCGAGGGCGGCGGCCAGCGCGGGCCCGGCGACCGCCGCGGTGCGGAAGCCGTGGACGGCGAGCAGCCGGGCGAGGAGGAGCAGGGTGCCCAGAGCGGTGGTGGCGACGAGGGCGGCGGGCGGGTCGGCGGGGCCGCCGGTGAGGTGGCGGGCGCCGAGCAGCAGGGCGAGTTGGACGGCGGCGAACAGCAGGGTGGCGCCGAGCAGCGCCGGGCGGATGCGGGAGGCGAGTTCGGCCAGTTCCCGGCTGACCGCGAGGCCGCGGCGGGCGCGCCGGGCGAACCATCGGGCGAGCACCGCGGCGGGCGCGACGGCGCAGGTCAGGGCGAGCGCGGTGGCGGCGTCGGGGTGCGGCCACGGCGGCCGGGGGCCGGGGCCGCCGGGGAGGAGCGCGGTGAGCGGTGCGGCGCCGAGGAGGGCGTGGCCGACGATCCAGGCGACGGCGAGGACGGCGAGGGCCGGGGGCCGCCCGGTGCGGCGGGCGCGCAGCGGACCGGCGCGCAGCGAGAGCCGGAGCGCGAGCAGCACGAGGACGGCGCCCGCCACGGCGGCGCCGGGCCGGGCGGGCCCGGGGTGGAGGGCGGCGAGCGCGGCGAGGGTGGCGGCGCAGACCGCGCCCGGCAGCGTCTGGAGCACGCCCCGTACGGCCGTCTCGCGGGGCGCGGGTTCGGGCGGCGGCACGGTGGCGGTACGGGCGCGGGGCACCCGGGCGTACAACTCCTCGGCGAGCGAGAAGACGTCGCGGTGGCGGAAGCGGGCGGCGGTGCGGTCGGTGAGTCCGTGCGCCTCCAGCCCGGCGGCGATCTCCAACGGGTCGACGGCGTGGGCGCACAGCCGGTGGTGGTGGCGGATCAGGGTGCTGACGGGGTCGGCGGGTTGCGGGATGACGGGGCGACGGGCGGCGGGCTTCGGTGCCGGGGGCGTCTCCCGGTACGGATGCCCGGCGGGCTCCTCCAGGGGCAGTCCGGCGGGCGGCTCCTCCGGGGGCGGCGGCGCGGCGGGCGGCTCCTCCGGGGACAGCGGCAGCGGCTCGGCGGCGGACGTCTCCTCGGCCGGGTGTCCGGCCGGTTCCGTGTCCCGGGGCGCGTACCCGGCGGTGGGGAGCGGCCGGGCGGGGGGCGCCTCCCGGGGTCCGGCAAACGACAGCGGGCGGGCCGGGGTCGTCTCCCGGGGCGGGCGTCCCGCGGCGAGGGGGCGGCGGGTGGCGCGCCAGGCGGGGGCCGGGCGGCGGGCGGCGTGGCGGGCGGGGGTGCGGGCGGGCTCGCGGTCCGGGGAGTCGGGGCTCGGGGTCATCGCGCCTCTCCTCTCGTGGCCGCCGCGCGGCGGCGCGGCCCGGCGGCCCAGCTCGGGGTGCGGTCGGTCGGGGGCGTACGGGGGACGGCGGCGCCGCGGCGCCCGGGGAGATGGGTCTCGGCGGGGCGGGCGAAGGGGCGCGGGGTGCCGGGGTCGGGCTCGGGGTGGGCGTGGGCGAGGAGTTCGAGGTAGATGCCGCGGAAGGCGGTGAGGTGGCGGTCGACGGTGAAGAGTTCCAGGGCCCGGGCGCGGGCGGCGGCGCCGAGGCGGACGCGCCGGGCCGGATCGCTGAGCAGGGCGAGGGCGGCGTCGGCGAGGGCGTGCGGATCCCCGGCGGGGACGACGAGACCGGTGGAGCCGATGACCTCGCAGACCGCCCCGGCGTCGGTGGAGACCGTGGCCCGGCCGCTGAACATCGCCTCCACCAGGCCGTACGGGAAGCCCTCTCCGGCGCCGGAGAGCACCACGACGGCGGCGGTGGCGTAGGCGTCGGCGACGGCGGGCGTCCCGGGGGCGGCCAGTTCCTCGAAGCGGACCGGGCCGGGGCCCCCGGGGAAGAGCCGGTCGGCCAGGGCCCGGCAGTGGGCGAGGTAGGCGGCGGCGTCCGGGGCGGCGCCGGGGCCGCCGACGATCCGCAGGACGGCGCCGGGGACGGCGGTCCGGACGTGGGCGAAGGCGCGCAGCAGCCCGGCGACGTCCGCGGCCGGTTCGACGGGTCCGGCCCACACCAGGGTGGCGTCGCGGTCGAGCATGGCGTCGGACGCCCGGAGGAACGGCCCGGCGGGGACGCCCGGGGGGACGGTGCGCAGCCGCTGCGGGGCCGCGCCGCACCGCTCCTGCCAGCGGCGGGCGTGGGCGGTGCCGGGGGTGACGAGCGTGGCGCGGGCGTACGTCTCGGCGGCGAGGGCGCGTTGGAAGGCGGCGAGGAGGGCGCGGGCGGGGCCGCTCAGCGGGGTGGTGGCGCGGTCGAGGTAGTGGGCGCGCAGCCCCGGGCCGTCCTCGCTGACCAGGAGCGGGGTGCCGAAGAAGCGTTTGGCCAGCAGACCGGCGAGGGCGGTGGGCCCGGCGGCGGTGGCGTGGCAGAGGTCGACGGTGTCGAGCCCCGGGGCGCCGTCGCCGTACCAGTCGAGGGAGAGCGGGCGCAGTGCCTCGCCGAGGTGCCCGGCGACCACGAGGAGGTCGGGGACCCGGACGGCGCGCGCGGCGGGGAGTGCGCCGGGGGCGCGGCAGGCGCGCTCCAGCAGGCGCAGGGCGGCCTCGGAGCGGAGCAGGGTGGGCAGGTCGGCGCGGTCGCGGGCGAGGTCGGCGAGGCCGTGGAGACCGGCGGCGAAACGGTCCGCCTGGGCCTCGGTGCCGACGGGTTCGGCGGTGAGGGCGGCGGCGAGGTCGGTGAAGTGGCGGGCGAAGCGGCGGCGGGCGGCGCGGTCCGGGGCGCGGCGGGCCGTGTCGCCGTACGAGGGGCCCGCGGAGAGGGCGAATTCGGTGAACTCGTGGCCGGGCAGTCCCTGGACGAGCCGGTCGTACCAGCGCGGGGCACGACGTACCGCACCGGTGCGGGCACCCTCGGTGAGCAGTCCGATGCGCACGTGTCCACCCCTGTTCTCCGGCCTCGGCGGGTAAGTCGTCCTCCGGCGGTACGGTGCGGGCCGCCGGTCGCGGAACGACGCTACGCAAAAGGCCCGGTGGCGCGGCGGACGGTTGTCCGTCGCGCCACCGGAAGGGGTGAACGGTCGTAACTTTCCGCCCCATAGGACGTTCTGGTGCGCTATGCAGTGGGTTCGCCCGGGGGCGGGTCCGCGGGGCGGCCGCGCCGTGCGGTGTGCGGCACCGGCGCGCGGCACTCCGGACGGCTCAGGCGCGGGCGCGCAACGCCCTCCGCTCGGCCGCCTCTCGGGGGTCGAGGACCGGCACGGCCGCCAGCAGGCCCTGGGTGTAGGGGTGTCGCGGGTGGTCGTAGACGGTGTCGACGGGGCCTTCCTCGACGATGCGTCCGGCCCGCATCACGGCGACCCGGTCACCGGCCGCGCGGACGACGGCGAGGTCGTGGGCGATCAGGACGACCGACAGGCCGAGATCGCGGCGGAGTTCGGCGAGGAGCTCCATCACCTGGGCCTGGGTGGTGACGTCGAGGGCGGAGACCGGTTCGTCGCAGACCAGCAGGCGGGGGCCGGGGGCGAGGGCGCGGGCGATGCCGACGCGCTGGCGCTGGCCGCCGCTGAACTCGTGCGGGTAGCGGTGGTACCACGCCGGGTCGAGGCCGACCCGGTCGAGGAGTTCGCGGGCCCGCCGGACGACGGTGGCGTCGTCGAGGCCGCCCGTGGCGCGCAGCGGGTCGGCGATCGACTCCCCGATGGTGCGGCGGGGGTTGAGGGAGGAGACCGGGTCCTGGAAGACCATCTGGAGTTCGCTCCGTAGTGGCCGCAGGGCCCGCTCCCCCAGGGCGGAGAGGTCGCGTCCCCGGTAGCGGAGGGTGCCGTCGGTGGGGTCGAGGAGGCGGACCAGCATCCGTCCGAGGGTGGTCTTGCCGCTGCCGGACTCGCCGACGAGACCGAGGGTCTCCCCCGCGGCGACGGTGAGGGAGACGCCGTCGACGGCGACGGTACGGTCCGCGCCGAGCGCCGTTCCCAGGGGTCCGCGGCGGCCGAACTCCCGGCGTAGACCGTGCACTTCGAGGAGCGGGGCGGCGACGTCCGCGCCGTCCGGGGCGGGATCCGGCGTGCGGTCGGTGACGGTCACGGTGGCGGCAGGGCGCGCGGGCCCGTCCGCGCGCCCCTCCCCCGTGTGCTCCGCCCCGGCGTGCGGCGGGTTCTCGCGCGCCGTCCCGATCCGGGGGACGGCGGCGAGCAGTTCGCGGGTGTACGGCTCCCGGGGCGCGCCCAGCACCTCGGCGACGGGGCCGTGTTCGACGGCGCGGCCACCGCGCATCACGAGGACCTCGTCGACGCTGCCCGCGACGACGCCGAGGTCGTGGGTGACCAGCAGCAGTCCGGTGCCGGTCTCGGTGCGCAGGGTGTGCAGCAGGTCGAGGATCTGGGCCTGGACGGTGACGTCGAGGGCGGTGGTCGGTTCGTCGGCGATGATCAGCCGGGGTTCGCAGGCGAGGGCCATGGCGATCAGGGCGCGCTGGCGCATCCCGCCGCTGAACTCGTGCGGGCGGGAGCGGGCCCGGCGGGCGGCGTCCGGGATGCCGACCCGGTCGAGGACCTCGACGGCGCGGGCGCGGGCGGCGCGGCGGGAGACGCCGGGCCGGTGGACGCGGTGCACCTCGGCGATCTGGTCGCCGAGGGAGTGGTACGGGTCCAGGGAGGAGAGCGGGTCCTGGAAGATCATCGCGGCGGTGGCGCCGCGCAGGGCCCGCAGCTCCGCCTCGGACGCCGCGAGGACGTCGGTCCCGGCGACGCGGACGCCGCCCTCGGTCCGGGCGCCGGTGCCGCGGTGCAGGTCGAGGAGGGTGGCGGCGACGGTCGACTTCCCGGATCCGGACTCCCCCACGATGCCGAGGGCGCCGCCGGGCCGGAGGGTGAGCGAGAGCCCGTCGACGGCGCGGACGGCCCCGGCTCCCCCGGTGGCGGGGAAGGTGACCGTGAGGTCGGAGAGTTCGACCAGCGGGTCGGCGGTGGCCTCCGCCGTGGCCGGGGCGCGGGTCAGGGGGGCGGTCATGGCAGCGTCACCCTTCGGTCGGCGAGTGCGTAGAGGACGTCGGCGACGGCGCCCGCGAGGACGACGGCGGCGCCGACGCCCAGGACGGCGCCGACGACGACGGGGAGGTCGACGGTGCGGACCGACTCGACGGTGAGCCGCCCGATCCCGGGCAGTCCGAAGAGGGATTCGGTGAGCATCGCGCCGCCGAACATGGTGCCGAGGTCGACGGCGTTGAGGGCGACGACGGGCGGCAGGGCGCCGCGCAGCGCGTGCCGCCCCACGATCCGGCGCTCGCGCAGCCCGTAGGCGCGGAAGGTGCGGATGTGGTCCTCGGCGAGCGTCTCCAGGGTGGCGGAGCGGGTCAGCCGGGCGTACTTGGCGGACTCCAGGAGGGCGAGGGTGGTCCAGGGCAGCAGCAGGTTCCACGCCCACTGCTCGGGGTCCTCGGTGAGCGGGACGTAGGTGGGGAACGGCAGCCACTGGAGGGTGGCGCAGAAGATCATCAGCAGCAGGAGGCCGGTGATGAAGACCGGGGTGGCGGTGCCGGTGAGGGTGAGCACCGTCAGGACGCGTTCGGTGGCGCCGCCGCGGCGCAGCGCGGCGAGCAGTCCGGTGCCGACGCCGAGCAGCAGCCACAGCACCATGGCGCCGACCGCGAGGGAGGCGGTGACCGGCAGCCGGGAGGCGAGGAGCTGGGCGACCGGCTGGTCGTTCTGGTACGAGAGGCCGAAGCAGGGCGCGGGGCAGTGCAGCACGCCGGTGCCGGTGGAGTAGTCGCGCCCGGCCACCAGCCCCTGGAGGAAGTGCAGGTACTGGAGGGGCAGCGGTTCGCCGAGCCGGAGCTGCTCGCGGACCTGGGCGATCTGTTCGGCGTTGCAGCGCGGCCCGCAGGCGAGCTTGGCGGGGTCGCCGGGGGCGACGTAGAAGAGCGCGTAGACGGTGACCGAGAGCAGCAGCAGGACGAGGAGGGCGCCGCCGGTCCGGCGCAGGACGTAGGCGGTCATCGGGTGGCGCCCTTCGGCGGTCGGGCGGCGGCGCGGCGGGTGCCGACCGCGAGGCGGGAGCGTTCGCGCGGGTCGAGGGCAGTGCGGACGGCGTCGCCGAGGACGGTGCAGGCCAGCACGGTGACGAGCAGGCAGCCCGAGGGCAGCAGCACGTACAGCGGGTCGGCGCGGAACCAGGTGGTGGCGGTGGAGAGCAGCTGTCCCCAGGAGGAGGTGGGCGGGGTGACGCCGATGCCGAGGAAGGACAGGGACGCCTCGACGACGATGTTGGTGGGGACCAGCAGCGCCGCGTAGGTGAGGACGGGCGCGGCGAGGGCGGGCAGCAGTTCGCGGCGGGCGATCTGCACCGGTGTGCGTCCGGCGAGGCGGGCCGCGGCGACATGGTCGCGGCTGCGCAGCGACAGGGTCTGGGCGCGCACGATGCGGGAGGTGCCGCCCCAGCTCAGCAGGCCGATGACGAGGATCAGCAGCAGCGGGCGGGGGAATCCGGCCGGGACGATCGCGGTCAGCGCGACGGCGAAGACCAGCATCGGCAGGGCGAGCAGCACATCGGTGAAGCGGCTGAGGACGGCGTCGAGGAGACGGCCGCCGAGCCCCGCGGCGAGGCCGATGGTGACGCCGAGCAGCACCTGCACGACGGTGGCGCCGAGCGCGACGGAGAGGGAGACGCGGGCGCCGTACAGCAGGCGGGCGAAGAGGTCGCGGCCGGTGCCCGGTTCGACGCCGAGCCAGTGGTCGGCGCCGATGCCGCCGAAGGAGCCGTACGGGACGCCGCCGCGGGCGGAGTCGACGAGTTGGTCGTGGTACGTGGTGGGGTCCTGGCCCTCCAGCGCGGTCAGCAGCGGGGCGCCGAGAGCGAGGAGGGCGAGGGCCGCGAGCACGGCGGCGGCCACGACGGCCGAGGGGCGGGCGCGCAGCCGCCGCCATGCTCCGGTGTCCGGGGTGTCGCTCATGGTTCCCGGGCCTACTTGACCGCGACCTGGGAGATGTCGAGGACGCCGTCCCAGTCGCTGATCACGACGTTGCGGATCGCCTTGCCGTGCAGCCGCTTGTAGACGGGGTGGAACAGCGGCACGGAGAGGGCCCGTTCGCCGATCCGGTCGTCGAGGGCGCCCCAGCGTGCGGCGGCCTTGTGCAGGTCGGTGAGGTGGTTGATGGCGTCGATCTCGTGGTTGACGGCGGGGTCGTCGAGCTGGGCGTGGTTGAAGTTGTAGGCGTCCTTGACGATCTGGCGGCCGTCGAAGATGGGCGCGAGGAACGGTCCGCCGGAGGGCCAGTCGGCGCCCCAGCCGCCGAGGAAGAGGCCCGGTTCGTCCTTGAGGCTGTGGACGGTGTCCTTGTAGTCGTTGTCCTCCAGCCCGTTCAGCTCGACGGTGATACCGGACTTCTTCAGCGCGTCCTGGACGGCGGTGGCGACCTCGGGGCTGGTCGCGAAGTTCTTGGCGGTGGAGTGGGTGAGGGTGATCTTCAGGCCGTGCGGGTAACCGGCCTTCTTCAGCAACTCCTTCGCCTTTTCCGGATTTCCGGTCTTTCCGGCCGGGAAGGGGTCGGCGCCGGTGTAGCCGAAGGATTTCTGGTCGGGCAGGAAGGTGGTGGCCGGTTCGGCGAGCGAGGAGCCACCGGCGGCGTTGACGACACTGGTGCGGTTGACGGCGTAGGCGATGGCCTGCCGTACCTCGGGCTTGTCGAAGGGCTTCACCTTCGGGTTGAAGGCGAGGTAATTGGTGTAGCCGAAGTGGCCGGTGCCGACGCGCTTTTCGAGTTCCTTGTCACCGGCGATCCGGGCGAGTTCGGCGGGCCCGAGATTGGTGTCGGTGGTGACGGCGGCGGCGTCCGGTCCGGAGCCGGTGGCCAGGCGCTGGTTGATGACGGCGGAGTCGAGACCGGAGCGGACGTCGACGGTGTCCGGGTAGGCGTGCCGTTCCTTGTCGGTCGTCTCCGACCAGTGCGGATTCCGCTTCAGCAGCAGGTGTTCGCCGTCCCCGGTGTTCTTGACGACACGGTACGGACCGGAGGAGACCGGGTGTTCCTCGTATTTCGTGCCGGTGTCCTTGGCGCGCGGTACGGGGGCGAACTGCGTCTGGGTGGCGAGCAGCGGGAATTCGCCCTCGGGCTTCTTCAGATGGAAGACGAGGGTCTTGTCGTCGGGCGTCTCGATGGACTTCAGCCCGTCTTCGGATTTGTCCTTGTACGGGCCCTGGTATTTCTCGCCGCCGATCAGCCAGTCCCGCAGGTAGGGTGCGCCGCCGGAGAGTTCGGCGGCGAAGGACCGCTCGATGCCGTATTTGATGTCGGCGCTGGTGATGGGCGTACCGTCCTCGAACTTCAGGCCGTTCTTGAGGGTGTACGTCCACACGGTGGCGTTCCTGCTCGGCCGTCCGGTGTCGGTGGCGAGGTCCGGTACGGCCTCGGTTCCGGCGGCGCCGTTGGCGCGCTTGCGGGTGGTGAGGGTGCGGAAGACGAGCGTGGGGACCTTGCCGCCGCCGGAGGTGTAGAGCCGGGCGGGGTCGAAGTCGGTCTGCGGCTCGGAGTTGAGGACGGTGAGGGTGCCGCCCTTGTGGGGCGGGGCGTCGGCGCCCGCGTCCGCGGCGCCCTCGGGTCCGCAGGCGGTGGCTCCGGCGGCGAGGGTGACGCCGATCGCGGCGGCGACGACGCGGCGCGAGCGGAGCAGCAGCCGACGGGAGCGGGTGGGGGCAGGGGCCGGTTCGGCCATGACGGGTTCGCCTTTCGCAGCGGGACCGCGCCCGGCTGCGGGGCGGCGGGCGGGCGCGGTGCGCACGAGGCCACCCCGGCGCGGGCGTGCGGGAAGAAGTCACACGGTTCACGGGGGGGAAGGGACCCGGCCCGGGACCGTGGCCGCGCGGCGGAAAGGCCGGGGCAGAGGGGTCCGTGGCGCGGGCGGGGGCCTCAGCGACAGTCGATGTCGGCCACGGACTGCACGGACACGCCGATCAGCGCCAGCTCTATGGCGGCGGAGGCGGTGGCGTGACGGTGCGGCATGCGCAGAACTATGGAACGCACGGTCGAATTCTGGCAAAGGTGTCTCGCGATGAGAGACCGCGTATCTCGTATACGGGGACGGCGCCCGCCGGGGCGGCGGATCCGCCGCCCCGCGCCGCTCAGCTCTTCCCGGGATACGGCCAGGAGTTGGGACGGCAGGTGGCGCCGTCCGTCGTCAGGAACTTCGTCTGCTGCATCATCACCGGCGCGAGCGCCCCGGACCGCGAACAGACCTCGTGGTTGTGGCCGAGCCGGTGGCCGACCTCGTGGTTGATGAGCATCTGGCGGTAGGCGTACATCTTGTCCGGCCCGTACGTCTTCGCGCCCTGCGCCCAGCGGTACGCGTTGATCATCACGCGCGGGGTCGCCGCCGAGTCGCACGAGACGTTGTCCTCGGAGGTGTCCAGACCCGACTTGGCACACCACTCGTCGGTGGTGCCGGGGCTGGCCAGCGTGATGACGAAGTCCGCGTCGCCGGAGGCCACCCGCTCGAAGGTCCGGGTACCGCCGTGCGCCCAACTCCGGTCGTCGTTCAGGGTCTTGTGCACCGCGTCGGCGAACAGCTCACCGTCCAGCGGCAGCCCGGTCTCCAGATCCACGCGGTAGCGGACGACATGCCCGCGACCGGGCGCCTTCGCCGCGCCGCCGACCGGCGTGAACTTCCCGGAGGCGGTCAGCTTCGCATCCAGCGGGAACGGCTCGGCCATCCGCTGCGCGTACGAGGCGGGCTTGGCGTCCTGCGGCCGGTCCCCGGAGCGCGAGGCGCCCTCGCCCAGCGGATCGGTGCGGTCCGGCCCGCCGCCGGAGTTGGGGGTGGCGTCCGGCCGCTGCTCGGCGACCTGACCGGCCACCACCACGGCGAGCACGGTGGTCACCGCGGCGGCCGCGACCCCGGTGAAGGTCCGGCCCAGCCCGCCCTTGCGGGCGGCGGCGGTGGGCGGCGCGTCCGGCCCGCCGTCCACGCCCGGCGTTCCGGTACCGGCGGGCGCACCGCCGTCCGACGGCGCCGTCTCCCGCGCCACGACCACGGAGCGGCCGGTCGCCGCCGGACCGTCGCCCGGGAACGCCCCGGCGCCCGGCCCGTCGAGGACATCCAGCGCGTCGAACGCCTCCAGGTACTCCCGCCGCGGCCCCGCACCGGAGCGGACCTCGGCGGTGGCCGGGTCGGGCAGCCGCATGTCCGGCTCGGCGGCGGCGCGCGGCCGCGGCACCCGGGGCCCGGCGGCGGACGGTCGGGACGCGGCGCGGCGGACGGCGGGCGGGCCGGGCGCCGAGGCCCCCGGGACCGACGGCGGCAGCCCCCAGCCGCCGCCCGGCTCCCGCTGCTCGGGGTGGCCGCCGCGCACAGCCTCACGCGCGGGACCGGGGTGGGCGGCGCCGCGCGGGCGGGCGGCGGGCTCCGCCGGGTGCGGGTGCTCGCCGTCGCCCGGTCCGCGCCGACGGCGGCCGGTGCCCGGCCCCTCCGTGTGCGGCGGCGCCGTCTCCGCCGTGTCGTGCCCGTCGTGTGCCGCGCCTCGGCTGTGCCGTCCCACGCTCCGTCAGCTCCTGCCCGTACCGGCCGCCGCCGTGTCGTCGATCAGTTCCCGGATGGCCCGCGCCACCGTCCGCGGGTACTCCATCATCGCCACGTGCCCGGCCTCGGGCAGCGTCATCAGCCGCGCCCCGCGGAACGCGGCGGCGGCCCGCCGCGCCATCCGGTACGAGACGAGTTGGTCGCGCCCACCGTAGACGAGGAGCGTCGGCGCCAGTACCCGTTCCGCCTGACGCCACAGATTGTGCTGACCGCCGAGGGTGTACGCGTTGACCAGCCCGCGGGCCGAGCGCTCCATCACCTCCCGGAAGTACGGGAGTTCGAGCCGCCGGGCGTACTCGTCGACCGCGTCCCGGAAGCCCTCGGGCGTGATGTTGCCCAGATCGCCGTAGCAGAGCGCCAGCACCCCGCGGGTGCGCTGCTCGGTCGTCCAGTCGCGGGTGAGGCGGGCGAAGAGGCGGGCCGTGCCGGGCACCGCGAGCAGCGCCGTGGGGACCGCCGTCAGCTGTGGCCGCAGCTCCGGCAGGGCCGGGGAGATCAGGGTCAGGGTGCGGACGAGATCGGGCCGGGCGGCGGCCACCCGCGTCGCGGCGGCGCCGCCCATGGAGTTGCCGACCAGATGGACCGGACCGCGCCCGGCCGCGTCCAGATACCGGATGACGGCCCGGGCCTGGGCGGCGACCGAGTAGCTGCCGTCGTCGGGCGGCGGGGCCTCGCCGAAGCCGGGCAGGTCGAGCGCCTCGCCGTCGACCCGGTCGGCGAGCAGCGGCATCAGCGCCGACCAGTTCCGCGAGGAGCCGCCGAGCCCGTGGACGTAGAGCGCGGGCTCCCGCTCCGCCTCCGCGCCGGGGCCGGACCCCGGCAGCGGCGCCGGGGCGCGCACCCCGAGCGTCAGCCCGGGGAGCGGCACCAGCCGCAGCGTCTCGGCCGCCTCCTGCCCACCGGGCCGCCCGGGACCACCGGGCGGCACCGGAAGGGCTGCGGTCCGGGTGTCGGGCGACTCGGTCGAAGACATGCCGTCGATGTTACGAGATGATCACGCGCGTACCGATGTGTTCGCCGTCACACACCGCATCGCGCCGCCGCGCCCGCTCTCCTAGGCTCGATACGAAGGGCGCCCCGGCCCGCCCGCGGCCGGGGATCCGAACCGCCCGGCCCGGGGCGAGGAAGGCACAGCGGTCCCAGGACTCCTAGAGAGGGAGCACCATGCCGGTCGATCCGAGCGACCCGGACACCTTCGACGACGAGAACGGCACCGCCGTCCCCGACGAGGCGCCGGAGGCCGACGCCCAGGAACAGCACGCGGACGTCGCGCCCCACCGCGACGAGACACTGTCCGGCACCGACCTCGACGCCGCGAACGAGGCGGACCGCGCCGAACAGTCCCGCGTCGTGGAAATCAACGAAGACGAATACCGATGACCTGGGGTGTTATGTCACCTTCCCACAAGGGTGCGGACCGGATTTTCTCAGCTCCGACCGCCCACAGCCCGGTTACCCAAAAGTACGATGGCGGGCGCGGTGTGCCACCTTGCGTACGCCGCGTACGGAACGACTTCTGGGAGGCAGCGTGAGCGCCATCGAGCAGACCGAGGCGGCTCGCCCGCGGGGCACACGCCTGCCGCGCCGAGCACGGCGCAACCAGCTTCTGGGTGCGGCACAGGAAGTGTTCGTCGCGCAGGGCTACCACTCCGCGGCGATGGACGACATCGCCGAGCGGGCAGGCGTCAGCAAGCCGGTGCTCTACCAGCACTTCCCGGGCAAACTCGACCTCTACCTCGCCCTCCTCGACCAGCACTGCGAGGCGCTGCTGCACTCCGTGCGCACCGCGCTGGCGTCGACGACCGACAACAAGCAGCGCGTCGCGGCGACGATGGACGCCTACTTCGCCTACGTCGAGGACCCGGGCGGCGCGTTCCGGCTGGTCTTCGAGTCGGACCTGACCAACGAACCGGCGGTCCGCGAGCGGGTCGACAAGGTCTCGCTGGAGTGCGCCGAGGCGATCTGCGAGGTGATCGCGGAGGACACCGGTCTCTCGCGCGACGAGTCGATGCTGCTCGCCGTGGGTCTGGGCGGCGTCTCGCAGGTGGTGGCGCGCTACTGGCTGGCGGCCGACAGCAAGGTCCCGCGGGACACCGCGGTGGGCCTGCTGACCTCCCTCGCGTGGAAGGGCATCGCGGGTTTCCCGCTGCACGGCATCGATTCCCACTGACCGTGTTCGCTCCCGGCGTGCCCCGGGGGCGCCCTGCACGTTCCCGCACCGGGCTAATGTGTGCTGCGTACGGCGCGGACGGCCGCGCACCCAACTGACCGTCGGAGGGACATCAGCCGTGGAGGTCAAGATCGGCGTGCAGCACGCGCCCCGCGAGATCGTTCTCGAGAGCGCGCAGTCTGCCGAGGAGGTGGAGGGCGCCGTCGGCGACGCCCTGAGCGGCAAGTCGCCGCTGCTGAGCCTGGTGGACGAGCACGGCCGCAAGGTCCTGGTCCCGTCGGACCGGCTCGCCTATGTGGAGATCGGCGAGCAGTCGGTCCGCAAGGTCGGCTTCGGCGCGCTCTGACCTCTGGGCGCCGCACCGGCGCCCGAGGCAACCGTCCACGGCGGCCGGGATCACGATCCCGGCCGCCGTCGGCGTTCCCCGGGGCGGGTCCGGGCGGTCCGGGCCGCCCCCTCCCCCGCCTTCCGGGCCCTCCGGTTCCCCTTCCGCTTCCGCTCTCCTCCCGTTCGGCACAACGGAGCCATGAGGGTTGCTGAGCGTGGCTGATGGGTACCACCGCCTACGACCGATTTGTTCGTCCGGTCGGTCCGGTCGTCAGCCGTAACGCGGGAGGGAACACGCATGATCTGGGAAGCTCTGGGCGCCGTCGCGATCGGTCTCGCGCTCTCCTTCGCCGCCACCCGCCGCCTGCCGGAACGGTTCCCCGTCCGCTCCCTGGCGCTCGCCACCGGCCCGGTCGCCGCCCTCCTCGGCGCGCTGCTGACCCACTCGATCCTCGGCCCCGGCCACCCCGTCCAGACGCTCGGCGCCGCCGTCGCCGTCGGCGCCGCACTCCTGTCGGTGCTGATCCGCCCGGCCCCCGGCGCCCTGCACGGCTCGGCCCCCGCCTAGCCCACGCGAACGGCGCGGCCCCGGACCGATCCGGTCCGGGGCCGCGCCGTCGTCGTGTCCGCGCTGCGCCGCCTACGCCGCCAGGCCCAGGGCCGCCATCCGCTTGGTGTGCGCCTCGGTGATCCGGGAGAACATCCGGCCGACCTCGGCCAGGTCGAAGCCGTCGGCGACGCCGCCGACCAGCATCGTCGAGAGCGCGTCGCGGTCGGCGACCACCCGCTGCGCCTGCGACAGCGCCTCACCCATCAGCCGCCGCGCCCACAGCGCCAGCCGCCCGCCGACCCGCGGGTCCGCCTCGATCGCGGCGCGCACCTTCTCGACCGCGAAGGTCGCGTGGCCGGTGTCGTCCAGGACGGTCAGCACCAGGTCGCGGGTGTCGGTGTCGATCCGGGCGGCGACCTCACGGTAGAAGTCACTGGCGATCGAGTCGCCGACGTACGCCTTGACCAGGCCCTCCAGCCAGTCCGACGGCGCGGTCTGGCGGTGGAACTCGTCCAGCGCGGCGGCGAACGGCTCCATCGCCTCGTTGGGCTCCGCCTCGATGTCGGCGAGGCGCTGCCGCAACCGCTCGAAGTGGTGGAACTCCGCCGACGCCATCTTGGCCAGCTCGGCCTTGTCGTCCATGGTCGGCGCGAGCTTCGAGTCCTCCGCGAGCCGCTCGAAGGCGGACAGCTCGCCGTAGGCGAGGGCGCCCAGCAGGTCGATCACGGCGGCGCGGTAGTGCGGCTCGGCGGAAGCCTCCGGCCAGTTCTGGGCGGCGATCCCGGTCGGTTCCGGCGCGTCGGCGGTGGCGGTGTCTGGCGTCTCCATGACCGGCACAATAGCCGCCGGACGGGCCCCGCAGCGCCGGGCCGCCGCCTCCCGTGGCGCACTCCGGGACCGCCGGGAGCGCGCCCGGCCCGCGGCTCGGGCGGCTTGTTCCGTTTCTCACCCGGACAAGCCTTCGGATGTCCCGGTGCATCCGGGGTACAGTGGTAATGCGCCCGCCGAGTATCGGTGGGTCGTTCCACGCATGCGGATGCCCGGTCGGTGGCCCGATCGGCTCCAACCCGACCGCCCTCCCCCGCGGCGCGTACGCGACGTACGCATCAGCAGGAGGGACACCGCTCGCGGCAGGAGTGCCTGAGCGTTGGCAGTGGTCCCGCGCCGTCGGCTTTGCAACCCGGCCCGTACGCCCCTCGTACAAGCGCGGTACGACCCCCTTCGCCGCCTCGTGCCGCGTCTCACAGAAGAGGCAAGATTCTGTCTACGTTCCGAGAGCTCGGGATTTTCCCCGAGACCGCCGAGGCCCTCGAAGCCGTCGGCATCATTTCCCCCTTTCCCATCCAGGAGCTGACGCTCCCCGTCGCCCTCTCCGGCAGCGACGTCATCGGTCAGGCGAAGACCGGCACCGGTAAGACGCTGGGCTTCGGCCTGCCGCTGCTGGAGCGGGTCACCGTCCCCGCCGACGTCGAGGCGGGCCGGGCCACCCCCGAGCAGCTGACCGAGGCGCCGCAGGCGCTCGTCGTCGTCCCCACCCGCGAGCTGTGCCAGCAGGTCACCAACGACCTGCTCACCGCCGGCAAGGTGCGGAACGTCCGGGTCCTCGCGATCTACGGCGGCCGGGCGTACGAGCCGCAGGTCGAGGCGTTGCAGAAGGGCGTCGACGTCGTCGTCGGCACCCCGGGCCGCCTCCTCGACCTGGCCGGTCAGCGCAAGCTCGACCTCTCGAAGGTCCGCAGCCTGGTGCTGGACGAGGCCGACGAGATGCTGGACCTCGGCTTCCTGCCGGACGTCGAGCGGATCATCCAGCTGCTGCCGGTCAAGCGGCAGACCATGCTGTTCTCGGCCACCATGCCCGGCCAGGTCATCTCGCTGGCGCGCCGCTACATGTCGCAGCCCACGCACATCCGCGCCACCGCGCCGGACGACGAGGGCCAGACCGTCGCCAACACCACCCAGCACGTCTTCCGGGCGCACTCCCTGGACAAGCCGGAGATGGTCGCGCGGATCCTCCAGGCCGAGGGCCGGGGTCTGGCGATGGTGTTCTGCCGTACGAAGCGGACCGCCGCCGACATCGCCGACCAGCTCGCACGGCGCGGTTTCGCGTCCGGCGCGGTCCACGGCGACCTCGGTCAGGGCGCCCGTGAGCAGGCGCTGCGCGCCTTCCGCAACGGCAAGGTCGACGTCCTGGTCTGCACCGACGTCGCCGCCCGCGGTATCGACGTCGAGGGCGTGACGCACGTCATCAACTACCAGTCCCCCGAGGACGAGAAGACCTATCTGCACCGCATCGGCCGCACCGGTCGCGCGGGCGCCAAGGGCACCGCGGTCACCCTCGTCGACTGGGACGACATCCCGCGCTGGAAGCTGATCAACAAGGCGCTGGACCTGCCGTTCGACGAGCCGGAGGAGACGTACTCCACCTCCCCGCACCTCTACGAGCAGCTGCACATCCCGGCGGGCACCAAGGGCGTGCTGCCGCGTTCGGAGCGCACCCGCGCCGGGCTCGCCGCCGAGGAGGTCGAGGACCTCGGTGAGACCGGCGGTCGCGGCGGTCGCGGCGGTCGTGGTCAGGCCCCGGCGGTCACCGAGCGCCCGCAGCGCACCCGTACGCCCCGGCAGCGGCGGCGTACCCGTGGCGGCGCGGCCGTCGACGGCTCCGCGGCCCCGCAGGCGGAGGCCGCGCCGGACGCCGCGGAGGACATCGCGGCCGAGGCCACCGGGCCCCGGCAGCCGCGCCGCCGTCGCCGGACCCGTTCGGGCAGCCGCCCGGCCGAGGCCGTGACGCCGGTCGCGGAGGCGCAGCCCGTCGCGCCCGTCGCCGAGGAGGCGGAGGCCGCCCCGGCGAAGCCGCGCCGTCGCCGGACGCGGGCCGCCAAGCCCGCCGAGGCGCAGGCCGTGGCGGAGACCGTCGAGGCGTCCGTGGCGCCGGTCGCCGAGGAGGCCCCGGCCAAGCCGAAGCGCGTCCGCAAGACCGCCGCGGCCGAGGCCGTGGAGACCGCGGAGACCGTCGAGGCGCCCGCCAAGCCGAAGCGCACGCGGAAGACCGCGGCGGCGAAGGCGGCGGAGGCCGTGGAGAGCGCCGAGGGCGTGGAGGCCCCGGCGAAGCCGAAGCGCGTCCGCAAGACCGCCGCCAAGGCCGTCGCGCCGGAGGCCGCCGCCGAGGAGGCCCCGGCGAAGCCGAAGCGCGTCCGCAAGACCGCGGCGGTCAAGGCCACCGAGTCCGCGGAGGCGGCCGAGGCGCCCGCGAAGCCGGTCCGCCGCCGCACCCGTGCGAAGGCCCCGGCCGCCGAGGCGACGCCGGAGAGCTGAGCGCAGCATCCGTCCGACGGCCCGTTCCCGCCCCTGCGGCGGGGGCGGGCCGTCGGCGTGTCCGGGGTCCGGCGTCCGCCCGCCGCGGCCCCGCCCACCGGGCGAACGCCGGACCTCGGGCGCCGGTGCGCTGCGGTGTCCCCGTCACGGGCGGATAGCCTCGGATCATGAGCAGGCCGCCGACACTCTCGCTCCCCCCGTGCGCCAGCGCGTACCGCCTCGTCACCGCGCGCGGGGAGTTCGCCGTACACGACGCCCGGCCGGAGCGGACGCCGCTCGGCACGGCGCTGCTGGTCCCGGGGTTCACCGGCAGCAAGGAGGACTTCATCGCGCTGCTCGCGCCGCTCGCCACGGCCGGGTTCCGGGCGGTGGCGGTGGACGGCCGCGGACAGTACGAGTCCCCCGGCCCCCGCGACCTCGCCGCCTACGGGCAGGGCGCGCTGGCGCAGGACGTACTGGCGCAGGCCCGGGCGCTGGGCGGCCGGGTGCATCTGCTGGGGCACTCCTGCGGGGGGCTGGTGAGCCGGGCGGCGGTGCTGACCGATCCGGCGCCGTTCCGTTCGCTGACGGTGCTCAGCTCCGGTCCGGCGGCCATCGACCCGGCGCAGCAGACCCGCGTCCGGATGCTGATCGACGCGCTCGGTTCGCTGGACATGGCGGCGGTCTGGCAGGCGATGCGGGCGATGGACCCGCCGGAGGCGGCGGACGCCGGGACGCCGTCGGAGGTCGGGGAGTTCCTGCGGCGCCGCTGGCTGGCGACCGTCCCGGAGCAGTTGATCGCCACCGGGCGGCAGATGCTGGAGGAGCCGGACCGGGTCGACGAGCTGGCCGCGGTGCCGCTGCCCAAGCATCTGGTGTCCGGCACGGTGGACTACGCCTGGCCGGTGCCGCTGATCGACAAGATGGCGGTGCGGCTGGCCGCCCGCCGCACGGTCGTCGAGGGCGCGGAGCACTCCCCCAACGCGGAGCGCCCCCGGGAGACCGCCGCCGCGCTGGCCGCCTTCTGGGCCGAGCACTGAGCCGACCGCCGGGGCGCGGGCCCGGTGGCGGCGCGTGGTGCTCCGTGGCGTAGCAGGCCACCACCGTTCGCGACGGGCATCCGGGGTGTTCCGGCCGGGCCCGTAATCCCCTCCTCACCTGCAAATACTTAGACCATCGAAAATTTTCCTTAGCGTAGGGAATGTTTGCAGGGGGCCAGGACGTTGGACCCGTAGAAGCCCGGGCAGCGACGCCCGCGCTCGCCATCCATCAGTTCTCCTGCAGGAGGATCAGACGAAGGGAAGCCGTATGCGCTTCGAGATCATGCGCCTGGACGATGTCGACGGCACCGCCGTGGACAGCACCGTCGTGGACGCCGCCTCCGTCAACCGGATCGTGCAGCAGGCCGCCGCAATCGGCCAGCGCATCTACATCCGCCCGGCCGACACCGTCGCCGCCCGGTAACACCGACGCCGCCCCGCGCGGTACGCACGCGGATGCGCCCCCGTACGGAAGTGCCGTACGGGGGCGCGACTGTGTCCGGCGCCGGTCAGGCGCCCTGGACGACCTGGGTGACGCCGTTGATGATCTGCTGCACGGCGAGCGCGGAGAGCATCATTCCGGCGAGCCGGGTCACCAGCACCACACCGCCGTCCTTGATGACGCGGATGATCAGCAGCGAGAACCGCATCGCCAGGTAGAGGACGACGTGGATCGCGACGATGGCGGTCCACACCGACAGCTGCGCGGTGAAGCCGTGGGCGTGCTGGACGGCGAGGATCACCGACACGATCGCGCCGGGCCCGGCCAGCAGCGGCATGCCCAGCGGGACCAGCGCGACGTTGACGTCCTTGGTCTGGGTGGGCTCCTCGGACTTGCCGGTGAGCAGGTTCAGCGCGACCAGCAGCAGGAGCAGACCGCCCGCGATCATCAGGGCGGGCGTGCTGATGTGCAGCCGGCCCAGGATCTGGCGGCCGAAGAGCCCGAAGACGGCGATGACGCAGAACGCGACGGTCGCCGCCTGCCAGGCCATCCGGCGCTGGACCTTGGCGGGCCGTCCGGCGGTCAGCCCGAGGAAGATCGGGGTGATCCCGGGGGGATCCATGATGACAAAAAGGGTGACGAAGAGAGTACTGAAGGCAGCGACGTCGAACACGGTGATGAGTGGCCTTGCGGTGGAGGTGGAGCGGAGGGGGATGCGCACCGGCACGGCGGCGCGCGGGCGCACCGCACGGACGCGGGCGCCGGAAGGAGGGGGAGCCGCCGGAATCCGGCGGCCACGGATCAGCCGCCCGCGCCGGGGACGGGGAAGGCGCCGGTGGCCCGGCGCACGATCTCGCCGTAGATCTCCGGGTCGGTGGTGTATTCGCCCAGCTCACAGCTCTTGCGGTGGCCGTGGTAGTCGCTGGAGCCGGTGGTCAGCAGCCCCAGCTCGGCGGCGAGACCGCGCAGCCGGGCGCGGGTCGGCGCATCGTGGTCCATGTGATCGACCTCGATGCCGTCGAGACCGGCCGCGGCCAGCTCGACGAGGGCGCTCTCCGGCACACAGGCGCCGCGCTTGACGGCGGCGGGGTGCGCGACGACGGCGACGCCGCCCGCGCCCTTGACCAGCCGGAGCGCCGCGAACGGGTCCAGCTCGTGCTTGTCGACGTACGCGCGGCCGTCGTTGGCCAGCCACTGTGCGGTGAACGCGTCGGAGACGGTGGGCACGACGCCCAGGTCGACCATGGCGGTGGCCACGTGCGGCCGCCCCACGGCGCCGTCACCGGCGATGGCGGCGACCTGCTCCCAGGTGATCGGGACGCCCAGCTCCCGGAGCTTGGCGACCATGCCCTGCGCGCGCGGCACCCGGTCGTCGCGGAGCAGTTCCCGCTCGCGGGCGAAGGCGGGCTCCTCCGGGTCGAAGAGGTAGGCGAGCAGGTGCAGCCCGGTGCCCGCGATCCGGCAGGACAGCTCCGCGCCGGTGACCAGCGTCAGCCCGGCGGGCAGCGCGGCGCGCGCCGCGGCGTGCCCGGCGACGGTGTCGTGGTCGGTCAGCGCGACGACGTCCAGCCCGCGGGCGGCGGCGCCCGCGACCAGCTCGGCGGGGGTGTCCGTACCGTCGGACGCGGTGGAGTGGGTGTGCAGATCGATGCGCACGACGCTGAACTCCCCCCTGCGCTACGGGACGGTGACCGGACGGCGCCCCGCGCGGGCGCCGGAGGCGCGCCGCAGGGCGTCGGGCCAAGGATACCGGGCCGCGGAAGACACCCGTCCGCTCCGGCCCGGAGGGACGGGTCCGG
Source organism: Streptomyces catenulae (assembly GCF_000718015.1). Classification (GTDB taxonomy): domain Bacteria; phylum Actinomycetota; class Actinomycetes; order Streptomycetales; family Streptomycetaceae; genus Streptomyces; species Streptomyces catenulae. The sequence goes on along the minus strand of NZ_JODY01000031.1, from coordinate 131,238 downwards.
GCCCGGGCCCTAGGACAGCAGCCGCGGGGAGAGCGCCCCGCACGGCAGCAGATCGATCTCGGCGCCCGCCTCCCGCAGATCGGTGAGGACCAGTTCGTCGTACATCAGCAGACCGGACTGCTCGGGCCAGACGATCGCCCACAGCCAGAGCCCGCGGGCCTCCCCGGCGAAGACCACGCGGTCGGCCGGGGAGCCCTCGACGTGCCACATCGGGGTCGGGCGGCCGGAGGCGAGGATCTTGGTGTGCGGGGCGGCGTCGACATCCATGCCGGGGCCGGGGTCCGGGCCGTCGATCCCGGCGTAGCGGGCGCCGAGCCCGACGCCCAGCTCCTCGGCGATCAACAGGAGTTCGCCGGGGCCGCCGAGCGGACCGGGGCCGGAGCAGGCGACGGCGGTGGCGCGGCCGCCGCTGCGGTCGTCACCGGCGCAGGCCACGCCCGTGAAGAGCCAGCCGACCGGGAGCGGCCAGGGCATCCAGACCGGGACCTGGGAGCGGTTCACGACGACGCCGAGCGCCTCGACGCTCGGCGGGACGACCGGCTGGAGCGGCTGCACGGTGCCGTGGACGGCGCACTGCCAGGAGTCGGAGAAGAGACCGGGCGCCCGGACGCGGCCACCGCACTTCGGGCAACTGGGTTCACCCCTCATAGGGATCCACGGTCCTCCAGCCGCGCGGCCGCGTCAAGGACGATCACCCGACCGGTCGGAATGTTCCACACCGGGGACACCGGCCCGCCGGACACCGGCCGACGGGCCCGGCGGCGGCCCGTCTCAGGTCAGGTCGGCACCGCCGCGCAGCGGGTCCCGCAGGTCCGTGCCCTGCGCCAGCCACCGCTCCTGGAGCGCCTCCGCGCCGTGCACCCGCTTCCACGCCGCCTCGTTGGGCGTCATCGGCAGCAGCGGCAGGAAGCGCACCGGATCCAGCGGCGCGTCCAGCTCCAGATCCTCGACGAGGCCACCGGAGGCGGCGACCAGGACGGAGGTGAAACCGGCGCCCGGCCAGAGCGGTTCGCCGGTGTCCAGCGAGGCACCCGGCGCCACGACCACGCCCTCGACCTGCGGCGATGCGGCGAGCACGGCGAGCGGCCGCAGCACCTTGTCGATATCGGCGCGGCCCGGCCGCAGCGTGATCAGCAGCTCCGCGCGGGGCCCGGCCACCGGGTCGGCGAAGACCACCGACGGGGGCGCCCCCAGGCCCGGCGCGGCGCCGGACGGGTCGGTCATCGGGTGGGCGGACATCCCGAGCGTCGCGTAGCGGACCACGCCGTCGCCGACGAAGCGCAGCACCTCGATGCGGTCGGTGCCGAGGAAGGTGACGGCGGCGCGGGCGTCCGGCTCGCCCAGGGCGGTGCGCAGCCGGGCTTCGACCAGCGCGAGAACGTCAGACATGGGGCGAGCATAGAGCGGCCGCGTACGGTGTCCGGAGGGGCCGTCCGGCGGCGCCGCGGCAAGGCTCCGGGTCCGGCGGTCGGCCCGGATGCGGGCACGCCGGAAAACAGCGTGAATCGGCTTCGTATCGAACAGGCAAAGCGGCGCGGTGGCGCCACGGGCGGCTGATAGCCTGCCATCTGGTCAGGGAATGACGTCGTCCCCCAGCGGGGACCGGCCGGAGGAGGTGGGGCTGCGGTGGATCCGAGTCGACCGTGCAGTACCGATAGTTCTCCTGTCATCCCTCTCGCGCAGCGAATCTTCTGATCGCCGAAGGCTTCCGTACCCCGCGGCCCCGCCGCGAAACCTGTGAAGTTCCCTCGCGTCGGACGGAGATGACGGAAGAGCGCCTTCGCCCCTCTGTTCCGTATCTCTCAGCGAATTCCTCGAATTCTCCGCGCGCCGTCAGTGCCCCGGCACGGAACGCCGCCCGCTTTGCGGACGTACGGCCGATGTCGCCTCGTACGTCCACGTTCCGGGTTGCGTTACGCCCCGCGCACGCCGCTGACGGCCGGCCCGTGAAGGAGCTTGCCATGTCGATGATCCGTGACCTGCGCGCCGCCGTCCGTCCCTCCCGCCGCCGTGACGGCGCCGCCCCCTTCGGCTACGAGAAGTCCGCCCCGACCTGCGTGAACAGTGCGATCGTCGACTGCGCCGTCTACCGCGAGGGCCGCCGGGTGCAGGAGGCGTGCACCCCCGCCGAGGCGATGGCCGCCGTCCGGACCGAGGGCGGTTTCGCCTGGATCGGGCTGCACGAGCCGTCGGAGGCCGAATTCGCCGGTATCGCCGCGGAGTTCGGGCTGCACCCGCTCGCCGTCGAGGACGCCGTCCACGCCCACCAGCGGCCGAAGCTGGAGCGGTACGACGACACCCTCTTCACCGTCTTCAAGACCGTCCACTACGTCGAGCACGCCGAGCTGACCGCGACCAGCGAGGTCGTGGAGACCGGCGAGGTGATGTGCTTCACCGGCCGGAACTTCATCGTCACCGTCCGGCACGGCGGCCAGGGCTCGCTGCGGGCGCTGCGCCACCGCCTCCAGGACGACCCGGAGCTGCTGGCCAAGGGCCCGTCGGCGGTGCTGCACGCCATCGCCGACCAGGTCGTCGACGGGTACATCGCGGTCGCCGGTGCGGTGCAGGACGACATCGACGAGGTGGAGATCGACGTCTTCAGCTCGGGCGCCGGGCGGGGGGCGACCCGGGGCGGCGACGCCGGGCGGATCTACCAACTCAAGCGGGAGGTGCTGGAGTTCAAGCGGGCGGTGTCGCCGCTGCTGCGGCCGTTGCAGCTGCTGAGCGAGCGGCCGATGCGGCCGGTCGACTCCGACATCCAGAAGTACTTCCGTGACGTCGCCGACCACCTGGCACGCGTCAACGAGCAGGTGCTCTCCTTCGACGACCTGCTCAACTCCATCCTCCAGGCCAACCTGGCGCAGGCGGCCGTCGCGCAGAACGAGGACATGCGCAAGATCACCTCGTGGGCCGCGATCTTCGCCGTCCCCACGATGATCGCCGGGATCTACGGCATGAACTTCAACAACATGCCGGAGCTGCACTGGAAGTACGGCTACCCGGCGGTGCTGGTGGCGACCGTCGCGCTCTGCTTCGGCATCCACCGCGGCTTCAAGCGCAACGGCTGGCTCTGACGACGCGGCCGGGGGCGCGCCCGGCGGCCCCATTAGGCTGACGGGCATGACATCGACCCCGTCGCAGGCGCTCCAGGACCGCGCGCTCATCGAAGAGGCCACCAAGAAGTCCGGGCTGATCTGGGTGCGGGGGGCCACCGGCCCGTCCCGGGCGCTGTGGCATCTGTGGGTGGACGGCGCGGCGTGTCTGGTCGGGGACGGCGCGGGCGAGCAGCCGCTGGCGGATCTGGGGCTGACCGACGGCGCCACCGCGACGGTCACCGTCCGCAGCAAGGACAAGGGCGGCCGTCTCGTGGCGTGGCAGGCGCGGGTGGTGGAGACCGTGCCGGACGGTGAGGCGTGGCGTACCGCCGTCGACGAGCTGAAGGGCAAGCGGCTCAACGCGCCGGACGCGGAGTCGATCCCGGAGCGCTGGGCGGCCGAGTGCCGGGTGCTGCGGCTGGAGCCGGTCGGCGGCGCCGAGCAGCGCCCCGGCGCGATGCCGGACGAGGCGCACGCCGTCCCGCCGCTGCCCTCCCCCGCGATCACCCGCCGCCCGGTCCCGGCGGCGCTGCCGAAGCTGCTGCGCCGGGGCCGTAAGGGCTGACGGGAGCGGCGGGCGCCCCGCTCCGCCCCCGCCGGGTGACCGTGCCGCTCAGCCCTGCGACGCCGTCGAGACCTGCTTGCCGTAGTCGACGATCTGGTCCCGGGACGGCGGCTTGAGGGAGACGCCCTTGTCCCAGTCGTCGAAGCGGACGGTGCCCGCGTCGCCGCCGCGCTCCAGGCGCAGCGGGTAGGGCGTGCCCTCCAGGGAGACGTCGAGGGTGCCGCCGGAGCCCGCGCCGCCCGCGACGCGGATGGTCTTCACCCCGCCGACGGTGGCGTGGTCGCCGGTGGCGAGCGTGCCGCGCAGCGCGAGCAGGCTCTCCAGCAGGGTGTCCTTGTCGGTGAAGCCGCTGAAGCGCTTGTAGACGGGGTCGGCGGCGGGCACCTTGACGTACTTGCCGCCGAGCTTGTCCGCCGCCGCGGCATCGTTCCCGCCGCCGCCCGCCTTCTCCCCGGCCCAGAACGCGGCGTCCGCCTTGAGGTAGAGCGCGTCACCGACCCGCAGCAGCGCGAACGTCGTCTTACGGGTGGTGAGTTGCCCCTTGGCGCCGGAGCCGGTGAGGTGCATGTCCAGCTTGTAGGTGGCGCCCTGGCTGACGAAGCTGCCGGAGAGGCGGACCGTCCCGGCGCTCTTCGCCGCCGCCCGCGCCTTCGCCTCGATCTTCGTGGCGGGCAGCTTGCCGACGCCGTTCGTCCCGGCGTCCGGGTCCTCGGCGCAGCCGGTGAGCGCCAGGGCCAGCCCCGCGCCCACCGCCCCCAGGAGCGCCGTCCGCCCGATGCGACGGACGGCCACGGTTCGGGGGGCCGGTCCCGAGGGGGTTGCACTCACGTCGGCTCTGCCTCCTGCTAGGGGGTGTCTGCTCGGTCTTCGTGGAACAGGTCGCGGTGTCCGGTGCCGGGCGCCACGGCCCCACGAAGACCGGGAAGACACGCCCTGGGGGTGACCTCGACAGCAGTACGGCAGCGTACCGGTCGCGCGGGGGCCCTCCGCCGCCCCCGCGGCCCGCCGCCGTACGGGCCGTTCTCGGGGCGCGGACGGGCCGGGCGCGTTAGCCTGAACCCGGATTGACGCCTTTGTGCCGATATTCCCTTGTCCCTACTCCCGTCCCACATCCGACCGGCCGGAGGAACGGAGGCGCGCTGCATGGCGGTGGTGACTCCGCGGGTCTTCGTCTCGCACCTGTCCGGCGTCGCCGTCTTCGACCCCAACGGTGACCAGGTCGGACGCGTCCGCGACCTGGTCGCGATGTTGCGGACGAAGGGCAGCGGCAGCCGGGAGGGCCGCCCGCCCCGGCTGCTGGGGCTGGTCGTCGAGGTCGCCCAGCGGCGCCGGGTCTTCCTGCCGATGACCCGGGTGACGGGCGTGGAGTCCGGTCAGGTCGTCATCACCGGTGTGATCAACATGCGCCGCTTCGAGCAGCGCGCCTCCGAGACGCTGGTCCTCGGCGAACTCCTCGACCGCCGGGTGCGGCTGGTGGAGACCGGCGAGGAGGTCACCGTCCTCGACATCGGCATCATCCAGCTCCCGGCCCGCCGCGACTGGGAGATCGACAAGGTCTTCGTCCGCCGCGGCAGGGGCGGGGCATTGCGCGGAAAGTTCCTGCGACGCGAAGCGTCTCCGTCGAAGGGCGGTGGCGGGCGACGGGCGGGCGAAGCGCTGACCGTCGAGTGGTCGGCGGTGACCGGGTTCTCGCTGGAGGAGCACGGGCAGGGCGCGGAGAATCTGCTGGCCACCTTCGAGCAGCTGCGCCCCGCGGACCTCGCCGGGGTGCTGCACCATCTGTCGCCCAAGCGCCGCGCCGAGGTCGCCGCCGCCCTCGACGACGACCGGCTCGCGGACGTCCTGGAGGAGCTGCCCGAGGACGACCAGATCGAGATCCTGGGCAAGCTGAAGGAGCAGCGCCGCGCCGACGTCCTGGAGGCGATGGACCCGGACGACGCCGCCGACCTCCTCTCCGAACTCCCCGAGGAGGAGAAGGAGCGGCTGCTGACGCTGATGCGCCCGGAGGACGCCGCGGACGTGCGGCGGCTGATGGCGTACGAGGAGCGCACCGCGGGCGGTCTGATGACGACCGAGCCGATCGTGCTGCGCCCGGACGCGACGGTCGCCTACGCGCTGGCGCGGGTGCGCGACCCGGACCTCTCCCCCGCGCTCGCCGCCCAGATCTACGTCTGCCGACCGCCCGACGAGACGCCGACGGGCAAGTTCCTCGGGGTGGTGCACTTCCAGCGGCTGCTGCGCGATCCGCCGTTCACACTGGTCAGCTCGATCGCCGACACCGATCTGCCGCCGCTGCCGCCGGACGCCGGTCTGCCCGAGGTGACCCGCCATCTGGCGACGTACAACCTCGTCTCCGCGCCGGTCGTCGACGACAGCGGGGCGCTGCTGGGCGCCGTCACCGTCGACGACGTCCTCGACCATCTGCTGCCGGACGACTGGCGGGAGACGGAGCTGCACGGTGAGGAGCAGCCCGCCGGGGAGCGGCCCGAGGAGAACGGGTGGGCGCCGGAGGTGGACCGTGGGACCTGAGGAGCGCGAGGGCGTCCGGGCGCGGGCGAACGGTTCGTCGGCGCTGCGGCGCGGGGCGAACGAGCGGCCGCGGGTCCGTCTCGACCAGCCGCGGGTGCCGCGCCGCACGCTCTTCCCGGAGTACGACCCGGACGCGTTCGGACGGCTGTCGGAGAAGATCGCCCGCTTCCTGGGGACCGGCCGGTTCATCGTCTGGATGACGGTGATCATCATCCTGTGGATCGGCTGGAACGTCACCGTCCCGCTGCCCCTCCGCTTCGACCAGTACCCCTTCATCTTCCTGACCCTGGCGCTCTCCCTCCAGGCGTCCTACGCGGCGCCGCTGATCCTGCTGGCGCAGAACCGTCAGGACGACCGCGACCGCGTCACCCACGAGCAGGACCGCGGGCGCAACGAGCGGACGATCGCCGACACCGAGTACCTGACCCGGGAGATCGCGGCGCTCCGGCTGGGGCTGGGCGAGGTCGCCACCCGCGACTGGATCCGCTCCGAGCTGGCGGAGCTGATCAGGGAGCTGGAGATGCGGCAGCCGGACGGCGCGGAGCGTGACGAACGCGACCGCTGAACGGGCTTTCCGCCACCGGCCTACCCCGCCGTAATATCGGGGCATGGCTACCGACACGCCCCCAGGCGCCGCGCCGAGCGAGGACGCGATCCGCGACGCGCTCGCGACGGTGAACGACCCCGAGATCCACCGCCCCATCACCGAACTGGGGATGGTCAAATCGGTGGACATCGCGGCGGACGGCGCGGTGGCGGTCGTCGTCTACCTCACCGTCTCCGGCTGCCCGATGCGCGAGACGATCACCTCCAACGTCCGCGAGGCGGTCGCCCGCGTCGACGGCGTCACCGGCGTCAGCGTCGAGCTGGACGTGATGAGCGACGAGCAGCGCAAGGAGCTGGCGGCGGCGCTGCGCGGCACCACCGCCGAGCGCGAGGTGCCGTTCGCCAAGCCCGGTTCGCTGACCCGCGTCTACGCGGTCGCCTCCGGCAAGGGCGGCGTCGGCAAGTCGTCGGTGACGGTCAACCTCGCCGCGGCGATGGCGGCGGACGGCCTGAAGGTCGGTGTCGTGGACGCCGACATCTACGGTCACTCCGTCCCGCGGATGCTGGGCGCCGACGGCCGTCCCACCCAGGTCGAGAACATGATCATGCCGCCGTCGGCGAACGGTGTGAAGGTCATCTCGATCGGCATGTTCACACCCGGCAACGCCCCGGTGGTCTGGCGCGGCCCGATGCTGCACCGCGCCCTCCAGCAGTTCCTCGCCGACGTCTACTGGGGCGACCTCGACGTCCTCCTCCTCGACCTGCCGCCCGGCACCGGCGACATCGCCATCTCCGTGGCGCAGCTCGTCCCCAACGCCGAGATCCTCGTCGTCACCACGCCCCAGCAGGCCGCGGCGGAGGTCGCCGAGCGGGCCGGGTCGATCGCGGTGCAGACCCATCAGAAGATCGTCGGCGTGGTCGAGAACATGTCCGGGCTGCCCTGCCCGCACTGCGACGAGATGGTCGACGTCTTCGGCACCGGCGGCGGCGAGCGGGTCGCCGAGGGCCTGACGCGGACGACCGGCGCGCAGGTGCCGGTGCTCGGCTCCATCCCGATCGACGTCCGGCTGCGCGAGGGCGGCGACGAGGGCAAGCCGGTGGTGCTGAGCGACCCCGACTCCCCCGCGGGCGCCGCGATCCGCGCCATCGCCGGCAAGCTCGGCGGCCGTCAGCGCGGTCTCCAGGGCATGTCGCTGGGGATCACCCCGCGCAACAAGTTCTGACCCGCGGCGGGCCGCCCGCCACAGCGCCGAGGGGCGGACCGGGGATCTCCGGTCCGCCCCTCGGCGCAGCCGTGCTCAGCCCTCGTACGCGGCGAGGTCCGCGATCACCCCGAAGCCCAGGCCGTACGCGCTCATCCCCCGGCCGTACGCGCCGATGTGCACCCCGTCCCCGTCGCCCGCCGAACCGGCCAGCACCCAGCCGTACGCGGACTCGCGGTAGCGGAACGGCGTCGGCTCGCCGTCGACCGGCAGCAGCAGCTCGCTCCAGCCCTCGCCGTCGAGGTCGTCGGCCAGCTCCCAGGCGATCGCGGTCTGCTGGTCCAGCCAGTCCTGGCGCAGCGCGCGGTCCATCGTCGTCGGCCAGGTGTGGGCGAGCAGCCCGGACCCGGCCAGCCAGGCGGCGGTCGAGACGGAGGTGGCGTCCAGCACGCCGGTGCCGTCGCCGCTGCGCCGCACCGGACGCCCGGCGACCGTCACCACGACGGTGAACCGCTCGTCCTTGGGCGTCTCGGTCTTTATGGTCGGCTCCTCGCCGTGCCCGGTCGCACCGTGTTCGACGGTGCCGTCGGCGGCGGCGCCGACCCGCAGCAGCCAGCGCGGCCCGGTGAACGCCTCATCGAGGCCGTACCAGGGGAAGGCCGCCAGCAGATAGCCGTCGACCTTCCGCCCCGCGTCGGCCGTATCCGACTGGGCCGCAGCCCGACTCACCGTCTCCATCTGCGCGGAGCCTCCTCGTTGCCCTGTGTCGTGGGCGGCCCGCCCCCCTCAGGCGTCCTCACCCCGGACACCGGGAGCATAGCCAGTGACCGGGCGGGACAGAGCGCAAGGGCGTGCCCACGGCATGCGACATCCGCCCGGTGGGCGAGCGTGCCGCGGACCGGGCGGAGGACGTCGGCTCAGGTGGCGTCGGTGTCGAAGGGCGGACGCTCGCCCGGGGCCAGCCCGCCGGAGGGCTTCTTCGAGAGGTCGATACGGCCGCCGGAGGCCGATCCGCCGTCCTTGGAGAGGTTCGGCCGCCCGGCGCCGGAGGAGGCGTCGTCGTAGCTGCGGACCGCGTCGGTGACGTCGGCCATCTCCTGCTTGAGGTCGAACCCCTCGCGGATCTCCTGGAGGTCCTTCAGTCCGTACTCGTCCTTCTCCAGGACGTGCTTGCGGACGAAGTTCTTCGGGCGCAGGTCGTCGAACTCGAAGTCCTTGAACTCCGGGCCCAGCTCGCTGCGGATGTCCTCCTTGGCACTGTCCGAGAACGCCCGGACCTTGCGGATGAAGCCCATCACGTCCTGGATGACCTTGGGGAGCTTGTCCGGGCCGAAGATGAGCACACCGAGGATCACGAGAGCCACCAGCTCCAGGGGTCCTATGTCGAAGAACACCTTCAGCTCCTTGGTTGTCCGCAGCCGCTCATCGGCCCGGGGCCAGGCCACCCCTCACGGTACCTGGCCCCACGCGTCGCACGGGAGTCACCCGCGCCAACACCGTGCAAACGTCAGCCGGTGCCCGACGATCCGAGCGTGAGATGGACGGTACGGTCCTTGCCGCCGCGGCGCAGGGTCAGCGTCAGCGCGTCGCCCGGCCGGTGGCTGCGGATCTTGACGATCAGCTCCTCGCCGCTGTGGACGGGCGCGCCGTCCAGCCGGGTGATGACGTCCCCGCCCTTGATCCCCGCCTTGGCGCCGGGACCGCCCGGGGTGACCGGGTTACGGCCGTCCTTGGCGACGCCGCTGACCCGCGCGCCGTCGCCCGGGTACTCCATCTCCAGCGTGACGCCGATGACCGGGTGGGTGGCCCGGCCGGTGTTGATCAGCTCCTCGGCGACCCGTTTGGCCTGGTTGATCGGTATGGCGAAGCCCAGCCCTATGCTGCCGCCCTGGGTGGTGCCGTCCGGGCTGGAGCCGTCGGCCGCGCGGATGGCGCTGTTGATCCCGATCACCCGGCCCTCGCCGTCGACCAGCGGACCGCCGGAGTTGCCCGGGTTGATCGGCGCGTCCGTCTGCAGCGCGTCCACGTAGGACACATCGCTGCCGTCACCCTTCTCACCGCCCGCCGTGATGGGCCGCTGCTTGGCGCTGATGATCCCGGCGGTGACGGTGTTGGCGAGGTCGTACGGTGCGCCGATGGCCACCACCGGGTCGCCGACGCGGACCGCGTCGGAGTTGCCGAGGGCGAGCGGGTGCAGCCCGGAGACGTTGTCGACCTGGACGACGGCGAGGTCGTAGCCGCTGTCCCGGCCCACCACGCGCGCCTTGGCGGTCTGCCCGCCGCTGAACGTCACCGAGATCTCGCCGCCGTTCCCGGCGGGCTCCACGACGTGGTTGTTGGTGAGGATGCGGCCCTGCCGGTCGAGGACGAAGCCGGTACCGGTGCCCTGCTCGGCGTTGCCCCGCACATGGAGGGTGACGACACCGGGCAGCGCGGACTGCGCGATCCCGGCGACGCTGTGCGGATCGCGGGGCGCGGGCGCCTCGTCGGCCTGCGGCAGGATGATGTCGCCGGGCCCGCCGTGGCGTTCGACGTACACGCCGACGGCGCCGCCCACACCCCCCGCGAGCAGCGCCAACACCACCGCGCCGACGACGAGCGGACCGCGCCGGGCCCGCCGGACCGGCGGCTGCGCGGCCTGCCCCGGCGGGCTCCACGGGTCGTACTGCTGCCAGGCGCCGCCCGGGTGCGCCGGGACGAGGCGGCCGTGGTCCCCGGACGCGTCGGGGTGCGGAACGGGCCGCTCGGGCGGGAGCGGGGCGTCGGCCACCGGCAGCGCGGCGCTGCGCGCCACCGCGGACCGCGGCCCGCCGTCACCGGGCCGCGGGACGAACCCGCCGCCGTCGGTACCGTTCCCGCCCTGCGGATACGGCTGCGGCGCCACGGGCCGCTCGGCGGGGAGCGGCCGGTCGACGTAGGGCGCCTGCGGCGGCAGCGGCGGCGCGGCGGAACCGTGGACGGGCGCCGCGCCGGGCGGCGGCAGCGGGGTGCCGTGCGCCGGGGTCGTCACCGGCCGCTGCACCGGCGGCGCGGGCGCCCACGGCCCCGGGTCCCCGTACGGCGGCGTGCCGTACGGGTCCTTGGGATGACGCGGCCCGTCGGCCACGGCGGGCGCCCCGCCCCCCGCCGCGTGCGCCACCTCGGGCTCGACCTTGGTGAGCTGGAGCGTCGCGGCCCCGGCCCCGGCCCCGGACGCCTCGGCCTCGGGCGATGCCATGGGGGTCGCGGCCGGGAGCGGCGCGGGGGCGGCGGGTGCGGGAGCCTCTGCCGCGGGGGCAGCCTCCGCCGTGGGGGCAGCCTCCGCTGCGGGAGCTGCCGTCGCCGTGGGCTCAGGGGCGCCTGTCGCCGGGGCCCCGGCTGCGGGCACCGTCACCGACACGCGCGTGGCGGCCAGCGGCTCCGGCGGCGGCCATGCGTCGTCGGGCTGGACGACGGTCTGCGCCTCGGCCCCGGACGGGACGACCGGCTGCGGCTCGGCCGGAACGGACGCGTCGGGCAGCGGCCCGGACGCGGCGACCGGCTGCGGCTCGGCCGGAACGGACGCGTCGGGCAGCGGCCCGGACACGGCGACCGGCTGCGCCTCGGCAGGAGCGGCCACCTCGGGCAGCGGCCCGGCGGAGACCGAACCGGCAGGCTGCGGCACCGCGGCGGCAACCGGCTGCGGACCGGCGGAAGCCGGACTCGCGGGCAGCGGCTCGGACGGGACCGACGCGGACTGCGGCCCGGACGGGACCGACTCGGGCAGCGGCTCGGACGGGACCGACACGGACTGCGGCTCGGACGGAATCGACGCGGACTGCGGCTCGTACGGAACCGGCGTACCGGACTGGGCTCCGGGCGCGGCGCCGGGCTGCGGGCCGCCCGTACCGGAGGCGTCCGGCCGCGGCCCCGCCGCACCGACGGGCATCGGCTGCGGACCGGCGGCAGCCGGGACACCGGGCTGCGACCCGCTGACGGCAGTCGGCTGCGGACCGGCCGGGGCCGGGACGACCGGCTGCGGGGCAGCGGGGGCCGGGCCCGGGGCAACCGGCTGCGGGCCCGGCACCGGCGGTGTGCCCGCAGCGGCGGGGACCGGCGAGGTACCCGCAGCGCCAGGCCCCGGCGGTGGCACGGCTTCACCCTCCGTGGTCACCTGCTGGGGCTGGGGACCCGCTCCGGGGTGGGGCTGCGGGTCGGGGGTGCGTCCCGGTCGGCTCCACCACTTCAGCTTCGGCCCGGTGGCCGTACCGTCGTCCATGCTCTCCCCACCATTCGCCCGCACCCGCGCGGGCCACCGCCGCCTCGTGGACCGTACGCGTGTCGACGACACGCACCGCCCCGCAGCGATTCAACCAGTTCCCGGTGACAGAGCGCAGGCGGTGGTCAGCGCGGAGCAGCGGCGGGCGGGTGGAGAGCGGGGGTGGGAGGCACCGCGGAGCCGATCAGCGGGCGCAGCTCCCCGGTGGCGGGGGTGTACGGGCCCGGGGCGCGGGCGGTGCCGACGGTCAGCGGCGTCGGCCGCCCGTCGCCGTCCTGGTCGGGCGGGGCTATCAACGGGCCGAACCGGCCGCCGGACGGTATCCGGGCCGGAGGCGAGGAGGGCGGGGCGGAGGGGCCGTACAGACCGGTGGGCCCGGGTGTCGCGGAGGCGACCGGACCGGCGACGCCGCCGGAGGTCAGCAGTCCGGCGTCGCGGAGCGGGTCGCTACCGGCGACCGGGGTGGCGCTGAGCGGGACGACGGTGGTGCCGGTGCCGTCCTGACGGCCCGGCTGATCCATCGCGGCCTCCAGCGGGAGGGTGCCGCCCAGCGCGAGGGCGGCCAGCGAGACGGCTCCGGCCGCGGCGAACGCGAACCGGCGGCGCGGCGCCGCCGGGCGCTCGCGCTCGCTCTCGTGGATACGGAAACCCCGCTGCCGGGGCGCGCGCAGCTCGGCCGGGTGCGCACCGGCGGAGGGCTGGTACCCGAAGCCGCCGCCGTCCCGGTCGAACTCGGCGCGTCCGAAGGCGCCCAGGCCGCCGCCGGGGCCGTCCGGATCTCCTCCGGGCAGCCCCTGCAACCGCGCCAACAGCCCCTCCGAGGGGCCGGGTGGCGCGGTCTGCGCGAAGACGCTCTTGAGCCGACGCTGGGCGTCGGCCTCCGCCTTGCACCGTCCGCAGGTCGCCAGGTGCGCGAGCACCCGCTCCCGCGCGTCATGTCCCAACTCGCCGTCGACCAGGGCTGCGAGGCGGTCACCGAGATGCTGCTCGGCGGGGGAAGCACCGCCAATGGGGCTCACGCGATTCCGACCTCCCCGGTGGACACCGCGGCCAGCGCCCGCTGCTCGCGCTCCTCGGCCCGCACCTGCGGGGAGCGGTGCTTGAGCGCCTTGCGCAGATGCGAGCGGCCACGGTGGATCCGGCTGCGGACCGTGCCGAGCTTCACGCCGAGCGTGGCGGCGATCTCCTCGTACGACAGGCCCTCGATGTCGCAGAGGACGACGGCGGCGCGGAACTCCGGCGCCAGGGTGTCCAGCGCCTGCTGGACGTCGGCGTCGAAGTGGGTGTCGTTGAAGTGCTGCTGCGGCGACGGCTCGCGGCTGGGCAGCCGCTCGGCGGCGTCGTCGCCCAGCGCGTCGAAGCGGATCCGCTGGCGGCGGCGGACCATGTCGAGGAAGAGGTTGGTGGTGATCCGGTGCAGCCAGCCCTCGAATGTGCCCGGCGTGTACGTCGAGAGCGAACGGAAGACCCGGACGAAGACTTCCTGGGTCAGGTCCTCGGCGTCGTGCTGATTGCCGGTGAGGCGGTAGGCGAGGCGGTAGACCCGGGCACTGTGGGTGCTGACGATCTCCTCCCAGCTGGGGGGAGTCCACGCCTGCGCGTCCGCGTCTGAGGCGAAGGTCGCGGTAGGAGCGGAGTGGTGGGTGCGGAGACGGTCAGCGGTGTCGGTCACGGATTTCGGCTCGGCGAACGGCCGTCGTAGGCGTCTGCGCCCTCGGCGGTCACCCGTCGCAGCCGCACCTCCCCTGGTGGCTCTGGTGGTGTCCAGTAGAGCCCCTACCATATCCACCTCGCCCGTTAGCTCCGGATAAGCAGTTTTGACCTGCATTTGGTCCTGCTTCTGTGCTTGCTTCACGTCTCCGTCGGTCTTCACCCGCGCATCCCCCCTGTCCCCCGTTAACGCCCGGTCCCATCTGCGGGTTCCCGCACGCAGCGGATACAGTCACCGTTGCGTCAACTACGGGGACAGGAGAGGGCCATTACCGGCAACCGGCAGACGGGCCTGGCATTCGCCGAGGCGTACGGCGCCGGGACCATCGACGACGCCACCGACATCGCCCTGCGCTGGTCCCGTACCTGCGCCCGCGACGCCGGGATCCGTACGGTGTCGACCGCCACCGGTGCCGCCCTGCGGATGCTCGCCGCCACCGCCGGCGCCAAGGCCATCGCCGAGATCGGCACCGGCACGGGCGTGTCGGGCATCTACCTCCTGCACGGCATGCGGCCGGACGGCGTGCTCACCACCGTCGATCTCGAACCTCAGCGGCAGACCTTCGCCAAGCAGGCGTTCCGCGAGGCGGGCTTCGCCGGGAACCGCGCGCGGTTCATCCCGGGCCGGGCGCTGGACGTCCTGCCGCGCCTCGCCGACGGCGGCTACGACCTGGTGTTCTGCGACGGCGATCGGGCGGAGTGCACCGACTACCTCGCGGAGGCGCTGCGGCTGCTGCGCCCGGGCGGGCTGGTCTGCTTCGCGGGCGTCTTCGCCGACGGCCGCACCGTCGACTCCGGTGAGCAGCCCGACGAGGTGCTGCGCCTGCGCGAGCTGCTGCGCGCCGTCCGGGACAGTTCCGTACTCGTCCCGTCGCTGCTGCCGGTCGGCGACGGTCTGCTCTGCGCGGTCAAACGCGGCTGACCCGCCCGGCACGGGGCCGCACCGCCGCCCGCGCCCGTCCTGGAGTACCCCGCCTCCGCCGGTCCGCGTCCGGCCGCCCGTACGACGAAAGGCCCCGGCGGGGAGCGCACGAGGCGCGCCCGCCAGGGCCTTGATCATCGGCTGGGGGTACCAGGGGTCAGCGCCCCGGGGAACCGCAGCAGTTCGGGCCGCCCTCTCAGACGGTGACCTTCTCCAGGGCCTCACCCAGGGCCTTTGCTTCGTCGGGTGTCAGCTCGACGACGAGTCGCCCGCCGCCTTCGAGCGGAACGCGCATGACGATGCCCCGCCCCTCCTTGGTCACCTCGAGCGGGCCGTCACCCGTCCGCGGCTTCATGGCCGCCATGCTCGTTCCCCTTCCTGAAACCAGCTCATCCTCAGCCGAAAGCCGACGGCCGCATCTCGGCACGCGTCACCGGCATCGAACACATTGCTTCCAGGCCATTATCCCGCATCGAACGACCCGATGACCAACATCGGACAGCTTCCCTTCGGCAACGCGCTCCCCCAAACCGCCGCAATTCGGTGAGTGGCCTGCGATACTGCGCCACCCTGCGCACCCCGGGTAACCCTCAATCTTTGACGTACGTCACATGCCGGGGGGTGATGATCTCCGGCATCCTGAGCGCTGACCGCCCCGGAAGGGCGGCGCCACCCGCGACGGAGGGATCCCCACCCATGGCCGACAGCGTGCTCTACGACGTGACCGACGGACTCGCCACGATCACCCTCAACCGGCCCGACGCGATGAATGCCCTGAACATCGACGCGAAGGTGGCGCTCCGGGAGCGGCTGCGGGAGGCGGCGGCGGATTCCGCCGTCCGCGCCGTCCTGCTGACCGCCACCGGCCGCGCGTTCTGCGTCGGCCAGGACCTCAAGGAGCACATCGGGCTGCTCGCCGCGGACCGGGAGAGCGGCGACGGCGCCACCATGAGCACCGTGCGTGAGCACTACAACCCCATCGTCACCGCGATCGCCGGGATGGCGAAGCCGGTGGTGGCGGGCGTCAACGGTGTCGCGGCGGGCGCGGGCTTCGGCTTCGCCCTCGCCGCCGACCACCGCATCGTCGCCGACTCGGCGTCCTTCAACACCTCCTTCGCCGGGGTCGCGCTCACCGCCGACTCCGGGGTGTCCTGGACGCTGCCGCGCGTCGTCGGCCCCGGTCGCGCCGCCGACCTGCTGCTCTTCCCGCGCAGCATCGACGCGGAGCAGGCGTACGCGCTGGGCATCGCGAGCGAGGTGGTGCCCGCCGCGGAGCTGGCCGACCGCGCCGCGGCCGTCGCCCGCAAGCTCGCCGCCGGGCCGACCGTCGCCTACGCGGCGCTCAAGGAGTCGCTGGCCTTCGGCGCCGGGCACACGCTGGACGAGGCGCTCGCCAAGGAGGAGGAACTCCAGGCGCGGGCCGGTGCCTCCGAGGACCACCGCATCGCCGTCGAGGCGTTCGTGAAGAAGGAGAAGCCGGTCTACCTGGGGCGCTGACCCGGGCGCGCCGCCCCGCCCGGCCCGTCCCGGGCGGGGCGGCCCCGGGCTCAGCCGGTGGCCGCCGCCCGCTCCGTCGCCTCCCGGGCGTGGCAGTCGGCGAGGTGGTCGTTGACCAGGCCGCACGCCTGCATCAGCGCGTAGGCGGTGGTCGGGCCGACGAAGCGGAAGCCGCGCTTCTTGAGGTCCTTGGCGAGCGCGGTGGACTCCGGGGTGACCGGCAGGATGTCGGCGACCGTGCGCGGCGCCGCCCGGCCGGTCCGCTCGGGGGCGTACGACCAGATCAGGGCGTCCAGCTCGCCGGGGGCCAGCGCGGCGGCGAGGCGGGCGTTACCGAGGGTGGCGGCGATCTTGGCGCGATTGCGGATGATGCCGGGGTCGGCGAGGAGCCGTTCGGCGTCGGCGTCGGTGAAGCGCGCGACCTCGGCGATGCGGAACCCGGCGAAGGCGGCGCGGAACCCCTCGCGGCGGCGGAGGATCGTGATCCAGGACAGCCCGGACTGGAACGCCTCCAGGCACATCCGCTCGAAGAGCGCGTCGTCGCCGTGGACCGGGCGGCCCCACTCGGTGTCGTGGTACGCCCGGTAATCGGCCATCTTCTCGGACTCCATGCCCCAGGGGCAGCGCGGGACGCCGTCCGGGGCGCTCACCACGCCCGTCATGACCGGCCCTCCGACTCCGGCGCCGCGGTCGCACCGCCGCGCGCACCGGGCCGCTCGCCCTCCGGCCGCGGCTGCGGCGGCGCCGTCTCCCCGCTCCCGTCGGCCTCCCCCGTGGCGCCGGGGTCCTCCCCCTCGGCGGGCGCCTCGTCCGCCGTCCCGTCCGCCGCCCCGTCGCCCCGGATCAGCTCCGGCGCGCCCATGGAGGCGGCGTGGAAACCGGCCAGCGCGGCCTCCAGTTCGGCGATCCGGGCGTCCCGCTCGGCGAGTTCGGCGCCGATGCGGTCGAGGGCGTCGTCGACGTCGTTCATGCGGTAGCCGCGGGCGGTGACCGCGAAGCGTACGGCGTCGATGTCGGCGCGGGTCAGCGGGCGTTCCTGGGGCAGCGGGTCGTACAGCTGCTCCGGCTCGGCGTCGCGCAGCCCGCCGCGCTCGCCGCCGACGACGACCAGAGTGACCACGGCGACCACCACGACCATGGCGATCAGCAGAAACCAGAACACGACCAACTCCCCGGAAGATGCACCTGCCCCGATCGTGCCATGCGGGTGTGACAGTCACCGTCCGCACCGACGGCGACGCCGGAGAAGGTGCCGGGCGCCGTGCGCCCGCTGCCGGTCGGGGCGAGGACGTAAGGTCGCTGGCGGACCACCGAGAAGGAGTGAGAATGCTGCGGCTGGGGAAACGCGAGTTCGGCGCGGACGAGTCGGTGATCATGGCGATCGTGAACCGGACCCCGGACTCCTTCTACGACCAGGGGGCGACGTTCCGGGACGAGGCGGCGCTCACCCGCGTCGAACAGGCCGTCGCCGAGGGCGCCGCGATCATCGACATCGGCGGCGTCAAGGCCGGTCCCGGCGAGGAGGTCACCGCCGAGGAGGAGGCGCGGCGCACCGTCGGCTTCGTCGCGGAGGTGCGGCGGCGCCACCCGGACGTGATCATCAGCGTCGACACCTGGCGGCACGACGTCGGCGCGGCGGTCTGCGAGGCCGGTGCCGATGTCCTCAACGACGCCTGGGGCGGGGTCGATCCGAAGCTCGCCGAGGTCGCCGCCCGGTACGGCGCGGGCCTGGTCTGCACCCACGCCGGGGGCGCCGAACCGCGCACCCGCCCGCACCGGGTCGCGTACGACGATGTGATGGCCGACATCCTGCGCGTCACGCTGGGTCTGGCGGAGCGCGCCGTGGAGCTGGGCGTCCGGCGCGACGGGATCATGATCGATCCGGGGCACGACTTCGGGAAGAACACCCGGCACAGCCTGGAGGCGACCCGGCGGCTGGGCGAGATGACCGACACGGGGTGGCCGGTGCTGGTCTCGCTCTCCAACAAGGACTTCGTCGGCGAGACCCTCGACCGGCCGGTCAAGGAGCGCGTCCTCGGCACCCTGGCGACCACCGCCGTCTCCGCCTGGCTGGGGGCGCAGGTCTACCGCGTCCACGAGGTCGCCGAGACCCGGCAGGTGCTGGACATGGTCGCCTCCATCGCCGGTCACCGGCCACCGGCGGTCGCCCGGCGCGGGCTGGCCTGACCGGCCCGGGCGGGGCCGCGCCCCGGCGGCCCCGCGGGCGGCGTCAGCGCACGCCCGGCCCGACTTCCTTCGTCACCAGTGCGACCGCTTCCTCCACGTCGTCGCTGAGGTGGAACAGCTCCAGATCGCGCGGGGACGCCTTGCCCTCGGCGATCAGCGTCCCGCGGACCCAGTCGACCAGTCCGCTCCAGTAGGCGGTGCCGAAGAGGACGATCGGGAAGCGGGTGACCTTCCGGGTCTGGACGAGGGTGAGCGCCTCGAACAGCTCGTCCAGGGTGCCGAGCCCGCCGGGCAGGACGACGAAGCCCCGGGCGTACTTCACGAAGCAGGTCTTCCGGACGAAGAAGTACCGGAAATCGACCCCGAGGTTCACATATTCGTTCATGCCCTGTTCGAAGGGGAGCTCGATGCCGAGGCCGACGGAGGTGCCGCCGGCCTCGCGGGCGCCGCGGTTGGCCGCCTCCATGGCGCCGGGGCCACCGCCGGTGATCACCGAGAAACCGGCCTCCACCAGCGCCCGGCCGAGCTTCACGCCGGTCGCGTACTCGGCGGAGTCGCGGGGCGTGCGCGCGGAGCCGAAGACGCTGACCGCGGGGCCGAGTTCGGCGAGCGCGCCGAAGCCCTCGACGAACTCCGACTGGATGCGCATCACCCGCCACGGATCGGTGTGCACCCACTCGGAGGAGCCCTCGGAGTCCAGCAGCCGCTGGTCCGTGGTGCTGTGCTGCACCTGGTCGTGACGGCGCAGTACGGGACCCAGCCGCTGCTCCTCGGGGGCCGCTGCTCCTTCGGGACTGGCCATGTCGTGCTCCCTCCGCTGACAGATCGTTGCGGCTTCAGCGTAGATCCCGCGGCGGGCGGCGCGGACCGCTGCGCCCGCCCGGGACCCGCGCCGCCGGGGACCGCGTCAGCTGGTCAGCCAGGCGCGCAGCCGCTCCTCGCAGTGGCCGATGCGCTCGGCGAGGACCCGCTCGTCCCGCTTGTGGGCGAGGAGCGGGTTGCCGGGGCCGTAGTTCACCGCGGGGACGCCGAGGGCGCTGAAGCGGGAGACGTCGGTCCAGCCGAACTTGGGGCGCGCGGTGCCGCCGACGGCGTCCATGAACGCCTTGGCCGCCGGGTGGGAGAGACCCGGCAGGGCGCCCGGGGAGTGGTCGTCGACGACGAACTCGTCCACCGGGCAGTCCGCGAAGACCTCCCGGACGTGCGCCAGCGCCTCTTCGGGGGTGCGGTCCGGGGCGTAGCGGAAGTTCACGGTGACGGTGCAGGCGTCCGGGATGACGTTGTTGGCGACGCCGCCCTCGACGCGGACGGCGTTGAGGCCCTCGCGGTACTCCAGCCCGTCGATCATGGCGCGGCGCGGCTGGTACGCGGCGAGCTTGCCGAGGATCGGGGCGGCGGCGTGGATCGCGTTGGCCCCCATCCAGCTGCGGGCGGAGTGGGAGCGCTCACCGGTGGTGCGCAGCAGGACGCGGAGCGTGCCCTGGCAGCCGCCCTCGACCTCGCCGTCGGAGGACTCCAGCAGGACGGCGAAGTCACCGGCGAGCCAGTCCGGGTGGGCGTCGGCGACGTGGCCGAGACCGTTGAGGTGCGCGGCGACCTCTTCCTGGTCGTAGAAGACGAAGGTGAGGTCGCGGTTGGGCTCGGGGACGGTCGCGGCGATCTTGAGCTGGACGGCGACGCCGGACTTCATGTCGCAGGAGCCGCAGCCCCACAGATAGCCCTCGTCGTCGAGGCGGGAGGGGACGTTGTCGGCGATCGGCACGGTGTCGAGGTGACCGGCGAGCACCACCCGCTCGGCGCGGCCCAGGTGCGTACGGGCGACGATGTTGTTGCCGTGGCGGTCGACCGTGAGGTGGTCCAGCGCGCGCAGCGCCCGCTCGACGGCGTCGGCGAGCTCCTTCTCGTCGCCGCTCTCGGACGGGAAGTCGACGAGCCACGCGGTCAGCTCCGCGGCGTCGAGCGAGAGGTCGAGGGCGGGGTGGTCTGTGGAGCGGTCCATGTTCTCAACCCTATCCGCCGTGCTTCGCTACCGTGGGTGGTGTGCAGGTCACCTCGTCCTCCCCCTCGTCCGCCCGTCGGCGGCGTCCGTGGCGTACCGCCGTGGCGGTGGCCGCGGTGCTGGGCGCGGGGGCGTATCTCGCGGTGCAGCAGCTGGGCGGCGGGCCCGGTGAGCCGCGGTGCGCGGTGGCGGCGGCGGACGGCGGGACGGCGCTGGAGCTGACCCCGGAGCGGGCGGCGAACGCGGCGACGATCTCGGCGGTGGCGTCCGCGCGGGGGCTGCCGCCGCGGGCGGTGGCGATCGCGCTGGCGACGGCGATGCAGGAGTCCGGGCTGCGCAACCTCGACCACGGCGACAAGGACTCCCTCGGCCTCTTCCAGCAGCGCCCCTCGCAGGACTGGGGCACCTCCCGGCAGATCATGGACCCGGTCTACGCCGCCGGGGAGTTCTACGCGCATCTGGTGAAGGTGCCCGGTTACGAGCGGCTGCCGCTGACCGAGTCGGCGCAGCGGGTGCAGCGCAGCGGCTATCCGCTGGCGTACGCGAAGCACGAGACGGACGCGACGCTGCTGGCGGACGCGTTGACCGGGCGCCGGGGCGCGGCTCTGTCCTGTGTGGTGCCGCGCCCGGCGAACGGCGCGGACACCGGGGGCGGCGCGGGTGCCCGGACGGCGGACGCCAGGGGCGCCACGGGGGTGCGGGAGCGGCTGGTGCGGGAGTTCGGCGCCGGGGTGCTGCCCGCGGCGGGTACCAAGGGCGCCGGGGACGCGAAGGGTGCGCCCGGGCGGACGGTGACGGTGCCGGTGGCGGGCTCCGGGGGCGACGCGGCGCGGCGCGGCTGGCAGGTGGCGCTCTGGTCGGTGGCCCACTCCGCCGAGTTGGGCGTCGAACAGGTCTCCTACGCCGGGCGGAGCTGGCAGGCGTCCGACGCGGCGGCGGGCTGGCAGCGCACCGCGGGCGCGGGCGGTTCCGGGGCGGCGGCCGTACGGATCACCACCGGGCAGTAGTCCGGCGCTTCCCTCCATCGGGGCACGCCCGTCAATCCCCGGCGGCGGCGCGCGTGTTGTTCCGCGGTGGGCGGCCGGGGAAGCGCGATTCCCTTACGTCACAAGGGTTTCGGCCGTATCGCGGGAGGCGGCCGGATGCGCATATTGCCCGCCTTTCGGCACGGCGGATTATGTGACGCGTTATCAATTCTTTACCGGACTTCACCGCAACCTTCGGAGGGCTGACGCGGTAGTCAGGGCGTCCGTCCGCCCGGCGGACTCGGCACCTCGGTGCCCAGCTGTCAGAAGTACGCGCCCCCTCCGTCGAAGGAGCACCATGTCCCTCCCCGTTACGCGCCGGATCGCCCGAGCCGCCCTGCTGGTCGCGGCGAGCGCGGCACCCGTGGTCGGCGCGGCCGGTGCCGCGACCGCCGCGCCCCTGCCGAGCGCGACCGACCTGGGCGGACTGACCACCCTGGACTCGCAGCACACCAGCGAGACCCTCGACACGGTCGCGCACGAAGGCGTCGGCGTGGTGAACGAGGCCGGTGGCGCGGCCGCGCAGGAGCTCGCCCCGGCGCTGGCGGACACCGCCGCCCCGGTGATCCAGCGGGCCGCCCCGACCACCCAGCGCACCGCCGACTCCGTCGGCACCGTCCTCCGCAAGACCGGCAAGAACGGTCTCTCCACGGACACGCTGCCCACCGACGCGGTCAAGGGCGCGGCCGGTACCCTCCCGGCGGCGAAGGGCCTGCTCGGCGGGCTCCCCGTCGGCGGCTGACGGCGGCCGTACCGGCGCCGGACCACACGAAGGGGCCCGGGGAGTTCACGCTCCCCGGGCCCCTTCGGCCTGTGCGCTAGGCGAGTCGGCGGACCGCCGCGTCGACGCGTTCGTCGGTCGCGGTGAAGGCGATCCGGACGAAGCGGTCACCGGCCGGTCCGTAGAAGTCACCGGGGGCGACGAGGATGCCGCGCTCGGCGAGGTGGCCGACGGTGTCCCAGCAGGGCTCGTCGCGGGTGGCCCAGAGGTAGAGCGACGCCTCGCTGTGCTCGATGCGGAACCCGGCCGCCTCGAACGCGGAGCGCAGCGCGCTGCGGCGGCGGGCGTAACGCTCGCGCTGCTCGGCGACGTGCGCGGTGTCGCCGAGCGCGGCGACGGTGGCCGCCTGGACGGGCGCGGCGACCATCATCCCGCCGTGCTTACGGATCTGCAGCAGCTCACCGAGGACGGCGGCGTCGCCGACGAGGAACGCGGCGCGGTAACCGGCGAGGTTGGAGCGCTTGGAGAGCGAGTGCACCGCGACCAGGCCCTCGTGGGAGCCGCCGCAGACGTCCGGGTGCAGCACGGAGACCGGGTCGGCCTCCCAGCCCAGTTCGAGGTAGCACTCGTCGCTGACGACCAGGATGGAGTGCTCGCGGGCCCAGGCGACGACGGTGCGCAGCTCGTCGGCGGTGAGGACCCGGCCGGTCGGGTTGGACGGCGAGTTCAGCCAGAGCAGCTTGATCCCGGCCGGGTCGAGGTCGGTCGGGTCGTCGTAGGCGACCGGTTCGGCGCGGGCGAGGCGGGCGCCGACCTCGTACGTCGGGTAGGCCAGGCGCGGGTAGGCGACCTTGTCGCCGGGGCCGAGGCCCAGCTGGGTGGGGAGCCAGGCGACCAGTTCCTTGGAGCCGACGACCGGCAGGACGTTGGTGTGCTCCAGCCCGCGGGCGCCGAGGCGGTCGGTGGCCCAGCGGGTGAGGGCGTCGCGGAGCGCGGGGGTGCCCCAGACCGTGGGATAGCCGTGGCTGTCGGCGGCGTCGGTCAGCGCCGCGCGGATCAGCTCGGGCACCGGGTCGACGGGGGTGCCGACGGAGAGGTCGACGATGCCGTCGGGGTGTGCGGCGGCCGTGGCCTTGTAGGGCTCCAGGCGGTCCCAGGGGAAGACCGGCAGGAGGGAGGAGACTGCGCCCACGATGCTCTCTTTCTGGTGCGGGGTGACGTCCGGGACGTCGGCGCGAGGGCCGGGTCCGGTCACGGTATGCGCGCCGGACCCGGAAATGCGCGAAGGCCCCGCACGGCGTCGGTGCCGTACGAGACCTTCGGGGCGCCGCGGTGGACCGCTTACTGGTTCTGCGGCGGCAGCGCGGCGATGAAGGCGTGGTCGCGCTCGATCAGGCCGAGCTTGCTGGCGCCACCGGGCGAGCCCAGCTCGTCGAAGAACTCCACATTCGCCTTGTAGTAGTCCTTCCACTCGTCAGGGGTGTCGTCCTCGTAGAAGATCGCCTCGACCGGGCAGACCGGCTCGCAGGCCCCGCAGTCGACGCATTCGTCCGGGTGGATGTACAAGGACCGGGAGCCCTCGTAGATGCAGTCGACGGGGCACTCCTCGATGCATGCCTTGTCCTTGACGTCGACACAAGGCTGCGCGATGACGTAGGTCACGCTGTCGTTCCTCCTCGGTAGGGCCGGCGGACCGATTGGCAGGCCGCCGCAGGGCGCGCGGGAGCGCGGCGTCGTCGATGCCCGCACCTAGTATCTCCGTTCCCGGGCACGAGACGAACAAGAGGGGCGGGAAGAGCGGTGGAATTCATGACCGACGGTCGTGCTGAAGTTCGCATCACCCATGCTGACGTGGGCAAAAGGGTATCGGTCCGGCGCCGTACGGACGACAGTGCAGGTCAGTGGGCGTTCACGGACGCGGTCGGGGTGCTCACATCCTGGACCGAGGGTGTGCTCATCATCACACGCAGGAATGGCGAGCAGGTCCGGATCGCGGAAGAACTGCTGGTCGCGGCGAAGGTGGTGCCCGCGACCCCGGCCCGGCGGCGGGGCCCGGCCGCGGATGTCCGGGAACTGACGGAGGTGGCCGCCCGCGGCTGGCCGGCGGTCGAGACCGAACGTCTCGGCGGCTGGACACTGCGGGCGTCCGGCGGCTTCACCCGGCGGGCCAACTCGGTGCTGCCGCTCGGCGACCCCGGTGTCCCGCTGGACGAGGCGCTGGCGCACACCGTCCGCTGGTACACCGAGCGCACCCTGCCGCCGGTCGTCGCCGTCACCACCGGCCGCCCGGACACCGCCGAGGAACTGGCCGGTGCCCTGGAGCGGCGCGGCTGGACGGCGTCCGGCCACACCCTGGTACGCACCGCTGCGCTGGCGCCGCTGGCCGACACCGGCGCCGACCTGACCCGGGTACGCCTGAGCCGGGAGCCGGACGCGGCATGGCTGGCGCGCTACCACCGGGCGGGTGGGCCGGTGCCCGAGGCGCGGGCGGTGCTGACCGGTGGTCCGTCGGTCCGGTTCGCGACGGTCGAGGGCGCCGACGGCGGTGCGGAGGCGATCGGGCGCTGTGTGGTGGACGGCCGGTGGGCCGGGTTCGCGGCGGTCGAGGTGGCGCCCGGGGCGCGGCGCCGGGGGCTGGCCCGGCTGGTGATGGCGGCGCTCGCCGCCGGTGCGCTGGACGAGGGGGCGTCGGCCGCGTACCTCCAGGTCGAGGCGGACAACGCGGCGGCGCTCGGGCTCTACGACGGGCTGGGCTTCACCGACCACCACGGCTACCACTACCGGACCGCGCCCGCGGCGGTGGCGCCCTGAGCGGGGGCGGGCCCGGCGGGTCCGAGGAGGCGGCGCGGGCGCGACGGCGGCGGTTCGCCGAGGAGGCGCGGGCCGAGCGGCCCGATCTGGTGCTGCTCTGTCTGCTGATCGCGGCGGAGGCCGATCCGGCGCTGGACGAGGCGGGCATGGACGCCGTCGAGATCGAACTGGACGCCCTGGCCGGGCAGCTGCCGTTCGCGCCGGAGGGCGGCCCGACGGCGTGGGCCCGTAACGTCGGCGAACTCCTCGGCCGCCGCCTGGGGTTCGGCGGAGTGCCCGCCGACTACCGGCGGCTGGGGTCGTCGCTGCTGCACGAGGTGGTGCGGCGGCGGCGCGGGCTGCCGATCCTGCTGTCGGTGGTGTGGACGGAGGTCGCCCGGCGGGCCGGGGCGCCGGTGTACGGGGTGGCGCTGCCGGGCCGTTACGTCGTCGGGTTCGGCGATCCGCGCGGGGCGCATGTGCTGGCCGATCCGTTCGCCGGGGGCCGGTTGCTCACCGAGGCGGACGCGACGGAGCTGGTGGCGGGCGCCGGGGTGGCGCTGGAGGCGCCGATGCTGCTGCCCGCCGATCCGCTGGAGACCGTGGCGCGGATCCTGAACAACATCCGCGCCTGGGCGCAGGCCCGTCCCGAGCACGGCCCGGTGGGCCTGTGGGCGGTCGAACTGGCCCTGCTGCTCCCCAGCCACCCGGCCCGGCTCCGCCACGACCGCGCCCAGGCGCTGGTGAACTGCGGCCGCTTCCTGGAGGGCGCGGCCGAGCTGGAGGAGTATGCCCGGGTGGTCGAGGCGGTGGACGCGGCGACGGCGGAGACGGTGCGGGGGCGCGCGGCGGAGGTCCGGGCGTTGCTCAACTGAGGCGCCCGCCGGGTCCTTCGGACCGGCTCAGAGCCAGCCCTTCTCGCGGGCCGTGCGGACCGCCTCGGCGCGGTTGCGGGCGCCGGTCTTGCGGATGGCGTTGGAGAGGTGGTTGCGGACCGTGCCCTGCGAGAGGTGGAAGTGGCGGGCCAGTTCCGCCTGGGTGCCGCCCTCGTCGGCGCGGATCAGGATCTCGCGTTCGCGGTCGGTGAGCGGGCTGACGCCGTCGGCGAGCGCGGCGGCCGCGAGCGCCGGGTCGATGACCCGCTCACCGCCCAGCACCCGCCGGACGGCCTCCGCGAGGCGGGCTGCCGGGGCGTCCTTGACCAGGAACGCGGCGGCGCCCGCCTCCATCGCGCGGCGCAGATAGCCGGGCCGCCCGAAGGTGGTGAGGATGACGATCCGCACCCCGGGCAGTGCGGTGTGCAGGGCGGCGGCCGCGTCCAGACCGCTCATGCCGGGCATCTCGATGTCGAGCAGCGCGACGTCGACGGCGTGCTCCCGGGCCAGCTCGACGACCTCGTCGCCCCGGGACGCCTGGGCGACGACCCGGAGATCGTCCTCCAGCTCCAGCAGCGCGGCGAGCGCCTCCCGGACCATGGACTGGTCCTCGGCGAGCAGCAGACGGATCATGCGGCCAGCTTACGGGGAGCGCGGCGGCGGGCCGGGGCACGGACCCGCGCCCGCCCCGGCTACCGCGCCGTCCCCGGTGCGGGCGGCGCCGCGGGGGCCCCGTCCGCCGGGCCGTCCCCGCCCCCGTCGGGGACGGTCCCCTCGGCCGGCACCGGTACGACCGCCGCGAGCCGGAAGCCCCGGCCGTCGCCCGGGCCCGTCTCCAACCGGCCGCCGCTGAGCGCGAGCCGTTCGCGGAGACCGCCGAGACCGTTGCCCTCGGCGGTGCCGCGCGCCGCGCCGACGCCGTCGTCCGCGACGGTCAGCCGCAGCGCGGGCACGCCGTCCGGGTCGCGCTCCTCCGTGAGCCGCAGGGTGCAGCGCCGGGCGCCGCTGTGCCGGACGACGTTGGTGACGGCCTCCCGCAGCGCCCAGGCCAGCGCGGACTCGACCGGCTCCGGCAGCGCGGGGTCCCGCTCCAGGGCCGGGTCGGCGTCCGCCGTGATCCCGGCGGTGCGCAACGCGGCGCGGGCCCCGGCCAGTTCGACGGCGAGGCGGGGCCTGCGGTAGCCGGTGACGGCTTCGCGGACGTCCACCAGGGCCTGTCGGCCGACCCGTTCGATGTCGGCGACCTGCGCCGCGGCGTCCTCGGGGCGGCCGGGCAGCATCCGGCCCGCCAGCTCGCTCTTGAGCGTGATCAGCGAGAGCGAGTGGCCCAGCAGATCGTGCAGGTCACGGGCCATCCGCAGCCGTTCGTCGTTGGCGGCGAGGCGGGCGACCTCCTCCCGTGCGGCGCGCAGCTCCTTCGTCGTACGGATCAGGTACTGCACGCCGATCATCGTGTAGCCGGTGCCGAGCGCCGGGAGGCCGTACGCCAGGAGGTAGTAGCCGCGGACCTCCGGGAAGCGGAGGCCGACGGTCAGCAGGACGACGGTGACGGCGGGGACGGCCCAGCGGGCGTGCTCCCACGGCAGCACGACGCCGGTGGCCACCGAGGTGAAGATGAAGAGCACCAGCCAGTTGGGGCCGAGGTTCCAGACGAGGGCGACGGAGAGCGCCAGCAGCACGACGAGCAGCGGGTAGACGGCCCGCACCGTGACGCCCCGCCACATGTGGCGGAAGACCAGCGCGAAGTAGAGCGCCACGTACACCGCGAGGCCGACGGCGCCCAGGACGCGGGTGGTGAGCGGGGCGGAGCCGGTGAAGAGGTCGGCGACCGGGCCCGCGAGGTAGAGCATCCAGACGCTGATCCACAGCGCCTTGGAGACCGCCTGCCGCCGGGTCCGGGCCGGCTGTCCCATCCGGATCGGGATGTCGTCGTCCGTCCCGGGCGCCCGGGGCCCGCGCTCCGTCGTCACGTCGTCATGCCTTCCGGGTGTCCTTGCGGTACAGCCACGCCGCGCCGCTCACGAAGAGCGCCAGATATACCAGGAGGACCGCGACGTCCTTCGGATGCGGTCCGGTGCCGCCCTCGATGGCGGTGCCCAGCGCGGCGTAGGCGTGGGTGGGGACGTAGTCGGCGAGGTTCTGCACCCACTGCGGCAGGATCGTCAGCGGCATCCACAGGCCGCCGAGGAAGGCCAGGCCGAAGTAGCAGAGCATGCTGATCGGGCGGACCGCGTCGCCGGTGGCGAGGTAGCCGATGGCGACGCCGAGGGCGGCGAAGACGAAGCTGCCGAGCCAGGTGGAGAGCGCGATGGCGGCCCACTGCCAGACCTCCAGCCGGACCCCCTTGACGACCGCACCGGCCAGCAGCACCAGCACGATCGACGGCAGGCTGACGGTGGCCGCCGCGGCGATCTTGGCGCCGACGTAGCCGCGGCCGGGCAGCGCGGTCAGCCGCAGCTGGCGCACCCAGCCCAGTTCGCGCTCCTTGGCGATCTGTTCGGCGTTGCCGAGGAGGACGGCGGTCATGGCGCCGAAGGCGGCCATCGCGACCATGTAGTACATCCCCATGTCGAGCCGCATCCCGGGCATCCGGGCGCCGTCTGCGCCGCCCGCGATGATCAGGTAGAGCCCCGGCGGATAGATCACCGAGAAGAACATGAACTTCTTGTTCCGCAGCGCGCGGCGGATCTCCAGCAGGATCAGGGTGGTCATCGTCCCGCCTCCCCGGCGGTGGCGTCGTCGGTGGCGGCGGTCAGCGCGAGGAACGCCTGCTCCAGGCCGAGCCCGGCGACCTCCAGGTTCCGCGGGTAGAGGCCGAGGCCGTAGACCGCGTGGACGGTCGCGTCGGCGTCGTGCGACTGGATGCGGACGGTACGGCCGGAGACCTCCAGCGCGGTGAGGGCGGGCAGCGCGCGCAGCGCCGCGCCGTCCACGGCGGTGTCCAGGTCGAAAGCGATCCGGCGGGCCCCGGCGCGGGCCTTGATCTCGGTGGCGGTGCCGTCGGCGAGGACGGTGCCGCGGTGCAGCACGATCACCCGGTCGGCGATGGCGTCGGCCTCTTCGAGGTAGTGCGTGGCGAAGAGGACGGTGCGGCCCGCCGCCGCCTGGGCGCGCATGGTGCCCCAGAACGCCTGCCGGGCCGAGACGTCCATCCCGGTGGTCGGCTCGTCCAGCACGATCAGATCGTTGGCACCGGCGGTGGCGAGGGCGAAGCGGACCCGCTGCTGCTGGCCGCCGGAGAGCTTGTCGACCATGCGGTCGGCGAGGTCGGTGAGGTCGGCGGCGCGCAGGATCGCGTCGAGCGGGTACGCGCGCGGGTGCAGGTCCCGGGCGAGGCCGACCAGTTCGCGGACCTTGACGCCCTGCATCAGCCCGCCGCTCTGCAGCATCGCGCCGACCCTGCCCTGGGCGATGGCCCGCTGCGGGGTGGTGCCGAAGAGGTCGACGGTGCCGGAGTCGGGGGCGCGCAGCCCGAGGAGCAGATCGAGGGTGGAGGACTTACCGGCGCCGTTGGGGCCGAGCAGGGCGACCGTCTCGCCCGGGTGCAGCTCCAGATCGATGCCGTCCACGGCGCGCACCGCGCCGTACCGCTTGGTCACCCCGCGGAAGCTGACCACGGGGGCCGCGTCCGACCGGCGCGCGGCGGCCGGTGCGGTGGTTGAGGTTGTCGTCATGCCTCAAGCTTCGCCGCAGAAGGGGGGTCGGCGGCAGTGTCGGCCGTCCGCAGTCCGCCATGACATCTGTCATGGGCGAGGCCCCCGCGGCGGCTCGGTGGGAGCCGCCCCGGGGGCCTCGTCGCAGACGGTACGGGGTCAGCCCGCGCCGATGGTCTGCACCCGCTCGGCGGGCGTGGTGCCCCGGAGCGCCAGCTGCACGGCGCTGGCCACCTCGGCGGGGGTGACCGGCTTCTTGCTGCCGTCGCCCTTCGTCAGCAGGACGCCGTTGAAGGTGTCGCCGTAGAGCGCCTGGAGGGCGTCCTTGTCGTAGTACGGGACGAGGCTGCCGTCGGCGCCCGGCCGGAAGGAGAGGAACTTCGGGATGGACTTCTCCGGGCTGAACGACACGGTGTGCGCGGCGTCCGTGCGGACGGTGATCAGGCCGGACATCGCGGGCTCGGCGAACTGCTTGAGCGCGCGGTCCACCGCCTCCTTGGAGACCTTCGGCTCCTGGGTGGAGGCGGCCAGCGTCAGCGTCGGCTGGGTGCCGGTGGCGACGCGCTCACGGTAGGCGTCGGCCACCTTCGTCTTGGACGCGGCGACGTCGACGGCCTTGTGGGGCTTGCCGTAGTGCGGCACGGCCCGGCCGCCGGAGAAGGTGATGCCGCCCTCGCCCGGCTGCGTACCGCCGGAGCCCCCGGCGACCTGCTCCAGCGCGATCTGCAGCTTCTCGTCGTCGGTGGTCATCGCGGGCTGCGCGGTACGGGCGACGCCGAAGAGCGAGCCGATGACGGAGACCGGGTTGTAGTCCCGGCCCGAGGCGTTGCGGACGGTGGCCTGCACATCGACGCCCAGCCCCGCCTTGACCGGGTCGAGGCTCTGCTCGGCGCCGTCGACGGTGAGCTTCAGCGGCTGGTCGGTGCGGTCCTTGAGCGCCGTCTCCAGCTTCTTGACCGCCTCGTCCTTGGCCTGTCCGCCGATCGGTACACCGAGCGCGGTGGTGTTGTTGGGGACGTCGGCGTGGTCGAGGAGCAGCCCGGCGCCGTAGGCGACCGCGGCGAGGACGACGACTCCGACGCCCGCCAGGACCAGCTTGTTGCGGCCCTTCTTCTTGGGCGGGTTGATCGGCTCGGGGATCTTCGGCAGCGGCGCGGGGGCGGCGTTCTTGCCGTCCTTGCCGCTCTTGCCGTCCTTGCCGTTCGTGCCCGAGGCCGACGGGCCGTCGGCCGACGGGACCTTCGGGATACCGCCGACGAGCGTGTCACCGGCGCCCCGGCCGCCGGAGCGGGGACCGGAACCCTTGGGGCCCTTGGCCGGTGCGGGCTTCGGAGCCGCGGCCGGACCGGCGGCGAGACCGCCGGTGATCCCGGCCGGGGCACCGGTGCCGGGCCCGGTCGGCGCGGTCTCACCCGCGGCCGGGTCGCTGAAGCCGGGCGGCAGGGTGACCGCGCTCCGGCCGCGGGCGGGCCCGGTGGTGGGACCGCTGGGCGCCTTCGCCGCGGGAGTGTCGAACGGGCTCAGGTCAGCGGCGGGCGCGTCGAACGGCGAGGCGGCGCCGGGCGCCGGGGCGTCGAACGGCGAGGGCTCTCCGGCCGGGCGGCCGCCGCCGTCGAACGGCGAGAGCCCGAGCGGGTCGCCGCCGGACGGCTCGGCGCCACCGGCCGGGGCGTCCGAGAAGTACGGCAGGTCCGGCCGGGACGGCGCGGCGCCGCCCGCGTCCGGCGCACCGGGCGCGCGGTGCGAGCCGGTGGTGGTCGAGGCGCCGGGCGCGGGGTGCGAGCCGGTCGTCGAGGAGACGTCGGGCGCCGGGTGCGAGCCCGTCGTGGACGAGGCGCCGGGCGCCGGGTGCGAGCCGGTCGTCGAGGACGCGCTCTGGCCCTTGCGCGGGGCGAACCAGGAACTGGTGCCGTCGCCGGAGCCGGACGAGGCGCCGGGCCGGGCCGCGGCGCCGCCGGGGCGCTGGGCGGCGGGCGAGCGGCGCGGGAGCCGGGGCGGTCCGCCCGCCTCGTCCGCCGCCGCGTCGGGAGCGGGCGCGCCGCCCTCCCCTGACGTGCCGTTCGCTCCGGTCGCTGCACTCATGCCGGACTCCTCACCCACGGGCTTGCGCACGACGACGGGCGGGATGGGCCGCGAGCCCGGAATGTTGATCTTGATCCGCGTCGTCAGCGTGGTCTCGGTCTTCTGCTCCTCCGGCTGCGCGGCGGCACCGGTCGCCGCCTCGCCTTCTCCCCTGGGGGTGCCGTACGGCGGCGTTCCCGAGGGATAGACGGCGTTGCCCCGGCCCTGGGGGCCGGAGGACGAACTGTCAGATTCACGACTCAAAGCAGGTTCTCCCGGTTGGCTCCGCCGCTCGTCAGAGGTGATCTCGGGTCTCGTCCCGGGGGGCGCCCCGAGGGCGGCGCGGCGGCGCGCACCACCATACTGGCCGCCGCACAGGGGTACCCGTGGAGCACGGGAAGACCACGACGACGGGGGAACCCCCGGCGCACGGTCAACTCACCCCGTGCGCCACGGCATATGTCCAGGTATGGACCCCGTGATCAGGCGGCCCGGCCGGTCGGAGCGCCCAGCGCACGCCGCTGCGCCGCGGTGGCACAGATCACAGC
The DNA here is from genome assembly GCF_000718015.1 of Streptomyces catenulae. Lineage (GTDB taxonomy): Bacteria > Actinomycetota > Actinomycetes > Streptomycetales > Streptomycetaceae > Streptomyces > Streptomyces catenulae. The sequence continues at coordinate 99,076 of NZ_JODY01000031.1, read as the reverse complement.
CACCAGAATCCCGCCCAGCAGGAAGAGGTACGAGCCGAGCCCGGCGCCGAAGAGGAAGTCACCCTCCGGACGGGTGGTGCCCAGCAGCAGGAAGACGGTGACGAGCCAGGCGGCGCCCGGCACCAGCACCCCGGAGACGGTCTCGGTGGCCCGCCCGCCGCCGTACAGCAGACCCGTCAACCCGGCCAGCGCCAGCAGCAGTCCGCCGGGGAACCACGCGGCCTGCAACAGCGCCCCGGCGGGCGCGACCAGCACCCCGCCGATCAGCAGCAGGACGTACAGCGCGATCCGGCCCGGCGTCACCGGCCGGGCCATCGCCGCCACGGCGCCGCCGCCCGCACCGGGCCCCGCGGGGCGCACCCCGGAGCCGCCCGCGCGCGCCCGCGGTGTGCCGTTCTTCTTCTCCTCGCTCATGCGCCCGTCCTCGCTCATGCGCCCGCCTCCCGGTGGCCGTCGGTGGAGTACGTGCCGGTGGCGCCGCCGGGGACCCCGGCGAAGAGGTCGTCCTCCCGGCCCCCGGCCGCCGGGACCGGCGTGCCCCGCACGAGCCGGTAGTACTCGGTGCCGAAGAGCGGCTGCCCGAGGTCGTTGGAGAGGGCGAAGAACGGGCCGTCGACCGCGATCTGGGTGGCGTGCGCCCGCATCGCGGCGGTCTTCGCCGCGCGCTGCGCCTCCGTACCCGCGATCTCCGCGGTGACCTCGCCGTCCGCCACCACACCGGGGACGTCGTCGACGGCGGCGATGCCGGGGAAGGAACGGCCCGCGGCGCGCAGCGCGGCGAAGCCCTTCTCGACCTCCGAGCGGGGGCTGCAGTTCCAGTAGATCTTTTCGATCGCACACGGTGCGCCGAGGTCGGGCCGGAAGGCGCCGTCGGCGGCCAGCTCCGCGGCGCGCATCGCGACCCGGTGGGCCTGGATGTGATCGGGGTGGCCGTAGCCGCCGTCCGGGTCGTAGGTGACCAGGACCTGCGGGCGGACCTCGCGGACCACGGCGACGAGATGGGCGGCCGCCTCGTCGACCGGCGTCGCCCAGAAGGCGCCGGGGCGGTCGTTCTGCGGGGCGCCCATCATCCCGGAGTCGCGGTAGCGTCCCGCGCCGCCCAGGAAGCGGTGGTCGGCGACGCCGAGCGCGGCCATCGCCGCGGCCAGTTCGCCGACGCGGTACGGGCCGAGGGTGTCGTCCCGGTCGGGCGCCAGCTGCGCCAGCTCGGGCGGGATGACCTCGCCCTCCTCGCCGCGGGTGCAGGTCACGAGCGTGACGTGGGCGCCCTCGGCGGCGTACCTGGCCATCGTGACGCCGTTGTTGATGGACTCGTCGTCCGGGTGCGCGTGCACCAGCAGCAGACGGCGGGGCCGGTCGGCGCCGGGGGGCGCGGGCGGGGTGGGGGCGGGCTCCGTCATGGGAACAGCCTACGAGCCCGGGGCCCGCGCCCGGCACACGCGCCCGGTGGCCGCCGCGGCGCCCGCGCGCGGCCCACCCCGTCGCCCGGCGGACCCGGACGCGGACATGCCGCCGCCCGGCCCCGGGGCGTGGTCCGGAGGCCGGGCGGGCGGTGTGGGCGTCGTGTCGCAGGCCCTACGCGCTGTACGTCAGAATTTGATACCCCCGAGCATCCCGGCGACGTTCGTCGTCAGCTGCTTGATCGTCGGGGCCACGGACGAGCTGGCGAGATAGAAGCCCAGCAGCATGCACACAAACGCATGCCCGCCCTTCAGCCCGGCCTTCTTGACCAGCAAGAAGACGATGATCGCCAGCAGCACCACCGCCGAAATCGAGAGTGCCACGGCGGTTCACCTCCAAGTACGCACGGACCTGACAGTTATGAGGGTGCCGAGCCGTCGTCACGGCCCAACTCCCGCGTGTGCAAAGGGCTCTTTACCCCGTACCCACCACGCGCAAGGGATCATAACTTTCCGCGCGCGCGCATATGTCGGTGCACGGGAGCAGACGAGGGGCGCACACCGGATTCGCTGCTGCGACGGGTGCCGTTCCGACCGCCGGACGGGCGGTCTCCCGAGTTCCGTCCGCGGGGCGGGCGGACGCCATAGGGTCGGGCCCATGACCGGACCGTCTGCCTCCGTGCCGTTTCCGCGCCAGCACGCCCGTACGCAGCGCTTCACCCTGGGCGCGCCGCGCGGCTACACCGTCTCGCCGGACGGCGCCCGCGTCGTCTTCCTCCGCTCCGGCTCCGGCACCGACCGGACCCAGCGGCTGTGGGTCCTCGACGTCGCCGAGGGCCGGGAGTTCACCGCCGCCGACCCATCCGCCCTGCTCGCGGGCGCCGAGGAGGAGCTGTCGGCGACCGAACGGGCCCGCCGGGAGCGCACCCGGGACGGTTCGGCGGGCGTCGTCGGCTACGCGGTCGACGCGGCGGTCGAGGTGGCGGCGTTCGCCCTGTCGGGCCGCCTGTTCGCCGCCGAGCTGCGGGCCGGCACCGCCCGCGAACTCCCCGCCACCGGCACGGTCGTCGACCCGCGCCCCTCCCCCGACGGCCGGTACGTGGCGTACGCCGCGGACGGCGCGCTGCGGGTGGTGCGGGCCGACGGCGCGGGCGACGGCGACGACCGGGCGCTGGCCACCCCGGACGGGCCCGAAGTGACCTGGGGGCTCGCGGAGTTCATCGCCGCGGAGGAGATGGGCCGCCACCGCGGCTTCTGGTGGTCGCCGGGGAGCGACCGGCTGCTGGCCGCGCGGGTCGACACCGCGCCGGTGCGCCGCTGGTGGATCGCCGACCCGGCGCACCCGGACCGGCGCCCCGCCGAGGTCGCGTACCCGGCGGCGGGCACCCCCAACGCCGAAGTCGCGCTGGCCTTCCTGGGCCTCGACGGCTCCCGCACGGACGTGGTGTGGGACCGCGAGCGGTTCCCGTACCTCGCCCGGGTGCACTGGTCGGCGGCGGGCCCGCCGCTGCTCCTGGTCCAGAGCCGCGACCAGCGCACCCAGCGGTATCTGACGGTCGACGAGGGCACCGGCGCGACGCGCACGGTGCACGAGGACACCGACCCGGCGTGGAACGAGCTGATCCCCGGCACCCCCGCGTGGACGCCGGACGGGCGGCTGGTGCGGGTCGCGGACACCCCGGACGGGGTGGCGCCGGGCGCGCGGCGGCTGTTCGCCGGGGACCGGGCGCTGACCGCGGCGCCGCTGCACGTCCGCGCGGTGCTGGACATCGGCGACGACGACATCCTCTTCGCGGCGAGCGGCCCGGAGAACCACGACATCGGCGTCCACCGGGTGCGCCACCGCGGCGACGGCCCGGCGGCGGTGGCGCGGCTCGGCGCCCGGCCGTACCCGACGGTGACGTCGGCGGTCCGCGGCGGCGACGTGGTGGTGCTGACGCAGGCGAGCCTGGTGCGGCCCGGGGCGCAGGTCGAGGTGGTGCGGCTGGCCGCGGACGGCACCGAGGAGCGCGTCGCGGCGATCGGCTCGTACGCCCAGCAGCCGGTGCTGACGGCGCGGCCACGGCTGGTTCTCGCCGGGGAGCGGGACATTCCGTGCGCGGTGCTGCTCCCGGAGGGCCACACGGAGGGCGACGGTCCGCTGCCGGTGCTGATGGATCCGTACGGCGGTCCGCACGGGCAGCGGGTGGTCGCGGCGCACCACGCCCATCTGACGTCGCAGTGGTTCGCGAACCAGGGGTTCGCGGTGGTCGTCGCGGACGGCCGGGGCACCCCGGGCCGCTCCCCCGCGTGGGAGAAGTCCCTCTCCCGGCGGGTGGCGGAGCCGGTGCTCCAGGACCAGGTGGACGCGCTGCACGGGCTGGCCGACCGCTTCCCGCTGGATCTGACGCGGGTCGCGATCCGCGGCTGGTCGTTCGGCGGCTACCTCGCGGCGCTGGCCGCGCTGCGCCGCCCGGACGTCTTCCACGCGGCGATCGTCGGCGCCCCCGTCACCGACCTGCGGCTCTACGACACGCACTACCAGGAGCGCTATCTGGGCCACCCGGACGAGGAACCGGCGGTGTACGCGGCGAACTCCCTGGTCACGGACGAGGGGTTGTCCGGGGCGCGGGAGCCGCACCGCCCGATGATGGTCATCCACGGGCTGGCGGACGACAACGTCGTGGTGGCGCACTCGCTGCGGCTCTCCTCCGCGCTGCTGGCGGCCGGCCGTCCGCACGAGGTGCTGCCGCTGTCCGGCGTGACCCACATGACGCCGCAGGAGCAGGTCGCGGAGAACCTGCTGCTGCTCCAGGTGGACTTCCTGCGGCGGTCGTTGGGGCTCACCGAGACGAGCTGACGGGCCCGGCACCCGGCCACCGTCCGAGCATCGGTTTTCGGCCACCGCGCGTGGACGGCGTACGGTCGGTGACCCAGGATGTGCTGGGGGTGACGTTCGCCCGCCGGACGGCCCGCGGCACCCCCGCGGCCGTACGCAGTTCAGCAAGGCGCGTCCGCATACCGGTGAAGTGACGGCCAAGTTGCCGTCACGTTACGGCAATTGAGCGGCTTATGTCCGTTATTCCGTACATCTTCGTGGAGTGTCAAGCACGCCCTTGCGTCGATCTGCGCAATCTTCGCTCAAGAAGCGAACGACCTGCGCATCAGCCCACCCGATCCCCTTGACTCCGCCATAAATCACTTGCGAAAGTCCGCTCATCCAGCGGTGCGACCGGCGCCGCTTCACGTTCCAAGAGAACTCGGCGCGGGGGCACTTCGCGATGACTAGTCCATCCCAGACCGCGGCTGCACAGTCCGATTCCCCAGGGCTGGAGCCGGAGGGTCTGAAGAAGGAGAAGAACAGCAAGGGCGGTGAGCTCGTCGGCCGTTCCCCCGGCCAACTGATGTGGGCGCGGTTCAAGCGCGACCGCACCGGTATGTTCTGCGGCATCGTCGTCCTGGCGTTCTTCGTCATCTCGGCGCTCGCCCCGGTCATCGCCTCGCTGTACGGCAAGGACCCCTACACGTTCTACTCCAACAGCGACCCGAACCTGCTCGACGAGTTCGGCTTCCCGTCCGGCCCGAACGGCGGTGTCTCCGGGGACTTCTGGTTCGGCATCGAGCCGCAGCTCGGCCGGGACCTCTTCACCCAGCTGCTGTACGGCATGCGGACCTCGCTGGGCATCTCGGTAGCCGTAACGATTCTGGTGGTCATCACCGGCACCATCCTGGGTGTCACCGCCGGATATCTCGGCGGCCGTACCGACTACTGGCTCGGCCGGGTCATGGACTTCCTGATGGCCTTCCCCAGCCAGCTGACGTTCGTGGCGTTCATGCCCGTCGTCGTGGCGCTCTTCGTCCCGCCGGGCGACGAGACCCCCACCTACATCCGGGTGGTGGCGCTGATCCTCGTCCAGTGGGCACTGGGCTGGATGGGTCTGGCGCGACTCCTGCGCGGTCAGGTCCTCTCGCTCCGCGAGCGGGAGTTCGTCGAGGCCGCGAAGATCACCGGTGCCTCGCCCTGGCGGATCATCCGCAAGGAGCTGCTGCCGAACGTGGTCACCCCGATCCTGGTCCAGAGCACCTACATGCTCCCGCTGTTCGTGACCGCGGAGGCGGGCCTGTCCTACCTCGGCGTCGGCATCATGGAGCCGACCCCCGACTGGGGCCGTCTCTTCCGCACCGCGGGCAACATCTACGAGAGCGACCCGACCTTCCTGCTCTTCCCCGGCGCCGCGATGGTCATCTTCGTCCTCTGCTTCAACCTGCTCGGGGACTCGGTCCGGGACGCCTTCGACCCCAAATCCGGGCGCTGAGCGTCCACTTGAGGGGGGCCGCTGTCGCCCCCGCACCGGGCTCCCACCGGGAACGTCGGACAGCACTTCAGGACACCAAACTGACAGGCAGGTGCTTGACCTCATGAACGCACTCTCCACGCGCAGAGCACGCGCGGCGATAGTGGCCCTCGCGGCCGGTTCGCTCGCGCTCACCGGCTGCAGCGCCGGCAGCGGTAACGACAAGGACAAGTCCCAGACGGACAGCGACGCGGCGTCCCAGGCCGACAGCGTCCCGCTCGGTACCGCGGCCGACTCGGCAGGCCCGGCCAAGGAGGTCAAGGGCGCCAGGTCCGGCGGCACCATCCGCGTCTACCAGCGTGACAGCTACAACCACCTGGACCCGGCGCAGATGTACGTCAGCGACATGAAGTCGCTGTCGCAGCTGATCTTCCGCGGGCTCACCAGCTTCCAGCAGGACGACAGCGGCAAGCAGAAGGTCGTCGGCGACCTCGCCACCGACGCCGGGCAGATGTCCGACGGCGGCAAGACCTGGACGTACAAGCTCAAGGACGGCATCAAGTTCGAGGACGGCACGCCGATCACCTCGAAGGACATCCGCCACACCGTCGAGCGCACCTACGCGAAGTTCATCACCGACGGTCCCACCTACATCCAGCAGTGGCTGTCGGGCGGCGGCACCACCTACCGCAAGGCGCTGCCGGACGGCCCGTACAAGGGTGACCACCTGCCGAAGACCGTCCTGGACACCCCGGACGAGAAGACCATCGTCTTCCACTTCAAGCAGCCCCAGTCGCAGCTGCCCTACGCGCTGACCATGCCGGGCTACAGCGTGGTCCCGGACGGCGCCAAGGACACCAAGGACAACTACGACGTCAAGCCGGTCTCCGCCGGCCCGTACAAGATCGCGTCGTTCAAGGCCGGTAAGTCCATGCAGCTGGTGCGCAACACCAACTGGGACCCGAAGACCGACTCGATGCGGCACCAGTACCCGGACGGGTACAACATCACCTTCAACCACCAGGCGTCGGACTCCACCAAGCGCCTGATGGCCGACCAGGGCGAGGCCAAGAGCGCCATCAGCCTCACCAACGCGGTCGAGCCCACCACGACCAAGCAGGTGCTGGACAACCCCAGCGCCAGCAAGCGTCTGGTGCAGGGCTACCAGCCCTACGTGTGGCAGATGAACTTCAACATGGACCGCATCAAGGACAAGCGGATCCGTGACGCCATCACCTACGCGCTGCCCAGCGCCCAGATCGTCCGGGTCAACGGCGGCAGCTACGGCGGCGAGGTCGCGGGCGGTCTGCTCGCCCCCACCGTCGCGGGCTACAAGAAGGGCTACGACCCCTACGGCAAGCTCTCGCACCCCAACGGTGAGCCGGAGAAGGCCGCGAAGCTCCTGAAGGAGGCGGGCAAGAAGGGCATGAAGCTCGTCTACGCCTACTCCAACACCGAGGCGCGCCAGAAGGAGGCCGTCCTCATCGAGGACGCGCTGAACAAGGCCGGCTTCAACGTGCAGAAGAAGGAGGTCGACGCCGCCTCCTGGTACCAGCAGATGGGCAAGGTCGACAACGGCTTCGACATCTACATGACCGGCTGGGGCCAGGACTGGCCGGACGCCTCCACGGTGATCCCGCCGTCGTACGACGGCACCACCATCCAGGACGGCTCGTCGAACTACTCGCACGTGAACGACAAGCACGTGAACGAGGAGATCGCCCGCATCAGCAAGATCGCTGACGCGAAGAAGGCGACCGAGGAGTGGCAGAAGCTGCACCAGTACATCGTGGAGAAGGTCAACCCGGCAGCCCCGGTCTTCTACACGAAGACGCTCCAGCTCTACGGCTCGAACATCGGCGGCGCCCGTTACAACAACGACGTCAGCTACATCGACCCGAACACGCTCTTCCTGAAGAAGTAAGCGTCCGGAAGGCACTCCGGAGAGCGCGCGCACGGCGGAGCGCGCGCTCTCCGGGGCCTTCTTGCCACCCCTCATCGCCCACAGCCGCCGCCGTCCTGAGAGCAGCGAACTGTCATGCTTCCCTTTCTATTTCGCCGGACGTTCGGCGCGATCGTCACCCTCATCCTGCTGAGCGCCGTCACCTTCTTCGTGTTCTTCGCGGTCGGCGACCCGGCCCTGATGGCCTGCGGTAAGAACTGCACCGCCGACAACATCGCCCTGATCCACCAGAACCTCGGCCTCGACAAGCCCCTGCCGACGCAGTACTGGGACTTCCTCTCCGGCATCTTCGTCGGCCGCGACTACAGCATCGGGCACTGCGGCGCCCCCTGCTTCGGCTACTCGTTCGCCACCAAGCAGGACGTCTGGTCGACGATGATCGACCGGCTGCCCACCACCGCCTCGCTGGCCCTCGGCGGCGCCGTCGCGTTCCTCGTCATCGGCATCGGCGCCGGTCTGCTCGCCGCGTGGAAGCGTGGCACCTTCCTGGACAAGGCCGTCACCAGCATCTCGATGGTCCTCAGCTCGGTGCAGATCTACATCCTCGGCCCCATCGTCCTGGGCATCTTCGTCTACAGCGGCATCATGGACTCGCCGAAGTACGTGGATCTGACCAGCAACCCGGCGGGCTGGTTCATGGGCCTGCTGCTGCCGTGGCTGGTCATGTCGACGATCTTCACCGCGCAGTACACCCGTATGTCCCGCTCGACGATGATCGAGCAGCTCCAGGAGGAGCACGTCCGCACCGCCAAGGCGAAGGGCATGCCCGCCCGTTACGTCTTCCTGCGGTACGCCTGGCGCGGTTCGCTGATCCCCATCGTCACCATCCTCGGCATGGACCTCAGCTCGCTGTTCGGCGGCGCCATGATCACCGAGTTCACCTTCTCGCTCGCCGGTATCGGCCGGCTGGCGATCGACTCCGTCACCACCCTCGATCTGCCCATGGTGCTGGGCGTGATGCTCTTCAGCGCCGCCCTGATCCTGGTGTTCAACATCATCGTGGACGCGGCGTACGCCTTCATCGACCCGCGCGTGCGCCTGTCCTAGGAGAGCCTGAAGTGACCACACTCCCCACGACCGAAGGCACACCGGCCCCGACCGGGTCCGACCCCTTCCTGTCCGTGCGCGACCTGCACGTGCGGTTCTCCACGGAGGACGGCATCGTCAAGGCGGTCGACGGCCTCTCCTTCAACCTGGAGCGGGGCCAGACCCTCGGCATCGTCGGCGAGTCGGGCTCCGGCAAGTCCGTCACCAACCTCGCCGTCCTGGGGCTGCACAACCCCAAGTCGACGTCGATCAGCGGCGAGATCCGACTGGACGGCCAGGAGCTGACCGGAGCCCGGGAGAAGACCCTGGAGAAGCTCCGCGGCAACAAGATGGCGATGATCTTCCAGGACGCGCTGACCGCCCTGTCGCCGTACTACACGGTCGGGCGGCAGATCGCCGAGCCGTTCATGAAGCACACCGGCGCCTCCAAGCGCGAGGGCCGCCAGCGCGCCATCGAGATGCTGACCAAGGTCGGCATCCCGCAGCCGAGCCTGCGGGTGGACGACTACCCGCACCAGTTCTCCGGCGGTATGCGCCAGCGCGCGATGATCGCGATGGCGCTGGTCTGCAACCCCGAGCTGCTGATCGCGGACGAGCCGACGACCGCGCTGGACGTCACCGTCCAGGCGCAGATCCTCGACCTCCTCAAGGACCTCCAGCAGGAGTTCGGCTCCGCGATCATCCTGATCACCCACGACCTCGGCGTGGTCGCCGACACCGCCGACGACCTGCTCGTGATGTACGCGGGCCGGGCGGTGGAGCGCGGTTCGGTCAAGGAGATCCTGACGCAGCCGCAGCACCCGTACACCTGGGGTCTGCTCAGCTCCATGCCGCGGCTCTCCTCCGACGTCGACGAGGCGCTGTACCCGATCCCCGGGTCGCCGCCGAGCCTGCTGAACCCGCCGTCGGGCTGCGCCTTCAACCCGCGCTGCGCCTTCCCCGCCGAGGTCTCCGGCGGGCTGTGCACCGAGCAGCGTCCGACGCTGCCGGACGGGCGGGCCGCCGCCTGCCACCTCAGCACGGAGCAGCGTCAGACCTTCTTCACCGAGCAGATCAAGCCCCGGCTGGGCTAGGGAGCCATCACCATGACAGAGAACGTCACTCTCCCCTCGCCCCGGGGCTCCGTGCCCGCCGCGGGCGAGCCGCTGCTCGTCGCCGAGGGCGTCACCAAGCACTTCCCGATCTACGGCGGCTTCCCGTTCAAGCGGAAGGTCGGCGCGGTCAAGGCGGTCGACGGCGTCGACCTCACCGTCCACGCGGGCGAGAGCTTCGGCCTGGTCGGCGAGTCGGGCTGCGGCAAGTCGACCACCGGCCGGCTGCTGACCCGTCTGATGGAGCCGACCTCCGGCAAGATCACCTACGCGGGCCAGGACATCACCCGGGCCAAGCGCAAGGAGCTGGCGCCGGTCCGCTCCGAGATCCAGATGATCTTCCAGGACCCGTACGCGTCGCTGAACCCGCGGCAGACGGTGGGCACCATCATCGGTGGCCCGATGGAGATCAACGGGATCAACCCGCCCGGTGGCCGGGAGAAGCGGATCCGGGAGCTGCTGGAGACCGTCGGTCTCAACCCGGAGCACTACAACCGCTTCCCGCACGAGTTCTCCGGCGGTCAGCGCCAGCGCATCGGTGTGGCGCGGGCGCTCGCCCTGGAGCCGAAGCTGATCGTCGCCGACGAGCCGGTCTCGGCGCTCGACGTCTCCATCCAGGCGCAGGTCGTCAACCTGCTCCAGGACCTCCAGCGGGAACTGGGCATCGCGTTCCTCTTCATCGCCCACGACCTGGCGATCGTCCGGCACTTCAGCCAGCGGGTCGCGGTGATGTACCTCGGCAAGGTCGTCGAGGTGGGCACCCGCGACGAGATCTACAGCCGACCGCGCCACCCGTACACCCACGCGCTGCTGTCGGCCGTCCCGGAGGCGAAGTTCACCGAGGCGGAAGAGGAGGAGAAGCAGCGGATCCGGCTCGCCGGTGACGTGCCCTCCCCGGTCAACCCGCCGTCCGGCTGCCGCTTCCGTACGCGCTGCTGGAAGGCGCAGGACAAGTGCGCGACGGAGGAGCCGCCGCTGGTCCAGATCACGGGGAACGAGGCGGGCCACCTGACGGCCTGCCACTTCCCGGAGGAGCCGACGATCGCGGCGCGCGGTGAGGACATCGTCCTCGACCCCGCACTGGCCGCGGTCGAGGAGGCAGCGCAGGAGGGCCCGGCGGACGACGCCGGATCCTCCGGCAAGACCCTTTGACCCGGTCTCAACCGCCTCCGCCCGGAGCCGGAGCCCGCCTCCCACACCCCAGCACCACGGGAGGCGGGCTCCGGCTTTTCCGCGAAGGGCTCCAACGGCCGTGCAGGGTACGGACGTTGGAGCCGGGCCGCCGTCCTTCCCCGGTCGGATTGTCAGTGGTGGGTGCGAGGATTTCCGCATGACCACCGATACGCCGTACGCGGCCGGGGCCGTGCTTCCGGACGCCGTGCTCGACACCGTTCTCGCCGATCCCGCGCTGCTGCTCCGCGCCGATCGCGCGGCGCTCCGCGAGCAGCTGTCGTCGCTGCCGCGCGCCGACGCCGCCGCGGAGGACGGCCGGGCCGTGTTCCGGCAGGCCGAGGCCATATTCGGCGGGGCGCCCGTGGTGCGCGCGGAGTTCGCGTCCTGGCTGCACTTCGCCGCCGTGGTGCTGGGGCGCGGCGGGTACGCCGAGCGGATCGCGGCGGCCGAGCCGGGGATGCCGTGGCGTACGGAGTGGGCCTGGTGGCGGCCGGTGGGGCGCTACACGGCGCACCCCAATCTCAGCGGCGACAGCGGCGCGGCGGCCTATGTCCACGAGGGCCGGGAGCTGGTGGAGGTCTCCGGTATGTGGTGCCCGGACCGCTGGTTCGACCTGGCCACCGGCGCATCGGTGGCGGCGCCGCCCGCGGGCACCGTCCGGCGGCTGCGCCCCGACGCCGACGCCGGTGAACTCCCGTATCTCTTCGGCACGGAGGACGGGGATCCCGCCCTGGCGGTGCCGCCCACCTGGGAGGAGCCCGAGCCGCTGGACGCGGCGGGCCGTTATCTCCTCCAGGAGGCGCGGGGCGTCGCCGTGGTGCGGGCCGATGCCGCCGTGCTGGAGGGCTGGCCGACCGGCGGCGCGTCGTACGCCTCCGCCGAGGGCGGCAGCCCGGGCGGACCGGACTCCCCGGAGGAGGACGGCCCGCTCACCGCCGACCGCATGGACGACACCTTCGGCCCGGACGGCGTGCGGCGCATACCGGAGGAAGAGCTGCCCGCCGCCCTGGAGCACGGCCCGACCCGGACGTTCCTGCGGGAGGTCGGGCTGCCCGCCTGGTGGGCCGGTGGGGTCTCCTCCTTCACCGTCGCCGAAGGGCTGCACCCGCTGCCGGACGATCCCGAACTGCTGGTCCTGGGCGCGTTCGAGCTGGCGTACGGCGAGACGGGCACGGTCTGTGTGCACCGCGCCTCCGGCGGGATACTCCTGCGCCACACCGAGGACGGCGCCACTCCCCCGCCCTTCCCCTTCTCGCGGGACGTCGAGACGTTCACCGTGTTCCTGGAGTCCCTGCGCCGCTACATGGGCGCGAGTTGGGATCCGTATCCGGACGAGGCGGGCGCGGAGTACGACTACGAGTCCCGGATGGCGGAGCTGGATCCGCGGGCGCTGGACGAGGAGGCGCCGTCCCGGGAGATCTGGGGCCATCTCTTCGCGACGATCACGGAGTTGGGGGTGTACGGGTACTGAGGCACGGGCGGGCGCCGGGGCCGGGCGGCGCCCGCCCCTCACTCGCCCGGTACGACCTGGCGTTCCTCCGCGAAGTGGCAGGCCGAGGGGTGGGCCGCCGGGCCCGCGTCCGGGGTGGCGAAGCGGGGCGGGACCTCCAGCGGCGGGACCTGCTCCGCGCACAGCTCCTGGGCCTTCCAGCAGCGGGTGCGGAAGCGGCAGCCGGACGGCGGGTCGGCCGGGGAGGGCACGTCCCCGGTGAGCAGGATCCGGGTCCGGCTCTCCCGTGCCTCGGGGTCGGGCACCGGCACCGCGGAGAGCAGCGCCTGGGTGTAGGGGTGCGTGGGGTGGTCGTAGATCTGCTCGTCGGTGCCGGATTCGGCGAGCCTGCCGAGGTACATCACGGCGACGCGGTCGGAGATGTGGCGGACGACGGAGAGGTCGTGGGCGATGAAGACATAGCTGAGGTCGAAGGTGTTCTGGAGCCGTTCCAGCAGGTTGACGACCTGCGCCTGGACGGAGACGTCGAGGGCGGAGACGGGTTCGTCGGCGACGATGATCTCGGGGCGCAGGGCGAGCCCGCGGGCGATGCCGATGCGCTGGCGCTGGCCGCCGGAGAACTGGTGCGGATAGCGGTTGAGGTACTCCGGGTTGAGCCCGACGACGTCCAGCAGCTCCTGCACCCGGCGCCGCCGGTCGCCCTTGGGCGCCACCTCCGGGTGGATGTCGTACGGCTCGCCGATGATGTCGCCGACCGTCATCCGGGGGTTGAGGGAGGTGTACGGGTCCTGGAAGACCATCTGGATGTTGCGGCGGACGGCCTTCAGGGCGCGGCCGGACAGTTTGGTGATGTCCTCGCCGCGGTAGCGGATCTGCCCGGCGGTGGGGCGCTCCAGACCGACCAGGAGTTTGGCGACGGTGGACTTGCCGCAGCCCGACTCCCCCACGATGCCGAGGGTTTCGCCGCGGTGGAGGTCGAAGGAGACGCCGTCGACCGCCTTGACCGCGCCGACCTGTTTCCTGAAGAGGATGCCGCGGGTGAGCGGGAAGTGTTTGACCAGCCCGCGGATCTCCAGCACCGGTTCACCGTGCCCGGGCCGTCCGCCGGTGCCGCCCGCCACCGCCTCGGCCACCGGGTTCCCCGTGGCGGGGCCCGCCGCGCCGCCCGCGGCGCTCCCGGCGGGGCCGCCCGGTGGGCGGATGGCGTCGGGGGTGGGCAGCTCATCGGGCTCCATCGAGGGTCTCCTTCCAGAAGTGGCAGGCGCTGGTCCGGCCGGGGGCCACGTCGTGGAGCGGGGGCCGTTCGCTGCGGCAGATGTCCTGGGCGAGCGGGCAGCGGGGGTGGAAGGGGCAGCCGGGCGGGATGGCGGTGAGGTTGGGCGGCAGGCCCTTGATCGCGTACAGCTCCTGGCCCTTGTGGTCCAGGCGCGGGATGGAGTCCAGCAGGCCGCGGGTGTACGGGTGGGCGGGGGCCCGGTAGAGGTGGTGGACGGGGGCGGTCTCGACGATGCGTCCGGCGTACATCACGGCGATGGTGTCGGCGACGTCGGCGACGACGCCGAGGTCGTGGGTGATGAGGATGAGGCCCATGTGGTACTCGCGCTGGAGTTCCGCGAGCAGGTCCATGACCTGGGCCTGGACGGTGACGTCGAGGGCGGTGGTCGGCTCGTCGGCGATGATCAGGTCCGGTTCCAGGGCCAGCGCCATCGCGATCATGATGCGTTGGCGCATCCCGCCGGAGAACTGGTGCGGATAGTCGCCGACCCGGCTCGCGGCGGCGGGGATCTTGACCCGGTCCATCAGCTCGACGGCCTCGGCGCGGGCCGCCTTGCGGGACATCCCGCGGTGGACCTGGAACATCTCGCCGAGTTGGGCGCCGACGGACATCACCGGGTTCAGGGCGGAGAGCGCGTCCTGGAAGATCATCGCCATGCCGGTGCCGCGGACCCGGCGGCGTTCCTCGCGGCCGAGGGTGAGCAGGTCACGGCCGCGGAAGCGGATCTCGCCGCCGGTGACGTAGCCGGGCGGCGAGTCGACGATGCCCATCAGCGCCTGGGCGGTGACGGACTTGCCGGAGCCGGATTCGCCGAGGACGGCGAGGGTCTGCCCGGCGGCGACGCGGTAGCTGACGCCGTTGACGGCTTTGGCGATGCCGTCGCGAGGGCGTCGCGGACCGCGTCGCCGAGCATGATGAACGCCAGCACCGTGATGCTCAGCGCCCCCGCCGGCCACAGCAGCATGTGCGGCGCGTTACGGATGGAGGTGGAGGCGGCGGAGATGTCGATGCCCCAGGAGACGGTGGGCGGTTTCAGCCCGGCGCCGAGGAAGGACAGCGTCGCCTCCAGCGAGATGTACGTACCGAGCGCGATGGTCGCCACGACGATGACGGGCGCGACGGCGTTGGGCGCGATGTGCCGCAGCAGGGTGCGGGCGTTCCCGGCGCCGAGGGCGCGGGCCGCCTGGACGTAGTCGTTCTGTTTGGCGGTGACGACGGCGCCGCGGGCGATACGGGCGATCTGCGGCCAGCCGAGCAGCACGATGAAGCCGACGACCGGCCAGACGGTGGAACTGGTGACGACGGAGAGGAAGACCAGTCCGCCGAGGATGACGGGGATGCCGAAGAAGATGTCGGCGATCCGGGAGAGCAGCGTGTCCCACCAGCCGCCGAAGAACCCGGCGAACCCGCCGAGGAGCCCGCCGAGCAGGGCGGCACCGGCGGTGGCGCAGATGCCGACGGTGATGGAGGCGCGGGCGCCGTAGACGACGCGGGTGTAGACGTCGCGGCCCTGGGTGTCGTAGCCGAACGGATGGCCGGGCTCCGGTCCCGCCTGGGCCTTGGCGAGGTCGGCGCGGTACGGGTTGCCGTCCGCGATCAGCTGCGGCCAGACCGCGATGACCAGCAGGAACAGGATGATCAGCGCGGAGAGCAGAAAGACCGGGTTGCGGCGCAGATCGTGCCAGGCGTCGCTCCACAGGCTGCGGGGCTTGCCGGTGGGGGCGCCGCCGGGTCCGGCGCCGGGGGCCCGTTCCAGGGATTCGGCCTCGCCGATGGCGAGCGCGGCGGGCCCGCCGTCGCCGTGGGTGATGGCCTCTTTGGGCGCGTAGGGGTCAGGCATAGCGGATCCTCGGGTCCAGGACCGCGTAGAGCAGGTCGACGAGGAGGTTGGCGACGAGGAAGACCAGCACGAGGATGGTCACGAAGCCGACGACGGTGGGCGAGTTCTGGCGCAGGATGCCCTGGTAGAGCTGGAATCCGACGCCGTGGATGTTGAAGATGCGCTCGGTGACGATGGCGCCGCCCATGAGCGCGCCGATGTCGGTGCCGATGAAGGTGACCACCGGGATCAGCGAGTTGCGCAGCAGATGGCGGGTGACGACGCGGCGGCGCGGCAGCCCTTTGGCGACGGCGGTGCGGACGTAGTCGGCGCGGGCGTTCTCCGCGATGGAGGTGCGGGTGAGCCGGGTGACGTAGGCGAGCGAGACCAGCGCCAGGACCAGCCCGGGGAGGAGGAGTTCGCCCAGTGGCGCCTCGCTGGAGACGGCGGGTTTGACCCAGTTCCATTTCACGCCGAAGAGATATTGCAGGACGTAGCCGCTGACGAAGGTGGGGATGGAGACCACCACGAGGGTGAAGATCAGCACGGTGGTGTCGACGGTGCGTCCGCGCCGCAGTCCGCTGAAGACGCCGAGGACGATTCCGGCGACCATTTCGATGACGACGGCGACGAGGGTGAGCCGCAGGGTGACGGGAAAGGCGGCGCCCATGAGTTCGGTGACAGGCTGGCCGTTGAAGGCGGTGCCGAAATTCCCCTGGAAGATCTGCGCCATGTAGTGCAGATACTGCTTCCACAGCGGCTGGTCGAGATAGAGGTCGGCGCGGATCTGGGCGGCGGTGGCCGGGTCGGGCGCCCGGTCGCCGAAGAGTGCGGCCACCGGGTCGCCCAGTGCGTACACCATGAGGAAGATCAGGAGCGTGCTGCCGATGAACACCGGGATCATCTGGAGCAGCCGCCGGATCACATAGCGTCCCATGAGGGCTCCGGGTTCTGGGTCAGTGGACCGTGATCTCGTTGTAGACGGGGACGCTGAAGGGGTTCAGCGCCACATGCGCGATCCGGTCGGAGTAGCCGCCGTTGCCGTTCTGGTACCAGAGCGGAATGGTCGGCATGTCCGTGGCGAGAACGCGTTCGGCGTCCTGGAATTTGCTGATGGTTTCCTTGCGGTCCGTCGCCGCGTTCGCCTCGTTGACGAGTTTGTCGAACTTCGGGTTGCTGTATTTACCGTCGTTGGACGATGCCTTGGAGTAGTACATCGGCTGGAGGAAGTTCTGGATGAGCGGGTAGTCCATCTGCCAACCGGCGCGGAACGGGCCCGTCATCTTTTCGGAGCTGATGCGGTTACGGAAGTCGGCGAAGGTGCCGACGGGGGCGCCGACGCACGCCTTGTCGTTGTCGAGGGCGTTGTTGATGCTGTTGCAGATCGCGTCGATCCAGTCCTTGTGGGAGCCGGTATCGGCGTTGTAGGCGATGGTCATCCGGCCACCGGGGAGTCCGCCGCCCTCCTTGACCAGCTCTTTCGCCCGGTCGGGGCGGAATTCGCAGGCTTCGCCGCAGATTCCGTCCTGGAAGCCGCCCTTGGTGCCGAGGACGGGTGAGGTCCAGTCGGTGGCAGGGGTGCGGGTGTTCCGGAAGATCTCCTTGGTGATCGAGGCACGGTCGATGGCCATGGAGATGCCGCGGCGGAGCTTTTCGCTGTTCTTCCCGTTCCACCGTTTGTCGTACATCGGGAAGGTGAGGGTCTGGATGACGCCCGCGGGCTGGTTGATGTAGCGGTCGCCGAGGTCGGCGTGGACATTCTTGAGCTGGGTGGCGGGGATGTCGTCGACGAGGTCGAGGTTGCCCGCCTGGAGATCGGTGTAGGCGGTGTTGTTGTCGGTGTAGACCTGGAGGTCGATCCCGCCGTTCCGTGCCTTGTCGGGGCCCGGATATCCGCTCCATTTCCGCAGTTTCATCACGGAGCCCTTGGTGTAGGACTCCACGGCGTAGGGACCGTTGCCGACGGGTTTTTTCACCCAGGCGTCGTGATGGCTGTAGAAGGTCTGCGGCAGCGGCATGAAGGCGGTGTAGCCGAGGGTGTCGGGCCAGCTGGAGAATTTCTGGTTCAGCGCGACGGTGAATTTCGTGGGGCTCGCGACCTTGAGTCCGGAGAGGGTTTTCGTCTTCGGTCTGCCGTTCTCCGGATGGACGGCGTCGAAGCCCTCGATGTACTGGAAGAACGGCGCGTTCTTCTGCCGGTTGGTGATCAGCGCACCGTAGTTCCAGGCGTCCACGAAGGATTTCGCGGTGACCTTCTCGCCGTTGCTGAAGGTCCAGCCGGGTTTGAGGGTGACGGTGTAGTGCCGGGAGTCGGTGGTCTCGATCCGGTCCGCGATGACGTTCTCGGCGGCGCCGGTCCTCGGGTTGTACCGCTTCAGCCCCCGGAAGATCATTTCGAGGACCTTGCCGCCCTGGACCTCGTTGGTGTTCGCCGGTTCGAGGGGGTTCTGCGGGTCACCCCAGGAGGAGCTGACGATTCCGGCGGCGCCCGATCCGCGGGTGTCGACCCCGCCGCCGCAGGCGGTCGCCGCCAGGACGACGGACACGGCACACACGCCCCACTTCGCGCGTTCGGCTCCCCGCATACGGCGCCTCCTCAGCTCTCCGGCCACCCGTAACCGACATCAGAGCCCACAGCGGAAAGAGCCGCACTCCGGCGGCCCTGTGCATTGCTCCGTGGGGCGCGGAATCCGCCCATGTGCGCGGCGACCGGGCGGCGGGCCGAGCGGATGTGCGGGCCCCGGACCGCCCCGGCGCCGCTCCCCCGGTCCCGCGCCGCGGCGCCGCCCCGTCACCCGTCCGGCCGCCCGGTCCACCGCCCCGGACGGACCGGACGGCCGCCCCGGCACCCGGCGCTCCCGGCGCCCCGGTCCCGTCCGCGCGCGTCCGCGTACGCCCCCGCGCACTCCGGAGCGCGGGCCGCCCTGTCCGGAAAGGCCCCTTTCGCCGCCGGTAGCGCTGTGCTGCGATGTGGCGATGGAACAGCGGGTGCGCGAGGGATACGAGGGCAGTGGGCCGGGGCCGATCACCCCGGACGGCTGCGCGGTCGAGCTGTACGAGCGGCTGCCGGTGGGTGAGGAGCCGGACATCATCGCGGGCGCGGTGCGCCCGGCGTCCAGCATCCTCGAACTGGGCTCCGGCGCCGGGCGGATGACCCATCCGCTGGTCCACCGCGGTTTCGCGGTCACCGCCGTGGACGAGTCCCCGCAGATGCTGGAACGTATCAGCGGCGCCGGGACGGTCCGCAGCGCCATCGAGGAGCTGGCCCTGGACGCCCGCTTCGATGTCGTGCTGCTCGCCTCGTTCCTCGTCCACGCGGCGGGCCCGGGCGTGCGGGAGGGGATCCTGGCGACCTGCCGCCGCCATGTGAAGGACGACGGCTGTGTGCTCATCCAGCGTGAGGCGCCCGGGCGGCACGACGGGCTCCCCGCCGAGCGCCGCGTCGACGGCGGGCTGATCCGGGTGGTCTCCTCCGAGCCGGTGCGCCCGGGCGTGCGCTCGGTGCATGTCGAGTACGACTTCACGGACGCGCGCTGGACACAGACGTTCCTGTCCTGCCCGCTGACCGACGAGGCGTTCGACGCGGCCCTGGCACAGGCCGGTCTCGGCGTCGACCGCTATCTCACCGCCGACCGCACCTGGGTCCGGGCCGTCCCGCGCGACAACTGACGAGGAACGCACGGACACACGTCGGGCCGGGACCCGCCACGGGGGCGGGGCCCGGCCCGAAGCCGTACGCGGCCGTCCTACGCGGCCCCCACCACGTCCCGGACCTCCGCGAAGTGGCAGGCCGACGGGTGGGCCGCCGGGGACGCCTCGTCGCGGAAGCGGACCGGGACGGCCAGCTCCGGGGTCTCGGTCGCGCACCGCTCCTCGGCCTTCCAGCAGCGGGTGCGGAAGCGGCAGCCGGACGGCGGGTCGGCCGGGGAGGGCACATCGCCGGTGAGGATGATCCGGTCGCGGCCCTCGCGCGCCTCCGGGTCGGGCACCGGCACCGCGGAGAGCAGCGCCTGGGTGTACGGGTGCGTGGGGTGGTCGTAGATCTCGGCGTCGGTGCCGATCTCCGCCATCCGCCCCAGGTACATCACGCCGACCCGGTCGGAGATGTGCCGGACGATCGACAGGTCGTGGGCGATGAAGAGGTAGCTGAGGTCGTACTCCTGCTGGAGCCGGTCCATCAGGTTGATGACCTGCGCCTGGACGGAGACGTCGAGCGCGGAGACCGGCTCGTCGCAGATGATGATCTCCGGGTTGAGCGCCAGGCCACGGGCGATACCGATGCGCTGGCGCTGGCCGCCGGAGAACTGGTGCGGATAGCGGTTGAGGTATTCCGGGTTGAGCCCGACCACGTCCAGCAGTTCCTGGACCTTGCGCCGCCGGTCGCCCTTGGGCGCCACCTCGGGGTGGATCTCGAAGGGCTCGCCGATGATGTCGCCGACGGTCATCCGCGGGTTGAGCGAGGTGTACGGGTCCTGGAACACCATCTGGATGTTGCGGCGCACCGCCTTCAGCGCGCGCCCCGACAGCTTGGTGATGTCCTCGCCGCGGTAGAAGACCTCACCGGCGGTGGCCCGCTCCAGGTTCATCAGCAGCTTGGCGACGGTGGACTTGCCGCAGCCCGACTCCCCCACGATGCCGAGGGTCTCGCCCCGGTAGAGGTCGAAGGAGACCCCGTCGACCGCCTTGACCGCGCCGACCTGCTTCTTCACCAGCACCCCGCGGGTCAGCGGGAAGTGCTTGACGAGGCCGCGGACCTGGAGGATCGGCTCCCGGCCGTCCGCGGCAACCGCCTTGACCGGCTCAGCCATTGACCGTCTCCTTCCAGAAGTGGCAGGCGCTGCGGCGGCCTTCGCCGAGGGTGTGCAGCGCCGGGGTGTCGGTACGGCAGAGGTCCTGTGCCTTGGGGCAGCGCGGGTGGAAGGCGCAGCCCTGCGGGATGTTCAGGAGGTTGGGCGGCAACCCCTTGATCGCGTACAGCTCCTGGCCCTTCTGGTCCAGGCGCGGGATGGAGTCCAGCAGCCCGCGGGTGTACGGGTGCGCCGGGTTCTTGTACAGCTCGTGGACGGGCGCGGTCTCCACGATCCGGCCCGCGTACATCACCGCGATCTTGTCGGCGACATCGGCGACGACGCCGAGGTCGTGGGTGATGAGGATGAGGCCCATGTGGTACTCGGCCTGCAACTCCGCGAGGAGGTCCATGACCTGGGCCTGGACGGTGACATCGAGAGCCGTCGTCGGCTCGTCGGCGATGATCAGGTCGGGCTCCAGGGCCAGCGCCATCGCGATCATGATGCGCTGGCGCATCCCGCCGGAGAACTGGTGCGGGAAGTCCCCCGCCCGGCTCCTCGCCGCCGGGATCTTGACCCGGTCCATCAGCTCGACCGCCTTGGCCAGCGCCGCCTTCTTGGACAGCCCCTGGTGGACGCGGAACATCTCGCCGAGCTGGTAGCCGACGGTCAGCACCGGGTTCAGCGAGGAGAGCGCGTCCTGGAAGATCATGGCGATCTTGGCGCCGCGCAGTCGGCGGCGGGCATCGGCGGACATGGTGAGCATGTCCTCGCCCCGGAAGCGGATCTCACCGCGCGGGATCTTCGCCGGGGGCATGTCGAGGATGCCCATGATCGCCTGGGCGGTGACGGACTTGCCGGACCCGGACTCGCCGAGCACGGCCAGCGTCTCGCCCGCCGACACGCTGTAGTTGACGCCGTTGAGGGCGTCGCGGACCGCGTCGCCGAGCATGATGAACGCCAGCACCGTGATGCTCAGCGCCCCCGCCGGCCACAGCAGCATGTGCGGCGCGTTACGGATCTGGGTGGCGGCGGACGAGATGTCGATGCCCCAGGAGACCGTCGGCGGCTTGAGGCCGACGCCGAGGAACGAGAGCGTCGCCTCCAGCGAGATGTACGTACCGAGCGCGATGGTCGCCACGACGATGACAGGCGCGAGCGCGTTGGGCGCGATGTGCCGCAGCAGCATCCGCGGGGTGCTCGCGCCGAGGGCGCGGGCCGCCTGCACATAGTCCTGCTGCTTGGCGGAGATGACCGCGGAGCGGGCGATACGGGCGATCTGCGGCCAGCCCAGGACCGACATCAGCAGCACGACGGTGAAGATCGAGCCGCCCTTGATGACGGAGAGGAAGACGATGCCGCCGAGCAGCACCGGGATGCCGAAGAAGATGTCGCCGATCCGCGAGAGCACCGCGTCCCACCAGCCGCCGAAGAATCCGGCGAGCCCGCCGAAGACACAGCCGAGGAGGGCGGCGAGCAGGGTGGTGCAGATGCCGACGACGACGGAGGCGCGGGCCCCGTACACCGTGCGGGCGTACACGTCGCAGCCCTGGGTGGTGAAGCCGAAGGGGTGGCCGGGCGCCGGGCCCTGCTGGGAGCGGCCGAGGTCGCAGGCGTAGGGGCTGGTGCCGGTCAGCAGGCTCGGCCAGATCGAGATGAGGACCAGGAAGAGGATGAGGACGGCGGAGATGTAGAAGATCGGGTTGCGGCGCAGGTCGCGCCAGGCGTCGCCCCACAGGCTGCGCGGCGCGGCCGCCGCCTCGGTCGCGGGGGCCTGTTCGGTGATCTCAGGCATAACGGATCCTCGGGTCCAGGACCGCGTAGAGCAGGTCGACGATCAGGTTGGCGGCGAGGAAGACGACCACGAGGATGGTCACGAAGCCGACGACGGTCGGCGCGTTCTGCCGCAGGATGCCCTGGTAGAGCTGGTAGCCGACGCCCTGGATGTTGAAGATCCGCTCGGTGACGATCGCGCCGCCCATCAGGGCGCCGATGTCGGTGCCGAGGAAGGTGATCACCGGGATCAGCGAGTTCCGCAGCAGGTGGACACCGACGACGCGCCGCCGGGGCAGGCCCTTGGCGGTGGCGGTGCGGATGTAGTCGGAGCGGATGTTCTCGGCGATCGAGGTCCGGGTGAGCCGGGCGACGTACGCGAGGGAGACACCGGCCAGCACGATGCCGGGCAGCAGCAGTTCGCCGAAGGCGACATCGTTCGAGACCGCCGGGGCGGCCCAGGCGAGCTTGACGCCGATGAAGTACTGGAGCAGATAGCCGGTGACGAACGTCGGGATGGAGATCACCAGCAGGGTGAAGACCAGCACGCCGGTGTCGACGAGACGGCCGCGGCGCATCCCGGCGACGATGCCGAGCCCGACGCCGACGACGACCTCGATGGCGAAGGCCACCAGCGTCAGCTTGATGGTGTTGGGGAAGGCCGAGCCCATCAGTTCGGCGACGGGCGTGCCGTTGAAGGCGGTGCCGAAGTCGCCGCGGAAGATACCGGCCATGTACTGGAGGTACTGGCTCCAGAGCGGGTCGTTGAGGTGCAGGGATTCCCGGATCTGGGCGGCGGTGGCCGGATCGGGCGTCCGGTCTCCGAACATCGCGGCGACGGGGTCGCCGAGTGCGTAGACCATGACGAAGATCAAGAAAGTGGTGCCGATGAAGACGGGCACCATCTGGAGCAGGCGTCGGATGACGTAGCGCCCCATGTGTCCTCCAGTAAAGCGCCGACGCGGGGGCGGCCGGGCCGCGTCCGGGACCGGGTGGTCGCGGACGTGACCGGCTGCTCTCGCCGCCGTGTGCGGGTGTGTTCTCGCGCGCGGGGCCAACCCCGAGGGGCCGACGGGCGGTTACCGCCCGTCGGCCTTCTCACAGGGGGGCCGCGTCGGTCAGCCCTTGACCTTGATCTGGGTGAAGACCGGGAGGCTGAAGGCGTTCAGCTGGACGCCCGAGACATGCTCGGACCATCCGGCGGTGCCGTTCTGGTACCAGAGCGGGATGCTGACGACCTTGTCGAGGACGATCTTCTCGGCCTGCTTGTAGAGGTCGGTGGCCTTCTTGACGTCCGGTTCGGCGCCCGCCTGCTTGAGCAGCGCGTCGAACTTCGGGTCGCTGAACTTGGCGTCGTTGGAGGCGCCGCCGGTCGCGTACAGCGGGGTCAGGAAGTTCTCGATCTGCGGGTAGTCCATCTGCCAGCCGGCGCGGAACGGCTGGGTCATCTCCTGCTTGGTGATCTGGTTACGGAAGTCACCGAAGGTGCCGACGGGGTTGCCGACGCACGCCTTGTCGTCGCCCAGCACGGTGTTGATGCTGTTGCAGACGGCGTCCACCCACTGCTTGTGGGAGTCCTTGTCGGCGTTGTAGCTGATCGTCATCTTCCCGCCGGGAAGGCCGCCGCCCTCCTTGATCAGCTTCTTCGCCTCGGTGGGGTTGTACGTGCAGGTGTCGCCGCAGACGTCCTTGCTGTAGCCGTTGGCGTCGCCGAGGACGGGCGAGGTCAGGTCGGTCGCCGGGGTGCGGGTGCCGTTGTAGACCTTCTCGGTGATCGCCTTGCGGTCGATCGCCATGGACAGGCCCTTGCGGACCTTCTCCATGCCCGGCTTGTTCCAGCTGTCCTTGTACAGCGGGAAGGTGACGACCTGGTTCACGCCCGCGGGCTGCGAGAGGTAGTTGCCCTTCAGGTCCGACTTGGCGTTGCGGATCTGCTCGGCGGGCACGTCGTCGTCGACGTCGAGGTTGCCGGACTGCAGGTCCGCGTAGGCGGCGTTGGAGTCGGTGTAGACCTTGAGCAGCACGCCCTTGTTCTGCGGCTTGTCGTCCCCGGTGTAGTGCGTGTTGGGGACGAGCTTCATCTGCTTGCCCTTGTCGTACGAGTCCACGGCGTACGGACCGTTGCCGACGGGCTTGGCGAGGTAGCCGTCGTGGTCGCTGAAGAACGACTTGGGCAGCGGCGCGAACGCCTTGTAGCCCAGGCGCAGCGGCCAGGTCGACATCTTCTCGTTCAGCGTGACGGTGAAGGTGTGGTCGTCTGTGACCTTGAGGCCCGAGAGGGTCTTCGCGGTCGGCTTGCCCTCGGCGGGCGCGACCTTGTCGTAGCCCTTGATGTCGGCGAAGAAGTACGAGTTCTTCTGGGCGTTGGTGGCCAGCGCGCCGTAGTTCCAGGCGTCGACGAACGAACGGGCCGTCACCGGCTCGCCGTTGGAGAACTTCTCGCCCTTCTTCACCTTGACGGTGAAGGTCTGCTGGTCCTTGGTGTCGATGGACTGCGCGACGTCGTTCTTGGCCTCGCCGGTCTTCGGGTCGTAGCTCTTCAGGTTGCTGAAGATCATGTCGAGGACCTTGCCGCCGAGCACCTCGTTGGTGTTGGCGGGCTCCAGCGGGTTCTGCGGGTCACCCCAGTTGGCCCGGACGACGCCGGGTTCGGCGCTCGCACTGCTGCCGCCGCCACAGGCAGTGGCCCCCAGGGCCACGACTATCGCTCCTGCGACCCAGGTGGCGCTCTTGGCACCGCGCATGGGCTTGCCTCCTCATGAGTCCATCTCTCGATATGGAAAGGAGCCGGCGCGACTGACACCCCTGACAGTCCACAACCAGCCCCCGATGCTCGTGAGTCGGCGCTTCTTACGGCGCGTGACCCATTGACCCGAGCTCAATACCGCCCAGTCTCAGTCACGTTCCGGCCATAAACCACGCGTAAGCGGTCTCGATTAGGTCACATCTCTTTCTTAGGGAGTTCGAAATTCGGACAAAGCAAACTATCCACACGTGCAGGAAAGGGACGAGGTGGGCAATGTCACTGAGGAAGCGATCGAATAGCGGACGCATCACCGAATGGTCGGGACCAAGCCGCCATTGACAAGATCAATTCCTCGCGGTAAAAGCCCGACGCCCCCAGGCCGGGCGGCCGTCCCCGTACACGGCGAAGCGCCCCGCCGGACCGGAGTCCCGCGGGGCGCTTCGTTCGTTCGGCGGTGCGTCAGCGCTTGGCGCGCGACGCGGTACGGCCGCGCTCCTTCTGGTCGAGGACGACCTTGCGGATACGGACCGCCTCCGGGGTCACCTCGACGCACTCGTCGTCGCGGCAGAACTCCAGCGACTGCTCCAGGGAGAGCTTCCGCGGCGGCACGATCGCCTCGAAGGAGTCCGCGGAGGAGGAGCGCATGTTGGTGAGCTTCTTCTCCTTGGTGATGTTGACGTCCATGTCGTCGGCGCGGGAGTTCTCGCCGACGATCATGCCCTCGTACACCTCGGTGCCCGGCTCGGTGAAGAGCACACCGCGCTCCTGGAGGTTGGTCATCGCGAACGCGGTGACCGCACCGGAGCGGTCGGCGACCAGCGAACCGTTGTTACGGGTCTTCAGCTCGCCGAACCACGGCTCGTGGCCCTCGTGGATGGAGTGGGCGATACCGGTACCGCGGGTGTTGGTCAGGAACTCCGTGCGGAAGCCGATCAGACCACGCGAGGGGACGACGAACTCCATACGGACCCAACCGGAGCCGTGGTTGGACATGTTGTCCATCCGGCCCTTACGGGTGCCCATGAGCTGGGTGACCGCGCCCATGTGCTCCTCGGGCACGTCGACCGTCATGCGCTCGACCGGCTCGTGGGTCTTGCCGTCGACCTGCTTGGTGACCACCTGCGGCTTGCCGATGGTCATCTCGAAGCCCTCACGGCGCATCTGCTCGACCAGGATGGCCAGCGCCAGCTCACCACGGCCCTGCACCTCCCAGGCGTCGGGGCGCTCGGTGTCCAGGACGCGGAGCGAGACGTTACCGATCAGCTCGCGGTCGAGGCGGTCCTTGACCTGGCGGGCGGTGACCTTGCGGTCCTTGACCGCGGCCTTGGCGTCCGCGCCCTTGCCGGTGCCGCCCCGGCCGACCAGCGGCGAGGTGTTGGTACCGATGGTCATCGAGATCGCGGGCTCGTCGACCGTGATCAGCGGCAGCGCGACCGGGTTCTCCGGGTCGGCCAGCGTCTCGCCGATCATGATGTCGGGGATACCGGCGACCGCGCAGATGTCACCGGGACCGGCGACCTCGGCGGGCTTGCGGGTCAGCGCCTCGGTCATCATCAGCTCGGTGATGCGGACGTTGGAGATCGAACCGTCACGCTTCATCCAGGCCACGGTCTGGCCCTTGCGCAGCTCGCCCTGCTCGACACGGAGCAGCGCGATACGGCCGAGGAAGTTGTCCGCGTCGAGGTTGGTGACGTGGGCCTGGAGCGGGGCGGTCTCGTCGTACTCCGGCGCCGGGACGTGCTGGAGCAGCGTGGAGAAGAACGGCTCCAGGTTGGTGGAGTCCGCCGGGACGGTGCCGTCCTCCGGCTTGGTCAGCGAGGCGATGCCGTCACGGCCGCACGCGTAGACGATCGGGAACTCGATCTGGTCCTCGTCGGCGTCCAGGTCGAGGAAGAGGTCGTAGGTCTCGTTGACGACCTCGTCGATCCGCGAGTCCGGGCGGTCCGTCTTGTTGATGCAGAGGATCACCGGCAGGCGCTGCGAGAGCGCCTTGCGGAGCACGAAGCGGGTCTGCGGCAGCGGGCCCTCGGAGGCGTCGACCAGCAGCACGACCGCGTCGACCATCGACAGACCACGCTCGACCTCGCCACCGAAGTCGGCGTGGCCCGGGGTGTCGATGATGTTGATCGTGATCGGGTCGCCACCGTCCTTGGGGTGGTACTTGACCGCGGTGTTCTTCGCGAGAATGGTGATGCCCTTCTCGCGCTCCAGGTCGTTGGAGTCCATGACCCGGTCGTCGACGGAGTCGAGCTGGTGAGCGGCGAAGGCCCCCGCCTGCTTGAGCATGGCGTCGACGATGGTCGTCTTGCCGTGGTCGACGTGGGCGACGATGGCGACGTTACGGATGTCGTGGCGCGTGGGCACTTGCGGCGCTTCTCCCGGAATCGTGGTGGGCGGCGCGTACGGTCCGGCACGCGCGCCTGCCGGGCATGAGAAGCCACGGCCTCACCCCATGGTACGTGGCTGTCGCGGCTTCGGCCGCCCCAGCCCGTCCGCACCAAGGCTGACCTGGGCGTTCTCACCGATTGTCCGGGCCCGCGCCGACCGGATTTCGCCCGCCCGCCGCCGCGCCGTCAGCCGGGTGCGGCGCGGCGGCGGGCCGGGGCTCACTTCGCGTAGCCGATGTCCTGGAAGCGCGGGGCGGCGAAGCCGAAGGAGCCGATGTTGACGAGGGACCTCTTCGTGGCGACCAACTCGGGCCGCTGGTAGAGCGGGATCGACCCGGCCGCCGCCCAGATCCGGGCGTCGGCCTTGTTCAGCGCCTCCCGCGCGGCCTTCGGGTCGAGGTCGGAGACCGCCTCATCGAAGAGCTGGTCGACGCGGTCGGAGCCGACGCGGGTGTAGTTCTGCCCGACGCTGAGCGAACCGTCCGGCGCGGGCTGCGGCTTGGCGTAGACCGGCCGGGCGTCGGTCGACGGGTAGGCGGAGCCGGGCCAGGAGTAGAGCGCGAGGTCGTAGTCGCCGGCCTCGATGTGGTCCTGGAAGTACCGGTCCTCGGCGACCTTCTGGACGGCGGTGGCGATGCCGATCCGGGAGAGCATCGTGGCGATCCGGTGGCCGACGGTGCGCAGCTCCGCGGAGGCGGGGCCGTCCGGGACGACGAAGCGCAGGGTGAGCGGCCGGCCGTCCTTCTTCACCGCGGGCCCCCGCGCCGCGATCTGCTCGCCCGCCTTCTCCTTGCCGCCCGCGGCGGCGTCACCGGGGGCGCCGCCGTGACCGGCCTGCGCGTCCCCCTGGGCGGGCTGCGACGACGGCCGCCCGCCGCGGCCCGAGCGCCATCCGGCGTCCGCGAGCAGCGTCTTCGCGGCGTCGGTGTCCGTACCGCCGACGGCGTCGCTGTGGTCGGCGTACCCCTCCTGTCCGGCCAGCAGCAGATGGCTGCCGGGGGTGGTGGCGGGCAGCCGCAGCGGTTTGAGGACGGTGTCGGCGAGGGCCTGGCGGTCGATGGCGCGGGCCACCGCGCGCCGCACCCGGTTGTCGGCGAGCGGCCCGCTGCCGCCGTTCAGCGCGAGCTGGGTGTACGCGGGTTGCAGGGCCCGGCGGACGGTGTAGCCGCGCAGCGTCTTCGTCGCGGCCGCGGCGCGGGCCTCGGCGGCAGCCGCCTCGGAGCCGCGGGCGGCGGCCTGGGCGCGGACGGCGTCGGCGGCGACCTCACCGCGCGGGGTGTCCTCGCCGCCCTCCGCCTGGGCGCCCGCGTTGCCCGCGTGGACGCTCTTGGGGACCCCGGCGGGGGCGGCGCCGCCACCCGCCTCGTCGATCTTCTTCGCGACCGTCGCGTCGACCGCGGCGACATCGACGTCCCCGGAGCTGAGCGCCTCGGCCCGCTTGGCGCGCGGGACGGCGCGCAGCTCCAGCCGGTCGAGCTTGGCGGGCGCGCCCCACCAGTGGCGGTCGCGTTCCAGGGTGAGGGTGCCGCCGCCGGAGTTGCGGTCGCCGACGGTGAACGGTCCGGCGGTCACCGGGAGCCGGTCGCGGGCGCCGTCGTTGAAGTCGTCGGCACTGGCCATGACGGACTTCGGGTAGAGCGGGGTGAACAGCGCCTGCCAGTCCGCGTAGGGCCGGGCGAAGGTGACCTTGACCTCGTGCGGCCCGGCGCCCTGTTCGACCTGGGCGATGCGGTCGTAGCCGGTGTTGCGGGCGGTCCAGTACGCGTGGTCGGTGCCGCGCAGCGCCTTCCACTGGGCGAGGAAGTCGGCGGCGCCGATCGGGCGGCCGTCGCTCCAGCGGGCCTTGGGGTTGAGCTTGTAGACGACGACCTGCCGGGGTTCGCGCCTGGTGACCTCGGCGGCGGTGAGGTAGTCGGCGTTGCGCTGCGGGGTGCCGGTGCGGTCGGGGGTGAAGAGGGACGGCAGGACGGCGCCGGTGACCTGGGTGGTGGCCGCGTCGGCGTCGGTGTGGAAGGCGTTGAGGGTGCCGGGCAGGGTGTCGACCGCCCAGCGGACGGTGCCGCCGTTGGCGACCCGGCCGCGGGGCGCCGCCGCGATGTCCTGGGCGAGGCCCGCGGCACCGCCCCCGTCGTCGTCCGCGCACCCGGCCAGGACCGGCAGCGCCAGCACCCCCGCCGCGAGGAGGGCGGCGCGGCGCACGGCGCGGCCTGGGCTGACGTGGTCGGTCATGGCTGTTACCTCCGGGGCTCGCCGACGCCGCGCCGAGCCGCCGCGACACGTCCGGCCCACTTGGCGGCTCATCACATCTATGGCACCCCCACTGAAGGCGACCGGGGACGGCCCGGCCGCCCGACACGGCGACGCCCCGGCGCAAGGCCACCCGCCCGGCGGAAGAGCCCCGCGGGCGGCGCGGGAGCGGGCTCCGGCCCGGCGGTCGGCGGGCCCGGGGAGCCGGGCCGCGCCCCCGGTGCGGCGGGCGCCCCGGCTCCCCGCCTTTCCCGCCTCTCCGCGACGCGGGACACTCGGGACGTAGGAGGTCGTCCCCGTGCTCCGGAGACCTCGCCCCGGCGCCGACGGCCTTCCCGGACGACGTTTTCGGCAGAGAGGGCGGACCATGTCCCTTCACGACGAGCTGACGGCGGCCGAACGCACCCTGGACGAGCTGGCCCGCGCCGTGGAGCGGCTGGAGCGGCGGCTCGGCGACGGGCTCGACGTCCGCCGGGTGCGCACCGACACCGACCACCTGGGCGACAGCCTGCGCCTGCTGCGCGCCGGAGCCGGTACCGCCCACACCACCCGGACCGACGGCGACCGCGTCGTCCCCGTCCCCGACGCCCCGTACGACTCCGCCCTGTGGTCCGACGCGGACGACGAGGGTCTGGGGGCCAAGGACCGGCACGCCCCCTGAGCGGGCGCCCCGCCCACGGAAACGGGCCCCGCACCCGCGGGGCCCGCCGTTCAGAACATGCTCAGCAACGCCTCGGTCGGATCCGGCGCCGGATGATCGCCGTCGGGCAGCGCCAGTTCGAACCAGACCGTCTTGCCGCGCGGGGTGCGTCTGCTGCCCCAGCCCGCGCTGAGCAGGCCCACCAGCTGGAGGCCGCGGCCGCCCTCGTCGGTGTCGCGGGCGCGGCGGCGGCGCGGCTGGGCGAGGTCGGCGTCCCAGACCTCGCACACCAATGACCGGTCGCGGAGCAGCCGCAGCCGGATCTCGCCGTGACCGTGCCGCAGCGCGTTGGTGACCAGTTCGCTGACGAGCAGCTCGGTGGTGTCCACCAGCTCCGTCAGGCCCCAGTCGGTCAGCTGGTCGCGGGCCAGCTCCCGGGCGCGCGCCACCGACCGGGCCTCCGGCGCCAGGCTCCAGTCCCCCACCGCGTCCTTGGGCAGCCCGTGCACCCGGGCCATCAGCAGCGCGATGTCGTCCTCGCCGTGCGAGGTGTCCAGGGTGGACAGGACGTGGTCGCAGGCGTCCTCCAGCGGCCGGTCGGCGTCGAGCGCGCTGCGGAACGCCTCCAGTCCCTCGTCCAGCGGATGGTCGCGGGACTCGACGAGGCCGTCGGTGTAGAGGGCGAGCAGCGCGCCGTCCGCCAGCTCCACCTCGGTCTCCTCGAACGGCTCGCCGCCCACCCCCAGCGGCATCCCCGGCGGTACGTCCAGCAGCACCGCCTCGGCGCCCTCCTCGACCAGCACCGGCGGCAGATGCCCGGCGTTGGCGAAGGTGCAGCGGCGGGTGATCGGGTCGTAGACGGCGTAGACGCAGGTGGCGAGGTAGACCTCGGAGAGGTCGGCGGTCCCGGCGGCGTGCGGGACGCCGGGGGCCGGGGAGCGGCCGGTCGCGGAGCGCTTGCCGCCGCGGCCCTCGCCGCCGCCCAGCCCGCGGGCGACCTCGTCCAGCGCGGCCAGCACCTCGGCCGGTTCCAGGTCGAGGAGGGCCAGCGTGCGCACGGCGGTGCGCAGCTCGCCCATGGCGACGGCGGCGCGCAGCCCGCGGCCCATGACGTCGCCGACGACCAGCGCGGTGCGGTGGCCGGGCAGCTCGATGACGTCGAACCAGTCGCCGCCGACCTCGGTGGCGGTGGTGCCCGGCAGATAGCGGCAGGCGATGTCGAGACCGGCGGCCTCCGGGTCGCCGGGCGGCAGCAGGCTGCGCTGGAGCATCAGCGCCCGCTCGTGCTCGCGGCGGTAGAGCCGGGCGTTGTCGATGCAGACCGCAGCGCGGGCCGCCAGCTCCACGGCGAGCGCGGTGTCCCGCTCGCCGAACGGCTCGCTGCCCTTCGTCCGGGAGAACTGCACCAGTCCGACGACGGTGTCCCGGGCGACCATCGGCACCGCGAGCGTGGAGTGCACCACGGCGCCCAGCTCGCGACCCTCCTCGCTCTCCCGCCCCGGCACGATCTGCGCCTGGGCGGTGCGCAGCGCGCCCGCGCACGGGGAGTTGAACGGGTAGCGGTGGACCGCGCCGACCGCGACCGGCCCGCCCTCGGGCACAGCGGGCATGGTGGCGAGCGGCGCGTCGGAGACGGCGCTGGAGAACGCGACGCGGCGCAGCTCCGCGCTGCCGTCGCTCATCCCGGGCGGCGCCTCGTCGCCCGCCAGCAGCCCCTGGTAGAGGTCGACGGAGGCCAGATCGCAGAACTGCGGGACGGCGACGTCGAGGAGGGTGCGGGCGGTGGTCTCCAGGTCGAGGGAGTTGCCTATGCGGGCGCCCGCCTCGTTGAGCAGCGCGAGGTTGCGCCGGGCGTTGGCGGCCTCGCGTTCGGCGCGGCGGCGCCCGGTGACGTCGGAGGCGAGGGCGGCGACGCCGATGGGGCGGCCGCTGGCGCCGTGCAGCCGGTAGAGCGAGACCGACCAGCGGCGCCGGTCCTCCGCGCCGGGCACCACGCCGACCAGCTGCATCTCGGTCACCGCCTCGCCGGTGTCCAGCACCCGGCGCAGCGCCACCGTCATCCGCTCGGCCTCGGCCCGCGGCAGGAAGTCGTACGGGGTGCCACCTCGGTACTTGCTCGCCGGGCCGCCGAAGACGGTGGCGAAGCGCTCGTTGACGCGGAGCAGCCGCAGCCGGGTGTCGAAGAGGGTGAAGCCCACCGGGGACTGGCCGAAGACCGCCTGTGCGGCGGCGAGGTCGGTCTCGATGCCGCGCAGCGCCTTGACGTCGACGACGAGACAGAGCGCGGCCCGCTCGCCGTCCTCCGTGGCGGACGGCATGACGTAGATCTCGGCGAGCCCGTCGCCGCCGTCGGCGCGGCGGTAGGGCACCAGACCGGTCCACTCCCGGCCGTCCAGGATCCGGGAGACCGCGCGGTGCCCGCTCTCGCGCAGCTCGTGGGGGACGAACGCCTCGACGGGGTCCTTGCCGACGGCTTGGGCGGCGGAGATGCCGAGCAGGTCGGCGGCGCGCTCGCTCCAGCCGTCGATCCGGCCGTCGGGCCCGAGGGAGAAGGACGCGAGGCGGATGTAGTCGTAGATCGAACCGGGTCGGCCGGACTGCCACACCGGCGGCTCCTGCGCCACGCGCTCGGGCGGGACGAGGGCCGGGTCGCCCTGCCCCTTGCCGCCGTGACCTGCGGTCTGCGCGGGAACCGTCCCGCCGGATGACAACTCGCTCACGAGCCCCGTCCCCTCCAGCTCATCGTGCCCGGACCGGACCTGCCGAGTAAATCAGCACCTCGGCACTTCGGAACACGGTCTTCACGATCACAGCACAGTCTCGATCGCGGCTCCGGCACGGTTTGTCGACGAATGGGCAACGACGCGTGTCGACCGGATCCACCTGTCTCCTAACCAGCCACCGACAGCTCGAACCACACGGTCTTGCCGCTCTTGCCGTGCCGCGTCCCCCAGCGCCGGGAGGCCCGGGCGACCAGTTGCAGTCCGCGTCCGCCCTCGTCGTCGGGGGTGGCGGCGCGCTCCAGCGGCGGATCGGGCAGCGGATCGGAGACCTCGACGAGGAGTCCGCCGCCGAGCCGTTCCAGCCGGACGCCGATCGGGCCGCTGGCGTACGTCAGGGAGTTGGTGACCAGCTCGCTGACGAGCAGGACGGCGGTGTCGGCGACGCCCTCCAGACCCCAGTCGGCGAGGGTCGAGCGGACCGTGGCCCGCGCGGTACGGACGGCTCCGGGCTCGGCGGGGAAGCTCCATCCGGCGACGGCGGACGCCCCGGGGACCGTGCCTCGACGGCGGACGGCGGCGTGTGCCGAATCGGGGGCCCCTGCCGCTCCGCTGTCGCTCACGCCGATCACTTCCCATGGTGCGGTGGACCACCACACCCGCCTACAAAAGGGTCATTCAGGACATACCCGATAATCGCCCGCCCGTACCGCCCGCGCGCGGCCGCCCACGCCACCCGGACGAACGCCTCGCCCGGCCGGGCCCACCGCCGCGGCGCGCGGACCACCGGCGGCCCGGCGCGCTCAGAGCGGGGCCCGCCCGCCGGGCACGGTGCCGCGCGACGGCGGACGCGACGCGGCGTCCGTGCCCTCCCGCAGCAGCCGCATCGCGGCGGCGACGGCCGGACGGTCCTGGTCCAGCCAGTCCACCGACAGCTCCTCGTCCGGCTCCAGCCAGCGCAGCTCGTCGTGGTCCTGGAGCGGCCGCGGCTCGCCAGAGACCAGCCTGGCGACCCACACCCGCAACACGAACCCCGGGCGCAGCCCCCACTCACCGGCGATCGGCTCCAGCGGCTCGACCTCGACGCCCAGCTCCTCGCGCAGCTCACGCACGAGCGCCTGCTCGGGGCTCTCACCGTCCTCCACCTTGCCGCCGGGCAGCTCCCAGCGACCGGCCAGCGCGGGTGGCGCGCTGCGCCGGGCGGCCAGCAGCCGCCCCCGGTCGAGCACCGCGCCGCCCACCACCACACGCACCGTCGTCATACGCGGCAGCCTACGGCGCACACCACGCCCCGCAACCCGCTCAGCCCGCCGTCACATCCATCTTCTCCACCACGTAGAGCCGCTGGTCATCGCCGCCGCCGAGGCCGCCGATGACCCGCTCGGCCTCCGCGCGGGTGGCGTACCGGCCCACCCGATAGCGGTGGCCGCCTTCGTCCTGACGAATGACCTGCCAGGGCAGTCGCGTCCCGCCGTCAGCCATCACGCCACCCCATCCGCAGCACCGCGCGTCATCCCGTGCCCCTCCCGGGCCGTTACCGAAACCGCATTCTGCATATGCCCGAGCCTACGCCCGACCTTCACTCAGCGGATATGGAATGGCACAAAGAGAAACCGAACCGGCCACCCGCGGGCCCCCGGCGAACCGGGAACGACCTGCGAGTGGCCGGTGGAGCCGTACGGCTCGGTGGTGCGGAAGCGGGGACGGGCCCCGGGCGCGGCGCCGGTCAGGCGTCGCTGCGGACCTTGCCGTCCGAGGGGCGCTCGTCGTCGGGACCGTCGCCCTCACCGGAGCGCTGGGCACCGACGGTGGCCTTCTCGGCCGACTCCTCGGCCTGCTCCGCCGCCTGGATCTCGGCCTCGACCGCGACCAGCGAGGGGTTCCGCCACGAGCTGCGCACACCCCAGAAGTAGAACGCGAGGCCGATCAGGACGACCACGACGATGTCCACACCCTCGGGCAGATAGCCCTTGCCGCCGAACTCCTTGCCACCCGCGTACGAGACGACCGCCATCACCAGCAGGTACGTCACCATCCAGGCACCGGCCTTGAGGTGCGGGCGCAGCTCGGCCCACGGCTTGCGGCCCTGGGAGAGCGGCTT
This sequence comes from Streptomyces catenulae, assembly GCF_000718015.1. Lineage (GTDB taxonomy): Bacteria > Actinomycetota > Actinomycetes > Streptomycetales > Streptomycetaceae > Streptomyces > Streptomyces catenulae. The sequence goes on along the minus strand of NZ_JODY01000031.1, from coordinate 64,182 downwards.
GCCGATCTCGTACCAGGCCCAGACCGGCAGACCGACGGCCATGATCAGGATGACCTTGCCGGTGAGCGGCCAGCGGCCCCAGTAGAGGACCAGCGAGCCGAAGACCATCGCGATCGGGGCGATGACCGGCATCACCTTCAGCTGCACCGGCCGCTTCAGACCGGGCGCCAGACGGCGCAGCGACATCACGGCGACGGGGCCGGTGATGTACGAGATGACCGTGGCGACGGAGACGATCTCCGCCAGCGAGCCCCAGCCGCGGAAGACCGCGAGGAACAGGAAGGCGATGACGAGGTTGAGCACCAGCGCCGGACGCGGCACACCGGTCTTCTTGTCGACCTTGCCGAAGATGCCGGGCAGGTGGCCGTTCTCCTGCACGCCGTGGATCATGCGCGAGGTGGTGGCGGCGTAGATCATGCCGGTGCCGGACGGCGAGATGAAGGCGTCCGCGTAGAGCAGCATCGCGAGCCAGTTCAGGCCCCAGGCGATGGCGAGGTCGGCCAGCGGGGAGTTGTAGCCGAGACCGGCCCAGCCGCCGGAGGCGGAGAGCTTGTCGCCGGGCACCGCCATCAGGAACGCGACCTGCAGGGCGACGTAGATCACCAGGGCGATGACGATGGAGCCGATGACGGCCTTCGGCAGCGAGCGGCCCGGGTTGCGCGCCTCGGCGGCGAGGTTCAGCGGCGACTGGAAGCCGTTGTAGGCCCAGACGATGCCGGAGACCGCGACGGCGGTGAAGACCGAGCTCCAGCCGTTCGGCGTGAAGCCACCGGCGTCCTTGATGTTGCCGGTGTCGAAGTGCGCGATCATCAGCGCGCTCGCGGTCAGGATCGGAACGACGACCTTGAAGACCGTGATCGCGGTGTTGGTCTTCGCGAACAGCGTGATCGCGAACCAGTTCAGGAAGAAGTAGAAGATCAGCAGCACGCTGGCGAGGGCGACGCCGGTGCCGGTCAGCTCCTTGCCGTCGTACAGCGCCTGGGCCCAGCCGAAGTCCCACGAGCTCATGTACTGGACGGAGGCGGTGGCCTCACCGGGGATCACGGAAACGATCGCGATCCAGTTGGCCCACGCCGCGAGGTAACCGGCGAGCGAGCCGTGGGAGTACTGGCCGTAGCGGACCATGCCGCCGGCCTTCGGGAACATCGACCCCAGCTCGGTGTAGGTCAGGGCGATGGTGAGTGCGACGACCGCGCCGATCACCCAGGCAAGGATGGCGGCGGGACCGGCGATGGCAGCGGCCCGCTCGGCCCCGAAGAGCCAACCGGAGCCGATGATGGACCCGAGACCAGTGGCGGTCAGGGCGATGGTCCCTAGGGACCGGCGGTAATTGGAGTGCGAGCCCTGCTCCGCGCTCGGGGTCTTCGTCGTGCTCACGTGCTTGGTCTCCTGGTCTTCCCCCGTGCCGTGCACAAACTTCGCCATCGTAAGAGCGAATCGGATGATCGGATTCCCCCACCCGGCGAAAAGCCCCGCCACAGCGAGCGGGTGTGACTATTCCCACGGCACAGTGCAGCCGACAAATAAGAATGAATACGGACAACGAGCCCGCATGAAACTGGCGTTACGGGCGGTACCAGGACCCGTCCCGAGGCCCCGTATCCGTACGCCCGTCCCCCTCTTCGCTTCCTCCCGCCCCCGTCACGCCGGATCTATCTGACCGGCAGGTGATACGTCACGCGGTGCCGGTCGGCGAGGGTGACCACATCGGCGGTCTCCACGGGCCGCCCCCCGGCGAAGTACGTCCGCGAGATGACGAGCACAGCATGGCCCGGCACACCGCCCAGCGCCATGGCTTCTTCGGCCAGCCCCGGGCGGGCGCCGACCTCCTCCACGACGTTGTCCACCACGACGTCGATGGCGGCCATCCGCTCGACCACCCCGCGCCCCGCCAGCGGCCCCTCCTCGGGCAGCATCACCGGCGTGCGGCCGGTGATCTCCAGCGGCTCCCAGGACGTCGACACCATCACCGGCTCGCTCTCCGCGCGGAAGACGTACCGCGTCCGCATCACCCGCGCGCCCGGCTCGACCCGCAGCCGCCCGGCGACCGCGCCGCCCGCCTCCTCCTGCCGACTGCTCGACTCCCAGCTGCCGGTGACCCGCTCGTCCGTCTGCTCCTGCCGGAACGGCGTGCAGGACGGACCGGTGTGGTGCCCGGCGCGGGCGATACGGCGGTGGGCCGGGCGCTCGCGCACATACGTACCGGAGCCGGAACGCCCCTCGACCAGCCCCTCGGCCATCAGCACCTTGCGCGCCTCCAGCGCGACGGTGTCCGAGACGCCGTACTGGGTGCGGATACGTGCCTGCGAGGGGAGGCGGGTGTGCGGCGGCAGCACACCGTCGACGATCTTCTGACGCAGGTCGCCTGCGACACGGAGGTACGCGGGCTGCTCACCGAAAGACACGTGCCTCTCCCAACAGCTTGGCAGTCGGTGACAGCGTGGCAACTACGCGTCGCCACCCGCAACCTTGGGCCAGAAATTCGCCCAATGTGATGACGCCCAGCTCACCCCGCATAACGATCAAGAAATGGGGTGACGGGGACGCCGCGGGGGCCGCACCCGAGGGAGACCCATGACCGGCACCCCGACCCCGCTCCCCGCCCTCCCCGACGACTGGCACCGCGCACTCGCCGTCGCCGCCCACCCCGACGACCTGGAGTACGGCGCGGCCGCCGCCGTCGCCGAATGGACCGCCTCCGGGCACACCGTCACCTATCTCCTGGTCACCCACGGCGAAGCCGGTATCGACGGCCTGCCGCCCGCCGAGTGCGCCGCGATCCGCGAACGCGAGGAACGCACCGGCGCCGCCCTGGTCGGCGTCGACACCGTCGAGTTCCTCCACCACCCCGACGGCACCCTCGCCCCGACCCTCGCCCTGCGCCGCGACCTCTCCGCCGCCCTCCGCCGCCACCGCCCCGAACTGCTGCTCACCCTCAACCACCACGACACCTGGCCCGGCGGCCACTGGAACACCCCCGACCACCGCACGGTCGGCCGCGCCGTCCTCGACGCCGCCACGGACGCCGGGAACCGCTGGATCTTCCCCGACCTCGCCACGGAGGAGGACCTGCTCCCCTGGAACGGCGTCCACCGGATCGCGGTCGCCGGATCCCCCACCCCCACCCACACGGTCGAGATACGGGACGGCTTCGACCGCGCCGTGGCCTCCCTCGCCGCCCACGACAGCTACATAAGAGGACTCGCCTCCCCCGAGCCCCCCACCACCGATCCCGCCGCCTACGCACGGGAATTCCTTGACCGGACCTTGAACCCGACACAGGACGGCGCGGCCCGGATGGTCCGCTTCGAGGTGTTCTCCCGGTGATGACCACGGGCACCAGCTCACGCAAAAAGGTCATCAACCATGGGCGGCGTGGCTGAAATTGACCCCTACGGCTGGGGATTCGATGAGTGAGCCACGGTAACGGTCCCACAACTACAGGATCGGATAACCCTTTTGGGGACTTTCGAAGACGAGCGAGGGCAATGGCCTCGCCCTGACAAGGCCGAGAGCGACCCCGCCTCGGCAGATACGCATGAGGGGCCGCCCCCACCCGGGGTCGGCCCCTCATGACCTGACGCTCACCAGATCGCCACGGCGATACCGCGAGGCGTCAGACGTTGAAGCGGAACGTGTAGTGCAGAGCTCCCACCTGCGGAAACGTCACCCTTGAGGATCGCATCCAGCACAGATCCAGCACAGTCAGAACTTGAGAGGTGGGCGGGATGCCGTGTTGGCTGCCTGCCGCAGGTTCGACCGGCAGTCCAAGTCACCGCCGTGAACCTCTACCCCGGAAGAGTCGCCACGCTGTCACCGGGCCGGCCATCGCGAACGACGCGACCGCTACCCACACACCGATTCCCAAGAGCACGCCACTGGTCTCGTGATCATCAACGATTGCAGCGATGATCATCAGAAGAAAATAGAATGCGGCATAGGCCCAGAAGATGAGGAATGCGATACCCCATCGAGATACTCCTTTCCTGGTGGCAGGCTCTCGATTCCCGAGCCCCTCAAAGCGAACCTCATTGATTCGGCCGGCCTGCACAAAAGCGCCATGGAATTCAGAGTTGCTTACCTCATTGTGCACTTCTCGATCTGGGCTTTCCTCCACGCCAGCAAGATACGCCCGGAACTCCGGCCGCCGCCAGCCCACGGACGGTCCGGATAAACTGGTACATCAGGCCGTCGGAATGTACTCGGAGGACTCCTCCGGGGCCTCGCTCGGGACCTCGACGGGCACCGGCACCATGGCCTTCTGCATGATGGCACGGCAGCGATCCCACGCCTCGGGGACGAGGTGACCGTAGATGTCGACGGTGGTCTTGATCGACTTGTGTCCGAGCCAGCGGGAGACCTCGTGGATCGGGATGCCGGCCGCCAGCGCGGTCGAGGCGAAGAAGTGGCGGAGCGAGTGCGGGTGGTATTTCGGCTTACCGTCTGTGTCCACGAGCCCAGCCAACCTGCACGCCTTCTTGAAGTGGTAGGTGTAGGTGTTGGCAGTGGGCATGATGCCCTTGCCGCGCTCGCGGGGTGCGAAGTACACCTTGACCTGCCGCGCCTTCCCTGCCGCATTCTGGAAGGTGAGCGGGATCGGGTCCCACCGATCCGTGTGCGCGTCGATCTCGTCGCAGACGAACGGGGCGGCTGGCACGTCGCGGTACTCACCCTCTTCGCGGTGCTTGAGCGGCACGAGGCGGGTCTTACAGTCCTCACGGTGGGCCTTCGAGCTGATCTGCCAGCGCACACGGATGACGTCGTCGCGGAGGCATCCGGTGTGGAAAGCGAGGGCCTCGCTGACCCGCAGCCCGGCGCCGGCTTGGAGCCAGATGGTGAGCTTGTACTGCGGGGACATGTGCTCGTGAAGGAGATGGACCTCGGAGAGTGTGGGAATCTCCTCCTCGTCGACCGCACGGCTACCGGGGGCGTTCTTCACCTCCTTGGTCGGGTCCTCCTGAATGATTTTCTCTTCCTTGGCGGACCAGAAGATGTGTTTCACCATCTTCATGCGGTCGTACACCGTGCTGGCGGCGAGTTCCTTGCTGATGGCCGCCCTGAAGTGCTCGACGTCCCGCTTCGCGACTCCGGCCATCGTCTTACGGCCGAGCCGGGGTATCAGGTGTTTGTCGATGAACCCGCGGTAGTTCGAGAACGTCGAATCGCCGATCACGCGACGGCTGAGCCAGTCCTCCACGTAGGCCCGGACGGTGATCTTTCCCGCATTGGGGTCGATGTACGTGCCTACGCTCTTGTCATTTTCGACCTTGCTGGCGAAATTGTCCGCCGCCGTCTTCTTAGTGAAAGACTCTTCGCGCTGCCGGGCAGTGCGCCCGCCCGGTTCCCGGTATCTGACCGTCCACTCGTGACCACAGCGAACCCCTTCACAGGGGTAGAGCGGGCTATTCTTGTCGGTCTTGCATCTCTGAAAAACGGTAGCCATAGGCCCCCTTCCGTACTGGGGCATGGCAAAGCCGCTACCCGTAGTTGTCGTCGAGGTACGCGACGATGTCGCGCTCACGGAATCGGAGGAGTCGGCCAACCTTTTGGGGCCGCAATCCCCACGTCCGGTATTTGTTCTTGACGGTGATCTCGCTGACCTTCAGCCATGCGGCCACTTCTTCCGGCGTCAGAAGCCGGTTACTGCCGCCCCGACTCAAGGGGCAGGCTCCTCGCCCCGCATGGCGGCGACGAGGGGATGCACGGCCGCCTGCGCAAGGGCCGCCGACTGCACTTTCTCCTGATCCGCCTTGAGCCTGCGGACGCGGGCCGGCACCAGTGCCGGATCGGAGAGACCAAGGAGCTTGGCTATCTCGTCCAGGAGTTCCTTCGGGTCCCCGGCCGGGGTGTGGCTGGCCGAGGACTGCACCCGGCATTCCTGGCCTGACACCCCGAGGACCCACCCCCAGCCGTTCGCCGCAGCCTTCTCGCTGTACTTCAAGCGGCGGCCCCGGCGTACTCAGCGCGGGAGAGCGAGGTCAGGTGGTACATGCCGTACTCGCACTCGTAGAAGCGGTTCTCGCGGTAGAGCCCGCGGCGGTTGCCCTTGCGCTCCCCCACGCGGTCGCGCTTAGCCTGCGCCCTGCCGAGCGCCTTGGCGGCGGTCCGCTCGTCGTCGTATCCGCGCTCCTTGCCGCACTCGCAGCGGCTGAACGCCACGGCCCTGATGGTCATGCCTGAACTCCTTGATCTACTTGCGGAACTTGTCGCACGGGCAGGTCGGTATCTGGCAGGCGCCCCGTGCGGCGCTTGCGGCGGAGTGGGTGAACGGGGCGTGGCCGCACTGCTCGTCCTGACAGAAGCCCTTCCACTTCTTGCCGTCGTGGTTGGCGAGCATCAGGCCAGGCGAGTTGAGTTTCACGAGGTGGCCGGCCCCACCGAACGCCATCTTCGAGGCGAAGGCGCGGGCCTCGGCTTCGTTGCCGAACGGCGCGAAGTTCAGCCCCCGGCTCCCGTCGCTCCAGGTGTGAACGAGGGCGACCCAGTCGCGCATCTGGAGGATGTCCCCGACTTCCTTGATCAGCGCCTTGGCCATCTGGTCGGCGCTGTCGAAGCCGGGGTCCTCCAGAAGTGCCTTCACCGCGTCGATCTCCTCCCTGCGGGGGGTGATCCTCACGCGGCGCCGAGGCCCTTCACCGAGACGGGATAGGCGAAGAAGTCCGCCCTCACCGGCTGTGCGAATCCTGGGACGAGGTAGGCGAACCCGTTCGCCTTCACGCCGCTGTCGCCCTCGGCGTCCTCGAACTCCGAACCGTCCGGCAACTCGTCGAGTTCGGCCGGGCTGTTGATGGTGGTGCTCACGCGCCCCTCCTCTCGAAGCCAAGATTACGCATTCACTCCGCCTTGCGCAAGTATCGCAATCAGGGAAAGAGAAGAGCCGTAGTGCTCGCCCGGAGCCCTTCCAGGCTGGTGTTCAAGATCGTCGCGTCGAAGTCCCAGTGAGCGAGGGCGTTCTCGCTGATGTGGTCGGAGCCTTCGATCAACGCCTGGCTCGGGCGCCGGATCTCGACCACCAGTCCCCCGCGCTCCCGGATGGCGTCGGCCTCGTTCGGGAACCGGACGTCGGTGACGACCACGGGTTCCGTCCACGTTTCGTAGTCCCGGAACAGGGCGTCCACCCACACCTCGGCACCGAGCACCTGACGGCCGGCCTCGGTGCCGAGCCGCTGAAGATACCCCCGCGCTTCGGGGAATTCGCGTTTCACGTACTCCCAGCCGTGCTGGTCGACCTCGGTCGCGACTGTGGTGGTGCCCGCCTCGCTGAGCGGGTCGATCAGGACGGGGTTGACCGCGTACAGCATGTCCCTCACGGGGTCGGCGAACGCCTTGCGGCGCCACCCGAGCTCGACGAGGCAGCAGGCCGCGGTGTCCTTTCCGGAGCCTGCGGCGCCCGCGAAACCGATCAGTGGGATGTTCATGATGGTGGGTCCTTTCATACTTCGAGGCTGTCGACGAGCCGGAAGAGACCGGGCGCCCGGACGCGGCCCTCGCACACATCGCAGTCGCAGTCGTGCAGGCAGATCCGGCACGTGATCTCGTCGCAGTACGGGTCCGGCCCGTGCCAGGTGTGCCACGGGGCAGGGTCGGGGCAGTTCCAGGCGGCGCAGCCTCGGTCCTTCGACCAGGTGGGGTACCGAATGTGCTCGCGCTGGCCGAGGAGCCCGTGCACCAGAGGCTCGCCGGGGCACAGGAACACCGAGCGCTGGGCGGTGGCTTTGTCGAGGAAGGCCGCGCGGCAGCGGAGACACTGCCAACGCTGCTCGGGCCTCTTCCGAAGTGCGTGCTTCACGCGGCGGCGGCCAGGTCGAAGGCAAGGTCGCCGAGCCGTTCCGCGGTCTCGTGGGGCCACAGCGTGACCGAGTTCGAGCGGGTGGGTTCGGCGCCGGGCTCGTCGATGTAGAGGCGCCACTTCGTTACACGCCGCCCCGAGTCCTGAACAGTGACTTGCTTGGGCTCCACCAAGAGCACGCCGGTCCGGGTGACCGTGCGGCCGAGGGTGTTGTTGCCGGTCGCCCGTACCTGCTCCCCGCTCCGGAGTTCTGCGATGGGCACTGCTCCGGGGCTGGCTGCTGCCAGCGGCTTGACCGCAGGGGCAGGCTCCTCCGGTTCGACGGGTGCGGGGGCGGCCGGCCGCTGGGCGGGGGCGAGTATCTCCAGGTCGCCGAGGGTGCCGAGCTGTTCGCGGAGTTCCTCGATCGCCCGTTCCAGCTTCTCGGCCTCGGCGATCTTCTCCTCGATGGCGCGGAGCGTCCTCGTCTTACGGCTCGGGTTGTGTGCTTCCGCGTACGTGACGGCCTGGTCGTACATGTGGAGCTCGTCGGCGTAGTGGGCTTCGAGCACCGCGCGGAGGGCGGCTCGCGTCCGCTGGGTGCCTGCGTCGGACATCTCCGAGCGGCGCCAGTCGTCGGTCTTCCTGCGGACGCGGAACCGTTCCGCGTCCTCCGGCTTTGTGATGTAGAAGAGCTTCGTCTCCTCCAGCTCGATGCCGTTGATGGTCAGGTGGGCCGTCCGGTTCGAGTATCTTCCGGAGCTGGCGAAGAGGTTGACCTCGCTCGGCAGGAGCTCGAAGTCCTTGTTCTCGTCGTTGGTGAACTGCGGCTGGACATGGACCAGACCGGTCATGCGCGGGCCGGTGATCTCGTAGGACGTGGTCCACGTGCGCTCGCGCTCGGGAACTCCTTCGCTCGACACGCGGCGAACCGCGACCTTCCCGTACTCGGTGTCCACCTCGGTGATGCCGGTGGTGTTCATGTGCTTCTCCTTCGGTGATGTGTGATCGGCCGGGCGGCCGTAGATGGTGCTGAGGTGGGCTCGGAGCTTCGACTCCCACGGCTTCATGAGGAGGGAGCCGACGACGACGCAGCTCATAGGCGGGGCGACGACGTCGCCGATCTGCTGCGTGCAGGAGGAACGGGAGCCGGTCCACGGGTAGCCGGACGGGAAACCGACCAGGAGCGCGGCCTCGTCGAGGCTGAACCGCCGTTCCTTGTCGTGCTCCCAGTACCAACCGCGGATCTTGCTGGTGATGCCGGTCGCGGGTCTATCCGCGCTCCAGCAGTTGCCGCCCGCCGTCTTGCGAACGCCCCGCGTGTTGACACGAACGCCAGTCGGCCAGCCGAGGGCCTCAGCGGCCGTCGTGGTCGCGATCGGCTCCTTCGGGCTCAGGGAGCCCATGTAGACGTAGGAGTGCCGGGCGGCCATGAGGAAGACGCGCTTCCTGCGGCTGGCAAGTCCGTAGTCGACAGCGTCCAGGACGCGGCACTCGGCGCTGCACCAGTCCGCCGACCACAGTTCCTCGCGGATGCCGTCGAGGACGGCCTCCGGCAGGGCCGCGCTCTGCTCCATGGCCAGCCAACGGAGGTTGTCCCACCGCGCGGTGAGGGTCAGGGACCAGATGAGCACCTCGGCGAGCAGGCCGATCCGTGCGTCGGTCATCTCGGCTATCGGTGCCCTCACCTCGTCCAAGGAGAGCAGGGGCCCCGTGAATCCGGCGTGTCCGTCCCACTCCGGGTCGTCGCAGACCAGGCAATCGCCCTCCCACTCGCAAGGGCGGGAGTCGTGCCAGTGCCCGAAGGTCGCCTCGAAGGCCATGCTGAACACGTCCAGGAGAAGATCCTGGTTCTCCGGGTCCTGCCCGGCCCTCTTCCCGGCCGGGGTCCAGCACTGGCACGGAGCCGAGACAAGCAGCCCGCGCACCCAGCGGAGGGCCGGATGCTTCGGGTCAAGGGCCCGGACATCGGCGACGATGCGTTTGAACCCCGCTGCACGAGCGGTGGCCGACGCGTCCTTATGGACTTCGACGCCAACCGTGTCAAGGTCATGTTGGAGTACGTCGCGCACCCCCGCATCCCAACCACCGGGACCAGCAAAGAGGTTGATTACTCGATCAGGGTCTTCTGGCTCAGGAGGGAAGAGCCAGTGCACAGGCCAGGGAGCCGCAAGTTCCTCCAGTTCCTCGGTCGACATGCCGCCGAGGTCCAGCACGTCGGGGGTCCCGAGGGCTCCGGCCGTGTCGAGGCGTATCGGTGCGGCGGGCATCATGCGTCTTCGTCGTCGAACAGGCAGTCGTAGCCGGAGCAGTCGCAGATCATGAACTCGCTCCAGAGCCCGCCGTATTCGCAGAGTCCACAGACGGCCCACTCGCGGACGCTGAGCCGGATGGACAGGGATATGCGGCACCGGGGGCAGCCCAGGTGAGAGCGGCCGTTCACGCGGTGCCCCCCATCAGGTCGTACCGGGTACGGTCCGCGGCCGGCATGGCAGCAGGCGAGAACCAGTCGAGCGGTTCGTGCTGGTTCCTCAGCTCCTGGACAGCGAGGTGATCAGCAGCTTCCATCCGGCCCGCGAGTTGGGCGTGCTGGAGCACCTCGTCAAGAAGGGCGTTCGGGTCAACGTCTTCGGGGCTTCGGGACCACTTCATCTCATGCGAGAAGTGGATGGTCGGCTGTGCCTGTCGGATGTGGGCGGCGGCTCGGCCTCCGCCCCAAGTGACGGCAACGTGATAGGTGTGGTTCGCGAAGAACCGGGCGTCCGAGGCGTTGAAGCCCACGGCGCCATGAGTAGCGCTCATCGTGCGTATCCTTGGAAGCGATGCTGGCTGGCATCATCAGGCGGAGGACACCACTCCTCCGCGACCCGCGCTCCAGCGGGTTTCGCCGGGCGCCCGACCCCCACCACTTCACCTGGCAGGGGTTGGGCGCTTGTGCCTCAGTAGGTGTCGACGACCTCGACGACTTCCTTCGCCTGGATCTCGTAGAAGGCCGGGGCGAGCTCGTACCACTCGTCCTCGTTGTCCTCCAGGAAGTCCCGGAGGGCATCGTCGTCGGAGACCTCTCCGTCCTCGTCGAGGAACTCCTCGGGTACGTCGATCTCGATCTCGATGTCTCCGTGCGTGATCTCTTCGACCGTGAACTTGATGGTCTTCTTCATGACGGTGGCTCCCAGGTGGATTCGGACGCGGCACGCCGCGCAGGTCAGGTCTTCGTCGAGGAACTCGGGCACGTAGCCGCACTCCACGCAGGCGTGGGCGTACAGCCCGGCCGCGGTTTCGAGGTCAGCCGATGTCGAAGACATAGACACCGCCTCCAGGCGCGTCGATCGAGCAGTAGGCGCCGGAAAACAGCTCCACGGCAGCGCGGTCCCAGTCGATCCCGTTGAACGGCCAGCGGGCCAGGAGCTGTTGTTCCTCGCCAATGAGGACCTCTTCGGCGCACACGCGGGCGAAGTCGGCCTCGCTGTCGTGCTGGCCCCGGAACTCGTCCCGGAAGCGTTCGAGGTCCTCGGCCAGGTCGTCTCCGCTGTCGCCGTACTCGCTGAACCATGCGGCGAAGGGGCCGTGTTCGTACGGCAGGATCTCGCGCAGAGTCTTGGCGATCTTCGCGGCGTGATGCGGGGAGCACTCCCCCACGATCGCGCCGAGGAAGTTCTCGTGATCCATGACCCACAGCTCGTCATGGTCGGTCGGACGGCCATGGAGGTCGCCGCCGGACACCAGGTCGGCGGCGTCGGCCTCGTACCAGTCGCCGACTAGGCGGCCCGCGTTGTAGCAGGCCAGGCACCCGATCCACACGCGGGGCGTGTCCAGGTATCCCAGGGTGATCATGTGTTCCTCACTGTCGATGTGGGCTGGCTCATCAGGCGGGGCACACCACTGCCCCGCGACCCCCTCTCGGGGGTTTCGCCTGGTGTTCGGTCAGAGCTCGGCGTCTTCGATGACCGGGCGGACGCTGCGCCAGCGGGTGACGCCCATGGCCTTGCTGATGCCGTCGGAGGCCGCTTGGAGACCCCGGGCGCACTCGGCGCAGAGGAACTGTTCGAAAGCGAGAGAGCGGGTCCACGGTCCGCGTCGCCCGGTCGCTGGGCCGCACTGCTCGCACTGGCCGCCGCCCTTGATGTGTTTGAACACCACGGCCTTGTACTCCGTGTGCGGGCTGGTTGATCGCACGTAGGCGTGCGTCTGCCGGGCAGCAGCCCGAAAGGCGTGCCGGAAGCCGTAGTCGAACCAGGTGCCGCCGTGCCGCCAGACGTCGCAGGCGTCACCGTGGTCTTCGAGGTTCTCGTGCTCGGTGTCGCAGATGTAGAGGTCGTAAGGCCAAGTCACCAGTCCACCCCCAGCTCCTTCGCCAGCTCCTCGGCAGTCGGAGGCTCTTCTACGGAGGGGTGGTGCAGCTCCTCGCCAGGCGTCGGCTCATTGAGCGGGGCGTAGACAACCTGTTCGGAGAGATGGGTGTCCCTGCGTGTGGTGTGCCATTCGCCGGTGGACGGGTCGTAGTAGTCCTCACGCCGCTCGCTGACCTCGCGGGTGACCTTGATCATTCGGGCAGTCGCCTTGTTGTTGTCCATGTCGTCTTTCGGGTACGGGGCCGCCCGCCCCGTGACGGGGCGAGGCGGCCGATTGGAGTTATGCGGACAGGCTCTGACGCCGGCTTGAGTCGACACGGGGGTTCGTGCCGAGGTCGGCGCGCTCGCCCGCTGTGACGCCCTCATGCCAGCCGGAGCCGGTCAGGCGGCGCTTCGGCGCGGAGCGGATCTTCGGGTGTGCGGCCTTGAAGATGGCCCGGATGGTGTCCTCGCGCTTGGCGAGTACCAGCTCGGCCTTACCGCCGAGCTGTCGGTCCGCCTCGTCAACGGCGGCCCGCTCGGCGACGCCGAGGCGTTCGGTAACGGCGGAGCGGAATCCGGCGAGCCATGTCTTGCGGTAGGCGGTCGTCGACTCGCCCGGCAGGGGACGGCCCTTCTTCATGCCGTTGAACGCCTGGAGCAGGAGGGAGGTGTAGAGCATCTCCGCTCGGTCGAGCACGGACTCGTAGCCGTGTATCTCGACCTTCTGTACGTACTTGCCGGAGTCCCAGTCGTAGGACCGCCACCGAACGGACTGGCCGCCGAGCGCATCGACGACCGACATCAGCAGGTTCACGCGGTCGAGCAGGTAGGAACCGCTCTCGATCACGACACGCTTCGTGGGCTTGTCGGTCTCCGGCAGGGACTCGGCGATCATGGCTCGCTCGATGCCGTACTTCGACATGAGATCGGCGGCCTTGGCGAAGTACGCCTGGGACTCCTCCGGTGATGCGGCCGGGTCTTCCGCCTTGGCCAGGATCGCGCGGACCTTGGCGAGCATCGGATGGTTCTGCTGGTCGCTGTGCATGTGTACCTCTGGATCTTGTGATGCGGCTGGCGTCTTCAGGAAGCGGGCACCACCCCGCCCCGACCCCCGAAGGGGTTTCGCCGTGGGTCAGCCCTCGGACTGAGGAATCACCTCGGCCTCGTGAAGCCCTTTAATCCAGAAGCCCGCGTCCGCAATGTCTTCCATCTGGCGGCGGAGGAAATCGGTATAGGCGAGTAGGTATTCGTGGGCAGGACCAGAGGCGTCGCAGAGCTCCCGCCTCGCTTGGTCTAGAGCAGCTCGGTCGCGTGCCTCCTGGCGGACGAGGGCACCGTGTACCCGGTCGGCGTGGTCCACTACGAACACGAGTGCCTGCGCCTTGAGCGAATTGGCCCCGACCTTTCTGACCCCCCGAAGGGAAAGGCGAGCAGTGCGTAGAGCACCGGCTTCGACCTTTATTTCCGTCACTGTGTGCAGCAGGCCCGTCAGGGAAGCATTGTGCCCCTCGACGTACTTCCTGTGAGCTGTTTTCAACTGCGCTATCCGGTTCTCGTGGTACTCGATATCGATCCGGAGCGCACGGTCGATACCTTCGCCGTATATCTTCACGAGCTTGACGCAGTTCAGCTCGAAGGTTTCGGCACTGAGCCTCAAGGCGTCTTTCTTCATGTCGCTCTCTTCTTATAGATGTTGGCTGGCATCGTCAGGAAGCGGGCACCACCCCGCCCCGACCCCCGAAGGGGTTTCGCCTTTGCGGCACACGGGAATTCAGCGGCGATAGACGGGGATCGAGGTATCGGGATCGCCTTCCCACGCGACCCACTCCCCGTAGAAGCCGATGCGGATCTGGGTCTTCCCCTCACGGGTCTCTCGGATCAGAACCTGGCCGACTCGCCAGGCGTCGGAGCTGTTTCGTCTGGGATTGGCGGCCAGGCCGATGACCCAGTCACCGCCCCTGACCTCTCGGGCAGCCACCGGTTCTGAGCGCATGGCGTAGGACAGCCCGTTGGAGCAGGTGTCCCAAGTCCGGTGGGACCGACGTGGCACCCCGCGCATATCGGGGATGGTGATGTCCTCACGCACCGGCCACCTCCAGGAGGGCGAGCTGTCCGGGGATTTCGTTGCGCATGAAGGTGCGCCCGAGGTCGAGGAAATGTTCGCGTCTAGCGGCGTCGTACGCGTCCCGGACGTCGTCCCAGTCCACCTCCGCGTCCTCCCACTGGTCCAGCTCCCAGAACAACTCGCGGCCGAACTCGCGGATGGAATCGTGGTCTTCGGACGAGTCGAACGGGTAGTGCAGCCGGATGTCCTCCAGGACCTCGTCGAGGTTCGCCGTGAAGCGCTCGTGGCGCTGCTCGCAATAGTCGTCCTCGGAGATGACGGGGTAGTCGTGCTTGACGTACTCGGCCAGGGCGACGGCCGTGCGGAACGCGGCGGTGTACGTGCGGGTGCCGTGGCAGTCCGGCTCGCAGCCACCCTCGAAGACCTGGACGTAGAGCTGCGCCACGTCCCAGGCCGAGGAGCCACCGCCACACTCGTAGACCTGCTCGTCCGAGACCACGGTGTCGGTGCGGCCTTCGTCGGCGGCGGAGCGAATCAGGTCACGCGCCACCTCGAAGTTCGACTTGTCGCCGATCCACCCGGCGCGGTTGTCGTTCCAGGTGAACATCTCGACGTGCGTGGGCTGGTCCCCGTCGAGGGGGTTGCCCGTGTGCCACGTGGGCCAGGCGGCGTAGTCGTCATCGAGGCCCTCGGCGTACTGCGCGAGAGTCTCGTCCGACGCGGGGTCGTACGGGTGCAGCATGTGTCCTCGCATTCGGGGTGAGTGGCTGGCTCATCAGGTCCCGGACACCACTCCGGGCACGACGCCCCGCACCACGGTGGTCGGGGCGTTTCGCCTGCAACGGCCGCCCCACTTCCTAGTGAGACTGACTGTCAGTTAGCTAAGATATCGCAATCAGGGCTAAAAATAACCCACGATCGTGTCGTGGGCGCCTACCTCGACGTGGCAGTCCGGCCCGTCGAACGTGACACCTTTCCCCTGGACCTTCAGGTCAAGGAGCCCGGAAACATCCTCCGCCCGGATCGGCTCACCGTCATTACGGCAGAGGTCTTCGAGCGTCACCTCGATCGTCACCGTGGTGCGGTACTTCCGTGGAAGCGGGGCCAGGTCGAGCACCTTCAGGAACTCGTCTGCCGTCTCGCGGTCGATCTCACCAGCCTCGAAGACCGCGCACAGCTCTTCTCGCACTTGGTCCTTGAAACGGTCCAGCTCGCTCCGCAGCGTGTTCACATCAGCAGCCAGCCCCCTGGTCACCTTCTCCAGAGATTCCTCCACATCACCCAGAAAGCGGTTCTCTGAAATCAGATCACCCACGATGCCCGAAGCGTTGCCCACAGCAGTGGACAACGAGTCGCGCTCACACGCCACCTCGAAAAGCCGCTTCCTCAAATTGGCGTTCTGCTCCCACAGGTCAGGGTTGGACAACACGTCCGCCTGCTTGGCGAAGTTCACGCCGGAATCCATCTTGAACGTGTCAGTCATGTGTCTCCCATCGGACAGGGGTCGCCCCTCGGCCGGCCCCGATGCACACCCCACCTCTTGATGGGGCGCTGTCACCCAAGCGCACACAACAGCGCGCTTGAGTCGCAGCACCCCACCGGACCCGAAGGCCCGGCGGGTGCATCCACGTTCACGTTCTGGAAAGTGTCAGGCGCACTCGCGCCATCACGTCTCTTCGATCAGTGCAGCCAGGCATCCCGCCCCACACGGGCATTCCAGGATGCCAACCACCCGCCCCACATGGGCATTTCAGGTGGCTCGATGGCTGCGAATATTCGCGTTCACTGTTGAGTTCTCAAGGATCGGGCGGTGCCTTTCTGTACCAACCCCTCTCGGGGTGGCCTCGGTCCGGCCGCCCCTGGCCAGTCACCCAGCCAGGCCCGAGTTCGGCGCACTCGGAGCGCTCGGGCACTGCGGTCTTCGCTTCTCGCGCTGACCTTGCCGTACTCCCTGCGACAGCTCGCTTCGCAGAGCGGCCCCCCGCTCCCTCGGGGGTGGGGCACCCGATGCCCGGATGCTGGCGTGATGGTCATTTCCGCCCGGCCTGTCGGCCTTGCGGTGGTTCCGACCCTAGCGGATCTTCCCCGGTCTGCCAAGTTCTCGCATTCACTTCAACTTGACGGCCAGCCCAAGCAGTTGGCGGCACCGCATCGTGCGGCCCGTTCTCAGTTGCCCGGTTCGGCGTGGTTCCCACCGTAAGTGGCGAGTCCCGACATTGTCAAAGTGTCGCATTCGCTTGACCTTGAGGCGGCCCAGCTTCGAGCAAGGCGCGCAGCGCCTGGCTCGTTGACCTGCCCGCCCGCCGCCCCGCCCACCCGCCTTGCGGCCGGTCGGTGTTGGCGACGGGTCAAACACTCTCACGGCACCCCGACCAAGCGCAAGTCTCGCAATCGCGGGCCGGTTGTCTGCTTTGGGGGGTGCGGGGGGGGGCGCGTCGGTGTGCGGCGCGCGAGGGTAGCGGAGGCCCGGCCGGGCCCTACGGGGTGGGGGTACGACCCCCGGTACGAAATTCGCCGGACCGCCACGTCTTAGCAGCTCGGGTCCTGCCACGGTTCCAAAGTCACCGCAGATTCCAAACGGAATTTCCAAATACCAGTTGGGAACCGTATTCGCCATTCCCACCAGGGAGTTGGGTTATCTTCGTGTGGCGCGGCGCCTTCGTGCCACTGCGCAGTTCTCCACCCAGACTCCCGGATGTTGCCCCGTCGAGCAACGCCCGGAGCGCTGTCTCGCAGGGGGCAGCGACCGTCGATGAAAAGGAGACCTGCGCATGGGACGGCACCGTGCGGAGAAGGCGCAGTTACCTCGCCCGGCGTGGCAGGGTGCTCGCGTTCTCCGAGGGTTGACCCGGCTGCGGCCGGTTTCAACCGCCTTCCTCGGGTCGCTCGCCGGCCGCCTGCTGGCGGACTGGTTGGCTCACGTGAAGGGCTGGTTGAACTGACCGCAGCCGGACAGACACCCCTCTAGACGGACCTGTTCAAGGTCCGCCCTGGGGCCGTCTCCTGGCCGAGGCGGCCCCACGGGGCGGGTGAATGCTCACCCGCAGTCACTGTACCGACTTGTCTCTTAAAACTTGCGGGTATGGCCCCCCATGGGTCAAGTTTTAAGAGTCGTGCTGCGGAACCGGAGCTCTTCGAGCCTCGTCAGATACCGGCATCCGGCGGCGCCCCCAAGGGAGTTCGGCCAGCTTCGGCCCCAACACCCTCTCTTCGTCGGCCAACACGGAGAGCAGCAAGACCGCGGACCCTGCCGGCCAGAAAGGGCCGAATCCATGGCCGTCGCGACCACAGAACGGAAGAATGCCGACACGGTGTGAACGGCCACAGCTCACAGGGAGTTTCCGGCCGGGAAAGGGGTCACCACGTGTCGGTCAACGGCGACAGGGCCAGCGTTGAGGCTCACGCGCAGTGGTTGTTACGCCTGCTGGACCTTAAGAAGGTCAGCAGAGCCCCGCGGATCGACTGGGGCACGGGCGTGGAGCGGCTCGGTGCCTACCGGATGCCGCTGGAGCACTTCACCGACGCGATCCCCTCCAGCAACGAGGCCGCACTGAACTGGCGCGAGGCCGAGCGCGACGATCCGTCCGACGACGTGTTCACCATCGCCACGCCGGCCGACGTCGAGTATCGGCTCAACGTCGCCGTGGTTCACCGGTGCGACGCTGTGGGCACGAGAGACCACGGGAGGATGCTCGTCCGGCGCGTGCGCTTCGTCCGACGTCCCATTGCCCCCGTGCCTCGATCCGCTCGCCACATCATCGAGCTGGCGACGCTCGCCGTCACCGACGAGGAGAAGGGCATCGCCGAGACAACAGTCGCGTACTACGGCACCGACGGCGGCTCGGGCACCAGGTTCACGAATCTGTTCACCGGGGCGCCAGCCGATGCCGGAGAGGATTTGCTCCTGCGCGTCAGCCTTGGCCTTCAGTTCATGCGGCGCTACGACTGGCACGTCCGGATCAAGGGCCCGAAGGGCACTGGCCTGCTCATCCCCGCCACGGCGGCCGGGTGCCGGGAGCTGCTGGCGGAGCGGGACCTCGCGGATGGCGAGGTACGCCGTGCGGCACTCGTCCACCTCGTCTCCGAGCACCAACGCCGAACGCCTTCGGCACGGCGCGATTCCGCAGACCCCGCCGACCTGACCTGGGTCCGCGAGCACAGTCGTGGAAGGCGGCAGTTCACCTGGAACGGGATGCGTGGCGAGGTACTGCCCGCCCAGGACGTGATCGACCGGATCTCCGCCAGGGTCTAGCGCGTGTGGTGCCCTGCGCCCGTGGCAGGGCACCACACGCCAACCGGCGTGGTCAGACGGTCTTCACGGCTCCGAGGTAGCGGTACCCGGACCGCTCCGAGCAGCCGAGCCGTTGGGCCAGCGTCTTGCCACTGACCGTGGCTCCTTCGGTCTCCATGGCGGCGACGGCCTCTTGCACGACCGCCAGAGGAACGGCCTTCTTGGCACTGCGGCGAGGCTTCGACTCTGCCACGCCAGCCGCCGCCACTCCGCCGATCAACTCCTCCGCCCACACGTCAGCTTCGGCCGCCGCCTCCTCGGCTTCTTCGGCCAGCCCTTCGAGGGCGTTCTTGATGGCGTGCGCCTTCGACGCGACAAGGCGGCCTTCGAGGTCCAGGGCCTCGCCGAGATCAACCGTCATGAGGGCGAGGGACTCCTCCAACTCGGTGATCCGCTGCTCGGCGGTCACCGAGGCCGACGGGGTCGCTGCCATGTGGAGCATGTGTGCCACGACAAGGGGTGGCACCGCGGAGACGACGGCGACAAGGATGGCGGACGTCGCCATGTAGCCCCGGTCGATCAGGTGTGCCACGACCTGTGCTGACAGTGCCAGGCCGAGGGCGAGACCGGCGCCGATGGTGGCGGTGACGCGGCCGGGTGCCTTGGCGCGGCGGCGCAGGTCGGAGATGACGGCGGCGCACGCGGCGTAGACGGATATCGACACCGGCATGAGCCAGGTGATCCAGCCGTGCCAGCCTGCCAGTTCTGCCATGCGGATCTCTCCGGGGACGGACATGACCAGGGCCATGGCGAGGACGAGTGGACAGCCGCCGGTGACGACGGAGCGGGCGTACCAGGGGGTGTGCATCGGAGACATGGGGGTGCGCTCTCTGTGCGTCTGCTGTCAGGCGGTGGCCGGCATGACCGGCAGGAGGCGGCTCTTGGCGCCCGGGGCGAAGGTGCCGCTGATGCGGCGCTGGCGGATGGCGGCGATCAGGCTGTTCGCCTCGCTGGCAGGCCGGGCGGGCTGGTCGAGTCGCGTTTCGGAGGCGCACGTCTTGCACACGGTGGCGGAGATGCCCGCGGGGAAGACCGCTTCGCACTGCTGGCATCGGGCGCGGGTGTCCGGGGCCGGGGGCTGCTTCGGCGTCGGCTTGGCGGGCCGGTGGGACTTCAGGCGGTAGGAGACCAGTGCGGCCGGGGAGTCGATGCGTTCCGGCAGTCGGGCGGTCAGGAGGTCGATGACCTTGTGCTGGGTGTGTCCTTCGGCGAGCCACTCGGCGGCGAGCGGGGCGAGGCGGAGTACGTCGGCTCCGCCGAGCGCCAGACGGCGATCGATCTCGCCGAGCTTGGCGAGGACGGAGGCGGCCCGGCCGGTCTCGGCGTCAGCCGGAGCGGTTGGGGTCGTCTGCTCCTGGTGCTCGATGCCCTCCTCCTGGTCGCTGGCCTCGGCCGGCTCGTCGCCGTCGGCCTTCGTCTGGGGTTCGGGGAGGAGGTTCTTTGCCTGGTTCTTTTCCCCCTTGGGGGGATCGCCGACGGGCCGGGTGTCCGGGTCGCCGACCGCCGGGATGTGGTTCATCGGGATGTCGGAGACGTGGGTCTGGGTGCGCCACCGGCCGGTGTCCGGGTCCTGGGTGCGGTGGCGGCGGAGGTACCCGGCCTTCTCCAGCGCCTTGAACGCCTTGGCGACGCTCATCTTGCCCTCGTCCACCTGCTCGGTGACCTTCTCGACGGTGACGGAGGCGCCATCCGGCAGGGACAGCAGCCGCACGAGGAGGCCGACGGCGGTGAGGGACAGCCGGTCGTGCCGGGCGGCGGCGTTGGGGATGACGGTGAAGGCACGTTCGTGCCGGTTACGATGCACTCGCATCGAGAGCCAACTCCTCTCGGTGTCGACCCCGGCGAGGTGTCTCCAGCACTGTCGACCCGGGGTCGTTTTTCTGTGCTGCGCAACCTACGCGATACTTTGACTTGGTGTCCAGCTCGCCAGCAGGCAGCCAAGGTGTCGCCTTGCTGTGTGGTGGGCGTCACTCTCCACCTGTTTCCTGAAAGGCGCCCTCGCTCCGTATATACAAGTAGAGGGTTGATCTCCTCGCTTGATGGGCCCCGGAGGGGCCCATGGGCGAATCCTCTTCGCCGTCGCCTTTTCTCCTGGGCCCCTTCGGGGCCGCTTGAAGAAGCCTTTCGCCGCTGGCCTTCGCCTTGAGCGATTCCTTTAAGGAGGAGCGGAGTTGGCTTGGTCGACATCAAACCGAAGAGAACGCCTTCCCGTGAATTGGGAGAAAATCCGTCGCCGCGTCCTGAAGCGCGACAGCCATCGCTGCACAGCCGCAGACCAATACGGCGTGCGGTGTATCGAGCCAGCGTCTGACGTGGACCATATTCGCCCCGGTGACGACCATCGAGAGGCCAACCTGACATCGCTCTGCGGGTGGCATCACCGGGTCAAGTCCTCGCGAGAGGGCGCCGCGGCCAAGGCCGCCGCGCGCAGGCGCCACGGCCGGAAATTCCGCAGAACCGAGAAGCATCCCGGCCTGCTGTGAACTCGCAGAGCTCCGGATGACTGTTGAGCCGCGCCGGCCCCCGAGGTGAATGCCTCGGGGGCCTGAGCCTGGAAAGGAGGTGGGCGATGCCCGGCCCCGTACCTAACCGCGAGGCGGACCTCGCCCGCCCCCGGGAGCGCAAGGGGTCCGACGTCCAGTCAGTGACCAAGGGAGTCCTGCGTGATGTAAAGATTCCCGATGCTGATTGTGAATGGCATCCGATTGCGCGCCGACTGTGGGATTCCCTCAAATCATCTGGCCAGTCGGACTTCTATCAGAACTCGGACTGGGCTTTCGCTTTCTCGCTCTGCGAAGACCTGAGCTATTACAAGAACTCCGGGAAGCGGAGCGGCCAGATGCTCCAGACCATCTACTCCGCGTTCGAGCGGCTCCTCGTCGCCGAGGGCGACCGGCGCCGTGTGCGCATCGAACTTCACGAGCCTGAGCCCGAGGAGCAGTCCGCGGCCGTACTCGCCATCGCCGACTACAAGAAGGAGCTGGGGCTCGCCGAGTGAGGCGAGCCGCCCTCCCGGCGGTCCGACCGACGAGGGGAGGTGAGTCCCATTCCAGCCCTCACAGCAGAAGAGATCGACGACCTTGAACCGACCTTCCTCGGCCCGACGTGGCAGAAGGGAGCCGATGGTTCCTGGAAGCTCCCCGAGCGCACCCTCGGATGGCAGATCGCAGGCTGGGCTGCTGAGTTCCTCAAGGCCGAGGACGGCGGCCCCTGGCGTTTCACGAGCGAGCAACTGCGCTTTGTCTTGTGGTGGTACGCGGTCGATGAGGCCGGTCGTTTCGTTTACCGCAAAGGTGTTTTGCAGCGTCTAAAGGGCTGGGGCTTATAGCAAGGACCCTCTTCTCGCCGTAATAAGCGTGGTCGAGTTCGTGGGGCCCTCACGCTTTTCGCACTGGGGCCCAGACGGACAGCCGGTTGGCGTCCCGCACCCGCAGGCGTGGGTGCAGATCGCGGCCGTCAGCCGTGATCAGACGCGCAACACGATGACGCTGATGCCGTCTTTGCTCTCAGACAAACTCATCGAGACGTACGGCATCAAGGCTGGGGCCGAACTGATCCGCGCGAACGGCGGCCGGCAGAGGCTCGAAGCAGTCACCTCATCGTTCCGCGCCCTTGAGGGCGGCCGAGTCACTTTCACAGTGCTCAACGAAACGCACCATTGGGTGAGTGGCAATAACGGCGACCGTATGTACGAGACGATCGACGGTAACGCGACGAAAAAGGACTCGCGCTATCTGGCGATCACGAACGCCTTTCTCCCCGGCGAGGATTCCGTCGGGGAGAAGATGCGTGAGGCGTACGAGAAAATCCTTGAAGGCCGTGCGGCCGACGTGGGCTTCATGTACGACTCCGTCGAGGCCCACCCCGCGACTCCGCTGACGCCGGAGGCAATCCGGATCGTCCTACCGAAGATCCGCGGCGACGCCATCTGGCTGAAGGTCGAGACGATCCTCCAGTCCATCCTGGACACGACCATCGCACCTTCGCGCTCGCGCCGGATGTGGCTGAACCAGATCGTCGCCTCCGAGGATGCCCTCTACGGCCCGGCCGAGTGGGACGTCCTGCGCGACGAGTCTCTCCACCTCGACCCCGGCGACGAGATCACCCTCGGCTTCGACGGCGGCAAGACGGACGACTCGACTTGCCTGGTGGCCGTCCGCACCTCGGACATGGCTGCTTTCGTCCTGGGCCTGTGGGAGAAGCCGGATGGCCCGAAGGGTGACGGCTGGATCGTTCCCCGGGCTCAGGTCGACAGCGCCGTGCACGACGCGTTCCGCGTCTTCGACGTGACGGCGTTCTACGCCGACGTGGCCCTGTGGGAGAGCTACATCTCCGAGTGGGACGCCGCGTACGGCGAGGGCCTGGCCGTGAAGGCACCGGGCAAGGACGCGATCGGCTGGGACATGCGCTCCAGCCTGAAGCTCTCCACCATGGCCCACGAGCGGCTGATGCGGTCGATCTTCGATCGCAAGCTGAAGCACGACGGTGACCGCAAGCTCCGCCGGCACACGCTGAACGCGATGCGCCGCTCGACCAACTACGGCGTCTCCTTCGGCAAGGAGAGCCGCGAGTCGCCGAAGAAGGTCGACGCGTACGCCGCGCTGATGCTCGCGCACGAGGCCCTCGTCGACTTCCGCGCCCGAGGCAAGAAGGTCCGCAAGCGGACCGGCCGGGGCTATTTCCTTTAACTCGATTGCGATTTCTTAGCAAGGTGTGTTCTTGGTTGTGCCCGTTTCACCTGCTGCGCTCGCGCGGCAGCTCCTCGCCGTTTTGAACAGGGACGGCGGTCGACTGAAGAGAATCGACGACTACCTCCACGGTCGTCACGCCGACCCGTACATGCCACCGCAGGCCGACGACGAATACCGCCTCCTCGCGCGCCGCGCGGTCTCGAACTGGATGCCCCTCTTGGTCGGCACCCCGGCCCAGGCGCTGTACGTCGACGGGTTCCGTCCGGGAAGCGCCAAGGACGGGTTGCCCGCCGAGGTCGAGACATCCTCACCGGAGTGGGAGCACTGGCAGAGGTCACGCCTCGACGCCCGGCAGGCCGCCGTGTACCGAGGCGCGCTGGCGTACGGTCACGCCTTCACCGTCACCGAGCGGGACGACAAGGACGGGCTGGTCCACACGAAGGGGCTGTCCGCGCTGCGGACAGCCGCGCTGTACGAGGACCCGGCGAACGACGACACCCCGCACGCGGCACTGACGGTCACGGCCTGGCCTGCGGGCGATGGGCGCGGCAAGGCGCGGATGTGGGATGCCGCGCACGAGTACGCCGTGACCTTCCGCGGCCTTGATGACGAGAAGAGCATCACGGTCGCCCGGCTGCGACGGCATGGCTCGTCGGAGTGCCCGGTGACCCGGTTCGCCTCGCTCGTCGACCTGGAGGGCCGGACGCTCGGCGTCATCGAGCCGATGATCGCTCTTCAAGATCGAATTAATCAGACCATTTTTGATCTCTTGGTCGCGCAAACTTACGCATCGGTGAAGGTGCGGACAGCCACCGGCATGGCGCCCCCCGTCCAGCGCGACCCGGAGACAGGCGAGGTCGTCTACGACGAGCAGGGCAACCCCATCCCCCTGCCGATCAACCACAACGCGAAGAGGTTCCTTTTCGCGGAGGACCCGGACGTGAAGTTCGGCAGCCTCGACGAGACCCCGCTCGGCGGATTCATCGACAGCGTGGACATGTCCATACGCCACCTCGCCGCCGTCAGCCAGACCCCACCTCACCACCTCCTCGGGCAGATCGCGAACCTTTCGGCCGAGGCACTCCTCGCCGCCGAGACCGCGCTGAGCCGCAAGATCGCGGAGTTCCGGACCGCTTTCGGTGAATGCTGGGAGCGGGTGTTCCGGCTCGCCGCAGAGCTGTCTGGTCACCCGGCAGGGGATTTCGCGGGCGAGGTCATCTGGCGCGACATGGAGTCGCGGTCCCTCGCCCAGGCCGCAGACGCTCTCGGCAAGCTCCGCGAGCAGCTCGGTATCCCCGCCCGCGGCCTGTGGCGACGGGTACCCGGCGTGACGCAGACGGAGCTTGAGGACTGGGAGCAGAAGGCCGAAGAGGACGACTCGGTCGGCCAGTTGGCCACGGCGCTGACCCGTGCCACCCCTGATTCCCCGGCCCCCTCCACGGCGGTTGCGGCATGACTGGTGTGGCACGGCGGGCGGAGACCGAGCGGGCATCAGTGGCGTTCCACGCCGCGCTGAGCCAGATCGGCGCGAAGACCACGGCCGAGGCCCTGTCCTTGTGGGACGAGGTGCCGGCCGCGCAGCGCGCGGCCGCGGCGTCGGGGTGGCTTCGGCGGGCGATCACGCTGGTGATGTCGAGGCGGCGGATGTCGCGTGATCTCGCTCGGGCCTACTACCGGCTCGCCCGCGCTCTTCAGACCGGTCGCACCGTCGCCGACCCGTACCACCCCGAGCCGACGCACGTCACGCTCGGAGACCTCCGGCGGGAGTTCGCCGCACTGGCCGGCTCCTACTCTCCCGCCGACAGACAGGCGGGCGGGGCCGCGACCGGCGAGTCCGGGGAAGCCCCGTCCGCCCGTGATGACGAATCCGGCCCTCCCGGTCAGGGCACCCAGGCGGTGCCCAAGGTCGACGACGGTCCAGAGCTCGACGACGGAGACGACGACTGGGAGAAGGTGCTCGTCGAGGAGCTCGACGGGCTCCGCGAGGAAGAGGAGCGCATCGAGCGGGAGGCGGAGGAGGAACTCCGCACAGTCCTGGATGCGCTCGGCACGCAGAACCTCGACCGGCGACTGTCTCAGGTCGACGACGAGCAGACCGCGAAGAACGCCGATCAGCAGCGTGCCGAGGCTCACCGCCAGGCGGGCGCCCAGCAGGCTGCCGCCGCCGGTCGAGTCGCGATGAACGGCGGTCGGTCGACGACGTGGAGCCACATGCGGCGTGACCGCCGCTCCCTCGGGTACGTCCGGCTGTCCCGTACGGGAACGCCGTGCGGCTGGTGCGCGATGCTGATCAGCCGGGGTCCGGTCTACAAGTCCCGCGAGTCCGCCACGTTCGCGGACGGCGACCGCTACCACGACACCTGCCATTGCTACGCGGCCCCGATCTTCAACTGGCAGCAGTTCCAGGGCTCGGAGCTGACCGCGTTGTCCCGGGAGTACGCGGACCTGTGGCCCAAGGTCACCAAGGGCCTGAGCGGCAAGTCCGCTGTCAGCGCCTGGCGGCGCTTCATCCGCCAGAAGCAGAGAGCCGCAGCCCAGGAGGCGCGGCCCACCCCGAGCACAGCCCAGGAGGCGTGACCCTGTCCGAGCAGAACACCCCCGCGACCGAGACCCCCGCCCCCGGGGAGACCACCGAGCCGAGCGGCGAGGAGCAGCCCGCCGACACCCCGGGCGAGAACCCGGAGGGCGCCCTCCCCGAGTGGGCGCGCAAGGAGCTGACCAAGGTCCGCGGCGAGGCCGCCTCGTACCGCACGCGTCTCCGCGACGCCGAGGAGAAGCTCTCCGAAGCGAAGTCGCCGGAGGAGTTCGAGGCCGCGCTCGCCGAGGTGAAGACGAAGAACGCCGAGCTGGAGCGCTCCGTCCTCGTCGGCTCCGTCGCCCGGAGGTTCGAGCTCCCCGACGAGTTCGCCTCCCGCCTGCGCGGTGACACCGCCGAAGAGCTGGAGGCCGACGCGAAGGCCCTGCGATCTCTCCTCGCCCCCACAGCCCCAGCAGCTCTCGCCGGTGGGCTGAATCCGTCCGACGAGGACGACGGAGAGATGGACCCGCGAGCACTCGCTCGGCGATCCCGGCGGTTTTAGCCGTCCGCGTCCTCAAGGAGCCCCAGCGTCTTGACGACCGCAAGGACGATGGCGAACCCGCCCGCGAAGGCCATCGCTCCGTACCGAAGGCTCTCCCAAACAGGGCGGCGGGCTGCCAGAGCCATTGCGACCGCACTGAGTCCAATGACGGCGGAAGTTAGCAACACCATTGATACGTAAAGCTTCTTGCGTGTCTGCGGACTCATTGCCGCGCCCCTTCACTCGGGGCCGCCCCCAGCGCGTAGCGCACCAGGAGACGGCCTATCGCCGAATACTGATGCCCTACGCAGCTCGCTCTTGCCGCGCTCTCCTGCTGCTCTACTCGTGTGCGCTCAGGACGTAGCGCCGGTGTGTGCCCCAGGAGATGCGGGGAGGCACGACGCGAAGATAGCGCTCGCCCAGGCCGCTGTGCAACCAGACCCCCACAGTCCGTAGTCGGGCTCAGATAGAGGTACCACCATTTCCACACCCCAGCACCAGGTAGTAAAGCCCCAGAAGCTCGTCAATACGGCAGTCGGAATGCTCGAACAGGAGCTGATCGTCCCGAACCTGTTCCAAAAGCAGGGGATCGACAGGTTCAAGGGCGCCGACAACGACACGATCTCCATGAAGGTTGAGGGAATCCTCCCCTTCCACGACTATGCGTGGCGCAACGACCGCTCGCAGCCGATTCAGTTTGACGAGTACAGCGAGCGGAAGATCGCTGTCTCCTTCGGTGGCAATAGCTATTCAGCTGTCAAGCTGACCGACGAGCAGAACGATTTCGATATCGACCAGTGGTCGAAGCTTCTCCGGCCGCAGGTCAAGGCGGTCTCCCGCGGACTCCAGCGTCGCGCGGTGAAGACCCTGACAGGCCAGGAGTACGCGGTGTCCATCGGCGGCGCCGAGCAGAACCTTCGGTCGGCCCTTATCGAAGCGCGAAGGGTCCTCAACGCGTTTCACGCACCGAAGGAGGGCCGCTATCTCCTCGTCGGCTCCGACTTCGAGTCGGCTCTTCTGAACGACGAGAAGCTCAATCTGGCTCAGAACGTCGGTGATTCGGAAGCAGAATCCGCGCTGCGTACCGCGAGCCTCGGCGAGCGATTCGGCTTCCGGATCGTCGTCGACCAGACGATTCCGAGCGACGCCGCGTACGCTTTCGCGTCCAGCGGGTTCATCTTCCTTTCCGGCGCCCCAGCCGTTCCGCAGTCCGTTCCGTACGGCGCGACGACCAGCTTCGAAGGCATCGCGCTGCGCTGGATTCGCGACTACGACTCGATGTACCTCCAGGACCGCTCGGTCGTGAACGTCTACAACGGCTTCCGGTCGGTGACAGACATTCTCGTCGGCTGGGACGACGCCGCAGAGAAGGAAGTCATCAGCTCGCAGGAGCACTTCGTACGCGGCATCAAGCTCTCCCTGGACGGCAAGTCGGAGTACCCCGAGGCCGCCTCCGAGCTGGCCAAGATCACGGGTGTCTCCGACGCGAAGGTCTGGGCTCCGACCAGCCCGAAGCCGGAGGGCGACCCCGCCAACGCCTGATCCTCCGCCTTGCAGGGGCCGGTGCCGTGTGTGCCGGCCCCTGCTCGGCCTGCCCGAAAGGAGGTCGACGCGTGGCATACGCAACGCTCGACGAACTCAAGGGTCGCCTGGACTGGGAGCTCGATAGCGATGAACTCCGCATAGCCGAGGCCGCGTTGGAGGATGCGTCCGACCTTGCGGTGACTTACGGGCGTGAGTGGCCGGATGCTGCGGTTCCGCGCCTGGTGAAGACGCTCGTGCTGAAGTCCGCGGCGAGGTACCTGCGCAATCCGAACGGCTACACCCAGAGCCGCGCAGGAGACGAGACGCTGACCTGGTCCGACGCGCACGGCCGCGACGCGGGCAGCGTCTACTTCACGCGCGAGGAGATCCGGCTCCTGGAGGAACTCGCCGGCCGCAGGCGCGGCCTCACGAGCGTCCCCGTCTCGGCGTGGGGCACGACGCTCCGCTCCGGGCGGTCCACGGTCCCCGTCGACTACCTCGGCGCCCCGTTCCCCCTGTTCGCCGACGAGGCGAGCCCGTGGTGAGCGTGCAGCGGCGCCGTGGTCAGAGGGCGCGCGTCTGGCGAACGGTCGAAGTCGTCGATAACCGAGGCAACACGGTGATCACGCCCTCGCCTGACGGGCCGATCGAGGTGAGGGCTGCCTTCATCCCTCAGCGGTCGTCCAGGGCGGAGGTGCCCGGTCAGCAGCAGATCAACGTGACCACGATGATCGTGGACGCTGCGGTGGACGACGTCTCCCTGTGGTCCCGCGTGGAATACAACGGGCGCGAGTGGGACATCGCCTCCCCGCCCGCCTATCACCACGGTGACCGACGCACGCGCCACTGGAGCATCGACCTGCGGGAGCGGCCCTGATGGCGACCGTCTACAGCAGCGTGGGTGGCAGGAAGCTCTCCAAGGTCATCGCGCTCAACGATGCCGTACAGGCGGAGGTCGCCGCGCGCACCTTCGAGATCGCTGTGCGTGCGGAGGAGATTCTCCAGCAGCACCGCGCCGACGGGCACGCGGAGATCGTCATCGAAGAGGGAAAGATCGATAAGTACGTCATCCTCTCCGACGATCGCGGCCAGAAGGCTGCCCTGTCGATCGAATATGGCCGCAAGGCATCTGTAGTTGTCCGTAGGGACAAGCACGGAAATGAATTCCTTGATGTCGTCCCCGAGATGGATGGTCTTTACATCCTGGCCACCGCATCGAACTTGTCCAAGAAGCGGAAGGGCAAGGTGAAGGTCGACTAATGGCCGGAATACCAGAGCACATCAAGGCTCTCGCTGAACTGTCCCCAGTCGAAGACCTCTTGCTGGCCATCCTGCGTAAGGGGCTCCCGGGGATTCGGGTGAAGTCTCTCATCGACCAGCACGAGACTTTTCCCGTGGTGCTCGTACGCCGTGATCCGTCTTTTGGGCAATGGGCCGCCGACACGCGTTTCACGGACTCGGCACGAGTGGCGGTCAATGTCTTGGTCTCCGATCCGAACGGTGATGAGGACGCGGCCATCCTCTCCGAGGCCGTGCGCGTCACCTTGCGGAACGCTTGGCTGAACCCTCAAGTCATCCCAGGTCGGGGACACATAACCCGTGTCGATGTGAGCTCCTCGCCTCGCCGTGCACCGGACTGGGCCACAGCGCAGGGCCCTGTGCAATACGCCGATCTGCCCACGGGGATCTGGCGGTACGAGTCGGTTTACGACATCCAGATCCGGAAACCGCGTACTCGCCCTTACCCCCTCCCCCACTAAGTACAGCAGAGAAAGGCCCGGCCCCTCTGGGGCGCGGGCCTTTTTTCATGCCCGCATGAAGGAAACTTCTTTTTTGGCGCTTAACGACAACGCAACCCTGGTCGTCGGCTCCGGCAACTACCTGACTTCTCCGGTCGGTACCGCCATGCCCGATGACCTGCTGGTGCCCACCTCGCCTTGGCAGAACGTCGGCCATACCTCCTTGGAGGATGTCTTCGGCATCACTTCTGAAGGCGGCGAGGCCACCACGATCGGCACCCTCCAGAACAAGAGTCTCCGGACGAAGTATTCGGCCCGCACGGAGACAATGACTTTCACGCTTCAGCAGTTCGACACGGCTGGGCTGCGGCTCTACTTCGGCGCCAACGCACCTATTCTTCCGGACGGTTCGGTGGGTGTTCCTGCCGACCCGGTTCCCACGCAGTCGGCCTTCCTCGCCATTTTCATTGACGGTGAGAATCACTTTGCGTTCTACGCTCCGAAGGCGGAGATCTACCGCAACGACGACATGTCGATTTCGGACACCGAAAGTCTCGCCGGCCTGCCGCTCGGTGTGAAGCCGATGACGCTCGGCACCAATTCGTGGACGTACGCCGTCACGCCGCTCGGCGGCACGGTCGCGACTGGTGCCACCGCAGGGGCGCCCGGCACCTACACGCCGGCCGGAGCTGTCGCCCCTGTCGACCTCTCCGCCCTGGGTGCCGTGATCGCCACCCCGACGAGCGCGTGGGCCCCCGACCAGCACGTCGTGCTCGGCGACAGCTCGAAGGCGCACTGGGACGGCTCGGACTGGGTGGCCGGCTCCGCCGTCTGACCTCGCCTTCAGCCCGGCGCGAGCGCACGCGGCCCCGCCGCGCCGGGCGCCTCTCCTTCGGTCCGCTCCCAACTTCTGGAGGTCAGCACACCATGGCATCTTTCTCCCTCGACACCATCCGCGCAGCCGCCGAGGCCCGGTATAGCAGTACGGACATCGAGCTCGGCGACAACACCGTTCGCCTCCTCAATCCGCTCCGGCTGCCGAAGGCGAAGCGCACGGCGCTGTCGCAGCTCCAGGACCGTATGGGCGGCGAGGGCGCCGACCAGGAAGAGCTTCTGTCCGAGGCCATCCGTCTCGTCGCCGAGCGGCCTACCGCGGCCGACGACCTCCTGAACGCCGTGGACGGTGACCTCGCCGTCCTGGCGGAGATCTTCGACCGGTACGGCAAGGGCACCCAGGTGGGGGAAGCCTCGGCCTCTGCCGCCTGATCGACGAGTACGGCGAGGGCCTGTACCCGGATCTGCTGTACCACTTCGGCGTGGACCTCGCCGAAGTGATCGCAGGTCGCGGGCCCTCGCCCACGTTGGTCCTCGCCCTGGTGCAGAGGCTGCCCGACACCTCCTTGACCGTCGCCCTCGCGTCGGGCGGCAGGGAGCACTTCGGCTGGGGCGCAGATCGCCACCTGGCCGCCGACATCTTCGACGCGGTGAACCAGAACACGCGGGCCACGGGCCAGTGGGGCGGCAAGGGAAAGGCCCCGAAAATCCCGTCATACCCCCGCCCGGAGGCCAAGGCGAAGCCGAAGGCCACCAAGCAGGTCACCTCCGTGGCCGCGCTCTACCAGCACTTCCAACGGAGGTAGCCCTTGGCAACAGGGCAGATCATCGGTCGTGTCGCCGTCAAGGTCCTTCCCGACACAGCGGACTTCCGCAGGCGGGCGGAGCGTCAGCTCGAACGTGTCGAGCAGCAGCTCGACAAGATCAAGGTCTCCGCGACGCTCGACGTGTCCGGCCTCTCGCGCGAACTCGTCGAGGAGATCCGGAAGATCAACAAGCGGAACCGGCAGCTCGACGCGCGCAAGATCCGCTTCTACACCACGATCAGTACCGCCGGGATGGCCACCGCCGTCCGGAACGCAGCCCGCGATCTTCAGCACCGCGCCAACGCGCAGAAGATCGACTTCAAGGTTGACGACCTCAAGGCCACCGGCAAGGTCGAGCTGGAGCTCGACGAGCAGTCCGCCGAGCGCGTCAAGCAC
This sequence comes from Streptomyces catenulae, assembly GCF_000718015.1. Taxonomy (GTDB): domain Bacteria; phylum Actinomycetota; class Actinomycetes; order Streptomycetales; family Streptomycetaceae; genus Streptomyces; species Streptomyces catenulae. The sequence goes on along the minus strand of NZ_JODY01000031.1, from coordinate 32,675 downwards.
AAGCTCAAGGACTGGGCCGACGATCTCAGTCCGCTGAAGATCAAGGTCGAGCTCGACATCCCCAACGGGGCCGGGGCCCGTATCTCCGCCCGCCTCCAGGTGCTCACGCGCCCGCGTACGGTGCCGATCGTCCCGAAGTTGGACAGCACCGCCGTGACGAAGGTCGCCACCGCGCTGGCCGCACTGTCGGGCGCCCGCGTGCTGAACCGGATCTTCGAGCGTCTCAGCAACACCCTCAAGAACCTGGACAAGAGCGTGCCGATCATCGGCAGCCTGTCCCTGGCCATCGCGGGCCTGGCGGGCTGGGGGCTGTCGGCTGCGAGCAACCTCGCCGCCCTGTCCAGTTCGCTCGCGCAGATCGGCGCGACGGCCCTGCTCCTGCCCGGCCTGCTGGGCGGAATGGCGGTCGGCCTCGGTACGACGGTCGCCGCGTTCAAGGACTTCAACAAGGTTCTGCCGGAGGTCAAGACTCAGCTCTCGGCGCTCCAGGACACGATCTCCGAGAACTTCTGGGCGAGGGCTGCGGCGCCCATCCGCACGATGGTCGACGAGCTCCTCCCGGAGTTCACGGCCGGGGTCTCCAAGACCGCCACGCAGCTCGGTGGGTTCTTCGGCGGTCTCGCCACGTCTCTTCAGGGCGCGCTCGATCCGGCACTCGCCCAGATGTTCAACGATCTGTCGTCGTCGATCAACATCGCGACGGCGGGCACGAGCGCGTTCGCGAACATCATCGCCGTCCTCGGCCAGGTCGGCACGAGCTACCTGCCCGACCTGGCGCAGTGGTTCGTCAACATCAGCCAGCGGTTCTCCGACTTCCTCACGGCGTCCGAGGGGAACGGCAAGCTCAAGGGCTGGATCGACGAGGGCATTCAGTCCCTCAAGGACCTCGGCTCAGTTCTGCTGAACGTCGGCGGCATCCTCGCCGGCATCGCCAGGGCGGCCGAGGCTGCGGGCGGTTCCTCGCTCGGGATGCTGGCCGACACGCTCGGCAAGATCCACGAGACGGTGGACAGCCCCGGGTTCCAGGCTGGCCTGACCGACGTCTTCGCCGCGGCCCACACGGCGATGAGCGCCATCGCCACCCAGTCGGGACCGGCGGTGAAACGATTCTTCGCCGAGTTCGGGAGCCTCCTTGCGGAGCTCCTCCCGCAGGTCGGCGAGATCATCGGCACCGCCTTGGACGCGGTCGCCTCGGCGCTGGCACAGCCCGCGGTGGTCGACGGCGTCAAGGCGATGGTCGACGGCATTCAGACCGCCGTCGAGGCCCTCGCCCCGGCGATGGCCCCGCTGGGCCAGGCGCTCGGCGCGCTGATGACGGTGATCGGCACGTTCGCCGCGATGCTCGGCCCGCTGGTCGCCGCCGCGCTCGTTCCGCTGGCCAACGCGTTCACGGCGCTGGCGCCGTCGATCACGCCGCTCATTCAGCTGCTCGGCGGTGCGCTGACGCAGGCGATCCAGGCCATCTCACCGGCCCTGACGCAGCTCGTTCCGGTGATCGGCGAGGCGCTGCGCGATGCCTTCCAGTCGCTGAGCGGCGTCCTGCCGGTCATCGCCGAGGCGTTCGGGCAGATCGTCACGGCGTTGGCGCCCGTCATCGGGCAGCTCGTGGGCGCGCTCGCTCCGATCCTGCCGATCATCGCGGCGCTCTTCGCTCAGATCTTCTCGGCACTCGCGCCGCTGGTGTCGACCTTGGCGTCCGCGCTGGCGCCGATCCTGCCGGTCCTGTCGGAGGCCCTCCAGCAGGTGCTGACGGCGCTCCAGCCGATCATCCAGGTCGCGCTTCAGATCGTCACGGCGGTCATCAAGCCGCTGTTGCCGATGCTGAGCGAGGTCATCCAGGCGGTTCTTCCGCCGCTGGCTGACGCGATTCAGCGGCTGCTCGAAGCGCTCCAGCCGGTGTTCGACGCCCTGCTCAAGGTCGTCGACTTCCTGATGCCGGTGCTGGTGCCGGTCATCCAGTTCATCGTCGAGCTGCTGGCCAACAGCCTGGTCGACGCTGTCAACGGCGTCGCGCTCGTCTTCGAGGGGCTCGTTCAGATCGTCAAGGGTGTCTGGGACACCATCGTCGGCGTCCTGAAGATGGCGTGGGGCCTGATCGAGGGCCTTTTCACCGGCAACTTCTCGACGCTGAAGGCGGGCTGGTCGCAGTTCTGGTCCGGCATCTGGAGCTTCGTCAAGGGCATCTGGGACACCATCCTCGGCGGCTTCAAGACGTTCCTCAGCGTCGGCATCCTCGGCGCGGCTGGCAAGGGGTTGAAGGCCGTCGGCGCGGCGTTCAAGTCGGGGTGGCAGGCCGTGAAGGCGTTCGGCGAGGCCGCGTGGAACGCGATCAAGTCCGGCTTCAGTTCCTTCGGCTCGTTCCTCGCGAACCTCGGCAGTTCGATGATGTCCCGTCTCGGCAGCCTGTTCTCCGCAGGCTGGTCGGCGATCAAGGACGTGGCCAGCAGGGCGATGTCCGCCCTCGGGCGTGCCATCTCCACCGGCATCACCGCGTCGATCGGTTTCGTCCGCCAGCTCCCGGGCCGGGCCAAGGACGCGCTGAGCAATCTCGGTTCGACTCTCGTCGGGGCGGGCAAGGCGCTGATCCGGGGCCTGATCGACGGCATCAAGTCGATGTTCGGTGCGGTGAAGAACAAGCTCGGCGAGCTGACTTCCAAGCTGACCGATTGGAAGGGCCCGGCTCCGAAGGACGCCGTGCTCCTCTACGACGCCGGGCGGCTGATCATCCAAGGTCTGGTCAAGGGCTTGGAGTCGGAGTTCGACAGCGTCAAGGCGGCGCTCAACGACCTCACCGAGCAGATCCCCACGAACGCCTCCAAGGGGCTGAAGGACCGGATCAACAAGGACCGCACCCAGCTTCTGAAGCTCGCAGCCCAGTGGGACAGCGGGGCGAAGCAGCTCGAAGCGGCCCGCGACAGGCTCGACAGACTCCGTGAGGAGGCCGCGGACTACGCGTCCCGCGTGGCGGACAAGATCGTCGACACGGGCAACGTGACCCGGTTCGAGGACTCCTCGTTCCAGGGGATCGTCACCGGCCTGCAAACGGCGGTCGAACAGGCGAAACGATTCGCCGTGGCTCTCGCCGATCTGAAGGCCCAGGGGCTGAATCAGGAGGCGATCGACCAGATCGCCAGTGCTGGGCCGGAGGCTGGCCTCTCTGCGGCCGAGTCGATCGCGGCGGCCGGCAAGGACGGCATCGCCGAGATCAACCGTCTGCAAGAGGAACTCGCCAAGTACGGCAAGCAGGCGGGGAAGACGGCCTCGGACGCGATGTACGCCAACGGCGTCGCCATCGCCGAGGGCCTGGTCAAGGGCCTTGAGGCGAACCAGGCGTCCATCGAGAAGCAGATGCTCAAGATCGCCGACTCCATGGTGGCGGCGATCAAGAAGAGCCTCGGCATCCACAGCCCGAGTCGCGTCTTCGCCGCCCTCGGCTCTTTCGTCGGCCAGGGCTTCGCCCGGGGCATCGAAGGCGAATCCGACCGCGTGGCGAAGGCCGTGGACGCCATCACGGCCCGGCCCGGCGCGGCGGATTACGCCGGTGCCGCCCGCTCCGTCTCGGCCGCCGTCGCCCACGGGCTCGGCGCAGGTTCCCCCGGGGCGGTGACCAAGGTTCTCAACTACTACGCGGCTCCCGGTGCGTCGCTCAGCTCCCAGGAGGAGCTGTTCGCCGCGACCGGCCGTGCACGAATGATGGGGTGGTGAGTGACTGCTGACTGCGCTCCTACTGCAAACCGAGCGTGACACGCTCGATCTCAACGGGGTCGCGACTGGTGGCGTCGGTTTCCAGGCCACGACCGGGTTGACCGGTCTCGGCCTGCCCTCTGTGTCCGCCCAGTGGCTGGAAGGTGCGGGGGACGGCGCCCGGTTCCGGGGACAGCGTGTTCTCCCTCGGGACCTCGACGTTCCCCTCGACATCGTGGGCCGGGACAGGCGGCATCTCCGGCAGCTCGTCTCCCGCCTCGCGCGGGCGGTGGCCGGGGAGTGCTCCCTCGTCCTGGTCGACGATGAGGGGGCCCGCTGGACAACGCCCGTGTACCGCACGGGCGGCGGGGACATCGATCTCCCCAGCGGCAACGATCTGCAAACCGTCCTCACCTTCCGGGCGCCCGACCCGTACTTCACCGCCGGGGCTGTCTCCACTCAGACCGTGGGTGGAGACCCTGGCAGTCAGCCGTTTCTCTCGTCCCTCGTCTCGCTGCCCCTCGCGGCCAGCCAGGCAATCGGCGAAGTGCAACTCGACAACGCCGGTGACGCCGACGCCTACCCCACGTGGACGGTGTACGGGCCCGGTCGGGACCTGACCGTTTCCTCACCAGCTGGAGAGACGCTCCGGTGGACCGGCACGCTCTCAGCGGCGGAGAAGCTCGTCGTGGACGTTCGAGCCGGAACGGTGAAGGACGGCGCCGGGGCGAACCGGTACGCGGACCTCGCGCCGGCCCCCCGTTTCTGGACCGTGCCTCCCGGCACCTCGACCTCGACCGTCAGTCTCCTCGACACCACCGCGACCTCCAAGGTCGTGTGCTCGTGGAGGCCGCGCCGATGGATGGTGATCTGATCTGAAGCTGAATGACCTCACCGTCGAGGTCCGCGACAAGAAGCTGACCCGCGTCGGTCTGGTCCGCCCCGAGGATCTCGTGCTCGAAGTCCAGGACACCTTCAACAACGTCGGCTCCTGGAAACTCACCCTGCCCACCGAGCACCCGCTCACCGAAGCTCTGCGAGTGCCAGGCGCCGGGCTGATCATCACCGGCCCCGCCGACGTGCTGATGTCCGGGCCGGTCACCTCGTTCGAGTACGCGGCCACTCCGGAGGATCGGCGGGGGTCGGTCGTCTTCGACGGGGTTTCGGACTCGGTGGCTCTGCTCGACATGTTGGCCTGGCCCGAGCCGTCGAATCCCGACGTGACGACGCAGTCAGCCAGACACGACGAGCGGACGGGACCGGCCGAGACGCTGATGCACGCCTACGTCGCGGCGAATTGCGGACCGGCGGCACCGGCCGCCCGACGCCGGGCGGGTCTGGTCATGGGGCCGGACCGAGGACGAGGGCCGGTGGTGAGCAAGTCTGCGCGGTTCCCGACCCTGGGTGAGCTGCTGACCGCTATCGCGGTCGTGGCGGACCTGGGCTTCCGCATCGTCCAGCGCGCAGACAGCCTCGTCTTCGAGACGTACCAGCTCGCTGACCGCACCAAGGAGGTGCGACTCGATGTCCTCGCGGGCACCCTCGCGGGCCAGCGCGTCTCGGTCTCCACGCCCGGCGCCACCCGCGTCATCGTCGCGGGCCAGGGAGAGCAAGAGGGCCGGACGTTCGTCCCCGTCTCCAGCGACGCATCCGAGGATGCCGAGGCTGATTGGGGACGGAGGATCGAGCGGTTCGTCGACCAGCGCAACACCGACGACCTCGACGAGCTCGCCCAGGCCGGCAACGAGGTCCTGGCGGACGAGGGGCACACCTCAACCACGGTGCAAGCAGTGCCGGTTGAGGATTCCGCGGCCGAATTCGGCGTGGACTGGAACCTCGGTGATCGCGTGACCGTCATCGCGGGTGGCCGCGAACTGACGGCACCGGTCACCGGGACCGTCGTCAAGGCTGGGAGCGACGGGTTCAAGACCGGCGCTCTCCTCGGGGACCCCGCCAACCTCGACCCCGGCACCGCCACCGCGAAGCGTGCGCAGGGCACAGAGCGCCGCGTCTCCGCCCTTGAACGGAGCGCGGAAGCGTCTCCCCCTACCGTGGCCCCAGCCCCCCGGACGCCCGATGTCTTCCTGCCCGCCGATCTCGGCCTGAAGACCTGGGCGTTCGATCCCGGGCTGGGCATGTCCTCCTTCGTCTACCCCTCGTCCGGCTCCCTGCGGATCACGGCCGTCCCACTCCACACGACCACGACGGTCTCGCAGATCGTGTGGCACGTCTTCGGATACGCGGGCGGCCTCCTCTCCGGCAGTAACGCCGGGATCTACGACTCCACGGGCACGCGCCTGGCCCAGGTCGGCGACATGTCCGGGGAGAAGAAGCTTCCCGGCGTCCACAACGTCGGCGGTGCGACCGTCGGCGCCCGGCTGACCGAGAGCGTCACGTTGTCACCCGGTATCTACTACGTCGCCTGGTTCTTCAGGTACACGGTGAAACCCGTCGATGGCCCCGCGCTCCTCGTCGCCGACTCCGCCGCCTCCGCACCGCCGGGGCGCCTCGGCCTGACCAACGTTCATCGCTTCGGGGCCGTCTCGTCCGTTTCGGGCCTGCCGACGCGGCTCGACTTCAACGCCTTCGAGGGCGGCCCCAACCGCTTCTGGGCCGGCCTCGCGTAATGAAAGGAGCCGCTCCGTGGCGGTAAGTTCCTACCCTTTCGACGGTCAGTCCACGACCGAATCCCAGTACAGCAGGCTGTTCCGGGAGCTCCAGGACTCGGGAGTCGTCGGCACCGCCGACGGACCGGACCTGAAGGTCTCCGCGAACGGCTCCGGTATGACGGTCGCCGTCCGCCCAGGTCTCGCGATCTTGCGTGGGCACGCCGTGTTCTCCACAGCTGTCGAGAACCTGAGCATCGCCGCACCCGACAGCGCCGAGCGCCGAGACCGCATCATTCTCCGTCTGGACCCGGCGGCGAACCGCATCGACCTCACCGTCCTCAAGGGGGCGCCCGGCGAGGCCGCCCTTGAGCCGACGCAGACCGACACCGGTGTCTTCGAGCTGTCGCTCGCGGAGGTGAGGGTCTCCCCAGGCGTCACCCACATCTCGCCCGAGGCCGTGACCGACGGGCGACGCTACTGCGGATCACGCATCGGCACATGGACGACGAGCACCCGGCCGTCGGCTCCTCGCGTCGCTCAGCTCGGTCTGAACCGCACCACGAAGACGTGGGAATACTGGGATGGGATGTCCTGGGCAGACCTCGCCCCCGTGGTCACCTGGTCGAACATCTCCGGGAAACCCTCGACGTTCACCCCGAGCGCGCACTCCCACGACTGGGACGCCGTCACGGGCAAGCCGAGCACGTTCCCTCCGTCGAGCCACACGCACGACTGGGGGACGATCTCCGGGAAACCCTCCACGTTCGTCCCGGCCACGCACTCCCACACATGGTCCTCGATCTCCGGGAAGCCCTCGACGTTCCCGCCGAGTTCTCACTCGCACGGCTCCTACCTGGAGGCCGGAGACACGATCGCGTGGGCGAACGGCTCTAAGCAGCCCCATCGTCGTGGCGTCTCCGGCTCCGGCACGTACTACGCGGTGTGGGTCCGCGGCGACGGTGGCTTCTGCCGGAACACTTCCTCGATCCGCTTCAAGGAGAACGTCCGGGACTTCGGCGTCACCCCCGATGACGTTCTCGCGCTGCGCCCGGTTGTCTACGACCGGAAGCCGGAGGACGGCCAGCCCGGTCGGAAGGACGAGGTCGGGCTCATCGCGGAAGAAGTCGAGAAGACCCTTCCGTGGCTCGTGAACTACCTGGACGGCGAGGTCGACGGCCTCCGCTACGACCTCCTCGGCGTTGCTCTCCTCCCGGTTGTACAGGACCAGCAGGCGCGCATCGAAGCGCTGGAGGCCCGGTTGGCGGAGGCCGGGTGATGGAGCCGGACGTCCAAGTCGCCCTGGTCTCCGCAGGCGGTGCCGTGACCGTCGCCCTGGTCGGAGTCCTGGTGGAGCTCGTCCGCCGCCAGGGCCGGGCGCTGGGCGAGGTCCGCGAGCACACCGAAGAAGCCCGCCACCAGGTCGCGAACACCCATACCACGAACCTGCGCGACGACGTGGACCGCGTCCTCGACGGAATGGAGCAGCTCCTCGCGGGCCAGCTCCGCCATGACGAAGCGCTCGGCCGGCACGGCGACGAGATCAACGGCGTGCGGACCGATATCGCGCACGAGCGGAGCGAGCGTCTGGCCGTGGCCGAACGGCTCGACGAGCACATAGCGCGCGCTCCCCTGAACTGACCAATCACAGCAGGGCCTTGCCTCACATCGGGGCGAGGCCCTTTCGTATATCCGAAGGAGTACCTCACTCAGTGGCACGACCGCAGATCTACCCGAAGGCCGACGCCAAGTCCCAGTGGTTCCAGACGCGTTACCCCGGCGCGACGATGAACGCCAACGTCGGCGTCATCCACACGACGGAGGGAACCGACTGGCCGTCCTACGGCGGCGGCGCCTCGGCCCCGACCCTCACCGCCAAGCCGGACTTCAAGGCGAAGAAGCTCCTCTTCCGCCAGCACTTCCCCATCGACAAGAGCGCTCGCGCCCTGGTGAACCTGCGCGGCGGCACCGAGACGAACACGCTCAACGCCTTTCAGATCGAGCTGACGGGCACCTGCGACCCGTCCACGCACGCGAAGTGGACGAAGGCCGGGTACGCGCACATTTACTGGCCCGAGGCACCCGACTGGGCTCTCCGGGGCCTCGGTGAGCTGTTCGCGTGGCTGGACAAGGAGCACGGCATCCCGCTGAAGTGCTCGGTGAAGTTCCTTCCCTACCCGAAGTCGTACGGTTCGGCGGGCGGCCAGCGGCTGAGCGCCAGGGCGTGGCAGGGGTACTACGGGTGGCTCGGCCACCAGCACGTACCGGAGAACTCGCACGGCGACCCGGGCAACTTCCCCATCGCCAAGGTGCTCGCGTACGCCAAGGGCACCACGCCCCCGAAGACGCCGACCCCCTCCAAGCCGACGTCGCGGATCGCCGCCCTGTCGTCCGCCGTGAAGCCGGGCGGCCGGCACTCTCAGGTGAGGGATCTCCAGCAGCTCCTCATCAAGGCCGGGTACGGCCCGATCAAGGGTGCGGTCACCGACTTCTACGGGGTGAACACCCAGGGGGCGGTTGCCCGCTTCCACGACCGCAACCCGAAGTACAAGTCGATCGGGCTGGTCCGTGATCCGCGGATCGGGCCGTCCGGGTTCGTCGCCCTTCAGAAGATGGCGGGCCGCCGATGAGCAAGATGCAGACGCCCGGCTTCAAGCCGGTCTCGCTGGTGAACCTGCTCCCCGTCCGCTACCGCTCGCGGGTCGGCGCCGTGCTGGCCGCGCTCGGCGTGGTGGTCAGTGTGCTGTCCGTGGCGTGCGCGGACCGCCCGGAGGTCGCGGTGATCGTCCAGATCCTGACGGCACTCGGGGTCGTCGCCCCGTCCGAGGAGCAGACGGACGAGCTGATCGAGTAGCGACAAAGGCCCCGTCGACCTCTCCCGGTCGGCGGGGCCTTCTCGTCATTGCGCTACTTGTTCTTGGACTGCTCAATCTCGGCGATCGTCCTGACCCGGGCTCCTCGGGATTGCGTCTTCTTCGCCGCTGCCTTCTTCGCCGCTGCCTTCTTCGCGGGTGCGGCGGCCTTCTTCGCTGTGGCCCTCGACGCGGGCCTGACCGGCTCCGGAGCGGCTGGCGGTAGCTCTGCGTCGGAGACGCCCCGGTCGGCGTGGTTACCGTCTTCTACCTGTGGCTTCTCGGCTTCGAGGATTCCCTCCAGGACGCCCGCGTGGTCGGCGCAGCGGTCGGTGCAGGCCGTTCGCTCCTCCTCCGTGACGGTGTACCGACGGGCCTCGACCCCGACCCGCTTGCACACATCGCAAACTCGCACGCTGACCAGCACAACCTGGCCCCCATTTCGATTGTCTTGACGAGTCAAAGTATCGCGTGTCAGTGTAGGGGCTGTATGGGCCACCAGAGTCTTTACATCGGGGGTTGTCACGCATTGGAAGGGGACGACATGCCCGCCAAGAGCAAGATCCAGGACGAACAGGAGGCAATCCGCTGGATTGAGGAGGGGAAAACCTACTCCTGGATCGTCGAAAAGTACAAAGAGAAGTACAACATAGAGACGACCCCTTCACTCTGGGCCTCCTTCCGGTCCCGAAGGGGACTGAAGAGGCGCACCGCAAGGAATACCGACCTCATTCCCTGGACAGTGAAGGAAGAGCACTGGTTCGCCTACCCTTTGGCGATGCTGCGCATTGAGGCGCGCTTGCGCGAAGGGTTCGACCTGCGCGATGTAGATGTCAAGCGTCACGCTTCCTGGAGGGAATTCCTGGAAGCAGAAAACGCTGTCGTTTATTACGACCCCGAGACGGAGGAAGGGTTTCACTACGTCCCCCGCGAGGACGGCGACACCGACATCATCCGCCAGCCCAAGCAGGCTACACGCAAGCGCTGAATAGCCAGCCCCCTAGGGGTCCAACCCCCACTTGAGCTGTACGAATACCCCTCACCTCCGCCCCAGGGATGACGCCCCCTGGGGTTGTTCTACTTCAGGAGTAGTTACTCCCTCCTCTCCTCTACACGTCAGTAGGAATTCCTCCACTGGGCCCTTCGTGGGCTTGACCAGCCCAAACGGGAAGGCCAAACTCTGAACAAGAGTTCAGTTTCTGTGTTCTCGACGAGCGGGGTCGTCGAAAGTGTTTGTGGAGAGGAGCCGGTGCATGTTGCACGGCCAAGGGGAGGTCTCCGAAATGGAGGGGGGAGCGGCTGAATGCCATGAAGTCCGTGCGTCTTTGATTGCACTGCACGTCGACCAAGGCAACTTTGACTTTCACATCACGGCAATGCCCGGATACCGGGCGAGCGAAATGCGCCGAACGCTGGCCCTCGCGAAATCCCAGGGGCTCATCCTGCCCGACGAGGAGGACCGCGAGCCCGAGCTCCTGGAGGACGGCTCGGTCCGCCTCCACCTGATACCCGCAGCCAAGATCTGACGAAAGGCGACACCCAGAGTGCCGATTCGGCTCACAGACCTACCCCACCACGCCCCCGGCGTCCCACGTGACGGGTGGGGCCGCCCTCTCGTCGTCCCCAAGGGCGGCGGCCGGCCTCGCAGCCTGACCCGGGCCACGACCTTCATCGACGCCATTGAGGACAAGTCGACCCTGACCGCATGGGGTAAACGGATGGTGCTGGTCGGCGCCGCCGCGCAGCCATCGCTGCTGGATCGAACGCGAGATCTTGATCCTTCGTCTCGCGAGGGGAAAGCCGCCCTCAACTCCTTGGCGGAGCAGGCCGTCGGGCTGGCCGGCGGGCACACCAAGCGGGAGAAGGGAACTCACCTTCACGCGCTGTCGGAGGTCGTCGACCAGGGCGCCCCCCTCCCCTCCGGCACATGTCCGGCAGACCTGGCCGACATGGCTGCGTACAAGCTCTCCACGGTCGCCTTCGACGTGATGGCGATGGAAAAATTCGTCGTCGTCCCCGAACTGGGCGTCGGAGGGACGTTCGACCGCATGGTCCGCTACAGCGGCCCCGGTCCGGACGGCGAGCGCATCGAGGGCCTGTTCATCGCCGACCTCAAGACCGGGTCGGTGGAGTACGGGAGCCTCAAGATCGCTTCTCAGCTCGCGGTTTACAGCCGGGGCGAGCTCTACGATCACAGCAGGTTCCCTGCGGATCTCAGCGACGCGACGGCGTTCGCGCGCTGGAAGAAGAGGGAGGTGCCCGCCGACGATGCCGCGTCCGCGTACTCGCCACTGCCGCCGGTGAGTCAGGAGTGGGGGATCGTGGTTCACCTCCCCGCAGGCACAGGCGAGTGCACCCTGTACTGGGCCGACCTACGGCTGGGCTGGGCCGCGGCCAAGCTCGCCGGAGAGGTCCGGGCGATGCGGGGCGTCAAGGGTGCCCTGCGGAGGTTCGCACCCGAGGTTGCCCTCCCAGCAACGATTGCGTAATCTTAGCAAGGAGCGGGCGCACTGCCCGATGCTGCAAGAGAGGGGTTCCGAGTGGCCGAAGACGGCCTGTCCATCGAGATCGACATCCCGTTCGGGGGTGCCGCCGATCCGACCATCCGCCTCAGCGGCCCGAAGGGGGACGTTCGCGATGCCATCGGCTCTTTCTTTTGGGGCGATTGCGACACTTTGACTAACGTGCCTCTGGCGGAGCTCGTCATCGAGGCCAGCCGCACAGCCCGGGGCGCTTCGCAGATCGTTCACGGCCTCGGCGCGAACTTCGTCCCGTCGCAGGCTGGCACCTCGGAGACGGTCTCCCCGGCGTCCTCGGCGGAGCGGTCAGAAGTGCACGCGGTTCTGGAGCAGATCGAGGCGTGCCGCACCATCGACGAGCTGAAGAGGCTGTGGGCGGAGAACCAGGCCAGGTTCTCCGACTCCGCCGTGATGGGCGCCTGGAAGGCCCGCGGCCGTGCTCTGGCGGCCAGCTCGTGATGCCCCGCCGGCTCCTCGGCGCGGCCGTCGCCGTCGCCATCGCGGCCGGTTCCCGCAGAGCCCGCGGACCTGCCCGCCCCGCATACCCCGTTCACCGACAGAGTGGAGATCATCAGTGCCCCTGAACCTCATGGACATCCCGACCGCCAACGGCGGCTGGTTCAAGCCGAAGGACAACGCCGAAGCGGTCGCAATCCTCCTGGAGGTCAAGCAGTTCGACCGGCAGCGGCCCACCCCCAACGGGCCGAAGGACAGCGTGCTCGCCGACGTGACGGTCTTCCAGACGCACGATGCACTCACCCGGCAGGCCCCGGAGGTCTCCAAGGGGCAGCGCATCGAACAGACCATCCTCGCCCGGGACCTGGAGACGGTCGTCGGTGGAGCGGTGCTCGTCACGGTCGCCCAGGTCCCGCCCTCGAAGCCCGGCGCGCACCCCGCGTGGGTGTGGAGGCAGGTCACCGATATGGGCATCCGCAAGCAGGTTCTGGCCTACGCGGAGCAGCGCGACGCGGCCGTCCAGTCGGCTGTCGCGGATGCCCCGTCCTTCGACTGACGTCAGCCGGCAGAAGGGGGCGGCCCCGCGCCGCCCCCTCCCCCTCAGCGATTGGAGTGCACATCCTTACCCCTGGCCGATCCCTGGCTCTTCATTCGGAGTCGGGCCGTGAGCTCCCCCGCGTCGAGGCGTTCTCGGACCTTTACTCCATCGGCTGCCACCCGCGTCACGGCGAGGTCGTGATGATCGCGGGCCGGTCCGGTACGCAGAAGAGCGGCTTCGCGCTGTTCTGGGTGGCTCAGATGAACTTGCCGACGCTGTACTTCAGCGCGGACATGAGCGCCTTCACCGCGAGCAGCCGTCTCGCCTCCATGGCGACCGGCGACACCACGGAGATGGTCGAGGCGGGCATGGCGGCCGGCGACCGGTACCGCGAGACGTACGTGAACGCCCTGCGGGGCTCGCGGATCACCTTCTCCTTCGGCAGCCCGATCACGTGGCGCGCGGTCGACGAAGAGCTGGAGGCATACGTCGAGCTCTGGGACGCCTACCCGGAGGTCTTCGTCTTCGACAACCTCATGGACTTCGAGAACGCGGAGTCGGACTACACGGAGCAGATGGCCGTCATGTCCGGCCTTACCGAGCTGGCCCGCGCGACGGGCGCGACCGTCATCGTCCTTCACCACGCGTCTGACAAGTCCTGGGAGGCGAAGTCCGATCCGTGGGCACCACCGTCCCGCGACCAGGTCAAAGGCGGGCTGTCGGAAAAGCCGGAACTCTCGCTGTCCGTGGCGCTGGACCCCACGTCGATGGAGTTCAAGACCGCGGTGATCAAGCAGCGGATGGGCGCCTGCGATCCGACCGCGAAGCGGTACGCGACCCTGCGGTGCCATCCCGAGGTGACGCGCTTTTCGAAGGTGGAGCGCCTCACGCCGCTCGCCCGGACTCCGGTGCCGCAGTGGTCGCCACTGGACGCGATGAAGAAGGCCGCTTGACCAGAGAGGATTGCGAGATCTTGACAGACGTGGCGGCCAGGAACCGCAGGAACAAACGGCGAGGGGCCTCCTGGGAGGCCGAACTCCGCGATGAACTACGGCGCACCGGCCTCGACGTCGAGCGCCTCCGCCTCACCGGCAAGGACGACGAGGGAGACCTCGTGATCCGCCGGGGTGACGGCCGCTTCCTGGTCGTCGAGGCGAAGAACGCGCGGTTCGAGCCGGGGACCTTCATCGGCGAGGCCGAGAAGGAGCGCGCCTCCTTCGCGCAGCACCGGGGGCTCGACCCCGCTGCGGTCGACTCGGTGGTCATCGTGCGGCGCAGAGGCGCGAGCTGGCGCCGAGCGTACGTCCTGACCACGGTCGAGGCGTACTTCGAGCTGGAGGCCGACCGGTGATCACTCACGAGGAGACCGAAGAGCTCAGGCGCCTTGCCCGTGAGCTGGGCGATCTCTTCGCCGACGGGGCAGGACCGCAGGATCTGACCGGGCTCGGCTACGACCAGGGAGCGGAGAGCTTTCGCGGGCGGAGGGTCGCGTGAGGCTCCGCCGGATGGATGACGACGGTCCGGAGCACGAGAAGCCGGCCCTGGAGGCCGTGCTCGACCACTACGGCGTCGACATCAACTCGCAGCGGGCCATGGGGATGACGCGCTGCCCGCTGCACGAGGACAACACCCCGTCCTTCTCCTACAACATCGACCGCGGCCTGTGGAAGTGCCACTCGTGCGGCCGAGGAGGGGACGCATACACGCTGATCATGGAGAAAGAGGGAATCGATTTTGTCGGAGCGCGAGCCCTTGCAGCCTCTCTCGCCCTCGCAACGCGCGATGTTGGAGGAGGCAACGAGCACCTATCAGGCAGCGCTTACAGCGGACGCCGCGCAGTACCTGCTGGATCGCGGCATCGGAAAGGCCGAGGTGGATACGTTCCGGCTTGGCGTCGTTGACGACCCGCTGCCCGGCCACGAACGCTACCGAGGGATGCTCGCCATCCCCTACCTCGGGCCCCAGGGGCAGCCGCTGACCATCCGGTTCCGCTGCCTCCAGAAGCACCAGCACCGCGAGTACGGCCACGGCAAGTACAACACCGTCGCCGGAGACCCACCCCGCATGTACGGGGTCGACTCGATCCACGCGGCGGGCGACGAGATCCACCTCACCGAGGGTGAGCTCGACCGCATCGTTCTCCGGAAGATCGGCTGGCACTCAGTCGCCGTGCCCGGCGTCGAGATGTGGTTCGCCCGGCATCGCCGGATGCTCGCCGGGTTCTCGCGCGTCTGGGTCTGGAGCGATCCGGATGAGGCCGGGAGCAAGCTGACCACGAAGGTCTGCCGCTCGCTGCGCTCGGCGAAGCCGGTCCGTCTCCAACGAGGCGATGTCACCGAGACCTACATAGCCGGAAGCGAGCAGGCCCTTATCGACGCGATGGAGGCCGCAGCATGACCGAGGCGACAGCCACCAAGCGGCCGGCCCGCCGGACCGATCCGAGCACCGCCGTGATCGGCGAAGTGAAGGCGGCCCGAAAGCAGGTCGGCGACCGCCGGATGCCCGTGGCCGGAGGTCGGCATCCCGTGAAGGGCCGCGCGCACCACGTCCGCGAAGCGGCCCGATGGCGGAGCGTCGAGCAGGGCCGCGAACTCGCGGGCTCCCCCGGCTGGGACTCCACCCTCCTTACGGCCGTGTTCACCGCCCTCGCCGACCAGGACCCCCAGCGCACGCGGTCCGGCCTCGTCCACCTGGCCGCGCTCGCAGTCGCGGCCGTCGAGGCGATCGACCGGGAGGCGACGACGTGAGCCGCACCTTGCCCGGCAACCCCGGCCCCCGTCTCCAGGCGATCTGGGAAGAGCTCGACGACCGCGAGCGCGAAGCCTTCGAGCGGCACCTCCTCCAGGACACCTCGGCGGAAAACCTGGTCTGGACCCTGGGCCGCTTCGGGCACCGGGTCTCCGCCTCCACCATCCGCACGTACCGGCGCCGCCTGCGCCAGGAAGCGACCAATTCTTGAGCGATCTTCTCGACGAACTCCTGTCGAAGCCGGTCGGGCCCGCCGTGCCCACCCGTCAGACCGACCCGGAACGGGACTTCACCCGTCAGATCGAGGTGAACGGCGACGCTGCCGAAGTGACCGTCCGCGGCCCCGTTGACGACGTGACCGAGGACGCGGCAACCGCCTACCTCCGCGCCCAGGGCCTCGACCCGAACGACTGGGTGGCCACCGGCTTCCGCAGCTCCGAATGGACCATGGCCAACGGTGAGACGGGCATCAGCACCCGGTTCACCTTCGCCCGCAGCAAGGGCCCCGTGCCCGAGCGGCCCGACATGGACGATCTCTTGGCCGCCGTCGAGGTGTATGAGCCCCGTTGGCCGGTCAGCGGACCGGCCGAGGGCAGCCACACCTACATCGTCGCCCTGGGCGACATGCAGTTCGGCAAGGCGGACGGCGACGGCCCGGCCGGCACGCTCAAGCGCACGATCGACTGTCTGAACCGCGCGGCCGATCTCCTGCTGACATACCGCGAGCGATTCGACATCGGCCACATCCACGTGGCGTTCCTCGGCGACCACGTCGAGGGCTTCCAGTCGCAGGGCGGGGCGAACGCGTGGCGTACCGCCCTGACCCTGACCGAACAGATCCGGCTTACACGCCGAGTCATGCTTCACGCCCTGATGCTGTTCGCGCCGCTGGCAGCCCGAGTAACGCTCTCCGCGGTGCCGGGCAACCACGGTGAAGCTGTGCGCATCAACGGCCGAGGGGTGACGCGGTACGACGACTCCCACGACACCGAGTCGTTGATCGCCGTGCAGGACGCCGCCCAGCTCTCCGAGGCGTTCGATCATTGCCAGTTCTTCGTCCCCGACACCGACGAGCTGACCGTCGTCGTCGACTGCTCCGGCACGGCCGTCGCCCACGCACACGGCCACCAGTGGAAGCCCGGCCGGCACTTCGAGTGGTGGCGAGCCCAGGCTTTCAACAAGACCTCGCCGATGCACCAGGCCGATGTGCTGCTCGCCGGGCATCTCCATCACGAGTTCGTGGACACGGACGGCCCACGCACGTTCATCCAGCCCCCAGCCATGGAGTCCGAGTCGACGTGGTGGCGGCACGCCAAGGGCACTACGGGCGCCCCTGGCCTGATTGTCGCGGTGACGAAGGACGGGCAGGTGCCGGTGAAGGAGGTGGTCCGGTGACCCTTCAGCTTCATGACCACAACACTGTCCAGCCGGTCGAGGCGGACTGGAGCGTCCTCTCCGACCCCCAGGTGAAGAGCGTCGCGGAAGCGGTCGCGCGGGGCTTTGCCCGCGACTACGGCCTGACCCTGGAGTACGAGGACGCGTACCAGGAGGCGGTCATCATCGCCGCCGAGCGAGCCCCGTACGTACGCCAGCTCCTCGCCGAGGCCGGCCCAGGGCTGCTGCACCGCTGGTTCTCCCAGCGGCTCCGCGACCGGTGGCTGACCGAGGCCAAGCGCCGGTCCGGGCTCGTCTCCTACGAGGCCGCCCAGGCGGCGGAGCGGACGGGCCTGTGACGTACGACCGGCGGCTCGTCGAGCATCTCCTCCCCGCCGTGTGGGACGCGGAGTCCGCGTACGGCATCCGGAACCCCACCGCACCCGACGCCGACATGCCGAGGGCCGCTGCGGACCCGAAGACCGCCAGCACGCTCTTCGCTCATCTCGCCGACATCCGTCGGGGCTGGGCGACCGCTCCGCTCTCCCTCGGGGAGCGGCAGGCCCTGGTCTGCCGGTTCGGCGCCGACCTGCCCGACGACGTCTCCGGAGCCCTCCAGGGCGTGACCGACCGCGCCGTCCGGTACCGCTGCGAACGGGGCGTCGGCAAGATCGCCGCCCACCTCAACGGTCACGAGTACATCGACGGGTACGAAGACAGCGTTCCGCCCGAGTAGCGGCTCTCACATCCACACCGTCGGCCCGCCGTCCCTCCACTCGATCAGCGTGGTGTCTTCGAGATCGACGTCATCAGAGTCGAGGCCGAGCCGACGCAAGAATTCCTTGATATCCCGTACGCCAAGGATCTCCCCATCAGCATGAACTTTGCGTCCACCGGTCGGACTCGGCGAGTGAACAATGATTCGCGCAGCCATAGGGAGACCATCACAGCCCTATAAACTCCCGCTACTCGAAAAAGGCGAAGGCTCCCCCACGGCGCGGGGGAGCCTTCGCGTGAATTAATTAATTAGCTTTGGCGTACGCCTCGCGGATCTCCGCGGAGACCCGGCCACGGTCGTTGACGTTGTAGCCGTTCTCCTTGGCCCATGCGCGAATCGCCGCAGTGTCCTGGTTGGCCGATGCCGCCTTCGCCACCCGCGCCTTGCCCCCGCGAGCACGGCGGCCAGCCTTGAGGAACGGCCCCACGGCCTCCAACAACTGGTCGTAGGAGTCCGGCGCGAGGTCGATCTCGTACGTCACACCGTCAAGCGCGATGATGTGGGTAGATGCTTCCGACGACTCTTCGCCCGTGAGGTCATCGGTGAAAATTGTGACGATCTTCTGTGCCATGCTCGGATGATACGTCGTACGACCTACCGCTTGCTGAACTCAACAAACTCTGACCAGGAGCCCGGTGGGAAGTGGAGAACGGCTCGGCCTCGATCCTTGGTGTCCCGAACCATCACCTTGCCGGGATCATTGTCGGCTACCTCGACACAGCTGTCCTGCTTCGTGTAGGTGCTGGTGCGCCAGTTCGACTTCTCAGCCATTCCACAGCCTCCTTAATCTGTTGCCATTTGCTCAAAATGCTGAATCGCACGGGATATAAGGTCTCGCGCTGCCACTCCATATACAGCAGAATGCCGCAAGAGGGCAAACGCCTTGGCGTACAGATCAACCTCTCGCGGCTGCGTCACGGAGAACTCCGCGGAGTAAGTCTCAACAAGTACAAGCTTGTCATCGAACATGGAAAATGAGTTTCCAGGCCAGATAGCAAGTGGTGCATCTCGGGGTACGAGCCCCAGGCTGACCCTTGGGAGGTGCATCGCGAAACGCAGCCGGTCGAGCTGTCCCTTCATCACGTCCGGGCCACCGAAGTTCGAGTAGAGAGCTTGCTCTGCGAGGAGCACGTTGAAAACCCGGTCACCTTCGTAGAGGTACCTGCTCCGTTCGAGCCTTTTTGCTGTGGCAGCTTCCGCGTCGTCGGGGATCTGGTAGAAGCTGACGACCTGCTTGAAAGTCTCCGCCGCGTACTCCGGCGTCTGGAGCGTCCCCCACACGAGCGTCGGATGCCAGATGCGAAATACCTTGGTCTTGGCATAGACCGGGAGAGCCGCCTGCTGCCTCTTCTCTGCGCCGGTAGCGAGTTGTCGGCGCCACTCAAGCCACAGCTCGTCGATGTGCCGCACAGTGGCGATCAGGTCACCAATGTGACCTTCCTGCCGTGTCACCGTGCACCAGGTTCGGATGTCCTCCTCGCTGGCGTTCTGCTTACCGTTTTCGAGGCGTGAGACTTTCGACTCTTGCCAGCCCAGTTCACGGGCGAGCGCCCGGCCGCTCGTGAATCCCGCGTCCTTCCGGAATCCACGCAGCCGGGCGCCCAGCGCCTCGCGTGCCTCTTGCGCTTGCGTACTCACCGAGAGGTCAGGGCTTGTACTCGGTGTGGGGAATGGCCAAGGTCCACAGCAGATCCCGGAGCCTGATGCACTCTGCCACCGTGGCGGGTTCCTCGATGATCTGTGATCCCAGAACTCGCCCCTCGGGGTCGAAGTGTCCGACTGCAAGCAGCCGGTCGTCGTAGAGCCACCAGTCGTTGCCGTTGTTGGGGAAGGTGATTCCCTCGGGCAGCAGGTGCCGGGGCAGCCAACGGATGTCCTCGCCGGCCTCGATGTTGAACTTGGTCAGCGAGTGTTCCCACCCGACGTATCGGGAGTGCGGCTCCGTGACCACCCGGATTCGACGTACCGTCTTGCCCTCCCCCGCGACCCGCCTCATGAGCATCATCCAGGGATCGAGCCATGTGTAGTCGTCGGGCTCTCCGCGCTGCCAGCGGGCGTACGGGGTGTCCTCCACGGGCGAGCCGTAGTCGTCCCTCAGCTCCAGGTGGAACGCGTCGTGCTCGAAGCTGTTGAACAGCTCGTCACGCTGGGCGCTGGTGATCAGGTCCACTGTTCTCCTCCAGTAGGGCCATGATCGAGGACTTGGGGACCTCGATGCAATCCTCGTAGTCAGGCAAGCGCATCTGACTCAGGGCCTCGGCATCACGCATCACCGGGCCCTGCACAACGCACGTTCCCTGCTCGGTGACAAGCATGATCGGGTCCTCGAACTTCTTGATCTCACCGTGCGCGAGACCGTCCTTCGTCAGATGCTCGAACAGCTCGGTTGGCACCTCGACCGCCGTCTGGCCTTCCGGCACATCAAGCTGCATGAGCAGGTCGCGGGCAAAGATTTTCCAGCCCTGGACGACGTAGCTGTCCTGGTCACTGGCATACAGGGTGGGGCTGTCTCCGGGGGTGGAGTTCTTACCCAGGAACCGTAGCTTCATGGTCACTCTCCCGTCCTCCGCCTTGCGCGAGATTGCGCATGTCGATAGTCGACGCTCGGTGTGTACCCGTCAATCGACTTGCTGCAATCTCACGCAAACTTCTTGGGGGCCAACGGCAGGCCGCTCTAGGTTCGTTGCCTCACCACCTGACGCCACCGGGCTATCCGGTGCCGGCCCTGAACCCCCGTCAGGGCTGGGCGTTCCACCACCTCGGAGGGATGGCCCCATGACGATGACCGTGACTCGCCCCCATGCGACCGGTGTTCCTGGCTACAGCGAGACGTGGCCGTGCGAGAAGGAGACGGCTGGTCGCGCTCGCGCGCTGGTCAAAGCTGTGTTGCACACGTGGAATCTCGACCAGGACTTGGCCTGGCGAGCAATGGTCGTCGCCTCTGAGCTGGTCACCAACGCGGTCAACCACAGCGGGTGCAGGGTCCTCCGCGTGAGCGTGACCCGGTACTCGCACTGCGGGGTGCGAATCATGGTCTCGGACAAGTCGAAGAAACAGCCGGAGCCTTGCGAATCGGCTCCGGAGGACACGTCGGGCCGCGGCCTTCTCATCGTGAGCGAGATGGCGGACCGGTGGGGCACGGATACCCGACGCTGGGGCAAGGCCGTCTGGGCTGAGCTGGAAGTAGACGTACTGGCCCCGGACCAGGTGACAGCTGTCCGTGAGCGAGGTGTCTGATGGGGGCGCACGCGGCAACGCGGCGGCGGGACCCGCACGCCGCTCGGGCACGGCAGCCGGACGGGTACGAGCGACCTGACGTCGCCGCATGGGCCCGGGAGCGGACTTCGGACGCGGACCTGATCCGCCTGGTCGAGGCCCTGCGCCGATGGGAAGCAGCCGATGACGTCGACCCGGTATCTCCCGTCGCGCTGGACGCGATCCGCACCAGCGCCGAGTGCGCCCTGTCCCTCCATCGCCGAGGTGACCCCGACGGAGAGTGCACCGCGCTGCTGGACGCCGTCAGCAGGTACCTGTCCCGTCTCGTCGCCTACGCAGAAGACCACCTCGACACCGGCCGCATCGTCGTCTGCCAGACGCTGCGGCGGGCCCGGTCGGCTCAGCAGAACCCCGATCAGCGGAGCCCTGAGATCGCAGTCGCAGCCCGTGACCTGGTGTGTCTCCTCGGGCCCGGCAGAGAACTGACCATCGCCGGTCGGCCGGAGTCCTGAAACCGAAGAAACCCCGGGCCGTCCTGACTGGTAGCAGGACGCTCGGTGCGGCCCGAGGGGTGCCAATCCCCCGAACGGCCGCAAGCCGGTTGCCGTAAGGCAGCGGCAACCGGCCACGGTCGGGCCCCCTACTGGCCCAGCCGGCACCACAGCCCTCCGGCCGCCGCCTCCATGGCCAGAGCGGCGGCCGGAGGGCCCGCGAACCACCGACGGAATTCACGAAAGGGATGCTCACCATGGGCTGGACACAGATACCTCTCCTGGCTCCCCGGTACCGCTCGAACTACATGCGCAATGACCAGCGGCTCTGCCGTCTCCACCGCGCAGCGCGCGTCGGCCACCTGCGCTCCCTCGTCGGCCGGGCCCAGGACGCTTGCACCGAATTCCTCGTCTCACGCGCCTTGCGCCGGGGGCTCCAGCCCCTGCGGGCCGCGCTCCAGACCGGGCGACGCGTCACAAACCCCGCCGAATACCTGACCCGCCCCAGCGCCTGCGCCTGCGCCTGCGCCTGCCTCCCCGTCACCGACCCCCAGGAGAAGACCTCATGAAAGCCGCCCGTTCCTCCCTGCCGGTCGCGCTGTTCGCCGTCGCGGGCGTGGGCCTCGCGCACCTCGTCCAGAACATCCGGCACGACCGCGCCCGGGTCGCGGTGGCCCTGGAGAAGTTCCGCCTCGACATCGCCGTGGACTTCACCCTGGACGCCGACCTCGACCACGAGGGCCAGGAGGTGTACAGCGAGATGCGCGTCCACCTCCTCTCGGTCACGTACCGCACCCGGCAGATCTCGCGGGCCGCCCTCTACACCGTGGCCCACGAAGAGATGATCCGGGACAAGCACCTCGCCCGGCACTGGCCCGCCATCCACCCCCGCCTGGAAGCGACGGCCGCCGACCGAGCCACCCGCACGGTGCTCGACGCCTTCCACGCCGCCTACGAGGCACACCAAGCCCGCCAGCACACCGCTGCCCCCGTGGCCGGCACCGACGATCCGCACCACGAGGCGGCGGCATGACTGCCGGGCTTACTGCCGATCTGTTCGAGAGGTTCGCGTGGGCCCTGACCGACCTGGGCGAGCCCGACGCCGAGGTGCAGCAGCCTGACGGCCTCGCGCCTTGCGGCCTCGTCCCCGACGTTCCGCGCCGGATAGTGAGCGCGGCCTTCTCCCTCCGCGGCGGTACGGGTGCGGAGGGAGGGGCCGCCTTCACCGGCTGCATGAGGCCCCCTCACACCGGTCAGCACCACTCCCTGCTGCGCCACCTCGGCGCCATCGGACAGGGCGTATGGCTCTTCTGGCAGGGCCCGTCCGTGCTCATGCTCGTGCTGCCCGACTGCCCCGGTACAGAAGACGGCGAGCGCGCGTGCCCGTTGTTCTTCGGGCACGAAGGGCACTGCCCTCGATGACGAACACCGGTCCGGTCTACCCCAGAGGCACCTTCGTCACCGACCACATCACCCGCCGCACCGGGTCCCTCATCCACCAGTACGGCGACTGGCTCTTCCTCAGCCGCGGAATCGGCATCCCGTGGACCAGCCCCGCGTTCGCCTGCCGCGCCCCCTCCGCCGGTGAAGCGATCGAACTGGCCACGGCGCTGACCCTCTACACCGAGGCGGGCTGGATGCCGCCCGACTTCCCCCCGCCACCCCCTGAATGACCGGAGGTCTCCATGCCCGCATTCGTCAAGGGCGACATCGTCGTGGACGAACAGCGCACCCGCGTGGGACGCGTCGCTGCCGTGCACGGAGCCTGCCTCGTCCTCAGCCGCCCTTGCAGCAAGTGGGACGCCCTGGCCAGCTCCTGCCGCCTGGCCACCCCCACCGAGGCAAGCAGCCTCAACGCCTGGGACTCCACACCACCACCCACGCACACGACCTGAACGCAAGCGCACCCACTCAGCCCACACCACCACCTCTTCTTGATTGGACTCTGATGACGCCTGATCCCGCCCACTCCGCCTGGCCCGAGACCGCGGAATCCGCAGCGACCCTGGAGAAGGCCCTGCACGCGGCCGGCCTCTACGTCCGGGCATCGGTCCAGGGGGCCAACGCGATCGTCCTGGACAGACTCCGCTACTCCGACGCCACCCTCCTGGAGACCCTGATCCGCAGCGCCCTCAATCACGCCAACGCCCTCGCGGAAGAGCTACGCCAGGCCCTCCTGTCCTACGGCATCGACACCACAGTCCGTGTACAGCAGGAGAAGACCTACATCGGGGAACTCACCATTCCGCAGGTCGACGCCCTCGCCCTCGCCCTGGGAGCGGCCCCGCACCCGACCCCTCTGGACGAAGACGACTACTTCGAAGACGCCGTCGCGGAAAGCCTCTGCGCCCGGCTCGCGGACGTCAGCGAGACGGCGATCGGGGTGCCGCTCACCGGCGACCTGCACCCCTTCTGCCGCCACGAGGACCCCGAACTCGCCCTCCACGCGCTCACCGCCGACACGACCCGCCGCCTGATCACGGCCCTCGACAACGCCACGAAAAGCGACTGATCACCGCCCGTCCTGAACCAGCGAAGGACCCCATGAGCCCCCCGCACGCCGTCAGCCTGGTGTCGGAATCCGCCCTGTCCCTGGAACCGGGCAAGAGCATCGTCATCGTCGGCACCGTCACCCGCGACGACGGCACGCACCTGAACGGCGGGCAGGCGACCACGCTGCGCCTCACCGCCCTGCCGGCCCCCCAGGCGCCCGCCCCCGCGCCAGAGGAGTCCCTACTCCTGAATCGTCTCGCCCACGGCCTCAGCCTCTACTCCTGCCAGCAGGAGCTGATGATCTCCCGGGCCCAGATCATTTTCTACGCCACCACACTGCGACGCCGGTATCAGGCCCGGACAAGGCCCGCGCTGATCTACGCCGCACAGCGAGCCGGTCACCTGCACGCCTGTGACCGCCCCCGCCTGCCCCTCGCCGATCACGAGATACGCCAGCTCCGGTGGCTCGCGTGGGGCGGAACGATAAAGACCTACGCCGCCACACATCACCGCCCCTACGGCTCCCAATGCACCGCGCACCGCAGTCTCCTGCGCGACATACGCGCGGAAACCACCGAGCACGCCGTCCACCTGGTGGCGTCCTGGGGCTACCTGGACGGAAGCACCCGCCCCACCCAAGTGCCGGAATACGCGACATGAGCGCCCGCCCCGGCGCCCGCACCGCGCACTTTCCAGACTTCCGCTGGCCTTCATCAGCGGTGACAACTCCGCCCCCACGGCACCTGTCCGTCCAAGACCAGCCGTGGGAGCGGGCCACCAACACACACCCGTGAAGAAGGGAGAGGCAAGTGACTGTCACACAGGACCACGCGAGCCGAAACGTGTCCAGCGCGAGGGACCTCATCACCACCGAGGAATTCACCGCCGTCGCCGGAACCGTCCAGCGCAACAACCACGGCATGACGCTCGACGTCGCCGAAGCCATCACCGAGGAGGCCCTGAAGTTCGAAGCCGCCTGCGCCCACCACCCGCAGGCACGGCTGAAGCCGTCGCGCGTGGTCGACGAGGGCTGGCACGCCCTGATCCTCCACACCAAGGTGAAAGCCCGGCTGGCTGAACGGCTCGGCCTCTTCGTTCACCACGTTCCGGAGCCGCCCGACCCCACCCGCCACGACCCTGACGCGCTCCTGCGCACACAGACCGCGATCGAGCAGGCAGGGTTCCCCGTAGACCCGCTGATGTGGACCGGACCGAAGGACAGTACGATCCCGGTCGCCGCGGACTGCGAACACTCCCCGCCCGGACCGTTCGGATCGTGCTCGGGCGACTGCTCAAGCACGGGCAAGAACTAGCACTGACAAACTGAGCACGCCCCCGCACCCAGCGGGGGCGTGCCCGTACGGTAGGAACCATGCCTGAGTGGATTAACCCGAAGTACCAAGAAGCGGTGGACACTTACCGACGCTCGGAACAGGCAACACCCCCACGACACCGACAAGGCCGGAGCCAACGCCCCTACGGACTACCTTTCGTCGTCATGGTCGACCCGAAGACCAAAACCCCCACGGTGGTACCGACAGGCGCCCCCAACTAAGGCGGCATACCCCGACCCGCCCTCGGGTATCGCCGCAGATCAGCGAGCATCCGCCCCGCGAGCGCGGGGATGGCCCCTTCACTGGGCCCGGCCTGATCATCAAGCATTGATCCGCCTCGCGAACGCGGGGATGGCCCCCAGGCCAGCACGTGCTCACAGCCGAAATCCAGACCTCCCCCCGCGCCCGCGGGGAACCACCCCCTGACATTAGGGGGTGGTTCCAGGCTGCTTCCGCCCCGTGCGCTGGAATCCTTCTTCCCGCCCCGTCGCAACCTCCGCCGACGGAGGCTCGTCAGCCGTCTCCGTGCTGCGCCGCGACTGGGCGGCCTCCACCGCTCCGTACTCGTCGACCGAGGCCGCGACAACAGCCTCCACCACCGACCCGATGGCGACCCTCGAAGCGTCTTCGGGTACGTCAACCTGCTCCGGTTCGGGCTCGACGAGCACCTCGTCCGTGGCCGGGTCCGTCACCGTCACGGAAACCGACGGCCCCACCTCGGCGCCCCGTTTCACAGAATCGGAGGCTGTCACCTCCACGCTCACCGAGATGCTCTCGGAGACCTGGGAGGTCGCCTCGATGGTTACATCCCCGGTGGTCCGGTGAGGCTCTGAGACCTCCCAGATCGCTTCCGTACCGGGCTGGCTGATCGCCGCCATGTACGAGCGGAACGGCGCGAGGTGGTCCACCAGATCCTTCACGGACTCCGGCAGCAGTTCACCGATCTCGTGCTTGATGATTTCGCCGACGCTCTCCTCGCCACCGCGCCGCTTATCAGCTGTGGGCCCCGCATTCGCCGTTGCGCGGGGGTCGAGCTTTTCGGCCCGGCTCGGCGCAGCGGGAGCCTTCCTGTCTGCCTTGCCTTCCTCGTCGGCGACGGCCGCACGGTCGGTTCCCTCCGAGGGGGCCACCTCCCGGTAGAGCATCGCGGTCGGGGCGTTTCCCTGACCGGTCCGCCCTTCAGCCTCGGAGGCAGCTGCCCCTTCGGGAAGCTCATCGCCATAGGCCAATGCATCAGCGTCGGATTTGCTCATACCGCGACGTACGGCCTCCTTCGACAGCGCCTTCCTCTGCTCATCCGTCATCGGCACCCCGGCAATTCCGCCGTGGCCGTCGAAGTACGTCGGTATGTATCCGCTCGCCGGCTGTCGCTGATAAACGCCTGCCTCCGCGTCCACGCTGGTCGTCGCAGTATCAGCACGCACGGTCTGCTTCGGGACTTTCGTCCCGCCCGCTGCGGCCGTCAATCCGCTGTACGCAACTGCCGTAGTGAGAAGCCCGTAGCCGAATACGGCCATCCGTCGTTGCGGCGTCACCCGCCCTGAGAGCGAAAGGACCCTGTTCACGGGCTTTCGATGGGCCAACACGGCAGATACCCCCTGGTACGAATGGCTGAATCGCGACCAGTAAAACACCGAGAGGGCGTTCAAGACCAAGCGGTCTGTTTCGGGATCTTCGAAATCCTCCCGCAGGGGTACGCCGGGTACCGCTCGCGGATGAGTCGACCCGCGCACGGCAGGCCCTGATACCCCCATCTGTGACCACTACCGAGCCCTCGCGCCACCCAGCACGAATCCAGCACGGTAGGGATGACCAGGGGTGATGACAGGTGACGAGGTGTCAGATTATCCAGCACCGATCCAGCACGGGAAAAACTTAGGGGCCCGACTCCGAAGAGCCGGACCCCTCCCGACCTGCACGTTTGCCAGATCAGCGATGTGGTGGTATGTCACCCACTAAACGTTGAAGCGGAACTCCACCACATCCCCGTCCTGCATCACGTACTCCTTGCCTTCCATGCGGGCCTTGCCCTTGGCGCGGGCCTCGGCTACGGAGCCCGTTTCGACGAGGTCGGCGAAGGAGATGACCTCGGCCTTGATGAAGCCCTTCTGGAAGTCGGTGTGGATGACTCCGGCGGCCTCGGGGGCGGTGGCGCCCTGCTTGATGGTCCAGGCGCGGGATTCCTTGGGGCCGGCCGTCAGGTAGGTCTGGAGGCCCAGGGTGGCGAAACCGGCGCGGGCGAGGGTGGCGAGGCCGGGCTCCTCGGCGCCGACGGACTGGAGGAGCTCCATGGCGTCCTCCTCGTCCAGCTCGGCGAGGTCGGCCTCCAGCTTGGCGTTGAGGAAGATCGCCTCGGCGGGGGCGACCAGGGCGCGCTGCTCGGCCTTGAACGTCTCGTCGGTCAGCTCGTCCTCGTCGACGTTGAAGACGTAGAGGAACGGCTTGGTGGTGAGGAGGTGGAGGTCGTGGAGGAGCTCTTCGTTGCCGGAGCCCTGGACGATGCCCTGGGAGAAGAGGGTGTCGCCGCGCTCCAGGATCTCCTTGGCCTCCTCGACGGCCTTGACCTTCGGGACGACGTCCTTCTTGATCCGCGACTCCTTCTGGAGGCGCGGCAGGACCTTCTCGATGGTCTGGAGGTCGGCGAGGATCAGCTCGGTGTTGATCGTCTCGATGTCGTCGCGGGGCGAGATCTTGCCGTCGACGTGGACGACGTTCTCGTCGGCGAAGGCGCGGATGACCTGGCAGATCGCGTCGGACTCGCGGATGTTCGCGAGGAACTTGTTGCCCAGGCCCTCGCCCTCGCTGGCGCCGCGGACGATGCCCGCGATGTCGACGAAGTCGACGGTCGCCGGGAGGATGCGCTCGGAGCCGAAGATCTCGGCGAGCCGGCCGAGGCGGGGGTCGGGGACGCCGACGACGCCGACGTTCGGCTCGATGGTGGCGAACGGGTAGTTGGCCGCCAGCACATCGTTCTTGGTCAGGGCGTTGAACAGGGTCGACTTGCCGACGTTGGGCAGTCCGACGATTCCGATCGTGAGCGACACGGTGGCGACATCCCGGGGAGCGAGGCGGTAAGGGCGGCGGCTCCCTTGAGGGGCCGATCCACCAGTTTACGGGGCTCCCGCGGTGGCCCGCCCGGGCCCGTGGCACGGCTCCCGTAAGGGGCCGCCCGGCCGGGTGCGGGCCCCTCGAACGCAGCACCGATCATGAACCCTGGCGTGTCCCAAAGCCTGTTAATACCACTTTGCGGCCTACCGTTGGCGGGTGGAGCAACGAGATGCGCGCGCACCCCAGCACCGTCCGTCCGTGAGCGGCGGGCCCTCCGCGGTCCAGGATCCCCGGCTGCCGCGGCCCGCGGCGGCACGGTCCGGCGGCCGGGAGCGGCCCGGCACCGGCCCGGCGGACGCCGAGCGGCGGGCCGCCGGTACCGCGACCGTCTACCGTGCCGGGCGGCGGCCGCTGCCCGGCCGGGTCGCGGCGGTGACGCGGCGGATGCCCGCGCCGAAACTGACCGGCCTGGGGTGCGGCCTGCTGAGCACCCTGGCGCTGCTCGCCTTCGCCGCCCTCGACGAACTGCTCCTCGACGGCGCGCAGACCCCGTACGGCGTGTTCTTCGTCCTCGTCGCGTTCTGCGCGGGGCTGTGGGTACGGCCGTACGACCTGATCGCGGCGCCGGTGGCGCTGCCCATCGCGTTCACGCTCGGGGCGGTGCCGATCGAGCACGGTCCCGCGGGGTTCGGCGGGCTGGTGACGGGTGTCTTCAGTGTGCTGGCGCTGAACGCGGGCTGGCTCTACGCGGGGACGCTGGTCTGTGTGCTCCTCGCGCTGGTGCGCAAGGCGGTGCTCACCGTGCGGCGTCGGGCCAGCCGACCGGGGACGCGACCGGAGCGTCCGGGGGCTCGGCGTCCGGCGGAGCGTCCCGGTGCGGAGGGGCGGGGGCCGGAGCGGGCGCACGGGAACCGTCCGCGGCAGGTGGCGCCGCAGCCCGAGCGGCGTGAGCGGCCATCGCGGCACCCACGATCCCCGCGTCGTTCCGAAGCCGAGCCGGCACGATCTCGGCCCTGATGCCGTCGAGCAGCGGCAGGAACTTGTCCGCCTTGCGGCTGACCCCGCCGCCGAGGACGAACAGCTCGGGCGAGAAGAGCATCTCGACATGGGCGAGGTATTTGCGCAGCCGCCGCGCCCACCGCGTCCAGCTGAGCCCCTCGGTGTCCTTGGCGCTGGTGGCGGCGCGGGTCTCGGCGTCGTGGCCGTTCAGCTCCAGATGGCCCAACTCCGTGTTGGGCACCAGGCGGCCGCCGGTGAAGACGGCGGAGCCGATGCCGGTGCCGAGGGTGAGGACGATGACGGTGCCGCGGCGACCGCGCCCGGCGCCGTAGCGCATCTCGGCGAGTCCGGCGGCGTCCGCGTCGTTGAGGAGGGTCACCGGGCAGTCGCCGCCGAGGCGTCCGGTGAGCAGTTGGGCGGCGTCGGTGCCGATCCAGCCCTTGTCGACGTTGGCGGCGGTACGGGTGAAACCGTCGGTGATCACGCCGGGGAAGGTGGCGCCGACCGGGCCCGTCCAGCCGAAGTGCGCGACGACCTCGCGGACGCTGTCGGCGACGGCGCCGGGGGTGGCGGGCTGCGGGGTGAGGACCTTGTGGCGCGGCTCGGCCAGCTCGCCGCGCTCCAGGTCGACCGGGGCGCCCTTGATGCCGGATCCGCCGATGTCCACACCGAAGACCTTCATGGGAAAAGGCTAGGCGCGGTGGGCCCGGGGCGCCCCAGGAACGGGGAATCGGCGGACGGAGCGGGCGGGGGACGGGGCGGCGCCCGGAGCGGCCCGGAGCGTTCCGGAAACGCGGAACCGGCCGCCGGTACGTACGTCCGGCGGCCGGTTCCCGAGGGCTTGCGGGGCTCAGCCCTCCGTGGCCGCCTTGGCCTCCGCGCGCAGATCGCGGCGGAGCTCCTTGGGCAGCGAGAAGGCGATGGACTCCTCCGCCGCGGTGATCGTCTCGACGTCGTCGTAGCCGCGCTCGGCGAGCCAGTCGAGGACGCCGTGGACGAGGACGTCGGGGACGGAGGCGCCGGAGGTGACGCCGACGGTGGTGACGCCGTCGAGCCAGCTCTCGTCGATCTCGTCGGCGTAGTCGACCAGATGGGCGTCCTTGGCACCGGCGCCGAGGGCGACCTCGACGAGGCGGACGGAGTTCGAGGAGTTCTTGGAGCCGACGACGATCACGAGGTCGGCGTCGGCGCCCATCTGCTTCACCGCGATCTGGCGGTTCTGGGTGGCGTAGCAGATGTCGTCGCTGGGCGGCGAGAGGAGGTTGGGGTAGCGGCCCTTGAGGGCGCCGACCGTCTCCATCGTCTCGTCGACGGAGAGGGTGGTCTGGGAGAGCCAGACGACCTTGTCCGGGTCGCGGACCTCGACGTTCTCGACGTCCTCGGGGCCGTCGACCAGCGTGATGTGCTCGGGCGCCTCGCCGCTGGTGCCGATGACCTCTTCGTGGCCCTCGTGACCGATGAGGAGGATGTCGTAGTCCTCCTTGGCGTACCGGACGGCTTCCTTGTGGACCTTGGTGACCAGCGGGCAGGTCGCGTCGATGGTGGCGAGCTTGCCGCGGCGCGCCTCCTCGTGGACGGTCGGGGCGACGCCGTGGGCGGAGAAGATGACGATGTTGCCCTCGGGGACCTCCGCCGTCTCGTCGACGAAGATGGCGCCCTTCTTCTCCAGGGTCTTCACGACGTACTTGTTGTGCACGATCTCGTGGCGTACGTACACGGGAGCGCCGTACTGCTCCAGGGCTTTCTCGACGGCGATCACCGCGCGGTCCACCCCCGCGCAGTAGCCGCGGGGGGCGGCGAGCAGGACCCGCCGACGCTCGCGCGGGGCGTCCGCGCTCGGGGTGCTTGCGGGCTGCGGGGTGTCACCGTGACGCGGGGCGTCTGCGCTCGCGGCGGTGGCGGGTGACGGGCCGGGCGTAGCAGTCATGCGTCCCATCGTACGGGCGTACCGCACCGCACAGAGATCGCTCCGGTGGCCCAGACTGAGGGCCGCGAGGGAACGTACCGGGCATCGCACCCGGGCCGGACTTCGTGGACACGAGCGAGGAGGCGGTATGCCGGGGACGAACGACACGGCGAGCGGGACGGCCGGGGGTCCGGCGGGTGGGGAAGGCGGCACGGTGGCCGATCCGGGGCAGGGTGCCACCAGCGCTCCGGGGCTGCGGCGGACGCTGACCTTCCGGGATCTGATCGTCTACGGGCTGCTCTTCATCGCGCCGATGGCGCCGGTCGGGATCTTCGGCACGCTCCAGGCCAAGTCGGGCGGGGCGGTCACGCTCGTCTACCTCGTCGCGACGGTGGCGATGGCGTTCACGGCGTACTCGTACGCGCAGATGGTGCGGG
This sequence comes from Streptomyces catenulae, assembly GCF_000718015.1. Classification (GTDB taxonomy): domain Bacteria; phylum Actinomycetota; class Actinomycetes; order Streptomycetales; family Streptomycetaceae; genus Streptomyces; species Streptomyces catenulae. Next base: position 1,196 of record NZ_JODY01000031.1, on the reverse strand, counting down.
TGGCTCCGCAGGCGGGGTCGGTCTACACGTACGCGCGGGTGGGGCTGGGCGAGGGCGCCGGGTTCATCGCCGGGTGGATGGCGATGCTGGACTATCTGCTGATCCCGGCGGTGGCGTACCTCTTCTCCGGGATCGCGATGCACGCGCTCGTCCCGGGGGTGCACCAGTGGGTGTGGACGGCGCTGGCGGTGGTGGTGACGACGCTGCTGAACCTGTGGGGGGTGCGGACGGCGGCGGTGGTCGGGTTCGCGGTGCTGGCGATGGAGATCGCGGTGCTGGCGGTGTTCGTGGTCGCCGCGGTGGCGGAGCTGGTGGCGCACGGTGCGCAGCGCGGCTGGGCGGCACCGCTGACCGGTGAGGGTTCCTTCTCGATGACGGCGGTGCTGGCCGCGGTGTCGGTGGCGGTCCTGTCGTACCTCGGCTTCGACGCCATCGCGGCGTTCGCGGAGGAGGCGCGGGGGGCGCACGGACCGGCGGCGGGCGCCGGGCGGCGGGGCGCGGACCGGGTGGCGCGGGCGGTGCTCACCTGCCTGGTGGTGGCCGGGGTGCTCTTCGCGGTGCAGACGTATCTGGCGGCGCTGCTGGCCCCGATGTCGGCGGCGGAGCTGGCGGCGAAGCCGGGTGAGCAGGGCGCGGCGTTCTACACGACGGTCGACGCGGCGGTGGGCGGCTGGCTGCACGACCTGGTGGCGGCGAGCAAGGCGCTGGGCGCGGCGTTCGCGGCGCTGGCCGGGCAGGCGGCGGCCGGGCGGCTGCTCTTCGCGATGGCCCGGGACCGGCGGCTGCCGGGGGCGATGGCCAAGGTGGACGTGGGCAGCGGGGTGCCGCGCCGGGCGCTGCTGGGCGCGGCGGCGGTGACGCTGGTCGCGGCGGTGTGGGCGGCGCGGCGGGACGACGGGCTGGACCATCTGTCGTCGATCGTGAACGTGGGCGCGCTGACCGCGTTCGCGCTGCTGCACGCGTCGATGATCGGCTGGTTCCGGGTCCGGCGGCGCGCCGAGGTGCCGAGCGTGCTGCGGCACGTGGTGGTGCCGGTGGTGGGCCTCGCCGTGGTGGTCGCGGTGATCGTCGAGGCGTCCCGGACGGCCCAACTGGTGGGCGCGGTGTGGCTGGCGGTGGGACTGGCGGTGCTGGCCTTCCAGTTCCTACGGGTCCGGCGGGAGGGGACGGCGGGGCGGTAGGGGGGCTTCCGGGGC
>NZ_JODY01000030.1 GCF_000718015.1 Streptomyces catenulae | reverse complement strand
ATACGAGATGCTCAGGAGTCTCGTGGGCTCGGAGATGTGTATAAGAGACAGGCGGTCCGTTGTGGGGGCGGCGGTGGTGGGGTCGGGGGTGGTGTTGCGGACTGCTCCGCTTTACGTCCGCAACACCACCCCCGACCCCACCACCGCCTTGCGTTGTCGGGCCTTCCTTGTGTTCTTCCGGTTCTTCTTGCGCCCGTGTGAAGCTGGCCAGGAATTGGCGTGCGGCGAGGGTGGCCGACATCAGCAGTGGGGTGGGTGAGCAGTGGGGGATGGGGGGATGGTGCGTCCGGTGACTGGTGTACGGGTGCCCTCGGAGGAGGGGGATGTGGTGGGTGTGGGGGAGCGGGGCGGGGGTGTGGCTGGGGAGACCTCCGACGCCTCCGCCGACGCCGCTGACGAAGTCTGTGTCCGCGGGCTGGTGGATCTGCGGGGGGTGGGGGCCGTTCCTGGCCTTCTTCGTTATCCGGCTCGGGGCGTTGTTGTGGTCGCGGGGCTGCCGGGCAGTGGCAAGAGCACGTTGCTGGGGCGTTGGTCGAGTGGGGCGGGGGCAGCGGTGGCGCGGGTGGTCGATCCGCGTGCCGTGCATGTCGCGTGTGAGGCGGTGATGCCGGGGTGGCTGCCGTATCCGGTCTACCGGCCGTGGGCGCGCTGGCGGCTGTTGCGGGAGGTGGTGGCCGCGTTGCGGGGGGACGGGCCGGTGCTGGTGCACGACTGCGGGAGCCGGGCCTGGCTGCGGCGGTTGTTGGCGCGCGGCGCGGCCCGCCACGGGCGGACGCTCCATCTGGTGCTGCTGGATGTCGGCGCCGACACCGCGCTCTCGGGGCAGCGTGCGCGGGACCGCTGGGTGCGCCGCCGGGTCTTCGATCGCCACTGCCGCGGGCTGGACCGGTTGCTGCGCGCCCTGGACCGGTCGGCCGATGCCGCGTCGACGGAGCTGCCGGAGACGCTTGCCGAGCTGGCCTCGCTGGTGGTGCTGGACGCCGGTACCCGGGAGCGGGTGGCGGCCGTCCGCTTCGACGCGGCGGCGCGGCGGGAGGGCGGGGACGGCGGGCCGGAATCGGCTCCGCCCCGCGGGCCCGCGGGGGCCGGGCCCCGCATATGCTCGCCCGTATGAGCGATGCCGCACCGCTGGACCCCGAAGACCGCAAGATCATCACGCTCGCGCGCTCGGCGCGGGCCCGCAACGGCGTGCCCGAGGGTGCCGCCGTACGTGACGAGACCGGCCGCACCTATGTCGCCGGGACCGTGGCCCTGGAGTCGCTGAAGCTCAGCGCGCTGCAGACCGCCGTGGCGATGGCCGTCGCCAGCGGCGCGCAGTCCCTGGAGGCCGCCGCCGTGGTGACCGACGCGGAGCACGCCGCCGCCGCGGACCGCGCGGCAGTCGCCGACCTGGGCGGCCCCGAGACGCCGGTGCTCGTGGCGGGCCCCGACGGCACCCTGCGGATCACCGCCCCGGCGGGCGACGCCCGCGCCTGAGCCCCGGCGGGCGGCGCCTCGGGGCGCCGCCGGTCGGGCGTCCGCCCGCCGCCGGGGCGACCGGTGGTCGGTCGGGGCGCGGGGATCGGGGACAATGGGCGCCATGAGCGCTCGTACAGACTCCTCCGCCCCGCACCGCGCGGGCTTCGCCTGCTTCGTCGGCCGCCCCAACGCGGGCAAGTCCACCCTGACGAACGCTCTGGTCGGCACGAAGGTGGCCATCACCTCCAACCGTCCGCAGACCACCCGCCACACCGTCCGCGGCATCGTGCACCGCCCCGAGGCGCAGCTGGTGCTCGTCGACACCCCGGGGCTGCACAAGCCGCGCACCCTGCTCGGTGAGCGCCTCAACGACGTGGTCCGCACCACCTGGGCCGAGGTCGATGTGATCGGCTTCTGCCTCCCCGCCGACCAGAAGCTCGGCCCCGGCGACCGCTACATCGCCTCCGAGCTGGCCGGTATCAAGAAGACCCCGAAGATCGCCGTCGTCACCAAGACGGACCTGGTGGACTCCAAGACGCTCGCGGCGCAGCTGCTCGCCGTCGACCGGCTCGGCAAGGAGCTGGGCATTGAGTGGGCGGAGATCGTGCCGGTCTCCGCCGTCGGCGACGCACAGGTGGGCCTCCTCGCCGATCTGCTGGTGCCGCTGCTGCCGGAGAGCCCGCCGCTCTACCCCGAGGGCGACCTCACCGACGAGCCCGAGCAGGTCATGGTCGCCGAGCTGATCCGTGAGGCGGCGCTGGAGGGCGTCCGCGACGAGCTGCCGCACTCGATCGCCGTGGTCGTCGAGGAGATGCTGCCGCGTGAGGGGCGGCCCGCGGAGAAGCCGCTGCTGGACATCCACGCCAACGTCTACATCGAGCGCCCCAGCCAGAAGGGCATCATCATCGGCCCCAAGGGCAAGCGCCTGAAGGAGGTCGGCACCAAGTCGCGCAAGCACATCGAGGCGCTGCTCGGTACGCCCGTCTTCCTCGATCTGCACGTCAAGGTCGCCAAGGACTGGCAGCGCGACCCGAAGCAGCTGCGCAAACTGGGCTTCTGACCCCGGACGCCGCCGCCCGGCCGGTGCCCCCGCGCCCGGCACGGGCGTGCCGGGCGGGCCGCCGCGCGGCTACTCGGCTATCCGCTCCGCGCGGGTGTGCGCGACGAGGGCGTTGGCGTGGCCGTGGCCCAGTCCGTGCTCGGACGTGAGCCAGGTGACCAGCTCCATGTGCCGGGTCAGCGGCGAGGCGCGGATGAGGTCCTGCCAGTGGCCGATCGGGCGGCCGTACTTCTTCTCGATCGACGGGAAGTAACTCGCGGGGCCTTTCACAGCTTCGGTCATGGCCTCAGCCTCCCACCCACCACTGACAACGGCCCGGCCCGCGTGGGACAGCAGCCGCGGCGGTCACCCCCGCTGCGCCCGCCAGGCGTCGCGTAGCCAGCGGAAGGACGCCTTCGGGGTGCGCCGCTGTGTCGCGTAGTCGATGTGCACCAGCCCGAAGCGCCGGGCGTACCCCTCGGCCCACTCGAAGTTGTCGGTCAGCGACCAGACGAAGTAGCCGCGGACGTCGACGCCCGCCGCCAGCGCCGTGTGCAGCGCCCGTAGGTGCCCGTCGAGGAAGGCGATCCGCTCCCGGTCGTCGGTGCCGTCGTACGCGCAGCCGTTCTCGGTGATGATCACCGGGGGCAGCCGGTCGCCGTAGCGGTCGCGGAAGGAGAGCAGCAGTTCGGTGAGGGCCGCGGGCACCACCGGCCAGCCGAAGCCGGTCCGCGGGTACCCCTCGATCTCCCGGGGCGCGAAGGGGAGTTCCGGCGGCAGGGTGACGCCGCCGAACGCGGTCGGGGCGCCCTCCGGCAGCGGGGCGCCCACCCGGGTCGGCTGGTAGTAGTTGATGCCGTACCAGTCCAGCGGCGCCGCGATGATCTTCAGGTCCTCGGCGACCGGGCCCGGCAGCAGCGCCGCCAGATCGTCGTCCGGGTAGCGGCCCAGCAGCAGCGGATCCGCGAACAGCCGGTTGAGCAGCAGGTCGTAGAGGTCGGCGGCGCCGGTGTCCGCGGCGGAGGCGGAGGCGGGCCAGGTCGGGCCGTGGGAGTTGGCGATGCCGATGTCCGCCGCACCCCGGGCGCGCAGCGCCTGGACGGCGAGCCCGTGGCCCAGGAGCTGGTGGTGGGCGGCGGGCAGCGCGTCGAAGAGCAGCCGACGGCCGGGGGCGTGTGCGCCGATGCCGTACCCCAGCAGGGTCAGTTCGGCCGGTTCGTTGAGGGTGATCCAGCGGTGTACGCGGTCGCCGAGCCGGGCGGCGACGGCGTCCGCGTACGCGGCGAAGTGCGCGGCGGTCTCCCGGCGCAGCCAGCCGCCGCGCTCCTCCAGCGCCAGCGGGGTGTCCCAGTGGAAGAGCGTCGGCACCGGCGTGACGCCCGCCGCGAGCAGCGCGTCCACGAGCCGGTCGTAGAAGTCCAGCCCCCGGGCGTTGACCGGTCCGTCGCCGTCGGGGACCACCCGCGGCCAGGCCACCGAGAAGCGGAACGCCCCGGCGCCCAGCTCCCGCAGGAGGGCGACGTCCTCGCGGTAGCGGTGGTAGTGGTCGGTCGCCACCCGGGGGTCGGAGCCGTCCTTGATCCGGCCGGGCCGCGCGGCGAACGCGTCCCAGGACGACCGGCCGCGCCCGCCCTCGTCGACGGCGCCCTCGGTCTGCTGCGCGGAGGCGGAGACGCCCCAGAGGAAGTCCGCGGGGAAACGGGGGAGCGGGGTGGGGTCCGGCACCGTGGTCATGGCCGGAGCATGGATACCGCCGGTAACGGTGTCAAGGTCCGCGCGTCCGGCTGTCCGGATCGGCCCGGGGGCAAGGGCGGAGGCAAAGGCGGAGGGCGGCGCGGCCCTCCGGCCGCCGCCCTCCGTCCGTCAACTGCCCTGCGCCGTACGTCAGTCGCCCTCCTTCAGCACCCGGGTGATCAGCGTGCGCTGCTCCTCGGTCAGGCGCGGGTCGGAGCAGTAGACGGTCCTGCCGTCCACGGTGATCTGGTAGCGGAAGCCGTCCGGGACCCCGGCCGGGGGCTCGGCGAAACCCTGGGCCAGGGAGCGTTCGGCGAGGGTGTGCCAGGCGTCGGCGTCGGACCGCGCCGAGGTGTCGACCTCGGCGCGGCGCTCGATGCCCGCGAAGCCACCGGTGCGTCTGATGTGAATGTGCATGGGTGGCTCCTACCCGCCCGGGGCGGCGCAGACGTCCCGGAGCTGCGCTATTTGGCGGTGACGACGCCGACCGTCGACCACGCCTTGACGACGGCCTCGTGCTCGGCGCCCGACGCCCCGAAGCGGGTCTTGGCCGCCTCGACGGTCAGCTTGGCGAAGTCGGCGAACTGCGCGGTCTTCGCCAGCTTCCCGCCGGTCAGCACGTCGTACCAGACCTGACCCGCCTTCTCCCAGGCGTTGCCGCCGACCGCCGTGGCGAAGAGGTAGAAGGCGTGGTTGGTGATGCCGGAGTTGATGTGGACGCCGCCGTTGTCGTCCTGGGTGTCGACGAAGTCCGCCATCGTCGCCGGCTGCGGGTCCTTGCCGAGGGTCGGATCGTCGTACGCGGTGCCCGGCGCCTTCATCGAGCGCAGCGCCGCGCCCTTGACGCCGGGGGCGAGGAGGTCGGCGCCGATCAGCCAGTCGGCCTGCTCGGCGCTCTGCTTGAGGGCGTACTGCTTGATCAGCGAGCCGAAGACGTCCGAGATGGACTCGTTGAGCGCGCCGGACTGGCCGTTGTAGTCGAGGCCCGCGGTGTACTGCGTGACGCCGTGGGTGAGTTCGTGGCCGATGACGTCGACCGGGATGGTGAAGTCGCGGAAGAGCTTGCCGTCGCCGTCGCCGAAGACCATCCGCTCGCCGTCCCAGAAGGCGTTGTCGTACTTCTCGCCGTAGTGGACGGTCGCGTTGAGCGGGAGACCGGCATCGTCGATGGAGTGGCGGCCGTAGACCTTGAGGTACAGCTCGAAGGTGGCGCCGAGCCCGGCGTGCGCGCGGTTGACCGAGGCGTCCTTGGAGGCGCTGTCGGCCTCGGAGTGCACCTTGGTGCCGGGCAGGTCCTGGCTGTGCCGGGCGTCGTAGATGGTGCGGTTCGGCTTGTCGGAGCCTTCGGTGCGGGCCGCGGCGGTGCGCAGGGTGCACTCGTGGCGACGGGTGCGCAGGAACGCGTCGTGTTCGAGGGTGCGGCGGGCCGGCTCGTGGTGCTCAGGAGCGTCGGATTGTGCCAGCTTGTCGAGGAGGTGGGGCGGCACGATCGTGCAGAGAACGGGAGTGGCCGGGGTGACCGGCTTCGAGGTGACGTCCATACGGCAAATGTCGCATTGTGTGATGCCCTTGTCACTGCCCGCTCCTGAATTTCCCGAAAAGGTGTGGTGCAAAAACGTGTGCCTGATCGCATTCCGGCCGTGTTGTCCAAGCGGTCCCGCATACTGATACGGGGCCGCAGGACTCGATCGGCTCGGTTAAGGTGCGAGGCATCATGCGTTTCGGGCTGCTTCTCCTTAGCTGCCGCGGCGAGGGCCTGTAGTCGTAGGCCGACCCCCTCCCCGCGGAGTTCGGTGCTGCGAGAGATCGCCCCGTCGGCCTTCCCCGGCTCCTGGACCAGCCCGGACCGGGGACTTCCGCGGACTGCACGAGGAGCCCCACGCACCATGTCGAACCCTTCGACCCCCGCCGAGAACGCCGTCGGCCGTCCCACCCCGGTCACCAACGCCGCCCAGCCGCAGCGCCCTTCGGGAATGCCGGTCCACAAATACGGCCGGTACGAAGCGGTGGAGATCCCCGACCGCACCTGGCCGGAAAAGCGCATCACCAAGGCGCCCCGCTGGCTCTCGACCGATCTGCGCGACGGCAATCAGGCGCTGATCGACCCGATGTCCCCGGCCCGTAAGCGGGAGATGTTCGATCTGCTGGTGCGGATGGGCTACAAGGAGATCGAGGTCGGTTTCCCCTCCTCCGGCGACACCGACTTCCAGTTCGTCCGCTCCATCATCGAAGAGGGCGCGATCCCCGAGGACGTGACGATCTCCGTCCTGACGCAGGCGCGCGAGGACCTGATCGAGAAGACCGTCGAGTCGCTGCGCGGCGCCCACCGCGCCACCGTCCACCTCTACAACGCCACCGCCCCCACCTTCCGCCGGGTCGTCTTCCGCGGCTCCAAGGAGCAGATCAAGCAGATCGCGGTGGACGGCACCCGGCTGGTCATGGAGTACGCCGAGAAGATCCTGGGCGACGAGACGATCTTCGGCTACCAGTACAGCCCGGAGATCTTCACCGACACCGAGCTGGACTTCGCGCTGGAGGTCTGCGAGGCGGTCTGTGACGTCTGGCAGCCCGAGGAGGGCCGCGAGATCATCCTGAACCTGCCCGCCACGGTCGAGCGCTCCACCCCCTCGACCCACGCGGACCGCTTCGAGTGGATGTCGCGGAAGCTGACCCGCCGCGAGTTCGTCTGCCTGTCGACCCACCCGCACAACGACCGCGGCACCGCCGTCGCCGCCGCCGAGCTGGCCGTGATGGCCGGTGCCGACCGCGTCGAGGGCTGCCTGTTCGGCCAGGGCGAGCGGACCGGCAACGTCGACCTGGTCACCCTGGGCATGAACCTCTTCTCGCAGGGCGTCGACCCGCAGATCGACTTCTCGCAGATCGACGAGATCCGCCGCACCTCCGAGTACTGCAACCAGATGGAGGTCCACCCGCGCCACCCCTACGCGGGCGACCTGGTCTACACCGCCTTCTCCGGCTCCCACCAGGACGCCATCAAGAAGGGCTTCGACGCCATGGAGGCCGACGCGGCCGCCCGGGGGAAGACGGTCGACGAGATCGAGTGGGCGGTGCCGTACCTGCCCATCGACCCGAAGGACGTCGGCCGTTCCTACGAGGCGGTCATCCGCGTCAACTCGCAGTCCGGCAAGGGCGGTATCGCGTACGTCCTGAAGAACGACCACAAGCTGGATCTGCCGCGCCGGATGCAGATCGAGTTCTCCCGCACCATCCAGGAGAAGACCGACGCCGAGGGCGGCGAGGTCACCCCGGCGGCGATCTGGTCCGTCTTCCAGGACGAGTACCTGCCCACCCCGGAGAACGCCTGGGGCCGGGTCGCCCTCCGCTCCGCGCAGACCTCGACGACCAGCGAGGGCACCGACGCACTGACCGTCGAGGCGGTCGTCGACGGCACCGACACCGTCCTGACCGGCACCGGCAACGGCCCGCTGGCCGCCTTCATCGACTCGCTGCACGCGATCGACGCGGACGTACGGGTCCTGGACTACGTCGAGCACACCATGAGCGAGGGCGCCGGGGCCCAGGCCGCCGCGTACGTCGAGTGCGCCATCGGCGACAAGGTCCTGTGGGGCGTCGGCATCGACGCGAACATCGTCCGCGCCTCCATCAAGGCCGTCGCCTCGGCGGTCAACCGCGCGGCCCGCTGACCGCCCGGGGCGCGGCCCCGTCTCCTCCGGTGCCCCGTCCGCCCGTACCCCGAGTACGCGGCGGGCGGGGCACCGTGCGTCAACCCGCCGCCCGCCGCCTCCCCCTGACGGTGCGCACCCTTCGTCATTCGGCCGTTGTCCGTCCGGGGTGCTGACGCCGCATCCAGGATGTGGCTAACATCACGTCGGTGCGGCGAAGGGGCCGAGAAGCAGACGTTCGGTGCCCTCATGGCTACGGGGGAGATACGGAGGTCTGACGCGATGGTCAAGCTGGGTGTGGTGGGCGTACGCACGTCCTGGCGGACCGTCGCCGACGGCGAGTTCTTCTGCCCCGACTGCGGCGGCGACCGCAACTACCGCCGCCGCACCGGTCGGCGCCGCCTCACCGTCCTCGGCCTCCCGCTGTTCTCCCGCGGCCAGGCAGGACCGGTCGTGGAGTGTTCCGCCTGCCGTGGCCGCTTCGCCCCGGACGCCCTGGACCACCCGACGACCGTGCGGCTCTCCGCGATGCTGCGGGACGCGGTGCACACCGTCACCCTGGCGCTGCTGGCGGCCGGTGGCACCGCCTCGCGTGCGGTGCGGGAGACCGCCGTCACCACCGTCCGCGACGCCGGGTTCCCCGACTGCTGCGAGGATCAGCTGCTCACCCTCCTCGCCGCGCTCGCCGCCGACACCGGCGCGCTGAGCCCCGCCTTCGAGGCGCTGACCGGCGACGACGGCGCCTCCCGCGGCCTCGATCCGTGCGGGACGGCCCTCGCCATCGAGCTGCACGCCTGCCTCGGCCCGCTCGCCCCGCACCTCGCCCCGGCGGGCCGCGAGGCGCTGCTGCTCCAGGCGGCCCGGATCGCCCTCGCCGACGGTGCGTACACCCCCGCCGAGCGGGAGGTGCTGGCCACCGTCGGTACCGCGCTGACGCTGGCGGACGCCGACACCGAGCGTCTGCTGGCGGCGGCCCGCACCCCGTCCTGACCGGCCCGGACGCCGGAACGGCCGTCGGCCCCGCAGCCCGTGGTGGGCGGCGGGGCCGACGGCCGTTCCGGCGGGGTCAGCGCAGGCGTACCGGCAGCTCACGGAAGCCGCCGACGATGAAGCCGCCCGCGGGCTCCAGCTTCTCGGTGGGGACGGCGAACTCCAGGTCCGGGAAGCGGTCGAAGAGCGCCGGGAGCGCGGTGCGCGCCTCCATCCGGGCCAGCGGGGCGCCGAGGCAGTGGTGCACACCGTGGCCGAAAGTGAGGTGTTCCCGGGCGCTGCGCCGGATGTCGAAGTCGCCCGCGGTCGCGCCGTGGTGCTCCGGGTCCCGGCCGGTGGCGGCGACCGCGGCCAGGATCGGCTCACCCTGGCGGATGGTCGGGCCACCCGGGATCTCGATGTCCTCGACGGCGAAGCGGAGCGGGAGGTTGGCGACGCTGGGGGCCCAGCGGAGGGTCTCCTCGATGACGTCGTTCCAGCCCGCCTTCCCCTCGCGCACCAGCTGGAGCTGGTCGGGGTGGGTGAGCAGGCTGTGCACCGCGTTGCCGATGAGGTTGACGGTGGTCTCGTGACCGGCGACGAGGACGAGCAGGAGCGTGTCGATCAGCTCCGCCTCGCTCATCTTCTGGCCGTCGTCGTCGCGGGCGGAGACCAGCAGGCTGGTGAGGTCCTCCGCGGGCTCCTTCCGCTTCGAGGCGACGAGGTTGCCGAGCAGTTCATGCGTCGCCACCAGCGTGACCCCGGCCTCCTCGGGGTCGACGGTGGTCATGATGATCTCGGAGAGCCGGGCCAGCTCCGCGCGGGTGTCGCCGTCCGGTATGCCGAACAGTTCGCAGATGACCTGCATCGGCAGCGGGTGGGCGAACCCGGCGCGCAGATCGGCGGTGACACCGGCGGGGACCGCCGCGAGGTCGTCGAGGAGGGCGGTGGTGATCCGCTCGACGGAGGGCAGCATCGCGTCGGTGCGGCGGGCGGTGAACGCCGGGGCGATCAGCTTCCGCAGCCGCCGGTGGTCGGCGCCGTACGCGGTGAACATGTTGTTCACGCCGACCCAGGTCTGCAGCCAGGTCTCGTGGTACTCGCCCCGCTGCCAGGCGGGCCAGTGCTCACGGGCGTTCTTGGAGACGCGCGGGTCGGTCAGCAACTCCTTGAGCAGGGCGTGGCTGGTGATGGACCAGGCCGTGGGTCCGTCGGGCAGCTGGACCAGGGTGGCGGGGCCTAGTGCGCGGAGGCGTGCCGCCTCGCCGTGGATGTCGGCTCCGGTCGGGTCGATGGCGACGGGCTGCTGTCCCATGGTGTTGCTCCTGCCTGGTCGGGAGTGATCGGGGTGAAGCGGGCCGGAAGAGCCGCGAGGGCTCGTTGGAACCCGCCGGGCCGCCACGTCAACGCCTCCGCCGGAACGGCGAGTTCGATGTCGGAGAGCCAGGCGGTGAGACGTTCGATCGCGGTGGTCGCGATCACCAGGGCGTGCCGCTGGACGGGGCACATGTGCGGCCCGGCCGCCCATGCCAGATGGGCGCCGCTGCCGGACCGGTCGTCGAGCGCGACCTCGCCGAACTGCGTGTTGGCCGCCGCGTACGAGACCAGCACCAGCTGCCCCGCGCGCACCCAGGTGCCGTGGAAGAACACGTCGCGGCGCGGGTAGTGGGCGGAGTAGTTGGCCATCGGGGGGTCGTTCCACAGCACCTCGTTGATGGCGTCCTGCGCGGTGAGCGCGCCGCCGGAGAGGGTGCTGTAGTAACGGTCGTCGGAGAGCATCCGCGACAGGGAGTTGCCGATCAGGTTGGACAGCGGTTCGTTGCCCGCGGCCAGCGTCACGACGATCTGGGCGATGACCTCCTCGTCGCTCAGCCCGTTGAGGTGGTCGAGGAACCACGAGGTGAGGTCGGCGCCCCGCTCGGCCTTCTTCCGGCCGACCAGCTCCATGATGTACGCGGTGAACGCCGCGTCCGCGCTGGCCGCCTCCTCGGGCGTCGCCCCGTCCATCAGCCCGCCCACGGCGGCGATCAGCTGGTCGCCGTACTCCTCGGGCATCCCGAAGAGGTTGTTGAACATCAGCAGCGGCAGCCGCTGGGCGTACTCCGGCATCAGGTCCACGTCACCGCGGGCGCCGAACTTCCGGATGAGGCTGTCGGCGGCGTGCCGGACGCGGGCGCGCAGTTCGTGCGGTTCGACGAGCCGGAAGCTGTCGGTGATCACCTGGCGGTAGCGCCGGTGGGTGTCGCCGTCGGAGAAGAGCGCGTTCGGCCGCCAGCCCAGCATCGGCAGCACCGCGGAGTCCGGCGGCACGGTCTGCTGCCAGCTGCGGGAGTCCTTCGACCAGGTGGTGGTGTCGTTGAGCAGGTCGAGGGCGGCGCGGTAGTCGGTGACCAGCATCGCGGTGACGCCGGTGCCGATCTCGACCGGTGCCAGGGCGCCGTACTGCCGCAGATGGGCGTAGTAGCGGTGCGGGTCGGCCGCGAACTCCGGGTCGTACAGCCGCACCAGACCGCTCTGTTCGGCGGGGTCCGGCCCGGGGACGCCGTGCGCGGGGCCCGGCGCGTAGCCGTCCTGCGGTCCGGCGGGGGCCGCGCCGCCGTGCGCGTGCGCGGGGCAGCCGGGCGGCGGGGCGGCGCCCGGTTCGTACGGGGAAGTCACGGGTTCTGGTTCTCCTGGGGCGTATGGGCCAGCACATGTCCGACGAGGGAGATCAGCGCGTCGACGGACTGGTCGCGGTCGCGGGCGTCGCAGAGCACCAGCGGTGTCTCGGGGTGCAGGTCGAGCGCTTCGCGGAGCTTCTCGCTGTCGTAGTTCGGCGCGTCCGGGAAGGTGTTGACCGCGACGGCGTACCGCAGCCCGGCCTCCTCGATGATGTCCATCACCTCGAAGGAGTCCGCCAGGCGGCGGGTGTCGGCGAGGACGAGGGCGCCCAGCGCACCGCGGGCGATGTCCTGCCACAGCGGTCGGAAGCGCTTCTGGCCCGGGGTGCCGAAGAGGTACAGGACGAGGTCGCCGGGGAGGGTGAGCCGCCCGAAGTCGATGGCGACGGTCGTGGTGGTCTTCTCCCGCACCCCGGCGAGGTCGTCGACGAACGCGCCGGACTGCGTCATGACTTCTTCGGTGTGCAGCGGCTGCGTCTCGGACAGGGCGCGGATCAGCGTCGTCTTGCCGACGCCGAACGGCCCGGCGACCAGCAGCTTGACGAGCGTCTGGTCGGTGCCGGACAGGTACATCGAGCCGCCGCCGGTGGCGGGCGCGCCGCTAGGACTTGAGAGAGCGGAGTCCATCGAGAACCCTCTCCAGGATCTGCCGGTCGAATTGCTCGGCTTCGGGTATGGGGACACGGGCGTGCAGCCGCCCGGCGTCGACGAGATCGGCCACCAGGACCTTCACCACGCTGACGGGCAGCCGCAGATGGGCCGCCACCTCGGCCAGCGACAGCGCGCCGGGCCGCAGCAGCTCCAGGATGCGGCGCTCCTCCGGCCGCAGCTCGCTGGTGGGCGGCATGTCCACGCCGTGCAGCAGCGTCAGCCGGTCCAGCGTGTTGCGGCTGGGCCGGGCCCGTCCGCCGGTGGCCAGATAGGCCGGCACCAGGCGCCTGCCGTTCTGCCGCGGGGTCATGCGGGGCTGCCGAGGTCCCGGGCCGGGCTGTTCATGACCTTGGCGCCCAGCGTCGACACCTGCACCTGCATGTGGTGGGCGACGATGCCCATGTTGACCTCCGGGGCGGCGAAGACCGCGAGGCAGGTGTTCTCACCGGCGGGGATGGCGAACACCCAGCCCTGCTCGGACTCGACGACGGTCTGCCGCAGCGTGGCGTCGGTCCGCTCGGCGAAGGCGGCGGTCACCGCCCGTCCGGCGCCCTGCAGCGCGGACATCATCGCGGCGACGCCCTCGGCCGCCTCACGGGTCAGGCCGGGCGAGGAACCCTCGATGAATCCGTCGCCCGAGATGACGGCGGCGTGGATAACATGCGGCAGCTCCAGGAGAGGCGCCAGCACCCAGGACTTGTCCTCGGTGACACGGCGGCGGGTCGGGGTGTTCATGCGTGGGGATTCCCTTCGGGGGAGCGAGGGGGCTCCGGACGGGCGGCGGCTGCCCGGCCGGATTCGGTGCCCTGCTGGAGCGCGGCCCAGCGGGAGGCGGTTTCTTCCGGTGTGCGGTCGGCGACCGGTTCACTGCGCGGCAGGTTCGGCTCGGGCTCGGCGGCCGGGCGGCGGCGTCGGCGGCGCGGCAGATCGCCCTCGGCGCCCGGGGCGGCCCCGGGGTCGGGGTGCCCGGACGGCGTGCCCGGCGCGGGCGCGTACGGCTCGGCGGTCGGTGCGGGGGCGTGCTGGGCGGCCGACTGCGGGGCCGCCGACTGCGGGGCGGCCACCGGCGCGGGGCTGGTGCCGCTGCCCGTCGCCGGGACGGAGCCGCCCGCCGCGGCGGCCGGACGGTGCGGCACGGGGGCCATGACGGACATCGGCTGACGGCTCTCGTCGAGGACGGTGAGAAGCGGGTCGCCCGGGATGTAGATCACCGCGCGGACACCGCCGTACGGCGACGACTCGACGTGCACCCCGAAGCCGTACTGGCGCACCAGCTGCCCGGCGGCGGCGAAACCGGCCCGCGGCGGGTCGCCCAGCTGGGTGAGCATGACCTCCCGCTCACCGGACATCAGCGCCATGGCGTGCTCGATCTCGTCGGCGTGCATCCCGACGCCGTAGTCGTCGATGATCACCGAAGCGCCGCGGTTGCCCTGCTGGAGCGTGACGGTGACCGGCAGTTCCCGGTGCGAGTGGTGCAGCGCGTTGGCGAGCAGCTCGGTGACGGTGATCGCCACCGGCTCGACGGCGCGGGCGACGACCGCGACCGGGTCCCGCAGCTGGTTGCTGACCTGTACCCGCTCGTAGCCGCGCAGCCGGGAGGTGGCGCCGACGACCAGTTCGGCGAGGTAGGAGTCCTCCCGCGTCAGGCCCGGCCAGGCGCCGCAGACGACACCGGTGGCCTGGATGCGCCGCAGCGCCTGCTCGTTGAGGAAGTCCGCGTGGAGCAGGTCCTGGGCGACGGACGGGTCGTCGTAGCGGTGCTGCATCTCCTGGAGCGCGGTCTGGAGACGGTAGAGCAGCGCCTGGATGGTGGTGGTGGCGCCGCGCAGCGTGGCCTGGGCGGCGGCGTCGACCCGCAGCCGCTCCTTGGTGACCGCCTCGGAGATCTGGTCCAGCACCGCGGTGAGCGCGTGGTCGGTCTCGGAGTCGGCGAACCGTCCGTCGAGGAGACCGCGGACGGGCACGTGCGGATGGGCCAGCGCGGTCGTCAGATCGGGGATGCGCGCACCGGCCAGGTGCCGGATCTCCGCCTCGGTGGCCCGCAGCCGGGCGTTCAGCTCGGTGTTGCCGCGTACCGTCGCCGCGTTCTGTTCCTCGGCGGCGGCCAGGCGCCCGGCGAGGGCCTTGCCTTGCCGCTGGGCGCGGAACAGGCACGCGGCCAGCACCACGGCGGCGGCCGTTCCTGCACTGAGGCACCACAGCAGTGCCTCCGGTATGGATGTCATCGAGATCCTTGTTGGGGGAACGGGGCCGGTCGTCCCGGTGCCGACCGCACGGTGTCCACGGCACCGGAGCGCCGCGTACGGACATACGGGGGCCCGGACCTGACGGGATGTTACCGGCGCGTCGGTTGCCGTAACGGGCCGTTCCCGGGGTGGTCGGAGAGGTGCGGAAGGTGTGCTGCGATCCCGTGGGCCGGGCGGGGAGCGGGCGGGGGTGCTCCCGGACGGCGGTGACACGCGGAGGGTCGCCGCGCCGCCTCCGGCGGTTGCCGCAGGTGCCGCCGTCGCGGCTGCGGGTGCGCCGCGACGGGGTGTTCGAGCGGGCGGCGGTGCATTGCGTGCCTTCCTCCGACGCCGATGTGGCCAGGTCAGGGATGCCCGCGGTGAGAACCGCGGCGACGAGAAGAGCGTAGGGGTCCGCCGCGCCCTTCACCAGGGATGGACGGGCGACGATCGCCACACAAGCCCGCGCCCGGAGACGGAGGTTGACGCGGCGGCACCCGGTGATCTAAGCGGGCGCGCGGCGCGTCCCCGGGGCCGTCGGCGACCGCTCTCCGGCCCCGGCGCACAAGGCATTCCCGCGCGCCGGTCCGCACCTTCGCGCGCCCTCGGCCCTCTTGTGCCGGACGGTTCGGGAGGGCGTCACACCGGCGGATCCGCCCGGTGCGCGCTGTCGTGAAATCCCCGCAGGCTGACGGGTTTTCGCTCACCCTCTGAGCTTTTCTCGAAAGAACGGCCGGATTTCCGGCCCGCACCGAATAAGGGGCGACGCGCCGAATGGGGTCTTACGGTCTCGCGTTCGGCCTCCGGACGTGCCATCCGGTACGGCACCGGAAAAGGAATACGTGCGCGAACGGGGAGCCTTGTGCGGGCGGGCGGCCATTCGCCGGACCGGTGCCCCGGGGTGTCGAATGGGGTGCGCACCGCCCGGTGTTCACCGCCTTGTGAAGCATTGGCCATAACCTGCTCCGGTTACCCACCCCGGACTTTGCCGTGCGCCCCTCGTTGCGCAGTCCGGGCCGAGGGGTCACTCTTTACCCCCCAACGGCGAAAGCCCCGACAGAAGGTGTGGGTCTCCGATGGACCGGATCGAAGAAGTTGAATCCGTCACCAAAGAATTGCGAAATACCCTCGCACGCGCGGGAATCGTCCTGCCGTCCCTTGGTCCCGACCCCGTTTCCTGTGCCAATTACGCGATGCTCCCGCTGGTGGAATTGGGCCGCTGCACGATGGATGTCGCCCGGCGGCTGACGGACGCGCTGGGGGAACGATGAACACCGCGGGCCGCCCACCGGTCGGTGCCTTCGCCCTCGATATCCGTACGGCGCGGGTCGGCAAGGTCGTGGCGGTCGACGGGGAAATCCTGCGGCTACGGCCGATCGGCGGGGGCCGGGACTGGGAATGTGCCCGCACGACGGTGCGGCCGGCCACCGTCACCGAGCGTCTCCGGGCGACGACCGCGTACGTGAACGCCCGCAGCAGAGGCGAATTGGCCTGACGCCCTTCCCGGCGGGGTCCGGGCCGGAAAGGCTCCACCCCGCCGCCCGGCGGCCCCGTCCGCCCGCCGATGCGCAATTCCCCGGCCCTCTCGCACTTCCGCGATTCCCCGGTTTTCCGAGTTTCCCGAGCTTTCCGCGATATCCGCCGTTCCCGGCATTTCCGCCCGCCCCGCCCGTCCGCACCGGTCGCGTCGGCGGCGCGGACATTCCCCGCCCTCCCGGCCACCCGGCATTCCCCGCCCCCGCGGCCACCCGGCAATCCCCGCCCCGACCCCGGCCGCCCCGTCGCCCCCGGCGCATGCGGGACAATGGCGCCATGAGTCTGTTCCGCGACGACGGCATCGTGCTGCGCACCCAGAAGCTCGGAGAGGCGGACCGGATCATCACGCTGCTCACCCGCGGCCACGGGCGGGTGCGGGCCGTCGCCCGCGGGGTGCGGCGGACGAAATCGAAGTTCGGCGCGCGCCTGGAGCCGTTCTCCCATGTCGACGTGCAGTTCTTCGCCCGCGGCAGCGAACTGGTCGGGCGCGGGCTGCCGCTGTGCACCCAGAGCGAGTCGCTCGCGGCGTACGGCGGCGGGATCGTCACCGACTACGCCCGCTACACCGCGGGCACCGCGATGCTGGAGACCGCGGAGCGCTTCACCGACCACGAGGGCGAACCGGCGGTGCAGCAGTACCTCCTCCTCGTCGGCGGGCTGCGGACGCTGGCGCGCGGCGAGCACGAACCCCATCTGGTCCTCGACGCCTTCCTCCTCCGCTCACTGGCGGTGAACGGCTACGCCCCGAGCTTCGGCGCCTGTGCGAAATGCGGGCTGCCCGGCCCGAACCGGTTCTTCTCGGTCGCTTCGGGCGGGGTGGTGTGCGGCGACTGCCGGGTGCCGGGAAGCGTCGTACCCTCCTCGGAGGCCATCGGGCTCCTCAGCGCGCTGCTGACCGGCGACTGGGAGACCGCGGACGCGAGCGAACCCCGGCACGTCCGGGAGGGCAGCTCACTCGTCGCGGCGTATCTGCACTGGCATCTGGAGCGCGGACTGCGTTCGCTCCGGTACGTGGAGAAATAGCCCGGCGGTATGGTCCGGGGGGCGGCGCGCAGCCGCCCGGCGAACTCAATCGACCTCGGTATTCAAGACAATGGGAGACGTGGGCCGCATGGCACGACGCGGAATTCTGGGCCGTAATCGACGCGAATACGAGACGCCCGAGCCGCACCCCTCCGGTGCGCGTCCCCCGCAGATCCCCGGGGAGCTGGTTCCCCAGCATGTGGCCGTCGTCATGGACGGAAACGGCCGGTGGGCCAAGGAGCGTGGACTGCCGCGCACCGAAGGTCACAAGGTCGGCGAGGGCGTCGTCATGGATGTGCTCAAGGGCTGCATCGAAATGGGCGTGAAGAACCTCTCGCTCTACGCATTCTCCACCGAGAACTGGAAGCGTTCGCCGGACGAGGTCCGCTTCCTGATGAACTTCAATCGCGATGTCATCCGGCGGCGGCGTGACGAAATGGACGCGCTGGGTATCCGTATCCGGTGGGTCGGGCGTATGCCGAAGCTGTGGAAGTCCGTTGTCCAAGAGCTCCAGATCGCCCAGGAGCAGACGAAGGACAATGACGCGATGACGCTGTATTTCTGCGTGAATTACGGCGGTCGCGCGGAGATCGCGGATGCCGCCGCGGCCATCGCCGCGGATGTGAAGGCGGGCAAACTCGACCCGTCCAAGGTCAGTGAGAAGACCGTCGCCAAGTACATGTATTACCCGGACATGCCGGACGTTGATCTCTTCGTTCGCCCGTCGGGCGAACAGCGCACCTCGAACTATCTGATCTGGCAGAGCGCCTACGCCGAGATGGTGTTTCAGGACATTCTCTGGCCTGATTTCGACCGCCGGAACCTCTGGGAAGCCTGCCTGGAGTACGCCAAGCGGGACCGCCGCTTCGGTGCGGCACCGGTCGCCGAGGGCGAATCGGCGGTCTGACGGCCGCCGGACACACGGAAGGGCCGCCTCCCGCTCGGGGAGACGGCCCTTCCGCCGTACCGGGGTGCCGCTACTTCTCCGCGCCCTCGGCGCAGTCGCCGCAGGTGCCGAAGATCTCGATGGTGTGCGCGACATCGCGGAAGCCGTGTTCGGCGGCGATCTGGTCGGCCCACTTCTCCACCGCCGGGCCCTCCACCTCGACCGCCTTGCCGCAGCTGCGGCAGACGAGGTGATGGTGGTGGTCGTCGGTGCTGCACCGGCGGTAGACGGCCTCGCCGTCGCTGGTCCGCAGCACATCGACCTCACCGGCGTCCGCGAGCGACTGGAGCGTGCGGTAGACGGTGGTCAGGCCCACCGAGTCGCCCCGGTGCTTGAGCATGTCGTGCAGTTCCTGGGCGCTGCGGAACTCGTCGACCTCGTCGAGAGCGGCCGACACCGCGGTCCGCTGTCGCGTCGACCGGCCGCGTACCGGGGATCCCGCGCTCGTCGCCACCGTTGCCTCCTAGGTCGTGGTCGTCCCCCTGGACGGGCGTGTGGCCATTGTGCCAGGTGATGACCGGATCGCCGGGGTGACACTTACGCCCCCGCGGCGCCCGCGGACCGGACCGGCGCTCAGACCCGTACGTCGTCCGCCGGAGCACGGCTCCCGGGTACTTCCAGGGTGCACCCGTCGGCGCCTCCCGCGGCGGCCCGCGCCCGTTTCCGGGCGAGCGGCGCGGCGAGCAGCGTGAAGAGGACGAAGACGGCGATGGCGAAGAGCACGATCGTCGCGCCGGACGGTACGTCGACGTAGTACGAGGTCGCGGTGCCGGTCACGGTGACGCCGATGCCGATCGCCACGGCCAGCGCGAAGGTGACCGCGAAGCTGCGGCTGATCTGCTGGGCGGCGGCGACCGGGATCACCATCAGCGCGGAGACCAGCAGCAGGCCGACGACGCGCATCGCGACGGTGACGGTGACCGCGGCGGTCACCGCGATCAGCAGGTTCAGCAGCCGCACCGGCAGCCCGGTGACGCGGGCGAACTCCTCGTCCTGGCAGACCGCGAAGAGCTGGCGGCGCAGCCCCACGGTGATCGCCAGGACCAGCGCGGCCAGCACACAGATCGCCGTCATGTCCTGTGCGGAGACGGTGGTGATCGAGCCGAAGAGGTAGGTGCTGAGGTTGGCGTTGGACCCGGCGTCGGAGAGGTTCATCAGCATCACACCGCCCGCCATACCGCCGTAGAACAGCATCGCCAGCGCCAGATCGCCGCGGGTCTTGCCGTACCAGCGGATCAGCTCCATGGCGACGGAGCCGGCGATGGCGACGAAGGTGGCGATCCACACCGGACCGGCCCACGCCGAGCTGCTGTTGATCAGGAAGCCGAGGCCGACGCCGGTGAGGGCGACATGGCCGATGCCGTCGCCCATCAGGGACTGGCGGCGCTGGACGAGGTAGATGCCGATGGCGGGTGCGGTGATGCCGACGATCAGGGCGGCGATCAGGGCCCGCTGCATGAAGGCGTAGGTCAGGATTTCCATGTCAGCTCAGCAGTCCCGTCCCCAGCGTCGCGGGGGCCGTGTCGTCGGCGTGCGGGTGGACGTGGTCGTGGCCGGGCAGCGCGTGCTGGCCGACGGCCTCCGGCGGCGGCCCGTCGTGCACGACACAGCCGTCGCGGAGCACCACCGCCCGGTCGATCAGCGGCTCCAGCGGACCCAGCTCGTGCAGGACGAGCAGGACGGTGGTGCCGCGGGCGACCTGCTCGCGCAGCGCGCTCGCCAGCACCTCCTGGCTGGCGAGGTCCACCCCGGCCATCGGCTCGTCCATGATCAGCAGTTCCGGTTCGACGGCCAGCGCGCGGGCGATCAGCACCCGCTGGTGCTGACCGCCGGAGAGCGCGGTGGCGGAGTCCTTGGCGCGGTCGGCCATCCCGACCAGCTCCAGCGCGTGGTGGACGGCCTCGCGGTCGGCGCGGCGCGGCAGCCCGAAGCGGCTGCGGGCCAGCCGCCCGGAGGTGACGATCTCCCGCACGGTGGCGGGCACCCCGCCCGCCGCCGTGGTGCGCTGCGGGACGTAGCCGACGCGGTGCCACTCCTTGAAGCGGCGCAGCGGCGTGCCGAAGAGGGTGAGGTCGCCGCCGGTCAGCGGGACCTGGCCGATCACGGAGCGGACGGCGGTGGACTTGCCGGAGCCGTTGGCGCCGAGCAGCGCGACGACCTCCCCGGCGCGCACGGTCAGATCGACGCCGCGCAGCACGGGCCGGGAGCCGAGCGACGCGGTGGCGCCGCGCAGCGCGATGACCGGGTGGTCGGACCGCGGGGGTGACGTTTCTTCCATGCTGGCCTCCGTCGTGGACCCGGGGTGGCTGGTCACTTGGTGCCGAGCGCCTTCTGGAGGGCGGCGAGGTTGGCGTGCATCACGCCGAAGTAGTCCTTGCCGCGGGAGGCGTCGGTGATCCCCTCCAGGGGGTCGAGCACGTCGGTCTTCAGGTGCAGGTCACCGGCGAGCGCCTTGGCGGTGGCCGGGTTGGCGAGCGTTTCGAAGAAGACCGTCGAGACATGGTGCTTCTCGGCCACGGTGTGGAGGTTCTTGATGCGGTTCGCGCTGGGCTCGGACTCGGGGTCGAGGCCGTTGATGGCCTCCTCGGTCAGGCCGTAGCGCTCGGCGAGGTAGCCGAAGGCCGCGTGGGTGGTGAGGAAGGTGTCCGACGCGCGGTTCTTCAGGCCCTTCTCGAAGTCGGCGTTCAGCCCGTCGAGCTTCTTGACCAGGGCGTTGGTGTTCTTCTGGAAGTCGGCCTTGTGGGCGGGGTCCGCCTCGGCGAGCGTCGTGTTCACGCCCTTGGCGACCTCGGCGTACTTCACCGGGTCGAGCCAGATGTGCGGATCGGCGTCGGCGCCGGTCGTGGCGTGGCCGTGGTGGTGGCCGTCGACCTCGTTGCCGTGCTTCTCCAGGGTGGTCATGGCGGCGGCGTCGGCGATGTGCGCGACACCGGACTGGGCGACCGCCTCGTCGACGGCGGGCTGGAGCCCCTTGAGGTAGACGATCGCGCCGGACTCGCCGAGCTGACCGGTCTGCTTGGGGGACAGCTCCAGGTCGTGGGGTTCGACGCCGGGCCTGGTGAGGTTGGACACCTCGACGTGGTCGCCGCCGATCTGCCGGGCGAGGAACTCCATCGGGTAGAAGGACGCCGTCACCCGCAGCTTCCCGTCGCCGCTGCCGCCGGTCGTGGCGGTGGAGCAGCCGGAGAGGGCGAGGAGACCGAGGCCGCAGGCTCCGGCGAGGATTGCGGTGGATATGCGACGGCGTGTGTTCATGACTGTCATTTTCAACAAAAGTGGAAACGATTGTCAACAACATGTTCGAACGGGGTCCTGGGGCGGGTGGTACCGGGAGGAAGCGGAGAGGCGCCCCAGGCGATTTGGCCCGGGGGGTACGCCCGCCGGTAACCTGAATCATTCACCCGCACCGGCGCTGAGCGCCGCCGCCCATCCATCGTTCGCCGTCGTAATGAAGAGAGCACCGTGGCCGCCGACAAGATCGACAGCATCGTCAGCCTGAGCAAGCGCCGTGGCTTCGTCTACCCCTGCAGTGAGATCTACGGCGGTTCGCGCGCCGCCTGGGACTACGGTCCGCTGGGCGTCGAGCTGAAGGAGAACCTCAAGCGCCAGTGGTGGCGCGCGATGGTCACCTCGCGCGAGGACGTCGTGGGTATCGACTCGTCGGTGATCCTGGCCCCCGAGGTCTGGCAGGCGTCCGGCCACGTCGCCACCTTCACCGACCCGCTCACCGAGTGCACCTCCTGCCACAAGCGCTTCCGCGCCGACCACCTGGAGGAGGCGTACGAGGCGAAGCACGGCCGCCTCCCCGCCAACGGTCTGGCCGACCTGAACTGCCCGCACTGCGGCAACAAGGGCGGCTTCACCGAGCCCAAGCAGTTCTCCGGTCTGCTCTCCACCCACCTCGGCCCCTCGCAGGACACCGCCTCGGTCGCCTACCTGCGTCCCGAGACCGCGCAGGGCATCTTCACCAACTTCGCGCAGGTCCAGCAGACCTCCCGGAAGAAGCCCCCGTTCGGCATCGCGCAGATGGGCAAGTCGTTCCGGAACGAGATCACGCCGGGCAACTTCATCTTCCGCACCCGCGAGTTCGAGCAGATGGAGATGGAGTTCTTCGTCAAGCCGGGCGAGGACGAGCAGTGGCACGAGTACTGGATGGCCGAGCGCTGGAACTGGTACCGCGACCTCGGCATCCGTGAGGAGAACATCCGGTGGTACGACCACCCCAAGGAGAAGCTCTCCCACTACTCCAAGCGCACCGCTGACATCGAGTACCGCTTCAACTTCGGCGGCACCGAGTTCTCGGAGCTGGAGGGCGTCGCCAACCGCACCGACTTCGACCTGTCGGCGCACGCCAAGGCGTCCGGTCAGGACCTCTCCTACTTCGACCAGGAGGCCGGCGAGCGCTGGACCCCCTACGTCATCGAGCCGGCGGCGGGCGTGAACCGCGCGATGCTCGCCTTCATGCTCGACGCGTACATCGAGGACGAGGCGCCGAACGCCAAGGGCAAGATGGAGAAGCGCACCGTCATGCGCCTCGACCCGCGTCTGGCGCCGGTCAAGGTCGCGGTTCTGCCGCTCTCCCGCAACCCGCAGCTGTCGCCGAAGGCCAAGGGTCTCGCCGCCGACCTGCGCAAGAACTGGAACATCGAGTTCGACGACGCGGGCGCCATCGGCCGCCGCTACCGCCGTCAGGACGAGATCGGCACCCCGTTCTGCGTCACCGTCGACTTCGACACCCTCGACGACAACGCGGTCACCGTCCGCGAGCGCGACACCATGAAGCAGGAGCGCGTCTCCCTGGACCAGATCCAGGCGTACCTGGGTGCGCGGCTCCTCGGCTGCTGACCTCGGGCGGGCTCCGGCCCGCCGCCCCTGAGCGTGGCCCCGGCCCCGCCCGCATCCGCTGCGGGCGGGGCCGGGGCCTTTCCCCGCTCAGCGCGCCGCCGGGCGCTCCGGGCGTAGCGCGAGCGCCCCGCACACCGCCGCCAGCGGGAGTTCGGTGGCCAGGGCCATGGCGACGGCGGTGGCCAGTTCGGCGCCGGGTGCGGCGGTGGTGACGTCCGCGACGGCGTCGACGAGGAGCAGCAGGGCGGCGGCGGCCGCGGGACGGCGGTGGCCCGGGGCGCCGCGCCGCAGTCGGCGGCCCGCGCCCAGCAGGGCCGCGGCCTCCAGGAGGTCCAGGGTCACCCAGGCCACGGCCTGACCGGGCGGCAGGGTGGCGGCGAGGCAGACGGTCCAGGGGAGCAGGGCGAGCCCGGCGCCGGTCAGCACCCGGCCCGGCCACCGGTCCCCCTCCACGGCGAACGGGCGCCAACCGGCCTTCGGGGCTGGCGGGTTGAGGAGCAGCGTCATGATCCGGGTCCTTCGCGGTGACGGTGAACCCGGACGTCGGGCCCGCACTCCACCCTGGTCATTCCGGCCGCCGGTGTCGGTGGCCCACGGGCCCGACCTGGGGTGGTGCCAGGTACACCCCCGATCCGGTCCCCTGCTGCATGGCGGGCCCGTACGGGCGGCCCGTACGGTTCCGGCATGACCCTTCCGCCCCGGGTGCGCCGGGCCCTGTCGCGGCTGCGGCGTGATCTCCTCTTCGTCGCGGCCGGGGTGCTGCCGCATCTGCTGGTGGTCCCGCTGTATCTGTGGGCGGCGCTGTGCATCGGCCCGACGCTGACCGGCAGCGACGCGAACGCCCCGGTGGTCCTCATGGCGCCCCTCGCCCTGCTCTGCGCCGCTGGTCCGGGCCTCACCGAGGTCCAGCGGTGGCGGTTCCGGGCGCTGTGCGGGGTGGAGCTGCCGCGGCTCGGACTGCGGCGGCTGCGGCGGCAGTTCGGCTACAACTGGCTGGTCGGCCCGCTCCTGGGCACCCTCGAACTCCTGCTGCTGGCACTGCTGGCGACCGGAGTGGCCGCCGCCACGGTGCTGCTGTGGATCTGGGCGCTGCCCTGGCAGTGGCGCATCGGCCACCCCGGCTACACCACCCAGGCCACCTATCTCACCGGCCTCGGCCTGCTCGCCCTGGCCGCCGTCGTCCCGGGCGCCGCCGGTCTCGTCCGGCTGGAGAACCTGGTGGGGAGGGCGGTGCTGGGCGTCAGCCGCCACGACGAGTTGGCGCGGCGGGTCGAGGATCTGACCGAGAGCCGCGCCGGGG
Source organism: Streptomyces catenulae (assembly GCF_000718015.1). Classification (GTDB taxonomy): domain Bacteria; phylum Actinomycetota; class Actinomycetes; order Streptomycetales; family Streptomycetaceae; genus Streptomyces; species Streptomyces catenulae. Next base: position 162,142 of record NZ_JODY01000030.1, on the reverse strand, counting down.
CGGTGGACGCGGCGGACGCCGAGCGCCGCCGCATCGAACGCGATCTCCACGACGGCGCCCAGCAGCGGCTGGTCTCCCTCGCGCTCAACCTGGGCCTCGCGAAGGCGACCCTCACCGATCTGCCGCCGGAGGCCCGCGAGGTCATCGAGGCGGCGCACCGGGAGGCGAAGGACGCGATCGAGGAGCTGAACCATCTCGTCCGCGGGCTGCACCCGGCGGTCCTCGACGAACTCGGCCTGGACGCCGCGCTGTCGGGGCTCGCCGCCCGGGCGCCGCTGCCGGTGCGGCTGCGGGTCGATCCCCTGGAGCGGACGACCGGCGCCGTGGAGGGCGTCGCCTACTTCGTCGTCTCCGAGGCGCTCACCAACGTCGCCAAGCACGCCCGGGAGGCGACCCGGGCCGAGGTGACGGTCGCCCGGATCGGCGGAATACTGCGGGTGGTGATCACCGACGACGGGCCGGGCGGGGCCGATCCCGCCCGGGGCAGCGGCCTGACGGGGCTGGCGCAGCGGGTGCGTTCGGTGGACGGGACGTTCCGGATGAGCAGCCCGGTGGGCGGTCCGACGACGATGAGTGTGGAGCTGCCGTGTCCGGGGTGAACGCGCCGACGGCGCCCGCCACCGGGCCCGGCGCGAGCGAGGGGGCGAACGGCGTGCGGCGTGCGGTGATCGCGGAGGACTCGGTCCTGCTGCGGATCGGGCTGGTCAAGGTGGTGGAGATGGCCGGTTTCACGGTCGCCGCCGAGGCGGGGGACGCGGCCGGGCTGCTGGCCGCCGTCGCCGCACACCGCCCGGAGCTGGCGGTGGTGGACGTCCGGATGCCGCCCGGTTTCACGGACGAGGGCGTCCGGGCCGCGCTGTCGATCCGGCGGGAGCACCCGGACACCGCGGTGCTGCTGCTCTCCCAGTACGTCGAGGAGCGGTACGCGGCCGACCTCCTTGCGGCGCACACCGGCGGGGTGGGCTACCTCCTCAAACAGCGGGTCGCGGACGTCGAGGAGTTCGTCGAGGCGCTGCGCCGGGTCGCCGGGGGCGGTACTGCCCTCGATCCGCAGGTCGTCTCGCAGCTGCTGATCCGGCGGGCGAGCGATCCGCTGGAGCGGCTGACCGCCCGGGAGCGGGAGGTGCTGGAGCTGATGGCGGAGGGCCGCTCCAACTCCGCCGTCGCCGCGCGGCTGGTGGTGAGCGAGAGCGCCGTCGCCAAGCACATCAACAGCATCTTCACCAAGCTCGACCTGCCGAAGGCGGACGCGGACCACCGCCGGGTGCTGGCGGTGCTGCGCTTCCTGGGCGTGGCGGCGGGACGCTGACCCGGGGCGCGGGCCGCCGACCCGGGGCGCGGGGCACGGCCGGGCGGGGCCCGCCGCCCCCGCGTCTCAGCGTCCCGGTCCGGACCCCCGCGCCGCCGCCCGTACCGCCCCCGGCGCCGTCTCGCCGTCGAAGAGTCCGGCGGTGCGCAGCGCCGTCGTACGGGCCCAGACGCCGGTGGTCAGGGCGCCGAGGAGCAGGACCGCGGCGCCGCAGCCCGCGATGATCCACCACGCCGGGCGGGCCGCCGCGACGAAGTCGGCGGCGGCCGCCGCGCTCGCCGCACCGCCCGGGCCCGCCGCCCGCACCCCACCGGCCAGCACCGCACCGATCACCGCGACCCCCAGCGACGAGCCGACCTGGCGGCTGGTGGACGCCACCGCCGCCGCCACGCCCGCCTGGGCCCGGGGCATCCCGGAGACCGCGGTGTTGGTGATCGGCGCGTTGACCAGGCCGAAGCCGATGCCGAACAGGACGTACCCGGTGAAGAGCAGCGCGGTGGTCGACTCGGCGTCGAACGCGGCGAACATCAGCCCGCTGGCGCCCATCGCCCACCCCGCGAGCAGCAGCGGCAGCCGCGGCCCGCGGTTGCCGACCAGCCGCCCGGACAGCGGGGCGCAGACCAGCGTCATCCCGGCCATCGGCAGCATGTAGAGCCCCGCCTCCAGGGCGGAGTGGCCGCGGATGTTCTGCAGGTAGAGCGTGTTGAGGAAGAGGAACCCGGCGAGCGACGCGAAGGCGCAGACCGCTATGACGGTGGCGCCGCTGAACGGCAGGCTGTGGAAGAACCGCAGGTCGATCAGGGGTTCTGGGCGCCGCCGCTCGTAGCCGATCAGTCCGGCGAGCGCCGCCAGCGCGACGGCGGCGAACGCCAGGATCTCCGCGGAGAGCCAGCCCTTCTCCGGCGCCTCGATGATCGCGTACGTCAGGGCGCCGAGCAGCACGATCACCAGCAGCTGGCCGACCGGGTCGGGGCGGCGCGGCCGCGGGGCGCGGGACTCGGGGACGTACCGCAGGGTGAGGAAGAGGGCCAGGGCGCCGATCGGGACGTTGATCCAGAAGATCGAGCGCCAGCCGACCGACTCCACCAGCAGCCCGCCGACGACCGGCCCGGCGGCCATGCTGATGCCGACGACACCGCCCCACGCACCGATCGCCCGGGCCCGTTCGCGCGGTTCGGTGAAGGTGTTGGTGATGATCGACATCGCGACGGGGTTGAGCATCGACCCGCCGACGGCCTGCATAATGCGGAAGACGACCAGCCAGGTGAGGCTCGGCGCGAGGCTGCACAGCAGCGAGCCGAGGGAGAAGACGGCCAGGCCCACGGTGAAGACCCGGCGTCGGCCGAGCCGGTCCGCGGTCGAGCCGGACAGCATCAGCAGCGACGCCAGCACCAGGGTGTAGGCGTCGATGGTCCACTGCAGGCCGGAGACGGAGGCGTGCAGCTCGTGCTGGAGGGAGGGGAGTGCGACGTTGAGGACGGTGTTGTCGAGGCTGACGATCAGCAGGCTCATACAGCAGATCGCCAGAACGAGCAGGCGCCGCCGGTGGCTCAGCTCAGACATGGTTGAACGCTACAACGATATCCGCGGGGCGGCCCGGCCGGGCGGCGGATTCCGGTCCCCCTCGCGCCCCGGCCGCCCGTGGGGGACGTGCCTGTGGGGGCCGCCCGCCGGATGCGGGACAATGGGAGGTCGCACCGCCGGGTCGCCCCGGCGCCGCACCGCCCCCGACCGCCGAAGGAACCCTCCTGCCATGACCTCGCTCCAGATCGGACCGCACACGGCGTCCCCGCCCGTGGTGCTCGCGCCCATGGCCGGGATCACCAACGCCCCGTTCCGGACGCTGTGCCGGGAGTTCTCCGGCGGCAAGGGGCTCTTCGTCAGCGAGATGATCACGACGCGGGCGCTGGTCGAGCGGAACGAGAAGACCATGCAGCTGATCCACTTCGACGCGTCCGAGAAGCCGCGCTCGATCCAGCTGTACGGCGTCGACCCGGACACCGTCGGCAAGGCCGCCCGCATGATCGCCGAAGAGGACCTCGCCGACCACATCGACCTGAACTTCGGCTGCCCGGTTCCCAAGGTGACCCGTAAGGGCGGCGGCTCCGCACTGCCGTACAAGCGGCCGCTGCTGCGCGCGATCCTGCGCGACGCGGTGAAGAACGCGGGCAACCTGCCGGTGACGATGAAGATGCGCAAGGGCATCGACGACGGCCACCTCACCTACCTCGACGCGGGCCGGATCGCCGCCGAGGAGGGCATCACCGCCATCGCGCTGCACGGCCGCACCGCCGCCCAGCACTACAGCGGCACCGCCGACTGGGACGCCATCGCCCGCCTCAAGGAGCACGTCCCGGAGATCCCGGTGCTCGGCAACGGCGACATCTGGTGCGCCGACGACGCCCTGCGGATGGTCCGCGAGACCGGCTGCGACGGCGTCGTCGTCGGCCGCGGCTGTCTGGGCCGCCCCTGGCTCTTCGGCGATCTGGTCGCCGCGTTCGAGGGCACCGGAAAGTACACCGAGCCGACGTTCGGCGAGGTCGCGGCCGTGATGGTGCGCCATGCGGCGCTGCTCGGCGAGTGGATCGGCGACGAGAAGCGCGGCGTGATCGACTTCCGTAAGCATGTCGCCTGGTACACCAAGGGCTTCGCGGTCGGCTCCGAGATGCGCCGTGGCCTGGCCGTCAGCTCCTCCCTCGCGGAGCTGGAGGACCTGCTCGGCAAGATCGACGCCGACCAGCCCTGGCCCGCCGGAGCCGACGGCCCGCGCGGCCGCACCTCCGGCCGCGACCGGGTCGTCCTGCCCGACGGCTGGCTCGACGACCCCAACGACTGCACGGGCGTCGACGCCGACGCGGAGCTGGACACCTCCGGCGGCTGAGCCGCGGCGGCGCGGCGGACCGGACGCGGTGGCCGCCGGGCGCGGCCGGTCCGCGCTCATGCCCGCCCGTCCGGCGGCACCACCTCGCCCGCCGGTACCGGTCCCGGCGGGGTGCCGTCGCCGAACGGGCGGCCGCCCAGTTCCTCGCGGTGGTGCGGGGTGAGCCAGCCGTCCAGCTCCGGCCCGCCCGGCACGATCCCGGTCGGGTTCACCCCGGTGTGCACGCGGTAGTAGTGCTGCTTGATGTGGTGGAAGTCGACGGTGTCCCCGAACCCGGGCGTCTGGAAGAGGTCCTTCGCGTACGCCCACAGCACCGGGTCCTCGGACAGTTTGAAGCGGTTGCACTTGAAGTGGCCGTGGTAGACGGGGTCGAACCGCACCAGCGTGGTGAAGAGCCGGATGTCGGCCTCGGTGATGCTGTCCCCGACGAGGTAGCGCCGTTCGGCCAGCCGCTCCGACAGCAGGTCCAGCCGCCGGAAGAGCGCCGCGTACGCCGTGTCGTACTCCGCCTGCCCGGTCGCGAACCCGGCGCGGTAGACGCCGTTGTTGACGTCCCGGTAGACGCCCTCCATCACCTCGTCGATCTCCGCGCGCAGCGCCTCGGGGTAGAGGTCGGGCGCCCCGGGCCGGTGCAGCTCCCGCCACTCGGTGGCCAGGTCGAGCGTGATCTGCTGGAAATCGTTGGTGACGAGCTGCCCGGTCGGTACGTCCACGACCGCCGGGACGCTCACCCCGCCCGGGTATCCGGTCTCCCGCCGGTCGTACGCCTCGCTCAGGAAGCGGATGCCGAGGACCGGGTCGCGGTCGCCGGGGTCGAGGGTGAAGCGCCAGCTGCGGTCGTCCTGGATCGGGTCGACGATCCCCATGGACAGCGCGGACTCCAGTCCGAGCAGCCGCCGGGAGATCACCGCCCGGCTCGCCCAGGGGCAGGCGCGGCTGACGATCAGCCGGTAGCGCCCCGCCTCGACCGGCCAGCCGGAGCCGCCGTCGGCGGTGATGCGGTCGGCGAAGTGGCTGCGGGAGCGGGAGAAGGGTTGACGGCCGTAGGCGGTGTTGCCGACGCCCTCGCCGGTGGCGGTAGCGGATGCGGCGTCCTCGGGTCCGGTGCCGTGGCTGTCGTGCGGGCGGGCCATCGCTCACTCCTTGCCGTGGGGTGCTGCCTCCCCGCCAGCTTTCCCGCCCGTGGCCGCCGCCGCCCGGAGGCATCGGCCGACCGGGCGCCCCGACCACCCGGCGCGGACCCGGATCCGGACCCGTGGGCGCTCGAATGATGGGACCGTAGCCCGTCCGAGCGCGTGATTCTCGCCACCCCTGATAACCCTTGCGCTCAGATGAGCAACCCGTAGGGGGATCCACCTCTCCAATGCTGGCACTGGGTGCCACGTAGTTGATGTTCATTGGCTGTACGAATTGGTGGACGGAGAGCGAGGACACTCGGCAATTCCGCAACGCTCCGCACTCGTCCGTTCAAGTGATGTATTCACCCGTCAAGGAGATATTCCTTTCGATCCGGTGGCGGACGGGCGGTTACGTACGCATGTCGACCAAGTGGACGTACCCAGATGCCTTCGATCTGGGTATGTTCCTCGCCGTCAGGGCAGCCATCCGCGAGGAGTCCAGTCCCGTGTCGGAAACACAGAATCCCCACGTAACCAAGCCTGCGTCCGCGAAGTTCGTGTACGACTTCACCGAGGGCAACAGGGACCTCAAGGACCTGCTGGGTGGCAAGGGCGCCAACCTCGCCGAGATGACGAACCTCGGTCTCCCGGTCCCGCCCGGCTTCACCATCACCACCGAAGCCTGCAAGGTCTACCTGGAGAGCGGGGAGGAGCCCGCGGCACTCCGTGCCGAGGTTTCGCACCACCTGGACGCCCTTGAGCAGCAGATGGGCAAGAAGCTCGGCCAGGCCGACAACCCCCTGCTCGTATCGGTGCGTTCGGGTGCGAAGTTCTCCATGCCCGGCATGATGGACACCGTCCTCAACATCGGCCTCTCCGACGCCTCGGTCGGCGGTCTGGCGCAGCAGGCCGGATCCGAGCGGTTCGCGTGGGACTCCTACCGCCGCCTCATCCAGATGTTCGGCAAGACTGTGCTGGACGTCGACGGCGACCTCTTCGAGGAGGCGCTGGAGGAGGCGAAGAAGGCCAAGGGCGTCACCGTCGACGTCGACCTCGACGCGGGCGACCTCAAGACGCTGGTCGAGCAGTTCAAGGGCATCGTCGCCAAGGAGACCGGCCGGGACTTCCCGCAGGACCCGCGCGAGCAGATGGACCTCGCCGTCCGCGCGGTCTTCGACTCGTGGAACACCGACCGCGCCAAGCTCTACCGCCGCCAGGAGCGCATCCCCGGCGACCTCGGCACCGCGGTCAACGTCTGCTCGATGGTCTTCGGCAACCTCGGCCCGGACTCCGGCACCGGCGTCGCCTTCACCCGCGACCCGGCCAGCGGCCACCAGGGCGTCTACGGCGACTACCTCCAGAACGCGCAGGGCGAGGACGTCGTCGCCGGTATCCGCAACACGGTCCCGCTTGCGGACCTGGAGCGGATCGACAAGGCGTCGTACGACCAGCTGATGCAGATCATGGAGACGCTCGAAACGCACTACAAGGACCTGTGCGACATCGAGTTCACCATCGAGCGCGGCAAGCTCTGGATGCTCCAGACCCGGGTCGGCAAGCGCACCGCCGGTGCCGCCTTCCGCATCGCCACCCAACTCGTCGACCAGGGACTCATCGACGAGGCCGAGGCCCTCCAGCGGGTCAACGGCGCGCAGCTGGCGCAGCTGATGTTCCCCCGCTTCGACCTGGGCGCCAAGGCCGACACCATCGGCCGCGGCATCGCCGCCTCGCCGGGCGCCGCCGTCGGCAAGGCTGTCTTCGACTCGTACACCGCGGTCAAGTGGTCCCGCTCGGGTGAGAAGGTCATCCTCATCCGCCGGGAGACCAACCCCGACGACCTCAACGGCATGATCGCCGCGGAGGGCATCCTCACCTCCCGCGGCGGCAAGACCTCGCACGCCGCCGTCGTCGCCCGCGGCATGGGCAAGACCTGTGTCTGCGGCGCCGAGGAGCTGGAGGTCGACACCAAGCGCCGCCGGATGACGACGCAGGACGGCGTGGTCGTCGAGGAGGGCGACACCGTCTCCATCGACGGTTCGACCGGCAAGGTCTACGTCGGCGAGGTGCCCGTCGTCCCGTCCCCGGTCGTCGAGTACTTCGAGGGCCGGATGCACGCCGGTGCCGACGACGCCGACGAACTGGTCAAGGCCGTCCACCGGATCATGGCGTACGCGGACCGGGTCCGCCGTCTGCGGGTCCGCGCCAACGCCGACAACGCCGAGGACGCCGCGCGCGCCCGCCGGTTCGGCGCCCAGGGCATCGGCCTGTGCCGCACCGAGCACATGTTCCTCGGTGAGCGCCGCGAGATGGTCGAGCGGCTGATCCTCGCCGACACCGACGCCGACCGGGACGCCGCCCTGGAGCAGCTGCTGCCGCTCCAGAAGGCCGACTTCATCGAGCTGTTCGAGTCGATGGACGGTCTGCCGGTCACCGTCCGGCTGCTGGACCCGCCGCTCCACGAGTTCCTGCCCGACATCACCGAGCTGTCGGTCCGCGTCGCGCTCGCCGAGGCCCGCAAGGACGCCAACGAGAACGACCTCCGCCTCCTCCAGGCCGTCCACAAGCTGCACGAGCAGAACCCGATGCTGGGTCTGCGCGGTGTCCGCCTCGGCCTGGTCATCCCCGGTCTGTTCGCCATGCAGGTCCGCGCCATCGCGGAGGCCGCGGCCGAGCGCAAGGAGGCCAAGGGCGACCCGCGGGCGGAGATCATGATTCCGCTGGTCGGCACCGTCCAGGAGCTGGAGATCGTCCGGGACGAGGCCGAGCAGGTCATCGCCGAGGTCGAGAAGGCCCACGGCGTCAGCCTCAAGCTCACCCTCGGCACCATGATCGAACTGCCCCGGGCCGCCCTCACGGCCGGTCAGATCGCCGAGTCCGCCGACTTCTTCTCCTTCGGTACCAACGACCTCACGCAGACGGTCTGGGGCTTCTCCCGCGACGACGTCGAGGCCAGCTTCTTCACCGCGTACCTGGAGAAGGGCATCTTCGGCGTCAGCCCCTTCGAGACGATCGACAAGGACGGCGTCGGCTCGCTGGTCCGCAACGCCGCCGCGGCGGGCCGGGCCACCCGGCCCGATCTGAAGCTCGGTGTCTGCGGTGAGCACGGCGGCGACCCGGAGTCCGTGCACTTCTTCCACGAGGCCGGACTCGACTACGTCTCCTGCTCGCCGTTCCGCATCCCGGTCGCCCGTCTGGAGGCCGGTCGCGCCGCCGCCGAGGCCAAGGGGAGCGACAGCCGCTGAACCACGGGTGCCGGCCGTGCCCTCACACGTCCGGCACCCGTACTCCCACCGGAACCACCGGCCGGCACCACACCCTCACCGCCGTGCCGAGGCTCCGGACCGACGAGGGCGGCACCTGTGCGGAGGTGCCGCCCTCGGTTTTCGCGGTACCGGTCGGGGTCCGTGCGGTGGACGGGGCGCGGCGGCAAACGGGCAGGCCGCGGCGGCAAACGGGCACGGCGGCGATGGGGCCCGGCGGCGCGGCGTCGGCGCGGGCCGTGCGGACAAGGGCGGCACCCGTGCGGAGGTGCCGCCCTCGCCTTTTTCCGAACTCCCCCCTCGGGAGCCGCCGCCTCCCATGTCGGCGTGGGGGCGGCTTTCAACGCAATGTGGCGCGGCTGGTTCCTTGCCCGTCACCCCCCACGGGATCGAGCAATCCGGCCGCGTACATCGGCGTTGAATTGAGTACAGCATTCCTCGTGTCCACCCCTGTGCGCGACCCTTTTCAACTCTGGCCAAAAGGCCATGGTGACCGCACGTATCGGCGTGCATACTCAGGCGTGGGCCGGGGTCGTCGGAGGTAACCAGGGGTGGGGTTCGGTGTTACGCGTCCATTTCAGTGGACCCGATCTGGCCCGCGTGCGGATAGCGGCGCGTCCCGATGCGCTGTGGGAAACCATTTTAAGTTTTCACCGACTCCGTGACCGGCGGGACGGCCTGGCCTTCGGGAAATGGCGTGTGGAAACCCGGGAAAAGTTGAACGGCGAAACGCGGCTGCTGGCGCCGCTGGTGCCCACCCGCGGCTATTTCCCGGATTTCCTCACCCCGCCCGAGGGGCAACTCGGCGTCGACGCCGCCCTGTCCGCGCTCCGCGAGACCCCGCCCGCCCGCGTCCACACCGAACTCGCCGGGCTCGCCCGCACCCGGACCCTGCCCACCTGGATACGGGCCATGGCCGACGGCGACTCCCGTCAGCTCGGCCACCTCGTCGGCGTCCTCCAGCGGTACCACGCGGCGGCCGTTGCCCCCTACTGGCCGCGGCTCCAGGCCCGGATAGAGGCCGACCGCGCCGCGCGGGGCCGGGCCCTGCTCGACGGCGGCGCCGACCGGCTGCTCGCCACCCTCCCCTCGACGCTCCGCTGGCGCGCCCCGGTGCTGGAGGTCGAGTACCCCGTGGACCGCGATCTCCATCTGGGGGGCCGCGGTCTCCTCCTGATGCCGTCCTACTTCTGCCGCCGCACGCCGGTCACCTTCCACAACCCGGACCTCACGCCGGTGCTGGTCTACCCCGTCGACCATCCCGTCCCGCGCGTCACCGCCGTACCGGCGCCCGGCCGCTCCCTGGGGCGCCTCGTCGGGGCCACCCGCTCCGCGATCCTCCGCGGCATCGGCGCCGGTTGCACCACCACCGAGCTGGCCCGCCGCGCCGACGTCTCCCTCGCCTCCGCCAGCCAGCACGCCACGGTGCTCCGCGAGGCCGGACTCCTCTTCACCCTCCGCCGCGGCAACGCGGTGCTGCACACCCTGACCCCGCTGGGCGCGGCCCTCCTCCGCGGCGGTCAGCAGGGTGAGGGCGAGACGGGGTGAGCCGGGCAGCGGGGGAATGCGGTCTCCTCCGTATTTCGCCGGAATTTCTCGGAACGGCATTTCCCTACGGGAGTTATCCGTGCCGTTCCCGGTAGCGGGCGATGACGCTCTCGGCGGGAAGGTGGGGGACGGTGACGGATTCCCCGGTCGCCTTGGACACGATGATCTGCGCCCCGCCGGGCGGCGCGGGAAGCGGATTTCCCGCGGCGTCGGTCCGCGCGGTCCGCGGAAAAACCGGGTGGACGAGATAGCCGATGTCGAATTCCCGCACCGCCAACGGGACCGCCGTACCGTCCGGCAGCCGGGGCTCCGCATAACGGCGGCGGACGAGGGCGAGCGCGTCCTCGGGGGTGGTCGGCGGGGCGTCGGGGTGGGGTGACATGGGTGACTACCTCCTGCTTCGGTGCAGTCCGGAGTGGCCCGGAGAGGTCCTGTGCGGTCCGGCGCGGTCCTGTGCGGTCGGTGTGATCCGGTGTCCCGGGGGATCCCGCACCCCCGAATTCCCGTGCGGCGCCTTCGAATCCCGGGGGGCGATCCACCGGGGTGCCGCAGCCGACACGCCCCGCGGGCGGCTCCGGGGAATTCGTAGGAGCCAGGGGCGCCGCGGAACCCCTTCGGAGGGGCGACCGTCCGGCCCTCCGAAGGGCTTGTGCCGGAGTTCTCTTCTCCGGATTCGCTTTTCGCTTCAGCCGGGGCGACGGGCGCGGAGGCGGCGATACAGCGCGACGGCTTCCGGGGGTGGGAAGTGGGGCAGGAAGGTGAGTTCGCCCGTTTGCTTGGCGATGACGACATGGCTACCGCCGGGCTGTGCCGGACAGGCGCCCGGGTCCTCCGGCGGCGGCCAGCCCGCGTGGACGAGGTAGCCCTCGGCGAATTCGTGGACGAACAGACCGCTGGGACCCCCGGGCGCGCCGACCGGCGGGAAGTGGTTCCGGCCGATCTCCAGCGCCTCGTCCGCGCTCCGCGGCACCGGGCCGCCCGTGGTCCGCGCCCGCGGCGGAAGCGGGGGCGGCGGCGGAGGCGGGGCGGGGCCGCCGGGCGGCGCGCCGGGGTCCGTCATGGCTGCTCCTCGTACGGTGTGCTGCGGGGACGGTCAACGTAGCGCGCGCCGCCCGGAGTCGGCCGGTGCGGCGGCGGGTCCGTGGTCGTCCCGGTTTCAGTACGGCCGGTCGCCCGCGATGGCGACGCGTTCGGCGACGCGGCGGTGCGGGGCGTAGTCGGCGACCGCGTAGTGCTGGGTGGCGCGGTTGTCCCAGAAGGCGATGTCGCCGGGGCGCCAGTCGAACCGCACCTGGAACTCCGGCACATGGGCCTGCTGGAAGAGCAGCCGCAGCACCCGGTCGCTCTCCTCCTCGGGGAAGCCGGTGATGCGGGTGGTGAAGGAGGCGTTGACGAAGAGCATCCGGCGGCCGGTCTCGGGGTGGCGGCGCACCACCGGGTGCTCCACCGGCGGGAACACCTCCTGGAACGGGGCGAGTTGTTCCGGGGTGTAGAAGCGGGCGAAGCCCGGGAGGTAGTCGTGGACGGCGCGGGCGCCCTCGATGCGCTCCTTGATCTCCGCCGGAAGGTTGTCGTACGCGGCGGCCATGTCCGCCCACAGGGTGTCGCCGCCCGACGGGGGCACCTCCCGCAGTTGCAGCACCGCGCCCATGGCGGGGCGGGCGCGGAAGGTGACATCGGTGTGCCAGACGTTCTCGAACGTCGGGACGGCGTCGGCCGACTTGTCGAAGCGCACCACATCCGTGGCGTCGCCGGACGCCAGCAGCGGATTGGTCTCCAACTCGCCCCAGTGGGCGGCGAACGCGCGCTGCGCGGCGGCGGTCAGCTGCTGGTCCCGGAAGAACAGCACCTTCCATTCGAGCAGCGCCCGGTTGAGCTGGGCGCGCAGGGCGGGGCTCAGCGGGCGGGACAGGTCGAGCCCGTGGATCTCGGCGCCGAGGGTGCGGCCCAGCGGGTGGACGTCGAAGAGGTCGTAGGGCCGGTCCTGCCAGTCGTCGGGGGTGCGGCGCAGGACGCGTGTGCCCTCGTACAGCCCGTCGGCGGGGATGCGGTGCGGGCGCAGGGCGGGGGTGGGACGGACGGAATCGGCGATGGCCGTCAACGGGACCTCCTGGAGGAGCGGAAACGGAAGCGGATGTGGCGGGGCGCGGTACGGCGGGCACGCGCCGGAGGCTTCGACGGCCGCGCGGAAGGCGGCGGATCAGGGCGCGGCGCGGGGCCCGCCCGGCGTACGGCAGCCGGGATCAGGCCGTACAGCGGATGCCGGGGGGCGAGCCCACCCGGCCGCGGCGGCGCAGGAAGCTCAGGCCGCGGGGCGCGCAGCCGCCGTGACGGCCGCGGGGGCGCGGCTCACGGGCGATCGGCTGCGGGCACATGCCGGGCAGCGTACCCCGGCCGTCCCGGAACGATGCGGGACGGCCGGAGCGAAGTGGGGAAGGGCGGCGGGACGGCGTCCGGGGACGCGGCCCGGCCCGGGGCCTCTGACCGGCGCCCCGGGGCGGTGCTCAGTCGTCGATGCCCGAGCGTTCCACCCCCGCCACGATGTACCGCTGGAGCAGCAGGAAGACCACGACCAGCGGGGCGATGGAGACCGCGGCGGCGACGAAGAGTTCGTGGAGGTTGAGGTTCTGCGCGGTGGTGAACGTCGACAGCGCGACCTGGACCGTCCACGCCTCCTGGTCCTGCCCGATGACCAGCGGCCACAGGAAGGCGTTCCAGGCGCCGATGAAGACGATGGTGGAGACGGCGGCGAACACCGGACGGGAGTTGGGGACGACGATGCGCCAGTACGTCCGCCAGTACCCGAGGCCGTCGACCCGCGCCGCGTCCTCCAACTCCCGCGGGAAGCCGAGGAAGTACTGCCGGAAGATGAAGCAGGCGAACGCGCTGAACAGCGTCGGGATCACCAGACCGCGCAGCGTGGAGATCCAGCCCAGCGACGAGACCAGCACGAAGCTCGGCACGAAGGTGACGGCCGCCGGGACCATCAGCGTGCCGAGGATCGCGGAGAAGACGACGCCCGCGCCGCGGTACGGGATACGGGCCAGTCCGTACCCGGCGAGGGAGGCCAGCAGCACCGTGCCGAGCGTCGTGGAGAGCGCGATCAGTGTGGAGTTGAGCAGCGCGTGGCCCAGCGGGAGGCTCGGGTCGGTGAAGACCTCGGTGAGGTTGGACCACTGCACATGGCGCGGGAAGAACGTCCAGTCCGGTGCGGTGATGTCCGCCTCGGTGGCCAGACCGTTGCGGACCAGCAGGTAGAAGGGGACGAGGAAGAGCAGCGCCAGGGCGCACAGCAGCGCCGCCCGCAGCGCGCGGCCCACCCGGATCCAGGCGTGGTGCATCGGCGGTCAGTCCTCCTTGCGGCCGAGGCCGAGCCAGCGGGCCTGGACGACCGTCGCCACCGCGATGATCAGCGCGAGGATCACCGCGCCCGCGCTGCCCAGCCCGAGGTTCTGCTCCCGCCCGAGAGCCGTGTAGTAGAGGTAGACCAGCGGCGGCCGGGCGTACGGCGGATAGCCGCGGGCGTCGCTGAGCAGGTTGTAGAACTCGTCGAACGCCTGGAACGCGTTGATCACCAGCAGCAGCACCACCGCCACGGAGGTGGCGCGCAGTTGCGGGAAGGTGATGTGGCGGAACGTCTGCCAGCCGGGCCGGGCGCCGTCCACCGCCGCCGCCTCGTAGAGCTGCGGGGAGATCCGCTGGAGCCCGGCGAGGAAGAGGATCATGTAGAAGCCGGCCTGGAGCCAGAGCCGGACGGTCACGATGACCAGCCAGTACCAGGGCGGATGGGTGGTCGACAGCCATGCCGTCTGGTCCGCGCCGAACCATCCCAGCACGGTGTTGGCCAGCCCGAAGCGCACCCCGCTGAAGAGCGACAGCTTCCAGATCAGCGCCGCCACCACATAGCTGCACGCCGTCGGCAGGAAGAACACCGACCGGAAGAACGCCTGGGCGACGCGCAGCCGGTTGACCATCACCGCCAGCGCCAGCGACAGCGCGTACGTCGCGGGGACGATGAAGAGGGTGAACAGCGCGAAGGTGCCCAGGCTGGAGAGGAACGCGCCGTCCGTGAGCATCGAGGTGTAGTTGCCCAGGCCCACGAAGTCGGTCGGGGTGACGGTGTTGTGCGCGTCGAAGAAGCTGAGGTAGACGCTCCAGGCCAGCGGGACGTACGTGAACAGCGCCAGGCCCAGCGCGAACGGGCCGACGAAGATCCAGAACCACAGGGAGCGGCGCTGCGGGCCGAAGAACCCCGCACCGGGCGTGCGCCGTCGGCGCTCGGCGGCGCCGCGCGCCCCCTGCCCGTCCGGGAGCGCCTCCGCCGTCGGCGCGGTCACCTCTTCCTGACCCGGGCCAGCTCGGCGTCGACCTTGCGCACCACGGTCCGCAGTTCGCTCTCCGGGTCGGCGCCGTCCTTGATGACGCGGCTCAGCGCGTCCTGGTAGGCGGTGCGGGACGCGGTCGTCCAGCGCAGCGGTTCGGCGTAACCGTGGTCGGTGGCGTACCGCACGGCGTCCGCGGCGGCGCCGGTCCGCAGCCGCGCCGCCTTCTTCGCCAGCGACGTCCGGGCCGGGATGTGGAAGCCGTACGAGAGCGCGAAGTCCTGCTGGAGGTCGGTGCGTTCGATCCACAGCCAGGATGCGAACGCCTTGGCCTCCGCCTTGCGGGGGCTGCGCGCGCTGACCGCCGAGGCGTAGGCGCCGACCGGGACGGCGGGTGTGCCGTGCGGGCCGTCCGCCGGGAACGGCAGGACGCCGAAGTCGTCGCCGAAGGTCTGCTGGATCTGCGGCAGCGCCCACAGGCCCGACCACTGCATCGCGGTCAGCTCCTGGAGGAACGCCGCCGGGTCGGACCAGTCCGTGGGCGCGCCCAGCAACAGCGACTTGTCGGCGTACAGGCGGCGGATCTTGCCGAGGGTGCGGGCGGCCGCCGGGTCGTCGAAGCCGACCTTGCCGTCCTCGGTGACCAGGCCGAGACCGGCGGCGAAGAGCGGGGTGCCGCCGAGGACGCCCGCGCCGCCGTCGTTCCCCAGGAACAGGCCCTTGGTCTGCGCCGTCGTCAGCTTCCGTGCGGCGTCCACCAGCGCGTCCAGGGTGCGCGGCGGCTCGACCCCGGCGTCCTTCAGGAGGCTCTTGCGGTAGTAGAGCACCTGGGTGTCGACGGTCTGCGAGATGCCCCAGATCCGGTCCTGCCAGATCTTGGGGGCCAGCACCGCCTGGTTGAAGTCGTCCTTGACCGGCTCGATCTCGGCGGTCAGATCGACGACCTGACCGCCGCGGATCTGGTCCAGCGTCGGGCCGTTGACCTCGAAGACGTCCGGGCCCGAGTCGGTCAGCAGCGCCGCGGCGGTCTGCCGGTCGTAGTCACCGGGCCGCCACTGCACGGTGACGCGCGCCTTCTTGTACGAGTCGGCGTACCGCTTGACGGCCCGTTCGACGCCCGGTTCGCCGTACTGGTGGTACCACTGGCTGATCCCGGGGCCCGAACCGCCGCCGCCCCGGCCGGTGTTGGAGCCGCAGGCGGCCAGCAGGCCGGTGAGCGCGAGCCCTCCGGTGGCGGCCAGCAACCCCCGTCTGCCGATGCCCGTGCCGGTGTCCGTCATGGCCTCGCCCCCTGCGTCCGCTGCCGTCGCCTGCCGACGGTGATCGGCGATCACCGCGTGGTGCCCGACCACTGTGCCGTACGGGTGTGACAACCGCAGGGCTACCGCACTATTCCCCCCGGCGCACCGGGAGGTGACGGCCCGTCCGGGGCGCCCCGGAGTGCGCTTCGGGGGCGCGGCGGGGGAGGCCGCGCGCCTCGTCGCGCCCCGGGGACGGCGGCCGTTACGGAACGTCGGCGGGCCGGGTGCCGAGGACGACGGTGGCGGCCCGTTCCGCGCAGCGTTCGGCGCGGGCGTGGAGTCCGCCGCCGGTCAGGGCGCGGAGCGCCGCCGGGGCCTGGCGTTCGCTGGTCTCGCTCAGCACCACACCGCCGGGCGCGAGCCACCGCGCGGCCGCCCCGGCGACCCGGCGCAGCACGTCGAGACCGTCGGCGCCGCCGTCCAGCGCCACCCGCGGCTCATGGTCCCGCGCCTCCGGCGGCAGCAGCCCCACCTCCTGCGTCGGTACGTACGGGACATTTGCCAGCAGCACGTCGATGCGGCCGCGCAGCTCCTCGGGGAGCGCGGCGAAGAGATCGCCCTCGTGGACGTGGCCGCCCGCCGCGGCGACGTTGGCGCGGGCGCAGCGCACCGCCGCCGGATCGATGTCGGCGGCGTGCAGCTCGACGGGCCCGGCGCAGGCGGCGAGCGCCGCGCCCAGCGCGCCCGAACCGCAGCACAGATCGACGACGACGGCGCCGGGGCGGGTGTGCCGGGCGGCTTCGTGGACGAGGAACTCGCTGCGCCGCCGGGGGACGAAGACGCCCGGTCCGACGTGCATCCGGTGGCCGCAGAAACCGGCCCAGCCCAGGACGTGTTCGAGGGGCAGCCCGGCCATCCGGCGCCCGGCCAGGGCGGCGAGTTCGGCGGGGGTGCGGGCGGCGGCGAGGAGCAGCTCCGCCTCGTCCTCGGCGAAGACGCACCCGGCGGCGCGCAGCCGCGCGACGAGACCGGGGGAGGCGGGCGGTGCGGAGGGATCGGAGGAGGGGACAGCGGGGTGACGCGCGGGCATGAGGGCCTCTCGGAGTGCCGAAAAGGGCGCTCTCCGGTCACCTCTGCCTGGTGAACCGCGCGGTGTCGGGGTGAGAGCACCCACCGGGTACAGCGGTGATGGGTCCCACCTCCTCGTCTCGTCCACTGCGAATGCGCCGTCACTCTACCGTGGGGGCGCGCGCCGGGCATCCGCGCGCCGGTCGGTTTCCCGGACGCGCCGGTGGCCGTCCCCGGGGCGGTACGGGCCGGGCTCAGGCCGTCCTCCGGCCGCCGCCCGCCGTGAAGTCGTAGTGCACACCGGTCAGTTCCTCCGACGCCTCCCAGAGCCGGACGGCGGCTGCGTCGTCGCGGGCCCACGGGGCGCGGGGGGAGGGGGCCGGGGCGCCGCGGAGCAGGGCGCGGGGGCCGACGAAGGTGTCCGGCTTCATGTGCGGGGCGGTGGCGGCGCACAGCACGGGCAGCGCGCCGCCCTCCGGGCTCTGCCCGATGAGGCGGTTGCCCAGCTCCATCAGGCGCTCCGCGGACCGGCGGCCCTCCATCCGGGGCGCCGTGGTCTGCAGGTTGGTGGCGGCGTACCCGGGGTGGGCGGCTGCCGCGACCACCGGGGAGCCGATCGCCGCCAGCCGCCGCGCCAGTTCGTGGACGAAGAGGAGGTTGGCGCTCTTGGAGCGCGCGTAGGCCCGCCAACGCCCGTAGGAGAGCAGGGCGTTGAGGTCGTCCGGGGCGATGCCGCCGAGGGCGTGGAGAAAGCTGGAGACGGTGACGACGCGGGCCCCGGGGGTGGCCAGCAGCCGGGGGAGCAGCAGCCCGGTGAGGGCGAAGTGGCCCAGGTGGTTGACGCCGAACTGCCGCTCGAAGCCGTCGGCGGTGGTGCCGCGGGGCAGCGCCATCACGCCCGCGTTGTTGACGAGCAGATCGAGCCGGACGGCGTCGAAGCTGTCGAGCCCGGCGGCGAAGTCGCGTACGGAGGCGAGATCGGCCAGGTCCAGGCGGCGGAACTCCGCCTCGGCGGCGGGCACCTCGCGCCGCAGCTCGGCGAGGGCCGCCTCGCCGCGCGCCACGTTGCGGCAGGCCAGCACCACCCGGGCGCCGTGGCGGGCGAGTTCGCGCGCGGTGGCGAAGCCGATGCCGCTGTTGGCACCCGTGACGACGGCGCAGCGGCCCGTCTGGTCGGGGATGTGGCTGGGGTTCCACCGGGGCACGGCGCCTCCTCCGTCGGGGACGCGCATCAGCGTACGCCCGGGGCGCACGGGGCCGGACGGGCGCAGGGGGCGTTCCCGGGGCGCTCGGGGCGCTTCGGGCGGGAGGACCGGGACGACCGGCGCGGACCGGGGCTCCCCGCCGCCGTGCGGTGGCCCCGTACGGGGGCCCCGCGGTGTCCGCCCGTGGGGCCCGCCGCACGTCAGGCCGTGAGCCGCTCCGTGTAGCGCCGGATGTTCTCGACCTGCCCGCTCCAGCCCTCCGCATGGCTCTCGTACGTGGCGCCCGCGCTCCCCGGGGCGGGCAGGGCGGCGAACCCGGACTCGGTGACCCGCAGCCGGGTGCCCCCGCCCTCGGGCGCGAGGGTGAACTCCACCAGGGTGGAGTTGTCCTCGGTCGCCGTCTCGCCGGGGTGGCCGCTCGCCCAGCGGTAGGAGAGGCGGTGCGGCGGTTCGACGGTGACGAAGACGACGGGGAACCGCCCGTAGGGCCCGTGGTCGAGGTGCATCACGCCGCCGGGCCGCAGATCGACCGGGGTCGGTGTGCCCTGGCCGAACCAGGAGCCGACGTGTTCCGGCTCGGTGAGCACCGCCCAGACGCGCTCCACGGGCGCCGCGACGGTGATCTCCCGCTCGATGCGGTCCCGGTCCGTGGCCCCCGTGTCCGCGGGGTCGTCCGTGTCCATGCGAGGCGTCCTCCCGACGGTGCGGGTGCGTCCGTTCGATCGCGCCCTGCCAGCGTGGCACGCGCCCCGGGGACGCGCAGCGCGAAGAGGCGGCGCGGCCGTGCCACCGGACCCGCCCCGGGCGCCGCTACGCCTCCCGGACCCGCACCGGGTACACCGGCACCGCCACCTCCGGGTCGTCCAGACAGGCCCCGCCCGCCAGGTCGAAGCGCTGCTTGAGCAGGGGCGAGGCGACGTACGGGCGGCCCGCCGCCGAGCCGGTCAGCCCGCGCGAGAGGACCTGCGCGCCGGTGAACGGGTCGCGGTTGCCGATCGCGTACACCGTGCCCGTCCGGTCGCGGAAGAGCGCCGCCTGCCCGCCGTCGGGCAGCAGTGCGGCGACCCCGCGCCCGGGGGTGAGCGCCGTGAGCGCGCAGACCGGGAACCAGCCGCCGGGCCCGTGCAGCTCGACGACGGCGCCCCCGGCGCCCGGGACGGGCCGCGCGCCGGGGGCGCACCCCGTGCCCGGCCCGGGTAACGCGGCGGTCGCCGGGTCCGGGGCGGTCAGCGTGTCCGTGGTGGCGGGATCCGTGGAGGTCATCGGGTGAACATCCCTTCCAGGGTGCGTACGGGCAGGTCGGGGCCGGTCAACAGGGGCAGGTCGGGCTTGATCTGGTCGCGTTCGGCGACGAAGCGGACCGACGGGTCCGGCACGCCCGGCGCGTTGACGAAGGAGGCGAAGCGGGCCAGCCGCTCCGGGTCGGCGAGGGTGAGCGCCCACTCGTCCTGGTAGTGCGCGACATGCGCCGCCATCAGGGACTCCAGCTCGGCGCAGAGCCCCAGGGAGTCGTGCACCACCACGTCCCGTACGTGGTCGAGCCCGCCCTCGATCCGCTCCAGCCACGCCGCGGTGCGCTCCAGCCGGTCGGCGGTGCGGATGTAGAACATCAGGAACCGGTCGATCAGCCGCACCAGTTCGGCGTCGGACAGGTCCTGCGCCAGCAGGTCGGCGTGGCGGGGGGTGGCGCCGCCGTTGCCGCCCACGTAGAGGTTCCAGCCGCTCGCGGTGGCGATGACGCCGAAGTCCTTGCCGCGCGCCTCCGCGCACTCGCGGGCGCACCCGGAGACCGCCGATTTCAGCTTGTGCGGCGCCCGCAGCCCCCGGTAGCGCAGCTCCAGCGCGATCGCCATCCGTACGGAGTCCTGCACGCCGTAGCGGCACCAGGTCCGCCCCACGCAGGACTTCACCGTCCGCAGCGCCTTGCCGTACGCGTGCCCCGACTCGAATCCGGCGGCCACCAGCCGCGCCCAGATCCGCGGCAGCTGCTCGACGCGGGCGCCCAGCAGATCGATCCGCTGCCCGCCGGTGATCTTCGTGTAGAGCCCGAACTCGCGGGCCACCTCCCCGATGACGATCAGCTTCTCCGGGGTGATCTCGCCGCCGGGGATCCGCGGCACGACCGAGTACGAGCCGTTGCGCTGGAGGTTGGCCAGATGGTGGTCGTTGGTGTCCTGGAGCGCCGCCTGCTCGCCGTCGAGGACGTACCCGTCGGCGCCGACCGAGGGCGCCAGCGACGCGATGACCGAGCCGATCACCGGCTTGCAGACCTCGCACCCCTCACCGCCCCGCGCCTGCGGCCGCCCGTGGGACTCCAGCAGCGCGGCGTACGACGGCAGCCGCAGCGTGCGGACGATCTCGTACAGCTCCGCGCGGGTGTGCGGGAAGCAGTCGCAGAGCCCGGGGTCGACGACGGTGCCGGTCGCGGCCAGCTCGTCGTGGACGACGGCGGTCAGGGTCCGCACACAACTGCCGCACCCGGTACCGGCCTTGGTGCATGCCTTCACCTCGGGGACGGAGGTGCAGCCGTGCGTGGTGACCGCCGCGCGGACGGTGCCCTTGGTGACGTTGTGGCAGCTGCACAGCACCGCGTCGTCGGGCAGCGCCCCCGGGCCGAGTGTCGCGGCGCCCGTCCCGGCGGGCACCACCAGTTCCTCGGGCGCCACCGGGGGCACCGACCCGGTCAGCGGGCGCAGCGTGCCGTACGCCTCGGCGTCGCCGACCAGCACCCCGCCCAGCAGCTCCCCGTCCGCGCCCACCACCAGCTTCTTGTAGATCCCGGCGCGGGCGTCCGCGTAGACGACGTCCAGGCTGCCCTCCGTGGTGCCGAGCGCGTCGCCGAACGACGCCACGTCCACCCCGAGGAGCTTCAGCTTGGTGGACCGGTCCGCCCCGGTGAACTCCGGCGCCTCCCGCCCGGCTATCGCCGCCGCCGCGGTGCGGGCCATCTCGTACCCGGGCGCCACCAGGCCGTACACCAGGCCGTCGACGGTCCGCGCGCACTCGCCGATCGCGTAGACCGCCGGGTCGTCGGTGCGGCAGCGGGCGTCGACGACGATCCCGCCGCGCTCGCCCACGGACAGCCCGCAGTCGCGCGCCAGTTGGTCGCGCGGCCGTACGCCCGCCGAGAACACCACGAGGTCCGCCGGTATCCGGCTGCCGTCCGACAGCTCCAGCGCGCCGACCGCCCCGGACGCGTCGGCGACGATCTCCTTCCCGGCGACCCCGGTGTGGACGTGCAGCCCCTGCCCCTCCACGGTGCGGCGCAGCGCCCGCCCGCCGCCCTCGTCCACCTGGAGGGACATCAGCCGGGGCCCGAACTCCACGATGTGGGTGCGGAGTCCGAGCCCCTTGAGCGCACCCGCCGCCTCCAGGCCCAGCAGCCCGCCGCCGATCACCGCACCGGTACGCGCACCGGCCGCATGCGCCTCGATGGCGAGCAGGTCCTCGACGGTGCGGTAGACGAAGCACCCGGCGCTGTCCCGCCCGGGGACCGGCGGCACGAACGGGTACGAGCCGGTGGCCAGCACCAGGGTGTCGTAGCGGACGGTGCGGCCGGAGCGGGTGGTGACGGTGCGGGCCCGGCGGTCCACGGCGGTCGCCGGGTCGTCCAGGTGCAGTTCGACGCCGTGCCGGGCGAGGAACTCCGGGTCGGTCAGGGTGAGGTCCTCGGCGCTGCGACCGGCGAAGTACGAGGTCAGCTGGACGCGGTCGTACGCCGGGCGGGGCTCCTCGGCCAGCACCACGACCCGGGTCCGCCCGGTGACGCCCCGCTCCGCCAACTCCTCCAGGAACCGCTGGCCGACCATGCCGTGCCCGATGAGCACGAGGGTCGGGCGGTGCGCCGGGGGCGCTGCGGCGGCGGGACGGGCGGTGGCTGCGGCCATAACGGTGCCTCCATCACGGGGGAGCGGGGTACGGGAAACGGGAAACGGGGAACGGGGAACGGGGAACGGGACGTGGACGACGGCGCGGGGCCGACGGGGCGTCGGGCAGCGGCGGAACGGGTGGCGTTCAGCGTCCGTCGCCGCTGTTACCCGCAGGGGTCCTGCCTGTTTCCCGGACGGAACGCTGCACTCAGCGGGCGGGCCGTACGGATGTGAGGGCGCCCCTCCGGGGCCTGCCGGGGCCGGGGACCGGCAACGCGGGCGGCCGGGGCGCCCGTTCGTAGGATCACCCGGTGCCCGCTGACATATCCCTCACCGTCCTGTCCCTGCTCTGCCTGGCGGCGCTCGCCGCGGGCTGGATCGACGCCGTCGTGGGCGGCGGCGGACTGCTGCTGCTCCCCGCGCTGCTGGTCGGACTGCCGCACACGCCCGTCGTCCAGGTGCTGGCCACCAACAAGTCCGCCGCCGTCGTCGGCACCACCGCCGCCGCGGTGACCTACGCCCGTAAGACCCCCGTCGACCTGCGGACGGCGCTGCGGATCGGGCTCGCCGCCCTCGCCGGATCGCTCGGCGGCGCCTTCTTCGCCGCCGGGATCAACAGCGCGGTGCTCCGCCCGCTGATCATGGTGATCCTGCTCGCCGTCCTCGCCTTCGTCCTCCTCCGCCCGTCCTTCGGCACCGCGCCCGCCCCGTCCGGACCGGTCACCCGGCGCCGGATGGCGGCGGCGATCCTCGTGGCGGGCCTCGGCATCGGCTTCTACGACGGGCTGATCGGGCCCGGCACCGGCGCGTTCCTGATCGTCGCGCTCTCCGCGGTGCTCCGTATGGACCTGGTGGCCGCCTCCGCCACCGCCAAGATCGTCAACGTCTGCACCAACGTGGGCGCCCTCACCGTCTTCGCTCTCCAGGGCGCCGTCCTGTGGCAACTCGGCGCGGTCCTCGCCCTTTTCAACCTCACCGGCGGCATGCTGGGCGCCCGGATGGCGCTCAAGCGGGGCGCCGGATTCGTCCGCGTCGTCCTGGTGGTCGTGGTCGTCGCCCTCCTGTGCAAGCTGGCGTACGACCAGTGGTACGGGGCCTGAGCCACCGCGCCCCGGTGGTCACACCCGGCGCGTCACCCCTGGGCCGTCGCCGAGCCCGCCGGGGCGGGACGGGGCGTCTCCGGTACGGCGGTGACGGCGGTGAGCAGCACCGCGGAGTCCTCGACGGCGTGCAGCGCATGGCGTTCCTGGGGGATCCGGACGATCTGCCCGGCGACCAGTTCGCGGTTGCCGCCCGGGGCGGTCAGCCGGACCCGGCCGTGCAGCACCTCCAGGCTGGCCGCGGGCGGCGCGTTGTGCTCCTCCAGCGCGCCGCCGGCCACCAGCGCGATCACGGTCTGCCGCAGCGGCCCGTCGTGCAGGAAGAGATGGGCGCTGCGGCCGTGCGTCGAGGCGCGGGCGTCGTCGAGCCGGTCGCGGACGAGGGCCCTGAGGTCGTTGACGTCGCTGTCCATGCCGTGCCCTGCCCTTTCCGCCGCCGCCCGCCACCGGGCCGGGCCGGTCGTGCGGCCCGCCGGATGCACCGGACCGTGCCACGGCCCACGGGGCGGGCCGTGTGCCGTCCCTCCCCTTCCATCGTGGCCGCTGGTACGCGGTGCGCAAGCCGGGCCTGGGGGCGGCGCGGACGGACCGGTCGGGCGGCCACGACCGGCCCCCTACGGGGCGCCCCGGAAGGGCCACCCGCGCCCGGCGCCCGGCCCGGCCGTACGCGCCCCGGCGCCCGGCCCGACCGCCCGCGCTCCCAGTCGGCTCCCGCCCGCGCCCGCGCCGGGCCCGCGCGCCCCGCGCCCGCCCGCGACGGCGGGGGCGCGGACACACGGCCGCGCGCCCCGCCCCGTGCCCCCGTTCCGTTCCCCGGTGATCGCACGCGTCCGTACCATGCCGTGCGGAGATCAACTGGGCCTCCGCGTCCGGGAATCGTCCCGCCATGAACCGTTCCGACCGGGAACCATCCCGGCCCGCCGACCCGCAGAGGTGCGCACCCGTGACCGACCCGTACGAGACCCCGGCGCCCGCCGAGGGGCCGGCCCGCTGTCTGACCGTGCTGACGACCACCGACGACGAGGCGAAGGCGCAGCAGCTGGCGCGCGGGGCGATCGAGGCGCGGGTGGCGGCGTGCGCGCAGGTCAGCGCCCCGGTGACGTCCGTCTACCACTGGGCGGGCGCGGTGGAGACCAGCCGCGAGGTGCAGGTGCTCTTCAAGACCACCGAGGACCGCTACGACGCGCTGGAGGCCCACCTCCGGGCGGCGCACGACTACGACACCCCCGAGATCATCGCGACGCCCGTGGTGCGCGGCGCGGCGGACTATCTGAACTGGATCGCTGAGGAGACCCGCTGATATGCGACGACACGGCAGGAAGCACCGCGGGAAGGCCGTGGCGGTCGCGCTCGGCGCCGGTCTCGGCCTGACCGCCTGGCTGGCCACCGCCACCGTCAGCCAGGCCGGAGTTGCCCCCGACGACCGCCCCCGGAGCCACGCGGCACCCGGCGCCCTGGGGGCCGCCACCCCCGCCCCGTCCGCCACCGGCGACGGCCACCGGCCCAGGATCAGCATCACCTCCGCCGCCGCCTCCTGGACGGCCGAGGCGGCGGCCGACTTCTGGACGCCCGCCAAGATGGCCGCGGCGCTGCCCCACGGCGACGCGCCCGACGGCCCGACGGCGATGACCTCGGCCGCCGGACCGGCCACGGCGTCCGTGCCCACCGCCCGGTACATCGGCGGCATCCCCTCCGTCGGCGTCCTCTTCTCCGTCGACAAGGACGCCCACGCCCACTACTGCACCGCGAGCGTCGTCACCAGCCCGCGCCGCAACCTGCTGCTCACCGCCGGACACTGCAACCCCGGCAAGCGCGCCGCGTTCGTCCCCAAGTACCGCTCCGGGGCGGCCACCCAGCCGTACGGGGTGTGGGCGATCACCAAGTCGTTCCTGTACCCCGGGCACGGCACCACCGGCGCCGCCTCCGACCTGGACTTCGCGTTCGCCACCGTCGCCCCCGACCGGCGTGGCCGCGCCATCGAGTCGCTCACCGGGGGCAACACCCTCACCCCGACCCCCGGTTACACCAACGACGTCACCGTCATCGGCTACCCGAGCGTCCGCCACGACCCCAAGGACCGGGCGATCCGCTGCGAGACCGGCACCAAGCGGCTCGACGGGTACCGCCAGCTGCGGATGGAGTGCAACGGGTTCCACGGCGGCACCTCGGGCAGCCCCTGGCTGACCCACTTCGACGAGCGCACCAAGACCGGCCGGGTCATCGGCAACATCGGTGGCCTCAACGGCGGTGGCCCCGACGGCCCCCACGCCGACCGCACCTCCTACAGCCCCTACTACGGCGCCGAGATCCTCGGCCTCTACCTGCGGGCCATCAGCGGCTGACCCCACGGCCCCGGGGCATGCGCCGTACAACCGGCCGCGTGCCCCGGGGCGCTCCGGGCCCGCCCCGGCGGCTACTTCACCGCCGCGGCCAGCCCCGGCTCGTGCGGCCCCAGGAACCGCGGATCGGGCCGCAGCGCCGCATCGGCCGCCGCCTTGCCCGCCGCGGCGATCTCCCTCACACCGCCGTACACCCAGGTCACCTCGTGCGGGGCGGCCACGCCCACGCCGTACGCGTCGATCCCGGCGGCGCCGCAGAGCGCCAGCGCCCGCCGGATGTGGAAGCCCTGGCTCACCAGTACGGCCCGCCGGACGCCGAAGATCCGGCGCGCCCGGCTGCACGAGTCCCAGGTGTCGAACCCGGCGTGGTCCCCGACGATCCGCCGCCCCGGGACGCCGTGCCGCACCAGATAGCGGCGCATCGCGTCCGGCTCGTCGTAGTCGGTCCGCCCGTGGTCGCCGGTCACCAGGACCGCCCGGACGGTGCCGCGCCGGTAGAGCCGGACGGCCGCGTCCAGCCGGTCCGCCAGATAGGGCGACGGTTCGCCGTCCCACAGGCCCGCCCCGAACACCACCGCCACGGGGGCGCGCGGCACCTCGTCGAGCGCCCGCACCCGCGGCCCCGCCGAGACGTTCAGCCAGGTCGCCGGGGCCAGCGCCAGGACGGTCAGCGCCACCCCGACCTGGTAGTACCGCCGCTGCGCCCGCCGGGTCCGCGGCCACCGCCACCACGTCCGTCCCGTCATCCCCCGCATCCCCGCTCCTCCGCTCCCCGGGGCCGGACCCCGGCCCGCCGTCACCGGCAGCGACGCGCCCCGCCCCGGCACGGTTGCAGCGCCCGCCCCGGGACCACGGCCCACCGCCCGCCCCTCCCCGCACCGCGGCTAACCTGGGCGAATCCACCACCCGACCACCGATCCGTACCGCAGAACAGGTGTGACCGTGCCCTCCTCCCCGCCCGCCGCCCCCGCCCCGCTCCCCAAGGCCGAACTCCATCTGCACATCGAGGGCACCCTGGAGCCCGAGCTGGCCTTCACCCTCGCCGAGCGGAACGGCGTCACCCTGCCGTACGCCACCCGCGACGAGCTGCGCAGCGCCTACTCCTTCAGCGACCTCCAGTCGTTCCTGAACCTCTACTACGCGCTGATGGCCGTCCTGCGCACCGAGGACGACTTCCACGACCTCGCCGACGCCTACCTCACCCGAGCCCGCGCGCAGGGCGTCCGGCACGCCGAGATCTTCTTCGACCCGCAGGCCCACACCGCCCGCGGCGTCCCCCTCGCCACCGTGATCAACGGCCTGGCCCGCGCGCTCGACGCCGCCCCGGAGCGCCACGGCATCACCACCCGCCTGATCATGTGCTTCCTGCGCGACGAGAGCGCCGAATCGGCCCTCGCCACCTTCGAGGCGGCCCGCCCGCACCTCGACCGGATCACCGCCGTCGGCCTCGACTCCGCCGAGGTCGGCCACCCGCCGTCGAAGTTCCGCGAGGTCTACGCGCTGGCCCGGGAGGCCGGACTCAAGTGCGTCGCGCACGCCGGTGAGGAGGGCCCGCCCGCCTACGTCTGGGAGGCGCTGGACATCCTCGGCGTGGACCGTATCGACCACGGGGTGCGCAGCATGGAGGACGAGCGGCTGGTGGCCCGTCTCGCCGCCGAGCAGCTGCCGCTGACGGTCTGCCCGCTCTCCAACGTCCGGCTGCGCGTCATCGACGACCTCGCCGACCACCCGCTGCCCGCCATGCTCGACGCCGGGCTGCTGGTGACCGTCAACTCCGACGACCCGGCCTACTTCGGCGGCTACGCGGACGACAACTTCACCGCCGTCCGCGACGCCCTCCACCTGGACGACGCGACCCTGCGCACCCTGGCCCGCAACTCCTTCCGCGCCGCCTTCCTGGACGAGGCGACCCGGGAGAAGTACCTCCGGGAGGTCGACGCGCACCAGGGGTAGCGGCCCCGGGGGCGGGGCCCGGCCCCGCCCCTCTCACGCCCCCTCCCGGCCCGGGGCGCTCCCGGTTACCGCGCGTTCCCCACCGGGAAACACCCCGGAAACGCCCGCTCGGCACCCTCGCCCCATGACGGCGTCCCGCTCCCGCACCCCGCTCCGCCCGCCCGGCCCGACCCCCTACGGGACGGGCGGACCGGGCGGCCCCGACGGCGGGTGGCCGGGCCGGGGCGGGCCCGCGCTCGTCGCCGTCGCCCACGGCAGCCGCGACCCGCGCGCCCGGCCCGCCGTCCGCGCGCTGCTGGCGCGGGTACGGGCGCTCCGCCCCGGGCTGCCGGTCCGCCTGGGCCACCTCGGGCTCGACCGGCCGCTGCTCGCCGACACCCTCGCCGGGCTGCACGGCGGCGCCGTCCTCGTCCCGCTCCTCTTCGGCCACGGCCACCACGTCACCCACGACCTGCCCGCCGCCCTCGCCGCCGCCCCGCACCTGGACGGCCGGATCGCCGCGCCCCTGGGCCCGCACCCGCTGCTCGCCGAGGCGCTCCACGGCCGCCTCACCGAAGCCGGGTTCACCCGGTACGCCGCACCCGGACGCCCCGCCCACACCGCCGTCGTCCTCGCCGCCGCCGGATCCCGCGCCCCGCGCTCCGCCGCCGACACCGAGGCCGTCGCCGCACTCCTGTCGGCCCGGCTCGGCGGCCTCCCGGTCGTCCCCGGGTACGCCTCCGCCGCCGCGCCCACCGTCACCGCGGCGGTCCGCGACCTCGCCGCCCGGGGACACCGCCGGATCGCCGTCGCCGGATGCTTCGCCGCACCGGGACGGTTCGCCACCCGGTGCGCCGCCGACGCCCCGGACACCGCCGCCGCCCCCTTGGGCGACCACCCGGCCCTGGCCCGCCTCCTGCTGCACCGCTACGACACCGCGCTCACCGCCGCGGGCCCCGCCGCCCCCGGCCACGGCACCTCCGCCACCGGCCGGAATGCCGCCGGAGGCGACGGTTCCGCACACGGCTCCGCCGGGGCGGTTACCGTCGCGGTATGACGGGCAATCCTGCACACACCGGCCGTAACGGCACCGGGCACGAGGGCACCACCGGGGCGCACCCGGACGACCGCGCGCCGTCCGCCACCACCGGCTACGCCCCCGCGGACACCGAACGCTGGGTCCCCGAGCCGGACAAACGCCCCGGCCGCACCGCCTTCCAGCGCGACCGGGCGCGGGTCCTGCACTCCGCCGCCCTGCGCCGCCTCGCCGGGAAGACGCAGGTCGTCACGCCTGGCACCCGCACCCACCTCTGGGACGCCAGCCCCCGCACCCGCCTCACCCACTCCCTGGAGTGCGCCCAGGTCGGCCGCGAGCTGGGCGCCGCCCTCGGCTGCGACCCCGACCTCGTCGAGACCGCCTGTCTCGCCCACGACCTCGGCCACCCGCCCTTCGGCCACAACGGCGAGCAGGCGCTCAACGAGGTCGCGGAGGGGTGCGGCGGCTTCGAGGGCAACGCCCAGTCGCTCCGCCTCCTCGCCCGCCTGGAGCCCAAGCGCTTCCGCACCACCGCCGACGGCACCCCCGTCAGCGTCGGCCTCAACCTCACCCGCGCCGCCCTGGACGCCGCCACCAAGTACCCCTGGCCCCGCGGCGGCCACCCCACCGACCCCGCCTCGCCCAAGTTCGGCGTCTACGCGGACGACCTGCCGGTCTTCGCCTGGTTCCGGCAGGGCGCCCCGGCCGCCGCCCGCAGCTTCGAGGCGCAGGTCATGGACTGGTCCGACGACGTCGCCTACTCCGTCCACGACGTCGAGGACGGGCTGCACGCCGGTCACCTCGACCCCAACCTCCTCCTCGCCGACGCCGAACGCGCCGAGATCTTCACCGTCGCCGCCCTCCGCTACGCCCCCGGCGCCGACCCCGCCGAACTGGCCGCCGCCCTCGACCGCCTCCTCGACCAGGAGTGGTGGCCGCACGGCTACGACGGCTCCGCCCTCGCCCAGGCGCGCCTGAAGGACGCCACCAGCCAGCTCATCGGCCGCTTCTGCACCGCCGCCGAGACCGCCACCCGCGCCGCGTACGGCACCGGCCGCCTCACCCGGTACGGCGCCTCGCTGGTCGTCCCGGAGGAGACCCGGCTGGAGTGCGCCGTCCTCAAGGCCGTCGCCGACCGCTACGTCATGCAGCGCCCCGACCAGGAGGCGCTCCGCGCCGACCAGCGCATCGTCCTCACCGAACTCGCCGAGGCCCTGCTGCGCCGCGCGCCCGACGGCCTCGACCCGCAGTTCCGGTCACTTTTCGACGAAGCCACGGACGACACCGCCCGGATGCGCGTCGTCATCGACCAGATCGCCGCGCTCACCGACGCCTCGGCCCGCAGCCTCCACGCCCGCCTCACCCGCGCCCCCGGAACGGCCTGACCTCGCCACCCGGACGCGCCGCAGCGGACCGTACCCTTCCGTCCGTCCCCGCGGTGCGGGAGGCTCGGACCGCGCGGACGGGCGCGCGCAGACCACGCGGGTGTCGCCCGGCGCGACACCCGCGCCGGTGCCCGGCCGCGAAACACGGTAACGAGGACGGAGAACGGGGGAGCGTAAGCGGGGGACCGAACAGCGGGGGAACGATCGGCGACGTGCACGGCCGCGGAAGCGGACGTACGGCACCGACAACGAGGAGGAAGCAAGTGGTCGAAGCACACCGGACGTTCGTCATCGTCGGGGGTGGCCTGGCCGGCGCGAAAGCCGCCGAGACCCTCCGCGCGGAGGGCTTCACCGGACGGGTGATCCTCATCTGCGACGAGCGCGACCACCCGTACGAACGCCCGCCGCTGTCCAAGGGATACCTGCTCGGCAAGGAGGAGCGCGACAGCGTCTTCGTCCACGAACCCGCCTGGTACGCGGGCGCCGACATCGAACTCCACCTCGGCCAGCCCGCCGTCCGCCTGGACCCGGAGGCCCGCACCGTACGGCTGGGCGACGGCACCCTCATCGTCTACGACAAGCTGCTGCTGGCCACCGGCGCCGAACCGCGCCGCCTCGACGTCCCCGGCACCGGACTCGCCGGTGTCCACCACCTGCGCCGCCTCGCCCACGCCGAGCGGCTGCGCGGCGTCCTCGCCTCCCTGGGCCGCGACAACGGCCACCTCGTCATCGCCGGAGCCGGTTGGATCGGCCTCGAAGTCGCCGCCGCGGCCCGCTCGTACGGCGCCGAGGTGACCGTCGTGGAGACCGCGCCGACGCCGCTGCACGCCGCCCTCGGCCCCGAACTGGGCGACCTCTTCGGCGATCTGCACCGCGAGCACGGCGTCCGCTTCCACTTCGGCGCCCGCCTCACCGAGATCGTCGGCCAGGACGGCATGGTCCTCGCCGTCCGCACCGACGACGGCGAGGAGCACCCCGCCCACGCCGTCCTCGCCGCCATCGGCGCCGCCCCCCGCGCCTCCCTCGCCGAACAGGCCGGACTGGCCCTCGTCGACCGCTACGACGGCGGCGGCATCGCCGTCGACGCGACGCTGCGCACCTCCGACCCGCACATCTACGCCGCGGGCGACGTCGCCGCCGCCGACCACCCGGCCCTCGGCACCCGTATCCGCGTCGAGCACTGGGCCAACGCCCTCAACGGCGGCCCCGCCGCGGCCCGCGCCATGCTCGGCCAGGAGGTCACCTACGACCGCGTCCCGTACTTCTTCTCCGACCAGTACGACGTCGGCATGGAGTACTCCGGCTACGCCCCGCCCGGCTCGTACGACCAGGTCGTCTGCCGCGGTGACGTCGCCAAGCGCGAGTTCATCGCGTTCTGGCTGCGCGAGGGGCGGCTGCTCGCCGGGATGAACGTCAACGTCTGGGACGTCACCGCGCCGATCCAGCAACTCATCCGCTCCGGCCATCCGTTGGACGCCACCGCCCTGGCCGATCCCGAGGTCCCGCTGGAGAGCCTTCTCCCGTAGCGTGCCGCCATGAGCGCACACCCCACGGGCCCCAGCGGCCCCACCCCGCCCGCCGGCCCCGCGGCCGTCACCCTCGACTCCGTCCGGGAGGCCGCGGCCCGGCTGGCGGGCGTCGCCCACCGCACCCCGGTGCTGCGCTCGCGTACCCTGGACGCGCTGGTGGGCGCCGAGGTCCACCTCAAGTGCGAGTCCTTCCAGCGGATCGGCGCGTTCAAGTTCCGCGGCGCCTACAACGCCGTCGCCCGCCTCACCCCCGAGCAGCGCCGCCGCGGCGTCGCCGCCTACTCCTCCGGCAACCACGCCCAGGCCGTCGCCCTCGCCGCCCGCGAGCTGGGCACCACCGCCGTCATCCTCATGCCCGAGGACGCCCCGCGCTCCAAGCGC
This sequence comes from Streptomyces catenulae, assembly GCF_000718015.1. Classification (GTDB taxonomy): domain Bacteria; phylum Actinomycetota; class Actinomycetes; order Streptomycetales; family Streptomycetaceae; genus Streptomyces; species Streptomyces catenulae. Next base: position 130,619 of record NZ_JODY01000030.1, on the reverse strand, counting down.
GAGGCCACCGCGGGCTACGGCGCCGAGATCGTCACCTACGACCGCTACACCGGCGACCGCACCGCCCTGGGCCGCGCCCTCGCCGAGGAGCGCGGACTGGCCCTCGTCCCGCCCTACGACCACCCCGACGTCATCGCGGGCCAGGGCACCACCGCCCTGGAGCTGATCGAGGAGAGCGGGCCGCTCGGCGCGCTGCTCACACCGGTCGGCGGGGGCGGCCTGATGGCGGGCTGCGCCACCGCCGCCACCGCCCTCGTCCCCGGCATCCGCATGATCGGCGTGGAGCCGGAGGCGGGCGACGACACCGCGCGCTCGCTGGCCGCCGGGGAGCGCGTCACGATCCCCGTACCGCGCACCCTCGCCGACGGCCAGGCCGTCGAGGCGCCCGGTGAGCTGACCTTCGCGATCAACCGGCGGCTCCTCGACTCCGTCGCGCTCGTCACGGACGACGAGATCCGCGCCGCGATGCGGTTCGCCTTCGAGCGCCTCAAGATCGTCACCGAGCCCAGCGGCGCCTGCGCCCTCGCCGCCCTGCTCAGCGGCCGGATCGAGGCGCTCCCGCCCCGCGTCGGCGTCGTCGTCTCGGGCGGCAACATCGCCCTCGACCGCTTCCTGGAGATCATGCGCGACGCCCCCGACGCCACCTGACCCGGCCGCCCGGACGGGACTGTCGGCGCCCGGCCGTAGAATTCATGCGTGGCAGGCAGGATCAACGATGACGACGTGAAGGCGGTGCGGGACGCGGTCCCGATCGACGCCGTCGTGTCCGAATATCTCCAGCTCCGCAACGCCGGAGGCGGCAACCTCAAGGGCCTGTGCCCGTTCCACGACGAGAAGTCCCCGTCCTTCCACGTCAGTACGGCCAAGGGGCTCTACCACTGCTTCGGCTGCCAGGAGGGCGGGGACACCGTCGACTTCGTCATGAAGATCGACCACCTCTCCTTCGCCGAGACCATCGAGCGCCTCGCAGCTCAAGCGGGCATCACCCTGCGCTACGAGGAGGGCGGCTACGCCCCCGGCCGTCAGCAGGGCGAGCGCACCCGCCTGGTCGAGGCCCACAAGGCCGCCGCCGCCTACTACATCGAGCAGCTGGACTCGCCGGAGGCCGAGATCGGCCGCCGCTTCCTCGCCGAGCGCGGCTTCGACCAGGCCGCCGCCCAGCACTTCGGCGTCGGCTACAGCCCCGCCGGATGGGACCACCTCACCCGCTTCCTGCGCGGCCGCGGCTTCACCGACAAGGAGCTGATCCTCTCCGGACTCTCCCAGGACGGCCGCCGCGGCCCCATCGACCGCTTCCGCGGCCGTCTGATGTGGCCGATCCGCGACATCTCCGGCGAGGTCGTCGGCTTCGGCGCCCGCAAGCTCCGCGACGACGACAACGGCCCCAAGTACCTCAACACCCCCGAGACCCCGATCTACAAGAAGGGCCAGGTGCTGTACGGCATCGACCTGGCCAAGAAGGAGATCGCCAAGACCTCCCGCGCGGTCGTCGTCGAGGGCTACACCGACGTCATGGCCTGCCATCTCGCCGGTATCACCACCGCCATCGCCACCTCCGGCACCGCCTTCGGCGAGGGCCACATCAAGATCCTCCGCAGGCTCCTGATGGACAACGGCTCGGCCCGGGTGATCTTCACCTTCGACGGCGACGCGGCGGGCCAGAAGGCCGCCCTGCGCGCCTTCGAGGACGACCAGAAGTTCGCCGCCGAGACCTACATCGCCATCGCCCCCGACGGCATGGACCCCTGTGAGCTGCGCCTCGCCAAGGGCGACGCCGCCGTCGCCGACCTCGTCGAACCCCGCACCCCGCTCTTCGAGTTCGCCCTCCGCCAGATCGTGAGCCGCTACGCCCTGGAGACCCCCGCGGGCCGCGCCGCCGCGCTCGACGAGGCGGCGCCCGTCGTGGCCCGGATCAAGAACAGCGGCGCCCAGCACGAGGTGGCCGTCCAGTTGGCCGGACTGCTCGGCATCCTCGACACCCAGTTCGTCGTCCGCCGCGTCGCCCAGCTCGCCCGCTGGGCCCGCGAGCGTGGCCGCGACGGCGGCGACCAGCCCCGCCGGGCCCCCCGCGGCCAGACCCCGGCGCCCGAGGCACCCGCCCCCGGCCTGCGCGGCCCCGCGCTCAACCTCCGCAGCCCCGCCCACCGCGTCGAGCGCGAACTCCTCAAGCTCGCCCTCCAACGCCCCGACCTGGTCTCCCCGGCCTTCGACGCCTACGGCATCGACGAGTTCACCGCCCCGCCGTACGCCGTCGTCCGCCGCTGCATCGAGGACGCCGGGGGCGCCGCCGCGCACGACGACGGCTATGTCCAGCGGGTCCGCGAGGCCGCCCCCGACGACACCGTCCGCGCCCTGGTCACCGAGCTGATCGTCGAGCCGCTGCACATCCGCCGCGACCCGGACGAGGCATACGCCGGTGTCCAGCTCGTCGCCGTCCGCCTCGCCGCGGTCAATCAGCGCGTCACCGAGATCCGCGGCACCCTCCAACGCCTCGGCCCCCGCGCCGACCCGGAGCACCTCGCCGCCGTCCAGAACGAACTCTGGGTCCTCCAGCAGTACGGCCAGTCCCTGCGCGACCGGGGATACGCGGCGCTGTAGACGGGCGGAGGGCCCGCGCCCCGGAAGAGCCCCCGGCGCGGCACCGGCACCTCGTTCCCCGCCCGTCCGCCCTGCCCGGGTGACCCGTTCCCGCCCCCGGGGCCGCCCCGGGGGCCCCAGGAACCTCCGGCACCCCGCACACCCGGCCGCCGCGCTCCGCCCGACGCCCCGGCGTAGCCGGACGGTAACGGAACGAACTCAGAAAGTGCTCGCACGCCCCTCGTGGCAGCCCTGTGTCGTACTCCACACTGAGAAGCGGTGCGCGAGCTCGCCGCGCCCCATCCGCTCCCGCGCACCCGCTTCCCGCCCGCGGCCCCTCGCGGTACGACGGCCGGCCCGCCGCCGCTCCCGGACCCCGCCGCCCGCGCAGCGCATCCCCTGGAGGTCGCCCCCGTGCAGAGCCAGATCCTCCCCGGGGCGTCCGGCGCCCCGCAGGCAGCGACCGGGACGACCCTGCCGCAGGGGGAGGAGGCCCCCGCCCGCGACAGCCCCCGCCCGGCCCCCGGCACGTTCCGCGTCCCCGTCCAGCCCACCGGCCCCGCCCGCACCACCCCACCCGACACCGGGCGCCCCCCAAACGACCCGGAGGCGGCCGCCCCCGAGGACGAGCCGGAGGACGCCCCCGGCGCCCCGCTGCGCCCCGAGACCGCGGGCCCCTCCGCCGACCTCTTCCGTCAGTACCTCCGCGAGATCGGCCGCATCCCGCTGCTCACCGCCGCCGACGAGGTCGACCTCGCCCGCCGCGTCGAGGCCGGACTCTTCGCCGAGGAGAAGCTGGCCCGTACCCCGGACCTCGACTCCCAACTCGCCGGTGAACTCGACACGTTGGTGGTCCGCGGCCGGATGGCCAAACGCCGTCTGATCGAGGCCAACCTCCGCCTCGTCGTCTCCGTCGCCAAGCGCTACCTCGGCCGTGGCCTGACCATGCTCGACCTCGTCCAGGAGGGCAATCTCGGCCTGATCCGCGCCGTCGAGAAGTTCGACTATGCCCGCGGCTTCAAGTTCTCCACCTACGCCACCTGGTGGATCCGCCAGGCGATGTCCCGCGCCCTCGCCGACCAGGCGCGCACCATCCGCGTCCCGGTACACGTCGTCGAGCTGATCAACCGCGTGGTCCGCACCCAGCGCCGCATCCTCCAGGAGACCGGCCACGAACCGTCCCACGACGAGATCGCCGCCCAACTGGGCCTGACCACCGAACGCGTCGCCGAGGTGCTGCGCCTCGCCCAGGAACCGGTCTCGCTGCACGCCCCCGTGGGCGAGGAGGACGACGTCTCCTTCGGCGACCTCATCGAGGACGGCGACGCCCCCTCACCCGCCGAGTCCGCCGCCTTCCTCCTGCTCCGCGAACACCTCGACGCCGTCCTGTCCACCCTCGGCGAACGCGAACGCCGCGTCGTCCAACTCCGCTACGGACTCGCCGACGGCCGCCCCCGCACCCTGGAGGAGATCGGCCGCCTCTTCGGCGTCACCCGCGAACGCATACGCCAGATCGAGTCCAAGACCCTCGGCAAACTCCGCGACCACGCCTACGCCGACCAGCTCCGCGGCTACCTCGACTGACGCCTCACCCCTCCGGTACGAACGCCTCCGCGGGCGCCGCGGCGGCGAACGCCCCCGGGTACGTCTCGTCCCGCACCGCCGCGTACTGCTGGCGCACCGCCTGACCCACCGGCAGCTCCTCGCCCGGCTCGAAGACCTGGCTCGCCGCCGCGGGCCACGCGGGCGGCTCCGCGGGACCGCCCGGCTCGGCGACGGGCAGCGTGCCGTGCGCCGCGCCCAGCGCCCACGCCGCCTGCCGCGCCGCACCCAGCGCCGCGTACTCGGCCGGCTGCGGGACCACGACCTGCACCCCGAAGAGCGCCGGTGCCACCGCCTGCACCGCGGTCAGCTCCGCCGCCGCGCCCAGCAGGAACACCCGGCTCACCGTCACACCCCGCCCGCGCAGCACGTCCAGCGCGTCCGCGAGCCCGCAGAGCATCCCCTCGAACGCGGCGCGCGCCAGATGCTCCGGCTTCATGCTCTCCCGCCGCATCCCGTGCAACGACCCCGCGGTGTGCGGCAGATGCGGCGTCCGCTCACCCTCCAGATACGGCAGCAGCACCATGCCGTACGCACCGGGCGTCGACTGCAACGCCAGCTCCGACAGCCCCTCCAGGTCCGTCCCGAGCATCTCGGCGGTGCCGCGCAGCACCCGTACCGCGTTGCTGGTGTGCACCACCGGCAGATGACGGCCGGTCGCGTCGGCGAACGAGGTGATGGTGCCCTCGGCGTCGACCAGCGCCTCGTGGTGGATGCTGAAGACCGAACCGGACGCGCCCAGCGAGATCACCGCGTCGCCGACGCCCACGCCGAGCCCGAACGCCGCCGCCATCGTCTCGCCCGTACCGGCGGAGATCAGCAGCCCCTCCGGGGTGAAGCCCGCGGTCCCCCAGGGGCGCAGCACCTCCGGCAGCCGCACCTGGTGCCCGAGCGCCAGCTCGATCAGGTCCGGCCGGTACGCCTCGGCGGCGGCCGACCAGAATCCGGTCGTGGAGGCGCCGCCCCGGTCCGTCGTCCGCCGCGCCGGGCGGCCCAGCAACTGCCAGGCCAGCCAGTCGTGCGGCTGCATGACCTCGGTGATCCGGGCGGCGTTCGCCGGTTCGTTCCGCGCCAGCCAGCGCAGCTTCGTCACCGGGTGCGCCGCCTGCGGCACCGCCCCGACGGCCTGCGCCCACGCCGCCCGGCCGCCGAGCGAGTCCGCCAGATCGGCCGCGGCGCTCTGCGCCCGCTTGTCGTTGCCCACCAGCGCCGGGCGGACGAGCCCGCCCTCGGCGTCCAGCGGGACCAGCCCGTGCTGCTGCGCCGAGACCCCGATCGCCTGGACGCCTTCGAGCAGGCCGTTCCCGGCGGCCTCACCCAGTGACATCAGCCACGCCTGAGGGTCGACCTCGGGCCCCTTCTCGGCGGGGTGCGGCGCGTACCCCCGCCTGATGACGGCACCGGTATCGGTATCGCAGACCACGATCCGTGTGCACTCGGAAGAACTGTCCAACCCGGCGACTTTCCCCATGGCTCCAGATGATGCCCCATCCGGCGGGCCCGGGACGCCGCAGGGTTTACGACGGCCGCCACGGGGAAAATGCGCGCGCCGTCAGGTGTTGCTCGTACCCCAGTCGTCCGGGTCGGTGTCGCGCTGCTCCCGCAGCGACCTGACCCGGTCGGTGACCGCCTGCGGCATCCGGTCCCCGACCTTGGCCGAGACCTTGTCGAACGCCCTGGTCGCCGCCTGCCGACCGCCCAGCGCGGCGCTTTCGGCGGTGTTGCGGACCGCGGGGTTCTCCGCGACCTGCCGGGCCGCCTTGCGCAGCTGCTCGTACCGCTCCCGTCCGGCCCGCGTGCCGAGCACATATCCGACGGCCAGTCCCGCGATGAACGTGAGCCGGTAGCGCATCGCTCCACCCTTTCCTGTCGTCGGCGGCGCGATCGCCGGGGAGGGCTCCCGCGGCGCCGCCCGCCGATGGCGTCCGGTCGCGTCCGGTGCCGGTGCACCGGACCTGTGGGCTGTGCCGCGCGCCTGCCCTGCGGGGCCGGTGATCACCTCTGGCGATACCGATTGGCGGAGCACCCCCCTGCTTGCGCTAATGTATGTGTCGCAGCGAGCGCACGCCGTCCGGAGTTCCGGTCGACGAAGCATTCGAGGCACACGCAGCATTCCCCTGTAGCTCAATTGGCAGAGCAGCCGGCTGTTAACCGGCAGGTTACTGGTTCGAGTCCAGTCGGGGGAGCGCGATCCCCTGTAGCTCAATTGGCAGAGCATTCGGCTGTTAACCGGAGGGTTACTGGTTCGAGTCCAGTCGGGGGAGCAACACCGAAGAGGACCCCGAAAGGGGTCCTTTTCCGTATGCGGGGAACCGAAAGCCCCATGGGTGAAGTCCTGTTGACCGTGCACAGTCGCCGGACGGCAGCCCACACGGGCAACAGATCGTATGAGCGGCTATGCTGCGGCAGACGGCGCGCACAAATGTGCGCGGCGCGCCGTGTGGGGGCGGTAGCTCAGCCGGTCAGAGCAGCGGACTCATAATCCGTCGGTCGTGGGTTCGAGCCCCACCCGCCCCACCGCGCGGCAGGGACGTCACACCGTTCCTACCTGCGGAAACGTAAGAGCGCGGGCCGCCACTCCGTAGTGGCGGCCCGCGCTCACTCGTGTGGATCAAGATCCGGTGGACGCGGTGACACCGGGAGCGCCGTGATCCTTCGCGTCCCACGGATGCCTCAAGCCGCCCTGAGCGATCTTCGTCGCCCGCCTTCCCGTGGTCCCGCCCTCAGTGCCGGGCGGTGTGCGGGGTGTGGGTGACGTTCTCCGGTTCGCCCGCGGGGCGGCGGAGCCAGCAGGCGAATTCGAGCAGGATGCCGTCCGGGTCCTGAAAGTAGAAGGAGCGGACGAACACGCCGTCGTGCAGGGCGGGTGCGACGCCCGTGGGGCTGTCGTCGTGGTTGAGCACCGCGCTGACCCGTACGCCCTTGGCGGCGAGCCGGGAGTGGTAGGCGTCGAAGTGCTCCGGCGGTACGTGGAAGGCCACATGGTTCATCGAGCCGACCGCGCTGACGATCTCGCCCTCGCCGGGCAGGTGGACCGGGGCGGAGACGCCGGGCGCCGGGTCGGGGGCGTCCGGGAACCAGAAGAAGGCGACGCTGTCCCCGCCTCCGCAGTCGAAGAAGAAGTGCTGTCCCCTGCCGTCGGGCAGTTCGATGGTCTTGAGCAGCGGCATGCCGAGGACTCCGGAGTAGAAGTCCACGGTGCGCCGCATGTCGGAGCAGACGAGTGCGAGGTGGTTGACCCCGCCGAGTCGGAATTCGGGCTGGGAGACGGGTGCCATGTGCGTCCTCCCGCGGGACGAAGGGTGTTTCCGGTGACATCCCCGCGTCCGGAGGCGGCCACGCCCCCGCGCCCGGGCCCGTCGTTCGCGGGCGGCTCGGTGCCGGACAACGGTCCCGTTCGCGAGGCTTCCCGTCCCGCCCGGAGGGCGCCCGCCGGGTGTGCTGCGCGCCACGTCAACAGGGTGGGGCCGGGATGTCTAGGACGCCGTGCCCTGGGCAGGGGAGCGGGACGGTCCGACGTGCGGAATACGGTGCGGGGTGATCTCGTTGCCGCAGCTGGATACGGACCGGACATTCAGGTACAGAGCCGCAAGCAGGGAGCCCGCATGAGCACCGTAGAGCTGACCAAGGACAACTTCGACGAGATCGTCTCCGGCAACGACTTCGTCCTCATCGACTTCTGGGCCGAGTGGTGCGGCCCGTGCAAGCAGTTCGGCCCGGTCTTCGAGCGGTCCTCCGACAAGCACGACGACCTGGTCTTCGCCAAGGTCGACACCGAGGCGCAGCCCGAGCTGGCCCAGGCGTTCCAGATCCAGTCGATCCCCACGCTGATGATCGTCCGCGACAACATCGCCGTGTTCGCCCAGCCCGGCGCGCTGCCGGAGGCCGCCCTGGAGGACGTCATCGGTCAGGCCCGCGGTCTGGACATGGACGAGGTCCGTGCCTCCGTCGCCGAGGCGCAGCAGGCCGAGCAGGCGCAGGAGAAGTGAGCGAGCTGCTGCTGATCCGGCACGGCGAGACCGAGTGGAGCAGGGACGGCCGGCACACCAGCTGGACGGATCTGCCGCTCACCGCCGAGGGCGAGGAGCAGGCCCGCGCCCTGCGGCCGCTCCTCGCCCGGCGGCGGATCGCCGCCGTCCGCGTCAGTCCGATGGCGCGGGCCCGGCGCACCGCGGAGCTGGCCGGACTGGACGGCGCGCGGACCGACGACGGTCTGCGCGAATGGGACTACGGCGGCTACGAGGGCGTCTCCACGCCGGACATCCAGCGGGAGCGGCCGGACTGGTTCCTCTTCACCGACGGCGCCGTTCCGGGGCCCGACGGGCATCCCGGGGAGTCCCCCGAGGAGGTCGGGGCGCGCGCGGACGCGGTGCTGACGCGGGTGCTGCCGCTGCTGGAGCGGGGCGACGGGGACGTCGCGCTCGTCGCGCACGCGCATTTCCTGCGGGTGCTCACCGCCCGGCGGCTCGGGCTGCCGCCGTCCGCGGGGGCGCTGTTCACGTTCGGGACCGGCGCCGTCGGCGTCCTCGGCACCGAGCACGACCGGCCCGCCGTGGTGGCCTGGAACGCCCGGTAGCCCCGGCACGTACGGCCGGGCGCGGGGTCAGGGGGCCATCGGGTCGAGGTGCATCGGCTCGACCTTGCCCTCGATCATGGCGCCGAGCCCCTGGACGGCGCAGGTGTCGGGCCGGTCGGCGATGTGTACCGGCACCGTGGTCGCCTCCCGGATCATCGACTCCAGGCCCGGGATCAGCGCGCTGCCACCGGCCAGCATGATGCCGCGTTCGCCGAGGTCGGCGACGAGGTCGGGCGGGCAGCGGCGCAGCACCGCCCCGATGCCGTCCAGGATCGCCGTCAGCGGCGTCGCGATGGCGTGCCGGACCCGGTCGGTGTCCACCTGCACGCACCGGGTCGTCCCGCTGACGACGTCGCGGCCGTGCACCTCGGTCGGCCCGGAGGCGAGGCCGCCGGTGCTGGAGAGCATCAGATGCAGCGGCCGGACCGCGCGGCTGGCCAGGTGCACCTCGTGGTGCTGGCGCAGATGCTGGACGACGGCGTGGTCGATGGCGTTGCCGCCCACGGCCACGGTCTCCGCCGCCACGATCGACCCCAGGGAGAGCACCGCGATCTGTGTGGTGCCCGCCCCGCACACCACGATCATGGTCGCCTCGGGCTGCTCGACCGGCAGCCCGCAGCCGACCGCCGCGGCCACCAGTGTGTCGACCAGCTCCACGCGCCGCGCCCCCAGCCCGCTCAGCGTCTCCACCGCGGCGCGCTGCGCCAGCGGTTCGCTGCCGAACGGCTGGCAGACCGCGGCGCGCATCGTGGGGCGCCGCCGCCAGGTCCGGCGCAGCTTGTTGCCGACGAGATGGCGCAGCAGCCGCTGGGCCATGTCGATGTCGACCACCGTGCCGTTGGCGACCGGCCGGACGACCCGGATGTACTCCGGCGTACGGCCGTCCATCACCGCGGCGTCGCTGCCGACGGCGAGCAGCGCGCCGGTACGGACGTTCACGGCGGCCACCGTCGGCTCGTCGACGATCAGCCCCTGGTTCTTGAGGTAGACACGGGTGCGGGACGCCCCGATGTCGACGGCGACCGAGCAACGGCGCAGCTGGGCGAGGCTGATGGTCATGGAAGATTCCTCCCCTGTGGGCCGGTACGGACGGAGCGTCGTAAGGAGCACTCCCGGCCATCCTGTGGCGGCCGTCCGCCGTCTGCGCGTTGGGGAGGGCCGGTCGGGGGACGTACCGGCGCCCGCCGGAACGGGCCCCGCGGCGGCGTCAGCTCAACCGGCGCTGGAAGAGGCCCCAGGTGAACTCCAGGACCGCGGGGCGGAGTTCGCCCGCCGGTTCGGGGACGGTGGCGCGCAGGTTCCAGCGGTTCGGGGCGTCGCCCTCCAGGGGGCGGGCCGGGGCGAAGGCGCGGGCGGCCTCGTCGACGGTGCAGGACCAGGGGGTGAGGTCGTCGGCGGTGCGCAGCCGCGGGGCGGGGGCGCCGGGCGCGCGGACCAGCCAGGCGTTCCAGACGGCGCCGCCCGGGGCGGTCAGCACCTCGAACCGCAGCTCGGGCCAGAGCGGCACCGGCCAGCGCAGCGCCTCGCAGGTCAGATCGCCGATCCGCCGGGTGGTGACGGTCTCCGGCGTCCCGAGCAGCGCCCGGTAGGGCCGGGTCCCGGCGCGGGCCCCGGGCGCGTGCAGCCGGGCCTGCCACCGCTTGTTCGCCTCGCGCTGCCGGGCGCGGTCCACCCCCAGCTCGCGCAGCGCCGCCTCGACGAGCCCGGGCTGGTGGTCGGCCATCCGCCGCAGCAGCACGAGCTGCTGCGCTGCACGGACGGGCCCGGGACGTGACGGGGCGGGGGGGCGGGGGCGGCCCCCCCCCCCCCCCCCCCCCGCCCGCCCGGGGCCGTCAGCTGAAGTCGAACTCCCCGGTGCGGGTCCGCTTCAGCTCGAAGAAGCGGTCGTACCCCGCGAGCAGCCGGGCGCCGTCGAAGACCCGTACCGCGTCCTCGCCGCGCGGGATCGACATCAGGACCGGCCCGAAGAACGCGACCCCGTCGATGTGGATCGTCGGCGTACCGACGTCCTCGCCGACCGGGTCCATGCCCTCGTGGTGGCTGCGGCGCAGCAGCTCGTCGTAGCGGTCGGTCTCGGCCGCACCGGCCAGCGCGGCGGGCAGACCCACCTCGGCCAGCGCCTCCCGGATGACGTTCTCGGTGTCCTCGCGGGCCTCGTTGTGCAGCCGGGTGCCGAGCGCGGTGTACAGATCGCGCAGCACCTCCTCGCCGTGCCCGGCCGCCGCGGCGATACAGACCCGCACCGGGCCCCAGCCCGCGTCCAGCAGTTCCCGGTACTTCTCCGGCAGGTCCTCGCGCCCCTCGTTCAGCACGGACAGGCTCATGACCCGGAACCGCAGGTCCAGGTCGCGGTGGCGCTCGACCTCCAGGATCCACCGGGAGGAGATCCAGGCGAACGGGCAGATGGGGTCGAAGTAGAAGTCGACGGTGTGGCGGTCGCCCCCGGGCTGCGGGGTGCGGTCTTCCGGGGCGGTGATCTCGGTCATGGGCTCAGGCTATGCCGCGGCGCGGTGCGGCGCCCGGGCCGCTTTCCGCCCGTGGCGGCGGGCCACCGGGCGACGCCACCCGGCCGGGGCGGGACCGGCGCCGTGGGGCGCTCACTCCGGGGCGGTGCCGAGCATCCGCTGGAGCAGCTCCTTGAGCAGCGTGCGCTCGGTGACCGTCAGACGGCTCAGCGGCTCGCGCGCGAAGTGCAGCGACCCGCGCAGCGCCTCGGCGGTGCGTCTGCCCTCGTCCGTCGGCGCGGCCAGCTTCACCCGGCGGTCGGCGGGGTCGGGCCGCCGCTCGACCAGCCCGCGGGACTCCAGCCGGTCGACGATGCCGGTGATGTTGGACGGCTCGCACTTCAGGCGCTGCGCTATCCGCCGCATGGGGAGCGGCTCGGCGGACAGCAGGCCGAGCACCCGCGCCTGCGCGCCGGTGAGGGAGTGCTGCGACGCCGCGTGCTCGTACTCCTCGTGGTAACGGGCGACGACGGTGCCGATGAGATCGACGACCTCGACGGTCAGGTGGTCTGCGCGCGGAGTCATACCGCCAGGATACCCAATTGCTTGACAGCATGAAATATTCAGAGGCATGGTTGTTTCAGTTACTGAAGCATCAGGAAGGATCGCGTCATGTCCGCACTGCCCACGACCGGCCGTGAATGGCACCTCGTCGCCCGCCCGCACGGCTGGCCCACGCCGGACGACTTCGCCCTGCGCGAGGCAGCGGTGCCCGAGGTCGGCGAGGGCCAGATCCTCGTCCGCACCCGGCATTTCTCCGTCGACCCGTACATGCGCGGCCGGATGAACGACGTGAAGTCCTACGTCCCCCCGTTCCGGCTGGACCACCCCATGGACGGCGGCGCGGTCGGCGAGGTCATCGCCTCGCGCTCCAACGACGTGGCCGTCGGTGACCATGTGCTGCACGGCCGCGGCTGGCGGGAGTACGCCGTGCTCGACGCCGAGCACGCCGCCAAGATCGACCCCGCGCTGGCCCCGCTGAGTGCCTACCTCGGCGTGCTGGGCATGCCCGGGCTGACCGCCTACGCGGGCCTGCTGGAGGTGGCCTCCTTCAAGGAGGGGGACGCGGTCTTCGTCTCCGGTGCGGCCGGTGCGGTGGGGAGCCAGGTCGGCCAGATCGCCAAGCTCAAGGGCGCGTCCCGGGTGATCGGCTCGGCCGGTTCCGACGAGAAGGTCAAGCTCCTCGTGGAGGAGTACGGCTTCGACGCGGCGTTCAACTACAAGAACGGCCCGGTCTCCGAGCAGCTCAAGAAGGCCGCCCCCGACGGCATCGACGTCTACTTCGACAATGTCGGCGGCGACCACCTCGAAGCGGCCATCAGCTCCTTCAACGTCCATGGCCGGGCGGCGATCTGCGGCATGATCTCGATGTACAACGCCACCGAGCCCACCCCCGCCCCGCGCAACCTCGCGCTGGTCATCGGCAAGCGGCTCCGCCTCCAGGGCCTGCTGGTAGCCGACCACAGCGCGCTGCAGCCGCAGTTCGTCGAGGAGGTCTCCGCCTGGATCCGGTCCGGCGAGCTGAAGTACCGCGAGACCGAGGTCGTCGGCATCGAGAACGGCGCCGAGGCGTTCCTCGGCCTCCTCCGCGGCGAGAACACCGGCAAGATGATCGTGACCCTGGCCGACTGACCTGGGGGTGACCGGTTTGGGGCCGCCTGGTCCGGGGGCGACTGGCCCGGGGTCGCCGTCGTCCGACCGGCTCCGGCTCCCTTCGTGGGCGCTGCCCGGGCCCGTGTGCCGCAATGGTCGGCGTACGGGCCCGGGCCTGCGAGAGCGGCGGGCGGCGTACGGCCCCCGGCCTGCGGTTGCGGCGGTCGGCATGCCGGTGACCGGCCGGTCGTGGGCCGGTCCGGCGGGGAGCGGTCGACACCGCCGGTCGGCCTCGGCTTTACCGGCTCGTCACGCCATCCCTACGGGGGGACCGTTAGGCTCGGGGCAAGCCGTCGCGATCGTGGGCGCGAGTCGCGGCGAACCACAGGAGGATCCACATGTCCATCCAGCCGGTCGAGGTCGTCTACACCGCCGTCGCCACCGCCGAGAACGGCCGCGACGGCCGCGTCTCCAGCGACGACGGCAAGCTCGACGTCATCGTCAACCCGCCCAAGGAGCAGGGCGGCAGCGGCGCGGGCACCAACCCGGAGCAGCTGTTCGCCGCGGGCTACAGCGCCTGCTTCCAGGGTGCGCTCAGCGTCGTCGCCCGCCGGGAGAACGCCGACGTCTCGGGCTCCCGTGTCACTGCCCATGTCGGCATCGGCAAGACCCCGTCCGGCGGCTTCGGCCTCAAGGTCGAGATCTCCGCCTCGATCCCGAACGTCGACGCCGCCACCGCCAAGGACCTCATCGAGAAGGCCCACCAGGTCTGCCCGTACTCGAACGCCACCCGCGGCAACATCGAGGTCACCCTGACGGTCGCCTGACCCGTACCGCCGCCGCGCGGTCCCCGCACCCGCAACTCGCCGACGCCGCCGAGCAGTAGGACGGCAAGGCAGCGGGACAGCAGGGCAGCAGCCAAGTCTGAAGGCCGCTTCCGTATCCGTACGGGGGTGGCCTTCAGGTTTCCGGGTGGAGCGACGTGGCGTCAGTGGCCTTGCGTCGGACGGGAGTTGATGGAGGGAACTCAACCAGCCGCTCTGGCAACCGTCCTGACCTCCCGTCACTGGCGCACGAGTCTTCGTATGCGGCCGCAGTGCAAAGCCCGGACCCGCTCCCCGCCCCGTCAGTCCCGGTGTCGAAGCCCGGTGATCCCGGTGATCCCGGTGATCCCGGTGATCACCCAGCCGCGCGACCGCCCCGTCGGCCCCTTCCGAGTCCGCCTCTCGCCGGTGCACTCCGCCGCCCTCGCCCGGCCCCCGGAGGCTCCCGCGCCGCCTGAAGTGTCCGCCCTCACGTGATGCAGGCCACGCCGCAACCGTCTTGACGAAGTCCTTATGTAATCGATTTCGTATCCCCCAAGAAATCGATTACACGTCGATCGCACGCAGAGGATGGCAACGGCGCCATGGCGAACATCAAGGACGTGGCGGAACGGGCTGGGGTCTCGGTCGCCACCGTGTCACGGGTGCTCAACGGGAACAGTCCCGTGGCCGAGACCCGGGAGCGGGTGCTCGCCGCCGTGCGGGAGCTGGGGTACCGCCCCAACAACGTCGCCCGGGCCCTGCGCACCGCGCGGACCGGCACGCTCGGGCTGATCATCGGCGACCTCACCAACCCGTTCTTCACCGAGCTGGCCGACGCCGTCGAGGACGAGGCCCGCAGCCTCGGCTACAGCCTGGTCATCGGCAACGCCGGTGAACGCCCCGAGCAGCAGGACGACTACATCCGCACCCTCCTCGACCGGCAGATCGACGGGCTGCTGGTCAGCTCGGCGGGCACCGGTTCCGCGATGCTCGGCGAGGTCGTCACCTCCGGCACCCCGCTGGTGCTGCTCGACCGGATCGTGCCCGGCATCGACGCCCCGTGCGTCCGCGCCGACGGCCGGGAGGCCCTCACCGACCTCGCCGCACACCTCGCCGCCCTCGGACGACGCCGCCCCGCGATCATCGTGGCACCGGCCGGAACGCCCACCGGCGACGAGCGGCTGCGGCTGTTCCGTACCGCGCTCGCCGCACACGGCATCGCCCTCCCCGATGCCTGCGTCGGCGCCACCCCGGACCTCCAGCCCACCGGTGGCCGCGCCGTGATGCGTGCCTTCCTCGACCTTCCCGAGCCGCCGGACGCGGTGCTGGCCACCGACAACCTCATGGCGCTCGGCGCGATGGACGAACTGCGCGCACGGGGGCTGCGCATCCCCGAGGACATGGCGCTGGTGGTCTACGACGAGGTCCCGTGGTTCCGCCACGCCGCCCCGCCGCTGACCGCCATCGCCCAGCCCACCCGCGAGTTGGGACGGGCCGCGGTGCACACGCTGCTCGCCCGTATCGAGGGCCGGGAGGCCGAATCGGTGCTGCTCCCGGCGCGCCTGGTGACCCGCCACTCGTGCGGTGAACCGACCGGGAGCCGGGTGCCCGTGCCCAGCCCCGCCGATGCCGTATGAGCCGACCACCCCGCACCCTTCCGGGCTGACCGTCCGGGCGGCGGTCGGCGGATCGGAGCGTTCCGGCCACCCGCCGCGTCCCCGGGCGCCGTTCCGGGCAGACGCCGGGCGGGCGCCCGGCGGAACCCCGGAGGCACCACCCGGACCCGGCGCCCCCGGCGCGCCATCCGTCCACCCGTATCCCACCCCCACCACCCGAGCACGAGAAACCCGAGCACCACACCCGAGGAAGAGAGGGCAGCGCATGACCGGCGTCAAAGACGACGTACCGGGCGGCCGCGAACTGCTGCGCGTCGAGGGGGTGACGAAGTCGTTCCCCGGCGTGCGCGCGCTGGACGGCGTGGACCTGAGTCTGCGCTCCGGCGAGGTGCACGTCCTGCTCGGCGAGAACGGTGCGGGCAAGAGCACCCTGATCAAGATGCTCTCCGGTGCCCACCGCCCCGACCAGGGACGCATCCTCGCCGCCGGAGGCGCGGACGGCAGCGCCGACGGACTCCACGAGGTGCACATCCGCTCCGCCCAGGACGCGGAACGGATCGGGATCGCCACCATCTACCAGGAGTTCAACCTCGTCCCCGGGCTGACCGTCGCCGAGAACATCTTCCTGGGGCGGCAGCCGCGCACCGCGCTCGGACTCGTCGACCGGAAGACCATGCGGGCGCGCGCCGCCGAACTGCTGCGCCGGGTCCGCCTGGACATCTCCCCGTCCACCCCGGTCGCCGAACTGGGCATCGCCCGGCTCCAGATGGTGGAGATCGCCAAGGCGCTCAGCCTCGACGCCCGCGTCCTGATCATGGACGAGCCGACCGCGGTCCTCACCTCCGAGGAGGTCGAGACCCTCTTCGGCATCGTGCGGGAGCTGCGCGCGGACGGTGTGGGCGTCATCTTCATCACCCACCACCTGGACGAGATCGGCGCCCTCGGCGACCGCGTCACCGTCCTGCGCGACGGCCGCTCGGTCGCCGAGGTCCCGGCCACCACCGACGAGGACGAGCTGATCCGGCTGATGGTCGGCCGCGACATCTCCGAGCAGTACCCGCGCCAACGGCCCGACTCGCCGGGCGCGCCGCTGCTGCGCGTACGCGGTCTGACCAGGCACGGAGCGCGAGGCAGCAAGGGCGCACCGGCCCGTCCCGTCTTCGAGGGCATCGACTTCGAGGTGCGGGCGGGCGAGGTCGTCGGCCTCGCCGGGCTCGTCGGCGCGGGCCGTACGGAGGTCGCGCGGGCGCTCTTCGGCGTGGACCGCTACGACGCCGGGACCGTCGAGGTCGACGGCAAGGCGCTGGCCCCCGGTGACGTACGGGCGGCGATGCGCGCCGGGCTCGGCCTGGTGCCGGAGGACCGCAAGGGCCAGGGACTGGTCCTGGACGCCTCGTTGCAGGACAACCTGGTGCTGGCCCGGCTGGACCGGGACACCCGCGGCGGGCTGGTCGACCGGCGCGGTCAGCGGCGGGAGGCGGCCGCGGTCGCCGCGCAGCTGAAGGTCCGGATGAGCGGCCTGGGCCAGAGCGCCCGCACCCTCTCCGGCGGCAACCAGCAGAAGATCGTGATCGGCAAGTGGCTGCTGACCGAGACCCGGCTGCTCATCCTCGACGAGCCGACGCGCGGTATCGACGTCGGCGCCAAGGTCGAGATCTACCAGCTGATCAACGAGCTGACCGCGGCCGGCTGCGCGGTCCTGATGATCTCCAGCGATCTGCCCGAGGTGCTCGGCATGAGCGACCGGGTGCTGGTCATGGCCCAGGGCCGGATCGCCGGTGAACTCCCGGCCGGAGCGGCCACCCAGGACGCGGTCATGGAACTGGCCGTCCAGGCCCCGACCACCGGCAGCGGAACCCCCGCCGAGGCGACGGAGCCGACGGCCGACGGCCCCACCGAAGCGGCCACCGAGACGCCCACCAAGACGCCCACCGAGGCGGCCGCGGCGGCCGGGCCCGACCCGTCCGCCACCCCGCAGAACCCCATGAAAACCCCTGGTCAGAGCGCGATGGAGGGCTCCGATGACTGAGTTGCTGAAGACCCCGGAGGAGACCCCTCCGGCCCTGGACACGGGTCGCGGCGCCGCGCTCGGCGGATGGTTCACCCGGGCGGTCCTGAAGAACGGCCCGCTGGGCGGTCTGATCGCGCTCGTCGTGGTGATGGCCGTGCTGTCGAAGGACTTCCTCAACGGCCAGAACCTCCTCAACGTCGGCGTCCAGGCGTCCGTCACCGCGATCCTCGCCTTCGGCGTCACCTTCGTCATCGTCTCCGCGGGCATCGATCTCTCCGTCGGCTCGGTCGCCGCGCTGTCCGCCACCGTCGTCGCCTGGGCGGCGACCACCGAGGGACTGCCGGTGTGGTGCGCGGTCCTCCTCGGACTGGCGGTCGGTGTGGCCGCGGGGCTCGTCTCCGGCGCGCTCGTGGCGTACGGCAGGCTGCCCGCGTTCATCGCGACGCTGGCGATGCTGTCGGTCGGCCGTGGCCTGGCGCTGGTCGTCTCCGGCGGTACTCCCATTCCGTTCCCCTCCTCGGTCAGTGCGCTCGGCGACACCCTCGGCGGCTGGCTGCCGGTCCCCGTCCTCGTGATGATCGCGATGGGTCTGATCGCCGCGGTGGTCCTCGCCCGTACGTACACGGGCCGGGCGATGTTCGCGATCGGCGGCAACGAGGAGGCGGCCCGTCTCTCCGGCATCCACGTCAAGCGCCGCAAGCTCGTGATCTACGCGCTCTCCGGCCTGTTCGCGGCGGTCGCCGGTATCGTGCTGGCCGCCCGCCTCACCTCCGCGCAGCCGCAGGCGGCCTCCGGGTACGAACTCGACGCCATCGCCGCCGTCGTCATCGGCGGTGCCAGCCTCTCCGGCGGCTCCGGCAAGGCGTCCGGCACCCTCATCGGCGCCCTGATCCTCGCGGTGCTCCGCAACGGCCTCAACCTGCTGAGCGTCTCGGCGTTCTGGCAGCAGGTCGCCACCGGTCTGGTCATCGCCGTCGCCGTCCTCCTGGACACGCTGCGCCGCCGGAGCACCCGGTGAACGCCCGGCACGCGGCGGACGCGGGCCGCGGGACACGGCCCCGTACGGGACGGTCCGGCGCGGGCCGCCGGTGGGGCGTGCGGTGCGCGGCGCTCGCCGCGGCAGCCGGGCTGACGCTGGGGCTGGCGGGTTGCGACCGCGGTGGCGACACCGATCTGGGGCTCGCGCTCTCCACGCTCAACAACCCGTTCTTCGTCGGCGTCAAGGAAGGCGCCCAGGCGGAGGCGGACGCCCGGGGCCTGCACATCAACATCACCGACGCGCAGAACGACCCCACCCAGCAGATCAACCAGATGGAGACATTCACCAGCCAGGACGTCAAAGCCGCCGTCATCAACCCGGTCGACTCGGACGCGGCGGTACCGGCGGTCGGCGTCGCCAACCGGGCGGATGTCCCGGTCATCTCCATCGACCGCGGTGTCAACGGCGGCAAGGTCGGCTCGACGATCGCCTCCGACAACGTCGCGGGCGGCCGCCTCGCCGCGAAGACGCTCGCCGAATCGCTGCACGGTAAGGGCAAGGTGGCGTTCCTGGAGGGCCAGCCCGGGACGTCCGCGGCCCGCGAGCGCGGCCAGGGCTTCGAGGAGGGCATCAAGAAGTACCCCGGCATCCAGGTCGTCGCCCGCCAGCCCGCCGACTTCGACCGGACCAAGGGCATGGACGTGATGGCGAACATGCTCCAGGCCCACCGCGACATCGGCGGGGTCTTCGCGGCCAACGACGAGATGGCGCTCGGCGCGTCCAAGGCGCTCGGGGCCCGCTCCGGCAAGGACGTCAAGGTCGTCGCGTTCGACGGCACCCCCGACGGCGTGACGGCGGTGCGCAAGGGCACGCTGACCGCGACCGTCGCCCAGCAGCCCAAACTGCTCGGCAAGAAGGCGGTGGACTGGGCGCTCAAGGCCGCCCGCGGTGAGAAGCTGCCGGCCTCGGTGAAGGTCCCGGTGGTCCTGGTGTCGGCAAAGAACGCGGCATCGTTCGACGGCTGACCGGACCGCGGCCCACCCCGCCCGCGCGGTACGGGCCATGCGCGCCCGGTGGCCCACGAACCGCCACCGGGCCGCGCGGCAGGCAAGATTTTCAGGACGGACACGAGAGAGCGGAGCGGTGAAGGTGATGAGCGGAGCGGGGCGCGGGTACGACGTCCTGGTGGTCGGTTCGGCCAACGCGGATCTGACGGTACGGGTGGACCGGCGGCCCGGCGCGGGGGAGACCGTGCTCGGCTCCGACCTGGTGGAGTCGGCCGGTGGCAAGGGCGCCAACCAGGCCGCGGCGGCGGCCCGGATCGGTGGCCGGACCGCGCTGCTGGCCCGGGTCGGCGAGGACGCGTACGGCGAGCTGCTGCTCGCCGCGCAGCGTGCGGCCGGGACCGATGTGACGCCGGTCGTGGTCGACGCGGCGGCCCGCACCGGCACCGCGATGATCGTCGTCGGCCCGGACGGCGACAACAGCATCGTCGTCTCGCCCGGCGCCAACGCCGCGCTCACCCCGCAGGACGTCGCCGCCGCCCGGCAGACCGTCGCCGCTGCCACGGTGCTCTCCCTTCAGCTGGAAATTCCGATCGACACCGTGCGGGCGGCCGCCGGGACCGCCGAGGAGTGCGGCACCCGCGTCGTCCTCAACCCCTCCCCGGCGCCGGAGCGGCTGGACCCTGAACTCCTGGCGGTCGCCGACCCGCTGGTGGTCAACGAGCACGAGGCCCGCCGCCTCTCCGGCGCCGCCGACGGCACCCCGCAGGACTGGGCACACGCCCTGCGGGAGCTGGGCGCCCGCTCCGTCGTCATCACCCTCGGCGGGGACGGCGCGCTGCTGCTGGACGGGGCCGGTCTGCACGAGGTGCCGGGGGTCAGGGTCGACGTGGTCGACACGACGGGTGCCGGGGACGCCTTCACCGGCGCCCTCGCCACCCGCCTGGCCCGCGGCGACGGCCTGCCCGACGCCGCCCGCTTCGCCGTACGCGTCGGCGCCGCCGCCGTCACCAGGCCCGGCGCCCAGCCCTCCTACCCGACCCTCGCCGGCCTGGACGCCCTGCCGCACAGCTGAACGGCGGGCGGGCGCGCGGCGGGCGGGCCGGACGACACGCACCCCGCGGGGGCGCCGGGCCCGGGCTCCCGCCGGGAACGCCCCGCCCGGCGGCCCCGTCAGCCCTGCTCCCGGCACCTCCTCACCAGTTCCGCCGCCACCGCGACCTCCGTGCCCGCCAGGCCGACCGACGAGAACAGGGTGATCGCCTCGGCGTCGGTCCGGCCCGGCGCGGAGCCCGCCAGGACCGCGCCGAGTGCCGTCAGCGGTGCCGGGCCCAGCAGATGACCGGTGCCGTACGCCCCGGCCTGGGCCGGGGAATCGGTGACGATCACCGCTGCCCGCGCCGCCAGCTCCGGCGGTATCTCGTGGTGGGCGGGGGACTTGGGGCCGAGCGTGCTCAGATGGGTGCCCGGCGCCACCCACTCCGCCTCCAGCACCGGCCGCGGACTGTTCGTCGCCACGATGACCACGTCCTGCCCGGCCACCGCCTCCCGCACCTCCCGCGCCACCCGGACCGGCAGCCCCAACTCCGCCTCGACCCGGGCGGCGAACCGTTCGGCGCGCTCCCTCCGCCTCCCGCAGACCGTGACCGTCTCGGGCCGCAGCGGGCCCGCCGCCAGCGCCCAGAGCTGGGTCCACGCCTGCGGGCCCGTGCCGATCAGCCCGCAACGGACCGCGTCCGGCCGGGCCAGGGCCTCGACCGCCACCGCCCCGATCGCGCCCGTCCGCCGCGGCCCCAGCTCCGCGCCGTGCACCGCCGCCAGCAGCGCACCGCTCGCGGTGTCCCAGACCGCCACCAGCTGATCGCCACCGCCGGTCCCGTACGCGCGAAAGCCGTGCAGCCCCGCGCCCGCCAACTGCCCGGCGGTGAACACCAGCTCCTGTTCGCCCAGCTTGGCGCGGAGGCGGGGCGGTGCGGCCAGCCCTCCGGCGTGGTGCTCCAGCAGCGCACGCCGCACCGCCCGTACCGCGCACGGCGCGTCCAGCAACTCCCGTACCTCGGCGTCCCCCAACAGCACCGGACCGGTCAACTCCGCCCCCAGGTCGTGGTCTTCGCTCATGCCAGCTCCTTCGGTCCGTACAGCGCGGCGTCCGCGCCCGTCTCCAGTGCCCAGTAGCGGTCGCCGTACGACCAGTGCCACCACTCCGTCGGGTAGTTGACCAGCCCGGCGGCCGTCAGCGTGGCGCCCAGCGTCCGCCGGGCCCGCCGCGCCGCCGCGGGTATGCCGGGCGCCGCGGTGTAGCAGGCGCCGTCGCTCTCCTCCGGCGAGGCGTTCAGCCGGGTGCCCATGTCGACCGGGGTGCCGTCGGCGGTGGTCAGGATCAGGTCCGCGGCGCCGCCCGCGGCGTGCGGGGCGATCTCCGGCGGCGAGACGTACCGGGACGCCGCGGAGCGCACCTGCTCCGCCGACCGGTCGGGGTGCTCCTTGCGCAGTGTGTCGGCGTACTCCTCGAAGTAGCGCCGCTGGAGGGCGGGTGGGCGGTACCCCTCGGCCAGCCGGAGCCGCAGACCGTCCGGAAGCGCCCGCTCCGCGGTGAGCAGCCGCTCCAGCACCCCGGACCGCAGGTGCGCCGCGGCGCCGTCCGCCGTCTGCCCCGCCCCGGGCGCCAGCAGCCCCGGCGCCGCCTCCCGTACGTCCACCAGCGGCTCCCCGCACTCGCGGACCGGCACCGCGGCCACCGCCGGGTCCGCCATCAGCACGACGGCGTCACGGACATCGGCCAGCACCAGCTCGCCCTCGTCCGGACAGTCCGCCCCCGGTCCGGCCGATGCCACCCGGCGGCCGTCCGGCAGCCAGGCGCCGCTGAGCCCGCAGCCCGGGCCGGAGGCGCCGCTGCCGGTGCCCGCGCCGTTGGCGAGCAGCACATGGAGACCGTTGTCCCGCGCCCGCTGCGGATACTTCGTCAGGCTCTCCGGCGAGCAGTGGAACGAACTGGCCAGATACACCCGGCAGCCGTCCGCCGCGGCGTGCTCGGCCAGCTCCGGGAAGGAGTTGTCGTAGCAGGTGGCGAGGGCGAAGTGGACGCCGCCGAGCCGGAACCGGCCCTCGGCGCGGCCCGGGGTGAAGAGGTCGCCCTCCCGGCCGGACAGATGCAGCTTCGTGTAGCGCGTCAGCAGCGCGCCGTCCGGACCGAAGACGAACGAGGTGATGCCCGGTATGCCGGTCGTGACGCCGGGCTCACGCGCGGGGAGGTTCACCACCGCCGCGACACCGTGGGCCCGGCACGCCTCCCGGACCGGCGCCAGCCGCGCGTCGTCCGGCGTGAGGGCGAGGTCCGGATCGGCCGCGAAGGCGTCCAGGTCGTACTGGGTGAGAGCCAGCTCGGCGAAGACGACCAGGGCCACACCGAGGTCGGCGGCGCGGGCGAGGAGGGCGGCCATGCGCGTGGCGTTGGCCGCGATGTCGTGGCGGCGGGACGGGAATTGGGCTGCGGCGATCAACATGCCGTCATCATGCATCCGCGCAACTCACCCGCGCAGAGCCTGTGGAAAACTCCCGTCCGGCAGGCGGACCCGCAGGTCGGGAGGGTGGTCGGCGGACCGCACCGCCGACCGGCCCCGGCCCGTTCTCAGGAGGTCGCCAGCACCGACACATCCCCGCCGCTGGTCCGCGCCTCCACCCGGCGACGGGCGTCCGGGTCCGTCGGCACCGTGACCTTCCGGTCCCCGCCGCTGGTCGTGGCCTCCACGTCGTATGTGCTCTTCGGCAGCCGGATCGTGACGTCGCCGCCGCTGGTGGTGCCCACCACGTCATCGGGCACGGTGGTGAACGTGGCGCTCACGCTGCCGCCGCTGGTCTTCGCCCGCGCCTTGTGCGCGGCGACGTCGTCCAGGGTGACGTCCCCGCCGCTGGTCTCCGCGGCGACGGAACCCGCCGTACCGCGCACGGTGACGTCCCCGCCGCTGGTGTGCAGATCGACCGCCGTCGCCCGCGGCACCTGCACCCGGTAGCTCACCGTGCAGTTGTCGCCCAGCCCCCGGCACACCGCGGCGTCCAGCGTCAGCCCGCCGTCCGCGACGGAGTGCGTCGGCGCCGGACGGTCGCCGTGGTACGAGTACTTCTCCGTGACGCGCACCGGACCGCTGCCGTTCGTCGCCACCACCTCGATGGAACCGCCCGACGTCTTGGCCGTCACCGACCGGACGTCACCGGAGACGGAGTACGTCCGCTCCCCGGACTTCGACGGCCCGATCCCGCCCGAGCAGCCGGTCAGCGCGGCAGCCGCCGCGACGCAGGTCAGGACGGGAGCGGTGGTACGGAGACGGGCCATGGTGAGATTCCCCCAGAAGTCGACGGCGAGACCGGTCACCGCAGATCATCCGGCACGGTCGCACCGGGGCGCCTCATGCCACAGGACGATCGAACCCGGACGGCGCAGCCAGGGTCATGCCACCGGTCCCTTACGGGTGATCGTCCGGAACGCCATCTCCGCCAGCTCCCCCTGGCCGCGGACACCGGGATGGAACCAGTCCCAGCTGCTCAACTGCCGTTCCGTGAAGCGGTAGTCGAAGACCTCCGGGTCGAAGCGGCACAGGGAGTCCTCGGCGCAGACCTCCTCCAGCGCCTTGTTGTACGCCTTGACGCGGTCGCGTACCTCTTCGCGGCGCTCGGTCGCCGTGTCCGTCAGATCGTCCGGGTCGCGCAGCATCGAGCCGCAGATCCCCAGCTGCCACACCTGCTTGCCGAGCGGGTTCTTCCGCCCCTCCGACCACAGGCGCATCAGGTCGGGTACGGCCGCGATGTACACCTGCGTCCGGGGCAGCGTCTTCCGCAGCTTCTTCATCGCCCGGGTGAAGTCGGCGCGGAAGGCGCTGGCCGGGGTCATCGCGTGGACCTCGCTGCGGCAGGCGTCGTTGGCGCCGATCAGGACCGTCACCAGCTCGGGCCGGTGCGCCTCGGCCGCGTCGACCTGATCCGGCAGATCGCTCATCAGCGCGCCGGTGCGGGCGAGGTTCCAGCTGTGGCCCGCCGGGCGCTCCAGCAGCCGCCGCGCGAGGCTGTCGACCTCGGGGGAGGTCCCCGTCGACCAGGAGACCTCCGGGCAGTCGGAGAGCACCGTGCAGGCGTCGAAGCCGACGGTGATGGAGTCGCCGAGCGCCGCGATCGACGCCGGGGCGGTGCGCCACACGGGGGCGGGCCTGGCGGACGGCGCGGACGCCTTCGGGCTCGGCCGCGCCGTCGGTGCGCCGGAGCCGTCCTCGCTGCACGCGGTCACGGAGAGCAGCAGCGCACCGGCGGCGAGGGCGGCGCCCGCGCGGCGCCGCACGCCCCCTGCCGAACCGTTCCGCCCGGGGAGAGCCACCTCAGCGGAGCGCATCCGGAAGAAAGCCGTACGCCGAGAGGAGAACGACCGGTCGATCTCTGTCATCCCCTGTCCCCTCCGGCCCGTGGGTGATATCTCTTCGAAGTACCGACGGTACGTCACCCCTGGGCCGGCACCGCGGGAAAGCCCCGGTCCGGGGCCGCCGCGCCCTGGCCCGAACGGGTACGCACCGACGGCGTAAACCTCTGTCAACCCGTCATTTCCTGTCCTTTTTACGGCAGATTGCGGCATATTGAGCCCAATGGTGTTTACTGTAGGTCACCTGGCAGGCCGGTGCCGCAACGCCCACCGGGGCGGACCGTCGGCACCCGCCCCGGCCGCCGACGGCGCGGGCACGAGGCCGCCGGGGAAGGCGAACCTCGAACCGCACTGGAGGTCCCGGTGACGACCCGTGGAGTTCTGTACGTCCACTCCGCACCCCGCGCGCTCTGCCCCCATGTCGAATGGGCCGTCGCGGGCGTCCTCGGCGTACGCGTCACCCTCGACTGGATCGCCCAGCCCGCCGCCCCCGGCACCTGGAGAGCCGAATTCTCCTGGCAGGGCGCCGTCGGCACCGCCTCCAAGCTCGCCTCCGCGCTGCGCGGCTGGCATCTGCTGCGCTTCGAGGTCACCGCCGAACCCTGCGCCACGGCCGAGGGCGAGCGCTACAGCTCCACGCCCGACCTGGGTATCTTCCACGCCGTCACCGGAATCCACGGCGACATCCTCATCCCCGAGGACCGGCTGCGCGCCGCCGTCGTCCGCGCCGAGGGCGGTGAGAGCGACCTCGCCGCCGAGGTCGCCCGCCTCCTCGGCAAGCCCTGGGACGACGAACTGGAGCCCTTCCGGCACGCCGGTGAGGGCGCCCCCGTCCGCTGGCTGCATCAAGTCGTCTGACCGCTCCGCCGCGCCTTGCCTTCGAGCGCACTCGAAGTCCTAGCGTGCGGACATGGCTGAACACATCTCTGTGGCGGTGCTCGGCACCGGCATCATGGGCACGGCGATGGCCCGCAACCTCGCCCGCGCCGGATACGACGTCCGCGCCTGGAACCGCACCCGCGCCCGGGCCGAACCCCTCACCGCCGACGGCGTCCGCGTCACCGACACCCCGGCCGAGGCGGTCGACGGCGCGGACACCGTCCTCACCATGCTCCTCGACGGCCCCGCCGTCCTCCACGCGATGACGGCGGCGGCACCGCGCCTCGCCCGCGGCACCCTCTGGCTCCAGATGAGCACCGTCGGCACCGAGGGCACCACCCCGCTCGCGGACCTCGCCGCCACCCACGGCCTCCGCTACGTCGACGCCCCCGTCCTGGGCACCAAGGCCCCCGCGGAACAGGGCCAACTGACCGTCCTCGCCGCCGGACCGGCCGACGTCCGCGAACAGGCCGCCGCCGTCTTCGACGTCGTCGGACGCACCACCCGCTGGGTCGGCGACGACGGCGCGAGCGGCCTCGCCTCGCGCCTCAAACTCGTCATCAACAGCTGGGTGCTGACGGTCATCAACGGCGCGGGGGAGGCGCTGGCACTCGCCAAGGGCCTCGGCGTCGATCCGTACGACTTCCTGGGCGCGGTCGAGGGCGGGCCGCTCGATCTGCCGTATCTGCGGATGAAGTCCGAGCTGATCCTCTCCGGTGCACTCCTGCCACCGAGCTTCACGGTCAGCGCGGGACTCAAGGACGCCCGGCTGATCGGGGAGGCCGCCGGGGCGGCCGGTGTCCGCATGGACCTCGCCGACGCCGCCGCCGAACGGCTGCGCCGGGCCGAGGAACTGGGCCACGGCGGCGAGGACGGCGCGGCCGCCTACTACGCCTCCTTCGGCGACTGACCGCACCACCCATGCAGAAGGCCCGCCCGGTCGTGGTGACCGGGCGGGCCCTCGTACGTCAGGGGTGCGTTCAGACGGTGCGGAACGCGAGCACGACGTTGTGACCGCCGAAGCCGAACGAGTCGTTCAGCGCCGCGATGCGGCCCTCGGCGGGCAGCTTGCGGGGCTCGTCGCGGATGATGTCGACGTCGATCTCGGGGTCGAGGTTCTCGACGTTGATCGTCGGCGGGGCCACCCGGTGGTACACCGACAGGATCGACGCGACGGACTCGACACCACCGGCGCCACCCAGGAGGTGACCGGTCATCGACTTGGTGCTGGCGACGGCGATGTGGTCGGTGTCGTCACCGAAGACCTTGCGCAGCGCCTTCAGCTCGGCGAGGTCACCCTGCGGCGTCGAGGTCGCGTGCGCGTTGACGTGCACGATCTCGGACGGGTCCAGGTCGCTGTTGTCGAGCAGGCTCTGCAGCGCGTGCGCGATGCCGTTGCCCGACGGCTCGGGCTGCACGATGTCGTGGCTGTCGGCGGAGATGCCCTGGCCGACGGCCTCGGCGTAGACCCGCGCACCGCGCCTGGCGGCGTGCTCCGCGGACTCCAGCACGACCACACCGGCGCCCTCACCGAGGACGAAACCGTTGCGCGCGGAGTCGAAGGGGCGGGAGGCGCCCTGCGGGTCGTCGTTCGACTTCGACATCGCCATCATGTTGCCGAACGCGGCGATCGGCAGCGGGTGGATCGCCGCCTCCGTACCGCCCGCGACCACGATGTCCGCACGGCCGGTGCGGATCATCTCGATGGCGTAGCCGATCGCCTCGGAGCCGGACGCACAGGCGCTGACGGGGGTGTGCACACCCGCGCGGGCGTTGACGGCCAGGCCGACGTTGGCGGACGGGCCGTTCGGCATCAGCATCGGCACGGTGTGCGGGGAGACGCGGCGGACGCCCTTCTCCTTCAGCACGTCGTACTGACCGAGCAGGGTCGTCACGCCGCCGATGCCGGAGGCGATGACGGTGCCGAGCCGGTCGGGGTCGACCGAGGTGTCCTCGCCCGCCTTACCGGTGAAACCGGCGTCGGCCCACGCCTCACGGGCCGCGATCAGCGCGAACTGCGCCGAGCGGTCCAGCTTGCGGGCCTGCGGCTTGGGGATGATCTCACCGGGGTCCACCGCCGCACGGGCGGCGATACGGACCGGGAGGTCAGCTGCCCAGTCCTCGTCCAGGGTGCCCACACCGGACCGGCCGGCGAGCAGGGCGTCCCAGGTCGAAGCGCTGTCGCCACCCAGCGGTGTGGTTGCGCCGATACCGGTGACGACCACGGTGCGATTGGTCGCGTTCACGGGAATTCTTACTCCACGGGTAGAGGGGTCTGAATACGGCGCCACCGCGGGGTGGCGACATGCGCAGAGCTGGATCAGCTCTGGTGCTTGAGGATGTAATCGGTCGCGTCGCCGACGGTCTTGAGGTTCTTGACGTCGTCGTCGGGGATCTTCACGTCGAAGCGCTCCTCGGCGGCGACGACGACCTCGACCATGGACAGCGAGTCGACATCGAGGTCGTCGGTGAAGGACTTGTCCACCTGGACGTCCTCGGTGGGGATCCCGGCGATCTCGTTCACGATCTCGGCGAGACCAGCGACGATCTCTTCCTTGGTGGCGGCCATGATGGCGCTCCTTGGTGTTCTAGTGGTAACTGACGGGGTGAAGCTGGGCGCGCAGCGGCCGGCACATCGGGGGGACGGACGGCGCGCTGCGCAGATCTTGCTTAGGGGAGGGTAACGACCGTAGCGGCGTAAACGAGACCCGCCCCGAAGCCGATGACCAGCGCGGTGTCGCCGCTCTTGGCCTGACCGGTCGCCAACAGCCGCTCCATGGCGAGCGGGATGGAGGCGGCGGAAGTGTTGCCGGTGGTCTCCACGTCACGGGCGACCGTGACGCTCTCCGGCAGCTTCAGCGTCTTCACCATCGAATCGATGATCCGCATATTCGCCTGGTGCGGAATGAAGACATCCAGGTCGTCCGGGCTGACTCCGGCCGCGTCCAGCGCCTGCTGGGCGACCTTCGCCATCTCGAACACCGCCCACCGGAAGACCGCCTGGCCCTCCTGGGTGATGGCGGGGTAGCGGATGGCCTCGGGGGCCGTCCGCTCCTCGGGACCGTCGCCGCCGGGCACCGGCGTGGTGCGGTACGCGTCCCAGGGGATGGTCTGCTTGATCGTTTCCGCTTTGTCGCCCTCGGAGCCCCAGACGGTCGGGCCGATCGCGGGCTGCTTGGCGGGACCGACGATGACCGCGCCCGCACCGTCACCGAACAGGAAGGCCGTCGCACGGTCCTCCAGATCGGTGAGGTCCGACAGCCGCTCCACGCCGATGACCAGCACATACTCGGCGGAGCCCTCGGTGACCATGCCCTTGGCGAGGGTCAGGCCGTAGCCGAAGCCCGCGCAGCCGGCCGAGATGTCGAACGCCGCGGGACGGCCCGCACCGATACGGTGCGCGATCTCCGTCGCGATGGCCGGGGTCTGCTTGAAGTGCGAGACGGTGGAGACGACGACCGCGCCGATCTGCTCGGGCGCGATACCCGCGTCGGCGATGGCCTTGCCCGCCGCCTCGACCGACATGACGGCGACGGTCTCCTCCGGGCCCGCCCAGTGCCGGGTGGCGATGCCGGACCGCGAGCGGATCCACTCGTCGGAGGAGTCGATGTGCTTGAGGATCTCCTCGTTGGGCACCACACGGGTCGGGCGGTAGCCGCCGACACCCATGATCCGGGCGTACTCGGCGCCCTTCGAGGGCTTGATCTTCGAGGTCATGCGCGGGCTCCTTCTTCGGCCGACGGGTCGGCGACCGGAGAGCTGTGCTCCGCGATCAGGGTGCGGGCCGCGTCGAGGTCGTCGGGGGTCTTGAGGGCGAGCGTCTTCACACCGGGGAGGGCGCGCTTGGCCAGACCGACGAGCGTGCCGCCCGGCGCCGCCTCGATGAGTGCGGTGACGCCCAGCTCCTTGAACGTCTCCATGCACAGGTCCCAGCGCACCGGGTTCGCCACCTGACCCACCAGGCGCTGCACCAGCTCGTCGCCGGTGGCGACGGTGCGGCCGTCCTTGTTGGAGACGTAGCGGGTGTGCGGGTCGGTGACGTCCAGCTCGCCGACCGCGGACTCCAGCGCCGCCACGGCGGGCGCCATGTGGTGGGTGTGGAAGGCGCCCGCCACCTTCAGCGGGACGACCCGCCGGGTGCCCTCGGGCTTGTCCGCGACGAGGGCCGCGATCTGCTCGGCGGTGCCCGCCGCAACGATCTGACCGGCGCCGTTGACGTTCGCCGGGGTCAGCCCCAGCTTCTCCAGATGCGGCACGACGACGGACTCCTCGCCGCCGAGCAGCGCCGCCATGCCGGTCTCGGTGACGGCGGCGGCCTCGGCCATCGCCAGGCCACGCCGCCGGACCAGCCGCATCGCGGAGGTGTCGGTGAGCGTGCCGGTCAGTGCGGCGGCCGCCAGCTCGCCGACGCTGTGGCCGGCCGCGGCGCCGACGCGCGCGGTGAACTCCTCGGGCGTCGCGAACAGCTGCCGGGAGGAGATCAGTGCGGACGCCACCAGCAGCGGCTGTGCCACGGCGGTGTCGCGGATCTCGTCCGCGTCGGCGTTCGTGCCGTAGTGGATCAGATCCAGGTCGATGGCCGCGGACCACTCACGGAGCCGGTCTTCGACACCGGGGAGGTCGAGCCAGGGGGTCAGGAAGCCGGGCGTCTGAGCGCCTTGGCCGGGAGCGACGAGTACGAGCACCCTCACACTCTCTCTTGTGGGAGGTCCCGCCCGCCCGTGGGGACAGGGACGAAGAACCATCGGGGGAATTGTTGGTGTCCGACAAAAGTCTAGAGCTGCGATTCTCCGTCAGCCAGGCGCCCCAGAATCAGTGCGATACGCAGGGTGAAGGCCGAGCGGACATCGGACGGCGACCATCCGGTGACGTCCGTCACGCGTCGGAGCCGATAGCGCACGGTGTTCGGGTGCACGAACAGCATCCGCGCCGCGCCCTCCAGGCTGCTGGCCTGCTCCAGATAGACGCTCAGTGTTTCCAGGAGCGCGGAGCCCGCCTCCTCCAGCGGCCTGTAGATCTCCTCCACCAGCTGGTCGCGCGCCACCGGGTCCGACGCCATCGCGCGCTCCGGCAGCAGATCGTCGGCGAGCACCGGCCGCGGTGCGTCCGGCCAGGCGGCGCAGGCCCGCAGACCGGCGGCGGCGGCCTGCGCCGAGCGCGTCGCGGCGAGCAGGTCGGCGACGACCGGACCGGCCACCACCGGGCCCGCCGCGTACGGCCCGATCAGCGCCTTCGCCGCCTTGAGCGGGTTGTCGGAGCCACCGGCGATCACCACCAGGCGGCTGCCCAGGACGCCGGTCAGCACCTGGAGCTTGGCGTGCCGGGCGGCCCGGCGGATCGCCTCCACGGTCAGTTCGCTGTCGCCGTCGGGGGCGGTGCCCAGGACGACGCAGACGTGCTCGGGGGAGTTCCAGCCCAGGGCCGCGGCCCGGGAGACCGCGCCCTCGTCGGCCTCACCGGAGAGCACCGCGTTGACGACGAGCGACTCCAGCCGGGCGTCCCAGGCGCCACGCGCCTCGGCGGCCTGGGCGTAGACCTGAGCGGTGGCGAAGGCGATCTCGCGGGCGTAGACGAGCAGCGCTTCCCGCAGGACCGATTCGTCACCGGGGGCCGCGACCTCGTCGATCGCCGACTCCATGACCTCGATGGTCGTCCGGACCATCTCCACGGTCTGGCGCAGAGTGATCGCCCGGGTCAGCTCGCGCGGTGCGGTGCCGAAGACGTCGGTGCTGATCGCCTGGGGGGTCTCGGGATGCCGGAACCACTCGGTGAACGCGGCGATACCGGCCTGTGCCACCAGGCCGATCCAGGAGCGGTTCTCCGGTGGCATCGCGCGGTACCAGGGCAGCTGCGCGTCCATGCGGGCGATGGCTGCCGCGGCGAGTTTGCCGGACGACTGCTCCAGCCTGCGGAGGGTCGCCTGGTGCGGATGAGGGGCGCGCGATGCGGGTTCAGACACGGGACAAGACTGCCTTATCGGGTCGGGCACATGGCGCGGCGGGGCTACGGTGACTGCATGATTCAGGTGCACGCGGGCGCGGAACGCTATCGGGGCGGCGATCCGGAAACCGGCATCGAGACGCTCCACGCGTTCTCCTTCGGCCCCCATTACGACCCCGCCAACCTGCGGTTCGGCGCACTGATCGCCTGCAACGAGGAGCGGCTCGCCCCGGGCGCCGGATTCGACGAGCACCCGCACCGCGACACCGAGATCGTCACCTGGGTCGTCGAGGGTGAACTGACCCACCGCGACTCCACGGGACACGAGACGACGGTACGGCCGGGTGACCTGGCCCGGCTGACCGCCGCCGACGGCGTCCGGCACATCGAGCGCAACGACGGCCCCGCACCGCTGTGCTTCGTCCAGATGTGGCTGGCACCGACGGAGTTCGGCGGGACCCCCGCGTACGACGTGGTGCGCGGCCTCGCCGACGACGCCCCGTACGCCGTCCCGCGCGCGGGGGCGACGGTGCGCATCCGCCGCCTCGCCCCCGGCGAAAGCACCGCCCTCCCGGCTGCGCCGCGGGTGTATGTGCAGGTGGTACGCGGCGAGGCGCGGCTGGGCGGGGAGGCGCTGGCGGCCGGTGACGCCGCGCGGCTCACCGACGAGAGCGGCGTACGGCTGCGGGCGGAGGGGTCCGCGGAGTGCCTGATCTGGGAGATGGGGGCGGAGCCGCGGTACGTGTGAACCGCGGGGCGGGGGAGCCGCGGTGTACGTGAGGGACCGGCGGTGTGCCGCGGGCGCTCCGCGGCACGGGGCGCGGCCGGTCGGGGACGGGCCGGGCGGTGGGCGGCCGGGACCTGCGGGGGCCCGGCCGCCGGATGTCAGGCGGCGTGCAGCTCGGCCAGGACCGCGTCGGTCAGCGGCGGCCAGACGTCGACGGCCCAGGGGCCGAAGGCCCGGTCGGTGAGCGCGACACAGGCGGCGCCGGTGCCGCCCGCCTCCGGGTCCACCCACAGGAACGTCCCGGACTGGCCGAAGTGGCCGAACGTCCGCGCCGACGACGAAGCGCCCGTCCAGTGCGGCGACTTCCCGTCGCGGATCTCGAACCCCAGCCCCCAGTCGTTGGGCTTCTGGTGGCCGTAGCCGGGCAGTACGCCGGTGAGCCCGGGGAAGACCACGGAGGTCGCGGCGGCGACGGTCTCCGGCGCGAGCAGCCGCGGCGCCTGGAGTTCGGCGGCGAAACGGATCAGGTCGGCGACGGTCGAGACACCGTCCTTGGCGGGGGAACCGGCCAGCTCCGTCGCGTCCATACCGAGCGGCTCCAACACCGCCTCCCGCAGGTACTGGGGGAAGGGGATGTCCGTGGCCTCGGCGATGTGGTCGCCCAGGGTCTCGAAACCGGCGTTGGAGTAGATCCGCCGGGTCCCCGGAGCGGCCATGGTGCGCTGCTCGTCGAAGGCGAGGCCGGAGGTGTGGGCGAGGAGGTGGCGCACGGTGGAGCCCTCGGGTCCGGCCGGTTCGTCCAGCTCGACCGCGCCCTCCTCGATCGCCACCAGCGCGGCATAGGCGGCCAGCGGCTTGGTCACCGAGGCCAGCGGGAAGCGGTGCTGCTGGGGCCCGCATGTCCCGGCGACGCTGCCATCGGCTCGTACGACGGCGGCCGCAGCGGTCGGCACCGGCCAGTTCTCGATCATCCGCAGGCTCTGCATGGGACGAGCCTAAAGGCCGCCCACCCGGCGACCACAGGCCGGTCCGTGCGGGACCTCTCCCGCACGGACGCCCCGGTCGGGGACGGAGCGACGACGGGCCCGGCCCGCGCCCGGGAGCCGGGAGGGGAGCGGCCCGGGCGGCTTCGGGTGTTCGCCAAATCCCGGTCAAGACCGTGCTTGCCTGGAGTGCACTCCAACTCTCTAGCGTTGAGTCATGTCGACGGGGGCGACAGCCGAACAGGGGAGACGCGGCATGACGGTGACGCAGAGCGAGCCGGTGATCGAGGAGACGGCGGCGGACGGCGGCGCGGTGTCCGTACAGCGGACGCCCGGCGGCCCGCAGTGGGCGGCACGCAGCTGCGCCCAGGAGGTGGTCCACCCGCGCCCGACCGGCCGGGACCGCTACTCGATCAGCGAGGTGGCGTCGTACACCGGGCTCAGCGCCCACACCCTGCGCTGGTACGAGCGGATCGGCCTGATGCCGCACGTCGACCGCAGCCACACCGGGCAGCGGCGCTTCACCAACCGGGATCTGGACTGGCTGGCGCTGGTCGCCAAGCTGCGGCTCACCGGTATGCCGGTCGCCGACATGGTGCGCTACGCCGAACTCGCCAAGGCCGGCGACGCCACCTTCGCCGAGCGGGAAGAGCTGCTGACCACGCACCGTGAGGACGTACGGCACCGCATCGCGGAGCTGCAGGACACCCTCGCCGTGCTCGACTACAAGATCGATATCTACGCCGACGCCCGACGCCGGGCGTCCGAGAGGGGCTGATCCGACATGGGGAGCGAGAAGATCGACACCGTGGAGCT
Organism: Streptomyces catenulae; assembly: GCF_000718015.1. Taxonomy (GTDB): domain Bacteria; phylum Actinomycetota; class Actinomycetes; order Streptomycetales; family Streptomycetaceae; genus Streptomyces; species Streptomyces catenulae. The sequence continues at coordinate 96,605 of NZ_JODY01000030.1, read as the reverse complement.
GGGCACCGGCGGCCTCCGCGTCGGAGTGCAGGGCCTGGGTTGCATGGGCATGAGCTTCGCCTACGGCCCGACCGACGCCGACGCGGCACAGGAGACGCTGGAGCGCGCCCTGGAACTGGGCGTGACCCTCTACGACACCGCCGACCTCTATGGCAACGGCGAGAACGAGGAGTTCATCGGCCCCTTCATCCGCCGCCACCGCGACGAGGTCGTACTGGCCACCAAGTTCGCGCTGTCCCTCGACCCCGCCGACCCGCAGAAGCGCGTCATCCGCAACGACCGGCCCTACATCCGGCAGGCGGTCGAGGGCAGCCTGCGGCGCCTCGGTGTGGACACGATCGATCTCTACTACATGCACCGCCGTGACACCGCCGTCCCGATCGAGGAATCCGTCGGCGCGATGGCCGAGTTGGTCGCCGAGGGCAAGGTCAAGCACCTGGGGCTCAGCGAGGTGACCGCCTCCGAACTGCGCGCCGCCCAGGAGGTGCACCCGATCGCCGCGCTCCAGTCCGAGTGGTCGCTCTTCAGCCGCGACGTGGAGAACGGCGTGGTCGCTGCCGCCGCCGAGCTGGGCGTGGGCTTCGTGCCGTACTCGCCGCTCGGCCGCGGGTTCCTGACCGGTTCCTTCGTCAGCGCGGAGAAGGAGCTGGGCCAGGACGACTTCCGCCGCCAGCAGCCGCGCTTCACCGGCGACAACGCGGCGGCCAACGCCGCACTTCTGGAGCCCGTCCACGCCCTCGCCGCCGCGCACGGTGCGACGCCCGGGCAGATCGCGTTGGCCTGGGTCCAGCAGCGGGCCGAGGTGCACGGTCTCGGCGTGGTGCCGATCCCCGGCACCCGCAGGCGCAGCCGTATCGAGGAGAACACCGCCGCCACCCGCATCCGGCTCACGGCGGAGGAGCTGGCACTTCTGGAGCCCATCGCGGGGAAGGTCGCGGGGGACCGGTACGCGGACATGACATTCACCTCTGCCGGACGGGAGTGACGGACGGGTATGGGGGAGGGGGGACCCTCGCCGTGGGGACGGGGACGCCTCGCCTGGTGGGCCGCCGCCGAGCGGGCCACCGGGCGAGGGTGGTCGGTGGCCCGCACCCGAACCAGTCGTTGACCGGGGCGGGTTCAGGTGACGACCGAGTAGTGGCCGAGCGTGATGGCGGCGAAGTTGCGCAGGGAATCGGTGCCCGGGGCGAGATAGCCGGTGTGGCCCTCGGCCCGTAGCGCCGAGACCCGCCGCGCGCCGAACGCCGGATCGGTGGGGTCCTCGCCGTGCCCCAGCCCCAGGATGCCGACGTGCGGGACGTTGCCTATCCAGTCCGTGGCGTCCCGCGCGGCCCAGACCTGGGCGTAGCCGTCCACCTCGGTGGCGGAGGGGCGGCGCACACCGGGGGAGCCGAAGAGGATCAGATCCCGCGCGGTGTGGCCCAGGACCGGCCCGGCCAGACCGCAGACGACCGAGCCGTAGCTGTGGCACAGCAGCGCCGGTGCCGGGACGCCCACCGTGGCCAGCCCGGACAGGAAGCGCACCAGCCGGGGCGCACCGGCTTCGGCGAGCCGCCCGGTCGCGGCATCCGGCCCCAGACCGACCGGGGTGGTGTACCCCGTCCAGGCGATCACGGCCGTCCGGACCCCCGGGGCGTCGGCGGCCATCCGGGCGCGCAGGGAGGTCGCCATCCCCGTCGGTGTGCCGTACGGGTCGTGGCCGCGGTCGAAGGTGGTCAGGTCGATGTCGGAGCCGGGCACGATCACGGCGGTGCGCTCCGCTTTCGTCAGATCGCCGTGTACCTCCGCTATCTGACCGCGACCGCGTGGGTCGAAGGCGAGGATCTGCCTTCCGGGCGCGAGCAGTTCGGCGCAGCGGTCGGCCGCCCGGCGTGCCGCCCGGTGGTCCTGCAGGGTGCCGCCGGGGTCGGTTGACAGCGCCTGCTGATGGTCCCGCTCGGCCTTCAGCGCAAGGGAGTTGGCCTGGTACCGCAGGGCTACCGGGGCGCCGTCGAGGTTGCCGACGGTCAGGGGGTGCCGCACCGCGAGGAGGTGCTGCTCGGCGCCGGTCAGCCGGTGGAAGAAGCGGGCCACCTCGGTCGGAGTGGTCGTCGCCGGGTCCGGCAGCCGGACGCCGAGGGAGTGGTCCGCGCGCCAGGCGGCGGCGCCCGGTGCGGGGCCGGTCACGGCGGTCTCGGCGGAGCCCGCGGCCCAGCCGCCCGTGCCCCCGGCGACGAGCGCGACGAGCGCCGCGGTGATCAGCGCGCGTCGGCCGCGTCGGCCGGTGGATCGGAACAGTGCCATGGTGTCTCCTTCGTGCGGTGGTGCGACGGAAGGAAACGTAGAAAGGCGTCGGGTGGGACGGCGTCACCCCTCGGAGCCAACTCCCGGGTGATACCGCAGTAGGGGGTAGGGCGCCGGGTCCCCCTTGAGTACCACCCGTCCATCCTGTGCCGAGGGACGGCAGTTGACCTACGGGCACGCTGCGGCGCGGGCCGCTCGGGCGGGGCCTCCCGATGCCCGCGCCGTCTCAGCGTTCGCCCGGTGTGACCAACCCCGACTCGTACGCGAAGATGACCGCCTGCGCCCGGTCGCGCAGCTCCAACTTGGCGAGCACCCGCCCGATATGGGTCTTCACGGTCTGCTCGGCGAGGACCAGCGCGTCGGCGATCTCCTGGTTGGAGAGGCCGCGGGCGATCAGCTTCAGCACCTCCGTCTCCCGCGGGGTGAGGCCGTTGAGCCGCAGCGCGGTGGCGTCCTTGCGGGGCGCCGGGCCCTGACGGGCGAAGTCCGCGATCAGCCGACGGGTCACGGACGGGGCGAGCAGGGCCTCACCTGCGGCGACGATCCGGACCGCGGCGATGAGATCGGCGGGCGGGGCGTCCTTGAGGAGAAACCCCGAGGCACCGGCGCGCAGCGCCTCGTAGACGTAGTCGTCGACATCGAACGTGGTCAGCATCAGCACCTTCGGACGGTGGGTGACGCCCGGCGGTGGGGAGAGCAGCTGCCGGGCCGCCTCCAGGCCGTCCATCTGCGGCATCCGCACATCCATCAGCACCACATCCGGGTGCGTACGGCGGCTCAGCTCGACGCCCTGGGCGCCGTCCGGGGCATCGCCGACCACGTCGATGTCGCTCTGCGCGGCGAGCAGCGCGGCGAAGCCTGCCCGCACCATGGCCTGGTCATCGACGATGATCACTCGTGTGGTCATGGGGAGTCGGGGTCCTTGTCGATCAGAAAGGGCAGGGGCAGCGGGAGTTGGGCGGCGATCATGAAGCCGCCGTCGGGCAGGGGCCCGGTGGACAGGGAGCCCTTCACCAGCCGCACCCGCTCGCGCATCCCCACGAGACCGTGTCCGGTGCCCGAGGTCTCCCATGCGGTGGACGGGGTCGGCGGCGGGCCGTTGAGGACCACCACCGTCAGCACCATGCCGTCCGTGGAGCGCACCACCGACACCCGGGTGCGGGCCCCGGGGGCGTGCCGCACCACGTTGGCCAGGGCTTCCTGGACGATGCGGTAGGCCGACAGGGCCACCGCGGGCTCCGGTTCCACCGGCTCGTCGGGCAGCGTCAACTCGACCGGCACACCCGCCCGTATGGTGGCCTCGACCAGCCGCGGCAGCTCGTCCAGACCCGGCTGCGGAGCCTTCTCCGGACCGGCGTCCCGCTCTGCCTCCGCGCTGCGCAACACCCCCAGCAGCCGCCGCATCTCCGTCAGCGACTCCCGCGCCGTCGTCGCGATGGCGGCGAACTCCTCCTGGGCCTGCGGGGGTATGCCCTCGATGCGGTACGGTGCGCTGTCCGCCTGGACGGTGATCACCGACATGTGGTGGGCGACCACGTCGTGCAGCTCGCGGGCGATCCGGGCCCGCTCCTCCAGCAGGGTGCGGCGGGCCCGCTCCGCCTCGCTGATCGTCTCCTGCTCCCGCAACTTCCGCCGGGCGTCGCCGCGTTCCCGCACCACGAGGCCGATCAGCAGCAACACGCCAGCCAGGACGAACATCAGCATCCAGGTGTTGTCGCTGCGGCGGGGCGTCAGCGGCTCCAGGAGGACGCCCACCACGCCCGTCGTCGCCCAGACCGTGGCCAGCGTCCGGCGGCTCTCCCGCTGGGACAGCGGCACCATCAGCGCCAGATAGCCGATGATCGCCGCCGGTGGCCACGGCCAGACCTGCGTCTGCGGGGACAGGGAGAGCAGCACCGCGCACAGCACATCGGCGCCGAAGATCACCCACCACGCCGACAGCGGCCGGACCACCGCCATCAGCAGCGGCAGCGTCTGCGCCGCCCCGAAGAGCGCCGCCAGGGCGCCGTTCATGCCGTAGTTCTCGCCCAGATTGTGTACGCCGACCGGCATCAGCACGATGGTGAGGAGGACAGCGAGGACGTACGGGAGGCGGCGGACCCAGATGCTGCGGGCCGTGCCGAGCAGCGGTGTGCCGGGCCGGTCCCCCAGGCCGAGGAGCGTGGCCAGACCCCGGCGGGCCGCGCGCAGGGCGGGCTCCCGGGCCGGTGCGCGCGCCGCGCCGGTGCCGGTGGGGGAAGGGGAAGCGTCTCGGATCATCGCGCAGTCAATGTAAGCGGAGGGCGATGACCCGAACGTCATACCGGAGTGCGGAGCTGCACCCCTACCACGGTATGACCCGCGGAGTTCCGGCAGCCGCCGTGAGCAGCGGCTACAGCTCGGCGAGGAGTTCGGCCTTCTTCGCGCTGAACTCGCCGTCCGTCAGCAGCCCGGCACCGTGCAACTCGCCGAGCTGGCGGATCCGGTCGGCGATGTCGGCCGGATTCCGCCCGGTGTCCCCGGCCCGGCGCACCGGCGCGCACCTCGGCTCCGGCCCGGTCTGCGCCGTCCGCACCGCCGCCAGCACCGCCGCGGCGAATGGCAGCGACTCGTGGACGGGCCCGTACCCGAGGCCGAAGACCACGGCGGCCGGATCCTGGTCGGCCTCGCCCGGCGTGCCGTCCCGGGCGGTGCGCTCCAGGAGCCGCAGATGGCCGGTGACCAGCTCCGGCGAGCGCCACTCCACCCCGCTCAACTCGCCGACGCCGAAGCTCTGGTCGCCGCTCATCCACTTCGCGGACGAGGCGCCCGTCCAGAACCAGCGGAACGTCACCGCGCTCCCGTCGAACGACGCCTTCCCGTCGTACGCCTTGAAGTGCAGCGGGCCCTCGGGCGGTGCGACCAGATGGCGGTCGGCGGGCTCCCCGGCGTCCGGCCCCAGCAGGCGGCGCAGCTCGTCGGCGAGGTGCGCCGCCGGGTCCTCCTGCTCGGCGGGCAGCACCAGACGGTAGGGGTCGGCGTCCTCCTTGAGCTGTCCGGCGGCCGCCTCCATCAGGGGGTCGGCGCCCGGCCTGGGCACGGCGTGCAGCACGACGGTGCCGCGCCTGCCCTCGGACAGCTCGACGGCGCTCAGCGCCTCGTACGGAATGCGTCGCTCGCCGAGCGCCTGGAACAGCTTCGGCCTGCGGATCCCCCGTTCGAAGCGGATGAGTACGGAGTCCGAGCCGAACTCCCAGACGGCGTGAAAACCGGCCAGCACATCACCCATGCGGCTCATCGTATGCGGCGGTTGCCCGCCCGTCCCCCTTATGGACACCTTGTACCTTCCGCGGCCGACGGCTCCCGGCCGTCGCGGCGGATCAGGTGAGCCCGGCGCCGCACCCGGCGTCGTCGGCCGCGCAGCGTACGTCCGAGAGGGCGCCCACGCCGATCTTCGCGAAGTTGCGCAGGCTCTCGGTGCCGGGCGTGAAGTACCCGGCGTGGCCGTCGGCACCGGCCGCCGACAGCAGACGGCTGCCGAACGCCGGATCGACCGGGTCGGGGCCGTGGCCCAGCCCGCCGACCTCCAGGTACGGCACGTCCTGGATCCAGTCGTCGGAGTCCCGCATGGCCCACAGCCGGGCCCGGGTGTCGAGCGCCGTCTTGTTGGCCGCACGCATGCCGGGGCTGCCCGCCACCGCGATGTCCCGCACGTTGGACGGCAGATCGCGCGCGGCCAGACCGCAGACCACCGAGCCGTAGCTGTGGCAGAACAGCGCGACGCTGTCGGCCGAGGGCAGCGCCCGGGTCAGCGCCCGCAGCCGGAGGGCGCCCGCCTGCGCGAGCTGCCCGGTGGCGGCCTCCACCCCGAGACCGGCCGGGGCGGTGTAGTCGGCCCAGGCGATCACCGCGGTCCGGGTGCCCGGCCGGGCGGCACGCTCGGCGCCGTAGAGCGCGTCGGCCATGCCCACGGGGGCGCTGGTGGCGCGGGTGGTGCGTTCGAAATTCGTCAGGTTGGTGTCCACCCCGGGGACGACCACGGAGACCCGGCGGGCCGTGTCGAGGTCGCCGAAGACCTCCGCGGCGCGGCCGCCGCCCGCCGGGTCGAACGCCAGGATCTGTCGGCCCTTGGCGGCCATCGACTCGAAGCGGTGCATCAGCCGACCCGCGTCCTGACGGCCCACGGGCGTGAGGCGGCGGTCGGTGGAGCGCCGCTCCTCGATGGCGCGCGCCTGGTCGAGCGCGGTGTGGTTGGCGCGGTAGCGCAGGTCCACCGGCGCACCGTTCATGTTGCCGACGACCAGCGGATACCGGTCGGCCAGCTCACGCCGCCCGGCGCGGTCCAGGGAGGCGAAGAAGGCGCGGAGCCGGTTCGGCGCCGTATCCGGGTCGGGCAGCCGGTCGCCGCGGAAGGAGGCGTGCCGCCAGTCGGCCTTCGCGGTGGCCAGCGGGTTGGCGTCGTCCTGGTGACCTCTGATCGCGGTCCACCCCGTGAGGGTGAGCATGACGAACACCACCGCCAGGGCGAGGGCCGCACGCCAGGCGGTGGACTGCAGGAATCCGAAGGAACCGAAGGAGGGGCCGAGCCCAGAGAAAGAAGTCACCGCGGGCCACCCTAGGAGACGCGGCAGCATGCCTGCTCCACGGGTGAGTCATGTCACGTTTCACGGCGGGTAATTCGAACAAAGTGGACGCCTGGAGCTGTGGGTCCGCGCTCAGGGGTGCGGTGCCGGACTCATCCGGAACCACTGCGTCACACCCTGCCGGTGCCGGGTGACGCCGCGTTCCGGAGCGGCGCCACCCGGCGCGCGGACGGACCGTGCGCGCCGGGCGCGCGTCACCGCACCGCGCGCCAGTTGTCGTCCAGGACGGGCCCGATGTGATCGAGGTACGAGCGGGTCAGCTCACGGATCGACGTCACGGTGAAGTCGTCGCCCTCGCTCCACGCCTTCCCGGCGGCGCGCATCACCCCGTTGAACGCCCCGACCAGCACCCGGGGGCGCGGGTCCAGGTCCGCGTCGAGCCCCTCCCGCCGGGCGATGAGCCGCGCGACCTCCTCCTCCAGATCGCAGGAGCGCCGCAGGTGGGCGGCGATCAGCGCGGGCGTCGACTCGATCATCTGGTAGGCGCGCATGTGCAGCTCCACCGGGACTATCGGCTCGATCGAGGCGGCGATGTCGTCCCAGGCGGCCATCACCGAGCTGCGCAGCGCGGTCAGCGGCGCCTCGTCGGCGGGCCGGTGGCTCAGCTCGTCCAGGAAGCGCGCCTCGACCATCTCCTGGACGGCGAAGGTGACCTCTTCCTTGTTGCTGAAGTACCGGAAGAAGGTGCGCTGCGAGACGTCCACGGCGGCGGCGATCTCGTCGACGGTCGTCGCCTCGTAGCCCTGGGCCGTGAACAGCTCCAGCGCGGCACGTATCAGGGCGTCCCGGGTGCGCTGCTTCTTACGGGCGCGCAGTCCGCACAGAGCCGATTCGCGCGGCGTCGACGGAGTCATGCTGCGCCGCCTTTCCATGGTGTTCTCGCTGCTCAGGATAGCTGTGAGCGAAATGACAGTTACCGACTCATGAATTGCTTTGTCAACTGTCAGCCGCTGACATTAGTGTCTCCGGATATGAGTTCCCAGACCCCGGTTGCCCAGAGCGCGCCGGAACTTCCCGTACCGGAGCCCCGTAAGGGGTTGCGCGGCCATCCGTGGCTGACTCTCTTCTCCGTCGCGATCGGCGTCATGATGGTCGCCCTCGACGGCACGATCGTGGCGATCGCCAACCCGGCCATCAAGCAGGATCTGAACGCCTCGCTGGCCGATGTGCAGTGGATCACCAACGGCTACATGCTCGCGCTGGCCATCGCGCTGATCACCGCCGGAAAGCTCGGTGACCGCTTCGGTCACCGTCAGACGTTCCTGATAGGCATCGTCGGCTTCGCCGCCGCCTCCGGGGCCATCGGCTTCTCCAAGGAAGTCACCTTCGTCATCATCTTCCGCGTGCTCCAGGGCCTGTTCGGCGCGCTGCTGATGCCCGCGGCGCTCGGTCTGCTGCGCGCGACCTTCCCCGCCGAGAAGCTCAACATGGCGATCGGCATCTGGGGCATGGTCATCGGCGCCTCCACCGCCGGTGGCCCGATCGTCGGCGGTCTGCTCGTCGAGCACGTCAGCTGGCAGTCGGTGTTCTTCATCAACGTCCCGGTGGGCGTGCTGGCGCTCGTCCTGGGCCTGGTGATCCTCAAGGACCACCGCGCGGCCAACGCCCCGCGGTCGTTCGACATACCCGGCATCGCGCTGCTCTCCGGCGCGATGTTCTGCCTCATATGGCCGCTGATCAAGGCGTCCGACTGGGGCTGGGGCTCCCTCCAGACCTGGGGCTTCCTGATCGGCTCCCTGGTGCTCTTCGTCCTCTTCGCGTTCCTGGAGACGAAGGTGCGCGAGCCGCTCATCCCGCTGCGGATGTTCCGCTCCGTGCCGCTCACCGCGGGCACGGTCCTGATGGTCCTGATGGCCTTCGCGTTCATGGGCGGCCTCTTCTTCGTGACGTTCTACCTCCAGAACGTCCACGGCATGAGCCCGGTCGACAGCGGTCTCCACCTCCTGCCGCTCACCGGCATGATGATCGTCGGCTCGCCGCTGGCCGGAGCCCTGATCACCAAGCTCGGCCCGCGTATCCCGCTGGTCGGCGGCATGGTGCTGACCGCCGTCGCGATGTATGGCATGTCCGGCCTGGACACCGGCACCGGCACGGCGACGATGTCGGTCTGGTTCGCCCTGCTCGGTCTGGGCCTCGCCCCGGTCATGGTCGGCGCCACCGAGGTCATCGTCGGCAACGCCCCGCTGGAGCTGTCCGGCGTGGCCGGTGGTCTTCAGCAGGCCGCGATGCAGGTCGGCGGCAGCCTTGGCACCGCCGTCCTGGGCGCGGTGATGGCGTCCCGCGTCGAGAACGACCTGCCGGGCAACTGGAAGGACGCGGGACTGCCCCCGGTCGACTCCCAGCAGCTGTCGCAGGCGTCCGACGCGGTCTCGGCGGGCTTCGCGCCGGTGCCGCCGAACACCCCGCCCGCGATCGGCCAGAAGATCGTCGCGGTCGCCCACGACACCTTCATCTCCGGCATGGGCCTCGCCTTCACCGTGGCCTGCGGTGTCGCCGTGGTCGCCGCCGTGGTCGCGCTCTTCACCAAGCGCGGCGCGAACGCGGAGGCGGGCGCGGGCGTCGGCCACATCTGAGCCACCCACATCCCTGACGGCGCGCGACAGGACCGGACACCCCCGGTCCGGCCGCGCGCCGTTGTGCCGCCTCGCGACAGGCCCCGCCCGGGGCTCGCACCGGTCTCCGCGCCGTCCGGCCTCACACCCGCCTCCGAATCGCCCGGCCCGCGCCGGTCTTCGCGCTCCGGGCCCCGCGCCGCCCGCCGCCCGGCTCAGCCGCCCCGGCCGCCCCGCGCATTTCCCCCGCCGTACGCGTCAACTCCCCGCCGTACGCGCCACATCGGGCGACAGCCGTCGATGCCTGTCCCGCCCGGCCCCCGCTTCCGCCCCGTTTCGCTCCTTCGGATGAGTCCCGCACGGGAACTCCCCGCGGCGGCCGCCACCCGGCCCGGTCGGCGGACCCCTTGGTACAGGCGGGAGGAACGGTTTCCACGGCGTCCCGGGACCACTGCCGAGGCGTCAACCTGACGCCGCACAGGCTTGGCCCCGAGCCCTACGCTCCGTCCACATCGCCCCACCGGGTGGTGCTGCCGCCGAGGTCTTGGCAGCCGCCCCGGCCGACGCCGAAGCTCGGCAGTGAACCCGCCGCGGGCAACCGGCCGGCGGCACACCCATCGCCGTACTCACGGGGGAGATTCCTGATGCGTATTCACCGCAGCACCGCGCTCGTCACCGGCCTCGCCGCGCTGGCCGCCACCCTCACCGCACCCACCGTCCTCGCCGCACCCGCCGCCCATGCGGCCTCCGGCGGCAGCGCCGCCTCCGGCGACTGCGCCAAGGGGCAGCTCTGCGTCTGGCCGGAGGCGAAGTTCGGCGGCAAGCGGCAGACCTTCGAGCTGGCCGACACCGACATCGACAGCTGCATCTCGCTGCCCAAGGGCACCACGGCCGCCTCGCTGGCCAACCGCACCGGCCGCCCGGTCACCACGTACCAGAGCGCCACCTGTGCCGAGACCGGCGAGTTCGACACCTACCCGGGCGGCGGCAGCTGGCTGCCCAGCTCGCCGTACCGCTTCCGCGCGGTGAAGATCTGGGAGAGCTGACCGGCGATGATCCGCACCCCGGACACGGCCGTGCCCGGAAATGCGCCGCGCCCCCGACCGGCGGACCGGTCGGGGGCGCGGCAGGGGCCGTGCGGTGGCTCAGGCGTCGCCGCCCGCCTCCCCGGCGTCGGCGGCCGTGACGTCCAGCAGCTCGTAACGGTCGATGGCCTGCTTCAGCAGCGAGCGGTCGACCTTGCCCTCCTTCGCCAGCTCGGTCAGCACACCGAGCACGATCGACTCCGCGTCGATGTGGAAGAAGCGGCGGGCGGCACCGCGGGTGTCCGCGAAGCCGAAGCCGTCGGCGCCCAGCGACTGGTACGCACCGGGCACCCAGCGCGCGATCTGGTCCGGCACCGAACGCATCCAGTCCGACACCGCGACCTTCGGGCCGGGCGCGTCCGCCAGCTTGCGGGTGACGTACGGGACCTGCTGCTCCTCCTCGGGGTGGAGCAGGTTGTGACGCTCGACCTCGACGGCCTCGCGGCGCAGCTCGTTCCAGGAGGTCGCCGACCAGACGTCCGCCTTGACGTTCCACTCGTCCGCCAGGATCCGCTGGGCCTCCTCGGCCCACGGCACCGCGACACCCGAGGCGAGGATCTGGGCCGCGTGCTCGCCCTTCTCCCCGGCCTTGATCCGGTGCAGACCCTTCAGGATGCCCTCGACGTCCACGTCGGACGGCTCGGCCGGGTGCTGGATCGGCTCGTTGTAGACGGTCAGGTAGTAGAAGACGTCCTCGGAGTTCTCGCCGTACATCCGGCGCAGACCGTCCTTGACGATGTGCGCGATCTCGTACCCGTACGCCGGGTCGTAGGCGACACACGCCGGGTTGGTCGAGGCCAGCAGCTGGGAGTGGCCGTCGGCGTGCTGGAGGCCCTCGCCGGTCAGCGTCGTACGACCGGCGGTCGCGCCGAGCACGAAGCCGCGCGCCAGCTGGTCGGCCATCTGCCAGAACTGGTCGCCGGTCCGCTGGAAGCCGAACATCGAGTAGAAGACGTAGACCGGGATCAGCGGCTCGCCGTGGGTGGCGTAGGCGGAGCCCGCGGCGATCAGCGAGGCGGTGCAACCGGCCTCGGTGATGCCGTCGTGCAGCATCTGGCCGGTCGGCGACTCCTTGTACGCCAGCAGCAGCTCGCGGTCGACCGACTCGTAGATCTGGCCCAGCGGGTTGTAGATCTTCGCCGACGGGAAGAACGCGTCCATGCCGAAGGTGCGGTACTCGTCGGGCGCGATCGGCACGAAGCGCTTGCCGATCTCCTTGTCCCGCATGAGGTCCTTCAGGACCCGGACGAACGCCATGGTCGTGGCGATCTTCTGCTGGCCGGAGCCCTTCTTGGCACCGGCGTACGCCTTGTCGTCCGGCAGCGGCAGCGGCTTGGCCCGCACGACACGGGTCGGCACATAGCCGCCCAGCGCCTTGCGGCGGTCGTGCATGTACTGGATCTCTTCGGAGTCGCGGCCCGGGTGGTAGTACGGCGGCAGGCCGTCCTCCAGGTCCTTGTCCGGGATCGGCAGCCGCAGCCGGTCGCGGAAGCCCTTGAGGTCCTCGACCGTGAGCTTCTTCATCTGGTGGGTCGCGTTGCGGCCCTCGAAGTTCGGGCCGAGCGTCCAGCCCTTGACGGTCTGCGCGAGGATCACCGTCGGCTGGCCCTTGTGCGCCTTGGCCGCCGCGTACGCCGCGAAGATCTTCTTGTGGTCGTGACCGCCGCGGCCCAGGTGCAGGATCTGGTCGTCGGTCATGTTCTCGACCATGGCGCGCAGCCGGTGGTCGCCGCCGAAGAAGTGGTCACGGATGTACGCGCCGGTCTCGGTGGCGTACGTCTGGAACTGACCGTCGGGCGTGGTGTTGAGCTTGTTGACCAGGATGCCGTCGCGGTCCTGCGCCAGCAGCGGGTCCCAGCTGCGGTCCCAGACCAGCTTGATGACGTTCCAGCCCGCGCCGCGGAACTGCGACTCCAGCTCCTGCATGATCTTGCCGTTGCCGCGGACCGGGCCGTCCAGGCGCTGCAGGTTGCAGTTGACGACGAAGGTGAGGTTGTCCAGCCCCTCACGCGCGGCGATGGAGAGCTGGCCCAGCGACTCCGGCTCGTCCATCTCGCCGTCGCCCAGGAAGGCCCAGACGTGGCTGTCGGAGGTGTCGGCGATGCCGCGCGCCTCCATGTAGCGGTTCATCCGCGCCTGGTAGATCGCGCCGAGCGGGCCCAGGCCCATCGAGACGGTCGGGAACTCCCAGAAGTCCGGCATCAGCCGCGGGTGCGGGTAGCTGGACAGACCGTCGGGGGCCTTGGACTTCTCCTGGCGGAACGCGTCCAGCTGGGCGTTGGAGAGCCGGTCGAGCAGATACGCGCGGGCGTACACGCCGGGGGAGGCGTGGCCCTGGAAGAAGATCTGGTCGCCACCCTTGCCGTCGTCCTTGCCCCGGAAGAAGTGGTTGAAGCCCACGTCGTACAGGGAGGCGGAGGAGGCGAACGTGGCGATGTGACCACCGACGCCGATACCGGGGCGCTGCGCCCGGGAGACCATGACGGCCGCGTTCCACCGGGTCGCGTTCAGGACCTTGCGCTCGATCTCCTCGTTGCCGGGGAAGAACGGCTCGTCCTTGGTCGCGATGGTGTTGACGTAATCCGTGCTGCGCATCTCGGGCACGGCCACGCGCTTCTCGCGGGCCCGCTCGATCAGTCGAAGCATGAGGTAGCGAGCTCGTTCCCGGCCTCGCTCATCGACGGCTGCGTCGAGCGAGTCGAGCCATTCCTGGGTCTCTTCGGGATCGAAGTCCGGGACCTGGCTGGGAAGGCCGCCAATGATGATCGGGTTTCGATCGGATCCGGAAGCCACGCTGTTCCTTCGTGTTCGGGTCATGTCGTGCTCTGCACGCGATAGCTGCTGCGCACGCGGTCGGATGGTGTCTCTCTGTGGTGTCTGTCGGTGGTCACGCCGCCTTCCATCGTGTACCGCGCCCTCGGGATACGTCATCTCTACCGAGGGGTAACCCCAGGCGGGGAGGCGACGGCGGCGCGGGCCGTGGTGACAGGTCGGCCAAATCGCAACCATACGCCCATGTCGACAGAGGGTGACGTACTGAGGTACGGAATCCGCATGGGTGTCCAGGAGGCGGGTAGAACGTGTAGGTGGGATCGTCACGACTGTCCACACCGCAAACCCGGCAGATCGTCGTGAGGTGCATCACTTCGGCCTGTCCGGATGGGGTCGCAGTTGCGGCGAGACGCCGCCAATCGTCACCGTTTAGGCGGTCTCCGCGGCCGGGTACTTGCGCGATCCGTCCCGCCCGTGTGGACTACGCCCAATGCTCCGCGCACGCGCGGAGCGTTCCAGAGCATTTCCGAAACACGACAGGAGGCAATCCGTGAGCGCGACCGCGGACCACGCGGAGGAGCGGACCAACCCTGCCGCCAGGCTGGGGTTCGAGCCCGGACAGGTGGTCCAGGAGATCGGCTACGACGACGACGTCGACCACGATCTCCGCGAAGGTATTGAGGCCGTTATCGGCCAGGACCTCGTCGACGAGGACTACGACGACGTGGCGGATGCCGTCGTCCTGTGGTTCCGCGACGACGACGGCGACCTCACGGACGCGCTGGTGGATGCCATCGGCCTGATCGACGAGGGAGGCGTCGTGTGGCTGCTGACGCCCAAGACCGGGCGCGATGGCTACATCGAGCCGAGCGACATCAATGAGGCCGCGCAGACCGCGGGTCTGTCCCAGACCAAGAGCATCAGCGCGGGCAAGGACTGGTCGGGCAGCCGACTGGTCTCGCCGAAGGCCGGCAAGCGCTGAGCCCCCCTTTCCTCAGCCGCACCCCGAGCCCCCTCCGGATCCGTCCGGAGGGGGCTCGGTGCCGTCCGGGGACGGTCTCCGGCGCGCGCGGGCGGGCGCGTAGGGTTGGGCCGATATCTGTTGAACGTGAGCGAAGGGATGCACCCCATGGCGATCGAGGTCGGCACGAAGGCTCCGGATTTCGAGCTGAAGAACCAGCACGGCGAGCTGGTCACGCTCTCCCAGTTCCGTGGTGAGAAGGCCGTCGTCCTCCTCTTCTACCCCTTCGCCTTCACCGGCGTCTGCACCGGTGAGCTGTGCGCGCTCCGCGACGAGCTGCCCAAGTTCGTCAACGACGACGTCCAGCTGCTGGCGGTCTCCAACGACTCCCCGTTCTCGCTGCGCGTCTTCGCCGAGCAGGAGGGCCTGGAGTACCCGATGCTGTCGGACTTCTGGCCGCACGGTGAGGCGTCGCGCGCCTACGGCGTCTTCGACGAGGAGAAGGGCTGCGCGGTGCGCGGCACCTTCGTCATCGACAAGGAGGGCGTGGTGCGCTGGTCGGTCGTCAACGGTCTGCCCGACGCCCGTGACCTGAACGAGTACGTCAAGGCGCTCGACGCGCTCTGAGCCCCCCCTGGATGGCGCCGGTTCCCGCCCGCAGCCGACATTCGTCGGTGATATCTGCGATCGGCGGGAACCGGTCACTAGGATCGATTCGTTGATCCGATGCCATGCACGATGGGGGCGCAAAAAATCTTGACGTACCCCTCGAACCTATGGGAGGACTCGTGGGAGTCAGCCTCAGCAAGGGCGGCAACGTCTCGCTGACGAAGGAAGCCCCCAATCTCACCGCCGTGCTCGTCGGCCTGGGCTGGGACGCGCGTACCACCACCGGTACGGACTTCGACCTGGACGCCAGCGCTCTGCTGACGAACGACCAGGGCAAGGTGGGCAGCGACCAGAACTTCGTGTTCTTCAACAACCTGAAGAGCCCCGACGGTTCGGTCGAGCACACCGGTGACAACACCACCGGTGAGGGCGAGGGCGACGACGAGGCCATCAAGGTCAACCTCGCCGGTGTCCCCGCCGATGTCGCGAAGATCGTCTTCCCGGTGTCGATCTACGACGCCGAAACCCGTCAGCAGAGCTTCGGTCAGGTCCGCAACGCGTACATCCGCGTCGTCAACCAGGCCGACGGCACCGAGCTGGCGCGCTACGACCTCAGCGAGGACGCCTCGACCGAGACCGCCATGGTCTTCGGCGAGCTGTACCGCAACGGCGCGGAGTGGAAGTTCCGCGCCATCGGCCAGGGGTACGCCTCCGGGCTGCGCGGCATCGCGCAGGACTTCGGCGTCAACGTCTGACCGCTCGCGGACCCGCGCCCCCGGGGCGTGCGGTCCGCGACACCGCTCGACCACGTGCGGCGCCGTACGCCCCGCAAGGGGGTGCGGCGCCGCACGCGCGCAACAGGGGCGGCGGCCCAGGGCGCGCCGCGGCCCGTCACGACACCGGGGAGGATCCGAACACCATGAGCGTCACACTCGCCAAGGGGGGCAATGTCTCCCTGTCCAAGGCCGCGCCGGACCTCACGCAGATCATGGTCGGTCTGGGCTGGGACGCACGGTCCACCACAGGAGCCCCCTTCGACCTCGACGCCAGCGCGCTGCTGTGCGCCGGAGGCCGGGTGCTGGGCGACGAGTACTTCGTCTTCTACAACAACCTCAAGAGCCCCGAGGGCGCCGTCGAACACACCGGCGACAACCTCACCGGTGAGGGCGAGGGCGACGACGAGTCGATCCTGGTCGACCTCACCGGCGTCCCCGACGGCGTCGACAAGATCGTCTTTCCGGTGTCGATCCATGAGGCGGATCTGCGCGGCCAGAGCTTCGGCCAGGTCAGCAATGCCTTCATCCGTATCGTGAATCAGGCGGACGGCAGTGAACTCGCGCGCTACGACCTGAGCGAGGACGCCTCCGCCGAAACGGCGATGATCTTCGGCGAGGTCTACCGCTACCACGGGGAATGGAAGTTCCGCGCGGTGGGACAGGGGTACGCGTCGGGTCTGCGGGGCATCGCTCTAGACTTCGGGGTCAACGTTTCGTAAAGGCACCACGCCGCATACGCGGGGGCCCGCAGAGCTAGGGAAATGGGTAGGCAGTGCTCCTGAAAACCTTTGGCTGGTCGTTCGCCGTCACGGTGGTCGGCCTCGCCGTGGCCGGCGTGCTCTGGGGGTGGCAGGGCCTCGCGATCGTCGGGATCCTCTCCATCCTGGAGATCTCGCTGTCGTTCGACAACGCGGTCATCAATGCGGGCATCCTGCGCAAGATGAACGCCTTCTGGCAGAAGATCTTTCTGACGTTCGGCATTCTGATCGCGGTCTTCGGTATGCGGCTGGTGTTCCCGGTCGTCATCGTGGCGATCACCGCGAAACTCGGGCCGATCGAGGCGGTCAATCTCGCCATCAACGACAAGGCCCATTACCAGGAGCTGGTCACCGCCGCCCATCCGGCCATCGCGGCCTTCGGTGGCGTCTTCCTGTTGATGATCTTCCTCGACTTCCTCTTCGAGGAGCGCGACCACAAGTGGCTCGCCTGGATCGAGAAGCCGATGGCCCGCCTCGGCAAGCTGGAAACCCTCTCGGTGATCGTCGCGCTGGTCGTGCTGCTGGTCTCCGCGGTGACGGTCGCCACCGACGTCGCGCACGGCGGCGGTGACAAGACCGCCACGGTCCTGCTCTCCGGTGTCGCCGGTCTGATCACCTACCTCGTCGTCGGCGGTATCTCCGGGTACTTCGAGGACAAGCTGGAGGACGACGAGGACGACGATGACGAGGCGGAGGGCGCGGCGCCCGCGAAGAAGGGCAACGGCGCCGTCATGGGCCTGGCCGGTAAGGCCGCGTTCTTCATGTTCCTCTACCTGGAGGTCATCGACGCGTCGTTCTCCTTCGACGGCGTCATCGGCGCGTTCGCCATCACCAACGACATCTTCGAGATGGCGCTGGGTCTGGGTATCGGCGCGATGTACATCCGGTCGCTGACCGTCTTCCTGGTCCGCAAGGGCACCCTCGACGACTACGTCTACCTGGAGCACGGCGCGCACTACGCGATCGGCGCGCTCGCCGTCATCCTCCTCGCCACCATCAAGTACGAGATTCCCGAGGTCGTCACCGGTCTCATCGGTATCGTGCTGATCGGGCTGTCCTTCTGGTCCTCGGTGCGGAAGAACCGCCACGAGACCGATTCGGGCGACGGTGCCGAGCCGAAGGCCGAAGTGTCCTCCGGCGTGTGACGCCGGTCTGATTGAGGAACGCTCTCAGCGGGGCGGCCACGGGGTGCGGACCTCGGGCCGCCCCGTTGTCATCGGTCCGAGCAGTGGGGTGGGCAAGTGTCGTTCCTCGGGAACCTCTGGCGCGGCGGCGCGCCGGCGTTCGACAACGGCGGTGGGTCGTACGTCGTCGAGCTGACGAAGCGGAAACCGGTGGTCTCGCTCAGCAAACAGGGCGCGGACCACGGCCATATGCGGGTCAATCTGCACTGGCAGATGCGGACCACGGACCTGGGGGAGCGCAACAGCCGGAGCCTGCGCTCGCTGCTGCGGCATCCGGGCCGGATGTTCACGCCGGACATGGTGCAGTCGCAGGGCCCGGCGGTCGTCCAGATCGACCTCGACCTGGCCTGCATGTACGAGCTGAAGGACGGCACCAAGGGCGTGGTGCAGCCGCTCGGGGACTTCCTCGGCGAGCTGAACTCCCCGCCGTATGTGCAGCTCAGCGGCGACGACCGGTTCGGTTCGCCGTCCGGCGAGACGCTGTACATCAACATGGACCAGAGCGACGAGATCAAACGGCTGCTGATCTTCGTCTACATCTACGACGGCACCCCGGCGTTCGACCGTACGCACGCGGTGGTGACGCTCTACCCGACCACCGGGCCGCGGGTGCAGATCCGGCTCGACGAGCGGGCGCCGCAGGCCCGGTCCTGCGCGATCTTCACGCTGGAGAACGTCAAGGGCGAGCTGACGGTGCGCCGCGAGGTGAAGTACGTCTACGGCTTCCAGGCGGAGCTGGACCGGCTCTACGGCTGGGGGCTCCAGTGGGGCCGGGGCTACAAGTCGAAGGCGTGAGCCCGGGCCCGGTCGCCCGCCGTCCGCCGCGCCCCGGGGCGCGCCTGAACCGTGGGGCCCGCCCCGGGGCGCGGCGCCGTCAGCGTCGCTGGAACTGCGGCCCCTGGGGTGGCAGCACGAACGTCGGCTCCGGTGCGGCCGGTTGCTGCGGGTAGCCGTACGCCGGGGGCTGCTGGGGGTAGCCGTACGCGGGCTGTGGCGGGTACGGCTGCGGGCCGGGCTGCTGCGCGGGCGGCGGGCCCGGGTAGCCGTAGGCGGGCTGGGCCGGAGGCTGGGTGGGCGGCGGGGGGACGTGCTGGGGATAGCCGTAGCCGCCGGTCGCCGGGGAGCTCTGCGGCGGGGCGAGCGGGAAGGCGTCGGGGAGCGGGCCCGGCTCGGGGACGTGCTGGGTCGCGGCGTCCGGGTCGGACACCGGGTGGCCGCCGCCCGGTGCGGCGACCGGCGGGACGGCCGCCTCCTCGGGCCAGGCGGACGGCGGCGGGACCACCGGGGCGTCGGCGCCGCCCACCGCCGGGGGGCCGTCCGGGCGCGGGGGAGCGGCGGGCGGTGCCGGTGCGGCGGACGGCTCGGGGGAGTGGCCCTCGGCGTCCTCCTCGACCGAGATGCCGAACTCCGTGGCCAGTCCGAGCAGCCCGCTGTCGTACCCCTGACCCAGGGCGCGGAACTTCCAGCCGCCGCCGCGGCGGTACAGCTCGCCGCAGATCAGGGCCGTCTCGTCGCCGGTGTCGGGGGCGATGTCGAAGAGCAGCAGCGGTTCGCCGTCGCCGCCCGCCGCGTCGTAGAGCAGGACCCGCAGGTCCGGTACGCGGCCGAAGGTGCCGCCGTCGGCGGAGGCGGTGAGGACGACGCGGTCGACGGAGGCGTCGAGCGTGGTGAGGTCCGCCTCCAGGCTGTCGGTCAGGCTCTCGCCGACCGGGGTCTTGGCGAGGTGACGGACGCCGCAACCGGGGTGCTGCGGCTGGTTGTAGAAGATGAAGTCCGCGTCGGAGCGCACGCGTCCGTCGGGGCCTACCAGCAGCGCCGAGGCGTCGACGTCCGGGACGCCCGCGCCGGGTGTCCACCGCAGGACGGCGCGTACGGCCGTGGTGTCCACGGGTACGTTCGACCCTTTCAGCATGGCGTGCGTCATAGCGCAATCCTGCCTTCTGCGAGGCCGGGCGGACAACGCGGGGCCCTGACCGGCGGGTGCGCGGGGCGGGCGTACCGGGGCGATTTCCCGCCCGAGGGAACTTTCCGTCACCCCCCGCGCGTACGATTATCGGCTGGATCCAGAGGTCATGACGCAGCGGGTATGCCCGGTTCGCGCCTGTATACGGGGAGTTGTATGCGGCATTTTGGGCATCTTGGGCCCGACATCCGGAAGAAGTTGTTCCATCGGGAGCCGGTGGAGTTCACCGCCGCCTCGCCCGCCCGCACCCTCGCGACCGCGCTCGGCGCCACCCTCTACAGCCCCGCCACCCGGCCCCGGCTCGCCGACGACATCCGTAAACAGACCGGACGCGGCGTCGTCTCGATGGTCCTCTGCCTGGAGGACTCCATCAGCGACGCCGAGGTGGTGGCCGGGGAGGCCAACCTCGTCAGGCAGTTCGCCCTGCTCGACGAGGCGGCCGAGGAGGGCGCCGACCTCCCCCTCCTCTTCATCCGCGTCCGCACCCCCGAGCAGATAGCCGACCTCGCCCGGCGGATGGGGCCCGCGGTGCGCCGCCTCTCCGGCTTCGTGGTGCCGAAGTTCACCGCGGAGCGCGGCACCGCCTTCCTGGAGACGCTGCGCGCCACCGAGGACGCCTGCGGCCGGCGGCTCTACGCCATGCCGGTCCTGGAGTCCCCGCAACTGCTCCACCTGGAGAGCCGCCGCGCCACCCTCGCCGGGATCGCCACGACCGTCGACGCCCACCGCGACCGCGTCCTCGCCCTGCGCCTGGGCGTCACCGACTTCTGCTCCGCGTACGGACTGCGCCGCGCGCCCGACATGACCGCCTACGACGTCCAGATCGTCGCCTCCGTCATCGCCGACGTGGTCAACGTGCTGGGCCGGGCCGACGGCAGCGGCTTCACCGTGACCGGGCCGGTGTGGGAGTACTTCCGGCTGCACGAGCGGATGTTCAAACCGCAGCTGCGCCGCAGCCCGTTCCAGGGCCGCGCCGAGGAGCTGCGGACCGCGCTGATCGAGCACGACATGGACGGACTGCTGCGCGAGATCGAACTCGACCGCGCCAACGGTCTGCTGGGCAAGACCTGCATCCACCCCTCGCACGTCGCACCGGTGCACGCCCTCTCGGTCGTCAGCCACGAGGAGTTCAGCGACGCCGCCGACATCCTGCGGCCCGAGCGCGGCGACGGCGGCGTCCTGCGCTCGGCTTACACCAACAAGATGAACGAGGTGAAGCCGCACCGCGCCTGGGCGGAGCGCACCCTGCTGCGCGCCGAGGCGTTCGGGGTGGCCCGCGAGGGCGTCGGCTTCGTGGAACTGCTCACCGCGAGCGTGCCGCAGGACTGACCGTGGTGGACGGAACACACGACGGGCGGCGCGACCGCCCCCGCGGGCCCGGCACGGCGCCCGTACCCACAGAGATGTCGACGGAGGAGAAGAAACACGTGGTGTGGACGGGAGAGTGGGTCGCTCGGCGGCTCGGGGTCTCGCTCAGCGGCGGGGACCAGCTGCCCGGGCTGTTGGGGCTGGCGCTGCGGCGCAACCCCAAACGGGCCCATCTGCTCGTCTCGCATGTGCTCGGCAAGCATGTGCCGCAGCGGCCCGGTGTGGTGCACGGCGTCGGCGTGGGGCTCGGCCGCCGGGTCCGGGCGCTGCTCGGCGACGACGCGGCGTCCCGCGCGGTGGTCCTCGGGTACGCCGAGACCGCCACCGGACTCGGCCACTCCGTCGCCGACGGGCTGGGCCTCGCGCCGTATCTGCACTCCACCCGCCGCCCGGTCGCGGGCGTCGCCCCGGCCGGTGGCTTCGAGGAGGAGCACTCCCACGCCACCTCCCATCTGCTGCTGCCCGAGGACCCGGCGCTGCTCGCGGGCGACGGCCCGCTGGTCCTCGTCGACGACGAGTTCTCCACCGGCCGCACGGTCTTGAACACCATCAAGGCGCTGCACGCCCGCTTCCCCCGGCAGCGGTACGTCGTCGTCGCCCTCGTCGACATGCGCTCCGAGGGCGACCGCCGCCACCTGGAGAAGTTCGCCGCCGACCTGGGCGCCCGCGTCGACCTCCTGGCGCTCGCCGCCGGTGGCGTACGGCTCCCCGCCGATGTGCTGCGGCGCGGCCAGGAGCTGGTCGCCGCGTACGACGTCCCGGAGGAGGCGCCGCCCGCCACGGCGCGGAACGCCGCCGTCCGGGTCGAGCTGGCCTGGCCCGACGGCCTGCCGGACGGTGGCCGCCACGGCTTCACCCCCGCCCACCGCGCCCGGCTGGACGCGGCGCTGCCCGCCATGGCCGACCGGCTCCGCGACCACCTCACCGGCGCCCGCCGCGTCCTCGTCCTCGGCAACGAGGAGCTGATGTACGCCCCGCTCCGGCTGGCCCACGCCCTCGACGCCCGGCTCGCCGCCCCCGGCGGCTTCGGCGCGCTGGACGCCGAACGCGCCGCCGAGACCTGGGCCGCGGGCGGCGCCGACGACGGCGACGGCCCCGCGGTCTTCTTCTCCACCACCACCCGCTCCCCGGTCCTCGCCGTCGACGACCCCGGCTACGCCCTCCGCACCCGCCTCACCTTCCCCGCCCACGACGACCCGGCCGACGGGCCCGGCCCGCGCCACGCCTACAACGTCGCGCCCGGCGCCGACCCGGCCCGCCGCTTCGATGCGATCGTCGCCGTCGTCGACGCGCCCGGCGACACCCCCGAACTCCACGCCCCCGGCGGCCTGCTGGACCGCCTCGCCGCCCACACCGACCGGCTCCTCCTCGCCGTCGTCCCCGCCCACACCCCGCGGCCCGCCGAAGCGGCCGAGGGCACCGCACCGCACCGACAGGCCCCGACCGTGCCCCTCCCCGAACCGCTGCGCGGCCCCGCGTTCTCCTCGTACGCCCCCGAGGAGGTCGGCTGGCTGCTCCAGGACCTGTCCGCGGTGACGCTGGAGGCGCCGACCGAGGAGCGCGAGGAGGCCATCCAGCGCGGCGGCGCGCACTACGCGGAGTCGCTGCCCGTCGAGTACCAGCCCTCCGAGCGCTACCAGGAGCTGTTCCACACCGCGCTGGAGACCTCCGCCGCCCGGATCGCCCGCGCCGTCGGCGCCGTCACCGAGACCGTCCTCGCCGAACTCCCGCGCCGCCGCGGACGGCTGACGGGCCCGCCGCCGCGCCCGGTGCTGGTCTCGCTGGCCCGCGCCGGGACGCCCGTCGGCGTACTGATGCGCCGCTGGGCGCAGCACACGCACGGCCTGGACCTGCCGCACTACGCCGTCTCCATCGTCCGTGGCCGCGGCATCGACACCACCGCGCTGCGCTGGCTCGCCGCCCACCACGACCCGGCCGACGTCGTCTTCGTCGACGGCTGGACGGGCAAGGGCGCCATCACCCGCGAACTCACCGCCGCGCTCGCGGAGTTCCCCGGCTTCGACCCGCGCATCGCGGTCCTCGCCGACCCGGGCGGCTGCGTCGACACCTACGGCACCCGCGACGACTTCCTCATCCCGTCCGCCTGCCTCAACTCCACCGTCTCCGGCCTGATATCCCGCACCGTCCTCCGCGACGACCTGGTGGGCCCGGACGACTTCCACGGCGCGAAGTTCTACCGCGAACTGGCCGCCGCCGACCTCTCCGGCACCTTCCTCGACGCGGTCACCGCCCGCTTCGCCGAGGTCGCGGACGGCGTCACCGCCGACGCCGCCCGGCTGGCCGCCGAGGACCGCAGCCCCACCTGGGCCGGGTGGGCCGCCGTCGAGCGGATCAGCGAGGAGTACGGCATCGACGACATCAACCTCGTCAAGCCCGGCGTGGGGGAGACCACCCGGGTGCTGCTGCGCCGGGTCCCCTGGAAGATCCTCGCCCGCCGCGGCGCCGGACCCGACCTCGACCACGTACGCCTGCTCGCCGAGGAGCGCGGCGTCCCCGTCGAGGAGGTCGGCGAACTCCCCTACGCCTGCGTCGGGTTGATCCACCCGCGCTACACCCGCGGCGCGACCGGCGCCGACGGACGGGCGGTGGCCTGATGACGCACACCCTCGTCGCCAGCGATCTCGACCGCACCCTGATCTACTCGGCGGCGGCCATGGACCTCACCGTCCCGGACGCCGAGGCGCCCCGCCTGCTCTGCGTCGAGGTCTACGAAAGGCGGCCGCTCTCCTTCCTGACGGAGACCGCGGCGGCGCTCCTCACCGACCTGGCCGCCCGGGCGCTCTTCGTCCCGGCCACCACCCGCACCCGCGAGCAGTATCGGCGCATCCATCTGCCCGGCCCGCCGCCGCGCTTCGCGGTCTGCGCCAACGGCGGTCATCTGCTGGTGGACGGCGAGTCGGACCGCGACTGGCGGCGCACCGTCGCCGCCCGCCTCGCCGAGGGCTGCGCCCCGCTCGACGAGGTCCACGCCCATCTGCTCCGCGCCGCCGACCCCGCCTGGCTGCTGCGGGCGCGGACCGCCGAGGACCTCTTCAGCTATCTCGTCGTGGAGCGGTCGCTGCTGCCCGACGGCTGGATCGAGACGCTGACCGCCTGGGCGGACGCCCGCGGCTGGTCCGTCTCGCTCCAGGGCCGCAAGGTCTACGCGGTGCCGAAGCCGCTGACCAAGAGCGCGGCGGTCGCGGAGGTCCGCCGCCGCACCGGCGCCACCGAGGTCCTCGCGGCGGGGGACTCCCTCCTCGACGCCGATCTCCTCCTCGCCGCGGACCGCGCCTGGCGCCCCGGCCACGGCGAACTGGCCGCCACCGACTGGCACGCCCCGCAGGTCACCGCCGTGCCCGAACGCGGCGTCGCCGCGGGCGAACGCATCCTCCGCGCCTTCCACGAGGCGGTACGGGAAGGGGACGGCGCCCTGGGCACCCCGGTGTGACGGTGCGGACCGGCGCCGCGGGGCGGTTCCGGGCCGGTGGCATCGGAGCAGGTCAGCGGCAGATACGGTAGGAGGTGAAGACCTCCGGGCGTGGTGTGTTCCTGGACAGCTCCATCACACCGGGGGTCTTCTTCCGTACCCGCTCCCGGGGCGCCGTGACGCGCCGGGCTCAGCCGCAGCAGCCGCCCCCGCAGCAGCCACCGCCCCCGCCGCCGGAGGGCGCGGGCGCCGGGGCGGAACCGGCGACGGCGACGGTCGAGAGCAGCTTGACGGTGTCCTCGTGCCCGGCCGGACAGACGGCGGGCGCGGCGGACTCGGCCATCGGCCGGCTCAGCTCGAAGGTGGAACCACAGGGACGGCACCGGTACTCGTAACGAGGCATGGCGACAGATTACGGGCTCGTCGGCGGCGGTCCGCGGCCGTCCGCGGCGGCCGGGTCCGGCGCGGGACGCCGCCGGACACCTGCCCGGCGGCGTCGGTCGTCCGGCCCGGCGCTCAGACCCCGGCCCGCCCGGTGTCCGGCTCCTCGCCCTTGCGCAGCCGCTCCACCGCCGCCTGCCGGGCGGCCGTGGGGCCGGGGGCGGGCGTCGCCCGGTGCGCCGCCTCGGGGTGCCGGGCGCGCCAGTACGGGTTGTCGTGCGACAGTCCGCCGCTGACCCGCCCGTACATGCCGAAGATCACCAGCAGCAGGCCGACCACGAAGCTGAACAGCACGTTCTGGATCTTGAACGCGAGGAAGTTCGCGTCGGTCTGCAGCAGCGCCAGGTTCGCGAACCCGCTCAGCAGGAACAGCACCCCCAGCACGATGTTGAGCGTCGAGGCGAAGTTGCCGCCGATGATCATGCCGCCGAAGAGGATGGCGCCCACCACGATCGACAGCACGCTGAGCGCACCGTTGGTGTTCAACCCGGCGACCGTCGCGCCACCGGTGTCGAAGAACCCGATCCGGTCGAGCAGCCCGAGAATCCCGAACGCGACCAGGACCAGACCCATCAGCCCCGCGCCGACCCGGTAGACCTTGCTGAGCCGGTGGTCGATCGGCAGATGCTCGTCGAGTCGGGTGTGGCGCAGCTTGCCACCGCGGAACAGATTCGAGGGCCCGTGCAGACCGTGCGGTCCGACCCTCGTGGTCCCGGTGGCCCCGGTGGTAGCCATCTCCGGCCTCCCTCGCGCAGAACGTGCCGCCTGGGCTGTATCGCTTTCCAGCATCCGCCAGCCCTCCGGGTCACGCCAATGCACGACAACGGGCGACAGGACGGGTACCGGGAGGTAGGGGAGGGGGCGGCCGGGCGGCCAGCCGTCCGGCCTGGGCGAAGGCGGCCAGCCGTCCGGCCTGGGCGAAGGCGGCCAGCCGTCCGGCCTGGGCGAGGGGGCATGTCGGCCGGGGGACCACGGGGCGGGTCTCGCGGGGCGGGTGCTGGGCGCCGGGCACCGGGCACCGGCCGTGGGGCGGTGTGGGCGTGCGGCGGCGAGTGATGCGCCGGTGCCGGGGGCGGGCGGTGTGCCGTGGTCCGGCTTGGGCGGTACGTCGTCGCCGGGCCCGGGCAGTACGCCGATTCCGGGTCCGGGCAGTACGCCGTCGCCGGGCCCCGGAGGCATCCCGTCCCCTGGTCACCAGGGCCGCTGGCGGCCAGGGCCCCTCACCATCGGGCCCGGCGATGAGGCGGTTCGGCCGCCGCGGGTCCCGGAAGGCATGCCACCGGGCTTCCCGCAGCCGCCGCTCAGCCCCCGCCCCGCTCCTCGCGGATCTCGCGGACGACCCGGGCGGCGGTCTCGCGGACCGCCTCCGTCTCGGTCAGGAAGTGCCACCAGTCGGGGTGACGGCCCTCCAAGCCGTCGACCGCGCGGTCCAGCCGGGCGACCGCGTCGTCCAGCGGGCGCGCATGGCGCGGGTCGGGCGTGCTGCGGCCGGTCATCGCCAGCCGCTGGGCGTCGCGGACCGCGAACCGCGTCCGGTCGACCTCCTGCTGCCGGTCGAAGGAGACCGCGTCGAGCCGCTGCAACCGGTCACCCGCCGCCGACACCGCCTCGTTCGTGGTGTCCAGCAACGCCCGGACCGTCGCCAACCGGCTCGTCGCGTCCGCCCACCGCTGCTCGTCCCGCGCCTGCTGGGCCTCGCGCAGCTCCGTCTCCGCCTGCGCCACGGAATCCGCCGCCTGCTCGGGGACGCGCTGGAGGTCCTGCCAGCACGCCGCGCTGTACCGCCGCCGCAACTCGCTCAGCACCGGATCGACCTGCCCGGCACGCGTCGAGATCGCCTGCGCGCGGGTACGCAGCGACACCAGCCGCTTGTCGATCTCCGCCGCCCGCTCCGGCAGCTGCTCGGCCTCCGCCCGCAGCGCCTCCGCCTGACGCAGCACCTCGTCGGCCCGCCGGATCGTCTCCTGTACGCCGTGCCGCCCCGCGCCCTCGTTGAGCTTGGTCAGCTCCGGCGCGAGCCCCGCCAGCCGGGCCGCCAGCTCGTCGGCCTTCAGCCCCTTGGCGCGTACGGCGTCCAGCGCGTTGCTCGCCGCGAGCAGCGCCTGCCGGGCCCGCTCCACGGCGGGCGCCAGCCGCGCCAGCTGCGTCTCCGCGGCCGCCAGCAGCGGACCCAGCCCCTGCCCGAAACGGTCCAGATCCGCCTTGGTGCGCTCCAGCTCCTCCCTGGCCCGCGTCAGATCGGCCCGCGCCCGCCCGGCGGCCGCACCGTCCAGATCGTCGCGGTCCAGGTCATGGGCGTCGACGGCGGTGATGTACCCCTGGCTGACCTCGTCGATCCGCCGGATGAACCCTTGATAATCCTCGGCCGCCCGACGCGCCCGCGGCGAGTTGTCGACCGCGGTGATCGTCTCGATCGAGATCCGCAGATCCCGCTGCGCGGTGTCCAGCTCGTAGAACGCCGCCGCGGCCGCGTCCTTCGCCGCCTGCGCCTCGGCCCGCTGCCCGTCCCCGCGCCCGAACCACCGCCGCGTACCGCCCCCGGCGAACGCCGCCGGAACCACCGCGACCAGCAACGGCAACGGCAGCAACACCAACGCCACCGCCTCCCGCAACGGCCCCCCACGGGCCCGACGGCGTGCTCGCTGCTCGTACGGCTGCGTGTCTGTCGCCGTCACATCCCTCTCCCGATCGGATCGCCCCGGAACCGGCTGCCATTCTCCCACCCGGGAGAAACGAACACACCGACCGGTAAGTTCGCGAGAACCCCACTGGCTTGCAGTTCGGCCCGTACGGCAAGGTAGTCTGTCGCCTCGACCAGGGCGCATAGCTCAGCGGTAGAGCGCTGCTCTTACAAAGCAGATGTCGGCGGTTCGAATCCGTCTGTGCCCACCGGTCCGAAGGCCCCTCGCCGATTGTGGCGGGGGTCTTCGGTGTTCAGGGGGCTCGGCTTCCAGGGGGCGGGCTCTGGAGTGTGTCTGAAGAGGGTTGGGATGTCAGTCGCGGGGAGTGACGGGGGGCGGGTGTGATGCGGGGGAAGTGGGGTGGCGGTGCCTTCGGGCGGTGTGCCGTGCGGGTGGCGCGGAGGGTGCTGCCGTACGGGAAGGACGGGCGGCGGGCCTCGATCTGGTCGTGGGATGCCCGTGGGCTCTTCTTCGTCCTGCTCGGCGGGCCGGGCATGATCGGGAACGCGGTGGTGCCCGGGTTGGGCTGGGTGTGGTGGCAGCGCGTGCTCTTCGGGCTCGGTGGTGTGTTCTTCGCCGTGATCGCCGTTCTGACCTTGATCGGCGGGTGGGGGCTGTTGTCCCGGAAGGAGTGGGCCGCTGAGGTGCGGCCGACTGACTGACTGCCTCCCGGGCCGGACTGCCTCCCGGGCCGGACTGCCTCCCGGGCCGGACTGCCTCCCGGGCCGGACTGTCTCTCGGGCCCGACCGCCTCTCGGTCGGAGGTTCTTCGCAGAGGTTTGCAGAGGATGTTCGGCGCGCCCCTTCGCGGTCGTCGAGCCGACGGTCATGGGTGCCGCACTGCATCCACCGGTTCAGGCGGGCTGTGCACCTTGCCTTCTGGAGCGGTTGCTCAGCGGGTTCACCGGGTCCACACCCGCTGGAACTCCTCAGCCGGTATGGCCTCCACCGGGTCGGCTTCGAGGTCGATCGGTTGGTCCGTGAGGAAGCCGTGGTCGTCCTCCAGGTGCTGCCAGTCGTAGCGGTGGAGTTGGCCGGTGGGAGTCAGTTCGGCCTGCTTGATGACGACCAACTCGCCCCGGTCGTGGACGGCTTCGAAGTGCCAGAGGCCGCCGTCCTCGTCGGCGTGGCGGAAGTGGTGGCGCGCGGTGGCGTGTTCGTCGAGTGCGCGGTAGTACGCGACGGTCTCCGCGGTGCGTGTCAGGTCAGCCATGGGGGCATCGTGTCAGTGGGTGCAGCCGGGGTGGCCGGGGGCGCCGGTCCGACGGGCTGAGGGCGGCACCGGCGGCATCGGCGGCGCCGGGCGTCGGCGGGCCCAGGGAGCTTCCCCGCTGCCGACCGCCCCCCCCGCCCACATGCGCAGGGGCCCGATCGCCCGCCCGCCCCGTTACGCCGGATCGTTTGTCGCCGCAGGCCCCGCTGTGTATCGTCGGAGGGGATGGCTTGAAGTTTCAAGTAAATCTTTCCGTGTCCCCGTCCGAAAGAGCGGATCGTCATGACCACCCCCCTCGGAACCGTCCCCACGGCGCGCGCCGGTGCGCCGGAACACCCCGACTCGTCCCCGCACGGCTACGCCGCGGGCCTGCTCGTGCTGCGGCTGGTCATCGGGTTGACGATGGCCGCGCACGGGGCGCAGAAGCTGTTCGGCTGGTTCGACGGACCGGGGCTGGACGGCACCGGGCAGTTCTTCACGATGAGCGGCTACCCGGCCGGGCACACCATGGCCGTGGTCGCGGGGCTCAGCGAGGTGCTGGGCGGGCTCGGGCTGGTCGTCGGGTTGTGCACGCCGCTGGCCGCCGCCGCCGTCGTCGGGACGATGATCAACGCGCTGGCCGTCAAGTGGGGCGGCGGTTTCTTCGCGCCCAAGGGCGTCGAGTACGAGCTGCTGCTGACCTTCGGCGCGGCCGCCCTCGCGCTGACCGGGCCCGGGCGCTACGCCCTCGACCGCTGGGTCCCCGTGCTCCGCGCGCACCGGCTGCGGTACGGCGCCCTCGCCCTGATCCTGGGTGTGGTGCTCGCCGGGATCGTGCTGCTGGTGCGCAACTGACGTGGCCGCCGGTGCGGAGAGGAAGGTGGGTCCGGTGTCGGTGCGCAGGCTGAACCATGCGGTGCTGTACGTACGGGACGTCGCGGTGTCCGTGGCGTTCTACCGGGAGGCGCTGGGGCTCACGCCGGTCGAGGAGGTGCCCGGCCGGGTGGCGTTCCTCCGGGCGGCGGACTCCCTGAACGACCACGATCTGGGGCTGTTCGCCATCGGCGCGGACGCACCGGGGCCCGAGGCGGGGCGGGTCGGGCTGTACCACCTGGCCTGGGAGGTCGGCACGCTCCGGGAGCTGGTCGCCGCCCGGGAGCTGCTGGCCGCGCGCGGTGCGCTGGTCGGCGAGAGCGATCACCTGGTGTCGAAGTCGCTGTACGCCAAGGACCCGGACGGCAACGAGTTCGAGGTCATGTGGCGGGTGCCCCGCGAGGACTGGCCGGGTCCGGACGAACCGGACCGGCTGCGCCCGCTCGACCTCGCCGCCGCGCTGGCCCGCTGGGGGCCGGACCGGGAGACGGGCGCGGGCGCCGGTCAGGCCACCTAGCCGCGCCCGCTCAGCGGTGCAGGGACAGGAGGAAGCTGTGGAGGGCGTGGTCGAAGTGGGCCACGTTCTCCAGGTTGACCATGTGTCCGGCGCCGGGTATCCGCACCCGCTGCGCGCCCGGCACCGCGAGGGTGACCGCGTGGGCGTTGGCGGAGATGTCGCGGCTGTCGAGGTCGCCGTCGAGGACGAGGGTGGGGACGCGCAGCTCGCCGAGGCGCTCGGCGGCACCCGCCTCCAGCGGCATCCCGGTGCCCTCGGCGTGCACCTCGACATTGGCCTCGGCGGCGGCGCGCAGCCGCTCGCGCAGCCCGGGGTGGACCGCTTCCGGCGCCCGGTGCGGGCCGTCCACCCAGGCCCGCAGGAAGTGTTCGACGTACCGCTCGACGCCGTCCTCCTCACCGCTCGCGGCGGCCTGTTCCCGCAGGTGGCCGAGGAGGAACGGGTCGGTGAAGGGGCGTCCGCTGACGCCCGGTGAGGCGAGGACCAGCGCCGCGACCCGCTCCGGGTGGACCAGCGCCGCATCGAGGGCCACCCGGGAACCGTGCGAGAGGCCGACCAGGACGGCGCGCTCCACCGCGAGCGCGTCGAGCAGCGCCCGCAGATCGTCGTGGTGGGCGAAGTCGCCGGTCGCCGTCGAGGAGAGGCCGTGGCCCCGCAGGTCGTACCGGATCACGCGGTGGCCGGAGTTGACGAGCCAGATGAACTGCTCGTCCCACATGCGCTGGTCGAGCAGCGCGCCGTGCAGCAGCACCACGGCGGGGCCGGTACCGGCGGCTTCGTAGAACAGCTCGCCGTCGTCGATCGGCACCGTGCCGTTCTCGACGTCGCTCCATGCGCTGATGCCCTGGATCATGCTCCGTCCGTCCTTCGTGAACCGTGTCGTACGAGGTGGGGCGCGGGCCGTGCGTCCGCTCCCTCCGGGGCAACGTCCGGATCGTCCGCCGAGTGCCGGATTCTCCCGACCGGTGGCCGGACCGCCGGGGTCAGCCGTCGCCGGACGGGCGCGGCGCGGCGTCGGGGGCGAACGCCACGACGAGGTCGGCGCGGGCGCGACCGGCCGCCACCAGACGGGCGTTGGCCTCGTCCGAGGTGTGGACGAAGTGCTCCGCCGCCTCGCGCGCGGTGCCGAACCGCTCATGACGCGCGATCAGCCGCCGTACCCGCTCCGCACCGGCCAGGTCGACGTACCAGACCTCGTCCAGCAGCGCGCGGACGCGCCGCCACGGGGGCGTGTCCAGGAGGAGGTAGTTGCCCTCGGTGATGACGAGCGGGACCTCCGGCGGCACCGGGAGCGCACCGGCCACGGGGTCCTCGATGCGGCGGTCGAACTCCGGGGCGTAGACCACCGATCCGGGGACGGGGTGGCGCAGCCGCTCCAGCAGGGCGGTGTAGCCGTCCGGGTCGAAGGTGTCCGGGGCGCCCTTGCGGCCCAGCCGGTCCAGGCGGCGCAGTTCGGCGGTGGCGAGGTGGAACCCGTCCATCGGGACCAGCGCCGCCCGCCCGTCCAGCCGGTCCACCAGCTGGGCGGCGAGCGTGGACTTCCCGGCGCCGGGCGGGCCCGCGATGCCGAGCAGCCGCCGGTGGCCGGGCGTCGCGGTGGCGGCGAGCCGACGGGCGCGCGTCAGGAGGTGCTGAGGATCCATGGTGGGTCCCATGGTGCCCGAGGGGCCCGGCCCGGCTCACCCCCGGGGCACGCTCACTCCCCGTCGGTCCGCGCCTTCAGCCGCCACAGCGAGGTGACCTCCGCCGACCGCGCCGCGTGCAGCGGATCGGCGGCGTCGCGCGCCCGGGGGTGGCGCGGGGCGATGTCATGGCGGTCGACGACGGTCAGTCCGGCCGCACCGAACGCCGACAGCAACTCCTCGCGCGGGCGCAGGCCGAGATGTTCCGCCAGGTCGGAGAGGATCAGCCAGCCCTCGCCGTCCGGCGTCAGATGGTCCGCCAGACCGCCGAGGAAGCCGCGCAGCATCCGGCTGCCCGGGTCGTACACGGCGTACTCGACCGGGGCGGACGGCTTCGCGGGGACCCAGGGCGGGTTGCAGACCACCAGCGGGGCGCGCCCCTCGGGGAAGAGATCGGCCTCGACGATCTCCACGCGGTCCGCGACACCCAGCCGCGCGGTGTTCTCCCGGGCGCAGGCGAGCGCGCGCGGGTCCTGGTCGGTGGCGACGACCCGGCGCACACCCCGGCGGGCGAGCACCGTGGCGAGGACGCCCGTACCGGTGCCGATGTCGAAGGCCAGCCCCGAGGAGGGCAGCGGCGCCTCGGCGACCAGGTCGACGTACTCGCCGCGGGCCGGGGAGAAGACGCCGTAGTGCGGGTGGATGCGGTCGCCGCCCAGCGCCGGGATCTCGACGCCCTTGCGGCGCCACTCGTACGCCCCGACGAGGCCGAGGAGTTCCCGCAGCGAGACGACGGAGGTCGCGGGCGCGGCGGACTCCGGGGGCACCCCGTACGCCTGGGCGCACGCCGCGCGGACGTCGGGCGCGCGGGGCAGCGGCACCGCCAGCTCCGCGTCGAGGGGGACGAGCAGCATGCCCAGGATGCGGGCGCGCTGGTTCTGCGCCGCGCGGTGGCGGTGGAAGGCGAGCGCGGGATCGGTGGGCGGCGCCTTGCGCGGGCGGCGGTCGATCCGGCGGGCCAACGCGGTCAGCATCTGCCGGGCGTTGTGGAAGTCGCCGCGCCACAGGAGCGCGGTGCCCTCGCAGACCAGCTTGTAGGCGGCGTCCGCCTTCATCCGGTCGTCCGCGACCGCGATGCGCCGGGGCGGCGGCGCGCCGCTCTCGGAGCGCCATGCGGCGGTACGGGCCTCGTCGGCCTCGGTCCATGCGACGACCGGCGGAGCGTTCACCTGAATGTGCCTCGTGTGGATGGTGCGGACCCCGGTCGGCCACCGCGGGGCGGGGCTCCGTCCGGGGGCGCCGGGCCGCCCTCGGCGTGCGCGGGCACGGGGGCGGAGCGGCGGGACGGATGACGGCCGACTCTACCCGGTGCCGTCGGGCCGTACCGGTGCCCGCGGTGCGTCGTGCGAGGTCCGGGCCCCGGGGCGGCAGGGAAGGGACCTTCGTCCCGTGCCGTGCGGCGGTCACCGGGGCAGGATGAGAACAGCGGTAAAGGGGCGAAGGGCGTGGGAGGTGTTCAACCATCGCAGGGCGGGCTTTTCCGTATGGACGGGCCGCCGGGGAGCGGGCTTCCCGGGGCGGGCCGCGCGCGGTGCCGGACACCGCTCTCCCGCCCGGCGTTCGACGGGCTCCCGCCCGTGAGAGAACCCCACAGATCCAAGGAGAGTCGCATGGAGGGCAACCTTCCGGTCATCGTCGCGGTGGACGGATCCGTCGACAGCGAGCGGGCGCTGCGCTGGGGCAGGGAGGCGGCGCGGTTGCAGGCGGCGCCGCTGCACGTGGTCCACGTCTGGCCGTACGCGACGGCCGAGCGGGCCGCCGCCGGGCAGGCGGGCGGTGACCCGGTCCTGGCGCGGCTGCGCGACGAGTGGGAGGCGGCGGAGGGGGAGCCGGACCCGGTGTTCCGCAGCATCGGCGGACTGCCCGACAGCGCGCTGCCCGCCCTGGGGGCCGAGGCCCGGATGCTGGTGCTCGGCTCGCGCGGACGCGGCGGTTTCGCCAGCCTGCTGCTCGGCTCCAACGGCCTCGCCGTCGCGGGTCAGGCGGCCTGCCCGGTCGTCATCGTGCCCCGCCCGGACCGCGGCGGCGGACGGCGGGCGGACGGCGAACGCCTCGGCCTCGGCACACCGCAGATCACCCTCGGCGTGGACGCGGAGGAGGACGAACCCGGCGCGATCGGCTTCGCCTTCGCCGAGGCGAGCCGCCGCGGCGCCCGGCTCCGCGTCATCTCCGGCTACACCTGGCCGCTCCTGATGCCCCCCGCCTTCGAGTACCTCGCCGCCTACGAGGCCACCCAGCAGGAGTACGAGGACGCCCTCGCCGACCAGCTGACGAAGGTGCTCGACCCGTACCGCCGCCACCACCCGGAGGTCGAGGTGGAGGTGGAGCTGCGCGGCGCCGATGCGGCGGGGATGCTGGTGGACGCCTCGCTGGAGAGCGATCTGGTGGTCGTCGCCCGCCACCGGCGCCGGTTGCCGCTCGGGCGGCGGCTCGGTTCGGTGGCGCACGCGGTGCTGCTGCACGCCCTCTGCCCGATCGCCGTCGTACCGGGCCAGACCACGGCCGCCACGGGGGAGGCGGAGCCCGGCGCGTGACGGGTCGCCGAGGGGTGTCCGCCGTGGCGGATGCCCCTCGGGCCGGTGGTCAGGCGGAGGCGCGGCGCTCCGGGCGGCGCATCAGGAACGCCGCCGCCGACCCGGCGAGGACGAGGGCGCAGACGGAGAGCACGGTGCTCATCCAGGAGGCGCCCAGCCACTGCCCGCCGAAGTAGCCGAGGCTGACGCTGTACCCGGCCCAGGCCAGACCCGCCAGCGCGGACCAGGGCAGGAACTCGCGGACCGTACGGTGGGCCACCCCGGCGCCCAGGCTGACCACCGAACGTCCGGCGGGCGCGAAGCGGGCGAGGACGACGATGGCGCCGCCGCCCCGGGTGAGGGCGGTGCCCAGGCGCTGCTGGGCGGCGGTCAGTCGGCGGGAGCGGCCGATCGCGCGGTCGAAGCGGTCGCCGCCGCGCCAGGCGAGCCGGTAGGCGACCATGTCGCCGAAGACGGAGGCGGTCGCGGCGCAGAGCACCAGCCCGAACAGCTCCAGCAGCGGGGTGCCGCCGTCGACGGTGGCACCGACCGCGCCCGCGGCGGTACGGGTGCCCGCCGCCGCGGTGGCCGCGGCGATCACCAGGACGCCGCTGGGCAGGAACGGGACGAAGACGTCGAGCACGATCGAGAGGCTCACCAGGGCGTACACCCAGGGGGTGCCGCTGACAGGCCCCAGGCTTTCCAACAACGTGCCACTCCCGGTCCGAACCCCGCCGCGACGTCGCATGGGGCGGCAGGGGCGGCACTACGGCTATACAGCGTACGCCTGGGATGCGGCGGCTTTTGTCCCAGGGGGACAGATGTTGTTCGTTTCACGTTCGCCCGGGGGATTCGGTCCCGTTGCGCCCGTACGGCACGGCGCCTCCCGGGGGGCGTCCCGGAAGGCGCCGTGCGGAACGGGCCGGGGAGCGCGGTCCGTGAGCGGACGGCCCGCGCCCCGGGTCAGACCGTCACCCTCGGGGCGTCCGTCCGCGGCGCGCGGTCGCCGAAGAGGAGGCGGTCGAGCGACCAGGCGCCGGGGCCCAGGAAGAGGATCAGCAGGAACGCCCAGCAGAACATCGCGGACGGCTCGCCGCCGTTCTGTATCGGCCACAGGGCGCTGCCCTGGTGGACGGAGAAGTAGGCGTACGCCATCGAGCCGGAGCTGACGAAGGCGGCGGCGCGGGTGCCGAGGCCCAGCAGGACCAGGAGGCCACCGGCGAACTGGATGACGGCGGCGTACCAGCCGGGCCAGGAGCCCGCCGGGACGGTCGCGCCCTGACCCATCGCGCCGCCGAGCACGCCGAAGAGCGAGGCCGCCCCGTGGCAGGCGAAGAGCAGCCCGACGACGATCCGGAAGAGCGCGAGGACGTGCGGGGTGTACCGCGTGGTCAGCGGTGTCGACGCGGTATCGGTGCCGGTATGGCGAAGGGTGAGGGGATTGAGCGGAGCGGACATGTGGGGACTCCTACGGTTTCGGAGGGGACGTGCAACCGATGGAGGCATAGGTTAGGCATGCCTAATAGTGCTTGCAACTTCAATCTCTAACCGAAGGTCACTCTGGCCGAATTGATTGGTCTGAACCAATCATCCGCGCGGGGCCGGACGCGTCAACGGTCCCGACATCAGCAAATCCGCACACCGGCCATCAGCGGGCGCCCTGTGTCCCCGACTGCCCCCGTATGTCCCGGCGCCCCGCACCGGGGCGCGGCCCCCGCACCGGATTCCGGACACACGGAAGCCCGCCTCCCGGAGCGGGCTCCGGGAGGCGGGCGGCGATCGAGGGGGTGTCCGGATGTCGGTCGGGGCGCCGGTGCGCCGGGCCGACGGATCTCCGGCGGCGTCAGCAGCCGCTGAGGATCTCCTTCAGCTTGGCCTTCTCCGCCGAGTCCGCGGTCAGCTCGTACGTGTGCTTCACCCACACCCACATCCGCGCGTACTCGCAGCGGTACGAGGTCTTCGGCGGCAGCCAGTTGGCCGGGTCCTTGTCGCCCTTGGTCCGGTTGGAGGTGGCGCTGACCGCGACGAGCTGGGAGTGGGTCAGGTCGTTGGCGAAGTCCTGACGGTGCGCCGTCGTCCACGCGGAGGCGCCCGACTTCCACGCCTCGGAGAGCGGCACGACGTGGTCGATGTCGAAGCTGGACGCGTCCGTCGTCTTGATGTCGTCGTACGGCGAGACCCAGGTGCCGCTGACCGCCGCGCACTTGTCGTCCGTCTTGACGTCGGTGCCGTCGCGCTTGAGCACCACCTCGCGGGTGTTGCAGGCGCCCTCCTGGGTGATCCAGTGCGGGAACTTGTCGCGGCTGTAGCCGTCGGACGAACCCTCGGGCTGCTCCTTGATCTCGGAGAGGTAGGTGCGGGCGGTGGCCGCGCTCGGCGGGCTCGGCGGCGCCGCCTCGGCGGTGGTGCCGGTCAGCGCCACCGTGCCGACGAGCGCGAGGACGGTGCCCGCGGCGACCGTCAGGCGACGCGCGTAGACCTTTGGCATCGGAACTCCCTTGGCGTGGGGGGAAGTTGGAGTCGGATGGGCCCATGCTGGCGGCCTGGGGTGGCCGGCGGACGGGCGCCAGGTAACAGAGTGACGACATGTTCACGTCACTTCAAGGGCTTGACGCGGAGCCATGTGCGTGTCGAGGCAAGGGAGTTGGACCGCACCGGCGCACGCGCCCCTTCTCGGGCGCGCGCACCGGCGCTGGTCAGCGGTGGTCCGGGGGTTCGCGGTGGGGTCCGCCGTCCGCCGGTCGTCGGTTCTCGCCGCTCCCGGCCGTGGCCGGTGTGACTGGTGTGTCCGGCGGTACGTGTGTGCCGTGATCGCCGCGGGTGCCGTATCGGCCCGGGCGCGGCGGTTCCGGCCGGTGGCGGTGGGGGCCACGGAGGTCCGTGATCACGGTGGGGTTCGCGTGGGGCCGGGGTGACCCCGTACCCTTGGCCGGAGCAGAAGGGGAGTAGCTCTTCGCCGGACCGTCGACATACTGCCCGCCCTCGTGGCGGGCCGGCGCCCGGAGGCTCGTGACCGTCGGATCCCGGCGCCCGCGGGCCAGCGAGACCTTCGGCCGCAGTGTCCTGACGCTGCCGTGCCGAAGCGACCCCGGATACGGGCCCCTCGGCGCGGCCCGATCGAACGAGGTGTCCCACCCCGTGTTCAGCCTTACCGTCGCCGCCGTCGTCTTCGGCGTCATCTTCCTGGCGGAGCTGCCCGACAAGACCGCCCTGGCCGGTCTCATGCTCGGCACCCGCTACCGCGCCTCGTACGTCTTCGTCGGCGTCGCCGCGGCGTTCCTCGTCCATGTGGCGCTGGCCATCGCGGCGGGCAGTGTGCTGACGCTGCTGCCGCACCGCCTCGTCCAGGGCGTGGTCGGCGTGCTCTTCCTGGCGGGCGCCGTCGTCCTGATCTTCAAGAAGGACGACGGCGAGGAAGAGGTGAAGAAGCCCGCCGACCAGAGCTTCTGGAAGGTCTCCGGGGCGGGCTTCATGATGATCCTGGTCGCGGAGTTCGGCGATCTCACGCAGATCATGACCGCCAACCTCGCGGCGCGCTACGACGACCCGATCTCCGTCGGCGTCGGCGCCGTACTGGGTCTGTGGGCCGTCGCGGGCCTGGGCATCCTGGGCGGTCGCACGCTGATGAAGCACGTACCGCTGAAGCTGATCACCAAGGTGGCGGCGGGTGTGATGCTGCTGCTGGCCGGGTTCAGCCTCTACGAGGCGATCACCGGCTGAGCCGCCACCGGGTGGCGGCCGGAAACGGCGCCACCCGGTGGGGCAGGGGGCGAGGCCCCGGAGCGGTCAGGCCCCGGCGGCGTCCTGCCCGGGGAAGTGCAGCGCGAGGCCGCCGTCCGGCAGCGCCTCGACGCGGATGCCGGTCAGGTCGCGGACGTGCACCGTCGGCCCGAAGGCCGCGGCCCGGTCGCCCACGCCGACGACCCGCATCCCGGCCGCGCGCCCCGCCTCGATACCGGCTTCGGAGTCCTCGAAGACCACGCACTCCTCGGGCGCGTACCCCAGCTCCGCGGCGCCCTTCAGGAACCCTTCCGGGTCGGGCTTGCTGGCGCCGACGCTCTCCGCGGTGATCCGCACGGCGGGCATCGGCAGCCCGGCGGCGTCCATCCGGGCGTCGGCGAGGGCGCGGTCCGCGGAGGTCACCAGGGCGTGCGGCAGCCCGGCGAGGGCGGCCATGAAGGCGGGCGCGCCGGGGACCGGCACCACACCGTCGGTGTCGGCGGTCTCCTGCGCCAGCATCCGCCGGTTGTCCGCGAGGTTCTCCGTCATCGGGCGGTCCGGGAGGAGGGCGGCCATGGTGGCCCAGCCCTGACGGCCGTGCACCACCCGCAGCACGTCCGCGGCGTTCAGCCCCTGCTCGTCGGCCCAGCGGAGCCAGCAGCGCTCGACGACGGCCTCGGAGTTCACGAGGGTGCTGTCCATGTCCAGCAGCACGGCGCGGGTGGTGAGCGTGGTGGTGGCCGTCATCAGCGGGCTCCTGGGCGCTACGAGGAGTGCGGAGGACGCCGTCAGGCGGGGTCGCTGCGCGCCCGGTGCCGCGGGGGAGAGGTCAAGCGGCTCCGCCCGCCGGTCAGGGAGTGCGGGCGGAACCACTTTGTTCCTACACGATACAAAGCGCGTCGGGGTGCGGACAACCGGCCCCCGCGGAACGTTCGCGGGCCCGCGCGTGAACGCCGTGTGCACGCCCGGATCCGCGCCGCCCCGGCCCCCGGCCCGGACCCCCGGTGACGGTGGCCTCGCGCCCGTCCTGCCTGCTCCGCGCGTACGCCCGGGGCGCCCGCGCGTCACCCGTGCGCCCCCTCGCCGCCCGGTCCGGATGTGCCCGATGTCACGGCACGGGGCGGGCCGCGAGGGCGTGCGGACCCGCCCCGGGTGGCGCTCCGGAGCGGGCCCCCTACGGGCCGTACGTATGGGACTCCAGGGAGGCGCGGGTGGCGGGTCCGTAGACGCCGCGGGGGTCGTCCGGGACGCCGTACCGCGCCTGGTAGCGGGCCACCGCGTCCCGCAGGCCCGCGCCGTAGTAGCCGTCGACCGGTGCGGTGAAGATCCGCAACTCGCGCAGCCGCAGCTGGAGTTCGGTCACCCGGCGGCCGGTGGTGCCCTCACGGAGGGTGACCGGGGCGGGCGGGGTGGCGGTGGCGTGGGCCGGGGGGCGCGGGTGCCAGGCGCCGGGGGTGGAGACGGCCGCGTCCGGGAGCGGGCCGGGGGAGGCGGCGCGGGCGGTGGAGCGCGACGGCGGCAGCACGTCCGCCGGGACCCGGTCGTCGTCGCGGGCGGTGTCCTCGGCCGCCGGGACGGCCGTGTCGTCGGCGGGCGGGGTGGCCCGGTCGCGGCGGTCGGCGAACGGTTCGCCGCCGAGCAGCCCGGCGGTCACCGCCACCGCGGTACCGGCCATGGCCAGGACGGTCGGGACGGCGCGTTTCCCCGAGCGCGCGCCGGGGGGCGCGGGCGCCTCGGCACCGGGCTCCGGACACCGCACCGTCCGCGAGGTCGGCCCCGCGGTGCCCGACCGGGCCCGGTGCGCCGCCCCGGCGCGTGCCACCGGGCGGACACCCCGCAGCCCGCGCAGATCCGGCAGGACGGCGAGCGGCGGGCGGGCGGTCCCGGGGAGCGTGATCCCGGGCGGGGTGGTCCCGGGCGGCGCGGTCCCGGCGGGTGCCCCAGGGGGCCGCCTGCCGACGGTGTCCGGCGCGGGTGGCGGGGCGGCGGGCGGGAACGCCGGGGCGGGCGCCGCTTCCTCGGGGTCGGCCAGCCTCACGTACGGCCGTAACCGCAGCGGCTCGAAGTCGTCCGGGGCGGACACGGCGCACAGGCATGCCGGTCGTCCGCCACCGCTCTCCGGCGCCAGGCAGTACGGGCACCTCGCAGACGTCACAGCGGTACCTCCCGCGGTGCCCGGAACTCCCGACGTGCGCGCGGCGGCCCCGGAGCGGCCCGCTGCCCCCGCCTCCGGGCGTACGGCGGAGCCGCGCGGACGTGCCCCGGCCCGCGGTGGCGCCGCGGGCGTTCGGCCGCTGCGATTATGCGCCCCCGCACCGGCGCGCGCAGGTACTCCGGCACATCCAGGGGGCGTACGGCGGACGGCGGCCGGATGGCCGCACGGGGCGGGCCCGGCGCGCGGTGCCCGGACGGGGCGCGCGGGGGCGCACCGCCCGGACGCCGTGGCGCGGCCCTCCCCGGGCGGCCCGCCGACCGGCGGCGTTGCCGCGCTCGGCGGGCCGTATCCGGACATTGCGACCAGGATGGAGGGACGGCCGCCCGCCGTGGACGGCCGTTCCCGGTGACCGGGCCCGCCTGATCGCGGCCGCTCGCCGGGGTCGGCGCACCTGGTGCCGCGACGGCGCGAGGACGCGGGAGCGAGGAGGCCACGGGAACGAGGAGGCCGGGAGAGCGGGAATCCGGCCGACCGCCACCGGGCGACCCGGCCGACCGGGCCACCCGGATACCG
Organism: Streptomyces catenulae; assembly: GCF_000718015.1. Lineage (GTDB taxonomy): Bacteria > Actinomycetota > Actinomycetes > Streptomycetales > Streptomycetaceae > Streptomyces > Streptomyces catenulae. The sequence goes on along the minus strand of NZ_JODY01000030.1, from coordinate 55,916 downwards.
GGAAGGCCCGGTGACCGGGAGCCGTGGGAGCCGCGGCGCCCGGAGATCAGTGATCCGGAGGCCAGGGATCCGGTGGCCGGAAGTCCGGAAGAGGGGAAGACGCTCATGGCGCAGGACACCGGGGAAGGGGCCCCCGCGGGGCCCACCGGGGGACCGGCGGGGCCCGTCGGGACCGGGGACCGGCGGACGGTTCTCGTGGCGATCGGCGCGCTGCTGCTCGGCATGTTGATCGCCGCACTCGACCAGACCATCGTCGCCACCGCGCTGCCCACGATCGTCAGCGACCTCGGCGGGCTCGACCACCTCTCCTGGGTGGTCACCGCCTACCTCCTGGCGTCGACGGCGGCGACCCCGCTGTGGGGCAAGCTCGGTGACCAGTACGGCCGCAAGAAGCTCTTCCAGACCGCCATCGTGATCTTCCTGATCGGCTCGGTGCTCTGCGGTCTCGCCCGCAACATGGGGGAGCTGATCGGCTTCCGGGCGCTCCAGGGGCTGGGCGGCGGCGGGCTGATCGTGCTGTCCATGGCGATCGTCGGGGACCTCGTACCGCCCCGGGAACGCGGGAAGTACCAGGGGCTCTTCGGGGCGGTGTTCGGCGCCACCAGCGTGCTCGGGCCGCTGCTCGGCGGGGTGTTCGTGGACCATCTCAGCTGGCGCTGGGTCTTCTACATCAATGTGCCGATCGGCGCGATCGCGCTGGCCGTCATCGCCGCCGTGCTGCACATCCCGGTCCGCCGCACCCCCCACCGCATCGACTATCAGGGAACCTTCCTGATCGCCGCGGTCGCCGCCTGCTTCGTGCTGATGACCTCGCTCGGCGGCGTCAGCTACCCCTGGGGCTCCTGGCAGATCATCGGGCTCGCCGTCCTCGGGGTCGTCCTGCTGGCTGCGTTCGTCGCGGTGGAGCGGCGGGCCGCCGAACCGGTGCTGCCGCTGCGCCTGTTCCGGCTGCGGACCTTCGCGCTGACCTCCGTCATCGGCTTCGTCATCGGCTTCGCGATGTTCGGCTCGATGACGTATCTGCCCACGTTCCTCCAGGTCGTCCAGGGTGTGACACCCACCATGTCCGGTGTGCACATGCTGCCGATGGTCCTCGGCATGCTGCTGTCGTCGACCGCGTCCGGACAGATCGTCAGCCGCACCGGCCGCTACAAGTTCTTCCCGGTGGCCGGGACCGCTGTCACCGCCGTCGGGCTGCTCCTGCTGCACCGGCTCGACCCGGCCAGCGGTGTCGGGGTGATGAGCCTGTACTTCTTCGTCTTCGGCTTCGGGCTCGGCCTGGTCATGCAGGTGCTGGTGCTGATCGTGCAGAACGCCGTCGACTACCGGGACCTGGGCGTCGCCACCTCCGGCGCGACCTTCTTCCGCTCCATCGGCGCGTCCTTCGGCGTCTCCATCTTCGGCACGATCTTCGCGGGCAAGCTCGGCCCCCGGATCGCCGACGCCGTCGCGGGCCGCCCGCTGCCCCCGGGCATCTCCCCGGCCACCATCGCCCAGGACCCGCGGGTCGCGGGCCAGTTGCCGCCCGCGCTGCGCTCCGGGGTCCTCGACGCCTACTCCGTGTCGATCACCGATGTCTTCCTCTACGCGGTGCCCGTCGTCCTCGTCGCCTTCGTTCTGGCATGGTTCCTGAAGGAAGAGCCGCTGCGCTCCAGCGTCACCGCGCCGGACACCACCGAGGTGCTCTCCTCCAACCCCGTCGAACGGTCCTCGTACGAGGAGTGCGCCCGGGCCCTGTCCCGCCTCGGCAGCCTGGAGGGGCGTAAACGGGTCTACGAGAAGATCACCGAGCGGGCCGGGCTCGATCTGAAACCGGCGGCGAGTTGGATGCTGCTGCGCATCCAGCACCACGGCTCGGTGGAACCGGCCCTCCTCGCCGAACGCACCACCGTGCCGCTCGGCGTGATCTCCGAGGCCACCCGGCAGGTCGAGGAGCGCGGTCTCGCCGTACGCGAGGGCCTCGACCTGCGGCTCACCGACACCGGGCAGGTCGTCGCGGAGCGGTTGGCGGAGGCCCGGCGGGAGTCGCTGGCACGGATGCTCGGCGACTGGTGGACCAAGGACCGGCCGACCGATCTGACCGAGCTGGTACGCGAGCTGACCTCCGAACTCTGCGGCTCGGACGCCGAGGAACCCCACAACGGCGACGCCCGTCGCACCCTGCCCCGCACCGGCTCGGCACCACGGCCCCCGGATCTGGCGAAGTGAGAACGGGAGGGGCGATCCCGGGGCCCTCCGGGGAAGCGTTCGGAAGGTGGCGTCCCGGGGGAGCGTTCGGAAGGTGACGCCCCTGGGGACAGGCGGGAAAGGGCCCTCCCCGGGGACGGACGGAGAAGGGCCGTCCCCGGGGAAGGGCGGAGAAAGGCCCTCCCCAGGAACGGACGGAAAAGGGCCCTCCCCGGGGAGGGCCACAAGGGACCGCCCCCGGAGAGGGCCCTGTGTCGGACCCGGGCCGGGTCTCAGCCCTGCTTCGGACCGGCCTGCTGGACGACCTCGAAGGACCAGAGGGTGGAGCCGGACGCCGCGGGCTTGGGCCGCTCGCCGCCCTCGCCGCCACCCTGGTGGGCGGCCTTCATCGGGCCCTCCATCCACGCCTGGAAGGACGCCTCGTCACGCCAGCGGGTGTAGACGAGGTACTGGTCGGTGCCCTCGACGGGGCGCAGCAGCTCGAACCACTCGAAGCCGTCGGAGGAGTCGACGGTCCCGGCGCGGGAGGAGAACCGCTGCTCCAGGACCTCACGCTGCTCGGCGGGGACGGTGAGTGCGTTGATCTTTACCACGCTAGGCACATGACACCTCTCATAAAGCGGACACCGGACTGGCGCCGTAATCTGGACCAAGTGCGTGCAGTCTCCTACATCAGACAGTCAAAGCGCCGTGAGGACGATTCCCAGGCCAGTCCCGAGGCGCAGCGGGAGAAGTGCGAGGCACTGATCACGGCGAAGGGCTGGGACCTCGCGGGGAGCTTCGCGGACGTGGGCCGCTCCGGTTGGGATCCGAACGTGGAGCGCCCGGAGTTCGAAGAGATGCTGACGGCCGTCCGGGCGGGCCACGTGGACGCCGTCGTGGTGTTCGCCCTCTCCCGCCTCACGCGTCAGGGCGCCTTCGAAGCGATGAAGATCGAAGAGGAGCTGCGGAGATACGGCGTCCTTCTGGTCTCCGTCTGGTCTCCGTCGAGGAACCGTTCCTGGACACCTCCACCCCCGTGGGCGTCGCCATCTTCGGTCTGATCGCCGCCCTGGCCAAGCAGGAGTCCGACCTGAAGTCGGAGTACATCAGCTCGACCAAGGACACCATCCGGAAGGCAGGCGGCCACACCTCCGGAATGGCCCCGTACGGCTTCACCGGCGAGCGAGTGAGGCGCGGGAAGCTGTCCGTCGTCCGCCTGATCCCTGCCCCGCAGGAGGCACCGGTCGTGCGGGACATGGTGACGTGGGCCCTGGAGGGGCTTTCGGCGTCCGGCATCGCCAGGCGGCTCAACGATGCGGGTGTGCCGACGAAGAACGCGAACGACACAGCCCGGCTCACGGCACGCCGAGTACGCGCCGTGTCGAAACCGTCAAAGGCCAGTGCGTGGACTTCCTCCACGGTCCTCCGCATTCTTCGAGACCCGCGTCTGGCCGGGTACGCCATCGAGTGGCAGGGGCGGACCATCAGGACGAAAGACACCCCTGGCACGGCAGGAAAGCGGACCATTCTCCGGGACGAGACCGGCGCGCCTATGGAGGCCCACGAGGGCATTGTGGAGTCTGACGAGTGGTGGAGACTCCAGGACGTCCTGGACGGCCGCACACCGGTGGTCAGGCAGACACGGCGCTCCGTTCCCTCGCTCCTTGCCGGTGCGGGCATGTTGTTCTGCGGCGTGTGCGGGTCCGTGATGGTGACGGACAAGCGGAAAGAGAAGCTGCTCTATCGCTGCAACCGTGCGTCCGCCGGACTCGTTCCGGGGCACGGCGGACTGGCCATCGACATGGCGACCGCCAATGAAGTGGTGGTGCGCAAGGTGTGGCACCGGTTGGGGACTCTGGACCCGGCGGACGAGGACGACCGGGAAAAGTTGGCGGAGGCCGTCCGCCGGTTCGCCGCTCAGACCGATACCTCCGGCAGGGACGCCGATCTGGCAGCGGCGAGGGCCGAGATGGAACACGTCCGGGGCGCGCTGCGGACCCTTTACCAAGACCGCCAAGACGGGCTTTACGAGGGCGCCACGGGACGCGGGATGTTCAGAGACAGTGTTCAACGGCTCACCGCACATGAAGAACGCATGGTGGAGCGCGTGGCCTCGCTCGAAGGACGCTGTAACGCTTCCCACGGAGTGGTTGGAGGTGGGCGAAGACCCACTCTCCGAAGAGGCACTGTGGGTCTCCTGGAGTCTCCAGGAACAACGCGAGTTCCTGGCACTCTTTCTGGACCGCGTGTCTATCTCCAAAGGCCACTGGACGGGGCCGCAACGCGAACACGCAGGACCGCGTAGTCATTCACTGGGCGGAGGCGCCGCAACAGGGCTGACAAATCCCCGTCGGGAGGGCTCAGTCGTGGGGCTTTCCCCCTTTTTTCCGGCATGGCCTGTTGAGGTGTAGGGCAAGAAAACTGCCCTCCGTACCTTCTCTCTCATACGTATTTATAGAGAAGTAGGTACGGAGGGCAGTTTTCTTGCCCTGACGGGCCTGTGGCCATGTCACGGCCCCCAGTACATGTCTGAAGAACCCACGCACAACGTGAGGGTTCGCCCGGCGGCGACCGGGTGCGTTCCGCGCAATCAACCGGCCACTCGCCTCGCGCCCCGGTACCTATCGGGGCGTGGGGTTTTCCCATGCCCGGAAACCCTCTTGGGAGGTTCCTTGATCCTCGATCGAATCAACCTGTCGCGTCAGCTCATCGGCGCCCTTGGCGACGCGCACCACTTGGCGGCAGGGGTCGGGATGCGCGACCGCATTTCCGAGTTCTCCACGCTGCAGGAGAAGGCAGCCAAGGACCTCGGCGAAGTGGTCCGCAACGCCTACAACAACGGCGGCATTACGGAGCATGCAGGCCAAGAACGCTATGCGTCCGATCTACTCCGCCGCGAACGAGGTGCACCACGATGGCTTCTGAGCAGACCGAGACGGCCCCGGACGCCATCCTGGCGGCTCCGGAGGCGGAGGCAGTCCCGGAGTTGCCGGACGGAGCCACGGATCCCGCAGACGGCGATGCAACGCCCGACGTGGGCGCGCTCCAGGCTCGCGTCCAGGAACTGGAAGCGGAGCGGGACCGACTGGCAGCGGAGAAGGCCCAGCGGAACCGCGCGGACGCCATGGCGGCCGTCGTGAACCGCTATCAGCACGTGACGAAGGAGATCGTCCAGGCCCTCCCCGAAGACCTCCCTACGGAACGGCTGGAGGCCGTGGCGGTCGCCGTGAACCAGGCCATGCACGCGGCCTTGCGCCCCGAGGGCATCGGACGTGGCGGCCTCACCCCTTACGAGGAACCCCGCGCCACCTGGGACGGCCTGTTCCGCTCAACCCGTTGACCACCCCAACCACCTAGCTAGGACTGCTACTTGTCATTCCTCACGGCTTCCTCCGGCGTCTCCGGCATCACCCCCGACGACTACGGCCCGCTGATCGTCCAGCCCGTGGAGCGCGAGAGCGTCGCCCTTCAGGTGGCCAGCAAGCTCAAGACGAACAGCACCAAGGTCCATATCCCCGTCGTGCAGACCGACGCGGGCGCCTCATTCGTAGCGGAAGGTGACGAGATCGCCCCGACCGACGCCATCATGGGCGAACTGGAGATCACCCCGGCCAAGTGCGCGGGCCTGTCCATCGTGTCGAACGAACTGGCCGAGGACAGCGACCCGGACGCCCAGAAGCTCGTAGGCGACGGCCTGGCCCGTTCGATCGCCCGCGTCCTGGACCGCTCGTTCTTCAACAGCCTGCCCGCCCCCGCCCCGGAGGGCCTGGAGGCCGTGGGCGGTGTGGGCACCGTGGACGCCGGAACCAAGTTCACCAACCTGGACGCGTTCCAGGAGGCCATCAACCGCGCCGAGGACGTGGGCGCCACGATCACGGCGTTCGCCGCGAACCCCGTGGACGCGCTGACCCTGGCCCAGCTCAAGCAGACCAAGGACAGCAATGTCCCGCTGCTGGGCTCCGACCCGACCACGCCGACCCGGCGGACCGTCCTGGGCGTGCCGCTGTACGTCTCCAACGCCGTCACCGTCGGGACCGTGTGGGGCATCCCGCGCGACCGCGTGATGGTCGTCATGCGCCGGGACGTAACCCTGGACGTGTCCAAGCACGCCCGGTTCACCCGGGACCAGACAGCCATCAAGGCCACGATGCGCGTCGCGCACGCATTCCCGCACCCGGCGGCGATCCAGAGAATCAGCCTCGGCAAGGCTTAAGCGAGAGGGAGTTGAACCCGCTAGGGGTTCGACTCCCTCTCGCTTTGTTTCGGGTGACGAAAGCGATTGCCGAACTACACGGGATTGGTTCATGATCGACCGAGAGAACTCAGTGGCGTACACGATCACGCACGCCCCGCCAGACGGAGGTTCACGTCACAGTCGAGGGAGCCGCGGCCGCCAAGGAACCCGACTCCCTCATGTTCTGTTGCAGTCGACGCAACAGAACATGAGGCGCAAGGGCAGGAAAAAGGCCCTACGGTCCTTCTTTCTATATTCCGTTCGTGAGGAAGAAGGAACGTAGGGCATTTTTCTTGCCCTGGAATGCAGATGCCAGCCGGGTGGTGAACTCCCCTGTCACGCGCCCCAGTACATGCATATGAAGGCAGGTTCCGTGCCCCGGACTCCAGCATCCGACGTGGAAACGTGAGCGTCGCCCGCCCGGCTCCTCCCGCGCGCACCGTGTTTCCTCCGGGATGCCGCGCGGGAGTTGAGCCTTGGTCCCGTAGCTCGGGAGTGGATCTTCCGCCTTGTCGTGCGGAGGTAAGTGCACGCTGGCAGTTTATCGTGGAGCCTGGGTTCGCTTAGCGGGTCGGGAACTCCCAGTCCTGGTTGGTGCCGCCGTTGCAGCCCCGGGCGAGCAGGTACTTGTGGTTCGGGTCGTCGTCCAGGCACGCACCGGTTTTGAGGTTCCGGAGCGTTGCGCCGACGCGCGTCCAGTTCTGGTACTCGTTGTCGGCGTTGCAGCCCCGCGCCATGATGTGGCCCTGGTACGTGTCGTTGTCCAAGCAGTTTCCCGTCGCAAGGTTCTTCAAGAGTACATATCCGTTACTCTTTCCGGGCCTCTCTTCAAAACGCTGGTTATTCCCCCCGTTGCAGCCTCGAGTGATTACTCCAGACCAATTCGGGTCGTTGTCCACGCAATTCCTGGTGGCAACATTCCTGAGAGAGTAGATGGCGGCATTGGGGCCGTCACTTTCGTCGCTGGACTGCGCCAGGGCGGCCTGAGGAGTCGACACCAGCGTGGCAGCAATCGAGACGCCGACGGCGAAGGCGGACAGGCGGTGCATGGCGAACTTCCCTTCGGTGGGGTCTGGTAGGCGTTGCAAAGGGTTGCCGCCAGTCACCCCTTGGGTATAGCTGATTCCCTAAAAAGGGGGGGGCAGAACCCCGCGCACTTCTGCCACGTTACAGACAATGGGACTCCTGAGGGAGTTACACAAAAGCGTGAGTTTACCTTCGTGAAGAGAATTCACGACCTCGCGTAACGGTAGTTTAATTCGATTAATTGGGGGCTGGGGGGTGTGAATGGCATGGAGTGACAGCAACAGGCGCTCCCGCCTCCCGGCGGACTGGGCGGTCCGTCGACTGTCCGTTCTGAAGCGGGACGGCTTCCAGTGCGCGGCCGTCCTGCGGGACACGGGGGCGCGGTGTACGGCACCGGCGACTGACGTGGACCACGTCGTCCCCGGTGACGATCACGACCCGGCGAACCTTCAGTCGTTGTGCCGTTGGCATCACGCGCGGAAGTCGTCTGCGGAGGGTGCGGCGGCGCGTCGGAGGCCGGTGTCCAGGCGGCGGCCGGTTGGTTGGCATCCGGGAGAGCTGGGCTGAGCGGGCACACCACGGTGTTCTTCGTGTTCTTCATCAACGACGCGAAGAAGACCGGGTCCGCGGCCGACCCTGGGGGATATCCCCTTCCGGCCCGGCAGGAAGACCGAAGCGTGATAGCGGCTCGGAATCTGTACGGGTTCCAAGGTCTTCAAGGACCGACTTTCACTCCCTGACAGCCCCCTGAACTGGAGAAACGCGCTCGGGGCCGTTCTGCGGAAACGGCCCTAACCACGATTTCAGCCACTCCCCCCGCCGACGGGCCCCTTGTTGCTTCCGGAGCAGCAAGGGGCCCTTGGGCGTTCCGGGGGGCCTTCGAATCGAATGACCCTCTCGCGGCCGACTGGGGCCTTGAGGGGTGCAAGTCGGCATTCTTGTCGACTGGTTGAGCTGCCTTCGATTGCAAGGACGGCACAGGGGCAGCAGGTGGTGAGATCTGACCTTGACGCTGACGGTGAGCGGGGGAAAGGCTCGTGCAACCGGACGCAACCGAGTAGGCAGAGGAGAAGGCCATGGCTCTACTGTTCTTCGGCAAGGACCTCCACACCAACGGGGACGACTGCCCCACGGTGTGGGTGGATGAGGCGACTGCGGACCTGGTCATTCAGGGCTGGAAGGCCGACGAGAAGACGCAGGAGGAATGCCTGACCGTTGGCCACATCCCGGAGACTGAAGCCGTCGTTCGCATCCCGGCCCGAATGGTGCCCCAGATCAGGAAGGCTTGTGATGAAGCCGAACAGCAGCAGCGTTCCGCCGTTCGCTGAACTCGTGGCGGACTGTCACCACTCTGCTGTTCACCTGGAGCTACGCGACTCCTACGGCGTCTCCTCCGAGTCGGAGGACTTCGCAGAGTGGAAGGCCACGGGCGAGATCACCCCGGCGTCAGTGGAGCGCCGACGACCGTGGCTGGACCTCGTACGGGAGACCGTGGGACGCGGCGTCATCATGCGCCGCGCCCGAGTCGTCTCCGTTCCGGTGAGCGAGTACATCAGGTATGAGCACGCCGGAACCCACCTGAACGTGGAGGCGGGGGAGCTGGTCCGATGGCTCCCACGGCCGGAGGCAGCCACGTTGCTCCTGCCGGGGGCGGACCTGTGGCTCCTCGACGGCCGACTGATCCGCTTCGGGCACTTCGCCGGAGACGGCAGCCGAGTCGGGCACGAGTTGAACGAGGACCCTGCCGTGGCCAAGATGTGCGCGGATGCCTTCGAACTCGTGTGGGAACGTGGCATCCCCCACGAGGAGTTCACCGTCTGATCTGCGCGAAGGCACCCCGCTAAGGACTTCGAGAACGCGGGTGAGCCGTGGGACCCCCAGGCGAGCCAGGGGCAGTCGACTGACCCGGACACCCGTGTCTCCCAGAACGGCGACGTACACAGCGCCATGGCGGACGACAAGGACCGCGAACAGGAGTAACAGGGATGATCCACGGTGAGCACCTGGCGGACGACCTCAAGCGCGATCACGGGTTCATCCGGTGCGAGCTGATCCAGGACGGTAAGGCCGTCGTCATGCGGAAGCCCGGTAGCGACCGCTGGACCGTCGTCCCGCTCCGGTGGCTGACCAGCGACGCCGTGGATGTGATCAAGACGCAGGCCGGTATCACGCTGGTCTGAGTCGCCCCATGAATGCCCGTCTGTACGCCTTCCCCGTGGCGTACAGACGGGTCATGTGCGTGGCTTGACACCTTCTTTGATCTTCACGATGCTCATGCCGCCATCGTGCCGCATCCCGCCTGGCGGCCCCGGGGCAGGTCCCCCGACCGGGCGCCGGGCCGGTGGCGTATTCCGCCACGGGGGCGGAGGGCCGTCCGGCGGCGGCTGCCGGTGCGCGGGGCTGCAGGCGGGGCGGCCCGGGGCGCCGGATCAGTCCTGGCGGCTGGTGACCTCGATGAGGTGGTAGCCGAACTGCGTCCGCACGGGGCCCTGGACGGTGCCGGTCGGTGCGGAGAAGACGACCGTGTCGAACTCCTTCACCATCTGCCCGGGGCCGAAGGACCCGAGGTCGCCGCCCTGGCGGCCGGAGGGGCAGGTGGAGTTCGCCTTGGCGACCTCGGCGAAGTCTGCTCCGGCCTCGATCTGCGCCTTCAGCTCGTTTGCCTTGTCCTCGCCGGGGACCAGGATGTGGCGTGCGGTTGCCATGGCCATTTCATCAACCCTCTCGCATACGTGTCGACGCGGCGAACGGCCCCTGCGGGCTTTGCGTAAGCAGCGTCTGCAAAACAGAGATACGCACCCTCTCACAGGCCGCCCACCGGTGCCCGCCGGGCGCGGCGCGGCCCCGTTCCCGCCCCTGGGGCGCCGCCGCGCGGACCGTCCGCGGCGCCGCACGGGACGGCATGAGGACAGGCCCCCGCCGGAACGCGCAGGAGCCCGGTGCGGTGACGCACCGGGCTCCAGCGATGTTTCCGGGCCGTTCGCGGCCCTCGGCCGGTCAGGCCGTCGCGGCCGCCTCCTGGCGGACGGTACGGGCGACCTCGCGGGCCTCCGCCTCGGTCTCCACCGCGGGCGGCGAGCCGGGGAGCGGCTTGCAGGCGCTCTCCGACATCAGCCAGACCGCGATACCGCCGATGACGGCCGCGGCCATCATGTAGTAGGCGGGCATCATGCGGTTGCCGGTGGCGCCGATCAGCGCGGTGACGACCAGCGGGGTGGTGCCGCCGAAGAGCGACACGGAGATGTTGAAGCCGATGGACAGCGAGCCGTAGCGGACCTTCGTCGGGAAGAGCGCGGGCAGCGTCGACGGCATCGTGGAGGTGAAGCAGACCAGCAGCAGGCCCAGCGCGCCCATGCCGAGGGCGATGGCGAAGAGCGAGCCCTGCCGGATCAGCAGCAGCGCGGGCACCGACAGGAGCAGGAACCCCGCGCAGCCCGCGGCCATCACCGGGCGGCGGCCGAAGCGGTCGCTGAGCCGCCCCGCGAACGGCTGGATGCACATCATCACGACCATCACCGCGAGGACGACCAGCAGCCCGTGCGTCTCGTCGTACTTCAGCTCCGAGGTCAGATAGCTCGGCATGTACGACAGCAGCATGTAGTCGGTGACGTTGAAGACCAGGACCAGACCGACGCAGAGCAGCATCGCGCGCCACTGGCCGAAGATCATCTCGCGGACGCCGACGCGCTTCTCCGCGTCGCGGCGCTCCTTCTCCTTCGACCGCGCCTCCTTCTCCAGCTGCGCGAACGCCGGGGTCTCCTCCAGCCGCATCCGCAGGTAGAGGCCGATGATGCCCATCGGGCCCGCGATCAGGAACGGGATCCGCCAGCCCCAGGAGAGCAGGTCCTCGGTGGAGAGCAGGGCGGTCATCAAGGTGACCAGACCGGCGCCGCCGACGTAACCGGCGAGGGTGCCGAACTCCAGCCAGCTGCCGAGGAAGCCGCGCTTCTTGTCGGGCGCGTACTCGGCGATGAAGGTGGACGCGCCGCCGTACTCACCGCCGGTGGAGAAGCCCTGCACCAGACGGGCGACGAGCAGCAGGATCGGGGCGCCGATACCGATCGACTCCCACGACGGGATCAGGCCGATGCAGAAGGTGCCCGCCGCCATCATGATCATGGTGAGGGCGAGGACCTTCTGACGGCCGATGCGGTCGCCGAGCGGTCCGAAGACCATGCCGCCGATCGGCCGGACCAGGAACGCCGCCGCGAACGCGCCGAACGTCGACAGCAGCTGCACCGTCGAGTCCCCGGTCGGGAAGAAGACCTTGCCCAGGGTGACGGCTATGTAGCTGTAGACGCCGAAGTCGAACCACTCCATCGCGTTGCCCAGCGCCGCGGCGGAGACCGCGCGCTTGACCATCGCCGGCTCGACGACCGTCACCTCGCCTGCGGATCCTCTGGAGGACGTTCCCCCGGTGCGCTGTTCCGAGTCGGATGCGGCGGCCTTCCGGCTACCGCCCTGTTCACGGGGCCCCGGTGCGACGGGGGACTGCGTCGGCACGTGTTCGCTCGCCTGCGCTCTCTGGGTCGACTGCAAGAAAAAGTCCCGTCACGGGTGACGGGCGAAAGTCGACCATAGGGGCAGACCCGGTCATCACGGACGGTGCACGGATGACCGCGCAACTGCTCGCCTACCCGCTCCACACAGGGCAAACGCGGCTTCGCGGAGGCTCCCGGGAGCAGCCGGGGTGTGAGCCATATCGCGGTGAGAGCCTGCAACCGTACGCCGGGGTGACGCGGCCCACACCCCGCGCGCGGCCTCCTCGTACGCGCCCCTCCCGCACGCCGTCCCGCCCGCCGCGTACCCGCCCCGACGGCCCCCGCGCGGGCCGCGTACCGGGCCCGGGAACGCGACCGGCGCGGCGGCCCGCAGGAGGCCACCGCGCCGGGGGATCGTCGCGTCACTCAAGGATCCGCCCGTCCCGCCCGGACCGCCACCCGGCGGTCGCCGCTCACTCCATCCACGCCTCGTAGGAGAGGACCGCACCGGCCTTCACCCGGGAGTCGGGGATGTCCTCGGTCGTGGTGGTCTCGCTGCCCAGGAGACGGCCGTCGGCGGGGTCGAGGATCAGCATCTGGCGGATGCCGTCCATGGCGCCCGGCCGCCCGGTGCAGACGTACGCCTGACCGCGGCGGCCCAGCCGGTCGGTGACCGGGCCCACCGGGCGCAGCTCCCCGGCGGTGGCGAGCATCCGCACCACGGCGGCGTTCTCCCGCGGCCCCGGCGTCCACTCCTGACGGAACGCGGACAGCGCCTGCAACAACTGCGGCGTCCCGGCGTCCGCCCCGCCGTACAGCGCGCCCAGCAGCCGCCGCAGCGCCTCCGGGTCGTCCGGCGGCGGGGTCCGCGACGCCAGGCCGCCGTGCTGCGTCCCGGCGCCCGCCGGGTACGCCACCCGGTGCAGCACCTTCCCGTCCTCGACGGTGGCGCGGCGGCCGTCGCCGGTGGGGTGGATCACCGGGTGCCCCGGGTGGCGCGGATCGGTCGCCACCACCAGCTCGGAGCCGCTGCCGTCGGCGTTCCACCGGGTCAGCCGCTCCTCGGGCACGGTCACCGGCGGCGCGTCCGCGGTGCCGGTACGGCTGTCCAGGTACCAGCTCTGCAGATGGCTGCCCCGCCGCGGTCCGTCCCCGGGGCGGGCCGCGGCGGCCGCCGCCTCGGCCCGCCGCGCCAGTTCGGCCAGCGGCACCGCCGGGGCGCCGGACCGCACCTGGAGGGCGGCCGGGACGGCAGCGGCGGGCGTGGAGCCGGGCCCGGAGAGGGTGTAGGCGAGCACCGCGAAGAGGGCCAGCGCCGCCGCCTCGGCGCGGAGCACCAGCCGTCGGCCGATCCTCCGGCGGCGGTTGCGGTACAGCAGCTGGTTCAGCGCCCGCTCGGCCCGGTGGTCGAGGGGCCGCTCCCGCCACGGGCCGGTGTGCGCCGACACGGGGTCGGCCGCGCGCAGCAGCTCCAGTTCGTCATCCATCGCACTCGTCTCCTGCTCGCGCGGACACCGGCGTCCGCATCCGGTCGATCTGGGTACGGAGCCGGGCCCGCGCCCGGTGGAGCCGCATCGCCGCCGCGCTGCGGCCACAGCCGAGGGTGACGGCGAGTTCGTCGACGGTCAGCTCCTCCCACGCCGTCAGCCGCAGCACCTCCTGGTCGGCGGGGGAGAGCCGGGCGAGCGCCTCGTGGACCCAGGAGCCGGGCCGCTCCGCGTCCGGGCTCGCCACCGTCCCCCGGCGGTGCGCGATCTCGTGGTGGCCCAGGCGCGCCAGCAGGCGGCGGTGGCGACCCCGGCCGCGCACCGTGTTGGCCAGGCAGTTGCGGGCCACCCCGTACAGCCAGGGCAGCGGCGCGTCGGGGAGGTCCGCGCGGCGGCGCCAGGCGGTGGAGAAGACCTCCGCGACTATTTCCTCGACCTCGTCCGCCTGCCCGTCCAGCCGCCGCGCCACGAAACGGCTGACCGCCCAGTAGTGGGCGCGGTAGGCAGCGGCGAAGGCATCGTCCGTGCTCATGATCGGTTGGTGTCCGGCACGCCCCCGATCGTCACACCCCGCCGCGGTGATCCATCACACGGCCCCCGGAGGCGCGTCCCGGTGACGCCGGGCGGGGTGCCGGACACCTACCGGGCATGAGAACTCCTGTGAAGTGGTTGACGACCACGGACCACAAGGCGATCGGCACGCTCTATCTCGTCACCGCGTTCGCCCAGGCGTTCACGATGCACGGCACGATCATGCTGCTGATGTTCGCGACGCCGCTGTTCGCCGGATTCGCCAACTGGATCATGCCGCTGCAGATCGGCGCCCCGGACGTCGCCTTCCCACGGCTCAACATGCTGGCGTACTGGCTCTATCTGTTCGGGTCCCTGATAGTCGTCGGCGGTTTCCTCACCCCGCAGGGGGCGGCGGACTTCGGCTGGTTCGCCTACTCCCCGCTCTCCGGCGTCGTCCGCTCGCCGGGCATCGGCGCCGATATGTGGATCATGGGGCTGGCGCTCTCCGGGTTCGGCACGATCCTCGGCGCCGTCAACTTCATCACCACCATCGTCTGTATGCGCGCCCCCGGCATGACGATGTTCCGCATGCCGATCTTCACCTGGAACGTCCTGCTGACCGGCGTGCTCGTGCTGCTCGCCTTCCCATCCCGAGGTGTACATCATCGCGTTGCCGTTCTTCGGCATCATTTCCGAGGTCATTCCGGTCTTCTCCCGGAAGCCGATGTTCGGTTACATCGGTCTGGTCGCCGCGACGATTTCCATCGCCGGACTCTCGGTGACGGTCTGGGCGCACCACATGTACGCCACCGGCGGCGTACTCCTGCCGTTCTTCTCCTTCATGACCTTCCTCATCGCGGTCCCCACCGGTGTGAAGTTCTTCAACTGGATCGGCACCATGTGGACCACTACGTCATCTTCGGTACGGTCGTCTTCGCGATGTTCTCCGGATTCCACTTCTGGTGGCCGAAGTTCACCGGCAAGATGCTGGACGAGCGCCTCGGGAAAATCACCTTCTGGACGCTCTTCATCGGCTTCCACGGCACCTTCCTCGTCCAGCACTGGCTGGGTGCGGAAGGCATGCTGCGCCGCATCCCGGACTATCTGGCGGCCGACGGCTTCACCGCACTGAACACCGTCTCGACGATTTTCTCGTTCCTGCTCGGCCTCGCCGTCCTGCCGTTCTTCTACAACGTCTGGAAGACCGCGAAATACGGGAAGCGGGTCGAGGCGGACGACCCGTGGGGCTACGGCCGCTCCCTGGAATGGGCGACCTCCTGCCCGCCACCGCGCCACAACTTCCTCACCCTGCCGCGTATCCGCTCCGAATCCCCGGCGTTCGACCTGCACCACCCGGAGATCGCCGCCCAGGAGGACGCGCTGCGCGGCGGGGAGCGGGCGGCGCTGGTGCCCGAGCGGAGCGGGCGGGCATGAGCGAGACGACCGGCGGGATGCGGACCGACGAGGCGATCAACGAGATCGAGGGCTTTCTGCTGTGGGAGGCGGAGAAGCGCCGGGCGCGGAGCCGCGCCGAGGCGTTCTGCGCCGGACTGCCCTGGCTCACCGGCACCCAGCGCGCGGAGGTCGCCCGCCACTACTGCCGCGACCAGGCGGAGCTGTCCCGGGACACCCTGGAGCGGATCGCCGCCCGCGCCCGCACCCTGCGCGCCGAGTACGAGGGCGCCTACCGGACGCTGCGGCGACGGCTGCTGACCGGGTACGCGGCGGGCACCGTCGCGGTGGCGGCGGTGGTGGGCTTCGCCCTGGGCGGCAGATGAGGCGCCGGGCCCGCCCGGGGAAGCCGCCGGTGGCCGTGGGGGAGCGGCCACCGGCGGCGGGACCGGTGCGGTGCGTGGGCCGACCGGTGCGCGGGCGGTGCGTGGGCGGTGCGGCGGTCAGCCGCCGACGGTGATCTGGGACGCCGCGTCGGTGGTGTCACCGACGGTGTAGGTGGCGTTGAAGTTCGAGCTGGTCGCGGTCGTCGGGCAGCCGAAGCCGCCCTCGACCTTCACCGGCACCGCCGCGTCGGTGAACTTCAGGGTGGAGGGTGCGCCGTTGGTCCAGGTGCCGCTGACGGTCGCCGCCGCGGTCGGCGCGGCGGTCACCGTACAGCTGGCCAGTCCGCTGGTCTTCAGGACGAAACCGCCCGACGGCATGGTGAGTCCGGCGGTCGCCGGGGAGCCGTTCTGGAGGCCCACGGTCCAGTCGCCGGTCGTGGTGACGGTGGCGCTGACGCCCGGCATGCTCGTGGTGCAGGAGCTGTAGGTGGGCGCGGAGACGGCGCTGCTCACCGGCCCGGAGGCGTTGGTGTTGCCGGGCGCGGCGGGTACCGAACCGGTTGCCTCGGAGGCGGTGCAGGTCACCGTCACGGAACCGGCGGAGAACGTCGCGGAGCCGGTGAGCTTCGCACCGAAGGCGTGCCCGGCGGGGGTGACGGTGGTGGATGCGGCGGCGGTCCCGGCGGCGGGCGCGGGCTCGGCGGTCGCCGGTCCGGTCACCGCCAGCGTCAGCCCGAGGGCCGCCGCGATTCCGGCCGACGCGGTGAGCACGGTGCGGGTGAGGTGCTGGGTCATCACTGGACTCCTTCGTACGGGAGGGTGCCCGGGGTGCCGGGCCGTGAGGGGGAGTGCGGTGGTGCGGGCCCACGCGGCGGCGCACGGTCGCGCGCTCGCGCGGCGTGGTGGGCGCGGGTGCGGGCAGCCGTACGGGGCCGGTCGGCCGTGAGCCGTACGGAAGGAAGAAAAGGAAGAAGGGGACGGACGCGGGGCGGGGGTTACCGCGTCACGGGAGGCGGCCCGCCGCGGTCGCGTCCGGGGCGCCGGGAGCGTCGGACGCCTCCGGGGCGCCGGGCGTCCCGGCCCCGCCCGAGGTCCCGGCCGCCCCGGACCGGGCCCCGTCCGGCTCCTCCGGTGGTGCCCCGTCCGGCACCGGCCGCCAGGCGAAGACCATCGCGCCGCCGAGGATGCCGAGGAGGGTGCCGATCAGGAAGCCGCCGAGGTTGGACATGACGAGCGCGGCCATCGCGGCGAGGACGGTGAGGACACCGGCGAGGGTCCGGTGCTGCGGTGTGAACCACGCCGACAGGCCCATCAGGATCATCACCAGCCCCATCAGCACCGACGGGACCCCGGCGATGCCCTGCTGGAGCATGACCTTCAGCGGGGCCAGCGGCAGGGCGCAGATCTCCGCCCCGGCCAGCACCGCCGCCAGCCCGCCCCAGAAGGGACGGCCCCGGCGCCAGCGCCGCCAGCGGTTCGGCGCTCCGGCGGCGCCCATCTCAGAAGCATTCCTTCGCGCCCTTGGACACCTTCATGCTGAGCCCGGAGAGCCGGAACGTCCCGGCGTTGGTGGACCAGGCGGTCTGCCGCAGATGGTTGATGGCGACGTCGTCGGCCTGCTGCGCGAAGAGGTCCTGGAGGCCCTTGGCGTCGGCCGGGCCCTTGCTGAGCGTCGAGGCGTCCCGGCCGATCTCGATGCCGTGGAAGGACGCGTCGCCGGAGAGCTGGGTGGCGTCGACGAAGAGGTTGGTCGCCTGGACGGGCTTGTCGCCACCGGCCGTGAGGTTGAGCGAGATGTCGCCGAGAACCGGCAGGTGGGTGACGACGGACTGGCACAGATGGTGCAGCTCGGCGGTCTTGATGGCGGTGACGGCGACCGGTAGCAGATCGCCCCGGGCGTTGGTGTCCACGCTGCCGTACTGGGCGAATCCGTCGCCGGTGAGGCGGTCCGCGGACACCTTGAACTGCTGTCCCGAGACGGCGAACGAGGCGGCGAGCGCCCCGTTGGCGAGGGCGATGCCCAGGGCTGCGGTGCCGGCGACGGCCGGGACGGTCAGCACGGCGAACCGCCGCCAGCTGATGCGTCCCGTGACGTGTCTGCCGTGTGCGTCCTTCACGACGTGTCCCCTTCGAAGAGTGCGGTGGGTCGCGCTGCCGAACGTGTGGGGGCGTGCCAGGTGCGGGTGCGCGGCGTACGGTGCGGGCGTCGCGGCCGTCGGGCGGCGTGGGGCGCGGGCGGGCACGGTGCCGTGCGGCGGTACGGGAGCGGGACGGCGGGGCCGAGGCGCGGCACGCCGCCGATGGCGCTGAACTACCGGTGTTACCACGGGTGTTACCGGCGAGTTGAATGTAATTCCGGCGCTGTCCGCTGACAAGGACACGCGTGCGACGGTTTTCGGCCGACTGCGCGGAGCCCCCGAGGACAGGCGGAAGCCCGCCGCCCCGGAGGCGACGGGCCCGTCCGTACGGCGGTGCGCGTCCGCTACACGTACCGCACCCGCATCTCCTTCACGCCGTTGAGCCACGAGGAGCGCAGCCGCCGGGGCGGGTCGGTGAGGGTGATGTCCGGCAGGACGTCGGCGATGGCCTGGAAGATCAGGTTGATCTCCAGGACGGCGAGGGACTTGCCGAGGCAGAAGTGCGGTCCGCCGCCGCCGAAGCCGAGGTGCGGGTTGGGGTCGCGGGTGATGTCGAAGACCTCGGGGCGGTCGAAGACGTCCGGGTCGTTGTTGGCGGAGGCGTAGAAGATGCCGACCCGCTGGCCCTCGCGGATCTGTGCGCCGCCCAGGGTGGTGTCGCGGGTGGCGGTGCGCTGGAAGGAGACCACCGGCGTCGCCCAGCGGACGATCTCCTCGGCGGCGGTGGCGGGCCGCTCCCGTTTGTACCGCTCCCACTGCTCGGGGTGGGTGAGGAAGGCGTGCATGCCGTGGGTGATGGCGTTGCGGGTCGTCTCGTTGCCCGCCACCGCCAGCAGCAGCACGAAGAACCCGAACTCGTCGGAGCCGAGGTTGCCGTCGTCCTCCGCGGCGACCAGTTTGCTGACGATGTCCTGCGCGGGGCACGCCTTGCGGTCGGCGGCGAGGTTCATCGCGTAGGAGATCAGCTCCGTCGCGGCGGTGGTGCCGACCTCCTCGGTGATGGCGAGTTCCGGGTCGTCGTAGGCGATCATCTTGTTCGACCAGTCGAAGATGCGGGCCCGGTCCGCCTGGGGGATGCCGATCAGCTCCGCGATGGCCTGGAGCGGCAGTTCGCAGGCGATGTCGGTGACGAAGTTCCCGGAGCCGGAGCGGCGGGCGTCCTCGACGATCGCCCCGGCGCGCTCGCGGAGCGCCTCCTCCAGCGCCCGCACCGCGCGCGGGGTGAAGCCGCGCTGCACGATCTGCCGGACCCGGGTGTGCTCGGGCGGGTCCATGTTCAGCATGATCAGCTTCTGGACGTCGATCTGGTCGCGGGTCATGGAGTCGTTGAAGCGGATGATCGACGTGTTGCGGTGCGCGGAGAAGATGTCCGGTTTGGTGGACACCTCCTTGACGTCCTCGTGGCGGGTCACCACCCAGTAGCCGTCGTCGCCGAAACCGGCGATGTTGTGCGGCTGGGTGCACCACCACACCGGCGCGGTCTCCCGCAGCCGGGCGAACTCGGGGAGCGGGACGCGGGACTGGTAGACGTCGGGGTCGGTGAAGTCGAAACCCTCGGGCAGCGCGGGGCATGGCATCGGCGGCTCCTGATCCGGTCCGGCGCGGCCCGGCGACCGGCCGTCGCGGGCCGGGTGGCGCCGCCGCCACCACTACTTCTGACGGAACATCAGATGTTCGCGGTGAAGTTAGTAACGAGTTCTACAAGTGGCAAGGGTCACGGCGTCATTCGCCCGTCGGCAAGGGCGCCCCGGCGGCCAACTCCGGCGCGCATGACGCCGATACCGCGGCTGCATGCCCCTTGCGCCCCCGGGGTACGGCTCATGAGACTGACCGCAGAACTAGAACGCGTACTAGTTCTTCTGCCGCGGGTGCCGGGACACCCGCGGACGCGAGGAGAGGACGAGTCAGTCATGGCCGCGGAACCCGTCATCGTCGAAGCCGTACGCACCCCCATCGGCAAGCGCCAGGGCGCGCTCGCCAACCTCCACCCCGCCTACCTCCTGGGCGAGACGTACCGCGAACTCCTCGCCCGCACGGGCCTTCAGCCCGACTGCGTCGAGCAGATCGTCGGGGGCACCGTCACCCACGCCGGTGAGCAGTCGATGAACCCGGCCCGCAACGCCTGGCTCACCATGGGCCTGCCCTACGAGACCGCCGCCACCACCGTCGACTGCCAGTGCGGCTCCTCGCAGCAGGCCAACCACATGGTCGCCAACATGATCGCGTCCGGCGTCATCGACATCGGCATCGGCTGCGGCGTCGAGGCGATGTCCCGGGTGCCGCTCGGCAGCGGCTCCAAGCACGGCCCCGGCAAGCCCTGGCCGGACGAGTGGCACGTCGACCTGCCCAACCAGTTCGAGGCCGCCGAACGCATCGCCCGCCGCCGCGGTCTGACCCGTGAGCGCGTCGACGCGCTCGGCCTCCTCTCCCAGCAGCGCGCCCAGGCGGCCTGGGCCGAGGAGCGCTTCAAGCGGGAGACCTTCGCCGTCCAGGTCCCCACCACCGAGGAGGAACAGGCCGCGGGCCAGGGCATGTGGCGGCTGGTCGACCGGGACGAGGGGCTGCGCGACACCACCATGGCGGCGCTCGGCGGCCTCAAGCCCGTCATGCCGCAGGCCGTCCACACCGCCGGGAACTCCTCGCAGATCTCCGACGGCGCCGCCGCCGTGCTGTGGGCCTCCAAGCGGATGGCCCGCGCCCTCAAACTCACACCGCGCGCCCGCATCGTGGCGCAGGCGCTGGTCGGCGCCGACCCGCACTTCCACCTCGACGGTCCGGTCGATGCGACCCGCACCGTCCTCGGCAAGGCGGGGATGACCCTCAAGGACATCGACCTCGTCGAGATCAACGAGGCGTTCGCCTCCGTCGTCCTGTCCTGGGCGGAGGTCTTCGACCAGGACCTGGAGAAGGTCAACGTCAACGGCGGCGCCATCGCACTCGGCCACCCCGTCGGCGCCACCGGCGCCCGGCTGATCACCACCGCCCTGCACGAACTGGAACGCCAGGACAAGGAGTTCGCCCTCATCACGATGTGCGCGGGCGGCGCGCTGGCGACGGGGACGATCATCCAGCGGCTGTGAGGAAACCCGTTTGACCTTCACACCGTGCGAAGGTCTTCTCTGGTGCCTCGGAGGTGGTCGCGATGACCCGGTCCCCCGAGGACACACCTATGACCCGCGCGCTCCGGGCGCTGGCCCACGGCGACGCGTCGGTACGGCTGCGGGCCGCCCTCGCGGTCGGTACGGACCCGGGGGCGCCGTGCGTGGCACCGCTGATCGCACGGTGCGCGGTCGAGCCGGAGTTCTCCGTACGGGAGATGCTGACGTGGGCGCTGACCCGGCACCCGGCGGACGCGACGCTCCCCGGGCTCCTCGGGGAACTCCGCTCGGCGCGTCCGCAGGCCCGTAGCCAGGCGCTGCACACCCTGTCCAAGATCGGGGACCGGCGGGCGTGGCCGGCGCTCACCCGGTCCCTGCTGACCGACCCGGACGACGAGGTGGCCCGGAGCGCCTGGCGCGCGGCGGTCGTCCTCGTACCGGAGGAGGAGGCGCGGACGCTCGCCGCGGCGCTGGTGACGCAGCTCGGGCGAGGCGGGCGGGAGACGCAGCTGAGCCTGAGCCGGGCGCTGATCGCGCTCGGCGGGGCGAGCGGCCCGGCCCTGCACACCGCGACGGCCGACCGCGACCCCCGGATACGGCGGCACGCGCTCGCCACGGAGCAGCTGCGGCGCGACCCGGATGCCGGATTCGATTTCGCGATCGAGGAGGCGAAGCGCATCGTGGCTCTCGGCACGGACGGCCGGGAGGGGTGAGCGACGGTGCTGATCGGCGAGGTGGCGCGGCGCTCCGGGGTCAGCGCCCGGATGCTCCGGCACTACGACACGCTCGGCCTGGTCCGGCCGACGGGCCGCAGCGGGTCCGGGTACCGGGAGTACTCCGGCGACGATCTGCGCCGCCTCTTCCACGTCGAGAGCCTGCGGTCGCTGGGGCTGTCGCTGCGGGAGGTCGGGCGGGCGCTGGACGGCCCCGGCTTCGCGCCCGCGGCACTCGTCGACGACCTCATCCGGCAGACCCGGGAGCGGATCGCCGCGGAGACGGCGCTGCTCACCCGGCTCCGCCGGATCGGCGCCGCGGAGCCCGCCGACTGGACGGACGTCCTCCAGACCGTCGCCCTCCTCCAGGAGCTGGGTTCGCCGAGCGCCGGACGCCGTCAGCGCGCCGCCCTGGCCGCCGCGGCGGACGGCCCGGCACCGGTGGAGGCGCTGGTCGAGGCGGTACTGAGCGAGCAGGAGCCGAATGTCGCGGGCGCCTTGAAATGGGCCCTGGCCCGCTCCGGCGCGGGGGCGCCGCAACTGCTGGCGCAGGCCCTCGACGCCCCCTCGCCCGCCACCCGGCGCCGCGCCGTGCAGGCCCTCGCCGCACTCCCGGGCGACGCGGCGAGGGCCCCGCTGCGCACCGCCCTCGCCCACCCGGACACCGCGGTCCGCCGCGATGCGGCCCTGGCGCTCGGTGCCCGGGGGCTGACGGAGGCGGTGCCCGTCCTCGTCGGCATGGTCGCCGAGGGCGCCAACGACGTCGACGCGGCCGATGCGCTGGGCGCCCTGGCGGGCGACCCGGCGGTGGCGGAGGAGATCGCCGCGCGGCTCGTCGCCCGCCTCACCCCCGGCCCCGGGGGCGCGCCCGTCCGGCGACGGCTCGCCCAGGCACTCGCCGGGGTCCCCGGACCCACGGCGTCGGCCGCCCTCACGGAGCTGGCACGCGACGAGGACCCCGGCGTGGCGGTGACGGCGGCATACGTCCGCGGGCTGCGGGAGGGGGCGGCTCCCGGCGGGGACGGGTGAGCGCGGGGGCCCTGCCCGGTACGGCGTCCGGGGCGCGTTCCGCCGGTGACCGGCAGTCGGGCGGCCGGGCGGTCGGGCGCAGGCTCCCCGCCCGTCACACCCCGCCCGTCACGCCCCGCGGGTCCCGCCCCCGTCGGGCGCCGGACGGGGGGCCGCCCCGTCCGGTACCGCCGTGGGAGACGCCCCCTCGGTCGCCGTCGTGCGCTCCGCCGGGGCGTCGAACTCCGCCGCCGCGTCGAACGCCGCCCGCCGGGTCGCCCGGCGTAGCGCCTTCAGCAGCGGGCCGCCGACGGTGAGGGTCAAGATCACCGTGACCGCCGCGCGCGGCAGGTCCCAGCCGAGGGAGGTCGCCAGGCAGTACGCCAGGTAACGGGCCAGGTTGTCGGCGAGCGGATCGCCGGGCACGAACGAGACGCCCGAGGCCAGCCCGGCGATGTACGGCCAGCCCTGGAGGTTCATCACCAGGCCGTAGCCGACCGCGGCCACCGCCCCGTACCCGGCGAGCAGCGCCAGTTCGCGGCGACCGCGGAGCCGGTCGGGGCCCGGCAGCAGCCCGGCGCCCATCGACACCCAGCCCATCGACAGCATCTGGAACGGCATCCACGGCCCGACGCCGCCGGTCAGCAGCGCCGAGGCGAACATCGCCACCGAGCCCAGGACGAACCCGAAGCCGGGGCCCAGCACCCGTCCGGCCAGCACCATCAGGAAGAACATCGGCTCGATGCCCGCGGTGCCCGCACCGAGCGGGCGCAGCGCGGCGCCCGCCGCGGCCAGGACGCCGAGCATCGCGATGGCCTTGGCGTCCAGACCGGAGTCCCCGATCGTCGCCACCACCACGGCCAGCAGCATCGGCAGCAGCGCGGCGAAGAGCCACGGCGCGTCCGCGGAGTGCGCGAGCCCGGAGGCGGAGGTGGCCAGCAGCGGCCAGCCGAACGCCATCACCCCCGTCGCCGAGACCAGCGCCAGCGCGACGACGGACCGGGGCCCGAGCCGCACCGCCCGCGCCTGCCGCCCCGCGCCCGTGGCGGGATCCCGTACGGCGGTCACGGGGTGGCCTCCAGGGCGCGGGCCACCTGCGGCACCGTCAGCCACGGCAGCGGCGCGAGGACCTTCGCGACCTGCGGGGCGAACGCGGGCGAGGAGACCACGACCTCCTCGGTCGGCCCGTCGGCGACGATCTCCCCGCCCGCCAGGATGACGACCCGCCGGGCCAGTTCGGCGGCGAGTTCCACGTCGTGGGTGGCGAGGACGATGCCGTGCCCCTCCGCCGCCAGCTCCCGCAACACCTCGACCAGCCGCGCCTTGGCCGCGTAGTCCAGGCCGCGGGTCGGCTCGTCGAGCAGCAGCAGCGGCGGTCGCGCGGTCAGCACCACGGCCAGCGCCAGCGTCAGCCGCTGCCCCTCGGACAGATCCCGCGGGTGCGTCGCGTCCGACACCCCGGGCAGCAGCCGCGCGACCAGCGCCCGGCAGGTGCCCGCCGGGGCGTCCGCGTCCCGGTCGGCGGCGGCGCACTCGGCGGCGACGGTGTCCGCGTACAGCAGATCCTGCGGCTCCTGCGGCACCAGCCCGACGTGCCGGACCAGCGTGCCCGGCGCGGTGCGGTGCGGCACGGCGCCGCCGACGGTGACCGAGCCGGACGCCGGGGTGTGCAGCCCGACCAGGGAGCCCAGCAGCGTCGACTTCCCGGCGCCGTTACGGCCCATCAGCGCCACCGTCTCCCCGGCGCCGACGGTCAGCTCGACGGAGCGCAGCGCCTCGACCCGGCCGCGGCGGACGGCCAGCCGCCGCACCTCGGCGAGCGGCGCCCCGGGCGCGGCACCGTCCGGCGCACGGTCGGCGGCGCGCCGCCGCAGCAGCCCGGTCCGCCGCGGACGGCGGGTGCGGGCCACAGGCGCGGGCGCCCCGGGCGGCGGTCCGGGAACCTCCGGCGGGCGCGGTTCCGTCCCCGCGAGGCGGGCGCGCAGTTCGGGGGAGCGGCGGCGGGCGTCGCGGACCGACAGCGGCAGCGGCGACCACCCGGCCAGCGCCCCGAGATCGACGACCGGCGGCCGGACGGGGGAGTGCGCCATCATCGCGGCGGGCGGGCCCTGCCGTGGAGCGGCGCCCGGCCCCGGCATCAGGATGACCTGGTCGGCGTAGTGCACCACCCGCTCCAGGCGGTGTTCGGCGAGCAGCACCGTCGTCCCCAGGTCGTGGACGAGGCGCTGGAGCACGGCGAGGACCTCCTCGGCGGCTGCCGGGTCCAGCGCGGACGTCGGCTCGTCGAGGACCAGCACCTTGGGGTGGGCGGTCAGCACCGACCCGATCGCCACCCGCTGTTGCTGCCCGCCGGAGAGGGTGGTCAGCGCGCGGTCCCGCAGCCCGGCCAGCCCCAGCAGATCCAGCGTCTCCTCGACCCGGCGCCGCATCACGTCCGGCGCAAGCCCCAGCGACTCCATGCCGTACGCCAGCTCGTCCTCGACGGTGTCGGTGACGAACCGGTCCAGCGGGTCCTGGCCGACGGTGCCGACGACGTCGGCGAGTTCGCGCGGGGCGTGGGTGCGGGTGTCGCGCCCGGCGACGGTGACGCGGCCGCGGAGCGTGCCGCCGGTGAAGTGCGGCACCAGCCCGCACACCGCGTTCAGCAGTGTCGACTTACCGACACCGGAGGGGCCGACGAGAAGACACAGCTCCCCCTCGGCGACGGTCAGGTCGACCCCCCGCACGGCGGGCGCGGACGCCTCGCCGTAGGTGATCGAGACCTGTTCGAACCGGATCACTGGGCGCGCTCCTTCGTGGGGCGGGTGGGGGAGAGGGGACGGACACCGCGGGCGGGGCGCTCCCGGCGGGCGGGCGCCCGGCCGACGAACCGCTCCCGGCCGCCGCCCGGCACCCCGCCGACGGCGGACGCGGCGGGCTCCGGGCCGACGGACCCTTCCCCGTCGGCGGACCGCGCCCGCCCGGCGGCCCGTTCCCGGCCCCCGCCGTCCGGCCCCGCGCCGGGACCGCCGTCGTCCGTGTCCCGTCCGGTCAGGTCCGCCGGACGCGGCGCCACCCACGCGGGCAGCAGCCCGACGAGGACGGAGAGCGCCGGCCACAGCGGCAGCCGCGGCGCGGCCAGCGGCACCGCCGACGGGTGCAGCGCCTCGGGGGCGTAGCCGCCCGCCGCGATCAGCAGCGCCGCCACCGCCACCCCCGAACCCGCCACCAGCCAGGCCCGCGCGCCCCACCGCTCGGGCCGGTACCGGGTCCGCACCGAGCGGCGGCCACCCAGCCACAGTCCGGCCAGCGCCGCCACCAGCCCGGCGATCAGCAGCGGCAGCCCCAGGCCCGCACCCGCCTGCGCCAGCAGACCGTACGTCCCGGCGCACACGCCCAGCAGCCCGCCGAGCGTCAGCACCGCCGTGGTCCGCCGCACCGCGCGCGGCACCTCGGCCCGGCGCCCGTACCCGCGGGCGTCCATCGCCCCGGCCAGCGCCACCGAACGCTCCAACGCGCCCTCCAGCACCGGCAGCCCCACCTGGAGCAGCGCCGCGAACCCGCGGTCCGGGCGGCCGCGCAGCCGCCGCGCCGCCCGCAGCCGCTGCACATCGGCGACCAGATGCGGCGCGAACGTCATCGCCACCACCACCGCCACCCCCGCCTCGTACAGCGCCCCCGGCAGCGACTTCAGCAGCCGCGCCGGGCTCGCCAGGGCGTTCGCGGCGCCCACACAGATCAGCAGGGTGGCCAGCTTCAGCCCGTCGTAGAGGGCGAAGACCATGCCCTCGGCGGTGACCCGGCCGCCGACCCGGACGCCCTGCGCCCAGTCGGGCAGCGGCAGCTCCGGCAGCGTCACCAGGGTGTGCGTCCCCGGGATCGGCGACCCCAGCAGGAACGCGAAGACCAGCCGGATGCCCAGCACCAGCAGCCCCAGCTTCACGAACGCGCCGTACGACCGGGCCCACGGCGCATCCGTCCGGCGCGCCGCCACGACATATCCGGCCACCGCGACCAGCAGCGCCAGCAGCAGCGGATTGGTCGTCCGCGACGCCGCCGCGGCCAGCCCCAGCGCCCACAACCACCAGGCTCCCGCGTGCAGCGCCGTGCTCCGGGTGGCCCGCGGCGCCCTCATCCGCGACGGCGGCGGGTCTGCCACACCGCCGCCGCCCCCAGCACCACGACCGCCGCGCCGCCACCGATCAGCCCGGCCGACGGACCGCCGTCACCGTCCGCCCCGGCCGCCGGTTCCCCCGACGCCGACGCCTTCGGCTTGGCCGTCCCGGCGCCGCCGACCTGCTCCGCGCACCCCGACCTCGGGTACCCGGCGACCCCGCACAGCAGCCCCTGCGCGTCGTACCGCAGCGGCTTCGCCACCGCGGCCAGCGCCTCACCGGCCGACGCGTCCTCGGGCACCCGCGCACACGCGGCCCGCTCCTTCGGTGGCCGCTCACCGTCCGGCGCGTCCGCCGCCGTCCCGAAGTCGACGACCACGCCGACCCGCTTCGTCCCGGACTTCCGCGGCGTCCCGGAACACAGCTTCCCGAAATCGGCCGCCGCCGACGGCCGGTCCACCGCGGACGACTCCGCGCTCACCGTGAACCGGAAACCGGTCACCGCGCCGTCCGCGGGCCGCAGCGTCGCCGGACCCTGCGTCGCGTACGCCCACTTCCCGTCGGCGCCGTCCCAGAACGACCAGTACCGGTACGCCTGCCCCTGGGCGTGCGCCGGACCCGCGACCGGCACCAGCGCCGCCCCGGCCAGCGCCAGCGCACCGGCCCACCGCGACCGCCGCATCACTGTCCGCGCTTCCGGCGGGCGCTCATCAGGAACCCGATCCCGGCACCCGCGGCGAGCCCCACCGGCACCAGCCACCATGCGCTGATCGACCCGGTGCCCTTCTCCTGCGGCACCGGCTTCTCCGCGGTCGCGGACGGCTTCGGGCCGGTCGCGTTCAACGCCGCCACCAGGTCCGTACCGCCGAAGTTCCGCGGGTCGGTGCCCGTGGCGTGCGCCGCGAGGACCAGCTGCGCATAGGCCGCGGGACCGGCCGGCTTCGCCCACGCCGGACCGTTCTTCTCCAGCCACGCCAGCGGCTTCCGCGCCGCCGCGCCGTGCCCACCGGCGGCCAGCGCCACCACCGAGTCCGCGGTGTTCCCGACGTCCGGCTGCGGCTTCGCGCCCGGCATCGCCGACATCAGATGCTGCCCGTGGGCGTCCATCTCCTTCACCAGATACGCGCTCGCCCCCGACGCGGCCCGCCGCAGCGCGTCCGCGTCCGCCCCGGACGGCTCCTTCTTCCCGTCACCGCACTCCGGCGCGGCCACCGGCGTGTCCGCGTCCGCGCCCGCCGCCGGGACGACGAAGCCCTTGCCGAGCGCACCGGTCGCCGCGGCGGCCGAGGCGTCCGCGTTGGCCGCCGCGCCCTTGAGCTGGAAGGTGAACGCGCCCCGCTCGGCGGGCTTCACCGCGCACCCGAGCCGGAACGTCAACAGCCCCTCGTACGGCGTGTGGCCCTTCGGCGACTCGACCTTCGCCGGGTCCTGGCCCGCCGCGGTGAGCGCGCCGATGACCACCGCGGTGGAGTTGGCGTCGCTCGCCGACCCCGGCATCGACGGCCAGCCGCCGTCGTCGTTCTGCACCGACCTCAGCCAGTGCACCGCCTTCTCCACCGTCGCGCCGTGCCCGCCGAGCGCCGCCAGCGCCTGCACCGCCGCGCCCGTCTGGTTGGTGTCCCGCATCGTCGAGGCGCCGCACGCCTTCGTGGTGTCGGCGCGGTACGCGGTGAACGAGCCGTCGGCGCACTGCTGGCCGGTCAGCCAGTCCACGGCCGCCGCGGCGGGCTCGACCCGCACGGTGTGCTGGGCGAGGAGCGCCAGCGACTGCCGCCACACGCCGTCGTACTGCGGATCACCGGAGCCGTACAGGCCCGCGGGCAGCTTGTGGGGGGACGGCGCCGGAGCGGCGGTCGCGGTGGACGCGGTCGCCGCGACCGGAACGAGCGCCGCGGCGCACACCACGGCGGCGCGGCGCAGCAGGGCGGCGCGGGAAGGGGCCAGGGGGGCCATGGTCGGTGCCTCTCAGTCGGATCGCTCGGGGCGTCGCGGGGTGGGGGCCGCGGTCGGGCCGTCCACCCGCGCGGCGGCCGGGGCCGTACGCGGTGGCACCGGGCTCAGCTCCGTATACCTCGACGGTGCCGCCACCGGTCCGGCCGCTGCGCGCGGCCCGCCGGTGGCGGGAGCCTTGTCGCGCCCCCTCGGGTGTTCCGGCTCGGACGGGGCGCGCACCCGGCGCACCTCCGCCCTGACGGTTGCGGGTCAGCGCCGGATTTCCACCGGCTTCCCCCGATCGGGCACGCATGGAGTTGTCCGCACATTTTAGCGGTCACCCGACCGGGCCCCCGGGCCACGGGGCGGGACCGCCGCCCCGCACCCCGCCGCCCCCGGGGCGCGGAGGCGGTCCGTCCCCCGTGGCCCGCCCCGCCGTGTCGTACGCCTCACACCGCCCGGTATGTCACCGGGTCCGCCCCCGGGACCGCCGCCGCCCGGCCCAGCACCGTCAGCCGCCGCAGATGCGCCTCCGCCTCCGCCACCGCGATGTTCCGCGAGGCGTACGGGATCCGCTCCCACGGGCGGTTCCACTCCATCGCCACCGTCAGCTGCCACAGCGTCAACGGCTCCGCCAGCAGCCGCACCAGCCCGGCCAGCCGCGCCTCGTGGTGCGCCAGCAGCTCCCGCGCCCGGCCCGCCGCATCGGCGAACGGATGCTGATGGGCGGGCAGCACCTCCGCCGGGGCGAGCCGCGCCACCCGCTCCAGCGACCCGAGATAGTCGCCCAGCGGATCGCCCGGCGCCTCGCCCGCCCCCTCGTACACCCCGATGTGCGGGCTGATCCCCGGCAGCAGATGATCACCGGAGAACAGCCGCCCGAACCCGGCGCCCGGACCCTCCCCGCGCGCCCCCGGCGCCCGCTCCAGATGCGCCTCCTCCAGATGCAGACAGACATGCCCGGGCGTGTGCCCCGGCGTCCAGACCGCGCGCAACCGGCGACCGGACAGCGCCACCAGCTCACCCGGGGCGATGTGCCGGTCCGGCACCGCCGCCCGCCCGCCGGGCAGCTCCCCACCTCGCGCCGTCCGCAACGGCGCGAGGTGCTCCTCCGGCGCCCCGGCGGCGGCCAGCCTCGCGGCCAGCTGCGCCCGCCACACCGCGGGCCGCGCCTCCCGGGTGCGCCGGACGACGTCGGCGTCCGCCTCGTGCATCGCGATCCAGGCACCGGACGCCTCCCGCACCGCGGCGGACAGCCCGTGGTGGTCGGGGTGGTGGTGGGTGAGCAGCACCCCGTGGACGTCGGCGACGGCGAAGCCGCAGGCGGTGATCCCGGCGGTCAGCGCGTCCCAGGAGGCGGGGTCGTCCCAGCCGGTGTCGATGAGCACCGGCCCGCGGTCGGTCTCCAGGAGGTGGACGAGGGTGTGGCCGAGCGGATTGCCGGGCAGCGGCACGGAGATGCTCCACACCCCGCCCCGGTGGTCGGTCACCTGCGTCATCCCGGTCCCCTCTCGGTGTGCCTGCCCGTCGGGTTCACGTCCGTACGCCCGCGCCGGACCGCCGTGGACCGGTACGCCACGTCACTATAACTAGAACGCGTTTCAACGGATCGGGATCGCGGGAACGGTGTCGGCGCGGGGCCCCGCCGCCGGTTCCCGGAGGTCCTGTGGACTCCTGCTCCGGTAGGTGGTATCAGTTCAACGACCCATAACTGACGCGCCGTCAGAATCGCGGATGCCGCCCCGCCCGACCCGGCGGACGGACCGTGACGGCGCCGGACACGCATGACGCGCAGCCAGTTGACGGAAGTCACCGCCCCGCTCCCGCACACCGGACGGGGCGCCGACCGCGGGAGGCGGCAGCCATGAGCGACCTCGTCGAACACGGCAAGCTCTACATAGGCGGGGCACTCGTCGACCCCGCCGGGACCGACACCCTCGACGTGATCTCCCCGCACACCGAACAACTCATCGGCCGCGTCCCGCACGCCACCCGCACCGACGTCGACCGCGCCGTCACCGCCGCCCGTACCTCCTTCGACTCCGGCGTCTGGGCAGACGCCCCGCTCGACGAACGGATCGCGGTGGTCACCCGCATCAAGGACGCCGTCGCCGTCCGCAGCGAGGAGATCGCCAAGGTCATCAGCGCCGAGAACGGCACCCCCTACACCTCCGGCGTGATGGTCCAGGCACTCGCCGCGATGCTGGCCTGGGACGCCGCGCTGACCGTCGCCCGCGACTTCCCCTTCGAGGAACGTCGCACCGGCGTCCTCGGCCCGCTGCTCGTCCGCCGCGAACCCGTCGGAGTCGTCGCCGCGGTCGTCCCCTGGAACGTCCCGCAGTTCACCGCCGCCGCCAAACTCGCCCCCGCCCTCCTCGCGGGCTGCTCCGTCGTCCTCAAGGTCTCGCCGGAGACCCCGCTCGACGCGTACCTCCTCGCCGACATCGCGACGGAGGCGGGCCTGCCGCCGGGCGTCCTGTCGATCCTCCCCGCCGACCGCGAGGTCAGCGAATACCTCGTCGGCCACCCCGGCGTCGACAAGGTGTCGTTCACCGGCTCCGTCGCCGCCGGTAAACGCGTCATGGAGGTCGCCGCCCGCAACCTCAGCCGCGTCACCCTGGAGTTGGGCGGCAAATCCGCCGCGGTGATCCTGCCCGACGCCGACCTCGACGCCGCGGTCGCCGGGATCACCCCGTTCGCCTGGATGATCAACGGTCAGGCGTGCGTCGCCCAGACCCGCATCCTCGCCCCGCGCTCCCACTACGACGAGATCGCCGAACGGTTCGCCGCCGCCGCCGACGGGCTGACCGTCGGCGACCCCCTCGACCCCGCCACCGAACTCGGCCCCCTCGTCGCCCGCCGCCAGCAGCAACGCTCCCTCGACTACATCGCCCTCGGCCGCCAGGAGGGCGCCAAGCTCCTCGCCGGTGGCTCCGTCCCGTCCTCCCAACCCACCGGCTGGTACGTCGAACCCACCCTCTTCGGCGACGTCACCCCCGCCATGCGCATCGCCCGCGAGGAGATCTTCGGCCCGGTGATCTGCCTGCTCCCGTACGAGGACGAGGCGGAGGCGGTCCGCATCGCCAACGACTCCGAGTACGGCCTGTCCGGCTCCGTGTGGACCGCCGACACCGACCGCGGCATCGACCTCGCCCGCCGCGTCCGTACCGGCACCTACTCCGTGAACACCTTCAGCATCGACATGCTCGGCCCGTTCGGCGGCTACAAGAACTCCGGCATCGGCCGCGAATTCGGCCCCGAGGGCTTCGGCGAATACCTGGAGCACAAGATGATCCACCTCCCGGCAGGTGCGTGATGGGCGACCGCTGGCACGTGGACGTCGACCGCGGCGTCTGCATCGGCTCCGGCATGTGCGCCGCCACCGCCCCCGACCACTTCCGCCTCGACACCGCCCGCCAGTCCCACCCGTCGACCCCCGAAACGGACGCCACGGACCCCGTCCTGGCAGCAGCCGAGAGCTGCCCGGTGGAAGCGATCATCATCACGCTGGCGGGCGGCGGGAAGGCGGTCTTCCCACCGGAGGAGGGGTGAGTGGGGGGGGAGGAGCGGTGAGTTGAGGGGAGGCGGTGCCCGGGGTGTGATCGGGGTGGGGTGAAGGGGGAGTGCCGCGAGGGGAAGGGTGAGGTTCGGGGCTGAGGGGCCAAGAGCGAGGGGCCAAAGGTGAGGGGCCCAAGGAGTGAGGTGCCAAGGGGGAGGAGGGGCCGCGGAGGCGGGTGCGGTCGGGGCGTGAGGTCGTTGGGCCGGAGTGGGTAAATCCGCTGTTGAGGTGGGTAGTTGGCCCGCAAGGGGGCCTCCCGACCCCTACGGGATCCCCCGTACGGGACGCCACCACCGGGCCCGCTCCCGCGACAGACACCCCGGCCCCCACCCCGCCTCCCGTCGGACGTTAGTGGCGCGTTACCCGTACGTCGGCGAAGCATCAGCGAGGCTCGGCACTCTTGTCCTCAGAAGCCGGAACCCTCGGAGAGATCGGGAAGAACGTGTCGCACCCCACCCGCCGCTACGCTCGTAAGGCCGCTGCCGCCATGGTGATCACCATCGCCGCATTCGGGCTCACCGCCTGCCAGGACGGCGGCACCGACACCTCGTCCTCCTCGGCGTCCTCCTCCTCGTCCTCCGCCGAGGCGCCCGCGGACGGCGGCGGTTCCGCCACCGCCAAGGCCGGTCAGGGCTCCGCGGGCGGCGCGGCGGCCAAGACGCCCAACAAGTCCGGTGTGAAGTGCACGGATCAGATCAAGAACGACTCGCGGTCCAACGCGGAGATCAACTCCATCGGGGAGCAGACGGGTCACTGCCCGGCGCCGGAGAAGGGCGCCAAGCCGGTCGGTACGCCGAAGAAGCCCGGCGTGAAGTGCACCGACCAGATCAACTACGCGGGTGACCCGCGCTCCAACGCCGAGATCAACTCGGTCGGCGAGGAGAGCGGTTCCTGCCCGCCGATCCAGAAGTAGCAGGCAGGCGGAACACGGCGGCGCGGGGGATACGCACCGCACGCAGGGCCCGACGCGAACGGCGTCGGGCCCTGCGTCGTTTGTGCGGAGCTGCGGGGGAGGGGGCGGGGCGTCTTCCGTACGGCGGCCGGGCGGGTTCGGCCGGGACCCGTAGGGCGCATCCCGTAGGGGTCGGGAGGCCCCCTTGCGGGCCAACTACCCCGGCCCCCACCGGAAGGAACCCTTCACGGCGCGGCGGAAGCCAACCGCCCCACCGCCGAGGCGATCGCGCCCGAGCGCCGCGGAAGCCAACCGCCCACCGGCACCCAACCGCCCACCGACGCCCAGGCACCTCTGCGCGATCGGCGCCGAAGCCAACCCCCACCGAAGCCAACCACCCCACCGCCACCGAGGCGCCCCAACCCCAGCCCGCCCAAGCACCCCAGCCCGAGCGCCACCGAAGCCACCCCACCGACAGCTCCCCCTCGCCCGAACCGAACCGAACGCCCCCTCTACCTCCCGGCCCCGGCCCCGGCCGCAGTCCCATTCCCCGCCGCAGTCCCGTTCCCGGCCCCCGCCTCGTCCCCGCCCCCGCCGGCCGTGACTGCGATCAGCCGGCAGGCCATCTCGATGTCGATCTTGACCTGGGCGATCGAGGCGCGGCCCGAGAGCCAGGTGATCAGGGCGGAGTGCCAGGTGTGTTCGATGACGCGGACGGCGGAGAGCTGTTCGGGGGTGGGCGGGCCGTCTAGGCCCATGGCGTCGAGGATGATCGTGGTGGTGAGGCGGGAGACGGTGTCGACCTCGGGGCTGACGGAGCGGTCGGCGAAAGTGAGGGCGCGCACCATGGCGTCGGCCAGGTGGGGTTCGCGTTGCAGGGCGCGGAAGGCCCGCATCAGGGTCTGGGCGACGCGGGCGCCGGGGTCCTCGTCGGACGGCGGGCGTTTGCGGAGCGTGGTGTGCAGGTGTTGGAGCTGGTCCTGCATGGTGGCGACCAGCAGGTGCACCTTGGACGGGAAGTAGCGGTAGAGGGTGCCGAGGGCGACGCCGGAGGATTCGGCGACCTCGCGCATCTGGACGGCGTCGAAGCCGCCGCGGCCGGCCAGCCGGGCGCTGGTGTGCAGGATGCGTCGGCGCCGCGCCTCCTGACGTTCGGTCAGGGGTGGACTCGCGGGAAGTGCCGGCCTGGCCGCCCTGGATTCCGTAGTCATATGTCCCATTCCGTGGCATTTCGTCCGCGATGCGGTGCTGTGCCGGTGGTGCGATCGGCACAGCATGGCAGGGGCCCCGGCCGTGGCGCGAATCACCCGATGCGGCTCCTCTGGCTCCGTGACCGGCCGGTAGATTCAACAGCTCGTGAACTGATCAGTAGCTCTTCAGTTCTGAAACTTGTTCTAGATTACCGCCAGCGGTTACGCTCCGGCGGACGTCCAGTGAGGAAAAGGGGGCCGCGCGTGACCGCAGAGGCCGTCCAGGCAGCGACGCCCCGCCCCGGTGGCGCTCCCTCCACCACCGCCCGGCCGCACGGCGACGACCCCCTCCGCATCGCGATGCTGACGTACAAGGGGAACCCGTTCTGCGGCGGGCAGGGCGTCTACGTACGCCACCTCTCCCGCGAACTGGCCCGCCTCGGACACACCGTCGAGGTCATCGGCGCCCAGCCCTACCCGGTGCTCGACGAGGGCGTCCCGCTCACCGAACTGCCCAGCCTCGACCTCTACCGCCAGCCCGACCCGTTCCGCACGCCGAAGCGCGGCGAGTACCGCGACTGGGTCGACGCGCTGGAGGTCGCCACCATGTGGACCGGCGGCTTCCCCGAGCCGCTCACTTTCTCGCTGCGGGCCCGCCGTCACCTCGCCGCCCGCCGCGGCGAGTTCGACGTCGTCCACGACAACCAGACCCTCGGCTACGGTCTGCTCGGCGGCCCCGGCGCGCTCGGCGCCCCGCTGGTCACCACCGTCCACCACCCCATCACCGTCGACCGGCGCCTCGACCTCGCCGCCGCCGACGGAACGGTTCGCCGCCTCTCGGTCCGCCGCTGGTACGGCTTCACCCGCATGCAGAAGCGCGTCGCCCGCCGCCTGCCGTCCGTCCTCACCGTCTCCGGCTCCTCGCGCCAGGAGATCATCGACGACCTCGGCGTCCGCGGCGACCGCATCCACGTCGTGCCCATCGGCGCCGACACCGACCTCTTCTCCCCGGACCCGTCCGTCCCCGAGGTGCCCGGCCGCATCGTCACCACCTCCAGCGCCGACGTCCCCCTCAAGGGCCTGATCCACCTCGTCGAGGCGCTCGGCAAGGTCCGTACGGAGCACCCCGACGCCCACCTCGTCGTGGTCGGCAAGCGCGCCGACGACGGGCCGGTCGCCGCCGCCGTCGAACGCCTCGGACTCTCCGGCGCCATCGAGTTCGTCAAGGGCATCACCGACGCCGAACTGGTCGACCTGGTGCGCAGCGCCCAGATCTCCTGCGTCCCCTCCCTCTACGAAGGGTTCTCGCTGCCCGCCGCCGAGGCGATGGCCACCGGCACCCCGCTGCTCGCCACCACCGGCGGCGCCATCCCCGAGGTCGCCGGGCCCGACGGCGACACCTGCCTCGCCGTGCCGCCGGGCGACGCCGGAGCCCTCGCCGACGGACTGCTGCGCCTCCTCGGCGACGCCGCGCTCCGCCGCCGCCTGGGCGCCGCCGGACGCGAACGGGTCCTCGCCCGCTTCACCTGGCGGCAGGCGGCCCTCGGCACCGCCGAGCGCTACCGCGAGGCCATCGCCCGGCAGCCCGCCACCGGCGCCCGCCGCGCCGCCGCGCCGAGCCCCGCCGCGCGCGCCTAGCACCCCCGTACCGCCCCCGAGTTCCCACCGCCCCGCCCCGCCGGACGAAAGCAGAACGCCGTGCTGACCGTCGACTTCTCCCGCTTCCCGCTCGCCCCGGGCGACCGCGTGCTCGACCTGGGCTGCGGCGCCGGTCGCCACGCCTTCGAGTGCTACCGCCGCGGCGCACAGGTCGTCGCCCTCGACCGGAACGCCGACGAGATCCGCGAGGTCACCAAGTGGTTCGCCGCCATGGAGGAGGCGGGTGAGGCGCCCGCCGGTGCCACCGCCACCGCCATCGAGGGCGACGCACTGGCCCTGCCGTTCCCCGACGACTCCTTCGACGTCGTCATCATCTCCGAGGTCATGGAGCACATCCCCGACGACAAGGGCGTCCTCGCCGAGATGGTGCGGGTGCTGCGCCCCGGCGGCCGTATCGCCGTCACCGTCCCGCGCTACGGCCCCGAGAAGATCTGCTGGGCGCTGAGCGACGCGTACCACGAGGTCGAGGGCGGCCACATCCGCATCTACCGCGGCGACGAACTCCTCGGCAAGATGCGCGCCGCCGGGCTCAAGCCGTACGGCACCCATCACGCCCACGGACTCCACAGCCCCTACTGGTGGCTGAAATGCGCCTTCGGGGTCGACAACGACCAGGTGCTGCCGGTGAAGGCGTTCCACAAGCTGCTGGTCTGGGACATCATGAAGAAGCCGCTGGCCACCCGGCTCGCCGAGCAGGCGCTCAACCCCCTCATCGGCAAGAGTTTCGTCGCCTACGCCACCAAGCCGCACCTGCCCGAGGCGGCTGCCAAGTGACCAGCCCCGGCCGCACCGAACGCCTCGTCCTCCCCGGGGTGCTCACCGCCGAACAGGCCGCCCGTACGGTCGCCGGCATCCTCGCCACCCAGCGCCCCGACGGCGCCATCCCGTGGTTCCGCGGTCACCACCTCGACCCGTGGGACCACACCGAGGCGGCCATGGCGCTCGACGCCGCCGGTGAGCACGGGCGCGCCGCGGCGGCGTACGACTGGCTGCGCCGCACCCAGAACCCCGACGGCTCCTGGTACGCCGCGTACGCCGACGGCGACGCGGAGGCGCCCACCGACCGCGGGCGGGAGAGCAACTTCTGCGCCTACCTCGCCGTCGGCGTCTGGCACCACTTCCTGTCCACCGGCGACGAGACGTTCCTCGACCGCATGTGGCCCGCCGTCTACGCCGCGATCGAGTTCGTCCTCGCCCTCCAGCAGCCCGGCGGCGAGATCGGCTGGAAGCGGGAGGACGACGGCACGCCCGTCGCCGACGCGCTGCTGACCGGCTCCTCCTCCGTCCACCACGCGCTGCGGTGCGCGCTGGCCATGGCCGAACAGCGGGAGGAGCCGCAGCCCGACTGGGAGTTGGCGCTCGGCCGCCTCGGCCACGCGCTGCGCGAGCACCCCGAGCGGTTCCTCGACAAGTCCCGCTACTCCATGGACTGGTA
Source organism: Streptomyces catenulae (assembly GCF_000718015.1). GTDB lineage: Bacteria > Actinomycetota > Actinomycetes > Streptomycetales > Streptomycetaceae > Streptomyces > Streptomyces catenulae. The sequence goes on along the minus strand of NZ_JODY01000030.1, from coordinate 18,510 downwards.
CTACCCGATCCTCGGCGGCGCGGTCCGCGGCGGCGCCGCCCGGGACCGGATCGACGCGCAGTGGGACGCGTTCGTCGTCCCCGGGCTCGGGGTGCGCTGTGTGCTGCCCAACCCGTGGGTGACCGGCGGCGAGAGCGCCGAACTGGCCCTCGCGCTCTGGGCGATGGGCGAGTCCGACCGCGCCGTGCAGATCCTCACCTGGATCCAGCACCTGCGCGCCGACGACGGCATGTACTGGACCGGGTACGTCTTCGACGACGAGACGATCTGGCCGCAGGAGCGGACCTCCTGGACGGCCGGTTCGCTGCTGCTCGCGGTCGCGGCGCTCGGCGGCGACGAGGCCACCACATCGGTCTTCGGCGGCGAGCGCCTCCCCACCGGCCTCGCCCCGGACTGCTGCCGCTGACACCGCGCCCGGGGCGGAAACGGCTCGCCCGCGTGTTCGGGTAATTCCGGCGCGCCCCGGGGAGCCGCCGTAATACGGTGCGCCCATGACACTCCAAGGATCACTCAGCCACGAGCGGTACTGTGCCGAACTCCTCGCGGAGGCCGAGGCGTTCCGGGACACCGTGCGCGGCGCCGATCTCACCGCCACCGTGCCGACGTGCCCGGACTGGAAGCTCGTCGACCTGATCCGGCACGTCGGCGGCGCGCACCGCTGGGCCGGGCGGATGGTCGCCCGCCGCGTCACCGAAGCCCTCGCGTTCAGCGACGTCCCGGGGGTCCAGGGTCCCGAGGGCGACGACCCGGACGCCCTCGACAGCTGGCTCGCCGAGGGCGCCGAGCAGGCGGTGCGGGCGCTGCGTGAGGCCGGTCCGGAGGCCGTGGTGTGGACGTGGACGCCGGAGCGGCGGGCCGGGTTCTGGTCGCGGCGGATCGCCCACGAGACGCTGGTGCACCGCGCCGACGCCGCGCTGACCGCCGGGGTGCCCTTCGAGGTCGCCCCGGAGATGGCGGCGGACTGCCTGGACGAGTGGTTCCAGCTCGGCGCGCTGCCCGAGGTCGCCGCGCGGCTGGCCGCCCGCGAGGGCATCAAGTCGCCGTTCGCGCCCGGCCGTTCGGTCCACCTGCACGCCACCGACGCCCTGCCGGAGCTGACCGCCGAATGGCTGCTCGACCTCTCCGGTGACCGCGTCGTCCACCGCCGCGCCCACGAGAAGGCCACCGTCGCGGTCCGCGGCCCCCTCACCGATCTGCTTCTGCTCGCCTTCCAGCGGCTGCCCGCCGACAGCGACCGCGTGGAGATCATCGGCGAGCGCGCGGTGCTCGACGACTGGCTGACGTACGCGACGTTCGGCTGAGCGGCGGGCCGGAGCCGGGCCGCGGTGCCGTCACACCGTCATGCCGTCAGCTCCGCCAGCACCCGCAGCGTGTGCGGATCGGGTGCGGTCACCAGCAGGTCGGTGACCGGGCCCGTCCGCCACAGCGCCAGCCGTTCCGCGATCCGCTCCCGCGGCCCCACCAGCGAGATCTCGTCGGCGAACGCGTCCGGCACGGCCCGTACCGCCTCCTCCCGGTGGCCCGCCAGGAAGAGGTCCTGGATGCGGCGCGCCTCCTCGGCGAAGCCCATCCGGGCCATCAGCCGGGCGTGGAAGTTCTTCGCGGCGTGCCCCATGCCGCCGATGTAGAAGCCCAGCATCGCCTTGACCGGCCACAGCCCCTCCGCGACGTCGTCGCAGACCACGGCCCGTACCAGTGGCGCGATCCGGAAGCCCGCCGGTGCCTTCCGCAGCGACTCCTCGTACACGCCGGTGCGCAGCGGCGACCAGTACAGCGGCAGCCAGCCGTCCGCGATCCGGGTGGTCTGCGCGATGTTCCTGGGGCCCTCGGCGCCGAGCAGTACCGGCAGGTCGGGGCGGAGCGGGTGGGTGATCGACCGGAGCGGTCTGCCGAGCCCGGTGGCGTCGTCGCCGCGGTAGGGCAGCGGGTGGTGGGTCCCGTCCGACGTCACCGGGGCGCCGCGCCGCAGCACCTGGCGGACGATGTCGACGTACTCGCGGGTCGCGGTCAGCGGGCTCGCCGGGAACGGCCGCCCGTACCAGCCCTCGACGACCTGCGGCCCGGACAGTCCCAGGCCCAGCAGCAGCCGTCCGCCGGAGAGATGGTCGAGGGTGAGCGCGTGCATCGCGGTGGCCGTCGGGGTGCGCGCCGCCATCTGCGCGATACCGGTGCCCAGCGCGATCCGGGAGGTGTGCGCGGCGATCCAGGTGAGTGCGGTGAACGCGTCCGAGCCCCAGGACTCCGCGGTCCACACCGAGGCGTAGCCGAGCCGTTCGGCCTCGCGGGCCAGTTCCAGATGGCGGGGGTCGGGTCCGCGACCCCAGTAGCCGAGCGCCAGCCCCAGTCGCATGTCCGCCCCTCCCGCCGCCGGAAACCGCCGAGCCCCCACAGAACTGACGTGGCGTCAGAAATGGTGGGTGGGCGCACTGTACGGTGCGGTGCCCGCCGGTGCAATGGCCCTCGTACGGTGCCGCGGCCCGCGTCCGGCGCGGCGTCCCGGTCCGCCCCGGGCCATGCGAAGGCCCCCTGCCGGAAAGGGCGAGGGGGCCGTCGGGGCGCGGGGTTGTTGTCAGCCGCGCTGGATGCCGGTGGTGTCCTGGAGGACGCCGCGGCGACCGTCCTGGGTCTGTGCGATCAGGGCCTGACCGCGCTGCTCCACCGCGAGGTACCAGGTGCCCGGCGCCAACTCCGCGATCGGCGACGGCGAACCGTCCTCGCCGTACAGCGGACGCGCCACCGGCACCGCGAACCAGAACGCCGCGAACTCCGCGGGGGCCGCCGCGCCCTGCGCGCCGCCGACCGTGCCACCGGCCGCCGCGGGCTGCTGACCGCCGTAGCTCTGCTGCGACGGGTCGGGCTGCTGCTGACCGCCGCCGGGGTAGCCGTACCCCTGGCCCTGCGGCTGCTGCTGCGCGCCCGGGTAGCCGTAACCCGGCTGCGGGCCGGTGCCGTACGGCGACGCGGGCTGCGGCTTCGGGGCGCCGAGCAGCGGTGCGCTCAGGGCCGGGACCAGCGGCGTGGCGACGGCCCCCGCGGCCAGCACCAGCGCGGCGATCAGACCGAGGATCATCCCGCCCGAGGCGCCGCTGCCGTTGACGATCCACCAGAACTCGGTCCAGAGGACGAACACGGACAGCACGACGCCGATCTGACCCAGCTCCAGGCCGAGGACCTTCGGGGTCTGCGGCAGCGCCCGCGCCAGGACGATCAGGGCCGCGGCGATGACGCCCGCGAGGTACACGCTCATCAGCAGCGGCAGCGCGTCCCAGGCGTTGGGGCCCGAGGACGGCGCCGGGCAGAACTTGCCGACACAGTCGGAAGCGCCGGTCGAATAGAGGGGGAGGAACGAGGCGATGAACAGCAACACCGCTGCTCCGGTCACCACGCCGTCACCTCGACTGAGGGAGCGGATGTTCACGTAAGGGTCCTTTGTCGGTTCGGTTCGGATCGTCGCTGTCGCTCGGTACGCGGCGGGAGGCGCGGCGGTGGCCCCCATCGTAAAGGCGAACCTATCGCCCGGGCGGGCGGGCCGTCCTGCCGGTCGGTACACCGCAAGGGAACACCGGGAACCTGTGGGGCGCATTCCGCGCCCGGTGTTCCGGAAGGTCCGTCTCAATGCTCCAAGAAGTCCGTAATGCCCTCGGCGATCCCGCGCGCGGCCTTTTGCCGCCACTGCGGATCGGTCAATTGCGCGGCGTCCTTCGGATCGCGCATATTGCCGCACTCGATGAAGACCTTCGGCACCTTCGAAAGGTTGAGACCGCCGAGATCGGAACGGACGTCCAGACCCGTTCCGTGGCCCAGGTAATTGGACGGGGCGCTGCCCGTCGCCGCCTTGAAACGCCCGGCCACCTCCGTGCCGAGCGCCCGCGACGGCGCCACGATCTCCGAGGTGTCCGCCTTCCCCGCGGTGACCCGCGCCGGGAGGATCACATGGAACCCGCGGTTGCCGACCGCCGAACCGTCCGCGTGCACCGACACCGCGGCGTCGGCGTGCACACGGTTGCCCAGCGCCGCCCGCTCGTCGACGCACGGCCCGAACGGCCGGTCGCCGTCCTGCGTGAACACCACCTTCGCGCCCTCCGCCCGGAGCAACGCCCGCGCCCGCCGCGCCACATCCAGCGTGTACGACGCCTCGGCGTAACCGTCGTCGGTCGACGTCCCGGTGGTGTCGCACTCCTTACGGGCGTTGCCGACGTCCACCTGGCGGGCGATCTCCGCGGTGTGGTCGCGGTTGCGGAGGTTGTGCCCCGGGTCGAGGAGGACGACCTTGCCGCTCAGCCGCGCGTGCCCGGTGGGGACATGGCCCGCGCCGTGCCCGGTGGGGGCGTCGGACGGGGTGGGCGAGGCGGAACCGCCGCCCGGCGTGGCCGCCGACGGTGCCCCGTCGCTGCCCGCCTGCCGGAGGAACCAGCCCGCCGCCCCGGCGGCGACCACCGCCACCAGCAGAACGGCGACGAGGACACCGCGCACACGGCGGCGGGGCTCGGGGTGCATGGAGGAGGGGCCGGAGAACACGTCCGTGATGGTAGCCCGCTCAGATTCCGGGGCCGGTCCGCCGCAGGACGTGCAGGGAACGGCGGACCGAGATCTCGGTGAACGCACCGGACTCCAGCGCCCGCCGGTAGATCCGGTACGGCGCCTGACCGCCGTCCGCCGGGTCCGCGAACACGTCGTGGATCACCAGCAGCCCGCCCTCCGCGAGATGCGGCACCCAGCCCTCGTAGTCCGCGGTGGCGTGCTCGTCGGTGTGCCCGCCGTCGACGAAGACCAGCCCGACCGGCGCCCCCCACACCGCCGCGACCTGCGGTGACCGCCCGACCAGCGCGATCACATGGTCCTCCAGACCGGCCGCGTGCAGGGTGCGGCGGAAGGCCGGCAGGGTGTCCATCCGGCCCACCTCCGGGTCGACCACCGACGGATCGTGGTACTCCCACCCCGGCTGCTGCTCCTCGCTGCCCCGGTGGTGGTCGACGGTGAGCGCCGTCACACCCGCCGCGCGCGCCGCGTCGGCGAGCAGGAGCGTGGACCGCCCGCAGTACGTGCCGACCTCCAGCAGCGGCAGCCCGAGCGCCGCCGCCTCCACCGCGGCGGCGTACAGCGCCCGCCCCTCGTCCACGGGCATGAACCCCTTGGCCGCCTCGAAGGCGGCGAGCGTCTGCGGCGCGGGCTGAACGTCGGCGGGCACGGCGGCCATGGCGTCCTCCTGGTCGTACGGTCCGGTGGGATTCCGCCGGGGGCGGGCCCGGTGGGTCATGGTGCCGTACGGGGGAGAGACGGGTTCCGGTGGGGGCGGCGGTCGGACGGAAATCCGGAAAGAGGGGAGCCGGATCCGTATTCCGGAGAGCGCTTTCCGTACTCTCCCGGGACCGGACGCGCGGGCCATTCCGGATTACCGGCAATTCACCGGCCGGTATCCGGGAATCGGCACCGGGAAAGGGGCGGGAAATACGGGACGGAATGGGCCGCGGCGGGGCCGTTCACGCCTCGTCGGCCAACTCCCGGTACGCGGCCGGGGGATCGGCCAGTTCCGGATGGCGGCGCCAGTAGCCCTCGCCGTGGAGCGTCAGCATCGCCCAGTGCCACGCCTCGTCGTGGAAGACGAGCCCGCGCAGCGGCGCCTCGGCCGGTTCGTACGGATACCGTCCGAGCGCCGCGGCCCGCGCCTCCTCCGGTGTGCGGTCGCCGTACCGGCACAGCACCCAGGCGTAGAGACGGCGCTCCTCCGCGAGGTAGGCGCGGTACTCGGTCTCGGTCCAGGTCATGCCGGGAGCCTAGAGGGGGCGGCGGAGCGGGAGGGAGGGCCGGGTGCCGTCCCTCCCGCGGTGCCGGGCGCGGCCCGGTCTACGCCCGTGCGACCGCCTCCAGCGGGCCGAGGGCGGCGGCCCGCCGGGCGGGCAGGGCGGCGGCGGCCACGCCGACGGCGAGGGAGAGCAGGACCACGAGGGCGAGGGTGCCCCAGGGGAGGGAGAAGGAGTACTGCGGGATCGCGCCGTTGGCCAAGCCGCTGACCTTCCACGCCCCGAAGAGCCCGCCCGCCGTGCCGAGCAGGGTGCCGAACGCGGCGACGCAGACGGCCTCCAGCCGGATCATGGTGCGGATACCGGAGCGGTCCGCGCCGACGGCCCGCAGGACACCGATCTCCCGGGTGCGCTCCGAGACCGACATGGCCAGCGTGTTGACCATGCCGAGCGTGGAGATCAGCACGCCGACGGCGAGCAGCCCGAACATCAGGGTGATCAGCTCACCGGCGACACCCGCCTGCTCCTCGACGAGTTGGGCGCGGCTTTGGACCTTCAGCAGCGGACTGTCACTCACCGCGGAACGCAGGCGCTTCTCCAACGCGTCGGAGACCGTGCCGCCGGTGGTGCGGACCAGGACGCGCTGCACGGAGTCGCGCAGATAGCTGTGGCGCTGCACCTCGGCGCGGTCGCCGAGCACGTCCTGGGCGGTGGGGTTGTCCTGGTAGACGCCGACGACGGTGTAGGGCTCGTCGCGCCGGTTGCCGGGGCCGATGGCCGCCTGGATCCGCTCGCCGGTGGTGAGGTGGTGGTCCCGGGCGTAGCTGTGGGAGACGGCGAGCTTCCCGGGGCCGAGGTCCTCGGCCGAGCCGCTGCGGAACCGGAGCTTCAGCACCTCGTCCACGGTCCTCGGGTCGACGCCGGAGACCGGTACGACGCGGGGACCGGCGGAGATGACGGAGTCCGCCACCGCGGAGACGGTCCGTACGCCGGGCACGTCGGCGATCCGCCGCACGGCGTCGGAGCCGACGGCGCCGATGGTGTTGCGGGTGCCGATCATGTAGTCGGCGCTGAGCCCGGCGGCGGCCTGGGCGTCCAGGGCCCGGCTCGTGGACTGGTTGATGACGGCGAGACCGGAGACCAGCGCCGTACTGATCATCAGGGCGACCGCGGTGGCGGCGGTACGGCGCGGATCGCGCAGGGTGTTCTCGCGGGCGAGGTCCCCCACGACACCGAAGCGGGTGAGGAGCCGTCCGAGCAGGCGGATCACCGGTCCGGCGAGCAGCGGCGCGAGCACGATCAGGCCGGTCACGAGGATGCCGCACCCGAACAGCGCGGTCTGCAGGTTGTCGTCGTCGGCGCCGGTCGCGTCGGTCAGCGAGAAGAGCAGGCCCGCGCCGAGCACGACCGTGACCAGACCGAGCCCGCCGCGGACCCGGGAGAGCGCCGCGGACGGCGGCTGCTCGGCCGTGCGCATCGCCTCGACGGGAGCGATCCGCGCGCGGCCCGGCGCGACGGCAACCACGCCGCGAGCACGGTGACGCCGACGCCCACGGCGAGCGAGGCGAGGACCGGGGCCGGGCCGATCACCAGCGGTCCGGCGGGCAGCAGATCGCCGGAGGTGTCCAGCATGTGCGGCAGCGCGGTGGCCACCCCCAGACCCAGCACGAAGCCGAGCACGGACGCGGCGAGACCGACCAGCGCCGCCTCGGCGAGGACCGAGCGGACCACCTGGCGGCGGGTGGCGCCGATCGCCCGCAGCAGCGCGATCTCGCGGCTGCGGCGCGCCACGAGCAGGGTGAAGGTGTTGACGATGAGGAAGGTGCCGATGAACAGCGAGACCACGGCGAAGAGCAGCGGAAGCCGTTCGTAGCTCCTGGTCACGGTGGAGATGAGGACGGACTGCTGGGTGGCCTGGGCATCGGCGGTGGTGGCCTCGGCACGGTCGGCGGGCAGTACGGCGGCGACCCGGGCGGCCAGCTCGGACTCGCCGGTGCCCGGCGCGGCGGTCAGGTCCACCGAGCTGTAGCGCCCCGGGGCGGCGAACAGCCGCTGGGCGGTGGCCTTGTCGAACACCGCCAGGGTGCCACCGGCGGTCACCCGGCTGTCCGTGGTGGACACCGTGCCCACCAGGCGCTTCCTGAAGGCCGGGCCGTCCGTGGCGAGCGTCACGGTGTCGCCGGGGGAGTAACCGCCGGCCGCCGCGGTCCCGCGGTACAGCGCGACCTCACCGCCGTTCCGGGGGGCGCGGCCCGAGACGAGCGGATAGCGGCTGTCCCGGCCGTCGGCACCGGGGGCGTAGGCGACGCCGAGCTTGCCCCGCATGCTGTCGGCCCGCATCGGGGTGCCGTCCTTGGCGGCGAGGGTGACCGAACCGTCGGCCACCGGGCGGACGGAGCCGACGCCGGGGACGGCGGCCAACGTCCGTACCAGGGCGTCGTCCAGGGCGCCGTACCGCTCGTCGGCGTCGGCGACGGGGGCGGATTTCGGGCGGACGGTCACGGAGATGTCCGCGTAGTCCTGGGACATGGCGGCGCGGTGGGCGGCGGTGGTGGAGTCGGCGAAGACCAGGGAGCCGGAGATGAACGCGACACCGAGGCAGACCGCGAGCACGGTCTGGATCAGGCGGGTCTTCTGCGCGAGCACATGGCGCAGGGCGGTTCGCAGCATGGCGGGCTTTCGGGAAAATGGGGAAGGGAGGGGCGGCGGGCCGGTGCGGCGGTCAGCGTCCGTGGGATTCGAAGGCGAGCATCCGGTCGAGGACGGCGTCGGCGGTCGGGGCGTGCAGTTCGTCCACGAGGCGGCCGTCGGCGAGGAAGACCACGCGGTCGGCGTGGGCGGCGGCGACCGGGTCGTGCGTCACCATCACCACGGTCCGGTCCAGTTCCCGCACCGAGTCGCGCAGGAAACCCAGCACCTCCGCGCCGGAACGGGAGTCGAGGTTGCCGGTCGGCTCGTCGGCGAACACGATCTCCGGACGGGACAGCAGGGCGCGGGCGACGGCGACACGCTGTTGCTGGCCGCCGGAGAGCTGGGCCGGACGGTGCGCCAGACGGCCGCCCAGCCCCACGGTGGCGACGACGGTGTCCAGCCACGCGGCGTCGGGCCGCCGCCCCGCGAGGCGCAGCGGCAGCGTCATGTTCTCCAGGGCGGTCAGGGCGGGCAGCAGGTTGAAGCCCTGGAAGACGAAGCCGACCTTCTCCCGCCGCAGCCGGGTGAGCTGACGGTCCTTCAGTTCGGCCAGTTCGGCGCCGCCGATCCGGGTCGAACCCGAGGTGACCGGGTCGAGGCCCGCCATGCAGTGCATCAGCGTCGACTTGCCGGAGCCGGAGGGGCCCATGACCGCGGTGAACCGTGCCCGCGCGAACTCCACGGTCACCGAGTCCAGCGCGGTGACCCGGGTCTCCCCCGTCCCGTACACCTTGGTCAGGGCCGTGGCGCGGGCGGCCGGTTCGGTGGCGGGGGGAGCGGCGGGGGTGAACGTCTGGGGCATGAGAACTCCGGGGGGAACGGCGGCCCGCGAGCGCCGCGGGCCGGAGGGGCGTTCCCATCCTTCCGGCGCCCACCTGCGCAAACCTCGTCCCGCAGGCGGTAGTTGGGCTCTGCCGAAGGGGCGAGGGCGAGCCGCCCGGCCCTGCCCTTCGGCAGACCTCCACCGGCCCGTCTCCGTCGTCGGTCGGAGGGGCCCGGGGTCAGGTCAGGGGCGCAGGCCCGTGCGGTGCGCCAGGAGGGCCGCCTGCACCCGGCTCGTCGAGCCGGTCTTCTCCAGGACCGCCCCCACATGCGTCTTCACCGTGCCGACGCCGATGACCAGCCGTTCCGCGATGTCCCGGTTGGACAACCCCTCGCCGAGCATCGCCAGCACCTCCCGCTCGCGCCCGGTCAGCCGGGCGATCCGTTCGTCCCGCGGGACCGCGCCGCCGGTGTCCGGGGCGCCGCCGCCCAGCATCCGGGCGATCACCGCCCCGGTGACCCCGGGGGAGAGCACCGCGTCACCGCCCGCCGCCGCCCGGACCGCGCTGATCAGCTCCTGCGGCCCCTCGTCCTTCAGCAGGAACCCCGAGGCGCCGTCCCGCAGCGCCCGCAGCACATTCGCGTCGTCGCCGAAGGTGGTCAGCATCACCACCCGCGGCGCCGGATCGAGCGCGAGCAGCGGCCGGATCGCGGCCAGCCCGTCGCAGCCGGGCATCCGGATGTCCACCAGCGCCACGTCCGGGCGGTGCGCGGCGGCCTCCTCGACCGCCCGGTGTCCGTCGGCGGCTTCGGCGACCACGTCGATGCCGTCGGCGTGCCGCAGGATCAGCCGCACACCGTGCCGGATCATCGCCTCGTCGTCCGCGAGCAGGACCCGGATCGGCCGGGCGGTCTCGGTCATGGGGTCTCCCGGGGTGTGGTGTCCCGTACGGAGGGGACGGTGGAACGGTGGTCGGCGAGGAGGCGGGCGGACGCGTCGACGCGGTACCGGACGGGGCCGCCGGAACCGGCCCGGGGGTCCGGGTCCTCGGGCCGGTGGCGGCGCACCGCGGCGGCGGGTCGCGGCGGTACGTGCCCGGTGGCGGCGGCGCGCGGGGCCGGGCCGTCCACGCCCCCCTTCGGCGCCTCCTGGCAGGCGGTCGCGCCCGGCCTCGACTCCACGGGCCGCAGATGCCTCGGCTGGGCGTACACCATGGCGATCGCCAGCGTCATCAGCACCCACAGCGCCGCCGCCCCGAGGGCGAGCGTCAGCGCCCCGGCCGTCCGCGGCGCACGCGGCAGCGCCGTGGCGTCGCCGGTCGCGGCAGGCGGCGGCTCCGTACCGTCATCGGACCGTTTCCACGCGGCCCCGTCGTCCGGTTCCACCGGTACGGCCGCGGCCACCCGGAAGCCGCCGGACGGCAGCGCGTCGGCCTCGAAGGCGCCGCCGAGCAGCTCGACCCGCTCGCGCAGCCCCGTCAGGCCGCGCCCCGTCCCGGCCCCGGACGGCGGGCCGACCGGCGCGGGAGGCGGACCGTTGCGGACCGTCACCCGCACGGTCCGGTCGTCCCGTGCGACCCGTACGGTGACCGGGGCGGCGGCCGCGTACCGGTGCACGTTCGTCAGCGCCTCCCGCACCACCCGGTGCACCGCGCGCCGCACCGGCGCCGGGCAGCCGTCGAGGTCGGGGCCGCTCCACTCCAGCTGTACGGCGATCCCGCCGTCGCGGGACCCCGCGACCAGCGTCTCGACGTCGGACCGGGTGCCGGTGGCGTCGGTGAACGCGTCCGGGCCGGTGTCCCGGGCGAGCGGCCCGAGGACCCCGAGCGCCTGCCGCAGTTCGCGCATCGCGTCCCGGGTCGCCCGCCGCACCAGAACGGCCTCCTCGCGCAGCTCCGGCGCGGCCTCCCCGAGGGCGAGTTCCAGACCACCGGCGTGCAGTGAGATGAGGCTGAGCCGGTGGCCGACCAGGTCGTGCATCTCGGCGGCGATCCGGGACCGCTCATGGGTGCGGGCCTCGGTGTCGGCGATCCGGCGGGCCCGCTCGGCCGCGTCGGCGCGTTCGCGCAGCGCCCGCAGCAGACGGGGCTGCTGCCCGCAGACCGTCCCGATCAGACCGGGCACGACCACGGCGGTCACCGCCAGGACCAACCCGAGCTCCAGGCCGTACACGGCCGAGCCGGGGCCGAGCGCGCGGCCGGTCGCCGCCCCGGACGCCATGACCAGCGCGATCGCCCCGCCCAGCAGCCGGACCCGGTGGCGCGGCCGGACCGTGTCGAGCATGACGGTGTACGCGGCGCCCGCCGTCACGGGGCCGGTGACGGGCGCCGCCCCGGCCAGGGCGGCGAGCGCCAGGAGCACGGCCTCGGGCCGGTGCCGCCGTACCGCGAAGAGCGCCACGGCGACCGCGAGCGCGCCCAGCTGGAAGGCGGCGTGCGGCAGATTCCACATCCGCCGGGCGAGCATGAACAGACAGAGGGCGGCGAGGGCGGCACCGGCCGTCCCCGCCGCCTCCCGGCCACGCCCGCCCGGGCGCGCCGGAGCGTCCGGCGCGGGGCGACCGGCGGGGCGGAAAGAGCTGAGAAGGGACACGCCGTCCAGTATTGGCCGCCGCCGCTGCCCGGGCGTGCACCTCCAGGCCGATCCCGGCTCTGTCTTTCGGCAGAGCCCGGCGGGCACCACGCCACCCGGCTCCGGCGGGGTCCGCCATCCACCCCGTATCTGACCTTCCGTCAGATTGAAACGTGTTCTACTCTGCCCGCCATGGGCATCGGAATCACGCAGGAACAACGTGACCTGGCCGAGGCGGTGCGGGGCTGGGCCGCCCGGACCGTACCGCCCGAGGCGGTGCGCGCGACGGTCGACGCCGACGGGTCCCGGAAGACGGCCCGGGAGCGCCCCGCGCACTGGGGGGAGCTGGCCGCCCAGGGGCTGCTCGGGCTGCACCTCCCGGAGCGGGCGGGCGGAGGCGGCGGCTCGCTGCTCGAACTCGCCGTCGCCCTGGAGGAGTTGGGGGCGGCGCTCTTCCCCGGGCCGTACCTTCCCGCGGCGCTCGCCGCCGCGCTGCTCCACCGCGGCGGCGCCGACGGCCTCGCGACGGCGCTCGCCACCGGCGACCGGATCGGCGCCGTCGCCCTCGGCCCGGGCACCCTCACCGCCACCGCCACCCCCGACGGATACCTCCTCGACGGCACCGCGCCCCCGGTCGTCGGCGGCGGCCCGGCGGACCTGATCCTGCTGGCCGCCACCGAAACGGCGCCGGACACCGGGGAAGCCCCGCCCGCGCCCCTCTGGTTCGCCGTCGACGCCACCGCCCTCACTCTCCGCGTCCAGAACGCCGCCGACCCCACCCGCCCCACCGCCGAGGTACGGGCCGACGCCGTGACGGTGCCCGCCACCCGGCGCCTCGATCTCGACTCCGCACTCGTCCGGGACCTCGCCGGGGTGCTGTACGCCGCCGAGAGCTGCGGCACCGCCGCCCGCACGCTGCGCACCGCCACCGAACACGCCGCCGTCCGCGTCCAGTTCGGGCGGCCCATCGGCCAGTTCCAGGCGGTCAAGCACCTCTGCGCCACCCTGCTGATCCGCTGCGAGACGGCCCGGGCGCTGGTCTGGGACGCGGCCCGGGCGCTCGACGCGCCGCCCGCCGAACGCGGACTCGCCGCCGCCCTCGCCACCGCCACCGCCCTCGACGCCGCCTTCGACAACGCCAAGGACTGCATCCAGATCCTCGGCGGCACCGGCTTCACCTGGGAACACGACGCCCATCTGCAACTGCGCCGGGCCACCGTCACCCGCCAGCTCCTCGGCCCCGGCGACACCCACCGGCAGCGCGCCGTCCGCCTCGCCGCCGACGGCGCCCGCCGCACCCTGCGCCTCGAACTCCCGCCCGCCGCCGAGGAGTTCCGCGAGCGGGCCCGTACCGCCCTCGCCGCCGCCCGCGGCCTCGACCCGGCCGCCGCCCGCCGCGCACTCGCCCCCACCGGGTACGCCGCCCCGCACCTGCCACCCCCGTACGGGCTCGGCGCCGGGCCCGTCCAGCAGCTCGCCATCCAGCAGGAGACGGCCGCCGCCGGGATCGAGATCTCCGGACTGTCCATCGCCACCTGGGTCGTCCCCGCCCTCCTCACCCACGGCACCGAGGAGCAGCGCGCCCGCTATCTGCCGCCGACGCTCCGCGGCGACCTCGCCTGGTGCCAGCTCTTCTCCGAACCCGAGGCCGGATCGGACCTGGCGTCGCTGCGCACCCGCGCCGAGCGGACCACCGACGGCTGGCGGATCACCGGCCAGAAGGTGTGGACCTCCGCCGCCCGCGAGGCCGACCACGGCATCCTCCTCGCCCGCACCGACCCCGACGCCCCCAAACACCGCGGCCTGACCTTCTTCGTCGTCGACATGCGCGCCCCCGGCATCACCGTCCGCCCGCTGCGCGAGATCACCGGCGACGCGCTCTTCAACGAGGTGTTCCTCGACGGCGTCGAACTGCCCGCCGACGCGGTGGTCGGCGCCGTCGACGACGGCTGGAAGGTCGCCCGCACCACCCTGGGCAACGAACGCGTCCACATGGCCGACCAGATGACCTTCGGCACCGGCCTCGCCACCCTCCTCGACCACGCCGCCCGCCGCGACGGCGCCGTCCGCGCCCGCGCCGGGGCGCTCGCCGCCGAGGCGCACGCCCTCGGCTGCCTCGCCCTGCGCACCACCCTCCAGCAGGTCGCCGGCCGGGAACCGGGCGCCGGGGCCAGCATCCGCAAACTCGTCCAGACCGCCCACCAGCAGAAGAGCGCCGAACTCGCCCTGGAACTCCTCGGCCCGGACGGCGCCCTCGACGAGGGGCCCGGCGCCCGCGCCCTGCACGGCTTCCTGATGTCGCGCTGTCTGACCATCGCCGGGGGCACCACCCAGGTCCAGCTCAACGTCGTCGCCGAACGGCTCCTCGGCCTGCCCCGCGACCCCGAGCCCCGCCCCCTCATCTGACCCGCACCCGGCCCGCGCCCCCGGAGGCGCGACCGTCGACGCCCAGGAGGCCCCATGACCGGCAAGGCGTACATCGTCGGCGTCGGAATGACGCCCTTCACCAAACCCGAGAGCGGCGACCGGACGTACGAGGACCTGGCGGCGGAGGCGGGCGGCAACGCCCTCGCCGACGCCGGGATCGGCTACGACACCGTCGAACAGGTCCCCGTCGGCTACTGCCACCAGCAGTCCACCGCGGGTCAGCGCGCCGTCTACGGACTCGGCATGACCGGAGTCCCCGTCTACAACGTCAACAACAACTGCGCGACCGGCGCCACCGCCCTGATGCTGGCCCGCCAGTTCGTCGAGGCGGGCGTCAACGACTGCGTCCTCGCCCTCGGCTTCGAGCAGATGCGGCGCGGCGCGCTCGGCGCGGGCGCCGGCAGCGGCGACTTCGCGGCGTCCCCCGTCGCCCGCCACTACGGCGTGATGGCCGCCGCCCACGGCTTCGCGAAGACCCCGCCCACCGCCCAGCTCTTCGGCAACGCCGCCCGAGAACACATGGAGCGCCACGGCACCACCGCCGAACAGCTCGCCGCCGTCGGCGCCAAGAACCACCGCCACTCCGCGCACAACCCGTATGCGCAGTTCCGGGACGTCTACACGGTCGAGGAGATCCTCGCCGCCCCCGTCGTCCACGCCCCGCTGACCCGCCTCCAGTGCTCCCCGACCTCGGACGGCGCGGCCGCCGCGGTCGTCGTCTCGGAACGGTTCGTGGCCGCCCACGGCCTCGCCGACCGCGCCGTCGAGATCGCCGCCCAGGCCATGACCACCGACACCGAGGAGAGCTTCGCCTCCGGCACCTGCACCGACGTCGTCGGCACCCCGCTGACCCGCGCCGCCGCCCGCCGCGTCTACGAGGCGAGCGGCCTCGGCATCGAGGACATCGACGTCATCGAGCTGCACGACTGCTTCTCCGTCAACGAACTCCTCACCTACGAGGCGCTGGGCATGTGCCCCGAGGGCGCGTCCGGGGCGCTCGTCGCCGACGGCGCGACGACCTACGGCGGCCGCTGGGTGGTCAACCCGTCCGGCGGACTGATCTCCAAGGGCCACCCGCTGGGCGCCACCGGCCTCGCCCAGGCCGCCGAGCTGGTGTGGCAGCTGCGCGGCACCGCCGGGGAACGGCAGGTGCCCGGGGCCCGGACCGGCCTCGCCCACAACATCGGACTGGGCGGCGCCGCGGTGGTGACGCTGCTCCGCAAGTGACCCCGGAGAGGCGCGAGTTGGGCGGTGCGCGGCCCCCGGGAAACCCTCCCCGGGGCGGCATCGGTCGTAGGTCCTAGGACCATGCCCGCGACCTGCGACGGGGTCGGGACCGGGCCGATATCCGATACCTGTTCGGTCCGGCGGGTGCGACCATGGGCGCATGCCGTCTGCTGCCACGTCCACCGCCCTGCCCGCACCCCCACGCCCCCGGAGCACCCCTCCCGGCTGGCTCGTCACGCTGCTGGTCTGCGCCGGTCAGTTCCTCGTCATCCTGGACGTCTCCGTCGTCAACGTCGCGCTCCCCGCCATGCGGTCGGGCCTGGGCCTCAGCGAGCTGGGCCTGCAGTGGATCGTCAACGCCTACGTCATCACCTTCGCCGGTTTCATGCTCCTGGGCGGACGCGCCGCCGACCTCTTCGGCCGGAAGCGGATATTCGTCCTCGGGCTGGCGCTCTTCACCGTCGCCAGCCTCGCCGGGGGAGTGGCGCAGCAGCCCTGGCAGCTGATCGTGGCCCGCTCCCTCCAGGGCATCGGCGCGGCCGTGCTCTCCCCGGCCACCCTCACCATCCTCACCACCTCCTTCCCGACCGGCCCCGCCCGCACCCGGGCCATCGCCACCTGGACGGCGGTCGGCGCCGGTGGCGGCGCGGTCGGCGGTCTGGTCGGCGGGGTGCTCACGCAGTACCTGTCCTGGCGCTGGGTGCTGCTGATCAACGTCCCCGTCGGCGCGCTGGTGCTGGTCGGCGCCGTGCTCTGGCTCACCGAGAGCCGCCAGGCCACCGCCCGCCGCCTCGACATACCCGGCGCGCTGCTGGCCACCGCCGGACTCGGCCTGGTGGCCTACGGCATCGTGCAGACCGAGACGGCCGGCTGGGGCTCGGCCGCCGCGCTGCTGCCGCTCTTCGCCGGGCTGGCGGTCATCGGCGCCTTCCTCGCCGTCGAGTCGCGCGCCAAGGCGCCGCTGATGCCGCTCGGCATGTTCCGGAAGCGGGCGGTCTCCTCGGCCAACGCCGCGATGCTGCTCTCCGGCGCCGCGATGTTCTCCATGTGGTACTTCCTCTCCCTCTACATGCAGAACGTCCTCGGCTACTCCCCGCTGCGGGCCGGACTCTCCTTCATCCCGCACTCGCTGAGCATCGTCATCGGCTCGAAGCTCGCCCCGCAGCTGATGCACCGGATCGGCGCCAAGACCCTCGCGATCTGCGGGGCAGGGCTCTCCGCATGCGGCATGGTCTGGCAGGGCGCCATGGGCGTCCACGGCACCTACCTCGGCACGCTGCTCGGCCCCGGCATCCTGATGGCGTTCGGCGCCGGACTGGCCGCCACCCCGATCGCCGCCGTCGCCACCTCCGGCGCCGCCCCCGGTGAGCAGGGCCTGGTCTCCGGGCTGATCAACACCTCCCGGCAGATGGGCGGCGCGCTGGGCCTCTCCGTCCTCTCCACCGTCGCCGCCGCCCACGCCCTGACCGGCGACGGCCGCGCGGCCCTGGCGAGCGGCTACGGCCTGGCCTTCCACGTCGGCGCACTGGTGCTGGTGGCCGCCATCGTCCTGATGCTCGTCGCCCTGCCCCGCCGCCGGGAGGACACGACGGCGAGCCGCGGCTGACCGCGAGCCGCGGTTGACCGCGGGGCGGGGCGGCGGGTGGCGCGACCCGGGCCGCCGGGCCCGGATGTGCTCCGCCGCCTTGGGCATCGGTGGCCGTCGCCCTGGCCTGCGGCAGCTGCCGCCCGCCCCCTGTGTGCGCCCGTCGCCTCGGCTTCGGTAGCTGCCGTCCGTTGCCCTGGCCTGCGGTAGCGACCCTGGCCTGCGGCTACCGCCTGCCGTCCTGGCCTGCGGTAGCGACCCTGGCCTGCGGCTACCGCCTGCCGTCCTGGCCTGCGGTAGCCGCCGCCCGTCGCCTGTGTGCGCCCGTCGTCTCGGCTTCGGTAGCTGCCGTCCGTTGCCCTGGCCAGCGGTAGCCGCCCGCCGTCCCGGCCTGCGGTGGCCGCCGCCCGTCGCCCTGGCCAGCCCGCCGCCCCCGGCCTGCGGTAGCCGCCGCCCGCCCCCTGCGTGCGCCCGTCGCCCCCCGTCTCAAAGCCAGCCGTTGCGTCGGGCCGCTCGGACCGCCTCGTCGCGGTTACGGGTTCCGGTCTTGCCGATCGCCGCGGAGAGGTAGTTGCGGACCGTGGCCGGGGAGAGATGGAGCGCCCCGGCGATGTCCGCGACGGTCGTGCCCTTCCCGGGCCGGTGGCCCGGCTCGGACGGGGCAGACCCCTTTGCCGCGGCGGTCAGCACATCGCGTTCGCGGGGGGTGAGCGGATTCGGCCCGGCGCCGAGCGCCGCCGCGGCCAGCCCCGGGCCGATCACCCGCTCCCCGGCCCGCACCCGCCGGATCGCCGCCGCCACCTCCTCCACCGGCCCGTCCTTCACCAGGAACCCGGCGGCCCCCGCCTCCATCGCCCGGCGCAGATACCCGGGCCGCCCGGAGGTCGTCAGGATCAGCACCCTGCACGACGGCAGCCGGGCCCGCAGCTCGGCGGCGACGTCCGGCCCGCTGCGGCCCGGTAGTTCGGTGTCGAGGAGCGCCACGTCCGGCCGCGTCGCCAGCGCCTCCGCCAGGACCCGGTCGCCCGCCGCGACCTGCGCGACGACCTCCATGTCCGCCTCCAGCCCCAGCAGCAGCGCCAGCGCGCCGCGCGTCATCCCCGGCTCCTCCGCGAACAGCAGCCGCACCGGCCGCCCCACCCGCTCGTCCCGCAGCATGTCGTCCACGGGGGCGAGAGTACGGGCGCCGGACCACGCCCCGAGCGGCCTTGGCGGTGTCTTTCCACGGGGCCGCGGGGCCGCCTGGTCGGCGGGCCACCGCGCCATCGGGCTACGGGGCCGCCGCGCCGCCCGGCCGCCGAGTCACCGGGCCACCGCACCGCCCGGCTACCCGGCTACCGGGCCACCACCGCACCGCCCGGCCACCGCCTAACCGCGCCACCGTCCCACCACGAGGCCCGCCCCCGCCCGCCCTTCTCACCGCAGGCCCACCCAGCCTGCCTCGGGCCGCCCCACCCCTGTCTCTTATACACATCTGACGCTGCCGACGATACTCCTTCTGTAGAT
>NZ_JODY01000029.1 GCF_000718015.1 Streptomyces catenulae | reverse complement strand
CGTCGGGGCGGGGGCGGGGCCAGCGGTGAACGCGGCGCCGCACGCCGTCCACGACGGGTCCGGAAGAAGCGCGCCCCGGGCCGAGGCCCCCGCCGCCCCGGGCTGAAGCCCCGCCACTCCGGCCCGAAGCCCCCTCCGCTCCGCGCTGAGGCTCCCATTCCGGACCTGGGCCCCCACTCCACTTCCTCCCCGCCCTGACGCACCCTCACCACGCGGGCGTCCCCGGCTCATCCCCTATTCCGACCCCTAAGGGTGAGGGGGTCCCCACTCCATCCCCTCCCCGCCTGACGGCCACTCACCCACCAGCCGTCCCCCAGCTGTCCCGCACTCCACCCCCCAGATATCCCTGACGGAAAACCGGACACGCACCCCCACCGAAGCCCCATCGAGGCCCCACCGAAGCCCCATCGCGACCCAACCAAGTCCCCCCGAAGCCCAACCGAGGTCCAGCCGAGGCCCCCGAAGCCCCACCGAGCCCCGGCCAAGCTCCACCCAAGCCCCCCACCAAGCTCCCCCCAAGCCCCCGCCAAGCCCCCACCAAGCATCAGCCGAGCCTCCGTCAAGCCCCCGTCCCCCGTCGAGGGTTGCCGGATCAGACCGAGCGGATAAAGTGCAGAAGATCTTCCGCTTCCGCCCGCGCCGCGCACCGGCCCGCGCCCCACCGCGACCCGGAGCCCGTGCGGTCGGCCGGACGGCCCGTCAAGACCGTTTCCGCGCTCCTGCCCGGCCCCTCCCCCGTACCGCCGCCGCCATCGCTCCGAGGACCAGCCCGATGTCACCCCAGATACCCTCCCGCCGTCGGGCAGAGTCTTCGCCGCTCGGTGCCGCGCTGCTCACCCTGGTGGCCGCGCTCCTGATCACCGGCGGCCTGTGCCTGTGGGCCGTCCTCGCCGCCCCGGAGACCGTCCGCACCGCGCTCGCCTGGGGCGGCGGTCTCGCGGCCGTGGCGCTGAGCGGCTCGCTCGCCGCCGCCGTGTTCGGACTGCGCCAGGCCCGCGTGCACCGCGGCCGTGTCGAGGCGGTCCGCGCCGAGGCCGAGCGGCTCGCCGACGAGACGCTGCCCGCGGTCGTCGCGCAGCTGCGTACCGGTTCGTCCGCCGACACCGCGCTCAGCCGGGTCCCGCTGCCCACCGCCCCCGCCCACCAGCGCATCGTCCGCAGTCTGGCCGAGGAGGTCGGCCGCGGGGAGCGGATGCGGGCCGCCGCGATGGCCGCCTGCGCGAACGCCGCCGGACGCGTCCAGGCGCTCTCCACGAGCATGCTCGCCGATCTGCGCGAGATGGAGCACCGGCACGGTGAGGAGGTCCTCGGCGACCTGCTGAAGCTGGACCACTCCACGGCGCAGGCGGGGCGCCTCGCCGACTCCATCGCGGTGCTCACCGGCGCCCGTTCGGGCCGCCGCTGGAACAAGCCGATCTCGATGGAGAGCGTGCTGCGCGGCGCCATGGGCCGGATCAGCGCCTACCGCCGGGTGCAGCTGCACAACAGCAGCACCCTCGCGGTCGCCGGGCACGCCGCCGAGGGCATCATGCACGCGCTCGCCGAGATCATGGACAACGCGACGTCCTTCTCGCCGCCGTCGTCCGCGGTCCACGTCTACGTCGAGGAGACGCAGGCGGGCGTCGTCGTCAGCGTCGAGGACAGCGGTCTGGTGATGGGGGAGACGGCGCTGCGCCGCGCCGAGGCGGCCGTCTCCGCCGACTCCCTGGACCTGATGTCGCTGTCCGGTACGCGTCTGGGTCTCGCCGTCGTCGGCTGTCTGGCCCGCAAGCACGGGCTGAACGTGTCGTTCCGCCCGTCGGCGCGCGGCGGCACCAGCGTCGTGGTGCTCATCCCGCAGCAGCTGGTCACCGAGGCGCGCCCGCTGGTGCGGGAGCCGGAGCGGCCGGTCGTGCCGGACACCGTGCCCGAGTCGCTGACCCGCCCGCCCGGTCCGCGCCACGCCTCGCGCCGGGCGCCGTCGGAGTCCGCGCCGCGCCACGCCGCGCATCGGGACCCGGCCGAGCCGGTCGCCCCGCTCGCCCCGTTCCCGCCCGAGCCGCCGCAGGCCACGCAGCCGGCCGCGGCGGAGGCGCCCGCGCCGCGGAGCGCGATCCCGCCGCAGCAGAGCCGCCGACCGGCCGCGCCCGCCCCGGAGTTCGGCGAGAGCGGGCTGCCCAAGCGCCGCCGCGGTCAGACGCTGGCCTCGTCGGGCGGCAGCGGCGCCCCGGCGCCGAAGCCCGCGCCGCGGCCCGCCGCGCCCCGCCCGGCCCGCTCCCGCCAGGAGGCGGCGGAGCGGTTCCGTACCTTCCGCCGTGCCGTCGGCCGTGGCCCGGACGCCGCCGGTGGCGCCCCCGATCCTTCGCAGACCCCCACCCCCGCTCCCCCGGAGGACGAGACCCGATGACGAACACGACCGATCACAGCCTCGACTGGATGCTGGAGAACCTGCTCCAGAAGACGCCGGGCGCCCGCCACGCCCTGGTGCTCTCCCGCGACGGCCTGAAGCTGTGCCACTCCCCGGGTCTGACCGTCGATCAGGCCGACCAGCTGGCCGCCATCGCGTCGGGCATCCAGAGCCTGTCGCACGGCGCGTCCGTGGAGTTCGGCGACGGCACCGGCGGGGTCCGGCAGGCGATGACGGAGTTCCACGGCGGCATCCTCTTCATAGTCGAGGCCGGGCACGGCGCCCATCTGGCCCTGCTGGCCGTCGAGGACGCCGATGTCGGTCTGATCGGCTTCAACATGAACGAGTTGGTCGAGCAGATCGGCGAGTACCTCCAGGCGGCCCCGCGCGGCGAGGGCGGCCGGACGCTCAGCCCGGGGCAGCAGGCATGATGCGGCTCGGTCCCGACGACGATCCGGACCGGCTCTACACCGTCACCGGGGGCCGCAGCCGCGCCGCCGACGACCTCAACCTCGACCTGGTCACCCTGATCGTCAGCGAGTGCGATCCGGCGCCCGGCATGCAGTCGGAGCACGTCCGGATCCTGTCCATGTGCCGCCATCCGATGGCCGTCGTGGAGGTCTCGGCGGAGCTGCGGATGCCGGTGAGCGTCGTGCGGATCCTCCTGTCGGACCTGCTCGACTCCGGCAAGGTGACGGCCCGCCACCCCCGGCCCGTCACCGCGGCCCACCTTCCCGACACCGACCTGCTGAAGGAGGTGCTCGATGCACTCCACCGCCTCTGACGGGGGCCCCGGAGCCGCACCGGCGCCCGACGCCCACGCCGATCCGTCCCGCACCCCGCTGCGGGACACCGCGGACAACGGCCTGAAAATCGTCATCGTCGGCGGCTTCGGCGTCGGCAAGACCACCATGGTCCGGTCCGTCAGCGAGATCCGTCCGCTGAGCACCGAGGAGACCATGACCCGGGCGGGCGTCGGCGTCGACGACCCGTCCGGTGTCGAGGCGAAGTCCACGACGACCGTCGCCTTCGACTTCGGCCGGATCAGCATCAACGACAGCACGGTGCTGTACCTGTTCGGCGCCCCCGGCCAGGAACGTTTCTGGTTCCTGTGGGACCGGCTGTTCGCCGGGACGCTCGGTGCCGTGGTGCTGGTCGACACCCGCCGCCTGGACGACTCCTGGTACGCGATCGACCGGCTGGAGGCGCACGGGATGCCGTTCATCGTGGCGGTGAACGACTTCGGCGGGCCGCAGCACACCCTGGAGCAGGTCCGCGAGGCGCTGGACCTGTCGCCGGAGATCCCGCTGGTGGCGTGTGATGCGCGCGACCGGAAGTCCAGCAAGTCCGTGCTGATCTCGCTGGCCCACCACCTCTACTCCCTGTCCGCCCCTCACGAGACCGTGAAGGCCGCCCCGTGACCGAGCAGTTCCCCCCGCCCGGCTGCCCCGCGCACGCCTCCGCCCCGCACCCGTCCGGCGCCGTCCGGCTCTACGGTGACGGGCTCAGCGGCGATCCGGCGCGGCTCTACCGTGAGCTGCGGCGCGAGCACGGGCCGGTCGCGCCGGTCCTGCTGGACGGCGACATCCCCGCCTGGTTCGTCCTCGGCTACCGCGAGGTGCACCAGGTGACGTCCAACAACGAGCTGTTCGCGCGCGACTCGCGGCGCTGGCACGCCTGGGAGTCGATCCCCGCGGACTGGTCGCTGATGCCGTTCGTCGGCTACCAGCCGTCGGTGATGTTCGCGGAGGGCGCCGAGCACCGCCGCCGTTCCGGGGCGATCAGTGACGCGCTGCTCGCCATCGACCAGTTCGAGCTGCGGCAGATCTGCGAGCGGCTGGCGGACGGGCTGATCGACACGTTCGCCGGGAGCGGTGAGGCGGATCTGATGGCGCACTACGCGCTGCGGCTGCCGCTGCTCGTCGTCACCGAGCTGTTCGGTATCGCCGCGACGGAGGTGCCGCAGCTGGTGCGGGACATCTCCGAGTCGCTGGACGAGGGGCCGGGCGCCATCGACGCGCACCAGCGGGTCGCCGCCCGGATGGCGCGGCTGGTGCACGAGCGCAAGGAGCGGCCCGCCGCCGATGTGCCGTCGCGGCTGCTGACGCACCACGCGAAGCTGGCCGAGGAGGAGGTGGTCATCGATCTGCTGGTGGTGATGGCCGCCGCCCAGCAGCCGACCGCCAACTGGATCGGCAACACGCTGCGGCTGATGCTGACCGACGACCGCTTCGCGGTGTCGCTCTCGGGCGGGCGGCGCAGCGTCGGTCAGGCGCTCAACGAGGTGTTGTGGCAGGACACCCCGACGCAGAACTACATCGGCCGCTGGGCGTCCCGCGACACCCAGTTGGGCGGGCGGCGGATCCGCGCCGGTGACCTGCTGGTCATGGGCCTGGCAGCCGCCAACAACGATCCGCAGGTCAGCCCGGACTTCACCACGGCCGGTACGGACAGCAACCAGGCCCATATGTCGTTCAGCCACGGCGAGCACGCCTGCCCCTATCCGGCCCCCGAGATCGCCGAGGTCATCGCGCGGGCGGCGGTCGAGGTGCTGCTCGACCGGCTGCCGGACGTGATGCTGGCGGTGCCCGCCAAGGACCTGGTGTGGCATCCGTCGCTGTGGATGCGCGGACTGACCGCGCTCCCGGTGGAGTTCACCCCCGCGTACGCGCCGGTGTGAAGCGCACCGGGAGGGCGTCCAGGCCCCGGGTGAAGATGCCCTCTTCGCGCGGGGCCGCGCCGTCCGCGAGAGCCAGGTCGGGCAGCGCGTCGAGGAGCATCCCGACGCCCGTCTCGACCTCCGCCTTGGCCAGCAGTGCGCCGACGCAGAAGTGGCGGCCGAGGGCGAACGACAGGTGGTCGGCGGCGGCGGAGAACGCGGTGGTGGCCGCGAGGTCGGTGCGGTGGATGTCGAAGGTGTCGGGGTCGGCGTAGCGGCGTTCGTCGCGTCCGGCGGCGCCGATGAGGCAGGTGACGGTGGCGCCCGCGGGGATCGTTCCCCCGGCGATCTCCACGTCCTCGGACGGCTGCCGCATGATCATGTGGACCGGCGGGGTGTACCGCAGGGTCTCCGCGAAGGCGGGCGCGATCAGTGACCGGTCCGCGCGTACCGCGGCCAGCTGCTCGGGGTGGCGCAGCAGGTTGTACATGAGGGCGGAGAGCGCCTTGTCGGTGGTCTCGCCCCCGGCGGTGAGCAGCAGCGAGCAGAACGCCTTGATGTCCTCGTCGCTCATCTGCGTCCCGTCGATCTCCGCGGCGCAGAGCGTGGAGAGCAGGTCGTCGCCGGGGTTCGCGCGCCGGTCGCGGATGATCGGGAGCAGGTACGCGGCGAACTCGTCGCGGGTGCGCAGTCCGGCGGCAGCGACGTCGGGGTCCTGGGCGAGGTTGCCGAGGAAGCCCATGATCGCGGTGTACCAGCGGTGGAAGCGGTCGTGGTCGGCGCGGTCGAGACCGAGCATGTCGACGATGACGTTGATGGGGAAGCGGGTCGCGAACTGTGCGACGAGGTCGGCGCTGCCGGTGTCCTGGAAGGCGTCGATGAGGTCGCGGGCGTTGCGTTCGATGACCGGCAGGAACGCGGTCTCCAGGGTCTTGCCGCGGAAGGCGGGGGCGACCAGGGCGCGGCGGACGGCGTGTTCGCGGCCGCTCATCTGGAGGATGGTGCGGCCGTGCACCGGCTCCAGCTGCCAGTTGTAGTTCTCGGTGGTGAAGAGCGGGTCCTTGAAGGCGCGCTCGACGTCCTCGTAGCGGGAGAGGACGTAGCTGTCGGTGGCCTCGTGGTGGATGAGCGGGAAGTCGTCGCGCAGGACGCGGTAGGCGCGGTGCGGGTCCGCGTGGAACTCGGGCGACAGGATGTCCGGCGGCACTGCTCGGCTCACGGGCACGGCACTCCTCGGTAGATGTAGACAACACGCAATGGGGTGCGGAGGTTCCCGCGCGTCCGGCGGCCACCCCCGTGCCCCCGCACGGGGCCACAGGCACACCAAAGATCGTCTTGGACCGGCCACTTATCAAGAGGCGTTCGGCCCCGCCCTCGCCGGAAGCGGACCGTTCCCCTCCCCTCACGCGAGGCAACGAATCCACCCCGCCACCCATCTGACCTGCGATTTTACCCATTCCTGACGGAACGGAAAGTGCCGCCGTCCGCGCTTTTGGATCTTCCACCGAACTCTCGGCCGCACCCCCTCGATGGCGTCACACGTCACAGTGGCACAACGTGCCATCCAGGCGTACGGTGGAACTCCTGGGTCACCCACCCGGAACTCCACGGGCCCGCACCGGACCCCGTCGAGCACGACCTCGGGGACGAAGGAGAAGCACATGAACCGCTACGAAGGGCGCCGCGCGCTGGTCACCGGCGGCGGCTCCGGCATCGGTCAGGCCACCGTGCTGCGGATGCTCGCCGAGGGCGGCACCGTCGTCGCCGCCGATGTGAGCGAGGACGGACTCCGCGACACCGTCGCCAAGGCGGGCGCCGCCGCCGACCGCCTCACCACCCTGATCACCGACATCGCCGACGAGACCTCCGTCCGCGAAGGCGTCGCCGCCGCCGTCGCCGCGCTCGGCGGTCTGGACGTCCTGGTCAACGCGGCGGGCATCCTCCGCTCCTCGCACACCCACGAGACGTCCCTCGCGTCCTTCACCAAGATCCTCCAGGTCAACCTGGTCGGCACCTTCCTGGTGATCCGCGAGGCGCTGCCCGCGCTGCGCGACGGCCACGCCCCCGCCGTCGTCAACTTCAGCTCCACCTCCGCCCAGTTCGCGCACCCGTACATGGCGGCGTACGCGGCGAGCAAGGGCGGCATCCAGTCCATGACGCACGCGCTGGCCAGCGAGTACGCGCAGGACGGCATCCGCTTCACCGCCGTCCAGCCCGGTTCCATCTCCTCCGGGATGACCGACGCCAGCGGCGCCAGTCGGCAGAGCGCCGGACCGGGGCTGCCCGCCGACGCCGACATGCGCCTCTTCGCCAAGCTCTCCCCGGCGCTGGGCGACGGCTTCGCCGGGCCCGAGACCGTCGCCTCCGTCGTCGCGATGCTCGCCTCCGAGGACGGCGCCTTCGTCACCGGTACGGAGATCCGGATCGACGGCGGGACGCACTTCTGACCCCGCCCGCACGGCACGACGTGCCGGGGCGCCGGATCGCGCCGCCCCGGCGCCCCGTGTCTAAGGTGGTCCGGTGAACCTCACCGAACGCCGTAAGGCCGCCACCCAGTTGGAGATCGCCCGCGCCGCCGCGTCCCTCTTCGCGAAGGGCGGCTCGGACGCCACCACCGCCGAGGCCATCGCCGAACGCGCCGGGGTCAGCCTGCGGACGTTCTACCGCTACTTCCGCACCAAGCAGGAGGCGGTCGCCCCGCTGCTCTCCTTCGGCGCCCGCCGCTGGCAGGAGTTGCTCGCCGCCGTCCCGAAGGACGTCCCGCTGCCGGACGCGCTGACGCGGGCGGCGGAGCAGGCGATGGCCGACGCGGAGACGGCGACCGCCGAATCCCTGGAGTGGACCCGTGGCCTGCTCCGCGCCGCCTCCGGCGACCCGGCGCTGGCCGCGGTCTGGGCCCGCGTCAACCACGACTCGGAACAGCGCCTCGCCCCGCTGCTCGCCGACCGCACCGGCTCCACCCCCGACGCCCTGTTCTCCCGTCGCCGCCCCGCCGACCCGTTCAGCGGTGCTCCGCCCGCCTCAGCCGCCGAGCGCCCCGCCGCGCACCGCCCCGACGAACGCCGCCCACGACGGCGCCTCGAAGACCAGCGCCGGACCCTGCGGATCCTTGCTGTCCCGGACGGGGACGAGGGAGGGGTGGCCGTCGGCGATTTCGATGCACTGGCCGCCGTCAGAGTTGCTGTAGCTGGACTTACGCCAGGTGGCGGTGGCCAGGAAGTCGTCGGAGACCTCGATGCACTCGCCGCCGTCCGAATTGCTGTAGCTGCTCTTGCGCCAGCTGGCGGCGCTCAGGTCGATGGATCGCACGGCAACTCCTCCAACATCCGCATGATGAACTTCCGCGACTCGGGCGGTGTGAGCGCCAGGTCACGCACCGCATCGTACGCGAGCTGAAGACGCTCAACAGGGCCCGATTCCTCGATGAGTTCACCCCGGTAGGCGTTCTCGGCGTACGCCACCGTGTCTCCGTTCTGCATCCGCAGAAACATCACGCCGGTGCTGTTCAGACCGTGCAGCCCAGCGCTGAAGGGCAGCACCTGGATGGTCACGTTCGGCTGGTCGGCGAGCTTCAGCAGGTACTCCAGTTGCTCCCGCCAGGCGGCGGTGTCCCGGAGCGGGGTCCGCAGTACGGCTTCGGAGAGGATCGTGCGGAAGCGCGGCGCCATCTCCCCCTCCAGCAGCTCCCGTCGGCTTATCCGCGCACCGATCTGACGCTCCAGCTCCTCGCCCTTGAACCCGCCCGCCATCAGCAGTTCCCGCGCGTACGCCTCGGTCTGCAGAAGACCCGGCAGAACACTGACCGCGTGGTGCCAGAGACTGATCGCCTCCGCCTCGAACTTCATGTAGCGCTGATAACGCTTGTGGAACCTGTTGGGGTCGCCCGCTGCCAGCTCCCAGAGCGTCAGCAGCAGCACACCGGTCCCGTAGAACTGATCCAGCCCCTGGACGACATCCGGGCTGCCGATCGTGGCGCCGGATTCCATCTTCCCGAACAGCGAGGCGTCCCAGCCCATCGCCTCCCCCAGCTCGCGGAAGCTGAGCCGCTTCCCCAGCCGCAGCCGTCGGCACTCCTCCGCGAACCGTTGCCCGGGGTCCTGACTGAGCCCACTGATGGCCCTCCTCGGCGGCATTCCACACCCCTCCTCAACTCGTGACGTAATGGCGGTGCGACGCAATGTAGTTGCCGCTTTCGGGGTCCGCAGGCGTACGGGGCGCCGCTGCGGGGGCGCATGGAGCGGGGCGGCGGCGCGGGGCGAAACGGAGTGCTTCAGTCCGCTCGGAGATCGTCGGAACCAACGCCCTGACCTGCGCTTTTACGCCGTTGGACGGGAATGACAACGGTCACCGGTGCAGCCTTTGAAAGACCGGAAAAAGTGCGCTTTGCTGCGCATGAACGCCCTCGGAGGAAGTTCCAGGAAGGAGCACGTCTTGCGCGAGCACGCCCACGGGCAGCACCCCGGCGGTGACCGTCCGCACGGCCACCGCCCGGATCACTCCCACGCCCACGGTCACGGCGGCCACAGCCACGCCCACACCGTCTCGCCGGACGCCGACCGCCGCTGGCTGCGCGCCGCGCTCGCGCTGATCTGTGCGTTCATGGCGGTCGAGGTCGTCATCGGCGTCGTCGCCCGCTCGCTGGCGCTGCTCTCCGACGCGGCGCACATGCTGACCGACGCGGCGTCGATCGTGCTCGCGCTGGTCGCCATGCGGCTCGCCGCCCGGCCCGCCCGCGGCGGCTACACCTACGGCCTCAAGCGCGCCGAAATCCTCTCCGCCCAGGCCAACGGCATCACGCTGCTGGTGCTGTCGGTCTGGCTGGCGTACGAGGCGGTGCGGCGGCTGATCGAACCGCCCGAGGTCACCGGCGGACTGGTGCTGGTCACGGCGCTGGCGGGCGTGGTCGTGAACCTGATCGCGACGTGGTTCCTCTCCCGCGCCAACCGCTCCAGCCTCAACGTCGAGGGCGCCTACCAACACATCCTGACCGACCTCTTCGGCTTCGTCGCCACCGCCGTCGCCGGACTCATCGTCTGGACCACCGGCTTCGCCCGGGCGGACGCGCTGGCCACGCTCGTCGTCGTCGCGCTGATGCTGCGCGCCGGGTACGGGCTGGTGCGCGAGTCCGGGCGGATCTTCCTGGAGGCGGCGCCCGCGGGCGTCGACCCGGACGCGCTCGGCGACCACCTCGTCGCGGCGGACGAGGTCGCCGAGGTCCACGACCTGCACCTGTGGCAGATCACCTCCGGCGAACCCGCCCTCTCCGCCCACATCCTGGTCGCCCCCTCCGGCGACTGCCACAAGGTCCGCCGCCGCCTCCAGGACCTCCTGATCACCGAATACGGCATCACCCACGCCACGCTCCAGGTCGACCACGTCGGAGAACGGGACGCCGACACCGTCCTGCACGTCGGCTCCGGCCCCACCCCCGAGGCAGCGGCACCCGGCCACTGCGAGGACTCCCACGGCCCGGTACACCGGCGGGGGCCACACCGGCACTGACCGGCGGGGGCGGGTCCTACGGGGGGGCGACACCGACGTGCGGCAGAGGTCGGTGTGCCGGTCGGGAACATCCCCGCAATTCGCGGGGCCGACGAGGGTTACAGCTCGCCGGGGCTGTACCGCGGGGGAACATCCCCGCATCCGCGGGGCCGACTGCGCGACCTCCTCCAGCACCACGGCGGTGGCCGGAACATCCCCGCATCCGCGGGGCCGACTCCGTCGCTGGGCCCGGCCTAATCGTCGGGTCAGGAACATCCCCGCATCCGCGGGGCCGACTTCGCTGCGCCGGGCCGCTCGCGGGTTTCGCGGGGAACATCCCCGCATCCGCGGGGCCGACGCCCAGGAGATGCCCTCCCCGTCGCTGGTGTTGGGAACATCCCCGCATCCGCGGGGCCGACACTTGCCGACCTGCGACGTTAGTCGAGAGGGGGCGTGGGGGAGTGGTAGTTCCACCGCTCTGGCTGGGAACGAACCGTCGGGCCGGTCCACCGGCGCGGCCGCACCCGCGCTGAGCAGCACCGATGGCACCACAGTCCACCGAAAGCCAGCTCCTGGAGGGGAATGCCGTGCTCGCACTGCGTCCGGCCCATGTCACCGATCACCCCACGCTCGTCCACTGCGTACGGAACTGGTGGGGCGACTCCCGCACCCCGGAAGAGGCCCGCGAACTCTCCCTCCTGCTGCCGCGCCTCTTCCTCCAGTTCTTCTCCCGGACGAGCCTGATCCTGGAGGAGCCCGGTCGTCCGGGCTCCCCGGGGGACGCGGGCGAGGCCGGAGGCGAGGGGCGGGTGCGGGCGTTCCTGGTGGGCTTTCACGCACCGGAGAACGAGAGCGACGCGTACATCCACTTCGTCGGGGTGCATCCCGCGCTCCGGGGACAGGGCGTCGGCCGACAGCTCTACGCGGCGTTCTTCGAGCGCGCGGCAGCGGCGGGCCGTACCGATGTCCGCGCGATCGTCTCCCCGGGGAACGCCGCCTCGCTCGCGTTCCACCAGGCAATGGGGTTCGTCCCGGAGGGGGACGGGGACCGCGTCGTCGACGGGCTCCCGGTGCACGCGGACTACGACGGTCCGGGCGAGGACCGGGTGTGCTTCCGCCGACGGCTCGGTGATCACTGAGCCGGGACAGGGGCGGAACAGGCCCGGTGCCGTGGGCCCGGCCTTCTCTCAGGAAGCCTGCCTGAGCGAGGGGCCTGGCTTTCTTTCAGGAAGCCTGCCTGAGCGAGGGGCCTGGCTTACTTTCAGGAAGCCTGCCTGAGCGAGGGGCCCGGCTTTCTTTCAGGAAGCCTGCCTGAGCGAGGGATCTGGCCTTCTCTCAGGAAGCCTGCCTGAGCGAGGGGCCTGGCTTACTTTCAGGAAGCCTGCCTGAGCGAGGGGTGCTCAGGCAGGGCGCTTTGCGGGGTGCGGGCCGGGTGCCCGGGCTTTCTTTCAGGGAGTCTGGCTGAAAGAAAGCCCGGGCACCGGGCGGGCCACCGGCGTCGTCGCGGCGGTGGCGGGCGCCGCCTAGCCGCGCTGCATCAGCTGGATCAGGTTTCCGCAGGTGTCGTCGAGCACCGCGGTGGTGACCGGCCCCGTCGTCCGCGGCTCCTGGGTGAAGCTGACGCCGAGCGCCCGCAGCCGGTCGTGCTCGGCGGACACGTCGTCCACGGCGAACGAGGCGGCGGGGATGCCGTCCAGGAACAGCGCCGCCTTGTACGGGGGCACCGCGGGGTGGCCGGAGGGTTCCAGGAGCAGTTCGGCGCCGTCGGGGTCCTCGGGGGAGACCACGGTGAGCCAGCGGTCCGCGCCCAGCGGGACGTCCTCCTTCGGCGCGAACCCCAGCATCTCGGTGTAGAACCGCAGCGCCTTGGCCTGGTCGTCGACGAAAACGCTGGTCAGATGGATCTTCATGGTGCCTCCGGTCCTCGGCCCCGAGCGACGCGGTGCGCCCGGGGAGGTGGGTAGCGGGGTCGTTCCCCGGTGCGGTGCCCTGCGAACCATGGTCACGGCGGGGCACCCGTGGCGGGGTGCGGGACACGGGGCAGTCCGTACCCGGTCTCTGAGCACGGGTCGGATACGGCGGGGAGGACGCCCGGCCCCGGGACGCCGGGGCGAGGCGCGGGGCGCCGGGGCACCGGGGCGAGGCGCAGTGCCCCGGGGCGGGGCGCGGGGGCGGGGCGCGGGGCGCCGGGGCGGGGCGCCGGGGTGCCGTCCCCGGATAGCGCCCCGTGCCGTATCCGGCCACCTGGCCGCCACCGGGCGGGTGAACCGTGCCGGTGACCCGGTGGCGGTGGGGCCCGCGCGCGGTGGGCGGTGCTCGGATGGGCGGATGCGAACCCTCCTCCTGAGCGCCCTGCTGTGCACCGCCGCCGCCCTCCCCGGTCGCGCCGTGGCCGCCGGGACCCCGGCGGAACCCGCGCCGCCGCAGGTGGCGGTCGAGGTCAGCGACGGCACCGACCGGGCGGAGGCGGGCGACCGGCTCGACTACCGCATCACGGTCCGCAACCTCGGCGACGCCCCGCTGCGCGGCGCCCGCATCGAGGCCCGGCTGCCCGCCACCACCGAGTCCGCCGACGCGCCCGAGGGCCGCGTCACCGACGACCACACCGCCGTCTGGCACGCCGACCTCGCCCCGGGCGGCCTCCGGGTGCTGACCGCCAGCGCCGTCCTCGGCGACCGCCCCGACGGGCCCTCCGCCGCCCCCGGCACGCTCCGCGCCGCCACCACCGTCTGCGTCCACGCCCCCGGTGTCGCCGCCCCCGCCGCCTGCACCGGCGACATCGACGACCTGCCCGAAACCCACGGCGCCGCCGCCGGACACCCCTGGCTGTCCTGGACCTCCTGGACCCCGTGGCTGCTCGTCATGGGCCTGCTGGTGGGCGCCGGGCTGCTGCGCCGGGGACGGCGCCGGACGGCGGCGGCAGCGGCAGCGGCTACGGCTACGGCTGCGACCGCCGCCTCGACCGCCGCGACCGTGCCCACCGTGCCCCCGGCGGCCACGGCACCGCCCGCGCCCGCCGGCCCCCCGGAGCCCGCCCCGTCCGCGACGTCCGCCCCGTCCGCGCAGGGCGCCACCTCGGCCCGGACCTGACGGCGGCGGGACGCGCCCCCGACCGGCGCGCGGGTCCCGGGCGCGGCGCACGCCCGGGGACCGCACGCCCCCGGCCCGCCCGGTGGGCCCCGCCTCACCCGCCTGCCCCGTCCCCGGTCGCGGTCGGCCGCGGGCCCCGCTTGCCTGGGAGACGGCCCCGCCCGCCGCCGTACGGAAGGAGCGCACGACGTGACCGCGAGCGCACCCCCGCGCGCGAGCGACCGCCGCACGGCGCGCGAGGGAACGCCCCGCGCCTCCCGGCGGCCCGGCCGGGCGGGCGCCGCCATCGTGCTGCTGCTCCTGGCCGCGCTGCTGACACCGGTCTCCCTGGCCGGTGTCTGGGCCCGCGACCAGCTCACCGACACCGGGCGGTACGTCACCGCCGTCGCCCCGCTCGCCCACGACCGCACCATCCAGAACGCGATCGTCGACGACGTCACCACCGGGGTGATGGGCCATGTCCACCTCGACGGGCTGCTGTCCGCGATCCCCCGGCCGCAACGCCCCGCGCTGCGCGAACGGTTCACCCGCGGCATCCGGGAGTTCGTCGACAAGCAGGTCCGGCAGGTCGTGACCGGGCCGTCGTTCCCCACCGTGTGGCGGCAGGTGCACCGCACCGCCCACCAGGCGCTCGACGCCTCCCTCGGCGCCTCCGGTGACACCCCGGTCCGCCTCGACGTCGCCCCCGTCATCGAACGCGTCAAACACCAGCTGTCCGCCAACGGGCTGGGCATCGACATCGCCCGCCGGGTCCCGCACACCGGCACCGAGATCGTGCTGCTGTCCGCCGCCGACGTGCCCCGGGCCCGTACCGCCTACGACGCCGTCCGGACCACCGCGCGGCTGGCGCCCCCGGCCGCCGCGCTCTGCCTCGCCGCCGGGCTCCTGCTGGCCCGCCGCCGACGGCGCGCCCTGACCGTCACGGCGCTCCTCGCCGCGGCCGCCACCGGCGCGCTCGCCGCGGCCCTCCCGCCGGTCCGCTCCCGGGCCCTGGACGCCCTCCCGCACGCGGTCCCACGCCCGGCGGCGGCCGCGTACACGGACGCGCTCACGGCGTCGCTCCACACGGGCATCACCGGGCTGCTCTGCGGAACCCTGGCGACCGCCGCGCTGGCCGCGGCGAGCGGCCCCGTGGTGCGGGCCGTACGCGGCGCCCTACGGAAGCGGCGCGGGGGCGCCTGAGCGGCGCGCCCCGGGACGCGCGGGACGGCCGCCCCCGGAACGCCGAGGCGACCGCCCCCGGGTGCGCCGCCCCAGCCTCTCCCGGGTACGCCGCCCCCGGCCCGCCCACGGGTGCGCCGCCCACCGCGCGCCCCCGGGGCGGCCGAAGCGGACGCCACGCCTCCCGCCGCTCCCGTGAGCCGCCCCGTGGAGCATGCGGAACGCGGCCCCGCGGGAAGCTCCCACGGGGCCGCGTCGGGCCGCGTCAGACCGTGCGCACCGGGCGGGCCGGGCGCCGGGCGCTACATCACCAGCACCGTCTTCCCCTGGGCGCGGCCCTCGCGCTGCTCGGCCACCGCCGCCGGGGCCTCCTCCAACGGGACCTCCCTGCCGACCAGGACCGTCAGACGGCCCGCGTCGACATGTCCGGCGAGGATCTCCAGCAGCTGCGGGGACGGCCGGTTGACGAAGTTGAAGCCGCGGAGGTTGTGATCGGTCAGGACATCCGCGTCGGCCGCGCCGATCGTCGACACCGCCGTACCGCCGTCCCGGACCGTGCGCATCATCCCGGTGAACCCGTCCGCGTCGCTGACCAGGTCGATCAGGACGTCGACGCCGTCCGGGTGGGTGGCCAGCACCTGGTCGGCGACCGGCCCCGCCCCGTGGTCGACGATCTCGGCGGCGCCCAGGGTCAGCATCAGATCCGCCATCACCGGCCGCGCGGTCGCGATGACCTCGGCGCCGCGCCCGTAGGCGATCTGGGTGACGAAGGTGCCGACGCCGCCGGTCGCCCCGACGACCAGCACCCGGCTGCCCTCCCCGATGCGGGTCTCCTCCACCAGGTTGTACGCCGTCATCCCGGCCGTCGGGACCGCCGCCGACGTCGCGTAGGTGACGCTGCGGGCCGCGTGGGCGAGGGACTGCTCGTCGGCGAGGGCCAGTTCGGCGTACGAACCGCCGCCGTGCGCCGGGCGCTGGAACGTGCCGAAGACCGCGTCCCCGGCCGTGAAGCGCCGTACGCCGGTCCCCACGGCCAGCACCTCGCCCGCCCCATCCGCGCCCATGACGAGCGGGAACGACGCGTCGACGGCATCGCCGAACATCCCGCCCGCGATCTTCCAGTCGATGGGGTTGACCCCGGCGGCGGACAGCCGCACCAGGACCTCCCCCGGCCCTGGCTCGGGCTGGGGCAGCTCCAGGAGCTGCGGCTCGGCACCGAATGCGCTGACTGCTACGGCTCTCATCGTGGCGTTCCCTTCCACCCGTCCGACCGGAGGCCGGGCGCGATCGTAAGCACGCCGGACGGGCCCGACGCGGCAGGCGGAAAGGCGGCGCCGCCGAAGCAACTCGTACGGCCCCCGCGCCGCGCCCCATCCGGCCGCCGCACCCGATTGCCCCGGCCCGCGGCCCCTCTGACGGCCCGGATGGCCGCCCCTCCCCGGGGTGCGCGGCGGGCCGCCCCACCCGATTGCCGCGAGGAGAGGACCGGCGCGGCCCGGCGGGTTGGAATGGGCGGATGATCCGTTTCACGTCGGTGACCAAGCGCTACCCGGACGGGACGACCGCCGTCGACGGTCTCTCCTTCGAGGTCGCGGAGGGGGAGCTGGTCACCCTCGTCGGCCCGTCGGGGTGCGGCAAGACCACCACGATGATGATGGTCAACCGGCTCATCGACCCGACCGAGGGCACCATCCACGTCGGCGGCGAGGACATCGCGGGCGTGGACCCCGTCCGGCTGCGCCGCCGGATCGGCTACGTCATCCAGCAGACCGGCCTCTTCCCGCACCGGACCGTCCTGGACAACACCGCGACGGTGCCGGTGCTCACCGGCTGGAAGCGCGCGAAGGCCCGGGAGCGGGCCGCCGAACTCCTCGACCTGGTCGGCCTCGACCCGGCCGTCTACGGGCACCGCTACCCCGACCAGCTCTCCGGGGGACAGCGCCAGCGCGTGGGGGTCGCCCGCGCGCTCGCCGCCGATCCGCCCGTTCTCCTCATGGACGAGCCGTTCGGCGCCGTCGACCCGGTCGTCCGCGAGCGCCTCCAGAACGAGTTCCGCCACCTCCAGCGGCAACTCGGCAAGACCGTGCTGTTCGTGACGCACGACATCGAGGAGGCCGTCCGCCTCGGCGACCGCATCGCCGTCTACGGGCAGGGCCGCATCGAGCAGTTCGAGACCCCGGCGCGGGTGCTGGGCGCGCCCGCCACCCCGTACGTCGCCGAGTTCGTCGGCAGCGACCGGGCGCTCAAACAGCTCTCGGTCACCGGGATCGACCGGGCCGACCTGGAGCGCCCGCCGCTCGCCCGGCTCGGCGAACCGGCCACGGAGGCGGCGGCCCGGCTGCGGGCCCACGGCGCCCGGTGGGCGGTGGTCCTGGACGACTCCGGCGCGCTGCACGGCTGGGTCGGCGCCGCGCAGCTGGCGGACGCGGCCGGTCCGGTGTCCGGGCACGCCCGCCGGATGGAGGCGTGGGTCCCGGTCGGCGCCACCCTCAAGCGGGCGTTCGGCGAGATGCTCCAGCACGACGCGGGCTGGATCGCGGTCCTGGACGGCGACCGCTTCCTCGGCGTCCTCACCCCGGCCCGGCTCCACGAGGCGCTGCGCCGCACCATCGTCCCCGGGGAGCGCGGGGAGCGGCGGGGGCTGGGGGAGGTGGAGTCGGTGCCGATGGGGTGAAGGCGCGGCACTCACGCCCCCGGGGGGCGCGCCCTCGGTGGGCGGTGTGCGGGGACGGGCCTGCGCCTCCCCCGGGTGCGGGGCCGGGCCTGCGTCGTCCTTGGGCGCGCCGCCGTCACCGCCCCTTGGGCAGCAGCCCCTTCTCCGTCAGATAGTCGTGGGCGACGTCCTCGGGGAGGCGGCGCCAGCTGTCGACGCGTTCGTCGAGACGCGCCAGATCGGCGGTGGTCAAGACGGTGTTGAGGCGGCCGAGCGCGGCGGCGGCGCGGCCACCCCCGGCCCGGGAGCGGTTGACGACGGGCACGACGTAGTCGGCGTTCTGGAGCTTGCGGTCGTCGGCGAGGACCACCAGCCCGAACCGGTCCAGGGTGGCGTCGGTGGTCGTGGTCAGCACCATCTGGTCCTGCCCGTTCTGCACCGCCTGTTTGGCCGGGGTGGTGCCGACGCCCTTGGGATCGACGGCCGTGATGTCGATCCCGTACGTCTTCCGCAGCCCCGGTGCGCAGAACGGCCGCCGGACGCACTCGTCGCCCGCGGCGAGCCGCACCGGCAGCTTCGCCCGGCCCAGGTCGCTGAGGGTGCGCAGCCGGTGGCGGGCGGCGTAGGAGGCGCTGACGGCGAAGGCGTTGCGGTCGACGGCGCGCCCGGGGTCGAGCACCGTCAGCCCGCGCGGGGCGGCGAGGGCGCGCAGCGCGTCCATGGTGACCCGGAGGTCGGGGGAGGCCACCGGGCGGGCGTCCGCGCCGTGCGTACGGGCCTGGAGCCAGTCCGCGAAGGTCGCGGCGTACTCGGGGACGACATCGATCTGGCCGCTCTCCAGGGCCGGTTCGTACAGCTCGCGGTTGCCGACGGTGACGAGGTCGGCCCGGTATCCGGCGTGCCGCAGCAGCGCCGCGTACATCTGCGCCAGCAGCTCGCTCTCGGTGAACCCGGCCGATCCGACGGTCAGGTGGTGCCGGTCCCCCGGGGCGGCGGTGACGGCGCCCCGGTCCTCCAGCGAGGGCCCGCCGACGCAGGAGGTCAGGAGCGCGGCGGCGAGGGCGAGGACGCCCGCGTGGCGGGCGGTGCGTGGGGCGCGTGGGGCGGTGGCCCGCGCCCCTGGTGGCGGCGGGGCGCCCCCGGCGCGCGGGGCCCCGGCGGGCGCCCCCGGCAGACGGCGGGCAGCCCCGGCGCGCGAGGCCCGGCCGCGCGCCGGGCCGGGCTTCCGATCGCGCCCCGCCGTCCCCGGGGCGGGCGCCCGCCCGCGCCGCCTCACCGGGCGCCCCGTGCCCGCGCCCACCGGGGGCCGCACCGCGTCCCGATCTCGAACGCCGCCTCCATGAGCAGCGCGAACACCGCGACGACGACCGCACCGGCGACGACCTGCGAGGTGGAGGCGAGATTGAAACCGGCGGTGATGATCCGGCCGAGACCGCCGCCGCCCACCAGTGCGGCGAGGGTGGCGGTGGCGACGAGTTGGACGGCGGCGATCCGGACGCCGGTGAGCAGCAGCGGCAGCGCCAGCGGCAGTTCGACCCGCCACACCAGCTGACCGCCGGTCATCCCCATGCCGCGCGCGGCCCGCACCACGTCCCGGTCGACCCCGCGCATCCCCACGTACGCGTTGGTCAGCAGCGGCGGCACGGCGAACAGCACCAGGGCGATGACGGTCGGCCACTCGCCGTGCCGTCCCAGGGGCGTGAGCAGCAGCAGGACCAGCACGGCGAAGGTGGGGACGGCGCGTCCGACGTTGGCGAGGTTCACGGCGAGCGCCCCGCCGCGCCCCAGATGCCCGAGGACGACCGCGACCGGCAGCGCGATCAGACAGCTCAGCAGCAGACAGCCGACGGTGAGCGCGGCGTGCTCGGCGAGCCGGTGCCCGATGCCGTCCTCACCGGACCAGTGGGACGCGGTGGTCAGCCAGGCGACGGCGCCGGAGACCGCGTTCACGGCTGCCGCCCGGCCACGACCGGACGGCGCGCGGCCGATCGCGCACGCCCCCGCCGGGCGGTACGCGCCCCGCGCCGCCACGGGGTCAGCAGCCGCTCCGCGCCCAGGAGCAGCAGATCGAAGGCGACGGCGAGCAGCACACAGAGCACTGACGCGGTCAGCACCTGCGCCTTGAAGAAGGAGTTCATCCCGGCGTAGATGAGGTTGCCGAGCCCGCCGTGGCCGACGATCGCGCCGACGGTGGTGAGCGCGACGGCGGAGACGGTGGCGATCCGCAGCCCCGCCATCGCCGCGGGCAGCGCCAACGGCAGCTCCACGGTGATCAGTTGCCGGGTCGGCCCGTACCCCATGCCGCGCGCCGCGTCCTTCGCCTCGGCCGGTACGCCGTCCAGCCCGGCCAGCAGATTCCGTACCAGCAAGGTCAGCGAGTAGAGCGCCAGCCCGACGACGACCAGCGCCGACGAGAGGCCGTAGACCGGCAGCAGCAGCGAGAACATCGCCAGCGAGGGGATCGTGTAGAGCACCGTCGTGAGCCCCAGCACCGGCCCCGCCGTCCACCGGTGCCGCCGGGCCAGCAACGCCAGCGGCACCGCGACGACCAGCCCCAGCGCGACCGAGACCACCGTCAGCTGGACGTGTTCGGCCACCGCGCCGAGCAGGATGTGCCGGCGGCTGCTGAGGTAGTCGCCGCAGATCCAGTCGTTGCGGGCCAGGCAGTCGTCCGGCGGTGCGGTCACGGTACGAGTCCACCCCGGGGCGGCCCCCACTGTCGCGCGGAACGCGTCCGAACGGGCCCGCCGCCCCGGACCGGGCACCGACCCGCACCCCGGACCGGACGCCGCCCCGCGCACCGCCCCCGCCCCGGACCGGGCACCGCGCCCCCCGGCCCGCGCCGCCCCACCTCTACAGGGTGCGTAGACATACCGCCTCTACAGGATGCGTAGACATACCGCGTAGACACCCCGTCTCTACACGCTATGTATAGTTCCCGGCAGCCGACGGGCGATCGACCGTCCGGCTGCCCGCCGTACCCCGCTCCGCCCGGAGAGTTCCATGCCGAAGAACGTCCGCCGCCCCCTCATAGCCGGGCTGCTGACCGCCGCCTCCCTGGCGCTCGGCGGCTGCACCCCCGCCAACCAGATCACCCCCGCCGACGCCCGCGACGACGCCCCGGCGGCCGACGTCAAGGCCCGCGACGCCCAGCTCGCGGGGGACGGCAAGGGCGGCGGCGCGGACGTCGACTGCCGCAAGGCCAAGTGCGTGGCGCTCACCTTCGACGCGGGTCCCAGCGAGAACACCGACCGCCTGCTGGACATCCTCAAGAAGGAGCAGGCGCACGCCACCTTCTTCATGCTCGGCAAGAACCACATCGCCGAGCGCCCCGCCGAGGTGAAGCGGATCGACCGCGAGGGCCACGAACTGGCCAACCACACCTGGTCGCACCAGATCCTCACCGAGGCCACCCCGGCACAGATCCGGAGCCAGCTCTCCCGCGTCCAGAAGGCCGTCCACGACCTCACCGGCAAGACCCCGACGCTGATGCGCCCGCCCCAGGGCCGTACCGACGAGAAGGTCGCCGAGGTCAGCAAGGAGCTGGGGCTCGCCGAGGTCCTGTGGAGCGTGACGGCGAAGGACTACCAGACCAACGACTCCAAGCTGATCACGGAGCGGGTCCTCGACCAGACCGAGCAGGACGGCATCATCCTGCTCCACGACATCTACCCGGGCACCGTCCCCGCCGTCCCCGGCATCCTCAAGGAGCTGAAGCACCGCGGCTTCACGCTCGTCACCGTCTCCCAGCTGCTCGCGCCCGCGAAGCCGGAGCCGGGCATGGTCTACCACCCCTGAGCGCGGCGGCGCACGGCCCCGGACATACGGACGGGCCGGGCACGGGGTGACCGCTCACCCCGTGCCCGGCCCGTCCGCGTACGCCGTCGGTCCTGCGCCCCGTCAGTCCTGCCGTCAGTCCTGCGCGTCCGGCTCCACCGCGTCCCGGCGGCGCTCCGCCTGCGCCGGGGCGCCGGACGGCTGCCCCGTGTGGTGCTCGCCCGGCTTGCTCTCGTGTGCCTGCTCACCGTGCGGGGCGGCGGGCTTGGTCGGCTTCGCCACGACGTCCTGCGGGAACGTCAGCTGACGGCTCTGCCACTCCAGCGCCGGGACCACCTCACGCCGCCAGGTGGCGAACTGGTGGCTGCCGCGGGGCAGGATGATCGAGTCGACCGTCATCGGCGCCTTCGCCGCGTGGATGAAGTCCATCGTCGCGCCGTAGTCCGGCTCACCCTGGCGGCTGCTCGCCACCAGCGCGGAGATCTGCGGAACGGGCAGATGCTTCATCCGCCACAGCAGATCGTGCTCCCGCTCCCGCTTCGCGCCCTCCGGACCGGCGCCGAAGAGGCTGCCGGTCGTCAGGTCGTCCTTGATCGCGTAGTCGCCGGAGAGCGAGACGGCGGAGGTGTAGATCTTCGGGTTCCGCATCGCCAGCTGGAGCGAGCAGGTGCCGCCCGACGAGTACCCGAACGCGCCCCACGCGCTGGCGTCGTGCCCCACCCGGTACGCGGACCGCATCGCGTCCGGCAGGTCCTTGGTGAAGAACGTCTCGGCCTGCGGACCGCCCGGCACGTCCACGCACTCGGTGTCCCGCGGCGGCGCGATCGTCGGCCGCACCATCACCATGACCGTCGGCTGCATGGTGCCCTTGGCGATCAGCCGCCCGGCGTTCTGCGGGATCTGCAGATGCTGCGCGAGGTTCATGATGCCGCCGGGGTAGCCGCTGATCACGACCATCACGGGGAAGCGCTGACGGCGGTACTGCGGCTGGAAGTACTGCGGCGGCAGATAGACGAACGCCGGGTTGATCGCACCGCTGCGGCGGCCCACGATCCGTACCGACTCCATCTTCCCGACCTTGTCGGCGGGGCCCTGCGGCAGACCCGTCACCCGGTCGAGCCCCTGCGGCCCGGCGGGCTGGATCAGCGCGCCCTTGGTGGTGCCGACGGAGGCGTACTGGCCGCCGTTGTCACTGACCGCGACCGGCGCCTTGTCCTCGTTGCCGAGCAGATCGTCCCAACTGCCGTAGAACTCGAAGCTGTTGTTGACCGCGAGTGCCAGCGCACACACCAGTGCCACCTGGGTGAGCACGACGGCGCCGAGCCTGCCGAAGAGAACTCCTACGCCACGTCCCGACAGCCGCGGCCACTGCCACACCGTCAACGCGACGAGCACCACCGCCAGCCCCACGACCGCGATTTCGAGCGACCGACTGGTCAGCCCCATGCGCCCCACATCTCCCGTCACCCTCGCAAGGGCTCTCGCCCGGCTCCCGGCTTGCGACCGCCTTGACCAACAACGGGCGGCTCGGACCGATGGTCACCGGATAAGAGGGGACCGACCGGACATCGGATACCAGTCCGAGCCAATTCCTTACCCGCACCTTGCCGACCTGTGTCCGCACCGTGATACGAGCCCATCCCCGCGCGGCCGCGTTCACACACCAGGGAGGCGCGGTGATCATACGGGAGCCCGCATAACGAAAAGGAATCCACTCAGCCGGAAATGAGCGGCCGACGGACGCACCTGTGCCGACGGCGCGGAGGCGGGCGCGGACGGACGCGGTCAGTCGCGGCGGCGGCGACGGCGATGCCCGCGCCGGGGCTGGTATCTGATGGCTCGTACTCGACGGTCGGGGGCCTTCGCCTGGCGGCCCGTGCGTGCGGGCTTGTGCGTGCGGGCTTGCGTTCGGTGGGGGCGGAGGCGGGGCGGCCGGACCGCCGGTCGAGGGGCCGTCGCGCCTCTCCGTACGGGTTCGACGGGGTCGGGGTGAGCCGGGAGGGGCCTCTGACCTGGGCCCGGAGGAGCGTCCGGCCTTGGGGTGCTCCGGGAGGCGGTCCCCGCTCCCCGCAAGCTCGGGGGCGGCAGCGGGGAGGGGGCCGGGGCGTCCGCTCCCTCCGGCTGCCGCCACCACTCCACACCTGACCGGTTTCCGTACCGCCGCCTCCCGCCCGTCCACGCCCTCCCCTCTCCCTGGCCGATTCCTTCCCCTCCGCTGTCCGACCGCGCGCCATCGGGGGCCGGACAACCCCCTCCGCCCGGGCCCCGGAACCCGTTCCCTCACCCCGTACAGCGCCCCCTCGTACGGGCAACGCGGCGCCCGAGGTCCCACTGTGACGCCGGTGCGGGCCGCTACCCTTACGTATCCGTCCTGGTCAGGGACATGTCCGCAGCTTCACGGACATACGCCGCACCCACCACACCCCAGAGAGGTCCGCCGATGGGCATTCGGAGTCTGCTGCGCAACGCTTTCGGTCGCTCCAAGGCGACCCGGGAGGAGTCCGGCACCACACCGAGCGGCACGGAAACGCCGGAACCGGCCACCTCCGCCACCACCATCCCGGAGGCCCGCGAGGAATCCGCCCCCGGCACCCCCGCCGACCGGCCCGGCACCGAAGCCCCGGCGGCCGAGGAGCCCACGGCCGAGACCCCCGCCGCCGAACAGCCCACCCCGGACCGCCCGGTGGCCGAGGTCCCCGCCGCCCGCACGGCCCCCCAGGAATCCACCACCACCCCGGACACCCCGACCGTCCCGGCCCAGGCCGCCCACGTCGACGACCGCGTCGAGACCCCGGAGCCGACCCCGGAGCCGGAGAAGACCGCGAAGCCGGAGCAGGCTGCGAAGCCGGAGCAGGCTGCGGCAGCGCGGGATGCGGCACCGGCGACGGCGGATGAGGCGTCGGAGCCCGCGGCACCGGTGGACGCGTCCTCGGTGGCCCCCGCCTCTGCGGAGGCTGCCCCTGCGGAGGCTGCGCCGACGGAGGAGGCCGCCCCCGCGGAGGAGGCCGCCGCCACCGCCTCGGACAAGGACGCCGCATCCGAGGGTTCCGAGCGCTCCGAGGCTTCCGCCCCGACCTCCGAGAGCGCGGGCGCGGACGACCTGGTCAGCCAGGCATTCGACACCCCGAAGCCGTCAACGACCGCCCCGGCGGAGCCCGTTGAGAAGCAGAAGGCCGAGGAGGCAGCGGAAGCCACGGACACCGCGGAGGTAACGGAGTCCGCAAAGGCCCCGGAGGCTACGGAGGTTACGGACACCAAGAAGGCCGAGGAGGCCCCGGAGCCCACCGAGACCGAGGCGGCCGAGGCACCCGCGGCGACCGAAGCGACCAAGGCAGCCGAAGCGGCCGAAGCAGCAACCAAGGCAGCCGAGGCAACGGAGACGACCGAGGCACCCGAGACCGCGCCCCAGCCCACCTCGACGCCCGAGCCCGTCTCGACGCCCGAAGCCCCCCAGCCCCCCGCCGCGACCGCCCCCCGCACCACCGCCCTCCGCAAGGTCGAGGCGGACGCGCCCGCCCTAGTCAGCCTCGTCAAGTCCGCCGCGGTGACCCTCGACAAGCACGGGCTCGGCACCCAGCGCGCCGCCGTCTACCTGGTGCTCGACCGCTCCGGCTCGATGCGCAACTACTACAAGGACGGCACCGTCCAGCACCTCGCCGAACAGGCCCTCGGCCTCTCCGCGAACCTCGACGACGACGGCATCGTCCCCGTCGTCTTCTTCTCCACCGACGTCGACGGCACCGCCGAACTCGACCTCACCCACTACGAGGGCCGGATCGCCGAACTCCACGCCGGGCTCGGCCACATGGGGCGGACGAATTACCACTGGGCCATCGACGCGGTCGTCCAGCACTACAAGAAGTCCGGCAGCACCGCCCCGGCTTTCGTCATCTTCCAGACCGACGGCGCCCCGACCTCCAAGCCGGCCGCCGAAAAGGCGCTCTGCGAGGCCGCCGGGCTCCCCATTTTCTGGCAGTTCATCGGCTTCGGCGACCCCGACGCCAAGGGCTTCGACTTCCTCCGCAAGCTCGACGACCTGGCCGTACCGGAAAAGCGCGTCGTCGACAACGCCGGTTTCTTCCACGCCGGACGCGACCCCCGCGCCCTCTCCTCCGACGAGCTCTACCAGCAGCTGATGGTCGAGTTCCCCGAATGGCTCACCGAAGCCCGCACCGCAGGCGTCCTCAAGGACAACTGACCCCCCGCACCCCCACCGACCGGCCGCACCGCCGGGCCCCCACGGGCCTGACGGCGCGGCCGGTCGGCATTTCCGCCCCCGCATCCCCCTCCAATAACCGACCCACCATCCGGTTATCAGAGGGGAAATACCCCTCTCTTTCAGCCGCCCAGCGACCGCCGGAACACACAGCCCATCCCCTATGACAGGGTGTGTCTTCGGCGACCCGGGGGGGGCGCC
Organism: Streptomyces catenulae; assembly: GCF_000718015.1. Lineage (GTDB taxonomy): Bacteria > Actinomycetota > Actinomycetes > Streptomycetales > Streptomycetaceae > Streptomyces > Streptomyces catenulae. The sequence continues at coordinate 61,279 of NZ_JODY01000029.1, read as the reverse complement.
ACGGCAAGGGGGAGGAAACACACAATGGGGGGCGACATGGCCGACGGGGGATACGACGGGCCGGTTGACGGGGCCGTCGCTGTTGCGCGTCGAGGACGTGCCTCCCGAGACGGCGGCTACGGGGCTGCCGGGGGCCGCGAGGCCCGGCGGTTTTCCGGAGGCCGAAGCGCCTGACGGGCTGCCGGGGGATCTGGTGGGCTGCCGGGCCCGGGGCGGCGAGCAGCCCGTTCGATCCGGGGTGGCCCGGCGCGGCGCACACTCCGGAGGCCGGAGCATCAGGGGCCCGGGCTCCGGGCGACGTCCCCGGCCTGGACGGCGTACCCGGAACCGGCGAAGCACCCGGCGTCGAACCCGGCTCCGCGGCGACTCTCCTCCACCGCCGCGCCTACACCTACCGCGCCGACGGCCACCTCATCGCCCTCGACGACTCCCACTCCGGCCGCCGCACCTTCGACCTCGACCGCGCGGGCCGCGTCACCGCCGTCCACGCCGCCAACTGGACCGAGACCTACGCCTACGACGAGTCCGGCAACCAGACCCACGCCACCTGGCCCGACCAGCACCCCAACCCCACGGCCCGCGGCGACCGCACCTACACCGGCACCCGCATCACCAGGGCGGGCGCCTACCGCTACGAACACGACGCCGAGGTCGGCCGTTATACATAGGCAGATCCACTCGGACTGTGCCCTCACCGAACCCCGTCGCGTACGTTCGTAACCCACTCGGCTCCGTCGACCCGCTCGGCCTTTCACCCTGCTCCGGAAGTCACTCCATCTCTGAAGATCGACTGGCTCACATTGAGTATCGCCATGGAGAGGGTGCACGAGAGAGAGCAAGCAACAGCGGAGACATCAACGTCCCCGGAGAGTTTGACGAGGATTTCATCTGGAGCGGCAATGATCATGTCCTCGGCGACAACTTGCTCCACGGCGCCAACAACTCGCCGAGAGTCCCGAACCCCAACGGCCCAGGACACATACACCGCCACGAATACAACCAAACCATTGGCATCAACGGAAAGGGGGCACCAACACGCATAGCGGAGATAATAATTCGCGGAAATGATATACACACAGCCTATCCCCTATAGAGAGACAGGACTCAACCAATGCCAGAGAGTGTCGAGTTTCGCTGGATCAAAATGCGTCACGGCTGGGCAACCTTTGAGATTTACAAAAATTCGAGCAATTGCCGCATTTCCGTTGGCGATGGAGTGGATGCCCCAAGACTCATTCTGGACGCCATCAGCGCCCTGCTGAACGGCGCTTCGAGCGTTACATTCTCCTTCGACGGTGAGCCCACAGAGGTTCGCTGGCATATCCGCCGAGAGCGATCCTCATTGAATGTAAAGATCACTCTACACAGCGAATGGGGAGCACCAGAGGAAGATGAACCAGCATGGTCCAGCGACAGAATCGATCTTGCCCAGTTCGCACTCTCAGTCAAGTCGGCCCAAGAAAACCTGATGGCCTCACTAGGGGAATCTGGCTATCAGCGCGAATGGCCCACTCACCGGACACCAAACACAGCACTGGCAGAAATCGAAGAATCGATTGAAAAATTTCGCAAGGATTACGCAGAATAGCAGGAATCCCGATACGGTAACCCTGGTCCCACAGACTTCCGATGCCCCGCACTCACCAGAGGTAATGAACAATCGCCCGACGGCCCCAGGAGCACCAAGATGCGAGTCCGCTTCACCGGCGCCATCCCGGGCCACCCGACAGCGAACCAAGGAGCCACCTCCTTGAAGGAGGGCGCGGAATACGCGGTTCTCGAAACCTACGCAGCAGCGGACGGTCCGAACAAGTTCCGCATCGAGAGCTTCCCGAATCGCCTTCCCGGTCTCTTCGACTCCCGTCTCTTCGAAATAACCGACCCTGACATACCTGCCACATGGCAGGCGTTCCTCGGCCCGCACGGAAGCTTTTCGATGCTCCCTCCGCCCTGGTCCGCACCAGGCTTCTGGGAAGCCCTCATGGACGGGGAAGCGTGGGCCGTCCACCGGTACAGAGAAGAGAAGGCGAAGATCGCGCCACCCCGCTCATCGCCCCGGAGGGAGCTATGCCCCTCTGAAATACCCGCTCCGGACGATGACACGGACGGACAGAACCCCGCATCACCTACAAGAACCGGATTCATCGAAGCCGGAGATGACCAAGGGAAATACGTAAGAATCGAGGAACTACCCGACACTCCGCCCAGCTACCTCATCACTTTCTCGAAGGACGCCGAGTTCACCCAGGAGTGCGGCGACTACTGGGTGGAGGACAAGGAATCACTCAGTAAATTCATGAAGGAGAGGATGAACGTTGGGTCGATGATCCGTCACCCCTTGCCGGAACCCGAAAAATGAACAGAGGGTCACCAAGGGTAAGAGAAATGAAAACATGACGCATCCACAGGAAGAACCGGCGGGACTCGATCCAGCACAGGCACTGGGGCGTTGGAGAGGTTTCGCGGAGTACTGCCGTGAAGGATATCCATGGGAAGTGGAGGATTACCTGACAGACATCGCCATTCGCTCCGCTCTGGAAAAAACCCTGACAGAGGCATCGAGTGACCCACGCACCCTCGCACTCCGGAGCACTCTCTCAGAAGTCGATGCATCACTGAGAGACGCATTCACGAAGGAAGCATTCCCCCGCACGCTGGTCGAGAAATGGTGGATACGGAACGTACCCGAGTACGCATCCCGAGAATTCTGCAAAGAGTTCGAGAAGGTTTACCGGATTTCAATCACCCCGAAATCCATGTTCGATACCGACCTGAATGCAATGGCCCGGAAAATAGAGAGCGGCACACCCGCTCGAGAAGTTTACACTTACGCAAAATCAAACATGTGGTACGTGACCAAGGAGCCCGCACTCCTCTTTCGCGCCTGCATTCTGCTCACCCCTCTAGACCGCAGGAAAAGACGCACGCTTTGGTCTTGGGCAAACGGAGAGCTGGCAGATTCAGAGCTAGCCACGGTGTTCGACAGTCCTGAATCTCCGGATGAGCAAACCCCTCAGCGGTAGCTGAAAAAACGAAAGTCGCTTCGGTGCCGGTCCACCGGCCTTGCTGCAGGGCACTGTTCCCACACGCGCCCCGCCCACCATGCACCCCCACCCCGCCCCTCCTACCCTGATTGGGTGAACTGATCCAGTTGCCCCGATCTGTCCGCGTAAGTGTCGGGCGTCGGGGCGGCGACCGGCGGAAGCAGGTCGGACGATGGGCACAGATGGACAGGGGGACGCGGCTCCGGCCGGGGACCGGGCGCGGAAGGACCGGCCGCAGGTAGGGGAAGTCCGGGCGGAGGAAGGGGGAGTCCGGGCGCAGGCCGGGCGTCCCGGTGGTGCTCCGTCCGACCCCCGCCGCTGGTGGGCGCTGGTGGTCATCGCGCTGGCTCAGCTCATGGTCGTGCTGGACGCCACCATCGTGAACATCGCGTTGCCGTCGGCGCAGCGGGAGCTGGGGATCTCGGATGCGGATCGGCAGTGGGTGATCACCGCGTACACGCTCGCGTTCGGTGGGTTGTTGCTGCTGGGTGGGCGGATCGCGGATCTGGTCGGGCGGAAGACGACGTTCATGGTGGGGCTGGTGGGGTTCGCGGTGGCGTCGGGGCTCGGGGGCGCCGCGGGTGGTCCGGGGTTGCTGTTCGGGGCGCGGGCGCTGCAGGGGGCGTTCGGGGCGGTGCTGGCGCCGTCCGCGCTGTCGTTGCTGACGACGACGTTCCGGGACGGGAAGGAGCGCGGCAAGGCGTTCGGGATCTACGGGGCGATCGCGGGCGGCGGGGCGGCGATCGGGCTGATCGTGGGCGGGGTGCTGACCGAGTATCTGGACTGGCGCTGGTGTCTGTATGTGAACGTGCCGATCGCGGCGCTGGCGTTCCTCGGCGCCACGGTGTTCCTGCACGACCGCCCGGAGCGGGGCGGCGCCCGCCTCGACGTCCTCGGGGCGGTGCTGGGCTGCGGCGGGCTGGTCGCGATCGTCTACGGGTGCAGCGAGGCGCGGCCGCGGGGCTGGGACGACGCGCTGGTGCTGGGGCTGCTGTGCGGCGGCGTCGCGCTGCTCGCGGCGTTCGCGGGGTGGCAGACGCGGGCCCGTCATCCGCTGCTGCCGCTGCACATCGTGCGGGACCGCAATCGCGGCGGCGCATTCCTGACGATGGCGCTGGCCACGCTCGCGCTGTTCGGGATGTTCCTTTTCCTGACCTATTACTTCCAGATCGTGCTCGGCTATTCACCGGTGAAGGCCGGATTGGCATTTCTGCCGATGACGCTCGCCATCGTCACCGGTGCGACGCAGATATCGGCGCGGCTGCTGCACCATCTCCCGCCGCGGCTGCTGATGGTGCCCGGGGCGCTGCTGGCGTCCGGTGGGCTGTATCTGCTGACGTTCCTGACCGCGCGGTCCGCGTACGCCCCGCGGGTGCTGCCCGCCGAACTCCTCGTCGGGCTGGGCATGGGCCTGATCTTCATGCCGGTGACGGCGACCGCGACCGCCGGGGTCGCGCCGCGGGACGCCGGGGTCACCTCGGCGACGCTCAACACGGCGCAGCAGGTGGGCGGTTCGATCGGAACGGCGCTGCTCAACACCCTCGCGACCTCGACCGGGGCGGCGTACCTCGCGGACCGGCTGACGGCCGCGGCACGGGCCGGGCGGCTGTCGCCCGCGGTGCGCGACGCGCTCGTCAAGGAGGGGGTGGTGCACGGTTTCACCGTCGCGATCGGCGTCTCCGCGGCGATCATGCTGCTGGCCGCCTGCGTCGCGGGCCTGCTGATCACCGCCCGGGCACCGCGCCACGGGCCCGCGCCCGACCGCTCCGCCGCCCCCGCCCCGGACACCGCCCGCTGAGCGGGACACGGACGCCGTACGCCCCCGTACCCGCCCGTACTGCCTGCGGAAATGCCCGCCGGAACGCCTGTGAATTGGCCTCGGCCGGTCCAGTACGATATTGACGTTCCGTAAAGCAATTCCTCACTCACCGTAGCGACTTGGGAGCAGCCGGCAATGGCTCGACACCTCATCACCAGCGCCCTTCCGTACATCAACGGGATCAAGCACCTGGGCAACATGGTGGGGTCCATGCTCCCGGCCGATGTGTACGCGCGGTATATGCGCAAGCGCGGGCACGACGTCCTCTACATCTGTGCGACGGACGAGCACGGCACCCCGGCGGAGCTGGCCGCGAAGGCCGCGGGGCAGTCGGTGGCCGCATTCTGCGCCGAGCAGCACGAGAAGCAGAAGGCGATCTACGACGGCTTCGGCCTGGAGTTCGACCACTTCGGCCGCAGCTCCTCGCAGGAGAACGTCGAGCTGACGCAGCACTTCGCCCGCAAGCTCCACGAGAACGGCTTCATCGAGGAGCGGGCGATCCGCCAGGTGTACTCCAACGCCGACGAGCGGTTCCTGCCCGACCGCTACATCGTCGGCACCTGCCCGCACTGCGGCTACGACAAGGCCCGCGGCGACCAGTGCGAGAACTGCACCCGGGTCCTCGACCCGACGGACCTGATCGACGCCCGCTCGGCGATCAGCGGCAGCGGTGACCTGGAGGTCCGCGAGACCAAGCACCTCTTCCTCCTCCAGTCGAAGCTCCAGCACGAGGTCGAGGGCTGGCTGGAGGGCAACGGCAGCAAGGAGTGGCCGACGCTCGCCTCCTCCATCGCCCACAAGTGGCTGACCGAGGGCCTCCAGGACCGCGCCATCACCCGTGACCTCGACTGGGGCGTCCCCGTCCCCGCCGACGTCTGGCCGGAGCTGGCCGCCGAGGGCAAGGTCTTCTACGTCTGGTTCGACGCGCCGATCGAGTACATCGGCTCGACGAAGGAGTGGGCGGACGCCGATGCGGAGAACCGCGACTGGAAGTCGTGGTGGTACGAGGCGGAGGACGTGCGCTACACGGAGTTCATGGCCAAGGACAACGTCCCGTTCCACTCCGTGATGTTCCCGGCCACCCAGCTCGGCACCCGTGAGCCCTGGAAGAAGGTCGACTTCCTCAAGGCGTTCAACTGGCTCAACTACTACGGCGGGAAGTTCTCCACCTCCCAGCAGCGCGGCATCTTCACCGACGCGGCGCTGGAGCTGCTCCCCGCCGACTACTGGCGCTACTTCCTGATGGCGCACGCGCCGGAGTCCGACGACACCTCCTTCACCTGGGAGCTGTTCTCCGCCTCCGTCAACAAGGACCTCGCCGACACCCTCGGCAACTTCGTCAACCGTGTGCTGTCGTTCTCCCGCAAGCGGTTCGGCGACGAGGTTCCGGCCGGTGCCGAGGCGGGCGAGGCCGAGCGGAAGCTGGGCGAGGAGATCGCGCGGCTGCTCGCCGAGTACGAGGGCCACATGGAGGCGCTGCAGTTCCGTAAGGCCGCGGCGTCGCTGCGCGCCCTGTGGAGCGCGGGCAACTCCTACCTGGAGGAGAAGGCCCCCTGGCTGGAGATCAAGACCGACCAGGACGCCGCGGCGCTGACGCTGCGCACCGCGATGAACCTCATCCACCTCTACGCGGTGATCTCCGAGCCGTTCATCCCGGCGTCCGCGAAGGCCATGCGCGGCGCGTTCGCGCTGGCCGACGACACCGCGGCGTGGGTGACCGGTGAGGAGGCGGCGGCGCTGGCCTCGGTCCCGGCGGGTACCGCGTTCACGGTGCCGCCGGTCCTCTTCGCGAAGATCACCGAGGACGACCTGGAGGCGTACCGCGCCCGCTTCGGCGGCGGTGACGACGCCTGATCCCGGACGCCCCGTACGGCGAAGCCCCCGCGACCTTCCGGAAGGTCGCGGGGGCTTCGCCGTGTGCGGTGCGCGTCAGCCCTGGGTCTTCACCTGGGGCTTGCGGATGCTCAGGTGCAGCTCCTTGAGGCGCGCCTCCTCGACCTCGCTGGGCGCGCCCATGAGCAGGTCCTGGGCGTTGCCGTTGAGCGGGAAGGCGATGGTCTCGCGGATGTTGGGCTCGTCGGCGAGCAGCATCACGATGCGGTCGACGCCCGGGGCGATGCCGCCGTGCGGCGGGGCGCCGAACTTGAAGGCGCGGAGCATGCCGCCGAACTCCGCCTCGACGGTGTCCTTGTCGTAACCGGCGATGGCGAACGCCTTGTACATGACGTCCGGCTCGTGGTTACGGATCGCGCCGGAGGACAGCTCGGTGCCGTTGCAGACGATGTCGTACTGCCAGGCGAGGATGTCCAGCGGGTCCTTGGTCTCCAGCGCTTCCAGGCCCCCCTGGGGCATGGAGAACGGGTTGTGGGAGAACTCGATCTTGCCGGTGTCCTCGTCCTTCTCGAACATCGGGAAGTCGACGATCCAGCAGAAGCGGAACTCGTCCTCGACGAAGTGGCCGGTGCGCTTGGCCGCCTCGACGCGGACCGCGCCCATGATCTTGGAGACCTCGTCGAACTCGCCGGCGCCGAAGAAGACGGCGTGGCCGGGGGCCAGGCCCAGCGCCTCGACGAGCGCCTTGGTGTCCTCGTCGGTGAGGAACTTGGCGATCGGGCCGGTCAGCTCGTTGTTCTCGCCGACGCGGATCCAGGCGAGGCCCTTCGCGCCCTGCTGGACGGCGAAGTCGCCCATCTGGTCGAAGAACTTCCGCGACTGGCCCGCGGTGTCCGGCACGGCCAGCGCGCGGACGTGCTTCCCGGCGAACGCCTTGAAACCGGAACCGGCGAAGACGTCCGAGACGTCCACCAGCTCCAGCTCGGCACGGAGGTCGGGCTTGTCGGAGCCGTACTTCAGCATCGACTCGCGGAACGGGATGCGCGGGAACGGCGAGGTGACCGTGCGACCGCCACCGAACTCGGTGAACAGCTCGGTCATCAGCTTCTCGATCGGCCGGAAGACGTCCTCCTGCTCGACGAAGCTCATCTCGACGTCGAGCTGGTAGAACTCGCCCGGCGAGCGGTCGGCGCGGGCGTCCTCGTCGCGGAAGCAGGGCGCGATCTGGAAGTAGCGGTCGAACCCGGCGATCATCAGCAGCTGCTTGAACTGCTGCGGCGCCTGCGGCAGCGCGTAGAACTTACCGGCGTGCAGCCGCGAGGGGACGAGGAAGTCGCGGGCGCCCTCGGGGGAGGTGGCCGACAGGATCGGGGTGGCCATCTCGTTGAAGCCGAGCGCGGTCATCTTGTGCCGGATGGCGGAGATGACGGCGGTGCGCAGCAGGATGTTGCGATGCATCCGCTCGCGGCGCAGGTCGAGGAAGCGGTACTCCAGGCGCTTCTCCTCGTTGACCCCGTCCTCGGCGTTGATGGTGAACGGGATCTGCTCGGCGGCGCCCAGCACCTCGACGTCGGAGACCTCGATCTCGATCTCGCCGGTCGGCAGGTCGGGGTTGACGTTGTCCGCGCCGCGGGCGGAGACCTTGCCGTCGATACGGACGACGGTCTCCTTGGTCAGCGAGGAGAGCGCCTCGTTGGCGGGGGTGCCGGGACGGGCGACGAGCTGCACCAGACCGTAGTGGTCGCGCAGATCGATGAAGAGGATGCCGCCCAGGTCACGTCGATTGTGCAGCCAGCCGCTGAGGCGGACGTCCGTGTCGACGTCCGCGGCCCGAAGCTCGCCGCAGGTGTGGGACCGGTACCGATGCATCGCTCATCCAAGTCGTCGCGAGTCGAGGTGGGGAGGCCGCACACGGACGCTGTCCGTCCGTGGCCGAACCGCTGCCGTCCGTGGAGGACCGCCCCGGGTATGTGATAACCGCTCCAGGTTACCGTCCCGGGGCCGGGCGCCGGATTGGCATAGACGTGACACCGGACGCGCGGCGGGCGGCACGGGGCCGGGCCGGGCGCGGGCCGGGCGCTTCCGGGCGGCGCCGCGGCCGGTGGGCCGCACCGTGGCGGGGCACCGCGTTGGTGGCCGTCGGAGGAATCAACTTAAAGTGAGGCAATGCGCACGAAGGATCTCCTGGCCGCCCTCGCGACCGGCCTGTGGCGCTGGGACGACGCCTCGGGAAAGGTCCGGCTCGACGCCGAGGCCGCCCGGCTGCTCGGACTCCCGGCGCGGGCCGTGGAACTCTCCCGGGCGGCCGTGCGGTCCCGTTTCCACCCGGTCGACTACGCCGAGATCAACGGCGTGGTGCAGCTCGCCGTCGCCGAACGGAGCCTCGCCGAGTCCCGGCTCCGCGTCGTCGACGCCGACGGCCGGGTGCTGCGCACCGTCCGCTCCCGCTTCTGCCCGCTGCGCCGCGACGGCACCTTCACCCTGCTGGGCACGCTCCAGGAGGTGCCCGACCCGCAGCCCGAGGCCACGGCCCGCACCCCGGTCACCGGCGACTGGCGGCGCTCGCGTGAGGCGTTCCTGCTGGACGCCGGGCGGGCGCTGGCGGAGGCGCGGTCCACCGCGGAGGTGCTGCGGGTGGCGGCCGGACTGTCGATGCCCGGGTTCATACCCGATGGCCTCGCGGTCTTCGGTGTCGTCGGGGGCCGCCTCACCGTCATCGGCCACCACGGCCAGCCGGGCGGGGACGAGCGGCCGTTCACCGACATGACGACGGACACCGACTACCCGGCGGCCGAGGTCGTGCGGACCGGGCGGGCGATCTATCTGCCGACGCCCGAGGCGTACCGTGCGCGCTACCCCACCGCCTGGCCGCTCGCCGCCCGCTTCGCGCGCACCTCGTGGGCGTTCCTGCCGCTGGTCAACGCGGGGCGCACGATCGGTGCCTGGATGGCCGGGTTCAACCATCCGGTGACCTTCACCCCCGACGAGCGGGCGGTGCTCACCACCGTCGCGCGGATGCTCGCCCAGGCGCTGGCCCGCGCCGGTGCCCAGGAGTCGCAGCACGAACTCTCCGTCGGGCTCCAGCGCACCATGATGCCGACGGTGCGGCCGGACATCCCCGGGATGACGGTCGCCGCGCGGTACGTGCCGACCGGTGGCGGGCTGGAGGTCGGCGGCGACTGGTACGACATGATCCCGCTGCCGTCCGGCCGGACCGCGCTGGTCATCGGCGACGTCCAGGGCCATGACGTACGGGCCGCGGGGCTGATGGGACAGCTGCGGATCGCGCTGCGCGCCTACGCGGCGGAGGGCCACCACCCGGACGCGGTGCTCTCCCGTGCCTCCCGGTTCCTCTCCGGCATCAACGACACCGAGGGCGCCGGGGGTGCCGATCCGCGCTTCGCCACCTGCCTCTACATCGAGGTCGACCCGGCGACCGGGCTGCTGGACATCGCGCGGGCCGGGCACCCGGAACCGGCGATCCGCACCGCCGACGGCACCATGCTGGTCCGCGCCACCGCGGGCGGGCTGCCGCTGGGCATCACACCGGACACCGACTACCCGACCACCCGGCTGGTCCTGGAGCCCGGCGAGACGATGCTGGTCTGCACGGACGGGCTGATCGAGACCGGCGGCCACGACCTGGAGACCGGCTGGGCCCGGCTGCGCGGCGTCGTCGAGTCCCATCCGGACGGGGTGGCCGACGGGGGTCTGGAACGGCTGGCGGACGCGTTGGTCCAGGCGGTTCACGGGCCGCCCTCGCACCATATGACCGGGCCGCTGGTGGACCGGCGGGAGGACGACATCGCGATGCTGCTGCTCTCCCGGGACGCCGCCGCGTGCCGGGTGGGGGCGGGCGGTCCGGAGGAGGTGCGGCCGGTGCGGCGCACGGTGCTGACCGTCGCCCAGGCCGAGCCGGAGCGGATCGCCGAGGCCCGGGCGCAGATCCGCGACGTCCTGCACGACTGGGCCGATCCGGAGCAGGTGGACGCCGCGGTGCTGCTGGTCTCCGAGGTCGTCACCAATGTGCTGATGCACACCGACGGGGACGCGCTGCTGGTCGTCGAGTTGTCGGGCCCGGCCGGGCACCGCCGGATGCGGGTCGATGTGGCCGACGCCAGCGACGAGCTGCCGCACCGCCGCAGCCCCGGCGAGCTGGCCTCCTCGGGCCGCGGTCTGGTGCTGATGGAGCTGCTGGCGGGTGCGTGGGGCGTGGAGCCGCGCGGCGACGGCAAGTCGACCTGGTTCGAGATCTACGAGGACGCGGGCGACGGCTCCCCGGCGGAGCCGGGCGCCTCCGGTTCCGTGGCGTCCGGTGAGTCGGTGGCCGAGTTGAGGTAGTGGCGGCGCAGTTCGTGGAGTGCGCCGAAGGCGGCGGCGGTCAGCGGCACGGCGAGCAGCATGCCGAGGATGCCCGCGACCCCGGCGCCCGCGGTGATGGCCAGCATGACGATCGCCGGGTGCATCTGGACGGTCCGGCTCTGGATCATCGGCTGGAGGACATGGCCCTCCAGCACCTGCACCGCGAGGACCACGCCGAGCGCCCACAGCGCCTTGACGTAACCGCCCTCGGCGAGCGCCACCAGGACCGCGACGGCGCCCGAGATGAAGGCACCGAGGTAGGGGATGTAGGCGCCGACGAAGACCAGCGCGCCCAGCCCGAAGGCGTTGGGGACGCCCAGGATCAGCAGTCCGACGGTGATGCAGGTGGCGTCGATCAGGGCGATGAGGGTGGTGCCGCGCATGAAGCCCTCGATCGCCTGGAAGCCACGGCGGGCCATGCCCTCCAGCCGCGGCGCGGAGTCGCCGGGCGCCCAGTCGCGCAGCGCGTTCAGCGCCTTGTCCGAGTCGCGGAGGAAGAAGAAGGTCAGCAGCAGCGCGAGGACCGCCGCCGCGATGAACTGGCCGACGACGCTGACGCCCGCCAGCAGCCCCGAGGCGGCGGTGGTGCCGAACTTGCCGATGAACGTCTTGGCGTTGGTGGCGAGGTCGTCGAGGGAGGTCCCGGCGGTGCCGAAGTGCCGGGAGAGCTGCTTGGCCGCCTCCTTGAGCGAGGCGATGATCTGGTCACCGGTGTCGACCAGCGCGCTGACCACGATGTATCCGGCGCCGCCGACCACGATCACCAGCACCGCACAGGTCAGTCCGGCGGCCAGCGAACGGTTCAGCTTCATCGCCACCATCCGCCGGTACAGCGGCCCGAGCAGCGCGCTGCCCAGCAGGGCCAGCAGTACGGGCGTGACGGCGGCGCTCAGCTCCACGCTGAGCCAGACGCCGACCGCGATCACGCCTGCCACCAGCAGCGCCACCGCACACCAGGCGGCGGTCCGGCGGGCGGCGATCGGAAGCAGCGGCGCCTCGCCGCGGGGCCGGTCTCGTTTCAGGTCGTTTTGCACCCGAACAGTCCATCATGTGCACCGGCCGGACACGGCCCACGTTTCACGTGAAACGTGGCACGGCCGTCCGGCGTTTCACGTGAAACGCCGGACGGCCGCCGCCCTTTCGGGGGCTGCGCTCAGCTCTCCTCGGCGGGTACGGTCCCGAGCCGCCCGGCCTGGAAGTCCTCGAATGCCTGGGCCAGTTCGGCGTGGGTGTTCATGACGAACGGGCCGTAGTGCCGCATCGGCTCCCGGATCGGCTCGCCGCCCAGCAGCACGACCTCGAAGTTCGGGCTGCGGGACTCCTGGCTCTCGTCCGCCCGGATGGTGAGCGAGTCGCCGGAGCCGAAGACGACCGCCTGCCCGGTCCGGAACGGACGGCCTTCCGCACCCGCCGTGCCGCGCCCGGCCAGCGCGTACCCGAGGGCGTTGAAGTCGGCCCGCCACGGCAGGGTCACCTCCGCGCCCGGGTTGACCGAGACATGGAGCATGGTGATCGGCGTGTGGGTGATGCCGGGGCCCTTGTTTCCGTCGAGGTCACCGGCGATCAGCCGCAGCAGCGCACCGCCGTCGGCGGAGGTGAGCAGCTTGACCTGGCCGCCGCCGATGTCCTGGTAGCGCGGCGCCATCATCTTGTCGCGCTTGGGGAGGTTCACCCACAGCTGGAGGCCGTGGAAGAGCCCGCCGGACATGACGAGCGACTCCGGCGGCGCCTCGATGTGCAGCAGCCCGGACCCGGCGGTCATCCACTGGGTGTCGCCACCGTTGATGGTCCCGCCACCGCCGTGCGAGTCACGGTGCACGAAGGTCCCGTCGATCAGGTACGTGACGGTCTCGAAGCCGCGGTGCGGGTGCCAGGGCGTGCCCTTGGGCTCTCCGGGCGCGTACTCCACCTCACCCATCTGATCCATCATGATGAACGGGTCGAGGTGCTCGTAGTTGATGCCGGCGAACGCACGGCGCACCGGGAAGCCCTCGCCCTCGAAACCGCTCGGCGCGGTCGCGACGGCCAGCACGGGACGGGGGCGTGCCTCGGCGGGTGCCGCCACTCGCGGCAGGGTCAACGGATTCTCAACGGTCACTGCGGGCATGACGGCCTCCTCGGTCGTTCGGGTTTCAACTTAGTTGAATGCTGAACAACCTGCAAGACGCCCTGCATTCCCGACCGCGTCACCGCAGGTCGGCGCGGGATTTTCGGCACCACGGCACACCGAAGGGCCGACCCGCGCCATGCGGGTCGGCCCTTCGGGTCCGGTCAGAGGAGGGGGCGACTCAGCCGTACATCCGGCGCATCGCGAAGTCGACCATCTGCTCCACGGCCTTCGCGTCGAAGACCATCCGGTGGTCGCCCTCCATGTCGAGGACGAAGCCGTAGCCGGTGGGCAGCAGGTCGAGCACCTCGGCGCCGGTGATCACGAAGTACTTGGACTCCTTGCCCGCGTACCGCCGCAGCTCCTTGAGCGAGGTGAACATCGGGATCACCGGCTGCTGGGTGTTGTGCAGCGCCAGGAATCCGGGGTTGTCGCCGCGCGGGCAGTAGATCTTCGAGGTGGAGAAGATCCCCTGGAAATCCTCGGCGGACATCGATCCCGTCGTGAAGGCCCGCACCGCGTCAGCGAGCGAGGGCGGGGACGGCTCCGGATACAGCGGCTGCTCGCCGTAGCCCCCGGAGGGCGGTTGCTGCGGCGGGGGCGGCGCACCGTACTGCTGCCCTGCACCCGCGCTCTGGTCGTAGCCGTACATGCGGCACAGCGTACTGAGTCGCGAGGGGACGCTCGTCACAGATGGCCGGATAGGGGTTGCTTCTTATTACCGATGGGTAGCATCATCGGAGCTACCTGCTGGTAATTGCGTGACGGGGCCCTCCACCGCACAGGACCTCGCGACGAGGCGCCACGCGCCACTCTCTTGCTGAACTGATACGGAGCCGTACCCATGGGGCACTACAAGTCGAATCTCCGCGACATCGAGTTCAACCTCTTCGAGGTGCTCGGCCGTGACAGCGTGTACGGCACCGGTCCGTTCGCGGAGATGGATGTCGACACCGCCAAGAGCGTGCTGTCGGAGATCGCCCGGCTCTCGGAGAACGAGCTGGCCGACTCCTTCACCGACGCCGACCGCAACCCGCCGGTCTTCGACCCGGAGACCAACACCGCGCCGATCCCGGACACCTTCAAGAAGAGCTACCAGGCGTACATGGACGCCGAGTGGTGGCGGCTGGGCATCCCGGAGGAGATCGGCGGCACCACCGCGCCCCGCTCGCTCCTCTGGGCCTTCGCCGAGACGATCCTCGGCGCCAACCCGGCGATCTGGATGTACGCCTCCGGCCCCGCCTTCGCGGGCGTCCTGTACGACGAGGGCACCGAGGAGCAGCACCGCATCGCGCAGCTGATGGTGGACAAGCAGTGGGGCTCCACCATGGTGCTGACCGAGCCGGACGCCGGTTCGGATGTCGGCGCCGGCCGCACCAAGGCCGTCCAGCAGGAGGACGGCAGCTGGCACATCGAGGGCGTGAAGCGCTTCATCACCTCCGGTGAGCACGACATGTCCGAGAACATCGTGCACTTCGTCCTCGCCCGCCCCGAGGGTGCCGGTCCGGGCACCAAGGGTCTGTCGCTCTTCATCGTGCCGAAGTACGACTTCGACTGGGAGACCGGCGAGCTGGGCGAGCGCAACGGCGCCTACGCCACCAACGTCGAGCACAAGATGGGCCTCAAGGCGTCCAACACCTGCGAGATGACGTTCGGCGCCAACCACCCCGCCAAGGGCTGGCTGCTCGGCGAGAAGCACGACGGCATCCGCCAGATGTTCAAGATCATCGAGTTCGCGCGGATGATGGTCGGCACGAAGGCCATCGCCACCCTCTCCACCGGCTACCTCAACGCGCTGGAGTACGCCAAGGAGCGCGTGCAGGGCCCCGACCTCGCCGCCTTCACCGACAAGACCGCGCCGCGCGTCACCATCACCCACCACCCCGACGTGCGCCGCTCCCTGATGACGCAGAAGGCGTACGCCGAGGGCATGCGCGCCCTGGTGCTCTACACCGCGAGCGTCCAGGACGAGATCATCGCCAAGGAGGCCGCGGGCGAGGACGCGAGCGCCGCCAACCGCCTCAACGACCTGCTGCTGCCGATCGTCAAGGGCTACGGCTCGGAGAAGTCCTACGAGCAGCTGGCGCAGTCGCTGCAGACCTTCGGCGGCTCCGGGTACCTCCAGGAGTACCCGATCGAGCAGTACATCCGGGACTCCAAGATCGACACCCTCTACGAGGGCACCACCGCCATCCAGGGCCAGGACTTCTTCTTCCGGAAGATCGTCCGCGACCAGGGCCAGGCGCTGACCGTGCTCTCCAACGAGATCAAGGAGTTCC
Source organism: Streptomyces catenulae (assembly GCF_000718015.1). Taxonomy (GTDB): domain Bacteria; phylum Actinomycetota; class Actinomycetes; order Streptomycetales; family Streptomycetaceae; genus Streptomyces; species Streptomyces catenulae. The sequence goes on along the minus strand of NZ_JODY01000029.1, from coordinate 45,835 downwards.
TGGGCCAGGAGACCGGCGGCGAGGAGCTGGCCGCCGCCCGCGGCGAGCTGGCCAAGGCCGCCGCCGACCTGGAGGCGATCGTCGGCGCGATGCTGACCGACCTCGCCGCCACCGAGAAGGACGTCAAGTCCATCTACAAGGTCGGCCTCAACACCACCCGCCTGCTGCTGGCCTCCGGTGACGTCGTCATCGGCTACCTGCTCCTCAAGGGCGCGGCCGTCGCCGCCGCGAAGCTGGACGGCGCCTCCGCCAAGGACAAGCCGTTCTACACCGGCAAGATCGCCGCGGCGAAGTTCTTCGCCCACAACGTCCTGCCGGTCCTCACCGTGCAGCGCTCGCTGGCCGAGGGCATCGACCAGTCCCTGATGGAGCTGGACGAGTCCGCGTTCTGACCCCTCCGCGGGTCCGGCCGCACCCGGACCCGCCTCCCACCGGCGGTGCCCGTCTCCCCATCCCCCGGGGCGGCGGGCACCGCTGTACGCAGGGCCGTCACGTCCCACGGCGCAACCCCGGCGAACACCCGCATCCTGGCCGGAACAGGACGGAGCGGAACGCGGTCCGCCCGCATCGGCGCGGGCCACCGGGGGCCCTCCTCCTTATGCTGGAGCCATGACCAACTCCGCCCGCTTCGACCGCGGCCACACCGACGACCTGATGTCCTTCCTCGCCGCGAGCCCGTCGCCGTACCACGCGGTGGCGAACGCTGCGGCGCGGCTGGATGCGGCGGGGTTCCGGCAGGTCGCGGAGACCGACGCCTGGGACGGCGGCCACGGCGGCAGGTACGTCCTGCGGGGCGGAGCGCTCATCGCCTGGTACGTCCCCGAAGGCGCCGGGCCCGCCACCCCGTTCCGCATCCTGGGCGCACACACCGACTCCCCCAACCTCCGGGTCAAACCGCTGCCGGACACCGGCGCGCACGGCTGGCGGCAGGTCGCCGTGGAGGTCTACGGCGGCGCGCTGCTCAACACCTGGCTCGACCGGGACCTCGGCCTCTCCGGCCGGGTCACGCTGCGGGACGGCAGCCACCGCCTCGTCACCGTCGACCGCGCGCTGCTGCGGGTGCCGCAACTCGCCATCCACCTGGACCGCTCGGTCAACACCGACGGCCTCAAGCTCGACAAGCAGCGCCACATGACGCCGATCTGGGGCCTGGGCGAGGTCGCCGAGGGCGATCTGATCGCCTTCGTCGAGCAGGAGGCGGAGCTGCCCGCCGGGGAGATCCGCGGCTGGGACCTGATGGTCCACAGCATCGAGCCCCCCGCCTACCTGGGCCGCGACCGCGAACTGCTCGCCGGGCCGCGGATGGACAACCTGCTGTCCGTGCACGCGGGGACCGCCGCGCTGATCGCCGCCGCCGGGAGCGGCGAGCTGACCACCATCCCGGTGCTGGCCGCCTTCGACCACGAGGAGAACGGCAGCCAGTCCGACACCGGCGCCGACGGCCCGCTGCTCGGCTCGGTCCTGGAGCGTTCGGTCTTCGCCCGCGGCGGTGCGTACGAGGACCGGGCCCGCGCCTTCGCCGGGACCCTCTGCCTCTCCTCCGACACCGGGCACGCCGTCCACCCCAACTACGGTGAGCGGCACGAGCCGGGGCACCACCCGGTGCCCAACGGCGGCCCGATCCTGAAGGTGAACGTCAACCAGCGGTACGCCACCGACGGCGACGGGCGGGCGATCTTCGCCGCCGCCTGTGAGCGCGCCGGGGTGCCCTGGCAGTCGTTCGTCTCGAACAACGCGATGCCGTGCGGCACCACGATCGGACCGATCACCGCCGCACGGCACGGCATCACCACCGTCGATGTCGGCGTCGCCATCCTCTCCATGCACTCGGCACGTGAGCTGTGCGGCGCCGAGGACCCGTACCTGCTCGCGAACGCCCTGACGGCCTTCCTGGAGGGCTGAGTTGGACTTCTCACTGCTGGGCCCGATCGCCGTCACCACCGGCTCCGGGGAGCTGTCGCTCGGGCCGGCGAAACGGCGCAGTGTGCTGGCGCTGCTGCTGCTCCAGCCCAACACCACCGTCCCCCTGGAGCAGTTGATCGACTCGCTCTGGGAGGACGAGCCACCCGAACACGCCCGTACGGTCGTCCAGGGCCATGTCTCGCGGCTGCGCGCCACGCTGGCCCAGGGCGGCGCCGACGCGTACGGCATCGAGCTGACCACCCATGGCTCGGCCTATCTGCTGCGGCTGCCCGAGGAGCTGATCGACGCCCACCGCTTCGGTGAACTCGTCGCGCTGGCCCGTCCCGAGGAGGCGCCCGCCGACGCGGTGCCGCTGCTGCGGGAGGCGCTGGGGCTCTGGCGTGGCCCGGCGCTGACCGGCACGGTCACCAGCCCGCCGTTCGCCGCCGCCGCCCATGCGCTGGAGGAGCGGCGGCTGACCGCCGTCGAGGCGCTGGGCCGTGCCCACGGCGCGCTCGGCGCCCATGAGCAGGCCGCTGCGGTGCTCTACAACGCCGCCGTCAACCACCCGCTGCGCGAGGGCCTGATCGCCGGTCTGATGCGGGCGCTGTTCCGTACGGGCCGTCAGTCCGATGCGCTGGAGTGGTTCCACCGCACCCGTCGGCTGCTCAACGAGGAGCTGGGCGTCGACCCGGGCGAGCGGCTGCGCGGGGCGTACGAGGAGATCCTGCGGGCGGAGGAGGCCCGGCCGGCCGCGAAACCGTCCGCTGTTTCACGTGAAACAGCGGCGGGTCCCTCCACCGCTCCGGCCGAAGCCCGGGTGCCCGCGCAGGGCGGTCAGCCGTCCGGCGGCGCGAGCGGTTCCGGGCGGGGCGGCGCGGCGCCGCGGCTGCTGCCCCGGCCCCCGGCCCGCTTCCTGGGGCGGGAGCACCAGCTCGCGGCGCTCACCGCGATCCTGACGTCCCGTACGCCGCAGGAGAGTCCGCTCGCCGTGGTCGCCGGTCCGGCCGGGGTCGGCAAGACGGCGTGTGTCGTGCAGTGGGCGCACCAGTACGCCGGGGCGTTCCCGGACGGTCAGCTCTTCGCCGATCTGCGGGGCTTCGGGGAGGGCGACGAGGCGGCTCCCGCCGAGATCCTCCGCGACTTCCTGCTGGCGCTGGGCACTCCGCCGGAGCGGGTGCCGTCCTCCGCCGAGGCGGCGTCCGCGCTGTTCCGGTCGCTGGTGGCGGAGCGGCGGCTGCTGGTCGTCCTCGACAACGCGCGCGGTTCGGCGCAGGTGCGGCCGTTGCTGCCCGGCGGCCCGCACTGCGCCACCGTCGTCACCAGCCGCAGCCGTCTCGACGGGCTGGTCGCCACCGACTGGGCCCGGCCCGTCGGACTCCAGGCGATGGGCCACGAGGAGGGCGCGGCGCTGCTGGGCGCGATGCTCGGCGCCGAGCGGGTGGCCGAGGACCCGGCGGCGGCACAGGAGCTGGTCGCGCTCTGCGACGGGCTGCCGCTGGCGCTGCGGGCCGCCGCCGCGCAGCTGACGGCCCGGCCGCGCTGGCGGCTGGCCCGGCTGGCCGCGGCGCTGCGCGACGAGCGGCGGCGGCTGGCGCTGCTCTCCGCCGAGGACACCGGCATCGCCGCCGCGCTGCGGATGTCCGTGGCCCGGCTGTCGGCCGACGACGCCCGGCTGCTCAGCGCGCTGGCCACCAGCGCCGACGGGCACCTGAACTCGTCGGTGGCGGCCGCCCTCGCCGGGTACGACCAGGAGCGCACGCAGGACGCGCTGGACCGGCTCGCGGAGATGCACCTGGTGGACGAGGAGTCCACCGACGTCTACACGATCAGCACGCTCACCCAGCTGTTCGCCCGCGACGAGCGGGGAGAGGGGGACGGGCCGGGGGCCTGAGCCGCACCGCGCCCCGGGCCGGGGCCGGTCGGGCGGGTCCTGGCGGGGCGCGCCGGGCCGGTTGCCGTTCCCCGTGGCGCACCGGCCCGCCCTCGGTGACCGTCCTCCGCGGCGTACCGGCCCGGAACGGCGGCGGCGCGGGCCCGCCGGAACGGCCGGGTGGACCGGCTCCGGCGGAGGCTGCCGGGCACCGGCCCGGTGCGTTAGGCGTCCGTTAGCGGTGCGGCAGCGGTGGTCGGCAAGGTGGTGGACAGCTCGCAAGAGACCATCAGCCACCGCCCACCGGGGGAGACCGCCATGACACGTACGTCGCAGCCGAAGTCGGCACCGCGCACCCGGCGGATCGGGATGCGCATCGCGGCGGCGGGTCTCGTCGCCGTCGCCGGGCTCTCCCTCACCGCCTGCGGCCAGTCGGAGGACCGGCTCAAGACCAGCGACGGGCGGCCCTTCGACGCGGCGCCGCAGGACAGCCTCGACACCGGCACGCCCGGCAGGAGCGGCGGGGTCCACACGGACGGCGGCCAGGCGAACGGCACCGCCACCGGCAAGGAGAACAAGTCCACCGCGTCCGGCACCGGCGGCTCGGGCCACACCGGAAACGGCTCCGGCACGGGCGGCACGGCGCAGCCCCCGGCGGACAGCGGCGACCGGGCCTGCGACCCGATGCACATGAACATCCTCGCCACCGAGCTGCCCCGGCCCGTCAACCACCTTCTGCTGCGGGTCAAGAACACCTCCGGCGCCTCCTGCAACCTGTACGCCTACCCGTACCTCCGGTTCGACGAGGCGCAGTCCCCGCTCGCCCCGCTGGAGGAGAGCAAGCCGCAGGCAGTGGTCACCCTCGCGCCCGGCGAGTCCGGCTACGCGAGCATCATGACCGCGTCCGCCGACGGCAGCGGGACCAACAACCACCGGCGGACCTCCCTGAGCGTCAGCCTGGCCGACCGTGACGGGCAGGGCGGCAGCGGCGAGGTGCCGGTCACGCTGCCCGGCGGCTCCGCGTACCTCGACGACAGCGCGTGGGTCACGTACTGGCAGTCGGACGCCGCCACCGCCGCCAACTGGTAGGCCACCCCGGGGCATCCGCCCCTCCGAGAACCAGGGCGCCCGCATCCCCCAGCGGGCGCCCTGACCGCTGTCCGGAACCGCGCCGGACGGCGCGCGGCGCCGTCCCGTCATGTCCCGGACGCCGCGCCCCACGTCCCGTTCCACCCCTGCCGCGCCGCGCGTTCCCGCAGGTCGTCCGGGTGGAACGGCGGCCGGACGTCCCACGGGACAGCCACGGCCCGTTCCGCCCGCCGGGGCGTTCCACGATGACTCCGCCGCCGCACTCCCGGCGCCGCGCCCCGACGGGCCGGACGCCCGCGACGGCGTTGCACGCGGAACGTACGGCACAGAAGGGGACCATCGGATGCGCGGCCAGAGCACGACGGACACGGCGTACGGCACCACCCTCGCGGGCGACGGCGGGGGCCCGGCGGCGGACGGTTCCACGGCGACGGACACCCGGCGTACGGGACGGCGGGTGCTGCGGCGGGTGCTGCCCGCGCTCGCCGCCGCCGGTCTCGGCATCACCGCCTTCGCGGGCGTGGCCCACGGCCAGAGCGTCTCCGCCCGCCCCGCCGCCGCGCAGACGCAGCAGGCGGCCGAGGCGTCCTCCTTCCCGACGTGGGGCACCCGCTGGGTGGTGCACTCCTCCGCCGACGCCGGTTCCCCCGCCGTCGGCATGCTCAACGAAGCCGCCGCCGGGCAGGACCGGATCACCGCCGACTACCAGGTCGACACCGGTCGCAAGGTCTGCGAGGGCGACGCCTGCTCCACCTACATGGCGCATGTGACCGGCCCCGTCGAGGGCTTCCTCAGTGTCGTCGCGGTGGCGATACCCGAGGACCGGCTGCCGGGCGTGCCGGTCAAGGACGGCCCGGCGCCGCAGGAGCCGAGCGCCTCCCGCACGGAGATGCTGCGGCGCGCGGCGACCTGGCTGACCGCGAACGACGGCGCGCAGGTCCCGTACAGCCAGGCCGACTACTGGAAGGACGGCTACCGGCAGGACTGCTCGGGCTATGTGTCGATGACGCTCGGCCTGCCTACGCCGGGCACCAACACGGTCGGGCTGGCGAACGACCGCTCGCTGACCCGCCCGATCTCCCTCGGTGAGCTGACCCCCGGTGACCTGCTGATCGACGCGGACGGCGACAACAACAACCGCCATGTCGTGATCTTCGAGAAGTGGAACGACGACGCGCACAGCTCGTACACCGCGTACGAGCAGCGCGGCGGCCACGGCACCGACCACCGCACCCTGACCTACGGGCTGCCCGGTGGCGACCAGGAGTTCAAGCCCTACCGCCCGGTGGCCTTCGGCGACTGATCGGTGCGGCGCGTCCGTACGGGGCGACGGCGCGGCGGTTCCCGGGCCGGGTCAGGTTCCGGCCCGAACCGGGCCATGAGGGGCACTTCCGTCACAGGGGAGCGGAAGTGCCCCTCGCATGCCCGGGGTCGCTGTGCTGGAATGCAGAGCGTGCCTGGCCACCAGAACCGCGGCGCGAACGTCCGCCGCAAACCGCTCGCGCCGCTGCCCGCCGAACTCACCGGACCCGTACGGGACTTCGTCACGGCCCTCCGGCGGATGCACGGCGAACTGGGCTACAGCCTCAAGGAGATGGAGTCCCGGCTGCCCGCCAGCCGCTCCTCGCTCTCCCGGTATCTACGCGGCCAGAGCCTGCCGGACGAACGGCTGCTGGTGGCGTGGTGCAAGCTCTCCTTCACCGGCGAGGACCGGCTGCCCGCCCTCGTCGACCTGCTCCATGCGGCGTGCGCGGCCCAGGAGTCGGCGGGTGAGACGGTGGCGGAGGGCGGGGCGGCCGAGGGGGCCGCTGCCGCCGTGACCTCGGGGGAGCCCGCGGCGCCCGCCGGGACCGGGGCCGCCGGGACCGGGGCCGCCGTCGTGCCCGCGCCGGTCGCGGACGTGCCCGCCGTCGCCCCGCCGCAGCCGCCCGGGACCGTCGCCGTCCCCGGACCTCGACCGGCCCCGCCGGTCCCGGCGCCCGCACCGGACGGGCCCGCCGCCGTCCGCACCTGGTGGCCCCGGTCCCTGCTCCTCGGGCTCGGCGCCGCCGTCGCCGCCACGCTCACCGTCCTCGCGCTGACCGGCACCGGGCGGCACTCCGGTACGGATGCCGGGACGGCGGACGCCACCGGCACCGCGGCGCGGAACACCCCGCCGCAGGCCCCGTCCGGCCCGGGCGCCACCGTCAACGTGTTCAACGTGGAACGCGACTGCCGCGCCGACCGCGGCCCGAACTGCGCGCTGGGGCTGGCCCGCGACCCGTACGAGTTCTACCGCCGCCCCAACGTCGCCGGTCATGTCTGGCACGACGACGCGCTGCACGCCCGCTGCCGGATCGCCGACGGGGTCTCCGTCACGGACGAGGCGGGCGGGCACAGCAGCATCTGGCTCCGCGTCGACCACGCCGGTGGTCAGGCGTGGATGCCGGGCATCCGCATCCGGCCGGAACAGCTCCAGAACATCGATCTGCCGGTGTGCCACCACTGATCCGGGCCGGTTCCCGAAGGCCCTGGCGTGGTGGACGCGAATCGATATCGTGGCGGTGCCATGACAGACAGCTCGCTGTGCGCAGCGAACCACTGGGGGAACCACTCATGACCGCACGCCGCCGTTCCGTCGCCGCCGCGACGCTGGCCACAGCGCTCTGCGGCACGCTCGCGCTGACGGGCTGCACCCACTCCACGTCCTCGAAGTCCCGGAGGCACTCCTCGTCCTCCTCGTACTCCTCGGTCTCCAAGGACAGGAAGAAGAACAAGAAGAAGCACCGCTTCATCGGCGCGGGGGCGGCGGGCGTCGGTGCGGGCGCGGCGGCCCACCGGGCCCGGCCCACCCAGTGCGTGGCGGGACCCACCAAGATCAAGGCGACGTCCGAGACCGATCCGTCCGTGCTGGTGCTCACGTACCACAACCCGCTCGGCCGCCCCTGCATCCTGCACGGCGCCCCGCAGATCTTCGTCAACGACTCCACGACGCCGCTGGGCTTCCTGGAGGGCGACCCCAAGGACGACTTCATCGGCCGTCAGGTCACCGTCCGGCCGCGCTCCGACGCATACGCGCTGATCCCCACCACCACCCCGGCGACGAAGGGCACCAGGCCGCTCGGCAAGCTGACGGTCAGCCTCACGGACAGCCGCGGGGTGAAGCGGGGCGGCGGGGCGTACCTCTCCTTCTCGCAGTACCAGCCGCGGTACGCCACCCAGCAGGCGAAGGTCGGCCACTGGTACTCCAGCCTTCCCGAGGCCCGGATCAAGGCGGGCGTCTCCCGGTGAGCCGCGGCCGGTGACCGGACGGCTCCGCGCCGCCGGTCACCGGCCCGCCGTCAGCCCTCCGCGTCGTGCCCCGCGAGCACCAGCCCGAGACGGGCCCGGCCACCCTCGGTGACCTGCACCGGAACGCCCCAGTCCTGCTGGTGCACATGGCAGGCCGGGTACTCGATCGCCGGGTCGTCGTCGCAGGACGCGGCCATCGCCGAGACATGCAGCACGCCCTCGGTGACGCCGTCCGCGAGCGTCAGCTCCCGGGTCAGATCGGTGCCCGCGCCCGCGCCGTCGGCCAGGAGTTCCGGCGGGGTGGCGCTGACCAGGAGCCGGGTCGACGGTCCGTAGCGGGTGTCCAGCTTCTGCCCGTCCGGCGCCTGGAAGACGATGTCGAGGCGGAGCGCACCGGGCGCCACCTCCGTCGCCGTGCGCTGGGTGCGGTGCGCGACCGCCGCGACCCGGACCGCCTCCTCGGGCAGCCGCAGCCGGGTCAGCCGGTGCCGCGCCGACTCCACCACCACGATGTCGTCGCCGACGAGCACCGCACCGGACGGCTCGCGCAGATCCGTCGCGAGCGTCGTCACCTCACCGCTCTCCGGGTCGAAGCGGCGCAGCGCGTGGTTGTACGTGTCACAGACGGCGACCGAGCCGTCGGGCAGCGCGGTGACGCCCAGCGGATGCTGGAGCAGCGCCTGCTCCGCCGCACCGTCGCGGTGGCCGAAGTCGAAGAGCCCGGTGCCGACGGCCGTCCGCACCGCGTGGCCGCCGTCGTCCGTGCGCTCCACCCAGCGGACCGCGCTGGTCTCCGAGTCGGCGATCCACAGCCGGTCGCCGCCGTCCGCGAGCCCGGACGGCTGCGCGAACCACGCCTCGGCGGCGGGCCCGTCGACCAGCCCCTCGTTGGTGGTGCCCGCGACCGCCTCGACGGTGCCGGTGGCCGGGTCGTACGTCCACAGCTGGTGGACACCGGCCATCGCGATCCAGAGGCGCTCCCCCCACCAGGCGAGGTCCCACGGCGAGGAGAGATCGACCTCGCGCGCCGGGCCGGAGACCGGCGAGCCCTGCCACCACTGGTGGCCGGTACCGGCGACGGTCTCGACGGTGCCGGTCTCCGGGTCGAAGACGCGCAGGGCGTGGTTGACGGTGTCGGCGACGGCGACCGTGCCGTCCGGCAGCAGCGCCAGCCCCTGCGGTTCGTTGAAGGCGTCGGGACCGAAGCCCCGCTCGCCGCTGCCGATCCGGCGGACCACCCGCTCACCGTCGGGCGCCAGCTCCACGAGCTGGTGGCGGGTGGTGTCCGAGACGAGGAGGTTCCCGGACGGCAGCGCCACCGCCTTGCCGGGGAAGCGCAGATCGGTGGCGACGGGCTCCGGCGGGACGTACGGGCCGTCGCCGCGGCGCAGCGTGCCCTTGGCGGCGTGTTCGCCGATCAACTTCTCGACCAGCGTCGCGAGGGCGTGGGCATGGCCCTCACCGGCGTGCTGGGCGACGACGTACCCCTCGGGGTCGATGACGACGAGGGTGGGCCAGGCGCGGACCGCGTACTGCTTCCAGGTGGCCAGCTCCGGGTCGTCCAGGACCGGGTGCTCGACGCCGTACCGCTCGACCGCGTCGACGACCGCCTGGTGATCGGCCTCGTGCACGAACTTGGGGGAGTGCACGCCGATGATCACGACGGTGTCGCGGTGGCGTTCCTCCAGCTCCCGCAGCTCGTCGAGCACATGCAGACAGTTCACACAGCAGAAGGTCCAGAAGTCGAGGACGACGATGCGTCCCCGCAGATCGGCGAGGGTCAGATCCTTGTCGCCAGTGTTCAGCCAGCCGCCCTTGCCGATCAGCTCGGGGGCCCTGACGCGTGCACGTGAAGCCATGACTCCATTCAACGTCACCCACCTGACCACGCATTCCGGCGGGTCGGCGGGGAACACGTCAGCAATGCATCCTTTCTCCGGGGGCCACGCCCCGTCCTCCCGCACCTACCTCGTCCGCGACCGGATCTTCGGGATCGGCGACGACTACTGGATCGACGACGAACACGGTCACCACGCCTTCCTCGTCGACGGCAAGGCGCTGCGGCTGCGGGAGACCTTCGAGCTGAAGGACACCGACGGCCGGGTGCTGATCACCCTGCGCAAGAAGATGCTGAGCCTGCGCGATGCGATGACCATCGAGCGGGACGACCAGCCGCTCGCCACCATCCGCCGCAAGCGGCTGTCGCTGCTGCGCAACCACTACCGCGTGGAGCTGGTCGACGGCACCGAACTCGATGTGAGCGGCAAGATCCTGGACCGCGAGTTCGCCGTCGAGTACGAGGGGGAGCTGCTCGCCGAGATCTCCCGGCGCTGGCTGACGCTGCGCGACACCTACGGCCTCAAAGTCGTCCGCGAGGACGCCGACCCGACGCTGCTGATCGGGGTCGCGGTCTGCGTGATCAGGATGGCGGAGCGGGAGCGGGAGGACGACTGACGGCCCGCCGTGACACGGGCGGTGGCAAGGGCGGGGCACAGTACCACCGCGGCTGCCGGAAGACCTGGCTGCCGCCGGAAAAGTGCCTACGATGGTCACCCGAAAGCACTGCCGGGGTGCCCGTGCGCAGCGTAACTTAACTGCCAGACAGCAGCCCGCGTACGAATCGTCCGAGGGGTCACGTGACCGTCCATCCCAGCCTTCAATCCTCCATCGATGCCTGGACCCACTCCATAGAAGCGATAACCGAGCTGGTGACACCGCTCGCCGAGGGTGAGTGGAGCAGGGCGACGGACCTGCCGGGATGGTCGGTCCGCGATGTGGTCTCGCACATCATCGGCCTGGAGTGCGAGATGCTCGGCGACCCGCGGCCGATCCACTCGCTGCCGCGCGATCTCTACCACGTGCAGAGCGAGTCGGCCCGGCGTATGGAGGTGCAGGTCGACGTCCGCCGTCACCACACCGCCCTGGAGATGGTCTCCGAACTGGAGTACACCGTCATCCGGCGGGCGCGGCAGCTGCGTAACGAGACCCGGCAGCCGGACGCGCTGGTGCGCAGCCCGTTCGACGAGGACCGCACGCTGGAGTTCGTACTCCAGCTGCGGGCGTTCGACGTCTGGGTGCACGAGCAGGACCTGCGGCGGGCGCTCGGGAAGCCGGGCAATCTCGACTCCCCCGGCGCGCAGGTGGCCCGGGACATCCTGGTGAAGACGCTGCCGATCGTCGTCGCCAAGAGGGCGCAGGCGCCCGCGGGTTCCGCGGTGGTCTTCGATGTCACCGGTCCGCTGGAGTTCATGCGGACGGTCCGGGTGGACGCCGAGGGCCGCGGCACCGTCGACGGCAGTGTGTCGCTCGGGCCGACCGTGACCTTCGCGCTGGACTGGGACGTCTTCGCCCGGCTGGCCTGCGGCCGGAGCCGTCGGCAGGCGGTGGCGGACCAGGTCAAGATCGACGGTGACGCCGAGCTGGCCGCGACGATCCTCGATCGGTTCGCCGTCACGCCGTAGTCCGGCGGCCGGTCGCCAGGACCGCCGCCGCGGTGTTTCACGTGAAACGCGGCGTGCGTTTCACGTGAAACACCGAGGGCACTCAACCGGCCCTCCCCGCAGGGGCGTTGACGGACCGGGCCTCGGACCGGTGGCGTACCGGGATCAGGCGGGGACGTGGACCGCCTCGACGCGGCTGACGGCCTGCCGCTCCCGCTCCCGGAGCACCGCACGGCGGCGCAGCCGCAGGATCTGCGAGACGCCGAGCGCCTCCAGCACGAAGACCGACGAGAACGCGGTGCTGTAGTCGTCGTTGGTCGCGTCCAGCAGGATGCCGACGGCGAGCAGCGTCGACATCGAGGCCATGAAGCCGCCCATGTTGACGATGCCGGAGGCGGTGCCCTGGCGCTCCGGCGGGTTGGCCGGACGGGCGAAGTCGAAGCCGATCATCGAGGCGGGACCGCAGGCGCCGAGCACCACACAGAGCACGATCAGCAGCGCCATCGGCGCATGTGTGGCGGGCCAGAAGAGGGTGGTGGCCCACAGTGCGGCGGTGACGCCGACGGTGCCCAGTGCCAGCGGCAGCCGGGCCGCGTGGTGGCGGGCGATGATCTGGCCGTAGACCAGGCCGACCACCATGTTGGAGAGGACGATCAGGGTCAGCAGGGCGCCCGCGGTGGCCCGGGACAGACCCTGCGCCTCGACGAGGAACGGCAGCCCCCACAGCAGCAGGAAGAACATCGCGGGGAACTGCGTGGTGAAGTGGATCCACATGCCCAGACGGGTACCGGGCTCGCGCCAGGCGTCCGCGATCTGCCGACGGACGAAGGCGGCGCCGGTGTGGGTGGCGGGCGCGGGCGCCGGGGCGAAGCCCTCGGGGTGGTCCTTGAGGAAGAGCAGCAGCAGGACGAGGACGACCACACCGCCCGCCGCGCTCCCGGCGAAGGTCACCGTCCAGCCCGCGGAGTGCAGCAGCCGGGCGAGGAGCAGCGTGGAGATGAGGTTGCCCGCCATGCCGACGAGCGCGGCGATCTGCGCGACCAGCGGCCCGCGGCGGGCGGGGAACCAGCGGGACCCCAGCCGCAGCACGCTGATGAAGGTCATCGCGTCACCGCAGCCGAGCAGCGCCCGCGAGCCGAGCGCCATGGCGTACGAGTCGGAGAACGCGAAGCCGAACTGGCCGACGGTGTAGAGGACGACGCCCATGGCCAGCACCTTCTTGGTGCCGAGCCGGTCCACGAGCAGGCCGACGGGTATCTGCATGCCCGCGTAGACCAGCAGCTGGAGGATCGAGAAGGTGGAGAGCGCCGAGGCGTTGATGTGGAAGCGGTCGGCGGCGTCCAGACCGGCGACGCCCAGGCTGGTGCGGTAGGTGACGGCGACGAAGTAGACGGCGACGCCGATGCCCCAGACGGCCACGGCACGGACGCCGCCGGGTGGGTCGCCGGGCAGGGACCGTGCCGTGGTGGTGCCGGAATCGCCGCTCATCGGACGTCTCCCTGCGCGAGGTTGCGGACCCAGCTGACGTGGCGGTGCACGGCGGCGGTGGCCGCCTCGGAGTCACCGGTGCGCAGCGCCTCCAGGATCTCGGCGTGCTCGGCGACATTCTTGGCGATGCGGTCCGGATGGGCGTGCATCACCGCGACGCCCATCCGCAGCTGACGGTCGCGCAGCTGCTCGTAGAGGCGGTTGAGGATCTGGTTGCCGGTGTTGCGCACCAGGGCGGCGTGGAAGCAGCGGTCGGCGACGGAGACCGCCGCCAGATCGCCCGCCGCGGACCGCTCCCGCATGGTCCGCAGATGCTCGGCCAGCTCGTCGAGGAGCGCCTCGGACGCCGGAACGGCTCGGCCCGCGGCGTACTGCTCCACCAGCAGCCGGGTCTCGACGACATCGGCGATCTCCTGTGCGGAGACCGGCAGCACCATCGCGCCCTTCTTCGGGTAGAGCTTGAGCAGCCCCTCGACCTCCAGCCGGAGCAGCGCCTCGCGCACCGGCGTCCGCGACACCCCGACCGCCTCGGCCAGCTCGCCCTCGGTGAGCAGCATGCCGCCCTCGTAGCGGCGCTGGAGCACGGCGTCCTTCACATGCGTGTAGACGCGCTCGGCGGCGGGTGGCTGTTTGGCGTGCGGGGTCCCGGCTGACTGCCGGCCGGGAGCGGCGGGTGCGGAGGCAGATGGCATGCACACAGGATAGATACAACAGGTATGCGTGCGTCGGGGCATCCAGAATGCGGACAGGGGGCGGCCCTGGGCGCGATACCGAAGGCGCTGGTCAGAGGCTGTTCCGGGCCCGGCCCCGGGCCGTCGGCGGAGCCGGGACCAGGGCCGGGCCCGCCCGGTCAGCCCGCCATCAGCCCCTGGGCGACCAGCCGGTCGACGACCTGACCGTGGGCCGGGGCACAGCGCTCCCGCGCCTCCGCGCGGTCGAACCAGGCGTACTCGGCGATCTCCCGACCGGGGCGCGGGACGATGTCCTGCGGGCCACCGGTGAAACAGGTCATGTGCAGCCGACGGCCGCCCTTCCCGTGGGCCACGTCATGGATGACGAACGCCTCGGTCAGCTCCGCCGCCGGAACCGTCAGGCCCAGCTCCTCCGCCAGCTCCCGCGACAGCGCCTCCGGTGCGGTCTCGCCGTCCTCGTACTTGCCGCCGGGCAGGTAGAACGTGTCGTTGCCGCGCGTCCGCACGCTGAGCAGCCGCCCCTCGCGCACATGCAGCCAGGACACCGACCGCAGCGGCGCGACGCGGTCCAGGGTGAGCACGGTCTCGCCCGTCTCCTCCTCGTAGCGGCGGGAGCTCTCGGTGAAGCCGAGGTGGTCGTAGAAGCGGCAGGCGCGGTCGTTGCGCTCGTAGACCTCCAGGGTCAGCCCGCCGTGCAGCGCCGCGGCGTGCTCCACCAGCGCCCGTCCGGCGCCGTGTCCCTGCGCCGCGGGGTCGACGAAGAGCCCGCCGATCTCCGCGCCCATCAGCCCCAGCAGCCCGACGACGGCGCCGTCCCGCTCGGCGACCCAGTTGTCCGCCTGGACGAGATACACCTCCCGCAGCATGCGGGCCCGCTCACCACCGCCCTCACCGGGGATGAAGGGGTGGGCCTGGCGGACGGAACGGGACCACAGGTCGACGACGACGCTCTCGTCGTCCTGCCGGTAGCGCCGGATGATCAAGTCGCTGCTGCTCATGGCACCGAAGCTAAACACCGCCCTGGCCTGCGGCAAGTCCTTTCCTGACCGCTCCGGGCCCCCGCCCGCGCCGGGGGTTCCGTACGCGGTGGTCCTCCGGAGGTGCGGTACGGGATCCCTCTCAAGTCGGAGCCGAGTCCGTACCTGACGCGTACGGGCGGGCCCGAAATCCATGGGTGAATGGAGGCACGACGCCGGGAAGATTCCGGCACCCGAGGGGGAGAGACCATGCAGAGCAGGACGAACACCACCCGCCGTGTCCGGACCACCGCCGTGGTGGTGCTGATCGCCGCCGCCGTCTGGGCCGGCACCACGGTGGTCCGCAACGCCTCGCACGCGGACACCTCCGCGCCGACCGGCCCGGTCGCCCACCTCCGGAACGCCGTCGAACTCATCCGCGGCTGATCCGCACCGCCGGACGGCCGCCGCGGTACGCACAGCACAACGGCCGACCTCCGCCGCTGCGGGGGTCGGCCGTTCTCCGTGCGCTACCGGGTCAGCCCCAGGTGATCAGCCGCTTCGGCTTCTCCAGGACGCCCGCGATGTCGGCGAGCAGCTTCGATCCCAGCTCGCCGTCGATCAGCCGGTGGTCGAACGAGAGCGCCAGCGTGGTGACCTGACGGGGCTTGACCTTGCCCTTGTGGACCCACGGCTGGAGCTTGACCGCGCCGAAGGCGAGGATCGCCGACTCCCCCGGGTTGAGGATCGGCGTACCGGTGTCGACGCCGAAGACGCCGACGTTGGTGATGGTGACGGTCCCGCCGGACATCGCCGCCGGGGAGGTCTTGCCCTCGCGGGCGGTCGCCACCAGCTCGCCCAGCGCCTCGGCGAGCTGCGGCAGCGTCTTGGCGCCCGCGTCCTTGATGTTCGGGACGATCAGCCCGCGCGGGGTGGCCGCGGCGATGCCGAGGTTCACCTCGTGCTTCAGCACGATCTCCTGGTTCGCCTCGTCCCAGGCGGCGTTGACCTCCGGGTGCCGCTTGAGGGCGACCAGGAACGCCTTCGCGACGAAGAGCAGCGGGTTGACCCGCAGCCCCGCCATGTCCGGGTCCTGCTTCAGCTCCTGGACCAGCTTCATCGTGCGCGTCACATCGACGGTGACGAACTCCGTGACATGCGGCGCGGTGAAGGCGGAGGCGACCATCGCCTGCGCGGTGGCCTTGCGGACACCCTTGACCGGGATCCGGGTCTCCCCGGCCGACGGTACGGCGACCGCCTCCGGCAGCGCGGCCGAGACCGGCGTCGTTTCACGTGAAACAGGCGCCGCGGCGGCCGCGGCGGCGTGCACGTCCTCGCGGGTGACGATCCCGTCGACGCCGGTCGGCACCACCGTGGCCAGGTCGATGCCGAGATCCTTGGCGAGCTTGCGCACCGGCGGCTTGGCCAGCGGCCGGGGCGCGCCGGGCACCGCCGGGGCGGGCACGGGCGGTGCCGGGGCGACCGGGGCGGGCGCGGGCGCGGCCGGTGCGGGCACCGCGGCCCGCCCGTTCAGCTCGGCCTGGAGCCCGGCGGTCACCGACTGCTCCGCGGGCTGCGGCTGCGCCTTGCGGGGCCGCCGTTTCGTCGACGCCGGGGCGGCGCCGTAGCCGACGAGCACCGCCTGGCGGCCCTGCGGCTCCTCGGCCTCGGCGGGCTCCGGCGCGGCGGTCGGCGCGGGACCGGCCGACGGCGCGGGACCGGCGCCCGGGTCGGTGTCCACGGAGATGATGACGGTGCCGACGTCGACGGTGGTGCCCTCGTCGAAGTTGAGCGTGTGCACCACCCCGTCGTACGGAATGGGCAGCTCGACGGCGGCCTTCGCGGTCTCGACCTCGCAGACGACCTGGCCGTCGGTGACGGTGTCACCGGGCTGGACGTACCACTTGAGGATCTCGGCCTCGGTGAGGCCCTCGCCCACGTCGGGCATCTTGAACTCGCGGAAACGCTGCGCCGAGGCGGTGGTTGCGGTCATGGTCACGGCTCTCCTCTCCCCCTCAGTACGCCAGCGCGCGGTCGACGGCGTCGAGCACCCGGTCCAGGCCCGGCAGGTACTCGTCCTCCAGACGGGACGGCGGGTACGGCGCGTGGAAGCCGCCGACCCGCAGCACCGGGGCCTCCAGGTGGTAGAAGCAGCGCTCGGTGATCCGGGCGGCGATCTCGGCGCCCACGCCCAGGAAGACCGGCGCCTCGTGCACCAGGACCAGCCGACCGGTCCGCTCGACCGACGCCTGGACGGTGTCGAAGTCGATGGGGGAGAGCGACCGCAGGTCGACGACCTCGATCGACTTGCCCTCCTCCGCCGCGACGTTGGCGACGTCCTGGCAGACCTTCACCATCGGGCCGTACGCGGCGAGCGTGAGGTCCGAACCGCTGCGGGCGATCCGGGCGGTGTGCAGCGGGTCCGGGATCGCCTCGGTGTCCAGGCGCGACTTGTCGTGGTAGCGGCGCTTGGGCTCGAAGTAGATGACCGGGTCGTCCCCGGCGATGGCCTGCTGGAGCATCCAGTAGGCGTCCGACGCGTTCGACGGCGTCACGCACTTGAGGCCCGCGACGTGCGCGAACAGCGCCTCCGGGGACTCCGAGTGGTGCTCGACCGCGCCGATGCCGCCCGCGTACGGGATGCGGATGACGACGGGCACCTTGACCTTGCCCAGCGCCCGGGCGTGCATCTTCGCCAGCTGGGTGACGATCTGGTCGTAGGCGGGGAAGACGAACCCGTCGAACTGGATCTCCACGACCGGGCGGTAGCCGCGCAGCGCCAGGCCGATGGCGGTACCGACGATGCCGGACTCGGCGAGCGGGGTGTCGATCACCCGGTCCTCGCCGAAGTCCTTCTGGAGGCCGTCGGTGACGCGGAAGACGCCGCCGAGCTTGCCGACGTCCTCACCCATCACGAGGACCTTGGGGTCGGCCTCCATGGAGGCGCGCAGCGAGGCGTTGATCGCCTTGGCGATGGTGATCTTCTCGTGGACGGCCATGGTCAGTTCTCCTCCGCGGCGGCATCGGCGTCGGCGAACGACGCCTGGTACGCGGCGAACTGCGCGCGCTCCTCGTCGACGAGCGCATGCCCGTCCGCATAGACGTTCTCGAAGATCGCCATGGTGTCGGGGTCGGGCATCGCCCGGACGGCGTCCCGCACCCGCTTGCCCAGCGCCTCGCTCTCCTCCTCGACGGCGGCGAGATAGGCGTCGTCGACGAGCCCCTCGGCCTCCAGGTACCGGCGCAGCCGCAGGATCGGGTCCTTCGCCTCCCAGGCGCGGGTCTCCTCGTCGGCGCGGTACTTCGTCGGGTCGTCGGAGGTGGTGTGGGCGCCCATCCGGTAGGTGAACGCCTCGACCAGCATCGGACCCTCGCCGGTGCGGGCCCGCTCCAGCGCCGCCCGGGTCACGGCCAGACAGGCCAGCACGTCGTTGCCGTCGACGCGGACGCCGGGGAATCCGAAACCGCGGGCGCGCTGATAGAGCGGCACCCGGGTCTGGCGGTCCGTCGGCTCGGAAATCGCCCACTGGTTGTTCTGGCAGAAGAAGACCACCGGGGCGTTGTAGACCGCGGAGAAGGTGAACGACTCGGCGACATCTCCCTGGCTGGAGGCGCCGTCACCGAAATAGGCGATCACCGCGGAATCCGCGCCGTCCTTCTGCACCCCCATCGCATATCCGGTCGCGTGCAGCGTCTGCGAACCGATGACGATGGTGTAGAGGTGGAAGTTGTTGCTGTTCGGGTCCCAGCCGCCGTGATTCACGCCGCGGAACATGCCGAGCAGATTCGTCGGGTCGACCCCGCGGCACCAGGCGACGCCGTGCTCGCGGTAGGTCGGGAAGACGTAGTCGTCGTCGCGCAGGGCCCGCCCGGAGCCGATCTGGGCCGCCTCCTGGCCGAGCAGCGAGGCCCACAGGCCCAGTTCGCCCTGGCGCTGCAGCGTGGTGGCCTCGGCGTCGAACTTCCGCGTCAGCACCATGTCGCGGTAGAGACCGCGCAGTTCCTCGGGCGACAGGTCGATCGCGTAATCCGGGTGCTCGACCCGCTTCCCCTCGGGGGTCAGCAGTTGTACGAGCTCGTCCTGTTCCGCCGGGCGCGTGGCCTTGTTCCTGGCCGGTGACGCCTTCTTGGCGGTGGTGCGCTTGCTGCCGCCGCGGGTGGTTTTCCGCTGGGCAGTGCCTTCCACGGTCACGTGCTGCTCCTCCGTCTGTCCGGCCCCCGGGGTCCGCCGGTGGCCGTATTGCGGCTCACCCGGTATCCGATACGGCGCACGGGGTGTGTGCGAACGCGGCCGGATCCGGGTGGAACAAAGCGCCCCGGAAGTGGCCTGCTCATCGCACGTTACCCATTGTCAAAGCCTAAGCGGAAACGGCCCTGACCTGCGATTTTGCTTGGATTTCCAAGTAAATCGCGAAAGCTGGGAACAACTCCTGGTCACAGCGTTGCAGGCCGCCGGGACACCGGCACGTTATATCGGTGACCTGGAGCACGGGAAGGGTCGGTGTGTGAGACTGGAGCCGTGCACGAGGATGGAAAAATCAGGGTATTCCTGCTCGACGATCATGAAGTGGTGCGGCGTGGCGTCCACGAAATGCTGGCGGGTGAACCGGACATCGAGGTCATCGGCGAGGCCGGCACCGCCGCAGACGCCCTGGTCAGGATCCCGGCCACCCGACCGGACGTCGCGGTGCTCGATGTCCGGCTACCGGACGGCAGCGGCGTCGAGGTCTGCCGCGAGATCCGCTCGCAGAACGACGAGATCAACTGCCTGATGCTGACGTCCTTCGCGGACGACGAGGCCCTTTTCGATGCGATCATGGCCGGTGCGGCCGGTTATGTCCTCAAGGCCATCCGGGGCAACGAACTCCTCGCCGCCGTACGCGACGTCGCCGCCGGGAAGTCCCTCCTCGACCCGGTGGCCACCGCGCAGGTCCTGGAGCGGCTGCGGGGCGGCGGCACCAAGAGCGACGACAAGCTGGCCTCCCTCACCGACCAGGAACGCCGGATCCTCGACCTCATCGGCGAGGGCCTGACCAACCGCGCCATCGGCGAGCGCCTCCACCTCGCCGAGAAGACGATCAAGAACTACGTCTCCAGCCTGCTGTCCAAGCTCGGCATGGAGCGCCGCTCCCAGGCCGCCGCCTATGTCGCCCGGCGCCAGGCCGAGCGCCGCTGAGGGCAGCCGCCGCGCGGATCCGGCGGGACCAACGTCCCGGCCAGGTGAGGGCCGCTGCCCCTGTCGGCGGCGGTCCGCGCGGCGGCAGGCTGGGAGCCATGCCCTGCGACGACCCCCGCGCCACGGAACTGCTCGACCGCACCCCCTACGGGCGGGTCTCGTCGAGCCTGCGCGCGCTGCCCTTCACCGCGATCTCCCGGCATCTGGTCACCGGCGACCGGCTGCTCGTGCGTCTGCACAGCGGCTACGGATACCACCGCGCCATGGACGGCGCGGTCGTCGCGTACGAGGCGGACACCCTGCACAGCGGGGCCGAGGACGCCTGGTCGGTGCATCTGACCGGAACGGCGCGGCTCACCGAGCCGACCGACGTCGAACGGCAGCGTTTCGGCCGCACGCCACGGCTGGCGGACGGTGTTCCGTTCGACCCGGTTTTCCTGCGGATTGAGCCGGAATTCATCGCCTTGCACCACCTGACCGATGTACCGGATTTCCGAACCGTCCCTTGGACCCCTGGCCAGTGATCTAACATCTGGCGCGTGCTGCGCTCATCTGTAGTCCGGACGGCGGCTGCCCCCGACGGCCGCACGCTCGGCTCCTTACTCGCCCACTACGCCGACGCCGGGGAGCCGCTCTCCTGCGAGCCCGTCGCCGAGGGCCTGCTCAACCGCGGATACACGCTGGTCACCACGGACGGCAGATACTTCCTCAAGCACCACCTCGACGGGGACCGCGGCTCCATCTCCCACCAGCACCGCGCCACCCTCCGGCTCGCCGCGCTCGGACTGCCGCTCGCCCCGCCCCTCGCCCGCGCCGACGGCCGCACCGTCACCGTGCTCGACGGCCGCTGCTACGCCCTCCACCCCTGGGTCGACGGCGAACACCTCGGCGGCACCGCACTCACCCTCGCCCAGTCCCGCCGCCTCGGCGCACTGCTCGGCCTCGTCCACACCGCACTGGAACGGGTCATGCCCGCCCAGCGACGACCGGGCCCCGCCCCGCACGCCCAGCCCAGCGCCGAGCCCGCGCAGACCTTCGACGTCATCGACGAACTGCTGGCGCTGGCCCGGGTCACCCGCCCGCGCACCAGCTTCGAGGAGCTGGCCGAGCACCGGCTGCGCGAGCGCCGGGCCCTCCTGGAACGCCACGCCCACCGCCGCCCCGCCGACCCGGGCGCCGCCGCCGTCGGCTGGGTGCACGGCGACTTCCACCCGCTCAACGTCCTCTACCGGGGGACCGCGCCCGCCGCGATCATCGACTGGGACCGGCTGGGCGTCCAGCCGCGCGCCGAGGAGGCGGTCCGCGCCGCCGCGATCTTCTTCGTCCGGCCCTGCGGCACGCTGGACCTGGCGAAGGTGGCGGCGTACGCGGGCGCCTACCGCGGCGCACGCGGCGCGGACGCCGGGGAGCTGGCCGCGGCCGTCCACCGGGTGTGGTGGGAGCGGCTGAACGACTTCTGGATGCTGACCTGGCGCTACCGCCTCGGCGACCGGCGTACCGACCCGCAGTTCCCCGCCGCGTCCGCGCTGGCGGTGTGGTGGACCCGCGAGTACCAGGCGGTCCGGGACGCGTTCACAGGATGAACGACGGCCCCGGACGGGCGATCGCCGTCCGGGGCCGTGCGGCCGTGCGGGGAGGTACGGGCCTCCGGCGCGGTCAGGGGGTGGTGCCGGCCGCCGTACCCGCGTCCGTGCTGCCCGCGTCCGTACCGCCGGTGTCGGTGCCGCCACCGGTGTCGGTGCCGCCGCCGGTGTCCGTACCGCCCGTGTCGGTACCGCCGTTGTCCGTACCGCCGGTGTCCGTACCGCCGTTGGAGGCGCCGCCGTTGCTGCTGCCGCCGTTCGACGTGGTCGGCGGCGGCGTCTGCGGCGGCGTGGTCGGAGCGGTCGGGTACTGCGTGGTGGGCTCCTGGGTCCGCGGCGGGGTGTCCTCCGTCGGCGGGGTGTAGCCGCCGATGCCACCGGGCTCGGTGGTCTCGTCCGTCGGCTCGTCGCTGGGCTCTTCGGTCTGCTCGTCCTTGGTGGTGGACGTGGACGTGGGCGACTTGGTCGTCTCGGGCGCGGAACCGCCGCCGCTGCCGCTGTTGCGCACCGCGAAGGCCACACCCACCGCGATGGCGATCAGCGCGAGCGCGGCGATCAGCCAGATCTTTCCGCGGCTGCGCCGGGCGGGCCGGTGACCGCCCTCGAAGCCCCCGTCGTCGGCGTGCATACCGGGCGGCAGGATCGGGTTGGCGGCGGTCTGCCCGGCGTCCGCGTGCGGCATCGCGGTGGTCGCGGCGACGCCCATCGCGGAGGTGGCGCCCTCGTGCGCGGCGACCGGGCCGGTGCTCCAGGTGCCGGTGTGGCCGCCCTGCTCGTGCAGCATCTGCAGCGAGTACTGCACCAGACCGCGCATCTCCTCGGCGGTCTGGAACCGGTCGTCCGGGTCCTTGGCCAGGGAGCGCATGACGAGGCCGTCCAGCTCCGGCGGCACATCGGCGACCTGCGACGGCGGCACCGGCATGTCCTGGACGTGCTGGTAGACCACCGACAGCGGCGTCTCACCGGTGAACGGGGGCCGCAGCGCCAGCAGTTCGTAGAGCAGACAGCCGGTGGCGTACAGGTCGGAGCGGGTGTCGACGGTCTTGCCGAGCGCCTGCTCCGGGGAGAGGTACTGCGGGGTGCCCATGACCATGCCGGTCTGGGTCATCGTCGACTGGGCGCCGTGCAGGGCACGGGCGATGCCGAAGTCCATGACCTTGACGGCGCCGCTGTTGGTGATGATCACGTTCGCGGGCTTGATGTCACGGTGCACGATGCCGTGCTGATGGCTGTAGGCCAGCGCCTCCAGCACACCGGAGACGATGATCAGCGCCTGGTCCGGCGGCGGTGCATCGGCGTTGAGCAGCAGGTCACGGATGGTGCGGCCCTCGACCAGCTCCATCACGATGTACGGCACGGTGTTGCCGCCGACGAAGTCCTCGCCGGAGTCGTACACGGCGACGACGGCGTGGTGGTTCAGCCCGGCGACGGACTGTGCCTCACGGGTGAAACGGGCCTTGGACACCGGGTCCTCGGCCAGGTCGGCGCGGAGCAGCTTCACGGCGACCGTGCGGCCCAGCCGTACGTCCTCGGCGGCGAACACCTCCGCCATGCCGCCGCGGCCCAGGCGGTGGGTGAGGCGGTAGCGGCCGTCGCCGACCAGGCCGCCGTTGCCCCACGTCTCCGGTGCGTCGGAGGTGTGGGAGCCGGTGGCGTCAGGGTCGGACGGGCCCTGGGGGCCCTGCGTCGGTGCCATCGGTCCTCGCCGTCGAAATCGATCCGCCTGAGCGGTAAGGTCTCGGTCCTCGCCGGGACGGACGCGCTGATCGCACCGCCCCTCCGGAGCACGCTACAGGCTCGGGAACGCCCGCCGGTCCGAGCGGACCGGCCATCAAACCTTCCGGCCGCCCCACGTCGCAAGTTGACCATCGGCGGACCGCTTCGGGCCGCCCCATCGGCATCGGGCGCAACTGTCACGGAACGGGCACACAGCTTGACGTGTCACTGCCCTGGGGCAGACTTGGCTGCGCAATCACCGGATTTGATCGCCATACGTGCGGGCACTGCGCCGAGGGGGAAGCGGAACGATGAGCCAGGACGGCGCTCAGGGCCCATACGAGGGCCGTTCGGTCGGCGGGGGACGTTACCAGCTTCGTGATCTTCTCGGCGAGGGCGGCATGGCCGCCGTCCACCTCGCCTACGACAGCGTCCTCGACCGCGAGGTCGCGATCAAGACCCTGCACAGCGAACTCGGCCGTGAGCAGGCATTTCGCGAGCGTTTCCGGCGCGAGGCGCAGTCCGTCGCGAAGCTGACCCACACCAACATCGTCTCCGTCTTCGACTCCGGCGAGGACGAGCTCGACGGCGGCATGGTGCCGTACATCGTCATGGAGTACGTCTCCGGCCAGCCGCTCCGCTCGGAGCTGGACGGCGACATCGCCCAGCACGGCGCGATGCCGACGCAGAAAGCGTTGAAGATCACCGCCGATGTGCTCGCCGCGCTGGAGGCGAGCCATGAGATGGGCCTGGTCCACCGGGACATCAAGCCGGGCAACGTCATGCTGACCAAGCGGAACGTCGTCAAGGTCATGGACTTCGGCATCGCCCGCGCCATGCAGTCCGGTGTGACATCGATGACACAGACCGGCATGGTCGTCGGCACCCCGCAGTACCTCTCGCCGGAGCAGGCGCTGGGCCGCGGCGTGGACGCCCGCTCGGACCTCTACTCCGTCGGCATCATGCTCTTCGAGCTGCTCACCGGGCAGCTGCCGTTCGACGCGGACTCCCCGCTCGCCATCGCCTACGCGCATGTGCAGGAGGAGCCGCCGCTCCCGTCGAGCATCAACCAGTCGATCCCCCCGGCGGTGGACGCGCTGGTGGCCCGGGCGCTCAAGAAGAACCCCAACGAGCGGTTCCCCACGGCGGAGGCGATGCAGGACGAGTGCCTGCGGATCGCCGGTTCCGCGCAGTCCGGCGGTTCGCCGCTGATCATCAGCGAGGGCCCGCGGGCGCGCACCAGCGGCTCGTCCGTCTCCTCGGCGGTCTTCCCGATGGCGACCGGCACCCCGGCCACCCCCGCGCCGCCCAACGTCCAGCAGCCGTACCAGCCGATGCCGACGCCCGGGTACGGCCCGTCGACGCCGCCGCCGGTGAACAACGCCTTCCCGACCCCGGCACCCGGCCCCGCGCCGTACAACGCGGGCGGATACCCGGCGCAGGCGCCGACCCCGGCACCGTTCACCCCGCCGCCCGGGGCGCCGCCGACGATGCCGCCGGCGAACGGCGGACCGCGCCCCCGCAAGAGCAACACCCCGGTGATCATCGTCGCGACGATCGTGGGTGTGGTGGTGGTGACCGCCATCGCGATCGGTATCGGGCTGAGCGCCGGTAACGGCAGCGACAACAACAAGAACGTCGCGGACGACTCCTCGACCTCGGCGTACTCCGCCCCCGAGGCCACCTCGACGGCCAGCACCCGGCCCGAGGACAAGTCCGCGACGGTCCAGACCAGCCTCTGCACCAACCCCTCACACCCCTACGGCGAGAAGCGCAAGATCTACGTCCCGTCCTTCCTGTTCCGGAACCTGGAATCGGTGAAGGCGTGCATGGACGCGGCGGACTGGAAGTACACCGTCAAGGAGCAGAACGACTCCCTCTGGGGGAAGAACACCATCACCAAGCAGACGCCGACCGGCTTCAGCACCTGGGACCCGGAGAGCGGCGAGCCGCTGGAGCTGACGGTCTCCACCGGCCACAGCGACTGAGCGGCGGCCACACGGACGCCGAAGGGCCGGGCACACGGAGTGTGTGCCCGGCCCTTCGTGGTTCCCCGGCGGTCCCGCCGCCGCTCAGAGGTAGGGGCCGGAGCGGGCGCCGCCGTGGCCGGGCTGCTCGCTCTCGTCGACGGGGGCGGCGCCGGGCGGCAGCGCGCGGCGCATCGTCTCCAACTGGGCACGGGCGGCCATCTGCTGGGCGAACAGCGCGGTCTGGATGCCGTGGAAGAGCCCCTCCAGCCAGCCGACCAGCTGCGCCTGGGCGATACGGAGCTCCGAGTCGGTGGGCACCGACTCGTCGGTGAACGGCAGGGACAGCCGCTCCAGCTCCTCGACCAGCTCGGGCGCGAGCCCGTCCTCCAGCTCCTTCACCGAGCTGGCGTGGATCTCCTTGAGGCGGACCCGGCTGGCCTCGTCGAGCGGCGCGGCCTTCACCTCTTCCAGCAGCTGCTTGATCATGCTGCCGATCCGCATGACCTTGGCGGGCTGCTCGACCATGTCCGTCACGGGGGTCTCCCGGGACTCCCCGTCGCCCTCGCCGCCTCCGGCGGCGGCGCTGCCCAGCGCCATGCCGTCCGGGCCGACTACCAGGACGTGCTGGTTCTCCTGCGACCGTTCGTTCATCGGCATATCCATACCGCCATTCTCTCGTACACGGGTACGCCGGAGGCGGTGACCCCACCACGCCGCAACGGTCGGCCGGGGCGCCGGGCCGGGGCTGCGGGAGCGGCGGTGAGCGCGGGCCGGTGTGCGGGGGAGAGCGCGTTTCGGGGGTGCGCGGCCGGTCGGGGCGGGGGCCGCCGGTGGTGTTTCACGTGAAACGGCGTACCGGTCCGGGCCGCCGGGTCAGCCGCGCCGCAGCCGGAGCCCGAGAAAGGCCAGCCCCAGGCCGGTGAGCGCCATCCCCGCGCCCATCGGGAGCACCCGCTCGGCGTGGGTGCCCGTCCCGGCGAAGGGGTACGTGCTGCCGTCGGACTGCGGTTCGGCCTGGGCGTCCGGCGCCTGGTGGTCGTCCGCCTCCTGGACCGTCCGGGAGCTCGGCGCGGGGGGCTCCTCCGCCGGGACCGGACGCGGTACGGAGACCGGCACCCGCTTCGGGCGGTGTGGCGGGGCGGCGGGGCGGCGGTGTGTGGGGTGGTGCGACGGGGCTGCTTCGTGGTGCGGGGTGGCGCTGGCCGGGCGGTCGTCCGGGGGGCGGGGGGGGGCGGGTGTGTGCGTGGGCGGGGCTGGTGGGTGTGGGGCGGCGGAGCCCGGCGCGGGCGGGGCGGGTGGCGTGGGAGCTGGTGGCCGGTGCGGCTTGTGCGGCGGTACGTGTGGCCGTGGTGGGCCTGCCGTGTCCTTGGCGGGGTGGTGTGGCCGTGGGGGTCCGCCGGGCAGCGCGTCCTGTCCGGGCAGCTCGGTGAAGTCCGACGCGAGGTCTCCGATGCCGGTGGCCCCGAAGGCGTCGGGGAGGCCGAACAGGCCGGGCCTCTCACCCGGGAGGTGCCTCCGCTCGGCGAGCTGGGGGTCCCGGACCTCCGGTGTCCCGGGCGCGAGGGCCCGGGATGTGCGCAGCGCTCCCTGCCCCAGGGGCGCGGCTGCATGGGCCGTCACCGTGCCGAGCGCCAGGGAGAAGGGCAGGACCACCGTGACCACCAGCAGGCCGCCGGGGATACGCGTAGGGATTCGAGCCACGGATGTGCCCCTCCCGTGCCGAGCCGCCATGTGACCAACTCAGCGTCACACGTCACCACAATTCCGGCATCTCGGGCGGTCCGGGTGGGGGAGGGGCGGGGCATGGACCGGCCCGGATCGGGCCGGGAGGCGGGCCATCGGGCGGTGGCAGCCGGGTGACGGCGGGCGGCGGGCCGTGCGCCGGGGACGGAGTACGGGCGGAGACCCACGCCGAGGCCGGAGCCCTGGCACCGATACGTCCGGTGCCGGTGCCAGGGGGTTCGGCACCGGCACCGGCACCGGGCTCAGGAACCGGCCGCGCCGCCGCCCGTCGCGATAGCGCTGCCGCTGCGGCCGTCGCTCAGACCGTCAGGACGACCTTGCCGATATGGCTGCTCGCGTCGACCACGCGGTGGGCCTCGGCGGCGTCCGCCATCGGGAGGGTGCGGTCGACGACCGGGCGGATCTGGCCGTTACCGATCAGCGGCCAGACGTGTTCGCGGACCGCCGCCACGATCGCCGCCTTCTCCTGCAGCGGACGGGCGCGCAGTCCGGCAGCGGTGATCGCGGCGCGCTTGGCCAGCAGGGCGCCGATGTTCAGCTCCGCCTTCACCCCGCCCTGCATACCGATGATGGCGAGGCGGCCGTTGACGGCCAGCGCCTTCACATTCCGCTCCAGGTACTTCGCGCCGACGATGTCGAGGATGACATCGGCGCCCTTGCCACCGGTGGCCTCACGCACCTCCGCCACGAAGTCCTGCTGGTGGTAGTCGATGAGCACATCGGCGCCCAACTCCGCACAGCGCGCCAGCTTTTCCGCGTTCCCCGCGGTGACCACGACACGGGCGCCGACCGCCTTGGCGAGTTGGATCGCCATGGTGCCGATACCGCTGGACCCGCCGTGGACCAGCAGCGTCTCGCCGGGACGCAGGTGCGCGATCATGAAAACGTTGGACCACACGGTGCAGGCGACCTCGGGCAACGCGGCAGCGGTCACCAGGTCGACACCGTCCGGCAGCGGCAGGACCTGACCGGCCGGGACCGCCACCTTCTCCGCGTAACCACCACCGGCCAGCAACGCACAGACCTCGTCGCCGACCGCCCAGCCGTGCACGCCCGGGCCGAGGGCCGCGATCCGGCCCGCGCACTCCAGTCCGGGGTACGGGGAGGAGCCGGGCGGCGGGTCGTAGAAGCCCTGGCGTTGCAGCAGATCGGCGCGGTTGACGGCGCTCGCCGCGACGTCGATCAGGATCTCGCCCTCGGCGGGCTGCGGATCGGGCACCTCGGCCCAGACGAGGGCTTCGGGGCCACCGGGTTCGGGAATGGTGATCGCTCGCATGGCCGCGAGGCTACTCGCCGAGGGTGCCCGCAGCGACAGTGCACGCACCGCCGACGCCCGTACGGCCCCCGAAGGGACGCCCCACGACGAAACCGCTCGGCCTGTTTCACGTGAAACAGGCCGAGCGGTAAGGGAGTTGACAGGCCCTCCGGCCCACCGTGTTTCACGTGAAACGGCTCGTTTCACGTGAAACGAGCCGGATCGCAAGCCGGAAACCCGGCCGGAGGGGTGAGCGGTCAGTCGTCGGCGCGGCGCATCGGGGAGACGCCGGAGCCCGGCAGCGGCGCCTTGGGCGCACCCGGCTTGCCCGACAGATCGCTCTCCTCCGCGGCGGCGGCACGGACGATCGTGATCAGCCGGTCGGCGGCCTGCAGCGGGCTGGCCGCCGGGTCGTCGTATCCGAGGAGCCGGTGGCCGCGCAGCACGGAGACGACCAGGTCATCGGTCTCCCGTACCGACTTGCCGACCTCGGACTTCACGACCGGGCGCTCGACCAGGTCGAGACCGCTGCCCTGTTGGATGAGGTCCTCCATGACCGTTCCGGCACTGGGGCTGTGGACGGAGAGGCCCAGCAGCCGCCCGGCGGCGCTGGCCGAGGTGATCACGGAGTCGGCGCCGGACTGCCGCAGCAGCGGGGCGTTCTCCTCCTCCCGTACCGCGGCGACGATGTTGGCCTTCTTGTTCAGCTGCCGCGCGGTGAGCGCGA
Source organism: Streptomyces catenulae (assembly GCF_000718015.1). Classification (GTDB taxonomy): domain Bacteria; phylum Actinomycetota; class Actinomycetes; order Streptomycetales; family Streptomycetaceae; genus Streptomyces; species Streptomyces catenulae. The sequence continues at coordinate 16,955 of NZ_JODY01000029.1, read as the reverse complement.
CGAGCACCGCGGTGTCGTCGCGCTGGGTGGCGATGACGACCTGAAGGGCACGCTGGATCTCCGCGCGGACGAGGACATCGCTGCGGGTGGCGTCGCCGACCACGCCCACGAACCCCTCGGCGACGGCGGAGTCGATCACCTTCGGGCTCGGGTCGACGATGACGATGCGCTCGCGGGTCAGTCCGGTGGCGCAGAGAGTCTGGACGGCGGACCGGCCCTTGGTGCCGAATCCGACGACGACGGTGTGGTCACGCAAGGTTCTTCTCCAGCGTTTCAGTTGCCACTGCTCACGGGTGCGTTCCGTCAGCACCTCCAGTGTGGTGCCGACCAGGATGATCAGAAAGAGCACCCGCAGCGGCGTGATCAGCACGATGTTCAGCAGCCGTGCCGTGTCGCCGTACGGGACGATGTCGCCGTATCCGGTGGTGGAGAGCGTGACGGTGGCGTAGTAGACGCAGTCGAGGAAGTCGACGGTGTTGTTGGCGCTGTCGTGGTACTCGTCGCGGTCTATCCAGACGATGAAGACCGTCGCGATGAGGACGAGCAGCGCCATCAGGAGCCGTCTGGCGACCTGCCGGATCGGCTCCACGGGTGTCCGGCGTGGCAGCATGACCCGGCGGGAGTTGTCCTCGGGGACCTCGCGCGCCGCGGCGTCGTAGGAGGGGAGCTTCACGCGGCGCCTCCGGTCGGGGGTGCGGAAAAGGTGGAGCGTACGGGACGGCCGTCGCCGGGGTGTGCGCCGGGTCCGTACGACGGCCCGGCACCCTCCGGGCCGTACGCCGCGCTCCCCGTCGGCCAGGGCAGCTCCAGTAGGTCGACCAGGTCGCCCCGGTCGGCGCCGCCGGGCGGGACGACGGCCAGCGCGTCGGCGGCGGCGATACCGCGCAGCATGGCCGGTCCGTGGAACGGCAGCGGCGTCGCGGTACGGCCGTGGCGGGGGTCGTCGGCGTAGGCGACCGGGACGAGCCGGGTGTCGTGCGGATGCCCGGCCACCGCCGCGCCCAGCGGGGCACGGGACGGCGTCGCGGGCGGCCGGGCGGCGAGGGTCCGCAGCAGCGGCTCGGCCAGGGTCAGCAGTCCGGAGACCGCGGCGAGCGGGTTGCCGGGCAGCCCCACGAGGTGCCGTCCCGGGGCGATCCTGGCCAGCAGCATCGGGTGCCCGGGGCGGACCGCCACACCGTCGACCAGCACCTCGGCGCCGATCCGGTGCAGCGCCGGGTGGACGTGGTCGACGGGGCCGGAAGCGGTGCCGCCGGTGGTGAGGACGACATCGGCGGTGGAGCCGGTGATCGCCGCGTGGAGGGCGTCGGCGTCGTCGCCGAGCGGCCGGGGTGCGAGGGCGTCGGCGCCCAGTGCCCGCAGCCAGGGGCCGAGCATCGGACCGAGGGCGTCCCGGATCCGGCCCTCCCGCGGCAGCCCGTGCCCGAGCAGTTCGTCGCCCAGGACCAGTACCTCGACGCGGGGGCGGGGGTGGGCCGTCAGCCGGTCGTACCCGGCGGCCGCGGCCAGCCCGAGTACGGCGGGCGTCACCGGCACACCCGCCGGGAGCAGCGGTTCGCCGTGGCCGCACTCCTGGCCGCGGGGCCGGATGTCCTGGCCGAGCGGGACGGCACGCGATGCGGCGAGCCGGACCCGCCTGTCGCCGCGGTCGTGCACCTCGCCGTGCTCACTGCGCAGCACCGCGGTGGCGCCGTCCGGGACCCGCGCCCCGGTGGCGATGGCGACGGCGTGCCCGTCGGCCAGCGTCGTGGCGGCGTGACCGGCAAGGATTCCCCGGTCGGAACCGTCGCCACCGGCCGCGCGGTCGAGGTCCCAGGGCCCGGGTCCGGAGACGGCCCAGCCGTCCATGGCCGAGGTGTCGAACGGCGGCAGGTCGGTCAGCGCGGTCAGCGGCTCCGCCAGCGTCCGCCCCAGCGCGTCCTCCGGCACACAGGATTCCGGAGCCCGGGGTCCGTCGGCCGCCCGCGCGGCCCGCTCCCGGGCGACCGGCCAGGGGACAGGGGCGGCCGTCCGGCGCCGGGGGCGACGGGTGCCGGGCGTGGGGCCGTCGCCCGAGGTCGGGAGGGCGTCGGCGGCGGAAGAGCTGCCGGAGGCAGGGCGGTCCGCGGGCGGCATGGGGCCGTCCGCGCCGTTCCCGGTGCGCGCGTTCCCGGCGGAAGCGGCGTTGCTGTCGTCGGCGCTGCCGGTGAGAGCGTCGGTGGCGCGGCCGGAGACCGGGCCGTCCGCCGCCGGAGACGCGGTGCCGCCCGGTGCCGCACCGCCGGGCCGCGTACCGGAACCGCCGGTGGCCGCGGGCCCGGAAGCCGTGCCGGAGCCGCTGTGCCCCGCCGCCCCCGGGCCGCCCGTGGCGGAACCGTCCGACGCCACCGGCGCCGAAGCCGCCGCACCGGCGCCGCCGTGCCCCGCCCGGCCGGGCTGCGCCGGGCCGAGTGCCATCGGGCCGAGGACCGACACCCAGGAGTCCAGCGGGCCGTCGCCGCTCCGGCTGACGGCCGCGGCGGTCGGCACGCCGGAGGACGCACGGGAAACCGCGGCGCCGCACTCCACCGGAACGGGCTCCGCGGGGCCCGGGACCCGGACCGTCGCCCGCTCCGGCGCCGTCCGCCGTGCCGTGCCCGCCTCTCCCACCAGCCGGACGAGAAGATCCAGGTCCGAGGCAGGTTCGCGCGCCGGGGACGGGGCCGGGACGGAGGCGGAGGGCAGGGGCGTGGCCAGGTCCGGATCGGCGGCCGGGGCCCCGGCCGCTTCCGGGGCGGAAGCCGGGGGCGTATCCGCCGCCCGTGCCCGCTTCGCCGCCGTGGACCGGGCACGCTTCGGGGCGCGAGCCGAAGCGGTGGCCGCGGCAGGGGCCGCAGCCGGGCCCGGCCCGTCCCCGTCCGCCGCCGCGAATGACGCGTCCGCCGCAGCCGCCCGAGGCTCCTCGTCTTCTGCGGAATCACCGTTGTCCGGAGAGCCGGAGCCCCCCACGCCGCCGTCCGGACCGGCTGCCGTCGGCGCGTACCGGTCGCCGTTGGCGACGGCCAGGGCGTCGGCGAAGGCGTCGTCGAAATCGCCCTCGGTCATGGAGCGGACTTCGGCTCGGGCCGCCCCGCGCCGCCGGAGGGAGCGTCGCCGGACGCGTTCTCCGCCGCCCAGCGTTCGGCGAGCGCGGCGATCCGCCGGGACGCGTCCGTCACATCACCGCCGCTCCCCTGACGGCCCGCCGCGTACCCGATCAGAAACGTCGTCAGCGGCGCGGCCGGACGGGCCACACCGTGTGCCGCGTCCCGGGCGAGGTCCAACAGCGCCTTGGTGTCGACATCCAGCTCGATGCCCAGTTCGGCCTTGACTGCGGTGATCCATTCGTCCAACACGCCTCCATGCTCCCTGATCCGGGCGCGGGCCGCGCCGACGTCCTCCCAGGTGTCGCAGTCGAAGGACGCCTCGGCCGGTACGTCCGTGACGCGTTCCAGCGCCAGAGCGGCCGTCACCGCGCGCAGCGGCAGCCCGGAGAGCGTGCCGTGGGACGCGCGCAGCGCCGTCAACTCCCGGTGGAGCGCCGCCCGTCGGTACGCCGCCACCAGCGGCTGATCGCGGCCCCCGGCGTCCCGCAGCAGCGCGCCGTCCACACGGGCGGCGCCGTCCGCGGGCGCACCGGCCACCGCCGCCAGCAGCGTGCGCACCGTGGCCGGGGTGAGAAAGGGCAGGTCGGCGGCGAGAACCAGCACCGTCGGGGCGGTGGTGTGCCGCAGGCCCGCGTCGAGTGCCGCCAGCGGGCCGCCGCCCGGCGGGTCCTCCAGGGCGTGCACCACGGTGCGGGTGGTCGGGCGTACGGGCCCGACGACGACGGTGGTCGCCGCGGCGGGGCAGGCGGCCAGCACCCGGTCGAGCAGTGGTCGGCCGCCGACGGAGAGCGCGGGCTTGTCCGCGCCGCCGAGCCGTCGGGCGGCGCCCCCGGCCAGGACGAGGACGTCATGGACGGGGAGGGCCTCGGGTGCCCCGGTGCGGCCCGCGGGCGGCCGTCGCGTATCGCTCACCTCTTGAGTATCGCCAGGTCCGCGGCGCGCACACCGCCCGGGAGCGGCCCCCGGCACGGACCGGCCGCACCCCGCGGCCCCTTCCGGCCACCGGGAGACGGCCGGAACCCGGCGCCCGGTTCGCCCGTCCTCACCGCTCCGGGAGCCGCGGCGCCGCCCGGCTCCCGGAGGGTCGGCTCACAGGCCGCGCAGCAACACCGCCGGCTGCTCCACGCAGTCCGCGACGTAGCGCAGGAAACCGCCGGACGTGCCGCCGTCGCACACCCGGTGGTCGAAGGTGAAGGACAGCTGGACGACCTGGCGTACCGCCAGTTCACCGTCGTGCACCCAGGGTTTGGGGGATATCCGGCCCACTCCGAGCATCGCGGCCTCGGGGTGGTTGATGATCGGGGTGGAGCCGTCCACGCCGAAGACGCCGTAGTTGTTGAGGGTGAAGGTGCCGCGGGTCAGATCGGCGAGGGAGAGTCCGCCGGAGCGGGCGCTCTCGGTGAGCCGGGCGATCTCCGCGGAGAGGCCCTCGACCGTACGGGTGTGGGCGTCGCGCACCACCGGCACCACCAGGCCACGGTCGGTCTGCGCGGCGAAGCCCAGATGGACCTCGGGCAGCCGGACGATCTCCTGGGTCTCGGTGTCGATCGTGGCGTTCAGCTCCGGGAAGCGCGCGAGCGCCGCGGTGCAGATCCGGGCGAGCAGCGCCAGCAGCGACACCTTGGGGGCGCCGGGTGCGTTCATCGCCCGGCGGGCGGCGAGGAGTTCGGTGGCGTCGGCGTCGACCCAGCAGGTGGCGTCCGGGATCTCCCGGCGGCTGCGGCTGAACTTCTCGGCCGCCGCCCCGCGCATCCCCCGCAGCGGTATCCGCTCGCCCTCGGCCCGGGCCCGCCCGGCGTCCGCGACGACCGGACCTGCGGGAGCGGTGACCGCGGGGGCCTGCCGTTCGCGGACCGCGCGCTCGACGTCCGTCCGCAGGATCAGCCCGTGCCGCCCGGTGCCGCGCAGTGTGGCGAGGTCCAGGCCGTGTTCCCGGGCCATCCGGCGGACCAGCGGGGAGATGACCGCCACCGTACGGCTCGCGTCGGACTCCTCCGGGTCCCGGGGCTCCTCGGGTGCGGCGGTCTCCGGCCGGGCGGCGGCGGAACCGTCCGCCGTGCTGCCGCTCCTGGTGGCGCCACCGGGCCGGACCCGGCGTCGGCGGGCGGCCGCCGCGCTCGTGCCGTAGCCGACCAGGACGTTCCCCGAGCCCTCGCCGGACTCCGCCGGAACGGTCTCCTCCGCGGCGGGGGCGGCCTCCGGCGCCGCGTCCGGGGACAGATCCGCGGGCTCCGCCACCGAGCTGGACGCGCCGACCGCGACGGTGATCAGCGGGGCGCCGACCGGCAGATCGGTGCCCTCGTCCCCGAAGCGCGCGGTGACCACACCGCCGTACGGGCAGGGCACCTCGACCATCGCCTTGGCCGTCTCGACCTCGACGACCGGCTGATCGACCGAGACCACCTCGCCGATCTCGACCATCCACTGCACGATGGTGGCCTCGGTGAGGCCCTCCCCCAGGTCGGGCAGGGTGAATTCACGGACCACAGCCATCACACGCCCCTCCCTTCGGTCCAGTCCGACTCCCACTGGAGGCGGGCGACGGTGTCGAGAATGCGGTCCACTCCAGGGAGATGATGCCTCTCCAGCATCGGCGGCGGATAGGGAATGTCGAATCCCGCCACCCGCAGCACCGGGGCTTCCAGGTGGTGGAAACAGCGCTCCGTGATGCGCGCCGCGATCTCGCCGCCCGGGCCACCGAACCCGCTGGACTCGTGGACGACGACCGCCCGCCCGGTACACCGCACCGACGCACAGACCGTCTCGTCGTCGAACGGCATCAGCGACCGCAGATCGACGACCTCCAGATCCCAGCCCTCGGCCCGCGCCGCCTCCGCCGCCTCCAGGCAGACCGGCAGCGACGGCCCGTAGGTGATCAGCGTGGCGTCGGCGCCCCGGCGGCGTACCGCGGCGCGTCCCAGGGGCGGCACCTCGCCGGGCGCCTCGGGCGACCAGTCGGCCTTGGACCAGTAGAGGCGCTTCGGCTCGAGGAAGACGACCGGATCGTCCGAGGCGATGGCGGCGCGCAGCAGTCCGTACGCGTCCTCGACCGTGGCGGGCGTGACGACCTGGAGCCCCGGAGTCGCCAGGTAGTACGCCTCGGAGGCGTCGCTGTGGTGCTCGACGCCGCCGATGCCGCCGCCGTAGGGGATGCGGATCGTCAGCGGCATCGGGAGGGCGCCGCGGGTGCGGTTGCGCATCTTGGCGACATGGCTGACCAGCTGCTCGAACGCCGGGTAGGCGAAGGCGTCGAACTGCATCTCGACCACCGGCCGCAGGCCGTACATGGCCATGCCGACCGCGGTGCCGAGGATGCCCGCCTCGGCGAGCGGGGTGTCCGTACAGCGGTCCTCGCCGAATTCGGCGGTCAGTCCGTCGGTGACGCGGAAGACGCCGCCCAGCGTGCCGACGTCCTCACCCATCACATGGACGGTCGGGTCCTCGGCCAGGGCGTCGCGCAGCGCGCGGGTGAGTGCCTGCGCCATGGTGGCGGGCTTGCGCGCGGTGGCGGCGGTCGGGGTCATGGCCGGGCCTCCTGGGCGGGCTCGTCGGTGGCGGCTGCGGCGGCCAGCTCGGCGCGCAACTGGTCGGACTGCTGCCGGAGTTGGCTGGTCCGCTCGGCGTAGACATGGGTGAAGAGGTCGTCCGGGTCGAGCGGCGGGTCCTGGTGCATCCGTTCGCGCAGGTCGGCCGCCATCTCCTCGGCGCCGTCCCGCGTCTCGGCGGCGAAGTCGTCGGTGAGCAGACCCCGGGCGGTCAGCTCGCGCTCCATCAGGGCTATCGGGTCGTGCGCCTGCCAGGTCTCGACCTCGTCGGCGGTGCGGTAGCGGGTGGCGTCGTCGGCGTTGGTGTGGGCCTCGACGCGGTAGGTGATGGCCTCGACGAGGGTGGGTCCGCCGCCCTCCCGGGCCCGGCGGACCGCCTCGGTGAGCACGCCGTGCACCGCGGGGGCGTCGTTGCCGTCCACCAGGCGGCCCGGCATGCCGTAACCGACGGCCTTGTGGGCCAGGGACGGCGCGGCGGTCTGCTTGGCGAGCGGGACGGAGATCGCGAAGCCGTTGTTCTGCACCAGGAAGACGACCGGTGCCTGCCACACGGCGGCGAAGTTCAGCGCCTCGTGGAAGTCGCCCTCGCTGGTGCCGCCGTCGCCGACCAGGGCGAGCGCGACCACGTCGTCGCCCTTCAGACGGGCGGCGTGGGCCAGCCCGACGGCGTGCGGGAGCTGGGTGGCGAGCGGGGTGCACAGGGGGGCGATGCGGCAGGCGCGGGGGTCGTAGCCGGTGTGCCAGTCGCCGCGCAGCAGGGTCAGCGCCTCGACGGGGTCGAGACCGCGGGCGACGGCGGCGAGGGTGTCGCGGTAGCTGGGGAAGAGCCAGTCCCGCTCCTGGAGGGCGAGCGCGGCGGCGACCTGGCACGCCTCCTGGCCGGTGGAGGACGGGTAGACCGCGAGGCGCCCCTGGCGGGTGAGGGCGGTGGCCTGGGTGTTGTACCGGCGGCCACGCACGAGCTGGACGTAGAGCCGCTTCAGGAGCGCGGCGTCGAGCTGCCGGGCGGCGTCCGTGCCGAGCACCCGGTGGGGTTCCGCGTCGGGCAGGAGCGGCGCCGGGGCGACGCGGGGGTGCCAGGCGGGCGGCGGGCCGGGCAGCTCGCCCTTGCGCCTGCTGCTGCCGGGCTGCTCAAGGACCGTCATGACGAGCACCTCCTCGAATCGAAGGGGTGGCGCGGAGCGCCTCGTGGGATGGGGGCGGGCGACGGGTGGGCAGGATGAAACGGGTCGGGGCGCGCAGCCCTTCCCTACCGATTGTTCGGTCGCTGATGCATTTTGGCTACAGGCGGGCCCAGCCTGTGGACAAACGGTTCTCCACAGCTTCAGATGAAGACAGGGCGTCCACGAAGGGGAGGCGGGACCATATGCCGGACGAACAGATGGCCCATCCCGGCGCAGCGCCGTCGGGGGCGACGGGACCGCCCCCGCCACCCCTGCCGACGGCGCCCCCGGCCCGCCCGCTGGACACCATCGACCGGTCGATCCTGCACATGCTGCAGACCGACGGACGCGCCTCGATACGGTCGGTCGCCGAGCGCGTCCACGTCTCGCGCGCCAATGCGTACGCGCGCATCAACAGGCTGATCGACGACGGTGTGATCCGCGGTTTCAGCGCCCGTGTCGACCAGGAACGGGCGGGCCAGGGCGCGTCCGCCTACATCACGCTGAAGATCGTCCAGAACTCCTGGCGCACCGTGCGCGAACAGCTCACCGCGCTCCCCGGCGCCTCCCACATCGCGCTGGTCAGCGGGGATTTCGATGTATTGCTGCTGGTGCACACCAAGGACAACCGCGAGCTGCGGGAGCTGGTGCTGACCCGGATCCAGGCGATGCCGGAGGTGCTGAGCACCCGCACCCTGCTGGTCTTCGAGGAGACCGGGCTCGGCCCGCAGAGCGGGTGAGCGGCCCCGTCAGGAGGTGCGCAGCCCCGCGAAGGCGGTACGGACGACGGCTTCGGCGACCTCGTCCCGACCGGCGCCGCGCCCCGGGCGGTACCACTCGACGATCGAGTTGATCATGCCGAAGAGCAGCCGGGTGGCCAGCGGGATGTCGACGTCCGGGCGGAGGTCGCCGTCGGCGGCGGCCTCCTTCAGCAGTGCGGCGACCCGGTGGTCGAACTCACGGCGGCGCTCCATGGCCCACCGCTCGGTGTCGGTGTTGCCCCGCACCCGCAGCAGCAGCGTCACATAGGGCAGCTCGTCCAGCAGGACCTCGGCCACCCGGCGGGTGACGTACTCCAGGCGCTCGATCGCCCGGCCGCCGGTGGCACCCGGCTCCTCCAGGACGCCGAAGAGCCCGTCCAGCGCACGGTTTATGGCCCGCCGCAGCAGCTCTTCCTTGCTGCGGACGTGGTGGTAGATCGAGGACTTGGAGATACCGGCCGCCCGGGAGAGGTGCTCCATGGAGGTGCCGTCGTACCCGCGCTCGTTGAACACCTCGACGGCGACCGCGAGCAGCGAATCGGGCGTGTAGGTGTCGCGCTTGGCCATGGTCATGATTACAGCACCCCTTCCGCCGCCCGCGCACGGCGCCTCGGAAACCGGACGGCACCAATCGGCCGTTTCCGCAGGCCGCCGACGGCGTGCGGAATTCCCGCCGGGCCCCCGGGACCGGCCCCGCGCGGGCGGGCCGCACCCGCCTGACCGGCGTTTTCTCCGTACGGGCACGCGCCGCGCGCCGTCCACCGCCCGGCGCTTCCCGGCCGAGTTCTCCACAGGCTCATCGGACCCCCTTGCCCCGACCGATCGTTCGGTTACTCTAACTCCGTTACTCCGTCCGCCCAGCCTTTGCGCTCCGCACCCTGTTCCCCCTCCGCCCGGTTCGACGAGGAGTTGGTCTTCGATGGCCGCCGACATGACCCCCGCGCAGTTGATCGAGAAGCACCGCCCGACGCTCGACAAGGCGCTGGAGACCATCCGCACCCGTGCCTACTGGTCGCCGCACCCCGAGCACCCCAAGGCGTACGGCGAGACCGCGGCGCCGGACGGCCTCGCCGCCTTCGAGGCGCTGCGCGGCACCCGCTTCGACCTCGACCAGCCCGGCACCGACGACTGGGTCGGCGAGGAAGTCTCCCCGTACGGCCCGGAGCTGGGCATCACCTACCCGCACCCCGACCCCGAGGTGCTGCTGCCCGCGATGCGCGCGGCGCTGCCGACCTGGCGGGACGCGGGCCCCGAGACGCGGGCGGCCGTCTGTCTGGAGATCCTGGCCCGGATCAGCGCCCGCACCCATGAGTTCGCCCAGGCCGTGATGCACACCAGCGGGCAGGCGTTCATGATGGCGTTCCAGGCCGGTGGGCCGCACGCCCAGGACCGCGGCATGGAGGCGGTGGCGTACGCGTACGCCGAGCAGGCGCGCGTCCCGGAGCAGGCGCCCTGGTCGAAGCCGCAGGGCAAGCGCGATCCGCTGGAGCTGACCAAGGCGTTCACCGCCGTACCGCGCGGTGTGGCCCTGATGATCGGCTGCAACACCTTCCCCACCTGGAACGGCTACCCGGGCCTCTTCGCCTCCCTGGCGACCGGCAACCCGGTCCTGGTCAAGCCGCACCCCCAGGCCGTGCTCCCGCTGGCCCTCACGGTGCGGGTGGCCCGCGAGGTGCTGACCGAGGCCGGGTTCCCCGCCGACCTGGTATGCCTGGCGGTGGACCGTCCCGGCGAGGGCCTGGCCAAGACACTCGCCGTGCGCCCGGAGATCCGGATCATCGACTACACCGGCTCGACCGCCTTCGGCGACTGGCTGGAGAGCAACGCCCGCCAGGCGCAGGTGTACACCGAGAAGGCCGGGGTCAACACCGTCGTCATCGAGTCGACCGACGACTACAAGGGCATGCTCGGCAACCTCGCCTTCTCCCTCTCCCTCTACAGCGGCCAGATGTGCACCACCCCGCAGAACCTCCTCATCCCCCGGGCCGGCATCACCACGGACGCCGGACCGAAGTCGTACGACGAGGTGGTCACGGATCTGGCGGGCGCGGTCAGCGGGCTGCTCGGCGACGACGCCCGCGCCAACGCCCTGCTCGGCGCGCTGGTGAACCCGCAGGTCAAGGCGCGTCTGGACGGCGCAGGCGAGCTGGGTGAGGTGGCGCTGGCCTCCCGGACGGTGACACATCCGGAGTTCCCCGGGGCGACGGTACACACCCCCGCGATCATCAAGCTGGACGGCGCGAAGCCGGAGTCCGAGGCGGTCTGCCGGACGGAGTGCTTCGGCCCCGTCTCCTTCGCGGTCGCCGTCGACTCGGCGGACGACGCGGTGGCGCTGCTCCGGGACACCGTCCGCGAGCAGGGCGCCATGACGGTCGGCGCGTACACCACCTCGCCCGAGGTGGAGCGCCAGGTGCAGGACGTCTGCCTGGACGAGTGCGCCCAGCTGTCGCTCAACCTGACCGGCGGGGTCTATGTGAACCAGACCGCGGCGTTCTCCGACTTCCACGGCTCCGGCGGCAACCCGTCCGCCAACGCGGCCCTGTGCGACGGCGCGTTCGTCGCCAACCGCTTCCGGACGGTGGAGGTACGGCGCCCGGCGTGAAGCCCGGCGGGCGGGGCGGTCCGCCGGTCATGTTTCACGTGAAACGTCGAACCGGTCCGGGCCGCCCGTCCGCGGCCCGCACCCCGACGCCCCGGCCGGAGGCACCGTTCGCCTCCGGCCGGGGCGTTGGCGCTTCCGCGTCAGGGGGCGACCGGCGGCTCGATGACGGCATGGCGGCCGATCCAGGCGTGCATGGCGATGGCCGCGGCGGCGCCCGCGTTGATCGACCGCGTCGAGCCGAACTGCGCGATCGAGCAGACCACCGAGGCGTGCCGCCGCGCCTCATCCGTCAGCCCCGGACCCTCCTGGCCGAAGAGCAGCACACAGCGGCGCGGCAACGCGGTGGTCTCCAGCGGCACCGCGCCCGGAAGGTTGTCGATCCCGATGATCGGCAGCCCCTCGGCGGCGGCCCAGGCGGTCAGCTCCTCGGTGCCCGGGTGGTGCCGGACGTGCTGATAGCGGTCGGTCACCATCGCACCGCGGCGGTTCCAGCGCCGCTGCCCGACGATATGGACCTCCTTGGCGAGGAAGGCGTTGGCGGTCCGCACCACGGAGCCGATGTTGAAGTCGTGGCCCCAGTTCTCGACCGCGACATGGAAGTCGTGGCGCCGGGTGTCGAGATCCGCGACGATCGCCTCCCGCGTCCAGTAGCGGTAGTGGTCGACGACATTGCGCCGGTCGCCCCCGGCGAGCAGCTCCGGGTCGTACCGGTCGTCCTCCGGCCACGGCTCGGGGTGCGGCCCGACGCCGATCTTCGGGCCGTAGCCCTCGTCGTACTGGAGCGGTTCGGCCGCGGCGGACGGCTCCGCCGCGGCGTCGGGGCCCTGCTCGGCCGGGATGGTTGTCTCGCTGCTCACCCCACGAGCGTAGAACCCCGCCGGAGCGCTACGTACCGGCCGGTGCCCGCTCCCCCTCCTCGGCGGCGGACGGCTCCGCCGGACCGCCCCGCCCGGTGCGGCGGGCGCGGAGCTCCGAGATCCGGCCGCCGATCCAGGTCAGGAAGGGCGTCGGCAGGAACACCAGGTCGGCGGCGACCATCGCCAGGGAGAAGAACGGCAGCCCCAGCAGGAACGCGATCGACAGGTGCTCGCAGACCATCACCACCAGCAGAACGTTCTTCAGCCGCCGGTTGAAGACGGTGAACGGGAAGGCGACCTGCACGATCACCGTGCCGTAGGTGATCAGCAGCACCAGCAGCCCGCTGGTGCCGAGCAGCACGGACAGCTCCGGCCACGGCGAGAAGTAGTCCAGATGCATCGGGTAGTAGACCGCGGTGCCGTCCTGCCAGCGCGAGCCCTGGATCTTGAGCCAGCCGGCGGTCGCGTAGACGAGACAGACCTGGGCCATGATCACCAGCAGCGCGCCGTTGTGCAGCACCGCGCCCAGCACATCGAGCACGATCCGCGGCTCCCCGGGCGCCCGCCGGTCCACCACCCACCGCAGCCCGTGCGCGGCCCACAGCAGCCACAGCGCCAGCCCCCAGCCGACGTACGGGAACGGGCCGTGCCCGAACCAGCTCAGACCGGAGCAGCCGAACAGCTGCGCCACAGCGAGCGCCAGCCCCAGAACGGCCCACAGCACGACACCCGGCAGATCACGCCCGGCGCCCTCGCCCCGCTCGGCCGCGCGCCGGGCACGCCGGGCGTCCAGCGACCACACCTGCCCGCACCGGGTCAGCACCAGGTACATCGACATCAGATGGATGATGTTGTCGCCGCCGTCGCCGATGAGAATGCTGCGGTTCTGCAGCGACAGCACACCGAGCATGAACAGCACCGACATGGTGCGGGTACGCCAGCCCAGCATCAGCAGCGCGGCGGAGACGACCGCGAGGAGATAGACCACCTCGAACCAGCCGCGCCCGTCCGACCACGGCAGCACCGAGAAGGCGTGGTTGCCGTCGAGCAACTGCCGCGCCATGTCCAGGCTGAACGGACTGTCCGGCCCGTACAGCTCCGCGCGGTGCGGCCACTCCCGGAGCAGGAACAGCAGCCATGTCGCCGCGAACCCGATCCGGACCACCGCCGTCTGGTACGGCGCCATCGCCCGCCCGGTGACCAGCCGGAATCCGTGCCCCACGAGGCGTTCGATACGGGTTTCGGCGGGCGGGGACGAGGCCGGGGCGGCGGGCGCGACCCCGGAAGCCGGTGCGGCCCCGGAAGCCGGTGCGGCCTCCTCCCGCGCCGCCGGGACCCGCCGGTCCCGGTCCTCCCGGTGCTCCTGCTCCCGCCGGTCCTGCTGATCCCGTGGTGCGTCAGGTGCTGCGGTCACTTGCTCTCCGTCCCCTCGGGCAGGTCGGCCGTGGTGACTGGCCACCAGGGCAGCACACGGAACGCGGGCTTGTCGCTGATCTTCTCGCTGCTCCAGTGCGGCGGGGCGACCGGCGTCGTCACCGAGCGGACCTGAAGCCGTTCGAGGCGCCCCAGCCGCGACCACTCCGGCTCCATCCGCCGCACCGTGATCCGCCGGATGTACTGCTCGGACAGCTCACCGCGCACCCCGATCGGGACGTTCTGCGCATTGTGCGTGCTGCCGAAGTACTCCCAGGCACGCCGCAGTTGGTTCTGCTCCGTGTGGCTGGGGACCGGATTGTGGTGGATCGCCCGGCTGTCGCGCGCGGTGAGATCGGTCCAGCCGGTGGTCCGCAGCCCACCGTCGCCGGTCCGCAGCTCCGCGCGCACCTGGACGGCGACGTTCTGCTGCATCGGATTGGGCGCGAACAGCTTCCAGTTCTGCTCGTACTCGGGGTAGACGTACTCACTGATCGCCGAACCCTGCGCCTTGGTGAGCGTGTTCTCCGGCGCGATGTGCAGAAACATCATGGCCAGATGAACCGCCACGGCCACGGCCACGGCGCTGACCGCCATGCATATGACGATCCGCGAGGGCAGCGAGAGCGCGGCCACCGGCCGCGATTCGTCCCCGATTGACTGCATTCCCGCCCCGTTCCCAGATTCCCGATCGGCCCACTACGCCCCGGAACCGTACCCAGAGACCCCGACCGGGCACAGCTTCCCCCGGCCGACGACGCCCCGGACGCGGCCCGGGGCCGACGCCCGGGACCGGACCCGCCGCACACCTGTCGGGCATCCGCCCGTACGCACCCCGCCCCCACCGGGCCGGGAACCGCACCCCGCGGCCGTACGCATTCCCAATTCCTGCAACCTGTTCTACCTTGACGCTCCGTCAGGTCGCCGCCCGCGGAAGGACAACCAGTGGACTTCACCTTCACCGAGGAGCAGCAGGCCGCCACCGAGGCGGCAAAAGCCGTCTTCGCGCACGTGGCGCCCGACGCGGTCCCCAGCCCGGCGCTCACCGCGGGCGCCGTAGCCGACGACTTCGACCGGGACCTGTGGCGCACCCTCGCCCACGCCGACCTGCTGAGCCTGCTCACCGCACCCGAACACGGCGGCGCCGGACTCGACCCGATCGCCCTCTGCCTGGTGCTCCGCGAAGCCGGCCGGGTCCTCGCCCGGGTCCCGCTCCTGGAGTGCGCCGCCGCCTCCCACCTGCTGCAACACCATGCGCCGGAAGCGGTCCGCGCCGACCTGCTGCCCCGCATCGGCCGCGGCGAACTCGTGATCACCACAGCCTCCGCCGGACGCACCGGCCACGACGCGGCACACCTCGCCATCACCGCACACCAGGACGGCGACGACTGGCTCCTCGACGGCGTCCAGACCGCCGTCCCCTGGGCCTACGGCGCCGACCGGGTCCTGCTGCCCGCCCACACCCCCGACGGCCGAACGGTCCTCGCCCTCGCCCCGCTCACCGCCCCCGGACTCACCCGCCACGAGCAGATCCCGACCACCGGCGAACGCCACGCCGAACTACGGCTCACCTCGGTACGGCTCACCGCCTCGGACGTACTGACCGCCCCCGGCGCCGCCGAGGCGCTGCAACAGCTGCTGACCTGCGGAACCTGCGCCCTCGCACTGGGCCTGGGCGAGGCGGTGCTCGCGATGACCGCCGACTACACCGGGAAACGCGAACAGTTCGGCTTCCCCCTCGCCACGTTCCAGGCGGTCGCGGTACAGACCGCCGACCGGTTCATCGACCTCCGCGCGATGGCCGCCACCCTCTGGCAGGCCGCCTGGCGCATCGGAACGGACACGGCGGGCGCACTGCCGCCGGAAGGAGACGTGGCGGTCGCCAAGATCTGGGCGTCGGACGGCATCCGCCGCACCGTGCAGACCGCCCAGCATCTGCACGGCGGCTTCGGCGCGGACACCGACTACGCACTGCACCGCTACCACGCCTGGGCCAAACAGCTGGAACTCGCCCTCGGCCCCGCCGCCGCCCACGAGGAAACCCTCGGCGACCTCCTCGCCACCCACCCGCTACGGGAGGGCAGCTGACCGAGGGCAACCGCCGTGGCCGAAAACGGCCGGACAAGAACGGCCGGAAAACCGAAAAGCGGGCCGAGCACAGTGCCCGGCCCGCCCATGAACCTCAGATGACGGAGCCGGTGCCGCCCTTGCCGTCCGAGACCGGACGACCGGCGGACTCCCACGCCTGCATCCCGCCGACGACGTTCACCGCGTCGATGCCCTGCTGGATCAGATACTGCGCGACCTGCGCGGAACGTCCACCGGAGCGGCAGATCACATAGACCTTGCCGTCGGCCGGCGCCGCCTCGGTCAACTCGCCGTAACGGGCCACGAAATCGCTCATCGGAAGGTGCAGGGCGCCCTCGGCGTGCCCCGCCGCCCACTCGTCGTCCTCACGGACGTCCAGCAGGAAATCCTCGGACGTGAGCGCGTCGACACCAACCGTGGGCAGAGAACCTGTGTGCATGCCCCCGACGCTACCCGACCAGCTGGGAGAGGTGCGCCTCCCGCTCGGCGACATCGGCGAGCAGCTTCTCGGCGATCTCGTCCAGCAACCGGTCCGGATCCTGCGGCGCCATCTTGATCATCGCGCCGATCGCGCTCTCCTCCAGCTCGGACGCGACCGCCGCCAGCATCTCCTTGCGCTCCGCCAGCCACTCCAGCCGCGCGTACAGCTCCTCGCTCGCGCTCAGCCGCTCCTCGGCGGGGGCCGGACCGGCCTCCCACTCCCGCGTCAGCGCGCCCAGCGTCGCCTCGTCCCCCGCGGCGTACGCGGCGTTGACCCGCGCGATGAACTCGTCCCGGCGCAGCCGCTCCGCCTCGTCCCGCGCCAGATCCGGATGCGCCTTGCGCACCAGATCGCGGTACGCCCGGCGCGCCTCCTCACTCGGCCGCACCTTCTGCGGCGGCTGCACCGGCTGCTCGGTGAGCATCGCCTGCGCCTCCGGGAACAGCCCGTCCGACCCCATCCAGCCGTGGAACAACTCCTCCACCTCGGGCATCGGCAACACCGCCGCCCGCGCCTCCTGGGCCTTCCGTACGTCCTCGGGGTCACCGGACCGCGCGGCGACCGCCTCCGCGATCTGCGCGTCCAACTCGTCGAGCCGGGCATACATCGGGCCGAGCCGCTGATGGTGCAGGCGGGAGAAGTTCTCCACCTCCACCCGGAACGTCTCCACCGCAATCTCGAACTCGATCAACGCCTGCTCCGCGGCGCGCACCGCCACCGCGAGCCGCGCGGTAGCCGCCGCCTCGGCCGCACCGTCCGCATCGGACGCCCCCGGCACATCCGTCGCATCCGCCGCCCCCCTGGAATCGGCGGCATCCGCCGCCCCCGTGGCGTCGGCTCCGTCCCGGCCGTCCTGCGCGTTCTCCGCGTACGAGTTCGTCACCCGGCCAGCGTACGGCCCTGGGGCCGACGGGCGAGGTGGTGCGGGGGAGGGGCGGGGC
>NZ_JODY01000028.1 GCF_000718015.1 Streptomyces catenulae | reverse complement strand
TCGACGACTCACCAACACCAACCGCCGCACCCCATGCACCACCACCAAATGACGCGCCACCAACGCACCCAACCCACCCGTACCACCCGTGATCAGGACCGGGTGCGCCCGGTCTCCGGTGAACGGGCTCGGATGGTCCGTGCGCGGCGCCCGGCGCAGCCGGGGTGCGCGGATCTCACCGGCGTTCAGTGCGAGGTGGGGTTCGCCGGTGGCCAGCGCGGCGGACAGCTGCCGGGCGCCGGTGGAGGTGGCGGGGTCGAGGGGGTCGGCGGTGTCCACGAGGACGATGCGGCCGGGGTGTTCGGACTGCGCCGCACGGGCCAGTCCGTGCAGCGGGGCCGTGGCGAGCGCGGCGGCCGCGTCGCCGTCCGGGCCGGTGGCCGTCCGGGTGAGGAGCACCAGCCGGGTGGCGGCGCGGCGTTCGTCGGCGAGGAAGTCCTTCAGGAGGCCGAGGAAGGCGGCGGCGGTACGGCGGGCCGCGGTCGGCGCGTCCGGCGCGGGGGCGGTGAGCGATTCCGCGCGGACGTATACGGCGTCGGCACCGTCGGGTTCGGGCAGCCGCGGTCCGCCGTCACCCGCCGTGCCGGTCGTCATCGCGAGGCGGACGGGGCGTGACTCGGGCGCGGTGAGGGGCACCCACTCCAGGTCGAACAGGGCGTCGTGGTGGTTGGCCGCCGGGGCGAGGCGGTCCGCGGCGACCGGCCGCAGGCTCAGATCGGCGACGGTCATGACGGGTCGGCCCATGGCGTCCGTGGCGTGCAGGGAGAAGTGGTCGGGTCCGGTCGGGGCGACGCGTACCCGCAGGGTGCGAGCCCCGGTCGCGTACAGGGCGGTGCCGGTCCAGGCGAACGGCAGCCGGATGGTGCCGGTGGCGTCCGGGCCTGCCGCGTTGGCGGCGTGCAGCACCAACGGGTGCAGGAGGGCGTCGAAGAGCGCGGGGTGGAGGCCGTAGCGGGTGGCCTCCTCGTGGCGGTCGGCGGGGAGGGTCACCTCGGCGTGGAGCACGCCGTCCGCCCGCCACATCCCGGTGAGCCCCTGAAACGCCGGTCCGTAGGCGTAGCCGAGGTCCGCGAGGCGGTCGTAGGCGTCCTCCCGGGCGATGGCTTCGGCACCCGTGGGCGGCCACTGCCGCAGGTCGTCCGGAGTCTCGGGGTCCGCGGGCGCGGCGGTGAGGGTGCCCGAGGCGTGCCGGGACCAGGCCGGGGCCGGGCCCGGACCGGTGTCGGGGCGGGCGTGGATCTCCACGGGGCGGGCGCCCGAGGCGTCGGGGGCGCCCACGGCGACCTGGACGCGCACCGCGCCTTGGTCGGGCAGGGGCAGCGGGGCCTCCAGGGTCAGTTCGTCGACCCGGTCGAGTCCGAAGTGGCCGCCCGCGATCAGCGCGAGTTCGACGAACGCCGTCGCAGGCACGAGCGGCGTACCGGCGATGGCGTGATCGGCCAACCAGGGGTGACTGTCCAGGTCGAGGCGGCCGGTGAGGACGAGGCCGTCGCGGCCGGCCAGTTCCACGGCGGCGTGCAGCAGCGGATGGTTCGCCGGGTCGAGGCCGAGGCCGCGCGCGTCCGCGGGGCTGTGCGGGGCGAGCCAGTAGCGCTCCCGCTGGAAGGCGTACGTCGGCAGGTCGATGTGGCGGCCACCGGGGTGGCGGACCGCGGCGTCCAGCGGCGCGCCGCCTGCCCAGGCCGCCGCGAGAGCGGCGTTCACCGTCTCGGTCTCGGGGTGGTCGGCGCGCAGCAGCGGGACGACGGTGACGTCCGTGCCCAGGGCGGTGCGGGTCAGCGGGGCGAGTACGGCGTCCGGGCCGGTCTCGACGAAGACGGTGGCGCCGTGCCGGGCCAGGGACCGGGCAGCGTCCAAGAAGCGCACGGGGCGGCGGATCTGCCGGACCCAGTACTCGGGCGAGGTCAGGTCGGCGGTGTCGGCGAGGTCGCCGGTGACCGTCGAGACGAGGGGGATGCGCGGGGTGTGGAAGGTCAGCCTGGCGGCGACCGCGCGGAACTCCTCCAGCACCTCGTCCATGTGCGGCGAGTGGAACGCATGACTGACCGGCAGGCGGCGGACACGGCGGCCGCGGGCGCGCCACCGGGCGCCCAGCTCCGTGGCCGCCGCCTCGTCACCGGAGACCACCAGGGAGGTGGGACCGTTGACGGCGGCGAGCGCCAGCCTCCCGTCGAACTCCGCCAGATCCTGGGCGAGTTCGCTCTCCTCGGCTTCCACGGCGAACATGGCGCCGCCGTCGCGGGCGGACTCCATGAGGCGGCCGCGGGCGGCGACGAGGCGGGCCGCGTCGGGCAGGGAGAGGACACCGGCGGCGTGGGCGGCGGCGAGTTCGCCGATGGAGTGGCCTGCCAGCAGGTCGGGCTCCGTGCCGTGGTGGGCGAGCATCCGGAACAGTGCGGTCTCGACGGCGAAGAGGGCCGGCTGGGTGAAGGCGGTGCGATGCAGCAGTCGGCCGTCGGCGCTGTCCTCGACGGCGAACAGCACCTGTCGCAGCGGCCGTTCGAGGTGCGGATCGAGGGCGGCGCACACCTCGTCGAGCGCCGCCGCGAAGACGGCGGACGTCTCGTACAGCTCCCGCCCCATGCCCGCGCGCTGGGCGCCCTGGCCGGTGAAGAGGAACGCGGTACGGCCTTCGGCGGCGGTGCCGGTCACCAGGTTCGGGGCCGCCGCACCGCGGGCGAGGGCGTCGAGCCCGTCAAGGAGGGTGCCGGTGTCGGCGGCGGTGATCGCGGCGCGCCTGCGCAGGGCGGTGCGGGTGGTGGCGAGGGACCAGCCGGTGTCCGCGAGGTCCTGCTCGGGATGGTCCCTCACATGCGCGCGCAACCGCTCCGCCTGGGCCCGCAGAGCGCCCTCGTCATGGGCGGAGAGCAGGAAGGGAGCCGGAGCGGTGAGCACCGGCACCGCATCCGGCTCCTCCCCGGACGCCTGGGCAGGGGCTTCCTCCACAATCACGTGCGCGTTGGTCCCACTGATCCCGAAGGAGGAGACACCGGCGCGGCGCGGGCGTCCGACGGAGGGCCAATCCGCCCCCTCCACCAGCAGCTGCACGGCGCCCGAGGACCAGTCCACGTGCGGCGACGCCTCCTCCACGTGCAAGGTCTTCGGCAACGCGCCGTGCCGTATCGCCTCCACCATCTTGATCACGCCGCCGACGCCTGCCGCAGCCTGCGCGTGACCGACGTTGGACTTCAACGAGCCGAGCAGCAGCGGGTGTTGGACATCGCGGCCCTGACCGTACGTCGCCAACAGCGCCTGCGCCTCGATCGGGTCACCGAGACGCGTGCCGGTCCCGTGCGCCTCCACCGCATCCACCTCAGCGGGCGACAGACCGGCATCCGCCAACGCCGCACGGATCACCCGCTCCTGCGACGGACCGTTCGGCGCCGTCAAACCATTACTCGCACCATCCTGATTGACGGCGCTGCCGCGTACCACGGCGAGGACGCGGTGGCCGTTGCGGCGGGCGTCCGACAACCGCTCCACCACCAGCAGACCCACACCCTCCGCCCAGGCGGTGCCATCCGCCGCCGCCGCGAAGGACTTGCACCGCCCGTCGGACGCGAGGCCATTTTGCCGGGAGAACTCCACGAACATGCCGGGCGACGCCATCACGGTGGCGCCGCCGACGAGGGCCAGTTCGCTCTCCCCCGAGCGCAGCGAGCGGACCGCCATGTGCAACGCGACCAGCGAGGAGGAGCAGGCCGTGTCGATGGTGACGGCCGGGCCGAGCAGACCCAGCTGGTAGGCGATGCGGCCGGACAGGACGCTCGGCGTGGTGCCGGTCAGCAGATGGCCGTCGACGGAGTCGGGCGCCTCGTGCATCCGCGGCCCGTAGTCGAGCGGGGTGGCGCCAACGAACACACCGGTGCGGGAGCCCTTGAGGGCGGCGGCGTCCAGGCCCGCGCGTTCGACCGCCTCCCACGCGGTCTCCAGCAGGAGGCGCTGCTGGGGGTCCATGGCCAGCGCCTCGCGGGGCGAGATGCCGAAGAACGCGTTGTCGAACAGGGCGGCGTCGTGCAGGAACCCGCCCTCGCGGACGGTAGTGCGTGCGGGGTCGTCGTGCAGAGAGGTGTCCCAGCCGCGGTCGGCGGGGAACGCGGAGATCGCGTCGGTGCCGTCGGCGACCAGCCGCCACAGATCGTCCGGGGAGGCGACGCCGCCCGGGTAGCGGCAGGCCATCCCGACGATCGCGATCGGCTCGTCGGCGGCGGCCGCCGTCTCCCGCAGCTCGCCCTCCCCCTGCCCGCCGGTCAGCAGGCTCTCCAGATGCGCGATGAGCGCGCCAGGCGTCGGCCGGTCGAAGAGGAGTCCGCTGGGGAGGCGGAGGCCGGTGGCGGTGGCGAGGGCGTTGCGCAGCTCCACCGACATCAGCGAGTCGAAACCGAGGTCCTTGAAGGAGGTGTGCACCCCGACGCGGCGGCCCTCCGGAAGTTCGAGGACCGCGGTGACGCGGTCGAGGACGAGGGCGGTGACATCGCGCACGGCGGGCAGGTCCGGCGGCGACTGCGGTGCGGCCGCCTCGGGCGCGGGCGGCGGGGCGGGGGCGTCCGCCACCGGGCGGGCCGGGCCGTCGAGCCAGTACCGCTCGCGCTGGAACGCGTAGGTGGGCAGTGCGACCCGGCGGCCTCCGGCGTCGGCGTGTACGGCAGCCCAGTCCACGCAGGTGCCGCGGACAAAGGCCGCGGCGACGCCGGCGAGCAGGGTGCGGGCCTCAGGGCGGTCCCGGCGCAGCAGGGCCAGCGGCGCGGTGGCGTCGGCGTCGCGGACACCGTCGGCGGCCATGGCGGTGCAGACACCGTCGGGGCCCAGTTCGAGCAGGGTGGCCGCGCCCTCGGCCTCCAGCGTGCGGACGGCGTCGAGGAACCGCACCGGGCTGCGCACCTGGTCGACCCAGTACGCGGGCGACGACCACTGGCCCGGCTGCACGGCGGTGCCGGTCACCGTGGACACCGCCCCGATCCGCGGCTCGTGGAACGTCAGCCGGTCGACGACGTGGCGGAAGTCGTCCAGCATCGGCTCCATGAGCGGGGAGTGGAAGGCATGACTGACCGTCAGGCGCCGGGTCTTGCGGTCCCGGGCGGCGAGCTGCCCGGCGATCTCCTCGACCGCATCCCGCGCGCCGGAGAGCACCACCGAGCGGGGGCCGTTGACGGCAGCGAGCGCCACCCGGTCCGCGTGGCCCGCGAGCAGGGGCACGACCTCCGCCTCCGCCGCCCCGACTGCGACCATGGCGCCGCCGGGCGGCAGGTCCTGCATCAGCCGGCCGCGGGCGGCGACGAGCCGCGCGGCGTCGCCGAGGGAGAGCACCCCGGCGACATGGGCCGCGGCGATCTCGCCGACGGAGTGCCCGGCGACGCGGTCGGCGGTGAGGCCCCAGGAGGCGACGAGGCGGTGGAGCGCCACCTCGACGGCGAAGAGCGCGGGCTGGGTGAAGGCGGTGTCGTCCAGACCCTCGCCCCGGTCCACGACGTCGGCGAGCGGCCGGTCGAGCAGTGGGTCGAGCACCGCGCACACCTCGTCGAAGGCGGCGGCGTAGACGGGGAACGCGGCCCGCAGCTCGCGGCCCATGCCGAGGCGCTGGGCACCCTGCCCGGTGAACAGGAACGCCGTCGTGCCGGGCCGGACGGTACCGACGACGGCCTTCGCCGCGGGGACACCGTCGGCCACGGCGGCGAGGCCCGCCAGCATTCCCGCGCGGTCGTCGGCGAGGACCACGGCGCGGTGTTCGAAGGCGGTACGGGTGGCGGCGAGGGACCAGCCGACGTCGACCGGACCGGGCGCGGTGTCGGCCGCGGCGGCGGTGCGCAGCCGCTCGGCCTGCGCGCGGAGCGCTGCCGCGCTGCGGCCGGAGACCACCCAGGGCAGCAGTCCTGCCGCATCGCGCGCAGCGGGGGCGGCGGGCCGAAGCGGTGCGGGGGCCTCACCGAGCACCACGTGGGCGTTGGTTCCGCCCATTCCGAAGGACGAGACGCCGGCGAGGAGCGGGCGGTCGGGGGCGGGCCAGTCGCCGGCCTCGCGCTGCACCGCCAGGCCGATGGCGGCCGGGGCGATGGCCGGGTGCGGGGTGCGGTAGTTGAGGCTGGCGGGCAGGCGGCGGTGGCGCAGCGCCAGGAGCGTCTTGATCAGGCCGACGATGCCCGCGGCGCCTTCGAGGTGGCCGACGTTGGTCTTCGCGGAGCCGACGCGCAGCGCGTCGCCGGGCGCGCGGCCCGCGCCGAGGACCGCACCCAGCGCGGCGGCCTCGATCGGATCGCCGACCGGCGTGCCCGTGCCGTGCAGTTCGACGTACTGCACGGCGCCGGTGGCGACGCCCGCTCGGTCGTAGGCCTCGCGCACCACCCGTTCCTGCGACTCCTGCCCCGGCACGGTCAGCCCCGCGGTCGCGCCGTCGTTGTTGACCGCGCTGCCGTGGATCACGCCGTACACGGCGTCGCCGTCCGCCTGCGCCCGGGACAGCGGTTTGAGGACGACGGCGCCGCCCCCCTCACCGCGGACGAAGCCGTTGGCCCGTGCGTCGAAGGTGTACGTCATGCCGTCCGGGGACAGGCCGCCGAAGCGTTCCGCGACGACGGCGCCCTCGGCGAGGAGGTTGAGGTTGACCCCGGCGACAAGCGCTGCGTCCGACTCCCCCGCACGCAGCGACTCACAGGCCAGATGCACGGCTACGAGCGACGAGGACTGCGCGGAGTCGACGGTCAGGCTCGGGCCCCGAAGGCCGAGGTGGTACGAGACCCGGTTCGCGATGACCCCGCGGTTGACGCCCGCCATGGTGTGCTGGGTGACGGCCGCCTCGCCGTGCAGATGGAGCAGCGCGGCGTAATCGTCGCGCAGGGTCCCGACGAACACCGCGGTGCGGGTGTCGCGCAGCGCGGCCGGGACGATACCGGCGTCCTCCAGCGCCTCCCAGGCCAGTTCGAGAACGAGGCGCTGCTGCGGGTCCACCGTGCGGGCCTCACGCGGGGCGATGCCGAAGAAGGCGGCGTCGAAGGTGTCGACGTGGTCGAGGAAGCCACCGTGGCGCGCACCGACCGCGGCGGGCGTGCCGCCGTCCGCCCCCGGCCACCGGCCCTGCGGTACGGGGGTGATGGCGTCGGAGCCGGTGTCCAGCAGCCGCCAGAAGGCGTCGGGGTTCTCGGCACCCGGCAGGCGGCAGGCCAGGCCGACGACCGCCATGGGCTCGTCCTGACCGCCGCGCGCACCGGCTGTCTCGAAGTGGAACTGATTCGTCATCGCCTCGGCTGCCCTTTCCAGCGGATTAGCTGCAAGACTTCTGAGTAATGGGGCGAAACCTTCGAGGCAATCGTAGGCAGATGTCTCTCTCCCGCATCTCAACGCCAGTCCTCGGCCTGGTAATTCGCCCGCCGGAAGAGCAGAAGGCCGCATTGTTACCGCAGCGTGGGAAGCGCCTGGTATCAGGGCGGAGCCGAGGACCGGATTCCCGGGTACAAGAATGTGCCGACTGCGGTGCGACCCGCTCCCGGGCGGACGGAGCACGGCGCTCAGCACTATGGTGCGGGCGCCGAGAGCGGCCCGTGACCGGCGGGTGAGTGGTGCGTTCCCCCGGCCGCAATAGTGTCGGTGGCGAAGGCGCACCTCTCCTGACGAAGGCAGGTATTCACGCCATGGCACAGCTCACCGCGGATCTGGAAAGGCACACCTCGCAGTATGTCGAGGCGTTCAACGCAGGCGACTTCGCGGCGGTCGACAAGTTTTACACGACGGACGCCGTCGCCGTGTGGGAGCCCGGAAAGCCGCTCACCGGCGACGCACGCCGGGCATACCAGCGGGAATTCCTGGCGAGCCGCCCGAAGATGACCGCGACGCCCCGGCAGGTATTCGTCACCGGGGACACCGCCTTGATGATCGTCGACTGGGTGATCGACGGCGTCGACGCGGACGGCGCGCCCGAGCGCCTCCAGGGCGTCGGCGTCGATGTGCTGACCCTGGGCGAGGACGGGGTGTGGCGGTACGCCATCGACGACCCGTACGGCCAGCGCTGACCGCAGGGCGGCGGCCCGGCGCTCCGCGCGGCCGAGGCCGGACGCCGCACCGAGCACACCCGCTCCAGCAGGTAACCACCCACCCGGAAGGGACCGCCACGCCCATGTTCTCCACCGTCGACTTCGACCCGGAACGCCCTGACCTGACCGCCGACACCGAGACCCAGAACGAGATCTTCATCCAGGTCTTCAACTCGGGGGACGGTGAGCTGTTCAACCGCCTCTACCGCGACGACTCGATCTCGAACTTCTCGGGGGAGCCCCTGACGGGCGCCGCCCGCCTGGCCTTCTTCAAGGAGTTCCTGGCGACCGAGCCCACGCTGGAGGCGACCGTCACCCACGCGTATGTCGCCGGAGACGCGGCGCTGATCGGCGTGGACTACCGCATCGAAACCAAGGGGCCCGACGGTGCGCCGCTGCACCTGGAAGGGCAGTGCACCGACGTGCTGCGCCGCACCGCCGACGGCCGCTGGCTGATGGCCATCGACCGCCCCGTCGCCACAACCGGTCTCGTCGCCGACTAGCGAGTTCCTCGACGAGAGCGGAACGGGCCCCTTCGGCAACCATCGCCGGAGGGGCTCAGGCGTCGGCCGCGGCCTGCTTCTTCCTTACCGGGGGGGGCGAGCGCGACCGTCGTTCCTGCCTGCGCGCGGCGTTCCTTGGGATGGTCCCTGCGGCGGCGTTCCTTGCCGTGGGGCGCGTCGGCGTTCCGTGTTCCGGTGTTCCGGATGCCCCATGGGGGCGCCGTCCCCACGGCGGCGCTTCCGCGCGCACCGACCCTTCTTGTCACACCGCGGCGGCGGCCCGGCCACGGGCCGGGCCCCGTACGTCCGCGCCGCCAACGGCCCCGGTACGGGCCCGTCAGGGAGTGGCCGGCCGGCCGAAGCGGCCGCCGACGAACAGCAACTCGTCCTCGTCCGCCTCCTGCGCCGCCGCGAGCACGCTGCCGATGAAGACCGTGTGGTCGCCGAACTCGTGCGAGGCGGCCAATTCACACTCCAGCCAGGCCACTGCGCCGTCGAGCAGCGGCGCGCCGGTGTGCCGACCGGGGCGCCGGGCGACGCCCTCGAACTGTGCGGCGCCCAGCGTGCGGCGCCTGTCGGCGAAGTGGCGGGCCAGCTCCTCCTGCCCGGCGCCGAGGATGTTCACCGCGAAGCGACCGGCGTCGGTCAGCGCCTGGTGCATCACCGCGCCGTGTCCGACGCAGGCCAGCACGGCGGGCGGGTCGAGGGAGACGGAGCTGAAGGCGTTCGCCGTCATGGCGTGGGGGTGGTCGCCGCCCACGGTGAGCACCGTGACCCCCGTGGCGAAACGGGACATCACCTCGCGCATCCGGCCGGGCCCCACCGCCCGCGGAACGGAACGCGCGGCAGCGTGATCGATTTCGGTGGGCGTGGATTTCATGCCGCTCTCCGATGGTCACAGGGCACGGATGGACCGGCTGCGCCCCACGGCGGCGGCCGGCGGAATTCAACCTACCCGCGCCACCGGGCCGTTCTCCCACATCCGGGTAATCGCGAAACCATGTACGGCGTCCCGTGGCCGGTGACCCTTCAGTGACCGGCTGCTGACGCGGCACCCCGACCCTGAAGGCCATGAATGACATCACCGTCACATCCGAATGCCCCGAACTGGCCGAGCCCTATCTGCGCCAGGTCCTCGACACCGCCGGGCTGGCCGTCGAATACGTACGGGCCGAGCGGAACACGCTCTACCGGCGCGGCGCAGACGGCGAGGAAATCCCGGTCTCCGACTTCGCCGGCGGATACGGCTCCGTCCTGCTCGGCCACAACCATCCGGAAATCGTCACGCGCGCACGAGAACTGCTCACCGCGCAGACCCCGGTGCACGCCCAGTTCTCCCGCCATCCGTACGCCAATCACCTCGCCGCCGCCCTCAACCGCGTCATCCACCGGGAACTCGGCACCGACGAGCCCTATTTCGCGATCTTCGGCAACAGCGGCGCCGAGGCGGTGGAGGCGGCGGTCAAACACGCGGAACTCGACCGCGGCATGCGGATCTCCGCCCTGCTGGAGGAGGCCGACGGCAGACTGACGGCGGCGCGTTCGGCCGTGGCCGACGGCGCCACCGTTCCGGCCGAGGTCTGCGCACGGCTCGGCGTCCCGGCCACGGAGGGATTCGCCTCCGTGGAGAGGGAGATCCGGCGGCGCAACGAGAAGAGCGCGGCGAGCCCACCGCTGTTCCTGGCGCTGGAGGGCGGGTTCCACGGCAAGCTCGTCGGCAGCGTGCAGCTGACGCACAACGAGGGCTACCGGCTGCCGTTCAAATCACTGGCCGCCCAGGCCCGTTTCGTCCCGAACGGCGACGCGGACCACCTCCGGAAGATCCACGCCGCGGAACGCAGAACCCTGCTGGCCGCGGACGTCGTCGACGGCCGGATCACCGTGACGGAGAGGGAGCTTCCGGTTTTCTGCGCCTTCCTGGTCGAGCCCGTCCAGGGCGAGGGCGGTGTCCATCCCCTCACCGCCGCGTTCGCCGGTGAGATCCAGCGGTTCTGCGCGGACATCGACTGCCCCGTCATCGTCGATGAGATCCAGAGCGGCATGGGCCGCACCGGAGCGCTGCTCGCCAGCTCCCGCGTCGGCCTGCGCGGCGACTACTACACCCTCGCAAAAACCCTCGGCGGCGGTATCGCCAAGACCTCGGTCATGCTCGTACGCGAGGCGCGCTACCGCAAGGAATTCGAGATCGTGCACAGCTCGACGTTTGCGAAGGACAGCTTCTCCTGCCATATCGCGCTCACGGTGCTGGACCTCCTGGAGCGGGACGGCGGCCGGGCATACCGCCGCGCCGAGGAGCGGGGCGAGGCGCTGCGCGCCGTCCTGGACTCGGTGCACGCGGACTTCCCGGACGTGGTCAAGGAGGTACGCGGCCGGGGCCTCATGCTCGGGCTGGAGTTCCACGACCGGTCCGGCGCATCCTCGGCCGAGCTGCGGGAGCTCGCGGGCAGCGGCCTCTTCGGCTACTTCCTCGCCGGGCACCTGCTGCGACGGCACCGGGTGCGGACCTTCCCGACGGCCAGCGCGGTGAACACACTGCGGTTCGAACCGTCGCTCCAGGTCAGCGACGCCGAGCTGGAGCAGTTGCGGGCGGGGCTGCGCGAGGTGTGCGCCCTGCTGCGCAAGGAGGCCGTGGCCGAACTCCTCCCCTCCGGCGACTGACCTCGCCCACCCGCGTCCCCGGTCGGCGCACCGGCCGGGGACGCGGCCGTCCCGGACGCCCCACGCGTCTCAGACAGGGGCGTCCAGGGCGACGCTACGCACCGTCCGCGCCAGGGTGCGGATGGCCTCGGAGGTGGCCGGGACGTCGCCCGGCAGGGCGACCACGGCGGCTTCGATCAGCAGCGAGACGGCGAGGGCGTGCAGCCGGCCCCGGAGCGCCGGCGGCCAGGTGCGGCCCGTCCGTTGCCCGGCCCGCCGGACGGGCCGCTCGGGGCAGGCGGCCGCGTCGAGCACCTGACGCGCCCAGGCCAGCAGGCCGGTACGCAGCCAGGTGCGGTCCTGCCCGGCCAGCCCGGGGACGATCGCCAGCGCGTCCCGGAAACCGGCGAGAATGCCCTGTGCGTGCGCAGCGAGCAGGGCGCCCCCGGAGACCGGGCAGGCGTCCGGAGGGCGGGTGGCCACGGACCGGAGGGCGGTGCGCTGCGGGACACGGGCCCGCCGCAGCCCTTCATACAGGGCGGTGGCGAACCGCTGCCCGACGAAGGCGGCGAGCGTGGCGTCCTGTTCGCCGGTCTCCGTGGTCACGGGCGTGGATGAGGCGGGGGCTGCGCTGCGGGGATGTACGGGCCTGTCCTCCATGAGAACCTCCATGGGGAAAGCACATCAAGCCCCGCCCACCGAAGGTCCATTCGCCCTTCCACGCGGCGGTCACGGCCCGGCCACGGCCCCCGGCCATGCGGCGAACCGGGTGCGCGTCCGCGCCCCTGCCCTCCGCGTCACTCGGCGTGCACGGCCCCGAGAAGCACGGCGAGGTGCCGACCGGCGGCGCGCAGCGGCTGTTCGCTGCGGTGGATCTGGCTGAGGGTCTCGGCGCCCTCCAGGGTGCTGAGCACCGTGGCGGACAGTTCACCGGCCTCCTCGGCGGCAAACCCCGACCGGCGGAGCTTGTCGGCAATCACCTCCTGCCAGCAGCGCAACGCCCCCTGGCACGCCTCCTGGATGGCGGGGACCCGGCCGAGGGTCTCCAGCGCGGTGGTGGTGACGGGGCAGCCGTCCGCCCAGTCCGACTTCCGCAGGGCCGTGGCGAGTTCACCGCAGAACGCCTCGACGGCGCGGGCGGCGTCGGCGTCGCCCTCCAGACCGGCACGGAGCATGTCGGCGAACTCCTCCTCACCGTGGCGGATGGCAGCGACCGCGAGCTGCTCCTTGCCGCCGGGGAAGAAGTGGTAGACGGAGCCGAGCGTGGCATCGGCTTCCCTGGCGATCAGCTTGATACCGCTGGCCTCGTACCCCTGGCGCTGGAAGAGCCGCGAGGCCGAGCGGACGATGCGCTCGCGGGTGTCGGCGGCGGCTCCCGCCTCCCCGCTTCTGGCGCGCTGCGACGTGGAGGACATGACCCCATGATACTGGATAGAACGTTCGCTCCACTCTCTGCTACGGTCTGACTAGAGCGTTCGTTCCAGAGGCGTGAGACGGCCGCCTTCCTCCGCGCCCCCAACTCGGGCGCCGGGCGGCCCACTTGTACAACTCGACGGGAGAAGGCAATGAGCAAGCAATCCGTGACCGTCATCGGACTGGGCCCGATGGGCCAGGCGATGGTGGGAGCCTTTATCGACAACGGCCACGAGGTCACCGTGTGGAACCGCACGGCGAGCAAGGCGGAGGCACTGGTCGCCAAGGGCGCCGTCCTCGCGCCCACCCTCCGCGACGCGCTGGCCGCCAACGAGCTGGTGGTCCTCAGCCTCACCGACTACGACGCCGTGTACGCGGTGCTGAAGCCGGTGGCGGACTCCCTGTCCGGCAAGGTGATCGCCAACCTCAGCTCGGACACCCCCGAGCGTGCCCGGGAGGCGGCCAAGTGGGCCGCCGAGCACGGCGCCCAGCACCTCACCGGTGGCGTGCAGGTGCCGCCGCCCATGATCGGCACGTCGGATGCGTCCGCCTACTACAGCGGCCCCGAGGACGTCTTCAACGCCCACCGGAGCACGCTGGCGGTGCTCACCAACACCGACTTCCGCGGTGAGGACCCGGGGCTGGCGGCGATGTACTACCAGGCCCAGATGACGATCTTCTGGACCACGATGCTCAGCTACTACCAGACGCTGGCACTGGGCAAGGCGAACGGCGTTTCGGCCAAGGAGCTGCTGCCGTACGCCTCGATGATGACCACGATGATGCCGCACTTCCTGGAGCTGTACGCCCAGCACGTCGACTCGGGTGAATACCCGGGCGCCGTGGACCGGCTCGCCATGGGCGCGGCCAGCGCGGACCACGTCCTGCACACCCACAAGGACGCGGGCGTCGACACCACGCTGCCCGCCGCCGTTGCGGAGATCTTCCACAAGGGCATGGAGCGCGGCTTCGCGGAGAACAGCTTCTCCAGCCTCATCGAGGTCCTGAAGAAGCAGGGCTGAGACAGGCAGGGCCACGCCCTGCGCCATGCGGCAGTGGCTCCGCCGGGGGCGTCCGGCGGAGCCACTGCCGCATGCCCGGTGGCCGGGCACGCCTTGTGCGGTGGGTCGGGCCGGTTGCCCCCGGCCCGACCCACCGTCATTTCAGGCCAGCTCCGCCGCCTGACGGGCGGCGCGCAGCCCGGTCTCGACAGCGCCCTCGATGAAGGCGCCGTGCCAGCCCTCGGCGATGTCCGCACCGGCGAAGACGATCCGGCCGTGCGGCTCGTCGATCTGCGGATAGAGGTCGAGCAACTGGTTCGGGCGGCGCAGCCCCCACCCTCCGCTGCTGTAGGGCTGTTCGGCCCAGAGCATGGCGCGGTGGCGGAGCACCTCGGCGCCCGGGATGTAGCTGCGCACGGCCTCTTGGACCTGCGCCGCGTTGCGGGGGTCCAGGCCGGTGCCGCCGAAGGCGACCATCAGCCGACCCTCGGGGGTCTGCTGCTGCGGGATGAGCATCGGGAAGACCGCGTCGGGCCCCGCCTGCCCCTGCACGGCCGGCACCTCGCCCTTGACCAAGAGCCAGGTCTTGGCCACGTAGGGCACACCGACCCCCTCGGTGGTGGCCCGGGTGTGCGCCGCGGGCAGACCGGGGCGGAAGTCGATGCTGCGCCACACATTCACCGGCGTCGCGACCACGACGACCGGAGCGACGAACCGCTGCCCCTTGTCGGTCTCGACGGTCACCAGTCCGCCCTCTTCGGTGACCTTGGTAACCGGTGTGCTCAGGTGCAGGTCCGCCTGGGCCTCCGACAGCATCGCCTTCAGCGTGGCGATCATGCCGCCCTTGGGCCGCAGGGTCATGGTCTTGAGGTACTCGGAGTAGTCGCCGCCGGCGAGCTGGACCCACTGTGCCATGGAGGTCAGCCCACCGAGGGAGCTGTCGCCGCCCGCGTAGACGGAGATCTCGCCCTCCAGCAGGGCTCGTTCGGAGGGGGACAGACCTATCCGGTCCAGCCGGTCCTTGAGGGACAGGGGATCGACCGAGGCCAGCAGGTCCTTGCGGTAGAGCGGGTCGTGAGGCCGCTCGAAGTACTTGTCCGAGCCCTCGAAGAAGCGGTCCCACAGCGGGAGCAGCTTCTTCTCCGCCTCACCGGGCGAGAGCGTCTGACCGCCGTCACCGCCGTGGAGGACGACGTGCTCCGCCGCGGTGTCCTCGTACGTCTCGATGTGGTAGCGCCGCAGCTCGGCATGGATCAACTGCTGCTGCGGGCCCAGCCAGCCGCCACCGAGTTCGACGTCGTCCTGACCGGCGAAGGTGCCGGTGAAAATCCGGCCGCCGACGCGGCTGCGGGCTTCGAGCAGCACCGGCTTCAGTCCGCGCGCGGCCAGCTCCCGGGCGACGGTGCCGCCCGCGTACCCGGCACCGATGATGACGGCGTCGGCCTTGACCAGCTCTCCGCCGCGGGGCGCACCGGACGCTGCCGCGTCGGTCCCTTCGGTTGAATACGCGGACTTCTCGCCATATTCAGACATCAGATTCCTCTGCTGTTCTGGTTGTTTGCTTCCGCTATTGCATTCTCGGATTACACGGGGGCCCACAGTCGCACTCGAGCGCGACATCAAGACAGCGTGAGTCCCTGTATCCGCAATGCATCGGACCGCCGCACAAAATTCCCCGCACGGGGCGCATGGAGGTCGTCGACGGTATTTCACGGCGCGCGCCGCCCGCAGATGACGGGAGGCCCCCCTGCCGGGGCGGCCGCGACTGTTCACCGGGGCAAATCTGCCGGTGCGAGCGGTATCAGCGGGGTCTCGTGAGCCCGGCTGCGCTCCACGTGAGGACCGGCGCAGGGCGCCCTCTACATTCCGTAACCATTCACTTACCCCCGTATTTCTGCATTCGGCCCAGGAGGTTTCAGTGCCACTCCTCGGCCCGTCTTTCGCATCGTAGCCAGGCCGAAACCTGACGCGTCCCGGATTCGGTAATCGGTTGGTAATTCCCCGTCCACAGACGAAAGCCGGCGGCCCGGACGGGCCGCCGGCTTTCGGTAACGCCGGTATGTGGTGTACGGATCAGATGTAGTCGGTTCCCGGTTCGAGGCCGACCAAGACGCGGCCCTGCGCCTCCAGGGAACTGACCGGGGTCAGCAGCCCGTGCAGGGAGAGCGCCGCGATGTCGCGGTAGGCGCGCTGGAAGGCTCCGGAGCGCAGGATCGTCGAGGCGGAGCTGATGTCGTAGAGCACCTCCACGGCTTCCTTGGTGGTGCGCACCACGTAGCCGACCTGGCCGCGGATCGTGGCCTTCTCCTCGACCGTGAGCTTCTCGCCCGCGTCCTCGCGCTGCTGCATCAGCGTCAGCCAGGAGCGCTCCAGCGCCTCACAGGCAGCGATCTTGTTGGCGGCCACCGCCACCTGTACCTGGGTGTGGGGGTGCTCGCGCTGCTCGGTCCAGCCCGTGTAGGTGACGCCCTTGCCCGGCAGGCGCCCGAGGAACAGCTCCAGCGCGTGCCGGGCCAGACCGATGTAGACCGGGGCGCAGGTGGCGATGATGTAGCTGGTGAGGTTGTAGTTACGGCCGTTCAGGTCCGCGTTCCAGCGGCCCCGGGTCGAGGCGTCGTACACCGCGGCGTCCACGACCCGGTGTTCGGGGACGAACACGTCGGTCACCGTGGACGTGGCGCTTCCGGTGCCCGCGGCGCCGAACACGTCCCAGTCGTCACCGACCTCGACCTCCTCGGTGGGCACGAGGGCGAACAGCTCCTCCTCGCTCCCGTCCGGAAGCCGGGTCATCGCGGCGCACACGTTCCACTCCGCACCACGCACCCCGGTGTTGAAGCGCCAGGAGCCGTTGAGAACGTAACCGCCGTCGGTGGGCGTGAGGGTGCCGGTGGGCGTGAAGCCACCGGAGATCCGTACCGAGCCGTTCGCGAAGACCTCCTCCTGCGCCTTGTCGGGGTAGAGGGAGGCGATCCAGGCGGTGGAGATCCAGACCATGGAGACCCAGCCGGTCGAGCCGCAGCTGCGGGCGATCTCGGCGATGAGCGGCGCCTGCTCGGTGACCGGCAGATCCAGACCTCCGAACCGCTGGGGTACGGCGACCTTGAAAACACCTGCCTTCTCCAGAAGTTCGATGTTCTCCTCCGGAATCCACCGGCGACTCTCGGCCACGGGCGCGTTGGACTCCAGGCGTTCGGCAACGCCCTTCACTGCGTGCAGAATCTCGGCAAAGGCACCGTCGGACACGGGCATGCAACTCTCCTTCGCTTTTCGACCACGGAGCAGGGGCCGTGCTCGGCCCGTCAGCCCTGCGACCGTATCGGCGCCGCGCACACCGCTCCCCTCTACGCAGTAATGGAGCAGTAACCATCTGTTCCCGTCTTCGATGTTCTCGGCGTTACCCGACGGTGGATCAACGCCACAAACGCATCTATAACCTCGGTAGTGCATCTGCACCGCGCACTTTGTCCTGGTGTCCACACACGTGACGGCGAAGCTCTTGACAAGGCGGACGCCCCCGGCCCGGTGTCACCAAGGGCCCGGGAATTTCTCCGTGCCGGGTGCGTGCCGCGCCCGGCACGGACACGTGAACCTCCGACAATCAGCGACGGCAAGCCCCACACCGGGAGTTTTCTTGGACAGCACATGGTTGAGGCGGTACACCCGGACCGTGCCCCGCGGCGACGTCACCCTCGTCTGTTTTCCGCAC
The DNA here is from genome assembly GCF_000718015.1 of Streptomyces catenulae. Classification (GTDB taxonomy): domain Bacteria; phylum Actinomycetota; class Actinomycetes; order Streptomycetales; family Streptomycetaceae; genus Streptomyces; species Streptomyces catenulae. The sequence goes on along the minus strand of NZ_JODY01000028.1, from coordinate 68,044 downwards.
GCCGGGGGCGCCGCTACGACGTACATCCCGTTGTCCCAGCACCTCGCACCGGAGCTGGACGTCGTCGCGGTGCAATACCCCGGGCGCCAGGACCGCAGACATGAGCCGCCGATAGCCCAACTGCCGCGGCTTGCGGAGCTGATCGCCACGGCATTGCTACCGGACCTGTCAGGCCCGTACGCCTTTTTCGGGCACAGCATGGGCGCGTTGGTCGCCTACGAGACCGCCCGCGTACTGCGCGAACAGGGCGCCCGCCGCCCGGAACGGCTGTTCCTGTCGGCTCGTGGCGCTCCCGGCGACCGCCCCGACCCCGGCGACGCCATGACCGACGCCGACGTCCTCACCACGGTCGGCAGACTCGGCGGCAGAGGTACCGAGGCCCTGAGCGACCCGGAGATGCGCGCGATGGTGTTGCCGGCGCTCCAAGCGGACTACCGGGCGCTGGCGGCCTACGCCCACCTTCCCGGCGCTCCGCTGAACTGCGCGGTAAGCGTCCTGACCGGTGACGCGGACCCGGTCGTCCACACCGAGGCGGCACTCGGCTGGCGGACGCTCTTCGCCGGGGAATTCCGCGCCCACCGCTTCGTCGGCGGACATTTCTACCTTGAGGAGGAGGTCGCGGCCGTCGCCGCCCTCGTCCGCGCGGACCTGCGGCGTCCGTCGGCCGGGTAACCCCTCCCACCCGGCCACCGCCCGACGATGTGCGGTGGCCGTGGCCCGGATGAGTACTGCCGGGAACGTTCATCATTCGTTCAGCACCTTGACGGATCATGTGTGGCACAGCCATCACAGCGACCGACCGAGCAAGGTGCCACAAGGAGGCACCTTCTCTCCCGGCCCGGACCCTTACTTCTGGGCGCACCGTCTTTTCTCCGCAAAACCGTGCCCGGGTGGAACCACGAAGCCGGTCCCCGGACATCTACGAAGCAGACCGTGAGTTGTGCGTCCAGGCGACGGAAGCCATGACACCGGCAAACCGTTACCCGCTCCGGTGCACGTGGCACGGACGGAAGCCGACGCCATCCGACATACGATCTTGGGGGAAGTATGGAGTTCAGGGTTCTGGGGCCGTTGGAAGCAGACCGCTTCGGTGAGCCCATCGCGCTGGGCGGCACCAAGCAGCGGGCGACGCTGGGGTTCCTGCTGCTGCACGCGAACCGTGTAGTGGCCACGAGCCAGCTGGTGTCGGCCCTTTGGCCGGCGAACGAGGAGCCGGCCTCGGCCCGCAAGATCATTCAAAACGCGGTGTGGGGGCTGCGCGGGGCGCTGTCGGAGGAGGACGGCTCACCGGGGGCCCCTCAGCAGCAGCCGGGTGCGGCGCTGCTCACGCAGGCTCCGGGATACCGGCTGCGCGTCGAGCCTGACCAGGTCGACATGCACCTGTTCCACCGCCGCGTCGAGGAGGGACGCGGCGCCCTCGCGGCCGGTCAGGCAGAGAGTGCCGCGCGGCTGTTGCACCAGGCTCTCGACCTGTGGCGTGGGCCCGCGCTGGCCGACCTCGTCGAGGCCGGCGCCGACTGGCCCGATCTGGTGGCGGTGGAGAAGACGCGGCTGAACGCCATGGAGGACTGGTTGGAGGCCGAGCTGGCATGCGGGCGTCATCACTCGGCACTGGCCGATCTGGAGGCAATGGTCGAGGCGGAGCCGCTGCGGGAGCGCTCCTGCGGGCAACTGATGGTGGCGCTCTACCGCTGCGGCCGCCAGGCCGACGCGCTGGCCGTGTACGACCGGACCCGCTCGGGCCTGGTCGGTGACCTCGGCCTGGAGCCGGGCCGGGAACTGCAGTCGCTCCAGCACGCCATCCTCAACCACGATCTGGTACTGGAGCCCCCGGCCCGGCCGTCGACGGCGCTGTTCACGCCTGCCGCTGCGCCCCGGCCCGGCACCGCGGGCGAGCCGGGGCACACGGCGGCAGGGGCGGCCGAGGTGCGGACGGACGGGCAGGAAGGGGGCGAGCCGTCCGACGAGCCGACGGCGCAGAGCGTCTCGGACCGGCTGCCGGTCAGCATCGTGCTGTTCCGCACTCCGCTGGCCACGCAGGACAGCGACGTCGAGGCGGTGGAGCGGGACACCGACCTGCACACCCTGACCACAGCGATCCGTGAGGAGGTGGAGCAGTTCGAGGGCTCGATGGTGGCGACCATAGGCTCCGTGTCGCTGGCGCTGTTCCGGTCCCACAACGAGGGGCGAAGCAAGGCGGAACGCGCGGTCCGGGCGGCGCTGGCCGTACGGGACAGGTGCGCGGGCGACAAGGCGGGCCGGGGCGCCGCACCGGACTCCGCGATGAGCGCCGCGGTGGCTACCGGGGAGGCCCTCGTCCGCTACCAGCCGGGCGCCCCCGACTCCCCCGTCTCCGTGGTCGGTGTCCTGCTCGACATCGGCGAGTCGCTGCTGCACTCGCCCGGCGATGAGGTGTGGGCCTGTGAACGCACCTACTGTGAGACACAGTTCGCCATCGACTACGAGCGCGCCGAGGGCGGCGGGGGCCGTTGGCGGGCGAGCGGTCCGAGGGAGGACTCCCCCGGCCGTCACACCACACCGCTGATGGGTCGTGACTGCGAACTCGACCTGTTGGACGTGTCGTTGCGGCGCGCCTGTCATCGTTCCGTCCCGCATCTGGTGACCGTGCTGGGCGAGGCAGGCATCGGCAAGACACGGCTGCTCGAGGAGTTCGAGTGGCAGCTGGCCGACGCGCCGGCTCCGCCCCGACTGCTGCACGACCGGGTGCGCCCCTCGGCGACGTCCAGGGACGGGGCGCTGGCGCCGTTGCGGCGGCTGTTGCTGTCCGCCTGCGGCGTCGCAGCGAAGACGCCACCGGCAACGGCTGCGGCACAGGCGCACCGGGCGATCGAGCGAGTGGTGGGTGACCGCGAGGAAGCGGCCCGTCTGACGGGCGCGCTGGCACCACTGATATCCGGGAAGGGCCCGGCGCCCGAGGGGGTGGCGGCAGAGCCGATGCTCGGCGTCTGGCGGGATTTTCTGCTCGCCACGGCGCGCTGGGAGCCGCTGGTCGTCGTGGTGGATGATCTGCACTCGGCCTCGGACACGGTGGTGGACGGTATTGCGCAGCTCGCGTCCTCGGCGGCCTCCGTCCCGCTTCTGGTGGTGGCGGCGGCGCGACCACATCTGCTGTTACGTCGCCCGAGGTGGGGCCTCGGACTCAGGCACTTCAGCACCCTCACTCTTGACGTCCTTGCACAGCCTGCCGCTGATCTGATGGCCGAGTCGCTCGAAGCCGAGCAACTCGGCACTTCGGCGTCCGGGCCCGCGCTGCACCACGCCTGGACGCATCCACCGGCCCTGGCACCAACCGGCCCCAACTCCCCCGTACACGCTCTGCTGACATCCCGCACTCCTTAGGTGTCTTCCCGATCTTCGTGGGGCCGTGACACCCGGCACCGGCTCACCCTTCGGCGGCTCTGCGCGGTCGGCTGCGCACGGGGCGGCGCTCGGGACACCGGCAGCGGTTGTGCCGCAGCCATCCCGTGACCCGCGCGAAGGAGTCGGCCCGTCCGCCGGCGATCAGCTTGACGGCAGACATCGCCCGGTACGGTCCGCAATGCGCGCAGGAGAAGACATCCTTGTCGAGGAAGGCCAGCTGTACGGGGAGCATCTGCCCCTGCGGAGCGAGCCCCTCCACGGTGGTGATCTTGCGCCCGGCGGCCTGCCCTACGGTCACGGCGCAGGCCCGCACGCAGCTGCCGTCCATCAGCACGGTGCACTCACCGCACGTCATGGTCGTGCAGTCGCGGTGGGTGGTGGTCAGGTCGGCCTGATCGGTGAGGACGTCGACGAGCCGGGCGGCAGGCCGGGCTGCCAGTACGTGCCGGACGCCGTTCACGATCGTCGTCCACACCGTGCTCTCGTCCTTCATGAGGCCCCTTCCGTAGGAATACGTGTGCGTGAACACCGGACGGGGGGACCGGCGCATCGCCCACGCCCACTGTGCGCCGAGCCGCTGATGAATATCTGATGGTGGACTTTCGGTACGAAGGAGTTAACGTTTCGTCATGCGTTTCGGGGTGCTGGGGCCGCTGGCGGTGTGGGACGGCGACGGCGAAGCGGTGCGGGTGCCGGAGACGAAGGTGCGGATGCTCCTCGCCGATCTGCTGGTGCACGAGGGGCACATGGTCACCACCGACCGGCTCATCAGCGATCTGTGGGGCGAGCGTCCACCCGCCGACCCCGCCAACGCGCTGCAGGTCAAGATCTCCCAACTCCGGCGTGTGGTGGGCAAACACCGGGTGCTGCGCGTGCCGGGCGGCTACCGGCTGCCGCTGGAGGCGGAGGAGCTGGACGCCGCGCGGTTCCAAGCACTGCTGCGGCGGGCGGGGAAAGTTTCCGATGCGCGGGGGCGCACCGGGCTGCTGACCGAGGCGCTGGGGCTGTGGCGTGGCGGCAAGGCGTACGCGGACCTGGCCGACGAGGAGTTCGCGCTCCCCACTGCGCGGTATCTGGAGGAGCAGCGTCTGGCCGCCCTGGAGGAACAGGCCGAGGCGCGCCTGTCCTGCGGTGAACACATCGCGCTCGCCGACGAGTTGACGGCACAGGTTACCGAGCATCCGCTGCGGGAGCGATTACGGGCCTCCCAGCTGCGCGCGCTGTGCCGCGCCGGTCGGCGCGGTGAGGCGCTGACGTCCTACCGGGAGCTGCGGGAGCTGCTGGGCCGGGAGCTGGGGGTGGAGCCGGGGCCCGAGCTGGTGACCCTGTACGAGTCGCTGCTCCGCGGGCGTCCGACGTCCGGCGCCGCGAGCGGCCCGGCACCCGCCCGTCCCGAGCACGACGCGCCGCGGCACAACCTCCCCGCGCCGCTCACCCCGCTCGTCGGACGGGACCGGGCGGTGGATCAGGTCTGCGGGCTGCTCCACACGGCGCGGCTGGTGACGCTCACCGGGCCTGGAGGCGTCGGCAAGACGCGCCTGTCCATCGAGACGGCGCGCCGTCTCGTGGGGGCGTTCCCCGACGGCGTGTGGCTGGTGGAGCTGGGCACCCGCCGCGGTTCCGTGACGGAGCTGAGCGAGCAAGTGGCCGCGGCCCTGGGGCTGGGCGGCAACGGGGCGTCCGAGACACCGGCGGGCACCCCCCGACCTGCGCCAGGTGCGTGGCTGAGCGCCTTGCTGCGCGAGCGGGACACCCTCATCGTTCTGGACAACTGCGAGCAGAGCGTCGACGAGGTGGCCGAATTGGTGACGGGGTTGCTGCAGAGCGTGCCCGGGCTGCGGCTGCTGGTGACGAGCCGGGAGGCACTGCACGTGGCGGGTGAGGTCATCCACCCCGTGGAGCCGCTGCCGCTCGCCGACGCGGTGGAGCTTTTCACGGCGCGGGCCACGGCAGCCGCCCCCGGCTTCGCGCTGGACGCCACGAACGCCGCCGCGGTAGCCGTGATCTGCCGTCGGCTCGACGGTGTGCCGCTCGCCCTCGAACTCGCCGCCACACGGGTGCGGACCCTCGGCATGCAGGGGTTGGCCGACCGGCTCGACGACCGTTTCCGCCTGCTGACCGGCGGGCGCCGGGGCGCCCCGGCCCGGCAGCAGACGTTGCGCGCCGTGATCGACTGGAGCTGGGAGCTGCTGACCGATCCCGAACGCATCACGCTGCGGCGCCTGACCGTGCATGCCGACGGCTGCACGTTGGAGGCGGCCGAGGCGGTGTGCGCCGGTGCGGGCCTGGCGTCGCACGAAGTCGTCGGGCTTCTGGGCCGGTTGATCGACCGGTCGCTGATCGTGACGACGGAGGGGCCGGACGGGGTCCGCTACCGGCTGCTGGAGTCCGTGGCAGCGTACGGCGCCGAGCGGCTGGCAGCCGCCGGGGAGGTGGCGGCGGTGCGCCGCCGCCACCGGCAGTATCACGTGGCCTTCGCGGAGCGGGCGGCACAGCATCTGCGGGGGCCGGGCCAGCGCCGTTGGCTGCTGCTGCTGGACACCGAAGGCGCCAATCTGCGCGCCGCGCTGGACAGCGCGGTCACGGACGGCAATCCGGACGACGCGCTGCGGCTGTCGAAGGCGCTCTCCTGGTACTGGATGCTGCGTGGCCGTGTTGCCGAGGCCCGGCGTTTCCTGACCCGTGCGCTGGCCTCCTGCGCCGACCGCGCACCGGCGGAGGCCGCAGGCGTCACCGCGCTGAACGCCGGTTTCGCGCTGCTGGCGGGTGAGCGGGTACCCATGCCGCCGTACGAGCGGATCACCGACCCCGTCGTGCGGGCGCGGGTGCGCTGGTTCAACGCCTACGCCCATTTCCACGCCGGTGACGTGGCCGAGAGTGAGCGGATCACCGGCGAAGCACTGGCGGCGTTCCAGGAGTTGGAGGACGACTGGGGCATCGCCGCCGCTCTCGCTCTGCGGTCGGTGCACGCCCTGATGCGCAGCGATCTGACGGCGCTGCGGAAGGACAGCGAACAGAGCACGGCGATGTTCCGGAGCCTGGAGGACCGTTGGGGCCAGCTGCGGGGCCTGGCCTCTTTGGCGACGCTCGCGGAGATCACCGGCGCCTACCAGGAGGCCGCGGATCTGTTGCACGACGGGCTGCGGATGGCCCAGGAACTGGGGCTGGCGACCGAGGTCTCGTCGCGGCTGTCCTCCCTAGGCCGGATCGCGCTGCTGACCGGGCACCACGATGAGGCCCGTGCCCTGCACGAGCGGGCGCGTCGGCTCGCCGCCGAGCAGAGTTTCCGGTTCGGCGAGGTGCACGCCGAGATCGGGCTGGCGCTCGGTGCCCGACGGAGCGGCGATCTGCGCACCGCGGAGCACTACCTGACGCGTATCCGTGCCTGGTACCGGCAGATCACCCGGGAGGCCGCCAATCCGCTGGTCCTCGCCGAACTGGGCTTCGTAGCCGAGGTCAGGGGGGATGCGGAGGCCACCCGGACGCTGCACCAGGAGGGCCTGGAGGGCGCTCGTGCAGTGGCTGATCCGCGGGGTGTGGCGCTGGCGTCGGAGGGGTTGGCGGGAGCGGAGATGCTGCACGGGCGGGGGGAGAACGCCGCGCTGCTGCTCGGTGCCGCGACGGCGGCGCGCGCCGCCGTGGGTGCGCCGCTGCCGTGGGCGGAACGCCACGACGTCACCCGGATCACGACTGCCGCCCTGGCGGCGTTGGGCGAAGAGCGCTTCGCCCGCGCACACGCGCGCGGCCACCGGATGTCACTGGAAGAGGCACTGGCCCATACGGGGCTGGCGGCACCCGCCGCGCCGCGCATCGCGGGAGAGCATCCAGCCGCCGCCTGCTGCGCGAGCCCGGAATGACGGACACGGCGCGCCCTCGGGGAAGCCGCGCGCCCGTGCTTTCCTGGTCGACGGCGGTGTGGCTGCCGTACCACCAGCAGACCAAGAACCTGTCGGCACCAAGCACCCGTAGCCGCCTGCCGTTGGCTCGAAGTGCGCCTCATCAGACGATGGCCGACGACGTCGATGGGGTGGTGAAGGCGAGGCGTCAGCCGCGTCCGATCAGCCATGACCTCCGCGACGGCCTGCGCAGGCTGATAGCTCGCTACGATGCGTCGTTGAACTGGGATTTCCCCCCGGCCCCGGGACCGTGGCGTGAAACGGAGTGTCACAACTTCCACGAGGCGGTACGCCAAGCGCTCGGCCGCCTTCGCACCGAACTCGGCCCGGCATGGCAGATTTACGACGAGTTCGACGCACTCCACGAAGACCCGGACCTCGACCACTACCCGGCGGACCCAGCCGGACTCGTTCGCACCTAACCTCATGGAACGCATGCGCGACATCCTGTGAGTTCCCCTGAGCCACGCCGAGTCCCCGAGCTGGTGGCCAGAGGCTTCCGCCCCTTTCGGCGCTCTGTCGGCCTGTGACGATTACCCCGCCGAGCAGCCCGGCATCGGCGACGCGTCGGTGCTCAAGGCGTACGGCGAGCGGGAGACCACCCGCCTCGAACACGTCCGGGAGCTGCGCCGGGCCCGCTCGCGCAGGGTGGCGGTTTCAGCGTCGTGGGCGTCGAGCCGGGCGTCGGTGGCTTCCAGGACGTGGTCGTACTCCCACAGCGGGGGCAGCTCGCTGACGGCCGGGGGCGGCTCTTCCTCGGCTTCCTCGCGTTCCCGCCGGGCCTCTCCAGCCGGACCTCCGCGTCGATGAGCCGTTGCTCTGGGGCGGCCAGCTACTGCTGGACCTCTTCCACGTCGCTGGCTTTCAACTCCTGCAGCGCCCGGTCGCGCTCGTTCTCCAGCACCGTGCAGCGGTCTCGTAGGAGGAGGGGTGGGAGATCGATCCCAAGGACCTGGTCCAGGTCTCCCCGTACCCGACCGAGCACATCCTGCGGTTCGGCGAGTACAGGACGCAAGAACTCGGCATCCAGCCGGAGGTGTACGACCCGAAGCTGGATATGGATGTCACGCAGCTACGGGCGGAAGACGTGACCGGCGAGGGCTTCGGCCAGGCCGCCTGAGAGTCAGTGCTCTGGGGCCGCCTGGAGGATGCGGCGCTCGCCTGTGACCTTCGAGGCCGGGAGGCGTCCGGCTTTGGAGGTTCCTGTAAGAGTGTCGCCGTCGATTCTCACGGCGAAGGCCAGGTTCAGCCGCATGGGCTTGGTGATGGCCTGCTGCCACGTGAGCCGGTCGCCGTCGAGGACAACGTCGCTGAGCGGTACTTCCTCTCCCTCCCCGTGGGCGGTTCCGACGAGGACACCGCTCTTGCGCCGGAACTCGGCCACGGCCTTGATCTTGCCGATGGGGGTGGAGAGGGACAGGTCCCAAGTGCCTTCGACGGCCATGCTGCTGTTCTTCCTAACGGTGGTGGTGTGAGTGGTCAGTGCAGCCAGAGGGGCATCGGGTCAGAACGGGACGGGCTCCGGCCCCCTGTGTCGCCAGACAGTGCCGCGGCGCTCATGGGCGAACAGTTCCTCGACGGCATGAGCGATCCGGGGGCCCACCTCGCGCTCCAGCAAATACAGGCCCAGGTCGAGTCCTGAGGTGACGCCAGCACCGGTGACAAGGTCGCCGTCATCGACGACGCGGGCGCTCACCGCACGGACACCGGTAGCGTCGAGCATGTCCCGGCCCATGTGGTGGGTGGTGGCATGGCGTCCCTCCAGCAGACCGGCCATGGCCAGGACGAGTGAGCCGCCGCACACGGCGCTGACTGTCACCTCGGGATGCTCCATCGCAGCCTTCAACAGCGCGGGCAGTTCGGTGGTCAGGGTGAGCCCCAGCAGTACGGGGATGGATGCGCCCTGCTGCCACCGACCGGCCCCCGCATCGTGGTCAGGGACCTCGCCGGGTTCTCCGACCCGGCCCGAGGCGCCGGGGACCAGGATCAGACCGGCCCGCCCGGGGTCGAGGGCGGCAGTGGCGCGCAGGGTCAGCCCGCCGGTGCCGCTGACCACCTCGCGTGGCCCTTCGGCGGAGACCAGTTCCACGCTCACCGCGCCCGCGGAGGCAGTGCCGCCGGCGTACAGCACCTCGTAGGGAGCGATGACATCGAGCGGATCGAAGCCGTCGAACAAGACGATCTGGACATGCATGGAGGGGATTCCTTCGGCTGCGGGAAGTGGCGGCCTGCGCTGGGTACGCCCCGAACGTAACCGGCTGCCACCTCGCCTCCCAGTGGCAGGAGTGACAGATGTCAACGGGATAGTGCCAAGCCTGAAAAGCGGTCGCTGAACTGCGGTGAAGCCGGGATATCGGGAAACCGGAACCGGGGCAGCGGCCCGGCGAGAGAGTATTTTCTGGCCATGCACACCGTCGCCGTTCTCGCACTGGACCAGGTAATCCCGTTCGACCTCTCCACCCCGATCGAGGTCTTCACCCGCACCCGCCTCCCGGATGGGCGCCCCGGCTACCAGATCCGCGTGTGTGCCGAGCGACAGGAGATCGATACCGGGGCCTTCGTCCTGCGCGCACCCTGGGGTCTCGCCGGGCTCCGGGGCGCGGACACGATCATCGTCCCCGGCACCGCCACGCCGGAAGCCCCGATCTCCTCAGACGTCCGTGGCGCGCTGCGGGCAGCCGCTGCGGACGGCACGCGCATCGCCTCCATCTGTTCGGGCACCTTCCCCGTCGCCGCTGCCGGCCTGCTCAACGGCCTGCGGGCCACGACCCACTGGGCCGCCGCCGGTCTCCTGGCCACCACCTACCCGGACATCGAGGTCGACCCGGACGTGCTGTACGTCGACAACGGGCAGATCCTCACCTCAGCGGGCGCGGCCGCGGGACTGGACCTGTGCCTGCACATGATCCGCCGCGACCACGGTTCGGCCGTCGCCGCCGATGCCGCCCGCCTGTCCGTCACGCCGCTCGAACGCGAAGGCGGACAAGCACAGTTCATCGTCCACGACTACGCCCCAACCCCTCAGGGCTCCACCCTCGAACCACTGCTCTTCTGGATGCAGGACAACCTCGCTCGGCCCCTCACCCTCGCCGACATGGCAGCCCAGGCCGACGTCAGCACCCGGACCCTGATCCGCCGCTTCAGCGAACAGACCGGCACCACCCCGCTCCAGTGGCTCCACCGCACACGCATCCGCCGGGCCCAGCACCTCCTGGAGACCACACACCACTCCGTCGAACGCATCGCCGCCCAGGTCGGCTTCGGCTCACCCACCGCCTTCCGCGACCGCTTCAAACGCACCGTCGGCGTCAGCCCCCACACCTACCGCCGCACCTTCAGCTGACTGCGCCCTGCACTCCTCCAGTTACGGGCGAACGACAGGCTTTCGGGGCGGCTTATCGGACTCCCGTGGCCCGATGACCCGTCAGCGTGATGCCGCGAGTAAATGCCGGATTCACTGCGGCAGGGTCGAAACGGTCTTCCCGGCTCTCGCCGACGACCTTGCATGTTCGCCAAGCCCGATCACGAGCGGTGGGAGCGAGGCGTACGCATTCACTGCGGCAGGGTCAGAGGGTGCGACGAGTGGGAATCGAACAGGCGGCCGTGCCGGAGAGCGGGGGCGCGTTGCGGGTGCCGCGCGCCCGGGCCGTGCCATTGGCCGCTCCACTGCCGTCGTACGCCGCGGCGGTCGAGCGGTATCTCACCGCCGCGGGCATCGCGAAGTCCTCCGCGCGCATCTACCGGATCTCGCGCACCACCTGGGGGATGCTGCGCGGCGAACCGGCGCCAACCGGGCCCGCCCGCCGCGGCGCCAGGCCCGCCCCTTTCGGCCTGACAGCCATCGACGACCCGGGCCTGCCGCCGGTGCTCGCCGCCGCGCGGGCGGACGAGATGGACGCCGACACCGTCAACCGTGAACTGTCTATCGTGCGCAAGGCGATCGGCCGGTGGCAGCGCCAGGGCTGGATCGTCGACGACCCGACGATCGGGATCGAGCGCCGCCCGGCACCACCGGACCGCACCAAGGCACTGCCCAAGCCCCAGGGTGGCGCCGTGGAGTGGATTCACTGGCAGTCCGGCACCACCCAGCTTCTGCCCCGGCTCATCGCCGACCGCACCCACGGCCCGCTGTTCCTCACCGACCACAAGGCCCCCGCCCGTACGCCGACCCTGGACACCTGCCCCGTGACCGGCCGCGCCCGACTGTCCTACCGGCGGGCGGAAGAGGCGTACAGGCGTCAAGGGGGGCGGCGACAATTGCGCCCCAGCATTGAGATCACCGGTGCCGAGATCCGGACCATACACGGACCAACTCCCCACCATTGACGGTCGCAAGCTGCCGTACCTCCAGGTCAGGCCAACTACGAGCGCTGTACCGCCAGCAGACGAAGAACTTGCTGGTGTCGTACTCGCCGAAGAAGCTGGGGTTCTTCTAGGGGCACGAGAAAAGGCGCCTGCCCCTGGACTTTTCCCGTCAGGCGCCTTCCGCTCGCCCCGCCCAGCCAAGCGCACGGTTTACGCCGTAACTCCCAGTTACTCCCCGCGCTATCCAGATCCTGACCAGCTGTTCCGGACCAGTCACGGACCAAATCCCGACTCACCCCTCAAGCGCCGCGCCTTGACTGACACGGTCCGGCGTGCCGGAGGTCGTAGGGGCGCTTGGCCAGGCCAGAGGCGAGTTCGGTGTGAGTCAGGGCGTCCTTCCGCGCTCGCTGCCGAGCGACCGCCGTGAGAAGCCGGGCGGCCCGGACCGGATTGGGTCACAGCCTCGGCGGAGGGTTGGCCCAGGCGCGCCATCAGTCCGTACGTAGTGCACTACCCGTAGCGGAACTCGCTGGGGGCGCCACCGTGCTGTCGTGCACGCGCCGGGCGGTGGTGTAACTGCCCGACGGGCGAGCCCGGATGGTCAGCGACCCAGCCGACCGGACATCCCCTCCTGCTCGAACCACTGCCGCCAGCCCGCACCGGGTTCTGTCACGTGCCCGAGGGCGGACCGGGTCGGCCCGCCCTCCACTTCGGGCGCAGAACCGGCTCAGCTCGCCATGCGCCGTTCGAACGCGCGAGCCACCCTGCGGCGGCGCGGGTCGAAGGCGTCGATCGCGCCCGCGCCGTGATTGCCGGGGTCGGTCTGCCATCCATGGATCTTGCGAGCCACGCCCTTGAGGCGGGGGTGGCCGGGGCGGAGCGTGAGTTCGAAATGGGATTCCTTGGGCACCTTGAAGTCGCCGCCCCAGGCCACTGTGGAGTCGAGCTCGCTGAGGATGTCGCGGATGACCACCAGTTCGTTCGGGTAGAAATTGCCCTTCGACCCGCTGGGGTAGCAGAGCGGGCGGATGACCAGGGCGCTGCCCGACGCATAGTTCGATTCATAGGGCTCTGTCACGTTCGCGTGGGCCGTCCAGCCGTGCACGTCTCCTGCTCGCAGGGAGTCGATCTCGTAGTGGAAGCGGCGGGCGACATGGAGGAGGATCACCGATGCGTCGCCCTCCGCCAGGCGCACCTTCTGGCTACTGCCCTCGATGCGGTGACTGGGGGCCTGCGCGAGGACGGGCCAGCCGTTGCGGGACTGCTTGCCCTTCCAGGCGTGGGGTTCGGCGCCCTTGCCCGTGGTGGCCACAGCCGTACCCACCCCACCGAGGTTGATGAGCGTGGCAGTGGCGGCGGCCGAGGACGTGGCGCCTATGAAGCGGCGGCGTGACAGACCGGTCGAGGTCATGACTGGTCCCCCTTTCTCGCAGGTTGGGAAAGTCTGATGACGTGTGTGGTCACGAACCACAGAAGGGCCGCCGCGGCGGACAGTGCGAGGACTCCGCAGACCGCGATCGTCGGGTTGACCCAAGCGGGGACCAGGTCCGCGTGCGCGTTGCACATGTTGTGCAGCGGGAAGATCTTGCGGAATTCGGCGGCGTGGGAATGCCGGTACGCCTCGTCGTACCGTTCGTGGTGAACGAAGAGGCAGGTCTTGCGGGCGTCCAGGCCGGCGGCGAACAGGCCTCGGATCCATGCGGCGACGCCGACGAAGAGCGCGACGGAGCACAGGCGCGTCCACCACAGGGGGCGCTGCCACGAGCCGTCCCGTACGCCGGTGACGAGGTGGAACACGTTCCACGCGTTCCACACGAGCCATGCGCCGAGTACGGCGATGACCGTGAGGAGTCCTAGTGCTTTCATGCCTTCTTGCCCAGCTCTCTGCTGCGTTCGGGTTCTTCAGCGGGCGCGCGCCGCCTTCAGGTAGCGCGCGTGGTTCTCCTGGTACACGGAGAGCTTCTGCTTCTCCGTTCCCATGCGGGCGAGCAGCGCGTCGACGAGGCCCTGCTCGAAGTTTCTGAGCTTGTCGTAGCCGCCCGGCAGGTTCTGGTAGTCGGCCGGGAGGACAGCCCCTGCGCCGGTGATGAGGTACGCCTGGGCGACCGAGAGAGTTCCGTCGAGCGCGGTGAGGGCGTTGTGGGCGGAGTCCTTGCAGTCCGTGGCGTTGCCCCAGCGCCCCGTGTAGTAGTCGTTGAAGCGGGTCAGGCCGCCACTGCCGTTGTAGTGGTCCTTCACGGCGTCGACGATGTTCTTGCCTCCGCGCACGGCCCTGGCGAGCAGATAGCCGTCGGCGTCCTCGATGAGGTCGTTGAAGCCGAAGGACGAGGCGACGCCGGGCACGGCGAGTTTGTCGTGGGCGAACTTCAGCGGATCCGCGTACTGCTGCTCGGAGTTGCGCCAGTCGGCCCAGAAGGTCATCAGGTCACCGGCCCAGCCACCGACGTCGCCGCCGTTCGCGGACTTCTTGTTGTCCGGCTGGTCCGTCAGCAGGTGCGCGTTGGCCGTGGCCATCATGTGCCCGGAGCCGAGCTGGTAGGCCGACGACCGACACGAGACCACCGTTCCCCCGTATCTCGGCTACGGCAAGCAGTCACCCTCGCCCGTGATCCCAGCGGGCTCGACCCTCATCTTCGTGGTGGACCTGCTCGACTCGTACTCGCCGAAGAAGCTGGGGTTCTTCTAGCCGACACGGAATCCGGAGAGGGCGTCTGACCAGGGAAGTTCCCGGTCAGACGCCCTCGGTGGGCCCGGCGGGCCGTTACGCGTCGGTCGGGCCGGTGGTGAAGAAGCCGGTCATCTGCTCCAGGCCGTTCTCGCCGAACATGGTGTCCAGGCTGGTGGCGGATTCGGCGGCGGACGCTTCGCTGCGCGGGAAGAGCGCTTCCTCGTAGGCGGTCAGGGCCGTCTCGGTATCGCCGGGGTGGGCGGCGATGGACCGGCCGAGTTCGGCGCCGTCGAGCATGGCGAGGTTGGCGCCTTCCCCGGCGAAGGGGGACATCAGGTGGGCGGCGTCGCCGAGCAGGGTCACGCCGGGGGCGCGGTCCCAGCGGTGGCCGACGGGCAGGGCGTGGATGCGGCGTGGGGTGAGCGTGTCGGCGTCGGCGACCAGGGAGCGCAGGTCCTCGTGCCAGCCCTCGAAGTGGGCCAGGACCGCGGCCTTGGCGGCGGCGCTGTCGCGGAAGTCGAGGGTGTCCAGCCAGTCCTCGTCGGTCTTGAGGGCGGTGTAGACGTGCAGGCTGCCGTCGGTCTCGCGGTGGGCGAGGAAGCCGCGCCGATCGCCGAGGCAGAGGAAGAAGCCGCCGCCGATGACGGCGGCGCTGCGCGGGTGGCGGGTGTCGGCGTCGAAGAGGTCGGTCTCGATGAAGGAGATGCCGGTGTAGGCGGGGATGGTGTCGGAGAGCAGTGGCCTGATGCGTGACCAGGCGCCGTCCGCGCCGATCAGCAGGTCGGTGGTGACGGTGGTGCCGTCGGCGAAGGTCACCTCGTGGCGTCCGCCGTCCAGCGGGCGGGCGCCGGTGACCTTCCTGCCCCAGCGGACGGTGCCGTCGGGCAGGGAGTTCAGGAGCAGGTCACGGAGGTCGCCGCGGTCCACCTCGGGTCGGCCGCCGGTGGCGTCGTCCTCCTCGGCCACGTGGACGGTGCCGTCCGGGCCGAGGAGGCGCAGGGCCTGGCCGCCCGGGTGAATGATCTTGAGGAAGTCGTCGTGGAGACCGGCGGTGCGCAGGGCCCGCTGGCCGCTGTCCTCGTGGATGTCGAGCATGCCGCCCTGGGTGCGGGCTCCGGCGGATGCCTCCAGGTCGAAGACGGTCGCCTGGATCCCGTGGATGTGCAGCACCCGGGCGGCGGTGAGGCCGCCCAGACCGCCGCCGATGATCGCGACAGGGAAATGCGTGTTCATACGGCTACCTCCGGAGGCTCGTGGTGCATGGTGCCGGGCGCCGACCGGAGCGGGGATGCGCCCGCGCCCGATCAGGGTGGCCGGGCAGCGCGGCCCGACCTCTCCAAAGTAACGAACGCGTTCGTTGCGAACAAGTTCGTCGATGCTCCGCATGCGAATCGCCCCGGGGCGTACAGCGCCCGGGGCCGGACCGGAGGAAGGGGTCAGCCGGTGACGCGCGGGAGGGGAGTCTGGACGATGCCGTTGATCAGGGCGTCGAAACCCCAGGTCAGCCGGTCCTCGGCGGTACCGGCGAGCAAGGCCGGCATATGCGCGTCGATCATCGGGTGGGTGGATGCGTCCGTGGCGTGCACGGCCCGTGTCAGGGCGTTCCAGTCGTCGCGGGAGGCGGGGTCGCGCTGCTGGGTACCGTGTTCGGCGGCGGTCGCCGTGGCGTGCAGCAGCAGATTGTCGACGCCCCAGGCGGTCTGCTCCCGGGGGGCGCCGCTACCGGACAGCAGGCCGAGGATGCGCTCGACGAGGCGCAGATAGTTTTCACCGCTGGGCCGGGCCACCAGAGCCGACCGGGCGAGCTGCGGGTGCTCGAACAGGACGCGGGTGTACGAGCTGAGCACCGCGAAGAGCTGCTCGCGCCAGCCCTCCCCCGCGTCCCGAGCCGCCAGATCGACCTCGCCGAGGAGCGCGTCCAGGACGGCCGCGTGCAGTTCCGCGGTATTGGCCACATAGACGTACAAAGACGCGGGGCCGGTGTCCAGTTCCTGGGCGAGCCGACGCATGGTCGCCTTCTCCAGCCCCTCCGCTCGCATGACCCGCACGGCGGTCTCCACGATGCCACGCCGGGTCAGAGCGGGCTTCGCGGGGCGCTCACGGCGGCTGACCGGCTCTCGCTTCCCATCCATACCCCGATCGTAACGAACACGTTCGGACTCGTTCCCGGCCCTCGGACCGAGCCGACCGACTGACTGACTGACTGACCGATCGACCGACCGACCGACGCAATCCTGCTGGGACCCGAGCCAAGGCCCCGTGGTCATTCGACGGGACTCGTGTACTTCGATGGGACTCAGGCGTCGAGCACTGCCGCCACGGCCTCGATCTCGACGAGTTGATCCTCGTAGCCGAGCACCGTGACGCCCATCAAGGTGCTGGGAACGTCATGATCGGCGAACGAGTCCCGGACCACCTCCCAGGCGGTCACCAAGTCCTCCCGCCGGGCCGATGCGACAAGAACCCTGGTGCTGATGACGTCCTGGAGAGAGGCGCCGGAGGCAGCGAGAGCCGCCCGCATGTTCTCGACGGCTTTCCGCGCCTGACCCGCGTAGTCCCCGATCGCCGCCGTCGAGCCATCGTCGTTGAGGGGGCACGCCCCGGCGAGGAAGATCAGGCGCGAGTCGGCGGGAGCCGTGGCCGCGTAGGCGTACTCGGCGACGTCGGACAGGGAGTCGGAACGGATCAGCGTGATGGCACGGGCCACGGTCGTTGGACCTTTCGCATCGGGTACGGAGCGCGGACATCCTGTCAACGACTCGTTCGCACACGCCTGCCCTTTTTCTCGCCGCCCTCGGCGAGGCCGTCATTTCCGCGGCCCGGGTCCGTAGCTCGTCGGGCTGACCGGTTCACGGCCGGATCGGGGACAGCTACTGGGGAACTTCGCCCAGGACCGTGCGGAGGCCACCCACCGCGCCGCCCGCAGCCCGCCCGATCACGTCGGTGACGTCGTCGCGCGCCGTGCTCTCGCCGACTCCCCTCCAGCCGCTCGCCGCCCTGGTTCTTCCGTGGTCGCTTGTTCAGCCTGTCGCCTTCAGTCGGCTGTCAGGACCTCCACGCCGCGCGCGGTGAGTTGCTCGACGACTGCGTGGCGGGGGTCGGTGTCGGTGATCAGCCCGCTGATCTTTTCCCAGGGCAGGACACGGAAGCGTGAAGCTGTGCCGATCTTCTCGGACGAGGCGAGGATGTAGGTTTCCGCGGCCCGTGCGGCCAGGGCGCGCTTCATCGCGGCCTCTTCGGCGTCGCCGGTGGTCAGTCCCGCCTGCGGGTGAACGCCGGTGACGCCGAGCAGGCAGAGGTCGGCGGAGATGTTCTGGGCCGCCTCGACCGCCGCCGCGCCGCAGGCGACCGCCGAGTGCTTGAAGACGCGGCCGCCGAGCAGGAAGACCTCGACCCGCGGACGGTCCAGCAGCGCGACCGCGACCGTCGGGCTGTGGGTGATCACGGTGCAGGCCAGGTCCGCCGGGAGCGCGTACGCGACGGCGAGGGCCGTGGTCCCGCCGTCCAGGATCAGGGCGTTGCCGGGCCGCACGAGCGCGGCGGCCGTTGCCGCGACCTTGCGCTTGCCGTCGGGGGTGACGGTCTGCCGGGCGGTGTAGTCCACGACGGCCGGCGACACGGGTAGCGCTCCGCCGTAGACCCGTTGGCACAGCCCCTCGGCCGCGAGGTCGCGCAGGTCGCGGCGCACGCTGTCCTCGGAGATTCCCAGGTCGGCGGCGACATCTTTGGCGACGATCTTGCCCTCGCGGGCGAGCAGGGCCAGCAGGTGGTCGCGTCGCTCGGCAGCTAGCATTCGTATTCTCTCCTGTTCTTGCACGTTTCTGCGTGTATCGTAGCGCGCCATGTCCGACAAGCCGATGCTCATCCCCCTCGCCGGGCCTCACCGCTCCGGCACCGACGGCGACCCGCAGGCCATGACCGCCGACCTCGCCCGCCTCGAAACGGCGGCGTGGCCGGTCTTCGCCGCCGGTCATCCACCCGTGATCGGGAAGCGGGTCGCCCGGCCGGTGCCGCGCTCGACCGGCGCAGGCCCCAACGGTCCGCCCACCGACCGGGTTCTCCACCCGGCCGCCGAGCGCCCGCTCGCCCACCGCGACGCGGTACTCCGGCTTCCCGGCGACTCCACCGGAGCCGATCAGGACGTCGCCACCGCCCACCGCCGCGGCCTGCCTGTCCACCACGACGTGGACGAGATCCCGCGCCGCGTCCCGCAGGAGACCGCGTGAACGCCCGCCCCGGCATCGACACCCCCGACCACCGTGGCCGCACCGGCCTCGACCGCGCCGGACGCGATCTGGCACGCAACCCCGACGTCGTGGTCCGCGATGTGGAGCTCACTTCTCAGGGCTGGCACGTCCTGCGCCGCACCACCTTCGACCACCGACGTCGCGACGGACGCTGGGTCACCCAGCAGCGCGAGACCTACGACCGCGGCAACGGCGCGGTCGTCCTGCCCTTCGACGCGAAGCGCGGCCGTGTGCTGCTCACCCGCCAGTTCCGCTACCCGGCCTACGTCAACGACCACCCGGACGGCATGCTCGTCGAGGCCGCAGCCGGGCTGCTCGACGGAGACGACCCGCTCACCGCCATCCGGCGCGAGAGCGCCGAGGAACTCGGTGTCACCCTCGGCCCGCTCACCCACGTCCTCGACGCCTACATGAGCCCCGGCTCGGTCACCGAGCGCCTGCACTTCTACGCCGCCCCCTACACTCCCGCCGACCGCACCGGAAACGGCGGCGGGTTGGAGGAAGAGGGCGAGGACATCGAAGTGCTCGAACTACCCTTCGCCGAAGCCCTCGCCATGACCCGCGACGGACGCATCACCGACGGCAAGACCATTCTTCTCCTGCAATGGGCCGCCCTGGACGGACTGTTCGCCGACTCGGCCCCCTACGAGCCGACCGCCCTCGTCGCACGCCGCAACGAGCGACCGTGACCGTGACCAACACATAGGGGCGGCCTGTAGCTGGCCAGTCTGTTGACCAGATGTCATGTCCGGCGGATGGTGGTGGATGGTTGTCGGAAGTCAAGGGGGAGACCATGAAACGCCGTACTGCCGCTGTGGCCACTGCCGCTGTGGCCACTGCCGCCGTGCTCACCGCCGGAGTCGCCGGAGCCGGAGCCGGAGCCGCGTCCGCCGGGTCGACGGAGTCGGCCACCGTCGCGGGGAAGAGCGCCCCGCCGGTGGTGCGCCCGGCGGACAGGCCCAATTCGACGAAGGTCAGCCCGGCAAGGAAGGTCGCCGCGCCGAAGGCCAGCCCGGCGATGAAGACCAGGTCGACGAGGGTCAGCCCGGCAGGACGGGTCAACCCGCCGAGCGGGGCGGGCCCGACAGAGGCCGTGGACGTCTGAGCTGACCAGAACAGCGTGTAAGTAGACCAGAACAGCGTGTAACAGGCCCGGTGGCCCCGATTCGTCGGCCGCCGGGTCTGTCTCATGGCCCTGGGGCGGCCGGGGGCACGCGGGCCTGCCGGACGCCGAGTGCCTGCACGATGACGCCGACCGCGCCCCGTTCCCGGTCAGGTGCCCTCGCCTTGTTCCCTCGGCCCGTCGAGACCGGGTGGCGCCGGGGCGCGTCGGGTCACAGCACGCCGGTACGGAGGGCGAAGGCCACGGCGTGGGTGCGGTTTCTCAGGTTGTGGCGGGCCACCAGATCGTGGATGACGCTCTTGACCGTGCGCTCGGAGCGGCCGATCTTTTCCGCCACCTCTTTGGTGTTCAGACCGTCGGCGAGCAGCCCGAGCACCTCGACCTCTCTGTCCACCAGGCCCGCGACATTGAGGCCGTGCGGTACCAGGGCGTTGTCCCGGAGCGCATGGATCTGGCTGATCAGCCGCTGCTGCACGCCGTCGCCCGGTTTCGCGCGGCCGGGTGCAGCCGCCACGACGGCGCGCACCACGGCGTCGAAGCTGCTGTTGCGCCGGTGCAGCAGGCTGACCAGTCCGAGGCCGATCGCGCGCAGCATGGAGTGTTCCGGGAATTCGTTGGCGACGAGCACGACGGGCAGCCGACGGCCGTTGCGGGCGCACTCGCGGCCGACGCGCTCCACTCTCGTCAGCATGGTCCCGGTCACTTCGTTGGCCAGCACCAGGAGCACATCAGCGGTCCGGCAGTCCAGGGGACGCGGCGCTATCTCCTCGTACGACGCCAACCGCACAATGGCCCCCTCTTCCGTGATGGGGTCATCGGCGAGCACGGCTACGGCAATCGAGCTTCCCAAGGATTCCCCCCTGCTAGGGCGCCCCGCGCCATCGGGCCGCCCCTCCTGACGGGAGAGAGCGGTCCGTTGCGTGGGGCCGTGTCATGCCGTACCGGAATGTGTCGTACGTGCTTGACACATTCCGGCAACCCCTCGCATGCACGGGTCATGTGGTCGGAACCAACGTAACCCAACCGGAATCCCTTATTCGGATAATCATTTTTAAACTTTGGGCTGAGATATGGCGTCTTCGGGATGATCGTTTTCAGTCACCCGTTCCGGCGGTGGTGCCGGGCCCCGACGCTCCTCGACCCCGGCGCCACCTACCGGCACATCACCGTCCGGCGAGCGCCTCGACCACCGGCGCGAAATCACGCATGGCCGATTCATGCACACTGATGTACGAAAAGCCGAACCGATCGCGCCGTTCCAGGAGCTGGGACGTGATCTCCCTCACAGAGCCGATCAGTACCGTGGGCGCGTCCGCCGCCCGCTCGGCCGTCAGGTGGGGCATCCGGCGGCTCAACGACTCGGCCGCTTCCTTGCGGTGGGACGTCACCACCACCGCCTGGACCAGAATGTTGCGCTCGACACGGGCGGCGCGCTCCCCGGCCGCTCGCTCGAAACAGCCGACCCGTTCCGCGACCGCGGCGGCGTCCAGCAGCTCCAACGTACCCCGACGCGCACCGGGCTTGAGGGTGGCGCCGGTGAACGCGACGATGTCGGCATGCCGCGCGGCCAGCCGCAGCACCCGGTCACCGTTGCCGCCGATCACCACGGGGGGACGGAACGGGGGTTGGGTGTCGCCGAGTTCACGGGGATTGTCCAGCAGCCGTGTCAATTCGACGACCGTCTCCTCCAGGCGGTTCACCCGGCTTCCGGCCGTACCCCATTCCACGCCGGCCTTGTCGAACTCCGCGCGGACGTATCCGGTGCCCAGCCCCACGTCGAGCCGCCGGTCGGTGAGCCGGTCCGTCGTCATCACCTCACGGGCCAGCAGCACCGGGTTCCAGAAGGCGCTGTTGAGCACGAAAGGGGCCACCCGGATGCGCTCGGTCACCGAAGCGGCGGCGACCAGCGCGGGAAAGGGGGCCTGCACACCGAGGTGGTCCGGCACCGTGAGGACGTCGTAGCCGAGCGCTTCCGCGGCACGGCACTTGTCCGTCCATTCCCGGTGTCCCGTCGCGGAGTTCAGGTTGACCCCGAACCGGAATGCATTCATGAGTTCTCGTGATTCCTTCCCGAGAGTTCGAGGGGCCGGGGAGTGAACACCGGCTGGCGGAGAAGCGCACCGAATTCATGGAGAACCACGGAGATTTCCTCCGCCAGTTCCCCGGCGGACGCACCGCTGATCCGGTCGCCGCGATAGGCCAGCGAGCCCCGTAGCGTGGTGCCGTTCTCCGCGAAGGTGAGGGTCAGCGGGAACTTGCTGGTTTCCGTGCGCGCGGCGACGAAGTCCACCGGAGTCAGCTCGGCCCCGCCGAGCCTCCCCGACCAGCGGGTGAGGCTGACGCTGTTGAGCAGGACGTCGACGTACGGGGTGTGCCCGCGGGACCGTGTCGGCGCGAGGGCGCGCACCACGTCGTCGAACGGGGTCGCGCGGTGCTCGAAGGCCGCGATGACGTCCTCCCGGACGGCCCGCAGCAATGCGGCGAGTGATGTCTCGGGTGTGCAGCGGGAGCGCAGCACCAGCGTGTTCAGGCACGGCCCGATGACGTCCTGGAATGCCGCCTCGCCACGGCTCGCCACCGGGATGCCGAAGGTCAGTTCCTCCCGCCCGGTCCAGCGGTGCAGTGCCGCGGCGACCGCGGTGGCCTGGATGATGAAGGCCGAGGTCTTCTCGGCGCGCTGCACGGGCAGCAGCCGCCCGGCCAGGTCGGGCGCCAGCCGCAGCCCGAGGTTCCCCGGCGGCTCGGGGGCGGCGGGTGCGCCGAGGTCCAGGGAGCTGGGGGCGCCCGCCAGCCGCTCGCGCCAGTACGCGAGGCCGACCGCCGACGCTCCGTTCCGCTCGGCGGCCACCAGGTCGCGGTACTGGTGCGGGGGCGCCGGTGGCAGGGCCGCCGCCGCTCCGGTCGCCGCGTAACAGCGCTCCAACTCCCGTACGAACAGCGGCACCGACTCGCCGTCGAGAACGAGGTGGTGGACGCAGAACGCCAGGACGTGGCGGTGCGGCGCCACCGTGAACAGGGCGGCGCGCAGCAGCCGTCCGCTGTGCGGCACCAGGTCGTGCGCGGCGTCGGCCGCCCAGCGCCGCACCCGTTCCGCACGCTCGGCCGCGCTCCACCGGGTGAGGTCGGCCTGCTCCACGTCGGGCGTCCACGCCTCGGCGACCTCCTGGTACAGGCGGCCGTCGCGGTCGACGAAGCGGGTGCGCAGGATCTCGTGCCGGGAGATCAGCAGGGCGAGCGCGCGGCGCAGCGCCGCCGGGTCCAGGTCTCCCGTCACCTCCCAGGACAGCGGTACGTGATAGGTCGCGTGGACGGGGTCCAGGCGCTGGGCGAACCAGATGCTCTCCTGGAAACCGGAGGCCGGGAACGCCTCTCCGGGCGCGGGGCGGGCCACCGGGGCGTCCGCGGCGGGCCGGACCCGGGACCGGTCCGCGGCCGGGGCGGGGGTCCGGCGCGCGTCGATGGCCCGGACCAGCTCGCTGAAGCCGGGGTGGCCGAAGAGTTCGCGCAAGGACAGCTCGACGCCGAACCGCCGACCGATCCGGGTCAGAAGCGTGGTGGCGAGCAGGGAGTGCCCGCCCATCTCGAAGAAGGAGTCCTCGACCGAGGTCACGGGCGCGCCCAGGACCTGCTGCCAGATCTCGGCGAGCGCGGCGGCGGTGGGCGAGGTCAGGGAGGTGATGGGCGTGCGGGCCACGGGAGCGGGCGTGGGCGGCCCGTCCGGTCGCGGCCCGTCCGCGGCCGTCGGCGCGGGTGCCGCGGGGCCGGGGGGCGCGGGCGGAACGCCGAGCGCGGGCAGTGTGTCCCGGGCCTCGGCGAGGGTGCGGTGCGGGGCGTCGACCATGTCCGCCACGACGGCGAGGTGGTCGTCGGCCAGTGAGGCGAGCAGGTCCGCGCCCAGTGTGCCGTGCGGGTCCTTCCACAGCATGCGGCTGCCGCGGCCGTCCTCGACGAGCAGGGCGGTGAGCCGGTGGTCCGCCACATCGGCCAGGTCCAGGAGGCGCAGCTCGGCGGGTGCGTCCCCGCCGGTGAGCGCGATCCGGCTCACGTCGGCGCCGCGCCCGCCGTTGCCCTCGTGGTTGCTGAACTGCGTGTACGAGAGGACCACCTGGTGGGTGCGGTCCCGCTCGTCCGGCGCCGACAGGTCCGCGGCCCGCAGGATCGCGGGCAGCGGCAGCTCACCGTGGGCGGTGCCGGTGCGCACCTGGGCGCGCAGGCCGGTCAGCAGCTCCGCGTAGGTGCGCGCGCCGGACAGCCGCTCGCGGTAGGGCAGGACGTTGACGAAGCAGCCGACCCGCTCGGCGAGGGCCGGATCGGGCCGTCCGTGGTAGGGCGCGGAGACGATGAGGTCGTCGGCGTCGGTGTGGCGGTGCAGGGTGACGAAGAGGGCGGCGAAGATGACCGTGAAGTAGGTGACGTCCAGTTCGCGGGCGAGCTTCCGGGCGCGCCGGACCAGTTCGGGGTCGATGGCGCAGGGCCGCTGCCGGTAGCCGGTCGGTTCGGCCCGTACGGGCAGCGGGCGGGCCGGGGCGGTGCTTCCCGCGAGCGCGGTACGCCAGTACGCGCGCAGCGGCGCGCCGTCGTCCCCGAGGGCCAGTTCCCACGAGCGCCGGGCGTGGGCGACGAGCGGGCCGGGGGCGTCCGGCCCGCCGAGCGGGTCGCCCGCGTAGGCGCGGCGCAGGTCGTCGAGGAGCAGGGGGACCGAGGTGCCGTCCAGGACCAGGTGGTGGACGGTGAGCAGCAGCACGGTGCGGTCCGGGCAGCGCAGCACCGCGGCGCGGGCCAGCGGGCCGCGGCTCAGGTCGAGGGGGCGTCGGGCGGCCGCGACGGCTTCATCGGCGGCCACGCCGACGGCACGGACCTCGAACGGGACGGGAGGCGCCCCGGCCCAGGTCAGTCGGGTTCCCGTGGCGCCCGGTTCGACGCGGGCCCGCAGTATGGGGTGGCGGCGGGCCAGTTCGGTGACGGCCGCCCGCAGCCGCTCGGTGTCCAGGTCGCCGCTGACCTCCAGGGTCAGCGGGACGACGTGGACCGGTGTCTCGGGGTCGCGCTGCCAGGCGATCCACATGGCCTCCTGTACGGCGGACAGGGGCAGGGCGTCGTGCGGCGCGCTCCACCGGGTGCCACGGCCGTGGGGCCGGTTGCCGGTCGCGTCAGCCATGGGGCCTCCGGTGTGAGTCATGACACGTGTGCGGCGAGTGCGCGCTTGTCGGTCTTGCCCGAAGGGCTCAGCGGCAGTTCGGGCACGGGCACGAAGCGGCGCGGCACCATGTAGCCGGGCAGCGCCGCGGCGGCGCGGGCCGCCAGCCGCGCGCCCAGCTCCTCCGGGTCGACGCCGGGCCCGGGGGTGTAGCAGGCCGCGAGCATGCGTTCGCCGATCCGGCTGGTGACCGGCAGCACCACGAGGTCCTGGACGCCGTCGGTGCTGCGCAGCGCGGCCTCGATCTCGCCCGTCTCGATCCGGTAGCCGTTGATCTTCACCTGGTCGTCGGCGCGTCCCGCGTACTCCCAGCTGCCGTCCGGCCGGGCCACGGCCAGATCGCCGCTGCGGTAGTAGCGCCGTGCCTCGCCGGTGCCCGCCACGTCGAGGAGGGGGTAGCGCTCGTCGGTCAGCTCCGGGCGGTTCAGGTAGCCGATCGCCAGCTGGTCACCGGCGAGGCAGAGTTCGCCGACCCTTCCCGGCGGGGTGGGGCCTCCCCACTCGTCGAGCAGCACCACCTCGAAGCCGTCGAGCGGGCGTCCGATGTTCAGCTCCGGGTCGGCGGTCGTGCCCGTGGGAGCCGGGGCGTCGGGGGCGGTCGTCGGCCGTGGGTCGATCTCGCTCTCCGGCAGCCTTCGGCAGGTGGCGAACACCGTCGTCTCGGTGATGCCGTACATGTTGAAGAACTCCGTACGGGTGCCGTGGAGCGCGCGCCAGGCGCGGACGGCGTCCACGTCCACCGGCTCACCGCCGAAGATGACGTACCGCAGGGCCGTCGCGGGCCGGTCGGCGGTGTCCTCGGCACGGGCCACCGCGGACCGGGACAGATAGCGGAACACCGAGGGCACCTGGTTGAGGACGGTGACGCCCTCGGAGACCACGAGGTCGAGGGTGGCCTCGGGCGAACGGGCGACCTCGGCGGGGACCACGACCAGCTTGGCGCCGTGGGCCAGGGCGCCCCACATCTCCCAGACGGAGAAGTCGAAGCAGGGCGAGTGGAACAGCGTCCACACGTCGTCGCCGCGCAGCGCGAACACCCGGTCGCAGGCCGCCAGCAGCGCCGTGACGTTCCGGTGGGAGACCTCGACGCCCTTGGGGTCGCCGCTCGATCCGGAGGTGTAGATGACGTAGGCGGGCATGTCCGGGGTGACCGTCACCCGGCCGCCCTCCAGCGGAGGCTGGGAGCGTACGGCGTCGTCGACGGTGATGACGGTGGCGTCGGGCAGCACCGCGGCCGCGTCCTGGTCGGTCACCACCAGGTCCAGTGACGCATCGCGGGCCATGTAGCGCACCCGGTCGTGCGGGTACGCGGGGTCCAGCGGTACGTAGGCGCAGCCCGCCTTCATGACGGCGAGCACCGCGGCCACCACATCGGCCCCGCGCCGCAGGTAGAGGCCGATGCGGGTGCCCGGCGCGGGGTCGTGCCGCAGGAGGGCGGAGGCCAGGCGGGCGGCCCGCTCGTCGAGCTGACGGTAGGTCAGGGTTTGTCGGCCGTCCGTCACGGCCTGCGCGTGGGGGGTGCGCGCCGCCTGTTCCTCGAACAGCCGGTGCAGCGTCAGTTCTGCCAGCACGTGGGATCTCCTCCTTGTCAGGAACGCAGGCTTGTCAGGAACGCAGGCTCAGGGGGCGCAGGTCGGTCCACGCCGTTTCGATGTGGGACAGGCACACGGACTTGGGGCCCGTGACGCCCACGGATTCCCAGCCGGTCGGGGCGGGGCGGTCCGCGGGCCAGACGGAGTACTGGTCCTCGTGATTGCGGACCACGGTGTACCGGCGGTCCTCATCGTCCTCAAACATGGGCAACGCGGTCCTCTCCTGTGTGAACGGTCCCCGCGCGGGGGATTCCGGTGCGGGGTGCGCCGTGGTCCGGCAGGCCGGGCCGGGCGGGGGTGAGCAGCTGGGCACGCATCCGGCTGAGCATGTCGGGGCCGTGCGGACCGGTGAGGAAGAAATGGCCGCCGGGCAGGTGCCACGTCCGGAAGGCGCGTGCCGTGTGCCGTTCCCAGGCGACGAGTTCGGATTCCGACACCAGGGCGTCGTCCGTGCCGCCGAACGCGCTGAGGGGGATGTCCAGCGGGGGCCGTTCGCGGTACGTGTAGGTGGCGTCCAGCTCGAAGTCGGCCCGCAGGGCGGGGAGGGCCAGCCGCCGGATGTCCGGCCGGGCCAGCACCCCGGTGGGCGTGCCGCCCAACCGATCGAGAAAGGCCAGCAGTTCCTCGTCCGGCAGCTCGTGGCCGGACACCTCCGCGCTGCCCAGATGGGGTGCCTTGTGCGCCGCGACGATCAGCGCGGCCACCGAGGTGTCCGGCAGCGCCCGCAGCCGCGCGGCCACCTCGTACGCGATCAGGGCGCCGAGGCTGTGGCCGAAGAGGACCACCGGGCGGTCGCACTCGGCGCGCAGTACCTCGGTCAGGGCGTCGGCCAGCGGTTCCATCCGGCGGAACGCGGTCTCCCGCAACCGCCCGCCGCGGCCCGGCAGCTGGACGGCGCAGATCTCCACCTCGTCGGGGAGCAGCGCCGACCACGGGTGGTACATGGACGCCGCGCTGCCCGCCCCCGGCAGGCACACCAGGCGCACCCGGGCGTCGGGGCGCGGCGGGAAGCGCAGCAGCCAGGGGTTCTTCACCGGTCCTCCCGGGGCTCGGCGGGGGCGGCCGTGCGCCGCACATGGGCCGCGAGGTCGCGGACGGTGGGGTGGTGGAAGATGTCGCCGACGCGCAGGGAGAGTCCGGCTTCCCGTGCCCGGTGCACCAGTTGGATGCTCTTGAGGGAGTCCCCGCCGAGGGCGAAGAAGTCCTCGGTGACATCGGTCCCGGGCCGGTCGAGCACCTGGGACCAGATGCGTGCGAGCGTGCTCTCGACGTGGTCCGCGGGTGCCACGCGGGCGGTCGCGGGGGCCGGTGCGGGGGCGGCGGGCGCGGGCAGGGCGGCGCGGTCGACCTTGCCGCTCGCGTTGAGCGGGAGGCGGGGCAGCACGACGGTCCGCGACGGGACCATGAACCCGGGCAGAGAGGCGCGCAGCCGGTCGTCCACCGCGGCGACCAGGGCGTCGGCGTCCGGTGCCGCCCGGGAGCCGTCGGTTGCGTACGGCACGAGATACGCGGTGAGTTGTATTCCGGTGGCGCCGTCCGGGCGGGTGGCGACCACGACGGCGTCGCGGACGTCGGGGTGGGCGCGCAGCACATTCTCGATCTCACCCGGCTCGACCCGGATACCCCGGATCTTGACCTGATGGTCGTTACGCCCCAGGAAATCCAGAGCCGCATCGCTCCGCCAGCGCACCAGATCGCCCGTACGGTACAACCGCGCGCCAGGCGTCCGGCTGAACGGATGCGGTACGAAACGGTCCGCCGTCAGCGCGGGCTGCCCCAGATATCCCCGGGCCAACGCCACCCCGCCCAGGTACAGCTCACCGGGGACCCCCGCCGGGACCGGCCGCAACTCCGCGTCCAGCACATACACCTCGGCACCCGCGATCGGCCGCCCGATGGAGACCCGCGGATCGGGTGCCCCTCCCCCGGTGGCCTTCGG
Source organism: Streptomyces catenulae (assembly GCF_000718015.1). GTDB lineage: Bacteria > Actinomycetota > Actinomycetes > Streptomycetales > Streptomycetaceae > Streptomyces > Streptomyces catenulae. The sequence goes on along the minus strand of NZ_JODY01000028.1, from coordinate 39,696 downwards.
CGCGCACTCCTCCTCGGTCACCTCGATCGACGCCTCGGTGGGCCCGTACGCGTTGAACAGCCGGGCGGGCAGGCGCTCCAGGCAGCGGTCGCGGGTGGCGCGGGGCAGCTCCTGGCCGCTGCAGAGCACCCGGCGCAGCGACGCGCAGCGGTGCAGCCCGGGCTCTTCGAGGAAGGCGGCGAGCAGCGGCGGCACGAAGTGCACGGTGGTGACCCGCTCGCGTTCGATCAGCTCGACGAGGTAGGTCGGGTCGCGGTGGCCGCCCGGTGCCGCCACGACGAGCGTGGCCCCCACCGTCAGCGGCCACAGCAGCTCCCAGAGGGAGACGTCGAAGGTGACGGGCGTCTTGTGCAGGACGCGGTCCGTGGTGTCCAGCCCGTGGGTGTCCTGGATGCCACGGATGCGGTTGGCCAGTCCGCGGTGCGGGACACCCACCGCCTTCGGGGCTCCGGTGGAGCCCGAGGTGTGGATGACGTACGCGAGATGGTCGGGGCCGACCCGGCCGGGGGCCATCGGCCGGTCCGGCCACCCGCCTTCCTCCCAGGGGAAGGTGTCCACGGCCGTGACGGGCACGCCCGCGTCGGCGAGGACGGGGGCCAGCTCCCGCGTGGTGAGGATGTGGGCGGCGCCCGCCGCGCGGAGCATCCGCACCAGCCGGGCCGGCGGGTCCTCAGGCGACAGCGGCAGATACGCGCTGCCGCTCGCCATGACCGCCAGGACCGAGGTGACCAGGCCGGTGCCGCGGGGCAGGCAGACCGCGACGGGGGTGTCCGCCGCGGCACCGTGCGCGGCCAGGTGCCGCGCCAACTGGCCCGTCCGACCTGCGAGTTGTGCGTAGCTGAGCCGCTCGTCCGCGAAGACCACGGCGGTGGCCCCGGGCGTACGCCGCGCCTGCCGGTCGACCGCCTCGTGCACCGGGCCGTCCCACGGGTGCGCCTGGGCGCTCCGGTTCCCCTGGCGCAGCAGCCGGGCCGTCTCCTGCTCGCCCGTGAGCGAGAACCGCGACAGCCGGGTCCCGGGGGCGTCCAGCGCGGTGCGCAGCAGATGCTGGTACTGCCGCGCCAGGCGGCCCACCGTCTCCGCGTCGAAGAGTTCCGTGCGGTAGCGGAAGCAGCAGTCGGCGCCGCCTGTGCCGTCCGAACCGGCCGCGTGGGGCCGGATCTCCAGCCAGAGGTCCGTGAAGGTCGTCCGCGGGCTCGCCGGGAAGATGTCCGTCGCCAGCCCGGCCAGTTCGGGCGCGGACAGCGGCTGTTGGAGCGCGAACATCGTCTGGAACAGCGGATCGTGGCTGCGCGCCCGCTCGGGGCCCAGCTCCGTGACGATCCGCTCCAGCGGTACGTCCTGCCGGGGGAAGGCGTCCAGGGCACTGCGCCGCACCCGGCGCAGCAGCTCCTCGAACGTCACCTCGCCGGACAGGTCGATACGGAGCGGCAGGGTGTTGACGAACATGCCGATCAGGGGGGCGAGTTCGGGCCTGCCCCGCCCGGCGCTCGGGCTGCCGATGACCAGGTCGTCGGCGCCCGACAGGCGGGAGAGCTGGAGGGCGAACACCGACAGCAGCAGCATGAACGGCGTGGCCTTGTGCCGCGCCGCGGCGGCCCGTACCTCCTGCCAGGTCCCGGGGCTCAGCGGCACGGTGTGCGTCGCGCCGTCGAAGCCCTGTACGGCGGGGCGGGGAAAGCTGGTGGGCAGCTCCAGCAGCGTCGGCGCCCCCTGCAGCCGGGTCCGCCAGTGGGCGAGCGCGGCCCGGGCCTCGGCGCCCGCGAGTTCGCCGCGCTGCCGGGCCGCGTACTCCCCGAACTGCAGGGGCAGCGGTTCCAGGGCGGGGTCGCGCCCGGCGGTGCGCGCCGCGTACAGCTCGGACAGCTCCGCGAAGAGCCGGTCCATGGACCAGCCGTCGCACACGGTGTGGTGGCAGATGACGGCGAGCACGTGCTCCCGCTGGTCCAGGCGCACCACCCGGGTCCTGATGAGGGGGCCCGTGGCGAGGTCGAAGGCCCGCTCGGTCTCCGTCTCGATGAGCGTCCGGGCCCGCTCGTCACGCTCTTCCCGCGGCTGCCCCGTCAGATCGGTGACCGGGAGGTCGAGGGGGCGGTGGGGCGTCACCCGCTGCCGGGGCTCCCCTTCCCCGTCGGCCCGGAAGACCGTGCGCAGCACCTCGTGCCGGTCCACGATGCGGTTCAGGGACCAGTGCAGTGCCTCGGTGTCCAGGGGGCCGCGCAGTCGGAGGGCGGCCATGAGGTTGTAGGCGGCGTTGCCCGAGTCGAGCTGGTCCAGGAACCACAGGCGCCGCTGGGCGAAGGAGGCCGGATGGGACGGGTCCGCGTCCGCCGTGCCGGTGGGCCCGGGCGCTGTCGCAGTCAGGTCCGTCATATGAGGCTCCTTTCGATGACGCGGGCCAGGTCGCTGACGGTCGGGTGGTCGAAGACGTCGTCGAGCGACATGCCCACCCCGAACCGCTCCTCGATCAGGGCGAGCAGTTCGACGGCGGCGAGGGAGTCCCCGCCGTGTTCGAAGAGGTCCGGATCGGTGAGGTCCTCGGGCGTGCCGAGCACCTGCCGGAAGAGCGCGAGGAGGGCCCGCTCGACCGGCTCGGGCGCGTCCGGCCCCGGCCGTTCCGTCTCCGACGGGGCGGCGGCGGTCTCCGGGGCGCGGGCCGTCCCGGGTGCGGGCCGGGGCCGCACCAGATGGGTCCGCCGCTCGAAGGGGTAGGTGGGCAGCGGCACCCGGCTTCGGTCAGGTCCGGTGTGCAGGCGGTCCCAGTCGATCGTCGCGCCGCCGCACCACGCCCGGCCCACGGCGTCGAGCAGCGCGGTGCGGGCGTCGCCGGTCCGCCCCGGCCCGATCTCCAGCACCAGCCGACCGCCTCCCGCCGCCAGGGCAGCGGCGTCGACCGGTCGCGGCGGTGTGTCCTCCGCAAGCTCCGGCCAGAAGCCCGGGTCGGCCGCCTCGTCCGGGCTCACCGGTGCGCCGGTGTCGGCCTGGATCCAAGGCGTCTCGGGGCTGCGCCAGGCGGCCGCCCGGATCGCGTCCCGCAGCGGCTCCGCGCCCCGCACCGCCGCGTCGGCGATCCGCAGCGCGTCGGCGAGCGGCAGCGCCCCGGCGACGCCCGCGGCCACCAGGGCGCCCTGCCCCCGCCCCGTGACGGAGGTGGGAGCCACCCCCCAGTCGACGAGCGTGCGGGCCAGCGCGTAGGCGACGGTGAAGCGCGCCACCCGCTCCGACTCCGGACCGGCCACCGCCTCGTCCGTGGTCAGCAGCCGCTGGACGTCCCGGCCGAGAGGCGCGGTCAGCGCCCGGCAGCAGGCGTCGGCGGCGTCCCGGAAGGCGGGGTGGGACGCGTACAGCCGTCGGACGGAGCCGGTCTCCCACGCGTCGGTTCCCGCGAACGCGAGGACGGCCGGGGTCCCGTCCGGCGCGGCCTCCGGCCGTACGGCGGTGTCCGCCGCCGGTGCCGCGAGCGCCGCGAGTGCCTGGGAGCGGTCGGCGCAGACCAGGTGACGGCGGTGGCCGAACGCGTGCCGTCCCCGCTGGAGGGTCCGGGCGACGGCGTCCAGCGGCAGTTCCGGGTGCCCGCGCAGATGCTCGGCGAGCCGTCCGGCCATCGTGTCCAGGGCCGTGGGTGTCCGGGCCGAGAGGACCAGGAGCTGCTCGGCGGGGGCGGGCGGCAGCGCGGCCGGTACGGCGTCGGGCGCCTCCTCCAGCACCACATGCGCGTTAGTGCCGCCGATCCCGAAGGAGCTGACCCCGGCCCGCCGCGGCAGCCTGCTGGTCTCCCATTTACGGGTCCGGGTGGTGACGTCGAAGGGTGTGGCCGCGAAGTCGATCCGCGGGTTCGGCCCGGTGAAGTGCAACGTGGCCGGGAGGGTGCGGTCCTCCAGTGCCAGGACGGTCTTGATGAGGCCCGCGACTCCGGCGGCGGTGTCGGTGTGCCCGATGTTCGTCTTGACCGAGCCCAGGGCCACGGGTCCTTCGGCGCCGGTGTCCCGCGTGGTGCGCCCGCCGGTGCCGTCCGCGTCGAACGCCTGGGCAAGCGCGGTCACCTCGATGGGGTCGCCGACCGGCGTGCCCGTGCCGTGTGCCTCGATGTACGAGATGTCACCCGGGGACACCCCGGCGGCGAGGTGCGCCCGGCGGATGACCTCCTCCTGGCCGCGGACGCCGGGGGCCGTGTAACCGGCGCGGTCGTGGCCGTCGTTGTTCACGGCCGAGCCGCGGATCACCGCGTGGATGTGGTCGCCGTCCTCGATCGCGTCCCGCAGCCTGCGCAGGACGACGACCCCGGCGCCGTCCCCGGCGACGATGCCCCGCGCGTCCTCGGAGAAGGTCCGGCAGCGCCCGTCCGGTGACATGGTCCCGCCTTCCCGGTGCCGGTATCCGGACAGGGGCGCCCGCAGCGTGACCCCACCCGCCAGTGCCGTGTCGCACTCACCGGCCAGCAGCGCCAGGCTCGCCGTGTGCACCGCGACCAGCGAGGTCGAGCACGCGGTCATGACCGCCACGCTCGGTCCGGTCAGGCCGAGGGCGTACGACACCCGGGTGCACAGGTGCTCGGGGTCGTTGGCGAGGCTGAGGGTGAGGTCGTCCACGCCGGGGAAGCGGTCGGCCCGGTCCCGGATCACCGCGGCGTAGCCGTTGCGTCCGGCGCCCGCGTACAGCCCGGTGGTGCCCGGGACCGCGAGCGGGTCGTATCCCGCCCGTTCCAGCGCTTCCCAGGCGCATTCCAGGAAGATGCGGTGCTGCGGGTTGAGCAGATCGGCGTCGCGTTCCGAGATGCCGAAGAACGCGGCGTCGAAGTCGCCGATGTCCTCGACGACACCGTGCTCGCGGACATAGCGCGGATCGGCGCACTGCTCCGGGTCCTGGCCCCACTCCCGCAACTCGTCCGCGGTCAGGGTCCGTACGCCGTCGACGCCGGTCACCACGTTGTGCCAGAACTCCTCCGGGGTCACGGCTCCGGGGTAGCGGCAGGCCATGCCGACGACGGCGATGAGGGTGTCGTCGGCCTCGTCGTCGTACGCGACGCCCGCCGCCTCGACGTCCTCGTTGATGTGCTCGGCGGTCACTGTCGTTCAGCCCTTCCGTGAGAGGTCCGTGCCCGCATCGCCGTCAGCCGGGCGGCGCCGCGTCGGCGGCGTTCGGCCACGCCGTCGCCGCCGGTACGGCCCGCGGGCCGTTCCTCGGCGGTGCTGCCCGGGGAGCCGGACAGCTGACGGGCGAGGGTGGCGATGGTCGGGTACGCGTAGAGGTCGGCGATCCGCACCGGGGTGCCGAGTTCGGCGGTGAGCCGGTCGCGGACCGACGCCAGCAGCAGCGAATGGCCGCCCGCGTCGAAGAAGTTGTCATCCGTCCCGAAGGAGTCGTGGCCGAGCGTCAGCGCCCATACGTCGCTGATCAGCCGCTCCAGCGGTGTCCTGGCGCGCCGGTGCGCGGCGGCGGGCGGCGGGGCGAGTTCCCGGGCGGCCCCGGCGAGCGCCGTACGGTCGACCTTGCCGTTCGCGGTGAGCGGCACCGAGGGCAGGAGGAGGTAGCGGCGCGGGTGCATATGGCGGGGCAGGCGCCGCGTCGTGTGGTCCAGGAGCGCGGCGAGATCGGGGGCTCCGGACGCGTCGGCGGGCACCAGGTAGGCGGTGAGTTCGGGCTCCGCGGTGCCGTCCGGACTCCCGGCCGCCACGACGGCGTCGTGGACGCCGGGGTGGGCGCGCAGCACGTTCTCGATCTCACCCGGCTCGACCCGGATACCCCGGATCTTGACCTGGTGGTCGTTACGCCCCAGGAAATCCAGACCCGCGTCCGTCCGCCAACGCACCAGATCGCCCGTACGGTACAGCCGCGCACCTGGTGTCCGGCTGAACGGATGCGGTACGAAACGGTCCGCCGTCAGCGCGGGCTGGCCCAGGTATCCCCGGGCCAGTCCCTCCCCGCCCAGGTACAGCTCTCCGGGCACGCCCACCGGCACCGGCCGCAACTCCGCGTCCAGCACATACGCCTCGGTACCGGTCACGGGCCGCCCGATGCCGGGCAGGGTGTCCCGCTCGCCGCCGTCGGCCGGGACCGTGCCCGAGGTGGCGACGACGGTGTTCTCCGTGGGGCCGTAGTTGTTGACCAGCCGGAAGGGCAGCGGGTTTCGGCCCGTTCCGTGCAGCCGGTCGCCGCCGGTCAGCACGGACCGCAGGGCCGACGCGGCGGGCCAGGGCTCCTGGAGCATGCGCTCCAGGAGCGGCGTGGGCAGGAAGGCGCTGGTGATCCCCCGTTCGATGAGCCAGGAGCGCAGCTCGGACGGGGACAGGACGGTCTCGGCCGAGGGCACTTCCACGGTGGCACCGGCGGTCAGGGCCGACCAGGTCTCCCAGACGGACGCGTCGAATCCGGGGGCGGCGACGAGGGTGCAGCGGTCGCCCGGTCCGATGCCGAACTCCGCGCGGTGCCAGGCCACCAGGTTGGCCAGCGCGTGGTGTTCGACCAGCACCCCCTTGGGCCGTCCCGTCGATCCGGAGGTGTACATCACGTAGGCGAGGTCGTCGGGACCGGCGGACGCGGCGGGCGGGCCGTCCGGTGCATCCGGTACGTCCGGTGCGTCCGGTGCGTCCCCCGCATCCCGCAGGGAGTGGAGCGTCTCCACCCGGCCGTACTCCAGGCCCGCGCGGTGCTCCGGGCCGGTCAGCGTCAGCAGCGGACGCGCCTCGGCGAGGAGGGCGGTCAGCCGGGGCGCGGGATGTGCGGGGTCGAGCGACAGATAGGCCGCGCCGCTCTTGAGGACGCCGAGCTGCGCGGTGACCAGATCCGCGCCGCGCGGCAGGCAGGTCGCCACGACGGTTCCCGGTCCCGCGCCCGCCGCGCGCAGCCCGGCCGCGATCCGGTCGGCCGCGCGGTCCAGTGCGGCATAGCTCAAGGCGCCCTCGTCGCTGCGGACCGCCACGGCATCCGGGTGGGCCCGCGCCTGCCGCTCGACGAGCTGGTCGACCCGCTCCCGCGCGGGGCACGGTGCCGCCCGCTCCGGGGCTCCGGCCCAGTCGGTGAGCAGCAGCCGCTCCTCCTCGGACCCGAGTACGGGCAGCTGCGCCACCGGCGTGTCCGGATCGTCGAGGGCCGCGGACAGGAGGCGGAGGTAGCGGTCGCCGATCAGCTCGGCGCTGCGGTCGTCGAAGACGTCCGTCTGGTAGCCCACCCATGCCTCGGTGCGCTGCCGGTTGCCCGCCAGATGCAGGGCCAGTTCGTACTTGGCGGTCCGCGTCGGGATCGGCAGCGGCGACGCGTCGAGACCGGGCAGCGCGGTGCCCTCGGTGGGCAGGTCCTCGTAGGTGACCACCGTCTGGAACAGCGGGTGGCGGGCGGTCGAGCGGTCCGGCTGGACCTCCTCGACCAACAGCTGGAAGGGCAGGTCCTGGTATTCGTGCCCGGCGAGGACGGTGTCGCGCACCTGGTGCAGCAGCGCCCCGAAGGTGGTGTCCGCGGTGCAGCGGATGCGTACCGGCATCATGTTGACGAACAGTCCGACGGTGCCCTCGACCTCCATCTCCGTACGGCCGCTGACCGGTACGCCGATGACCAGGTCGGGCGTGGAGGTCATCCGGGAGAGCAGGGCCGCATAGCCGCTGAGCAGGGCGATGAAGCGGGTGACGCGGTGGCGGACGGCGACGGCGTCGAGGCGTTCCGCCAGTTCGGGCGGGACGGGGAAGCCACGGCTGTCCCCCGCGAAGCTCGGTGCCGTGGGGTGCGGCCGGTCGGTCGGCAGGGCCAGTTCGAGCGGTGCGCCGGCGAGTTCGGTCCGCCAGTGGTCCAGTGCCTCGTGGCGGCGGGGCCCCGCCAGGAGCCGTTGCTCGGCGGCGACGCAGTCGCGGTAGGAGCGCGCCGGTGCGGCCGACGGGGCGTCGTCACCGGCCACCGTGGCCGCGTACAGGGCGGCCAGATCGCGGTCGATGATGCCCATGGACCAGCCGTCGACGGCGATGTGGTGGAAGGTGAGGACCAGCGCATGGTCGTCCTCGGCCAGCCGGATCAGTTCCGCGCGCAGCACCGGGCCGTGCGCCAGGTCGAACGGCGCGAGGGCGGCGCGGGTCACCGCCTCGTCGAGCGCCGCGTCCCGCTCGGCCGTGGGCAGCGCGCTCAGATCGGTGAGCGGAAGCGGCACCTCCGCCTCGGCAGCGATCCGCAGCACCGGTGCACCGGCCACGGTCGGGAAGGTGGCGCGCAGCGCGTCGTGCCGCGCCACCAGCAGGTCGAGGGCCCGCCGCAGGGCGTCGCTGTCCAGCGCGCCGCGCAGCCGGGTGGCCCTGGGCACGTTGTACTCATTGCCGTCGGGCCGCAACTGCCACAGGAACCACAGTCGTTGCTGGGCCGAGGAGAGGGCCGTATCCGCGCTCATGCCCGTGCTCACGCCTGCGCACTTCCCTCGTGTCCGAGGTACCGCAGGACGAACTCCGTGAGCTGCTCGACGGTGGGCCGCTCGAAGAACTCACCCATCGGGACCTCGACGTGCAGCGTCCGCTCGATACGGGAGATGATCTGCGAAGCCGTCAGCGAATGACCGCCCAGTTCGAAGAAGTTGTCGCGGTCGCCCAGCTTCTCGACGCGCAGCACCTGTCTCCAGATCTCACCGATCGTGCGCCGCACGTCCTCGCCCGAGATCTGATCTGCTGGCCCGGACTTGGAAACCATGGTCACAAGCCCCCTTCCGGCTGTGAAGGATGCGACGGTTTCCCGCCGTGATGCGTGAAACCTCTGTCCGCCCACAAGATGTAAGCCACACCGGCCAGTTCCCACCCTCACGCCCGAAGGGGAAGCACTCACTGCACTGTCGGGCAGCGGCACCCGCACCCACGCCAGAGCCGGACGCAGGTGTTCCCCCCTGACTCGATCCCGCCGAAATCCCCCGAACGGGGCACCGGGGCCTCAGGCTCCGTGACCTCGACGAGCACGGACGCCGCCTGATCGAGTCCCCGCGCACCCAGCGGCGACCGCTCCCCGAAACGGTGGCCCTGGACGCCAAGGGGCTGCGGGCTCTGGCGCATCCCGTACGCGTGCGGCTGGTGGGGCTGTTGCGCAAGCACGGTCCGTCGACGGCGACGCGTCTGGCCGAGCGGCTGGGCGTGAACTCCGGCACCGCCAGCTATCACCTACGCCAGCTCGCCGCGGCGGGCTTCGTCGCAGAGGACGCGGAACGCGGGAACGCACGGGAACGCTGGTGGCGTGCGGTACACCGGACGACATGGCTCAACGACTCCGAGCTGGTGGAGCAGGAGCCGGAGGCCACGCTCGCCTATCTGCAGTCCGTCGCCGCCGCGTACACCCTGCACACCCAGCGCGCCTTGAACGAGTTCCACACGATGCCCCGCGTCTGGCGGGAAGTCTTCGACATGAGCGACTGGCCTCTGCGGCTCACCACCGAGGAGGCAACCACCCTGAGCGAGGAACTGACCGCGGTGGTCGCCCGCTACCGGCGGGATACACCGCAGGAGGCGGCCCAGGCCCCCGAGGGCGCCGAGCGCGTCGTACTGATCACGCACGTCGTGCCCGAATTGGACCGGCCCGAGACACCGCCCGGGCGCCCGGCGGTCCAGGGCGAGGCCGGGACGGGGACATCGTGAAGAATCGTCCCCAGGCGACTGACGGCTTACCGCAGCGGCGGAGCCTGCGGCCGTTGGCCGGGGTGCTCACGGCGATGGCGGTGTCCCTGGCGGGCACCCGTATCTCAGCGATCGCGCTGCCCTGGTTCGTTCTCGTCACCACCGGAAGCGCGGTTCAGACCGGGCTGGTGGCCTTCTGCGAAATGACTCCCTACGTGGCGGTGAAGGCGCTCACCGGACCGCTGGTGGACAGGGTCGGGCCCCGCTCCGTGTCCTGGCGCACCGACCTGGTCAGCGCGGCCGCCGTCGGCGCGGTCCCCCTGCTGCACGCCCTGGGCCTGCTCTCCTTCCCGCTGCTGCTGGCGCTGGTCGCGGTGGTCGGTGCGGCCCGCGGCCCCGGCGACCTGGCCAAGCACGTCATGGTTCCCGAGGCGGCCGAGCGCGGCCGGATGCCGCTGGAACGGGCCACCGGCCTCTCCGGCGTGGTCGAACGACTTGCCGTCACCGTCAGCCCGGCTGCGGGCGGCACGCTGGTGGCGTTCCTCGGCCCGATGGCGGGACTGGCCATCAACGGAGCCTGCTTCGTCCTGGGTTCGGTCGTCATCGCCCTGGCGTTGCCGCGCGACATGGGACACGCACCGGAACGGGCTACCGCCCCGGCGGAGGAAACCACCGGCTACTGGCGGCGTTTCGGCGAGGGCCTGCGTTTCCTGCGCGGCGAACCGCTGCTGCTCACCATCATTGTCATGGTCGGCATCACCAATCTGCTGGACGCGGCGTTCACCACCGTGCTCCTGCCCGTCTGGGCCAGGGAGTCGGGCAACGGACCCGCAGAGATCGGCCTGCTGGGCAGCGCGGGAGGGATCGCGGCGGTCACCGGAAGTTTGATCGCCGCAGGGGTTGCCCACCGGATGCGACGCCGAGCGGTGTTCTTCATCGGCTTCCTGCTGGCCGGGGCACCGAGGTTCCTGGCCTTGGCTGCGGACGCACCGATGTGGGCACTACTTGCCGTGTTCGCCGTGAGCGGGTTCGGATCGGGTTTCCTCAACCCGATCCTGGGAGCAGTCTCCTTCGAGCGGATACCACGTCAACTACTCGGCCGGGTCAACGCCCTGAGCGATTCACTGGCCTGGGCGGGCATTCCGCTCGGCGGTCTGCTCGCCGGAGCGGCGATGGGCGCCATCGGCCTCGCACCCACGCTGGTGGCGAGCGGAGCCACCTACTTCCTCACCACAACCCTGACCGCCCTACGCCCCGAATGGCGCGAAATGAACCGCCAACACCCCAACGGCCACACACACGCCCCACCCGAACCATCGCCACGGGACGAACGAGACACAGCCCCTCGACCATGACCATCGCGAAGCCACTGCGGTTACCTCCGGCCAGGCCATCCCAGATGACTTAGACGCCATTTCAGTTGACATGATCTTGCGGCAGTCCGGGGTGAGGCTGCTGCTCTTGTTGAGCGGATGGCGTCCGGGCGACCTGTGGGCCCTGTTCCAGCCGGTGGCGGCGCCGATTCGCTGTCAGCCCGGTTCCTGGCCGCGTGGGCCATGGTGTCGACGAAACTCCGTTGCCGCCTGGCCTGGAGTGGCCTACGGTCCCGCTCGTGCTGCCTGTGGTGGAAACGGATGATGACTGGGACGCTGTCGTCACCGATGAGAGCGTGATGCGTCCTGGAGCGGAAGACCTCTGTGCGCGTCTCGGGTTCTCCGGCACCTCACTGGTTCGCTTCCCTGAAGGGTCACAGCCGGTCTACGCGGTGGGTGACGACCACGTGCTCAAGCTCTTCCCCGGAGCCGCCGCTCAGGACGGAATTGTCGAAGGCCGTGTCCTTGCCCATGTTCAGGGGCGACTGCCGGTGCCGACACCCGTGGTGCGGGCCTCCGGCCCGTACGAGAACGGCTGGCAGTACGTCCTGATGTCCAGGCTCCACGGCAAGAACCTCGCCCACTCCTGGGAGCACATACCCCAGAATCATCGTGAACGGCTCGTCGTCGAGATCGGCGAGACCCTCGCGTCGCTGCACGCCCTCAGCCCCGAGCCGCTGCGGGACACCCTCGGCCCCGAGGACTGGGGAACCTTTCTGGACCTCCAGAAATCCGGCGCGGTGGAACAGCAGCGCGCACATGGACTGTCAGCGGCATGGCTGGAACAGATTCCGGACTTCCTCGCGTCGGTTCCGTTGCCACGGGCCCCGCAGCCTTCCCTGCTGCATACCGAGGTCATGCAGCAGCACTTCCTGGTCGACCCCGACGGATGGCGTCTGACCGGTCTGTTCGACTTCGAACCAGCGATGATCGGTGACCGCGCCTACGACTTCGTCGGTGTTGGCCTGTTCGTCACCCGCGGAAATCCAGCCCTGTTGGCTCGGCTCACCGACGTATACGGAAACAGCTTCGAGCCGCGTGAACTCATGGCCTATACGTTGCTACACGTGTACAGCAACCTTCCCTGGTACATGAGAGAACTGCCCGCACCTGCCGAAGAATCTCTTCCTTCACTCGCAGAGGCATGGTTCAGCACGGTGTGAGAGACGGGGCGGGCCCACTGGTTCCCGTGGATCCGCTCGGCGTACGGGGGTGACGATCCCGCTGACGAAGTTGACCACCTGGCGCAGTTCGGCCTTGAGGCACTTCACTTGGTCAGTCTGCGGTGGCACAGGAGGGTCGCGGCAATGGCTGTGAAGACAAGGAAGTGTTCGGGCTTGCGTTCGTAACGGCGGTGGAAGCGTCGGCAGGCGGACAGCCACGACACGGTCCACTCCACAACCCCGCGAGCCATCGCCGCAGGTGGCGGTAGCCGTAGCCCTTGTCACCGTGTGGCTTCCCGGGCCGCCTGCGCCGTGGGCCGCGGCGGGAGCGGATGGGTGGGATGCCATGGACCAGTGGGACGAGGGCCTGGCTGTCATGGAGGTTGACGGCGGAGATGCCGACCGACAGGGGCAAGCCCTGGCGGTCGACGATGAAGGGAATCTTCGATCTCTTCTTGCCGCGATCGGTCGGATTCGATCCGTCAACTGCCCCCTGTGAGGGCCCGGACGCTGACGGAGTCGATCACGCACCGCGACCAGTCCAGCTCACCCCGAACACCCAACCCGTCCAGGACCAAGCGGCACAGCTTGGCCCGCCTCCGGGCTTCGGTCCACTCCCTCCACCCTGCGGGCGAACCGGTGCCGACGGCACCACCCGCTGGAACAACGTCCACAGGTCATCCGATGCCATCCGCTCGACAAGCGCAGCAGCCATCACGCCAACTGAAATGGCGTCTGAAGAAAACCTGCCCTTGAGATACGGGGTCGTTGCCGCCCCCCGGAAGGCCACACCCCCTCATGGAGTTGCCCGGCCCTCGCTCACTCCTCCCCTGCGTGGCCGGAGGCCAGGACTCCGGTGACGAAGTGCGTCAACTGTGCCCGCATCCTTTCCCGCGGCACGCGCTCTGCTCCGGCCAGGTGCTCGACGAGGTCGGCTCGCGTGGCGGCGAGCAGGGCATGGGCGGTGAAGTCGCTGCCGGTCAGGCCGGGGATCTGCTCCAGTACCCCTTGGAGCATGCGGTGCCACCGCTCGTAATGCTCCGCCTGGTACGGACTGCCGCTCCCGCTCTCCTCCAGGGCCAGCGCGAGGCGCCGGTTGTCGAGTTTGAAGCACAGGACGGCGTCGAGCAGGGCGGGCACGCGCTCCTGCGGTGGGGTCGCGGGCCCCAGGGGTGGCGGACCCGCTTCGACGGCCTGCCGGACCGGTTTGAGCCGTGCCTCGTACAACGCGCGGAGCAGCCCGGCGCGATCACCGAAGGCCCGGAAGAGCGTGCCCTTGCCGACGCCCGCCGCTGCCGAGACGTCGGCCATGGTGACGTCTTCGGGACGCTCGCAGCGGGCGAAGAGAGCGTCGGCGGCCGCGAGTACGGCCTCCCGGTTACGGGCGGCGTCCTTGCGGAACGTGCGCTCGGGCATGCTGCTCCTCCAGTTGCAAAGCGGACCCGTGGTCCGTATCTTCAAAGCGGACCCGGGGTCCGGATTCTACGCGTTGGAGGATACCCATGCCCGCACCGACTTCCCCGGCGGATCTGTACCGCCACAGCCTGCGGCTCTTGCTGGACAAGAACATTCCCGCGTGGGTCGCCCTCTGGGCCGAGGACGGCCTCATGGAGTTCCCGTTCGCCCCCGACGGCTGGCCCCGGCGCCTGGAGGGCAAGGAGGCCATCGCCGCCTATATGCGCCACTACCCCGACCACATCGACCTGTACGACTTCCCCGACCTGCGGATCCACCAGACCGACGATCCACAGACCCTCGTGGCCGAGATGCGCGGCGTCGGCCGCCTGCGGGAGAGCGGCACTCCCTTCGACATGACCTACATCGCCATCGTGACGGTACAAGAGGGGCACATCACCTCCTACCGCGACTACTGGAACCCCCTCGCCGTCCAGGAGCCCGGCGCCGACTTCACCGGGAGCAGCCGATGACCACCACCGGCACCACGCTGGTCATCGGCGCCACCGGTACCACCGGAAGTCGCACCGCCGCACAGCTGACGGCCGCAGGCCACCGCGTCAAGGCCGCCAGTCGGCAGGCCACCCCCGTCGCCGACGCCGACCCGGTCCTCTTCGACTGGCACGACCCCGCCACCCACGCAGCCGCCCTCAACGGCGTCGACCACGTCTCTCTCGTACCGCCCGTGGGCGACTCCGACCCCGCGGCGGTCATGCTGCCGTTCCTGCGTCGGGCCCGCACCGCCGGTGTGCGCCGCGCGGTGCTGCTGAGCTCCTCGGCCATCCCCGAGGGCGGCCCGGCGGTGGGAACGGTGCACCAGGCCCTGCCCGACCTCTTCGAACAGTGGGCGGTACTGCGGCCCTCGTGGTTCATGCAGAACTTCACCGGCACACACCCGCACGCCCGCAGCATCCGCGACGAGGGCACCATCTGGACCGCCACCGAAAACGGCCGGGTCGGCTTCGTCGACGCCGAGGACATCGCCGCCGTCGCCGTCCGGTCCCTGACCGACAGGCAGGCCCCCAACACCGATCTCATCCTCACCGGACCCGAGGCACTCAGCTACGGCGACATCGCCACGATCGTCACCGAGGTCACCGGTCGGCCCGTGGTCCACCGCCGCCTGTCCTACGCGCAGATGCGCGATCACCTCACGACGCAGGTCCCGGTGGAGTTCGCGACGATGCTCGCCGATATGGACCGTGCCATCGCCGAAGGTGCGGAGGATCGCCTCACCGACACCGTCCAACGCCTCACGGGTCGGCCGCCACGCACCTTTCGGGCCCTCATGGAGAGGGAGGCGCGGCGCAGCAGTTGATGCTCCAGAACGAGGATGAGCAGTTCTGGGGCGAACGCCGCGTCATCTCGGGGAGCGAGGGGGCCGGGCCATCCCCTCCTTCCTCGGTCAGGGCCGGATGGGGCGCAGCGAGGTGTCCCGGAGGCGCTCGGCGTTGGCCGGTGGACGGGGTCCGCGCTCAAGGCGTCGCTGCGGGCGACGCTGCCGGAGTACATGGTGCCGACCGCGGTGGTCTTACCGGACCGTCTCCCCCGCGCCCCCAACGGCAAGGTCGGCCGGTTCTTCACCGCCGGTGGGAACAGTGCCTCCCGGAAGACCGCCGACCCGGGCGCGGACGCCCAAGCGTGGCACCGGCTCACCGGCGTGGCACCAGTTCACCGGCGTGGCGCCGGTCACCGCGCATCTGGACGCCGCCCACCACGAGATGCTGCGGCCGGAATTCGCCGCTGCCCTCGCCGAGATCGTGCACCCTCACCTCGTCACGCATCCCACGGAGTTGGAGACCTTCTCGTGGCGAACCCGTTCGACGATGATGCGGCCCCGCCCACCGTGCCGCACAACGACAGACGCCAACACGCGCTCCAGCCCGCCGCGTTCGACATGCCGGACGGCCGGGACCAGGTGTTCGGCCCGGCGTCCCGGGGCGAGTGCGAGGCGTACCTCACCGCGGACCGGACGGAACACTCACGTGCTTGACTCCCTCACCACCGGCCGGACCTCCGGGACGGAGAGCCGCCGGGACGTCCTGGCGGTCGGGCCGCTGCTGACGGGGGCGATCCTCGCCCCGATCGACTACTTCGTCGTCAATCTGGCGCTGCCCGACATCCGGGCGGACCTGTCGGCGGGCGACGGGCAGCTCCCCTTCGTCATCTCCGCCTACGCCACCGCGTACGCCGTCGGGCTGATCCCCGGCGGACGGCTGGGCGACCGGTTCGGCCGCAAACGCCTGTTCCTGACGGGGCTGACCGGCTTCGTGGTCGCTTCGGCCCTGTGCGGCCTGGCGGGCAGCATCTACCTCCTGATCGCGGGGCGGTTCCTCCAGGGACTGGCCGCCTCGATGCTCTCGCCGCAGGTCCTGGCGACGTTCCGGGCCGTGCTCCCGCAGCGGCACCAAACGCCCGTCATCGCGGCCTACGGGTTCGTGTTCGGCCTGGGCGCGATCATCGGGCAGGTGGGCGGCGGGCTACTGCTCCAGGCGGATGTGTTCGGGCTCGGGTGGCGGGCGATCTTCTGGATCAATGTGCCGGTCGGGCTGCTCGCGCTGGTGGGCGCACGGGCGTGGATGCGGGAGAACGCGGGCGACCGCACCGGCGCACTCGATGTCGCCGGTGCCGCCGCCCTGTGCGCGCTCATCGCGCTGGTGCTCGTCCCGCTGTCCGTGGGGCGCTCGCTGCACCGGCCTCCGTGGGCGATCGCCTGTCTGGTCGCCGCCGCGGTGCTGGCCTGGTGGTTCGTCCGCTTCCAGCGCCGACGTACCAGGGTCCGGCCGCTGGTCGACATCGATCTGATCCGTCGTCCGGCGGTCTGGCGCGGGCTGCTGCTGGCGTTCTGGTTCTACACCGACAGCCTGTTCTTCATGGGCTTCGGGATCTACACACAGGACGGTCTGGGGCGGAGCGCGTCGGCCGCCGCGCTGCTGTTCCTGCCGTTCTCCGCGGGCTTCATCATCGGCCCGCTGATCGTGCCGAAGCTCGTCGTGGTGGCCGGTGAGCGCACCGTCCCGATCAGCTTCGCGGTGCTCTCGGCGGGCTTCGCGCTCCAGGTGACGGCGGTGCTGACGACGGCCCGGCCGGGCCCGGTGCTGATCGCGGGGCTGGTGGTGGCCGGTATCGGGCACGGGCTGGTCCTGTCGTCGCTGACCCGCGTGCTCATGATGGGCGTCGAGACCAGCCGGGCCGGTCAGATCTCCAGCCTGGTGATCTCCGCGATGCAGATCGGATCGGCCCTGGGGGTGGCCGGATTCGGCCCCGTGCTCTTCGCCGCGCTCGGCGACGGCACCGGGGCCCGCGCCTACGGCACCGCCTTCGGCATCGCGGAGGCATGTCTGACCGCTGCGCTGCTCGGCTGTCTGCTGCTGAGCTTCTCGCTGGCACACGTGCTGCGCACCGGACACCCCGTCCCCCCGACACAGCGGTAGGAGAGGCGAAGAGAGGTCGAACGGGTTCACGGTGGCGGTCGTCGGAACCGGCCCCCGCGGGGTGTCGGTCATCGAACGGCTCGTGACCAGGATCGTCGACCGACGCTCGTGACCGGGATCGTCGAGCGGCGGCACCTGCTCCGCACGTGACGGTACGGCCCCCGCGCGGGTCGCCGTCGCAACCTCACGCGGAGGGAACCCGGCGGGCAGGGACCTCGAAGACGTGTTCCAGGCCGTCCTGCTCGTCCCACTCCTCGCCGACCTCGACGAAGCCGAAGCCCGCGATCGTGGCCAGGGATGCCGCGTTGTCAGGGCTGATCGTCGCCCGCACAGTGGTGGCCTCGGGTTCCGCCGCCGCCCGGCGGAGCAGCTCGATGAGCGTGGCGCGGGCATAGCCCCGGCGGCGGAATTCGGGGGCGACGGAATAGCCGATCTCGACCGTGCCGACCTCGTCGGGCGGTCCGTGGAACCCGGCGTGTCCGACGACGCGAGCCCTGTCGTCGACGACCGCCTGCCGCACCATCCACCGCGCATGACCGGGATCGGCGTCCATCTGGTCGAGCCGGAACCGCCACAGCCACCGCGCTCGGTCCGTCAGGAAATAAGGGGTCAGCGTCACCCCGGCCGTTCTGCCGGCCGCTGACAGATCTCCGTCGAGCAGCAGCGACATCACCTCACCGGAGAGTTCGACGAAACGCACACTCCTCGGGGGCCGTGGGAGCGGACTTTCGCGGTTTTCCTTGTCCGTCATCCGCGGATGTTCGCCGACCGTCCTGCGGAGTGTCCAACGATTTCGACGCACCGTGGGTGGCCGCCCGCGGCGCCCGGACCGGCTGTCCGCGGCACCCCGCGAACCGCGGCAGCTCCGGTTGCCGCTGCTCAGCGGCGGTACGCGGCCGTCGCGCTCTCGACGAAGGGGCGGATCAGCGGGTTGGTGTCGCCCTCGTTCCACACCGCCACCACACGGCTCGGCGCCATGTCGATCAGCGGCACCACGGTCAGCTCCGCGGGGAGTTCGTGCCCGAGGGGGGCCAGGCCGACCGTGCCGTTCCACACCACCGCCTGCAGGCATTCCTGGACGGCGCGCACCACCGGTCCCTCGCGCGGTCGGCCGCCGTTCCAGTACGACTGCCACAGGGGGTCGGTGCCCCGCGGGAACTGGAACCAGCGGCGGTCGTCCAGCTCCGCCGACCGCAGCCGGTCGCGGCGGGCCAGCGGATCGTCGGTGCGCAGCACCACGCCGACCGGATCGCTGCGCAGCGTACGCACCGTCAGAGCCGCCTCGTCGAACGGTGCCCGGGTGAGGGCGACATCGACCAGTCCGGCGCGCAGCCCGCAGGTCGGGTCGGTCAGATCGGTGTCGCGGACGCGGATGTCGATACCGGGGTGGTCCCGGCGGTAGGCGGCGGCCAGCCTGGCGACTCCCGGGTCGGTGCCGTCGCCCAGGATGCCGACGGTGAGGACCGCGGTTCCGGCCGCCGCGCCGACGCGTTCCCGGACCCGGTCGGCGTGGTCGAGGAGGGCCCGCGCCTCGTCGAGCAGCACCGTGCCCACCGGCGTGAGCGTGACGCCCGAGGGCGAGCGGGTGAACAGCAGGGCTCCGGCCTCGGCCTCCAACTGCTTGATCGCCCGGCTCAACGGCGGCTGGCTCATGTGCAGTCGGGTCGCGGCCCGGCCGAAGTGGAGTTCCTCGGCGACCGCCACGAAGTAGCGCAAGGTCCGTAGCTCCACGCGGCAACGATACCCACCGGGTATCGGCGTCGCGGGACAGGTCTTGGACACCGGCGGGGTCCCGGCGGTGGACTCGTGGGCATGACCGAAGAAGCGAAGACCAGCGCCCCGCAGCCCGGCCCCGCGGTATCGGTGGTGGGTCCCGGCGGCGGGGAGACGATCGTTCTGGGCACCACGCGGATGCGCGTTCTGGAGGACGGCAGCCACACCGGGCACCGCCTCGCCGTCGTCGAGTCCGTCCTCGCCCCGCACACCCAGGGACCGCCGCAACACCGCCACGCCCGGCACGACGAGGGCTTCTACGTCCTCTCCGGCACCGTGCGGTTCACCGTCGGGCACGAGGAGTACGACGCCACCACGGGCACGCTGGTGGTGATTCCGCCCGGCACCCCGCACACCTTCGCCAACGCGACCGAGCACCCCGCCGTCCTGCTCAGCACCTTCACCCCGGACCTGTACGTGCAGTACTTCCGGGATCTCCAGCAGGCGGCGGACGACAGCCGACCGCTGACGCCGCAGGCCCATATCGACACGATGAGCCGCTACGCGACCGAGCCCGCCACCGACCTCGGCCGAAGCCGCCCGGCCCGGGACGGCCGCACGGCGCCGACGGAGGTGGGTCTCCCCCGTGCGGCCGTCATCTCTGCGGATCGATCAGGATCTTCCCCGCACGGCCGACCGCCGGGCCGCGGAAGTGGGCGGGGAGTTCGCTGAGTCCGATGCGTGGCCCCACGGGCGTGTGCAGCCGACCGCGGCGCAGCTGCGCGAAGACCGGCGCGAGCAGCCCGGGCAGGTCCTGGCCGGGCCGGTGGACGGTGTCGCGCAGGCGGAAGAACTCCACGCGGGCGCCGCCCCGGTCGGCGAAGCACTCCGCCGGGAGCGGTGTGCCCGACAACAGGCCGTAGTGGACGAAGGTGCCGCCGCCCGCGGTCAGCGCAAACGCGTCGCCCCCGACACCGCCGCCCACACAGTCGAAGGTGACCTCAGCACCCCGCGGCCCGAGGGCCGCCCGCAGCCGCTCGCGCCATCCGGGCTCGTCCGTCGGGATCACGGCCCGCCACGGGGACGGATCGGCCACCGCCCGCCCCGGTGTCCCCCGCACCACACCGACCGGTGCGATCCCGCGCTCGGCCAGGAGTTCCGCGAGATGCCGACCGATCGCCGAGGTCGCCGCGGTGACCACCACATCGCGCACCCCCGGGCGGCAGAACCGGTCGACCATCGTCATGGCCGTCAGCGGGTTGACGTAGGCGAAGCAGGCGACTTCGTCGGGCACGTCGTCCGGCACCGGGACGCACCACGCGTGGCCGAGCTTCTTGTACTGCTGCCAGTTCGCCGCCGATCCGAGCGGAAGCACCCGCCGTCCCACCGCCGCGGCGGGCACCCCCGGTCCGACCGCGTCGATCACCCCGACACCCTCGAACCCGGGAACCATCGGGAACGACGTCCGCGACCCGTACGCGCCCGAGACGGTGACCTCGTCGGAAGGGTTGAGGGTCGTCGCGCGCATACGCACCACGACCTCACCCTCACCGGGCGCGGCGGGTCCGTCCACGTCACGGACCACCAGGACATCGGCCAGCCGACCGGGCGAGTCCACCACAGCAGCCAGCACCGGCGTCCTCCCCCGTTCTCCCGTGTCTCTGTCGGCCCCCCATCCTACGAACGGCCGGAGGTCGCGGCGGACACCGAGGCAGGAGGTGGTGCCGTCGTCGGTGGTGCCGACCGCCTACGTTCCGGCCGGGTCGCCGGATTTCCCGGCGGGGCAGGTGACGGCCCAGGCCGCCTCGATCATCCGGAAGATCTCGTCCAGCGCGGTCTGCGGATCGGTCGCCTCACGGGCCACCGCATAGGCGTCGATCACGAATCTGGCGAGGGCTCGGCAGGCCGTGGTGGTCTGCGGCAGGGCGGGATCGGCGGCGAGGGCCGTGGCCAGCGCCGCGGCGTGGCGCAGCCGCATCGACTCCTCGTACTCCCGCAGCGCGGATGAGGCGTCGATCATGCGCCAGACCGGGGCGGCGCTGTCCGCCGTGCAGTGCCGGACCAGGGCCCGGACCTCGCGGTGCAGTGCGGGGAGGAGCGGCTCGTCCGGCGCGCGGCCGGTGACCGCCTGGGTGAGACGCCGCTCGAAGTCCGCGTCCTGCTCGAACACCAGGGCCTCTTTCGAGGCGAAGTGGGAGAAGACGGTGGTCACCGCCACATCGGCCTCGGCGGCGACGTCGCGGATGCCCACGGCGTCGAAGCCGCGGTCGAGGAAGAGCCGCAGGGCGGTGTCGGCGATCTTCCGGCGGGTCGCGGCCTTCTTGCGTTCACGGCGTCCGGACGGCTCGGTCATGATCCAACGCTAGCAAATAGGAACTCACAACGGTTTTGAAAAGCTAACGGTTAGGGTTACCGTCTGCGGCATGAAGAGAGTGAGCTTCGCCGAGTTCGGCGGTCCCGATGTCCTACGACTCATCGATGCCGAGGAGCCCCACGCGGGCCCCGGCCAGGTACGTATCGCCGTGCGGGCGGCGGGGGTGAATCCCGTCGACTGGCGCATCCGCGAGGGCCAGGTCCTGGGGGCGCATCCGATCTCGCTGCCCTCCGGGGTCGGACTGGACGCCTCCGGGGTGGTGGACGAGGTCGGCGAGGGGGTGACGGGGTTCGAGGTCGGTGACCCCGTGTTCGGCGAGGGCTCCAGCACCTACGCGGAGTTCGCCGTGCTGTCGGCCTGGGCCCGGATACCCGCGGGGCTGACGTTCGAGGAGGCGGCCGGGTACCCCTCCGTGGTGGAGACCGCGCTGCGCGTCCTCCGCGAGGTCGGTGTGCGGCCCGGGCAGACGCTGCTGGTCAGCGGCGCGTCCGGGGGCGTCGGATCGGCGGTCCTGCAGATCGCCCGCGACCGCGGCATCGCGGTGATCGGCACCGCCGGGGCCGCGAACCAGGACTATCTGCGGAGCCTGGGCGCCGTCGCCACGACATACGGCGAGGGCTGGGTGGCGCGGGTGCGGCAGCTCGGTCGCGTGGACGCGGCGCTCGATCTGGCCGGCTCCGGCGTGATCCGCGAGCTGATCGAGCTGACCGGGGATCCGGAGAAGGTGATCTCCATCGCCGATCTCGGCGCACCGGCGCTCGGCGTCCGCTTCTCCGGTGTGGCCGGGAGCGTGCCGGACGCGCTCGCCGAGGCCGTCGATCTCATCTCGCGGGGAAGGCTCCGGATCCCGGTCGAGAAGGCGTATCCGCTGGCCGAGGCCGCGGCGGCGCACGCCGACAGTCAGGCCGGTCATACGCGCGGACGCCGGGTGCTGACCGTCTGAGGGCGCGCCGCACCCCGCCCCGTCCGGCGGGTTCGCGCGCGGTCCCGCCGGTCCGGCCGCGCGTGAACCCGTCGGGCGTCGACCGCGACCGGCGCTCCACCGCTTCACCAAGTGCGTTCAAAGAAAGGGTTGTTGGGCCAACCGACCCCTTGACGGCAGCTTTGGTCTAGTCCATTCATTGTCGGTGAACGGTCATGTTCTTCTCCCGTCCCCCGGAAGGACCGGACACCTGATGAGGAAGCCGATCCGTACAGCCCTGGCCACGGCAGCCGCCGGAGCCCTGTCCGTCGTCGGAATCACCGCCGCCGCCGCGAGCCCCGCGCACCCGCAGACGGTGGGCCCGGCCGCCCAGCTGAACGCGGCGGGCGAGTTCGCCCCGTACGTGGACATGAGCAACTCCGGTGAAGGGCTGCTGGACACCGCCATCACCGACCACGGCGTGAAGACCTACACCGCCGCCTTCACCATCGGCGCCGGTTGCGACAACATCTGGGGCGACACGCTCCCCGTCGGCAACGACCCGTACACCGATCCGGAGATCGCCAAGGCGAAATCCGAGGGCGCCGACGTGATCATCTCCTCCGGCGGGGCGAGCGGGCAGCCGCTGGCCTTCACCTGTACCGACCAGAGCAAGATCGACGCGGGTTACCAGAAGGAGATCACCGCCTACGGCACCACCTCCCTGGACTTCGACATCGAGGGTGCGGCCGTCGCCGACGCCGCGGGTGTGGCCCGGCAGATGACCGCGATCAAGGACCTCAAGGCGAAGAACCCCGGACTGACCGCCTCGGTGACACTGCCGGTGCTGCCCGACGGTCTGACCGCCGACGGCGTCAACGTGCTGAAGGCCGCCAAGACAGCCGGGGTGACGCTCGACAACGTCAACATCATGACGATGGACTACGGCCAGGGCACCGGCACGGACATGGGCGCGGCGGCGATCAGCGCGGGCAAGGCCACCCTGGCGCAGATGCAGTCCGTGGACTCCGGCTACACCTACGCCAACCTCGGGATCACCCCGATGATCGGTGTGAACGACGACGGTTCCGTCTTCAGCCTGGCCGACGCCGCCTCGGTGGTGAGCTGGGCGAAGAGCAACGGCGTCGGCCGGATGTCCTACTGGTCCGTCAGCCGCGACCAGTCGTGCTCGGCCGCGCGGGCAACGGCCAAGGGCGGTACGGGCTCCGTGCCGACCCCGAGGGGTGCCTCGCCGGTGTGCAGCGGTGTCCCGCAGTCGCCGTTCGCCTTCACCGACGCCCTCGGCAAGGGCTGACGGCCGAGCCGTCCGCGGCTGCGCCCGGAGAAGGGCCCGCCCGGCCCGGAAGAACGCCGGGGCCGCGTCGCCGATCGTCCGCGGGGTGGTCGTCGGCGCGGGCCCCGGGCCGTGCACCGCGGCCGTTGCGATGGACGAACTCCCGCCTGTGACAAGGCTCCTGGCTCTAGCATGAGCGACACATTGACCGCGCTGCCGACTCGGGGGATGCGCGTGGAAGAAGACCGGACCGCCATGACGCCCCATCAGGAGCCCGCAGCGGGCAAGCACCTCATCGAGCAGATCGCCTGGGCCACCGAGCGCGGCAGCGTGTACCAGTCGGCGGAGAACATGATCGTCGTCAACGGCGGTGCGCTCCACCGGCACGAGCACTACCACGCGGGAGGCGAGGAGTACGGACGTACCACCTCCCCCTCGGCGGACGGGGAGTGCCCCTACCCGGGGCTCCGCCCCTTCCGCCGGGACGAGTCCGAGTGGTTCTTCGGCCGGGAGGCGCTCGTCAGCAAGGTCATGGACCGGCTGGAGGAGTGCCTGGACGACGGGACCCCGCTCGCCGTCGTCGCACCCTCCGGCGCGGGCAAGTCGTCGCTGCTGCGCGCCGGTCTGCTCCCCGCCCTGACCAACGGGCACCTGCCCGGCAGCCGCAGCTGGCCGCAGCTCCTGCTGACACCCACCGCCGATCCGCCCGCCGCCCTCACCGCCGGGCTCGCCGCGCTCACCGGAGCCGGGGAGAAGCTGGTCCGGGAGGCCGCGGAGACCGGCCCCGGCGCCCTGAACGCGCTGCTGCGCGACCGGCTCGGTCTGCCGCCGGACGGCCGGGTGGTGCTCGTCGTGGACCAGTTGGAGGAGCTCTTCGCCCTCTCCCCCGAGGAGTCCGCCCGCCGCCGCTTCGTGGACCTGCTCGACGGTCTCACCGGCGGCGAGGAGCCCGTGGCCCTGGCGGTCTACGGGCTGCGCGCAGACTTCTACGGGGCCTGCGCCGCCTTCCCGCACCTGCGGGACGCGCTGGCCGGACGTCAGGTCTTCGTCGGCCCCATGACCGACGACGAGGTGCGCAACGCCGTGCTCCGCCCGGCGCAGCGGGCCGGGCTGTCGCTGGCCACGGGGCTGGTGGAGGTCATCCTGCGCGACCTGCGCAGCGACGCCGGACAGGAGCAGGGGACGTACGAGCCCGGGCGGCTGCCGCTGCTCGCGCACGCGCTGCGGGCCACCTGGCGTGAGCGCCGGGGCGACACCTTGACGGTGGACAGTTACCGCGACACCGGAGGGATCGACGGCGCGGTGAAGGCCACCGCCGAGGAGGAGTTCGAGAAGCTGAGCCCGCGTGCGCAGCGGGCGGCGCGGCGGCTGTTCCTCAGCCTCGCCCGGGTCAGCGAGAACGGCGAGGTGACCCGGCGCCGACGCACCCGCCGTGATCTGCTGCTGGCCGCCGCCGACCCGGAGGCCGTACCGGAGGTCGCCGAACGGTTCACCCGGGCACGCCTGCTCACCCAGGGCGTGGAGCGGGAGGAAGGGACCGTCGAGATCACCCACGAGGCGCTGCTGCGGGCCTGGCCCCGGCTGTGGAACTCGTTGACCGGGGCCGGTCGTCCCGACGGAGCGGTCCGCCAGGAGTTGGAGGAGGCGGCTGTCACCTGGGAGCGCGACGGGCGGCGGGACACGGCGGCGCTGTACCGGGGGGCCAGGCTGGCGGTGGCCCGCACCTGGGCCTCGGACGCGGCGCCCGAGGATCTCACGCCGCTGATCGGCGACTTCCTGGACGCCTCCGGGCGGCAACAGCGCCGGACCCAGCTGCTGGGCCGCAGTGCGGTCGTCGCCGTCACCGTGCTGGCGCTGCTCGCCTCGGGGCTGGCGGTGTTCGCGCTCGATCAGAGCCGCAGCGCCCTGGAGCAGCGGGACAACGCGATCTTCGAGCGGATCACCGCCGAGGCGGACCGGCAACGCGAATCCGACACCGCGCTCGCCGCGCAGCTCGACCTCGTCGCGTACCGGATGCGCCCGACGGCCGCGCTGCACACCCGGCTGATGACGGAGGCGGGTTCCGTGCTCTCCACGACGCTGCCGAGGAAGTTCCGCACCGTCCACTCGGTCGCCTTCGGTCCGCACGGCGAGCTGGCCACCGGAACGGCGAATCTGCAGTTCTGGGGCGGCGCGACCAGAGGGCGGCCGACCCCGCTGACCGGGCCGCTCAGCGCCGGGAAGAACGTCGACGTCCAGCCGATCGCCTACAACACGCGGGGCGACCTGCTGGCCCGGGGCGGTTCGGACGGCACGGTGCGGATCCTGGACGTCTCCGACGCCCGGCATCCGGCGGCGCTCTCGGCTCCGGTGCCGGTGGCGCAGGGCGCGGTGTCGAGCCTGAAGTTCAGCCCCGACGGCCGGACGCTGGCGGTCAGCGCCTTCGGGCGCCTCAACCCCGGCCCGAGCACCGTGCAGCTGTGGGACGTCTCCGATCCGCGGCATCTGCGGCATCTGACGGATGTGCTGTCCGTCCGGGAACAGGGGGTCTCCTCGGTCGCGTTCAGCCCGGACGGACGGACGCTGGCCGCCGCCGGGGGCACGGTCGGTTCGACGGGCAGCGCGTCGCTGCTGCGGCTGTGGAACGTCTCGGACCCCGCCCACCCGACCGCGCTGGGCGGCCCGTTGAACGGCCACACGGCCATCGTCAACCAGGTGGTGTTCAGCCCCTCCGGGCGGGTGATGGCCACCGCCGGGTCCGACAACAAGGTCCTGGTCTGGGACGTCTCGGATCCGCACCGGCCGAAGGCGGTGCGGCAGATGAACTTCGACGACCCGGCCAACTCGGTCGCCTTCAGCCCGGACGGCCATGTACTCGCCACCGGCGACCAGAGCGGGAAGATCACTCTCTGGAACGTCGGATCGCCGGGGCTGACCCGGGCCATCGGACCCCCGATGCGCGGCCACACCACGTTCGTCACCGGTCTGGCCTTCGACGCCACCGGTTCCACCCTGGCCAGTGGCGGCGCCGACGGCGCGGTGCGGCTGTGGCGGCTGCCGCCGACGCTGGCCGTCACGGGCGACGGACCGGCCGCCGAGACGCTGGCGCTCTCCGGTGACGGGCGGCTGCTCGCGGTCTCCTCCGGCCGCGAGGTCACCGTCTGGGACGTCTCCGACCCCACGCGCCTGACGCGCCTCGGCGCCCTCCCCCGCGCGGCCACGGCCGTGAACGCGCTGGCCTTCCGGCCCGGTACGGGCGACCGAACCGTCCTGGCCACCGGCGAGTTCGGCGGCAGGGTGCAGCTGTGGGACGTGTCGGCGCCGGCCCGCCCGGTGAGGATCGGCGCGGCGCTGCCCGGGCAGGTCAAGCCGGTCGGCGCAGTGGCCTTCGCCTCCGACGGGCACACGCTCCTCGCCGCCTCGATGAAACTCCAGGGCAGCTACGTCGGCGGCGTACGCGCCTGGAACGTCTCGCCCCCGGAACACCCCGTGCCGCTCGGCGACGGCGAGTTGCCCGTACAGCGGCTGCCGCTCCGCGGTATGGCCGCCGCGCCCAGCGGTGAATACGTCTACACCGGTGACTACTTCGGCAACATCCTCGTCTGGCACACGGGCGGCGGAGCGGCGCCCTCCCCGAGCGGCCAGGTCGCCAGCCGACAGCAGATCTTCGCCCTCGCCGTCAGCGCACGCTCCCCGCTTCTCGCGACGGGCAACAGTGACAGCACCGTACGGCTGTGGGACGTGTCGGGGCACCGGTCCCCCACCACCGTCGGGCAGCCGCTGTCCGCCGGTGGCATGGTGACCAGCGTCGGGTTCTCCCCCTCCGGCCACCTCCTCGCGAGCGGCACCGCCCACGGGCAGATCCGCCTCTGGGACACCTCGGACCCGGCCCACGCCACCGCCTACGGGAAACCCGTCACCGGCCACTCCGGCTGGGTCAACGGGCTGCTGTTCGGCCCCCGCGCCGGGCTGCTGATCACCAGCGGCCAGGACGGCACCGTACGGCTCTGGCAGACCGACCCGGCACGCGCCCGCACCATCCTGTGCGCGTCCACCCCGCGGGCCATGACCCCCGCCCGGTGGAAGAAGTACGTCTCACCGGCCCTCCCCTACGATCCCCCCTGCACCGGCTGACCCGGCCGGTGGGCCGCCCCGGCGGCTGCCGGGGGCATGCCCGCCGGGCGGTCAGGCCGGTTCGACGCCCAGGGGCAGGCGGTCGAAGCCGCGGAGCACGTTGTTGACGAGGCGTTCGGGGGCGCCGTCGGGGCGGACGGCGTCGGGCCGGACGGCCCCGGCCAGCTCGGTGTACATCGCCCCGGCCCGGGCCGGCCCGTCCGCCTGGCGGGGCCCCGCGGGGCCGAAGGCGTGGAAGATCGCCGGTGGGTCCTCGGTGAGCAGGCGGCGGGCGTCGGCGGGCAGGCCCATGAGGTCCAGGACCACATCGGTGCCGAACGCCGTGACCAGCGCGGCGCCGTCGAAGGCGCCGCGCGCGACGTGGGCGTCGGCGAGCCGAGCGGCCCGCGCCTCGATCCGCGGAACCGAGGCGGCCAGGGCCCGGTGGCTCAGCCGCGCGGTGAACGGGGCGCGCAGACGGCGGTGTTCGGCGCCGTCCGTACCCAGCACGGTGCCGGAGAGCATCCGGTCGTTGGCGTCGTCGGTCAGGGCGACCGCGCCGCTGTTGGCGAAGAGCTTCGGAGTGGTCAGCACGGTGCGGACCCTCCGCGTGCCGGGAGACGGCCCAGCGCTCCTCGCGTACGAGGAAGACGGCGGGCCCGGTGTCGCGGAGCTTCCGGTAGAGCGGGTAGGGGTCGGCCAGGGCCTCGTCGGAGAAGAGATCGACGGAGCTGGCGGGGGTCTTCCGCATCACGGTTCCTCCGTCTCGGGCGGGTGGGCGGAACGGCGCCAGGGCGCCGGACACGTACGGCCCGCCCTCCGCCGCTCCTCGGTGCCGCCGTGGACACGGCGTACGGCCGAAGGGCGGTGCGCCCTGGAGCGCCACGCCGACGGACAACGCGACGCATTCGAGCGGGTGTTGCGCGCACACCGTGGACGGGCGAGGGCGGCGGAGCGTGAATGGTAGAGCAGGGGAGCCGCCGCGAGCCGTCCGTGGGCGGGCGGACGGCGTTCCGTTGCGGCTCGGTGCGGTGCCGCGATTCCCGAGCGGGCTGTGTCCGCATCATCGCCGTAAGTGACGCGCCCGGCTCCCGGAGTCGGGACTGCCATCCAGGGCACGAACCCCGGCCCGGGCGAGCCCGGTGCGGCGGGTGGCGCACCTGCTGCCCGGCCGCGGAATCGGGCATATCGTTCGTAGTGGGGTCGGGCGGTGTGCCCCGGGACGGTTCCCTCGGGGCGGGCTCCGTCAGGCGCCTCCGCCGCCTCGTTCGCGCGGCTCGCCGCCCCGCCCCGATCCGCTTCGGCTCCGTGAATCCCCGCGCCGAAAGAAGGCTTCCGATGCATGCAGCGCCCACTTCCGCCGACCTCGCCCAGCTCCGACGGCGGCGGCCCTATCCCGCCGTGTCGGTCCTGCTGCCCACGCACCGTCGCGAGCCGGACAACGCGCAGGATCCCGTCCTGTTGCGGAACATGCTGGCGGAGGCCAAGGAGGGGCTCCAGGACGATCCGGATGTCTCCAGGGAACGCCGGATCGAGGTCATCGAGCAGTTGGGCCGGGCGGCGTCGGAGATCGACCTCACACATGCCGGGGAGGGCTTGGTCCTCTTCGCGGCACCGGGGGAACACCAGGTGTGGTCGCTGGGCCGGACGGTCCCGGCCCGGGTGGTGCTCTCGGACACCTTTCTCACCCGCAACCTCGTCGCCGCCCGGGCCGCGGCGCACCCCTTCTGGGTTCTGGCGCTCTCCGCCGACCGCGTCAGCCTGTGGAGCGGCACGACCGACCGCCTCACCGAGGTACACCGCGGCGGCTTCCCCCTGACCCGCAGCCTGGTGGACCCCGATCCCGAGGACCAGTTGCAGGTGGGCGACGTACCCAGCACCTTCCGCGACGAGCACACCCGCAAGTTCCTGCGCGACGCGGACACCGCCCTCGCCGCCGTCGTCAAAGCCTCCCCCCGGCCCCTGTACGTGGTCGGCGAGACGGCGGCGCTCTCGCTGTTCGAAGAGGCCGGGACGGTCGTACGGGGCGGCAACGGCACCCGGGTCACGGTGACGCAGGTGCCGCACACGGGGCTGGCGGCCGGGCCGCCGGACGCCCTCCGGCAGGCGATCCGCCCGTACGCCGAGAAGCAGGCGGCGGCCGAGGTCGCCGAGGTGCTGGCCGAACTGGACCGGGCGCGTGGCCGCCGGACGTTCGCCGCCGGTGTGGACGAGATCCGGCAGAACGCCGAGGAGGGCCGGGTCGCGCTGCTGGCGGTGGAGGAGAACTACCGGGAGACCGTACGCGACACCGGAGAGCACCTCCTGCCGACCGAACCCGGCACCCCGGACTCCGTGGACGACATCGTGGACACGATCGTGGAACGGTCCCTGGACACCGGCGCGGACGTCCGTTTCGTCCCCGACGGCGTACTCGCCGAAGTGGGCGGGATCGCGGGGACGTTGCGGTACTAGTCCGGTCCCGCCGCCCCGCGCCGGTGCCGCCGCCCACAGGCCAACTCCCCGATCAGTTGGCTTCCCCCGGCCCGAGCGAAGGGCCCGGTGTCCAGCCCGGGCCCCGGAGGGCGTATCCGAGGCGGGCGGACCAGTTCTCGGCGTGGAGGATGTCCCGGGCCATCGCCGCGAGTTCGTGTGTCTGTACGCGCACGATGCGGTAGGTGTGGATGTTCTTGGTGAGGCCGTAGCGCACGCGCTCGCCTTCGGGTTCGAAGGTGCCGAAGAGCCGGTCCCAGAGGATCAGGATCCCGCCGTAGTTCTTGTCGAGGTACTGCTCCTGCGATCCGTGGTGGACCCGGTGGTGGCTCGGGGTGTTGAGGACGTATTCGACCGGTGCCCACAACTTGTCGACGAGTTCGGTGTGGATGAAGAACTGGTAGACGAGGTTGATCGCGAAGCAGGTGGTCAGCGTCTCGGGGCGGATACCGGTCAGCACGACCGGCAGGAGGAACGGCAGCGTCGTGACGACGAGGAACGGCTGCCGCAGCGCGACCGAGAGGTTGTACCGCTCGCTGCTGTGGTGGACCACATGCACCGCCCAGAGCGCCCGTATCTCGTGGTGCGCGCGGTGGAACCAGTAGTACGCGAAGTCGACGGCGACCATCCCGACGGCCCAGGCCACCCATCCGGTGAGGCGCCACGGGACCGCCGAGTGCAGCCACAGCAACACCGCGCCCTGGACGAACGCCCAGGCCATCGCGGCCAGTTGGTTGCCGAGGGCGGTCGCGATGTTGAGGAACGAATCGCGCTTGTCGTAGGAGGGCAGGCGCCGCCGTCGGAGTACGAGCAGTTCGACGAGCATGGCGAGGAGGAAGACGGGGGCGGAGAGCCAGAGCAGGAGCGAGGCGAGGTCCATGAGCGGGAGCATAGGGTTACTGGTCCAACCAGACAATGAGTAATGCACTGTGCTCCGTCTCGGTATGCTGACCGCGTGACTCTTCGACCCGTGGGCGCCATGCCGCTCTCCGGCCAGATCCATCGCCAGCTGATGGACGCCATCCTCGACGGCTCGCTCACCGGCACCCTGCCGTCCGAACGCGAGCTGGCGGAGACGTTCGGCGCCAACCGCCACGCCGTACGGGAAGCGATCAAACGGCTGCAACAGGGCAACCTGGTCGAGGTCAACCAGGGCGGCGCGACGCGGGTGCTGAGCATCCCCGAGCACGCGGGGCTCGATCTGCTGCCCGAACTGATCGCGGGCGGCGGCAGGCCGAACGCCGACGCGGCCGTGGGCGTCCTCGAACTGCGCGCGTGCATCGGCGCCGACGCCGCCCGGCTCTGCGCCGAGCGCTCACCCGCGGTCGGCGACCAGCTGCTGGAGCTGCTGCCGACCGAGTCGATGGCCGACCCCGCGCTCGCGGCGAACAACCTCGCGTACTGGACGGCGCTCGTCGCCGGGACGGAGAGCCTCGCCTACCGTCTCGCCCTCAACACGCTGATGGCGGGGCTCCAGGCGACCGAGGACTCACCGGCCGCGAAGGACTTCCTCACGGTGCTGCGCGAGGAGTCACGGCGCTCCGCCGATCTGGCGGAGATCGCCCGCGCGATCGGCCGCGGCGACGCCGAGGCGGCCCGCGACACCGCCAGCCGCCTGCTCCATACCTCGGTCACCGCCGTACGAGCCGCCGACGCGCCTTCTCCCGGCAGGGGCCGACGCCGCTGAGGGCCACCTCTCCCCCGGCGGAGGGCGCCGCGCCGTGGCTCCGGGGCAGGTGAGGCCAGGCTCCCGGGGGCGAGGGTCCGGCCGGATCCCCGGGATCCGGCCGGGCGGTGCCCCTAGGCGCCGCGCCGCACCCGGGCCGCCTTACGGGCCTCGGCGAGCTTGCGGGCCTCGTTCGCCTTACGGGACGGCTTGCCGCCGCTGCCGCGGGGAGCGCTCTTGCTGGAGCCCAGGCCACGGAAGGGGGCGTTGGTGTTCTTGGGGCGGGCCTCGGCGGGACCGCCGTCGAGCGGGACGCCGGAGGGGGCCTTGGCGCCGGTGATCCGGCTCAGCTCCGCCTCGCCCGAGCGCACCTTGGTGGTCGTCGTCTCGATACCGGCCTCGGCCGTCAGCCGGTGCAGCTCCCGGCGCTGGCCCGACAGCACCAGCGTGACGACGCTGCCGGACTCCCCGGCCCGGGCGGTGCGGCCCGCGCGGTGCAGATAGTCCTTGGGGTCGGTGGGCGGGTCGACGTTCACCACGAGATCGAGGTCGTCGACGTGCAGGCCACGGGCCGCGACCTTGGTCGCCACCAGGGCTGTGACCTGGCCGTTCTTGAACTGTGCGAGGGTCCGGGTGCGCTGCGGCTGGGACTTGCCGCTGTGCAGCGCCGCGGCGTGCACCCCGTGGGCCCGCAGATGCCGGGTGAGCTGGTCGACGCCGTGCTTGGTGTCCAGGAACAGCAGGACGCGGCCGTCGCGGGCGGCGATCTCCGTGGTGACGGCGTAGCGGTCGGGTCCGTGGACGACCAGCACATGGTGGTCCATCGTCGCGACCGCGCCCGCCGACGGGTCGACGGAGTGGACCACCGGGTCGTGCAGGTGGCGGCTGACCAGCTGGTCGACGTCGCGGTCCAGCGTGGCCGAGAACAGCATCCGCTGGCCGTCGTGGTGCACCTGGTCGAGCACCTCGGTGACCTGCGGCAGGAAGCCCATGTCACACATCTGGTCGGCCTCGTCGAGGACGGTGATCCGCACCCGTTCCAGACGGCAGGCCTTGCGTCCGATCAGGTCGTGCAGGCGGCCGGGCGTGGCGACGACGACCTCGGCCCCGTCGCGCAGTGCAGCGGTCTGCCGACCGATCGACATCCCGCCGACGACCGTGGCCGTCCGGAGGCCGAGCGCGTCGGCATACGGTGCGAGCGCCTCGGACACCTGCTGGGCCAGTTCCCGGGTGGGCACCAGGATCAGGGCGAGGGGCTGCTTGGGCTCCGCGCGCCGCCCGGCCGTCCGGACGAGCAGCGGGAGGCCGAAGGCGAGCGTCTTGCCCGATCCCGTGCGCCCGCGTCCCAGGACGTCGCGTCCGGCGAGGGCGCTGGGCAGGGTGGCCGCCTGGATCGGGAACGGCTCGCGCACCCCGCGCTCGGTGAGCGTACGCAGCACCTCGGCCGGAAGATCCATGTCGGCGAAGGCGACCGGGGGCACCGGCCGGGCGTCGTCGCCGTGCGGGGTGCTGGGGCGGTCCGGGTGGTTCATGAAGAGCCTTCCGCAGGGGGAACGTACCGAGGGAAAGGCCCGGCAGGATCGAGGAACGGCCGACGTACGAGGGGAAGCAGGCGGACGGAGTCGCCGACCGTCCCGGCCGTCCAAACGTGGAAGGGTAACACGGAGCGAGTGGCTGTTTGGCCTGGTGGTGCGGGGTGTGCGGGGTGGCGCCCGGCGATGTGGTGCTGGTCACTCGGTATGGGGCGGTGGGGTGGCGCGGGCTTCCGGCACCGGGGCCCGAAGTGCCGCCCGGTGGGCCGTACCGCAGGAAGAGCCG
The DNA here is from genome assembly GCF_000718015.1 of Streptomyces catenulae. Lineage (GTDB taxonomy): Bacteria > Actinomycetota > Actinomycetes > Streptomycetales > Streptomycetaceae > Streptomyces > Streptomyces catenulae. Next base: position 6,375 of record NZ_JODY01000028.1, on the reverse strand, counting down.
CCTCCGCCGCCCCCCGTAATCCCCGGCGAACCTGCACAGGCCCGCCACCCTCCCCCGCCAACTCCCCTCAGCCCGGTAGCAGTTCGGCCAGCCGGACGATCACGGCGTCGATCTCCTCCGGTGCGAGCGGGACCAGCTCGAACAGCAGCTCTTCCGTGCCGTGCCGCCCGGGCAGGGCCCAGATCGACGGTGATCCCGCTCGCAGCGCCTCCTCCAGGGCGACCGCGCCCATGCCCGCGGCGGCGGGGTCCAGCAGCAGCCGGGCGCGCTCGAAGGGCAGCCCGGTCGGGTCGGGGACGGACGACGCGGTGACGCCCCGGAGGGCACCGGTCCGCTCGACGAAGTCCGCCACCTTGTCCGCCTGCCGCTGCCGCCACCCCGCCATGTCCCGCTCCTGACGCGCCTCCAGCGCGGCGAGGACGCCGATCACCGCCTCCTTGCTCGCCTTCATCCCCCGGCCGATGCCCCGTTCCTGCGCCCGGACCGCGGCCACCAGACCGGTCCGGCCCACCACCAGCCCGGCGGTCGGGGAACCCAGATACTTCTGCCCGCTGACGGCCACCAGGTCCGCCCCCGTGCCGAGCAGTTCCCCGATCCGGAAGTCCTGCGCGGCGCCGTCGACGACGACCGGCACCCCGCGGCGATGGGCAACCGCCACGGCTTCGGCGAGATCGGTGCCGGTCCCGCGGACGAGACGGGAGGACACCAGCAGCAGACAGGCGACGCCGGGGCGGGCGAGGCCCCTCTCCAGATCCTCCCGCGTGAACCCGGCGTCCGTCCCCACGGTGACCGGGACCGCGCCCGCCAGCCGGACGGCCTGGACGAGGGGGTGCCCGTAGTTGACGGCGTGGCCCGCCGGGAGGACGACGGTGCCGGGCATACCGGTCGTGTCCGGCAGCGCCGCGATGCGCTCCGGGGACTCCCCCGTCATCGCCGCCGCGACCGCGAGGGTGATCGCCGACGCCGTGCAGTGCACCACGGTCCCCGCCTCCGCTCCGGAGAACCGGGCGAGAGCCCGATCGGCCGCCCCCTGCAACTCGTCCATCACGAAGAACTCCGACAGCGCTCCGGCCACCGCGGCGGCGACACCGTCCCCGCTCCGCGAGACACCGAGGGGCGTGTAGGGCCCTCGTGCGTTGATGATCCGGCTGAGTCCGTATGCGGTGTGCAGTCCCATGGGTGCCATCCTGCCTCCGCCGCACCACAGCACAGGCGGCGGACGGCATCCTGACCCTGCTTGCCCGGGAAGGTCATCTTCCGTGTGCGGTACGGATGTTCACCCTGCGGAGCGCCGACGAGTCCGGCTTCCGCCACCCGTTCCGAGTTCAGGCCAACCTCCAGGCGGATCGGCACGCGCTGCGCGGGGCGTCCTTCACGACGCGTCGGCGCGGCTCCCTCAGCCTCACCAGGACCGTGTGCAGGACGAGATCACGGCGGCAAGATCTCGGCCTCTGCCGACCCCGTCCGGCGAGCGCTGCCGGGCTGGCCGACTTCGGCCCCTTCGAAGCGAAGGCCGGAACTCCGGTGCGGTAAGGGCGCGTTTCTCCGACCGTGGACGACTCCAGCGGGTACAGCGTGCCATTTGGCTTCATCCCCGTACTGCTCTTCGGTGCGGCCTTCCTGGCGATCGGCATACGGAGCATACGCAAGGTCAGAACGTTGCGGCGGACCGGAGCCATGGCGTACGGCCAGGTGGTCCGCCATGGCCGCAGTTCGAGCGACAACGGGCAGACGCTCTACTCCCCCATCGTCGCCTGGCAGACTCCCGACGGCAGTCGGCACGAGTACTGCCCCACGATGTACAAGAGCGGAAAGGGACGCTTCAAGGTGGGCGCCCCCGCGGTGATCTACTACGACCCGACCGACCCCGACCGCGCCTCGCTCAAGGGCTACGACGGGGCGCCCCTCTACTGGTTCTTCGTGGTGATCGGCCTCGCCGCCACCGGCCTCGGGCTGTACCTCCTCGTCACGGTGCCTCTCGGCGGCTCGATCTAGGTTGCCGGACGGGGTCGCGGGACGCACCTCATCCGGCGCGTACGGCGGCCAGTCGCTTCCGGACGGTTTCCGTCAGCGGGTGCTCCTTCCCAAGTGCGCGCCGAAAGTCGGCCAGAACCCGCTCGTACGAGGACGCCGCCCGGTCCCAGTCCCCCGCCGCCGCGTACGCGCCCGCCAGGTTGCTCCGGGCCGCCGCAGCGGCACCGGCGGTCGGCGAGGTGCTGGCGGCGTGCCGGGAGTTGGCGCGGCGCGCCCCCGTATTCCTCACCCCGTCCCCACCTCGGCGACGGTTCCCAGCTCAACGCGCCGGGCGCCGCTCGTCCGGCGGTACCGCGCTGATAGCGTCTGCGCCGTTGCAGGCGTGACGTCGGGCACGCGCCGTACGGGGAGGACGAACGCACCATGATGGGCCACTCGCATGCGATGAGCGGGGCGCTGCTCTTCGCAGGCACCTCACCTTTTCTGCCGCCGCTGCTGATGCATGCTCATCTGGCGCCGGAGGAGATCTTGATGGGCACGGTGCTCTGCGCCGGTGCCGCGCTGCTGCCGGACCTGGACCACCACGACGGCACCATCGCCAACTTCCTCGGTCCGGTGTCCAAGACGCTGTGTCGCTTCGTGGCGTGGATCTCCGGTGGCCACCGGCACGCCACCCACTCGCTGCTCTTCGTGGCGCTGATGACCGTCGGGACCTGGGCCGGGGTGGAGTACCTGGGCCGTCCGTTCACCCTCGGGATGACGTTCTTCCTGCTGGCCCTCGCGGTCCGGGCGCTCAATCTCTGTCCGCCCGGCCACGGGTTCTCCGCCTGGGGCACGATCGTGGCGATGGCGGGCATCGGTACGGCCACGATCGCGAAGTTCATCCCCTCGGCGCCGGGTTGGCTGCCGTACGCCGTCGGTCTGGGGTGTCTGGCCCATCTGCTCGGCGACTCCATCACCAAACAGGGCGCGCCGTGGCTCTGGCCGCTGAAGAACCGCTACGAGATCGTTCTCATCCAGCACAGCGGCAACAAGCTGGAGACGGAGATACTGACCCCGATCATGGGGATCGCCACCGTCGTCCTGCTGTGGTTCACGGCGCTGTCGCCGCACCCCTTCAGCTAGGGGCGTGTGCCCGGTCGCGGTCATCCGATCGGGACCACGGAAGGAGTTGGCTCCTTCCGGACGCCGGAGATGGGCGTCCGAACGGGAAGTCCCCCGTTCGGACGCCCTTTTTCCGTGCCTTCCGCGGGCCGCCGACCGGCCCGGAGGGACGGGAGCGGACCGTCGATCGGCTACCGTGGAGGTATGTCTACGCCCCGAGTTTCCTAGCTGCGGACCCGCTTGCACGCCACAAGTGTGTCCTCTTCACCTCTCGGAGCGTTTCCTCGTGATGACTCTTCACGTCGGGCCGCGCAGGGCCGTGTGCCTGCCGCAGCCCCGTTCTTCCTGTTGTCCGCCCGCTGCCGCAACCTCGCGCGGGCGACCGGTCTCCAGTAGCTGACCAGCGGTTTCTTCCGGCCGAGCCCGTTTCCGGGTCCGTCGGCCGATGGGCGGGGGCCTGTGGGCCGTCCCGCCACCGCGGCACGCGCGCGTACCCGCGGGCGTGCCGCCGTCCCTCGATCTCTGCGACTTCCCGAAGGGCACCACGTTGTCCGTCACCACCTCTGCCCCGCCCCGAACAGCTCCCGCCGGGCGGCGGCGCACCGTCACTCTGCTCATCGTGCTGCTGGCCGCGTTCATGGACCTGCTGGACGCCACGATCGCCAACATCGCACTGCCGACCATCCGCACCGAACTCCACGCCTCCGCGGCCCAGATCGAATGGGTGCTCGCCGGATACACCCTGGCCTTCGCCCTGGGGGTCGTCACCGGCGCCCGACTGGGCGACCTCTACGGCTACAAGCGCGTCTTCCTCATCGGTATGGCCGGGTTCACGGCCGCCTCCGCGCTGTGCGGCGCGGCCCCCACGCCCGGGCTGCTGGTCGCCGCCCGGGTGTTGCAGGGGCTGTTCGGGGCGGCGATGATCCCGCAGGTCCTCTCCCAGATCCAGCTGCTGTACGCACCCCACGAGCGCGGTCGGGCGATGGCCGCGTTCTCCTCGCTCTCCAGCCTCGCCGCGGCCCTCGGTCCCGTCCTGGGCGCGCTGTTGCTGGAGTCGGCGTGGACCGGTCTCGGCTGGCGGGCGGTCTTCCTGATCAATGTGCCGGTCGGCGCCGTGGCGGTGTTCGCCGCCTGGCGTGTTCTGCCGGAGGGGCGCGCCACCACGCGGCCCCGCCTCGATCTGCCCGGTGTGGTGCTCTCCGGGATCGGGCTGCTGCTTCTGCTGTACCCGCTGACGCTCGCCAGCGACCGCGGTACGTGGCCCGTGTGGAGTTGGGCCGCGTTCGTCCTCGGCGTGCTCGTCCTGGCCCTCTTCCACCGCGCTCAGCGGTTGCGGTCGGCCGCGGACCGGTCGCCGCTGGTGGAGGTCGCGCTGCTGCGGATCCCCTCGGTCGGCGGCGGGCTGCTGGTGGAGTTCCTGATCTTCCTGCCGATGATGGGGTTCTTCTTCACCCTGCTCCAACTCCTCCAGGCCGCGCTGGGGTTCACGCCGTTGACCGTCGGTGTGCTGATGCTGGCCTGGCCGGTCGCCAACGCCGGGTTCGCCACCTTCGGCGCGACCGTGCTCATGCCGCGCATCGGGCGCGGGACCGTGCAGATCGGCATCGCCGTGATGGCCGCGGGGCTGGCGATCCTCGGGATCACCGCGCACGGGGCCACGCCTGACACCCCGTGGGCGGCGTTCGTGCCCGGTGTGTTCGTCGCCGGTTCCGGTGCGGGGCTGGCCGTGGCGCCGCTGGCCCAGCTCACCCTCCAGGACGTCCCCGAGCGGCATGTGGGCAGCGGGTCCGGGCTGTTCAACACGGTCATCCAGGTCGCCGCCTCCCTCGGCGTCGCCCTCTTCGGCACGCTGTACTTCCACCCGCAGCCCGACCGGGCCCACCAGCTCGCCCGGGACGCGGGACCGGCGTTCGCCACCACCATGTGGGTCAGCGTCGCGCTGCTCGCCGTCACCTTCGCCCTGAGCTATCTGCTCCCGTCCCGGGGCCGGTCGGCGGAGAGCTGACCCGGATCCGGACACCGGGAGGCGGCGGCTGCGGCCGTCGCCTCCCGCGTTTTTGCGACAGGGGTACGGGGACCGGAATCGGTACGCCCCTTCCGTACGGTGACGGCCGAACGGACGCCCGGGCAGGGTAATTCGCGTGCCGCGCGGGGGCTTTCCGGCCCGTATCCGAAAGTGCGGTGGAGCGGCGAGAAGGGCCGAATCGAATGGTCCTTGTTCTGCGGGCGCCGGTATTCTCGTGCGGAAACCACCGGAGACCGTCTGGGGGCATTTTCGATGATCACCCATGTCCGGAGTGTGGCGCTCGGCGTACCCGACCTCGGCGCCGCCCGGGAATTCTTCGAGAAACACTGGCAGTTGGATCCGGTCGGCACCGACGCGGACCGGATATTCCTGGGAGCCGGGTGCCAGGACGCTCACACCTTGCGGCTGCGGGCCACCGCGGAGCCGCGGATGGATCTGCTCTGTCTGGCCGCGACCGATGAACGCGCGGTGGACGAGATCGCCGACCGGGTGGCCGCGCATCCGCAGGGCCAACTCCTCACCACGCCCGCGACCTGCGATGACGTGGGCGGCGGCTACCGCTTCCGGTTCCTGGACTGCGAGGGCCGGACGGTCGAGGTGAGCGCCGGGACGGCGGCGCGGGCGTTCCGGCCCGTCGAGGCGGGTGAGAGCAGACCGACCGGCATCAGCCATGTCGTGCTCAACACCGCCGATCTGCCGGCCGCTCTGGCGTTCTACCGCGACATTTTCGGTCTCCGGGTGACGGACTGGGTGGAGGACATCATGGTATTCCTCCGCTCCGGCACCGCCCACCATATGCTCGCCTTCACCCGCGCCCCGCATGTGTCGCTGAACCATGTGGCCTTCGAATTGCGCGGCATCGACGAATTCATGCGGGCGACCGGCGAGCTGACGAAAAAGGGCTACACACCGCTGTGGGGTCCCGGGCGGCACGGGGTCGGGGCGAACACCTTCACCTATTTCCAGGAGCCGAGTTCCCGGTTCGTCGCCGAATACACCACGGGAATGCTGCGGATCGACCCGGACCACGAGTGGACGCCCCGGGTGTATCCGGCCAACGCCCAGACCAGCGACACCTGGGGGGTGGCGTCCCCCCGGGACGACGTGGTGTCGGCGAGCCTGCGGGGCTGCCCGGACACCGGGCTGTGGCAGCCGCCGCCGGTGTGACCGGGCGGGGCGCGGCAGGGCGGCGTACACCACGAGCGGAGGGAGACGGTGAGATGGCTGCGGGTGGCGGCGGACGGGCGGAGCGGGGCGGTGCGGGGGTGGGC
>NZ_JODY01000027.1 GCF_000718015.1 Streptomyces catenulae | reverse complement strand
CCCCTCCCCGACCTGCACGCCTACTCCTCCCCCGCCCCCTCCCCCCGCGTCAGGTTCCCGAACGCTTCGAGGTTGCGGGTGGATTCGCCTCGGGCGACGCGCCAGGCGTACTCCTTGCGGATCGCGGTGGCGAAGCCCATCTCCAGCAGGGTGTTGAAGCTGCCGTCGGCGTTCTCCAGGACGGTGCCGAGGATGCGGTCCAACTCCTCCTCGGTGACGGCGGCGAGCGGGAACTTCCCGACGAGGTAGATGTCGCCGAGCTGGTCGATCGCGTAACTCATGCCGTAGAGGCGGGTGTTGCGCTCCAGGAGCCAGCGGTGGACGGCCTCGTGGTTCTCGTCGGGGCGCCGTACGACGAAGGCGTTGACGGAGAGGGAGTGGCGGCCGACGACGAGGGAGCAGGTGGTGGAGAGTTTGCGGGTGCCGGGCAGGGTGACGACGTAGCGGCCGGGGGCGGGGGACTCCCAGGTCAGTTCGGCGTCGGCGAGCGTGCGCTCGATCACCGCGGCGGCGGTCGCTCCGGCGCCCCGGTCCGTCCGCCCGTCCTTCACTTCAGCCACCTCGTCAGCCATGGGGTGATCGTAGGTGACGGCGCCTTTCCTGCAGTGCGGCGGCGTAGACGTCGCCGGTGGCGGCGGCTGCGGTGTCCCAGCCGAAGGACTGGGCGTGCCGGGCGGCCGCGGCGCCCATCCGGGCGGGCAGCGCCGGGTCGGCGACGAAGCGGTCGAGGGCGTGGGCGTAGTCGGCCGGGTCGTGGCCGGGGACGAGGTGGCCGGTGACGCCGTCGCGGACGGCCACCGGCAGACCGCCGACCTCGGCGGCGATCACCGGGGTGCCGCACGCCTGCGCCTCGATGGCGACGAGCCCGAAGGATTCGCTGTACGAGGGCATGACCAGCACGGATGCGGCGCGGTACCAGTCGGCGAGCTGCTGCTGGCCGACCGGCGGGCGGAAGCGGACGACGTCGGCGATGCCGAGCAGCGCGGCGAGTTTCTGGAGTTCCTCGGGCTTGGCGAGACCGCTGCCGCTGGGACCGCCGACCACCGGGACGACGAGCCGGGAGCGCAGCTCCGGCCGCCGTTCGAGGAGGACGGCGACGGCGCGGAGCAGGATGTCGGGGGCCTTGAGGGGCTGTATCCGTCCGGCGAAGAGGGGTATCAGCGCGTCCTGCGGCAGCCCGAGGCGGTCGCGGGCGGCGGCGCGACCGGCGGCGACGGAGGCGTCCGCCCCGGAGCCGGTCAGGGTGACGGGGGTGGCGCCGGGGCCGAGGGGGCGGAAGCGGTCGAGGTTGACGCCGGGGTGGACGACGGCGACCCGGGCGGGGTCGGCGTCGTAGTGCCGGACCAGTTCGTCGCCCTCCTCGGCGGTGTTGGCGATGAGGCGGTCGGCGGCGCGGACGATCTGGGTCTCGCCGATGACGCGGGCGGCGGGCTCGGGGGTGTCGCCGGAGGCAAGCGAGGCGTTCTTGACCTTGGCCATGGTGTGCATGGCGTGCACGAGGGGAACGCCCCAGCGTTCGGCGGCGAGCCAGCCGACGTGGCCGGAGAGCCAGTAGTGGGCGTGGACGAGGTCGTAGTGGCCGGGGCGGTGGCCCGCCCATGCCTGCATCACGCCGTGGGTGAAGGCGCAGAGCTGGGCGGGCAGCTCCTCCTTGGCGAGCCCTTCGTACGGTCCGGCGTCGACGTGGCGGACGAGGACGCCGGGGGCGAGTTCGACGGCGGGCGGGAGGGTGGCGGTGGTGGCGCGGGTGAAGATCTCCACCTCGATGTTGATCGCGGCGAGCTTCCGGGCCAGTTCGACGATGTAGACGTTCATACCGCCGGCGTCGCCGGTGCCGGGCTGGTGGAGCGGGGAGGTGTGGACGCTGAGCATCGCCACCCGGCGCGGGCGGCGGGCGGCTCCGGGGAGCCGCAGCCGGGACGGGCCCGGGTGCTGGCCGAGGGGACGGCTGCGGAGCCGGGACACATATGGGCTCACTGCGAGCTACCTCTCTCCTGTGACGGGCTGCGCGCCTCCGACCTGGTGTAACAACGCGGGTCCGGCTTCCCTTCCCCCCGGAGCGCCCGACTTTCCACCGTTATCCAACCGTAACCGTACGGGGCGGGGTGCCGACTGGACGTGACGATCGCGGCGTCCGGGCGGGCCGCCGTCCGCGCCCGCAGGGGGGCGGCGGGACAGCCCGTAGGCTCGTCGTATGCCCCGCCGCTCCGCCGTCCCCGTCGCCGCCCGTCCCGTCGGGAACGCCACCCGGGGCACCACCAACCCGAACCGGCTGCGCCGGATGGACCGCTGGATCGCCGCCGAGCACGGGGCGGCGCTGCGGCGCAGTGCGGACCCGGTCGCCGTCGATCTCGGCTACGGGGCGGCGCCCTGGACGGCGCTGGAACTGCTGACGCGGTTGCGGACGGCCCGGCCGGAGGCGCGGGTGGTCGGGGTGGAGATCGATCCGGAGCGGGTGGCGGCGGCCCGGCCGTTCGAGCGGCCCGGGCTGGAGTTCCGGCACGGCGGCTTCGAGGTGCCGCTGCCCGGCGCGCCGGGGCGGGCGCCGGCGTTGATCCGGGCGGCGAACGTGCTGCGGCAGTACGACGAGGGCGAGGTCGCGGCGGTCTGGCGGCGGCTCTGTGCGCGGCTGGCGCCGGACGGGCTGCTGGTCGAGGGCACCTGTGACGAGATCGGGCGCCGCCATGTGTGGGTGGCGCTGGGTCCCGAGGGGCCGCGCACGGTGACCTTCGCGACCCGGCTCGCCTCCCTGGACACCCCGTCCGACCTGGCCGAACGGCTGCCGAAGGCGTTGATCCACCGCAATGTGCCGGGCGAGCCGGTGCACGCCTTCCTCCGCGATTTCGACCGCGCCTGGGCGGCGGCGGCCCCGCTCGGCGCGCTCGGCGCCCGGCAGCGCTGGCTGGCCGCCACCCGCGCGCTGGCCGCCGACTGGCCGCTGACCGGCGACCCGCGCCGCCGCCGTCAGGGTGAGGTCACGGTGGCGTGGGAGGCCCTGGCGCCCCGGGGGTGAGGCCCGGCGGGGCGCCTCCCCGGGCGGAACGGCCCGCCGCGGCTCCGCGCCCGGCCCTCACGCCGCCGGAACCCGCTCCCCCGCCACCCGCCGGGCCAGCTCCCGCAGCCGGGTTTCCGTCAGGGAGCCTTCCTGAGCGCTGTAGGTCACCAGGACCTGCTCGTCCTCCTCGGCGGCGAGGCGGAGGCTCTCGAAGGTGAGGTCCAGGGCGCCGACCCACGGGTGGACGATGCGCTTCACGCCGTAACGGCATTCGCTGACCGCCTGGGCCTCCCACGCCGTACGGAACTCCGGGCTGCGGTCGAGGAGTTCGCCGACGACCGCGGCGATCCGGGGGTCGCCGGGATGGCGGCCGCTCTCGGCGCGCAGGGTGCCGACGACCTGCTCGGCGACGCGCTCCCAGTCCCGGTGGAGGGCGCGGGCCGCCGGGTCGAGGAAGACCAGCAGGGCGGAGTTGCGGCGGTCGGGGACGACGGCGTCGAGGTCGAAGACGATCCGGCCGCCCAGCGCGTTCCAGGCGAGCAGGTCCAGCCCCCGGCCGACGACCATCGCCGGGACCGCGCCGTCCATCGCGTGCAGCAGCTGCCGCACCTCCGGCCGTACCGTCCGGCCGGGGACGTCCGGGCCCCGGCCCGGGGTGCGGCGGCCGTGGGAGGCGAGGTTGCGCAGGTAGGTGGCCTCGCCGCCGGTCAGCCGCAGCGCCCCGGCGAGGGCGTCGAGGACGCCGTCGGAGATCGCCGGGGCGCGGCCCTGCTCGATACGGGTGTAGTAGTCGACGCTGATCCCGGCGAGCTGGGCGACCTCCTCGCGGCGCAGCCCCCGCACCCGGCGACGGTGCAGTCCGCCGGGCAGCCCGAGGGCGTCCGGGTCGAGCGCCGCGCGGCGGGCCTTGAGGAACGAGCTGATCTCGGCTTCGGCAGACGGCATCCGTCCAGTATGCGGCGGGGCCCGCTCGGGTGGTTCTGCCGAACCCGGGTTGCGGCGGGTCTGGTGACGCGGGCGGGCGGCCCGCAGGCTGAGACCACCCGCCGCGGGCCCGCCCCCCGGGCTTCCGCGGGCGGGATTCGCCGTGCACACGGCAGCCACCCGCACTCTCCGCAGGAGGAGCAGCAGATGAGGTACAGGACGCTCGGCGGCACCGGGATCTCCGTGAGCGAGTTCGCACTGGGCGCGATGATGCTCAGCCCCATGGGCGGCACCGACGCCGATGAGGGCGTGCGCACCGTTCACCGGGCGCTGGACGCCGGGATCAATTTCGTGGACACCGCCGACATGTACGCCGTGGGCGAGTCGGAGAAGATCGTCGGCCGGGCGCTCCAGGGGCGCCGCGACGAGGTCGTACTGGCGACGAAGTTCTTCCACCCGATGGGCGACGACCCCAACCGGCGGGGCGGCTCGCGGCGTTGGATCGTCCGCGCGGTCGAGGAGAGCCTGCGGCGGCTGGGCACCGACCGCATCGACCTCTACCAGATGCACCGCCCCGACCCGGCCACCGATCTGGACGAGACGCTCGGCGCGCTGTCGGATCTCGTACGGGCGGGAAAGGTGCTGGCGGTGGGGAGTTCGACGTTCCCCGCCGAGCAGATCGTCGAGGCGCAGTGGGTGGCCGAGCGGCGCGGTCACGTCCGCTTCCGTACCGAGCAGCCGCCGTACTCGATCCTGAACCGCGGGGTGGAGGCGGCGGTGCTGCCGACCGCGCAGCGGTACGGCATGGGCGTGCTGACCTGGGGTCCGCTGGGGGCGGGGTGGCTGTCCGGGCGGGATCTGTCGGTGAGTTCGCGGGCGTCGCTGGAGACGCAGAAGTTCGATCTGTCGCTGCCGGGCAACGCCCGTAAGGCGGCGGCGGTGGCGGAGTTGAAGCAGGTGGCGGCGGAGGCGGGGATGACGCTGCCGCATCTGGCGACGGCGTTCGTCCGCGCCCACCCGGGGGTGACGTCCGTGATCATCGGGCCGCGCACCCTCGACCAGCTCAACGGGCTGCTGGCGGGCGCGGAGGTGACGCTGGGCGCGGATCTCCTGGACCGTATCGACGCCGTCGTCCCGCCGGGCACCGACCTCAACCCCGCCGACAACTATTACGTGGCCCCGGCACTGGCGGACGCGTCGCTGCGGCGGCGATGAGGAGGGCGGAGCGGTGGCGCCGGGCGGACCGACCGCTCCGGGGAGCGGCTCCGGGCAGGTGCCCCGGGCGGGCCTTTCGAATTCCGCCGCCGGAATTCGAACTCCTTTCACCCGCCCGACCCGCCGTCACGGCTCCGCCCGCGCCGGAGCGGAATTCCGCACTAGATTCGACCGGCGTCCGGATTCCGGGAATTTCCGGAGGAGAATTCCGGGCGCGCCGTGAATTCCGCACCCGGGAGAGACCGTTGACCCTGCCGCCCCGACCGCGCCCCGACCACCCGACCGCCGCCCGCCCCGCGTCCCGGCCCCGTGCCTGTCGCCGTACCGTCCGCGCCGCCGCCCTCGGGGCGGTCGCCGTGCTGGCCGCCGCCGTGCCCGGTGTCGGCGTCGCGGCCACCCCGCCCGAGGACACCGCACCGGTCGCCGACGGCGTCTACACCCTCGGCCAGCGCGGACAGCGGGTGACCCAGCCGGACGGGGACGCCGACGCGCACGCCACGCTGCTGCCGCCCGCGGCGCAGCCGGACGGGCAGCGGTGGGAGGTCCGCTGCGACGACGGCGGCGACTGCACGCTGAGCAATGTGCGCAGCGGCGCGTTCCTCGGCCACCGCGGCGGGCCGGGCGCCCATGTGCCGGTGATCACGCGGACCGCGCCGACGGCCTGGCATCTCGACCCGGCGGGCGCGCCCGGCACCTACCGGCTGCTCGCCGCCAAGGACCGGAATTACGCGCTGGACCTCTCACCGCTGCTCATTTATCCGCCCCGGCTGGAGCTGAACACGGTGAACGGGAACAGCAGCCAGGTGTGGGAACTGCGCCCGGCGCATTCCTGAGCCGGACGGATGATTCCGGCCGGGAGGATGATTCCGCCCGGACGGATACGGGACGGGCGGGTGCGACCGGTGTGGCCGCGCCCGCCCACCCGTCCGCCCGCCCGGGCTCAGGGGCGCGCACCCCACCGTCGCGCGCCCCGCGCCGTGCGGGCTTCAGCCCACCACCCCGGCGCCGCGCAACGTCTCCAGCAGCGCGTCCACCAGCCCCCGGTCGCGTTCCTGGGTGACCCGGGCGCGGGCCGCCTCCGGGGGCAGCCACAGCAGGCGGTCGACCTCGCGGTTGGGGACGAAGCCGCCGCCGGTGGCCTCGGCGGCCCAGTAACGGACCTCCTTGGGGCGGCCCTCGACGACGTAGTGGACGGTGGGCAGCCGGGGGCCGAGGTTGCAGGTCATGCCGGTCTCCTCGACCGTTTCGCGGACCGCCGCCGCCCGGAAGCTCTCCCCCCGCTTCAGCTTGCCCTTGGGATGCGACCAATCGCCGTACTTGGGCCGCCCGACGAGCGCGATCTCCAGCCCGTCGCCGGACCCGGCCGGGCGCCACAGCACACAGCCCGCGGCCCGGATCGGGCGCGCCCCCGGTCCGGCGGGACCGGGCGTCCCCTCGCTCGCCGTCGTCATCTCGTCGCTCCTCCTGCCGGTCACGGGCCTCCTCGGGACGTCGGGCGGGGGTGTCAGCTCCAGCGGCTCTCGGGCGCGGGCCCGGGCAGCCACAGGCGGCCGAAGGCATGGCGGGCCGCGGCCACCTCGTGGCGCTGGTCGGCGTGGAGGACGCCGAGCGCGTACGCGGTTGCCGGGGCGATACGGGGCGTACGGGCGGCGGACGCCGCGGCGGTCGCCGCCTCGGCGGCGTCGCGGTGGCGGCCCAGCGCCCGTCCGGCCTCCGCCAGCCGGGGGTCGGCGCGGCCCGGTGCGACGACCTCCTGGGCGTAGCGGCTGAGCCGGACCAGTGTGCGTACCTGGTGCCAGGGGGCGTCCTGGCGGTGTTCGGCGGAGAGCGCGTCGGGGTGGTGGGCGTGTCCGGCGCGGGCGAGCGGCAGCGCGGCGACGGCCTCGGCGAGGCGGCGGTGGGCGTGTTCGGCGAGCGGCTGGAGCGCCCCGGCGGCCGAAGCCGTCCCGGCGGCGCGGGCCACCGGCGCCTCGGACGCCAGGACCGCGACCGCGTCGGCGAGCGCGTGGAAGCGGGCGGAGCCCAGCGCCTGGAGGGCGGCGGAGTGGGCGCGGCTGCGGGCCAGGGTGAGCTGCCGGTCGAGGAGGGCGGCGGCGCGCGCGGCGCCCGCCGACAGCAGCCCGTCGCCGTCCGCCTCGCCCGCCTCGGCCGTCTCCGCGGCGGCGTCGGTACGGCCGCGGGCGGGTGCGGTGCCGCGCCCGGTGGCCGTCCGGTCCCCGCGTCCGGTGGCGCGCCCGGCGGGCTGCGGCCGGTCGGTGCGGCCGGTGAGGCGCTGGAGGGCGGCCATCAGGCGGTCGCGGCGGTCGGCGAGGGCGTGTTCGCGGGCGAGGGTGCCGGACAACCAGCCCAGTTCGGCGCGGAGTTGGTCGGCCCACGCCTCCTCGGTCAGCGGCCGGAAGGTGTGCAGGGTGGCGCTGATCCGGCGGGCGGCGCGGCGCAGTTGCCGGGCGGCTTCCTCGGCGCCGTCGGCGTCCGAACCGCTCTCGCGGTGGCGGCGCAGGCTGCGCAGGAAGTCCGCGGACCGGTCGTGGAGGTACCCGGCGAGGGCCTGCCCGGCGGTGGCGCCGTCGGGCGGCGTCTCCGCCGCGCCCTCGGGCCCGTACCCGTACGGGCCGTCCACCACGGCGGCGCGGGTGCCGCAGCCCGGGCCGGGCTCGGGTCCGATGCCGATGCCGATGCCGATGAGACCGCCCGGCCCCCCGGCCGGAAGGTCAGGTCGCTGGGCCACGCCGGCGCCTCCGCGCGTCAATGAGCATTTCCTGTACGTTGCGCAACGGCGTGCCGTCCGCGTCGACCGCGTTCCGGGTCCAGTCGCCGTCGGGGCCGAGATGCCAGGACGAGGTGGTGTCCGAAGTCCCGGTCTCCAGCAGTCTGTTGAGGGCGGCGCGGTGCGCGGGGTCGGTGACCCGCACCAGCGCCTCGATCCGCCGGTCGAGGTTACGGTGCATCATATCGGCGCTGCCCAGCCACACTTCGGGCTCGCCGCCGTTGCCGAAGGCGAAGACCCGGGAGTGCTCCAGGAAGCGGCCGAGGACGCTGCGGACCCGGATGTTCTCGCTCAGCCCGGGCACCCCGGGGCGCAGCGCGCAGATGCCGCGGACCCATATGTCGACGGGCACCCCGGCCCGGGAGGCGCGGTAGAGCGCGTCGATGACCGCCTCGTCGACGATGGAGTTGACCTTGATGCGGACGTAGGCGGGGCGTCCGGCGCGGTGGTGGGTGATCTCCTTGGTGATCCGCTGGAGCAGTCCCTCGCGCAGCGAGCGGGGGGCGACCAGCAGGCGGCGGTAGGTGCCGCGCCGGGAGTAGCCGCTGAGCCGGTTGAAGAGGTCGGAGAGGTCCGCGCCGACCTGCGGGTCGGCGGTGAGCAGGCCGAGGTCCTCGTAGAGCCGGGCGGTCTTGGGGTGGTAGTTGCCGGTGCCGACGTGGGCGTAGCGGCGGAGCGTTTCGCCTTCCTGGCGGACGACGAGCGACAGCTTGCAGTGCGTCTTGAGGCCGACGAGCCCGTAGACGACGTGGCAGCCCGCCTCCTCCAGCTTCCGCGCCCATTTGATGTTGGCCTGCTCGTCGAAGCGGGCCTTGATCTCGACGAGGACGAGGACCTGCTTGCCGGATTCGGCGGCGTCGATCAGCGCGTCCACGATCGGCGAGTCGCCCGAGGTGCGGTAGAGCGTCTGCTTGATCGCCAGCACGTCCGGGTCGGCCGCCGCCTGCTCCAGGAACGCCTGGACGGAGGTGGAGAACGAGTCGTACGGGTGGTGCAGCAGCACATCGCGGGCGCGGACGGCGGCGAAGATGTCGGGCGCGGACGCGGACTCGACCTCGGCGAGGTCGCGGTGGGTCCCGGCGACGAACTTGGGGTACTTCAGCTCGGGCCGGTCCTGTGCGCCGACGCCGAAGAGTCCGGTGAGGTCGAGGGGGCCGGGCAGCGGGTAGACCTCGGCTTCGGAGATCTTCAGTTCCTGGACGAGCAGGTCGAGGACGGACGGGTCGATGGACTCCTCGACCTCCAGCCGCACCGGCGGCCCGAAGCGGCGCCGCATCAGCTCCTTCTCCAGCGCCTGGAGGAGGTTCTCCGCGTCGTCCTCCTCCACCTCCAGGTCCTCGTTGCGGGTGACCCGGAACATGTGGTGGGCGCGGACCTCCATCCCCGGGAACAGCTCCTCCAGGTGGGCCGCGATGACGTCCTCCAGCGGCACGTACCGCTGCGGCGACGCCTCCAGGAAGCGGGAGAGCAGCGGCGGCACCTTGACCCGCGCGAAGTGGTCGTGGCCGCTGACCGGATTCCGTACGACGACGGCGAGGTTGAGCGAGAGGCCGGAGATGTACGGGAAGGGGTGGGCGGGGTCGACGGCGAGCGGGGTGAGGACGGGGAAGATCTGCTGGCGGAAGAGGGTGAACAGGCGGGCCTGTTCCTTCTCGGTCAGCTCCGGCCAGCGGATGAGGTGGATGCCCGCGTCGGCGAGGGCGGGGGCGACGTCCTGCTGGTAGCAGGCGGCGTGCCGGGCCATGAGTTCGCGCGAGCGGGTCCAGATGAGGTCGAGGACCTCGCGGGGCTGGAGCCCGGAGGCGGAGCGGGTGGCGACGCCGGTGGCGATGCGGCGCTTGAGTCCGGCGACGCGGACCATGAAGAACTCGTCGAGGTTGGACGCGAAGATCGCCAGGAAGTTGGCGCGCTCCAGCAGCGGGGTGGCCGGGTCCTCGGCCAGCTCCAGCACCCGTTCGTTGAACGCCAGCCAGCTCCGTTCCCGGTCGAGGAAGCGCCCCTCGGGCAGCTCCTCGCCGCCCTCCCCGGGGGCGGCGCTCTCCTCGTACGCGTCCGGGTCGGAGTCCAGATCGGGGGCCAGCTCCGGGACGGAGGGGGCGACCGCGTTCGGGCGGTGCGCCGCGATGGAGCCGACCGACGGCTGGGCCGCGGGGCTCCGGTCCGGCGGCGCCACGGCGGGCCGGGGCGGGGCCGGCCGCCCGGTCTCGGTGGGGACCTGAGCGCTCGGCTGCTGGTTCATGTCCCCATTCTTCCGCTCCTGGAGCGTTCCAGGCGCGTCGGACGGGTACGCGGCTGAGAGCCGTGGTGGGGGAACGTTCGGCACAGCGGGCTGCATTCACCGATGCTCGCAAGCGCGTCTGAATCACCGGTAACGCGAACGTGGCGACCAGGCAAGCGGGGCGCTACCGGGCGGGGACGGAGCGTGCCGTACGGGGGCGTACGGGGCCCGCCGGGGCGGCGGTATCCGGCCCGCGCGCGGGGCGCGCGGCGTCCCGGAACGCGCGGGACGGGGTGGAACGCGCCGGAAGACCCCTGGAACGCGCCGACGGCGCCCGTTCCACCCCGGATTTCCAAGGGTGGAACGGGCGCCGTCGCGCCGCGGGAAGGTGCCGCTCAGCCGAACCGGCGCCGCACGATCCGGTAGATCACGACCGTCACCACCGCCGCGAGGACGAGGGCGATGCCGGACTCCAGCCAGGCGAGCGGCCAGTGGTGGGAGGCCGGGTGCTGGACGACGTAGGAGCCCACGGCGTCGTGGTCGTCCAGGCACTTCTGCATATCGCTCGCGGACGAGCAGATGCCCTGCGGCAGGCGGACCAGCGCGCGGGTCAGGCTGCCCTCCCACAGTCGCCAGGCGGCGTCGGGCAGCCGGGGCCCGCTCTTCGGGAACTCCGTGACCACGGGCGGCAGCAGATACGGCCGGACCAGCATGAACGCGACCGTCAGCACACCGGAGACACCGAAGGTGATCACCATCGCCGCGACGGTCCGCCGGATCAGCAGTCCGACCAGCGTGCCGATCACGAGCATCAGCAGGCTCTCGGCGACGGGCACCGGCCCGAGCGCCGTGAACCCCGAGTCGGAGTACCAGTACGCGCCCAGCGTCTCCTGGCCGCCGGAGCGCCACATCCACAGGTAGCCCACGGCGAGCCCGGCGGCGGTGAGGGTGGTCAGCGCCGCGGGCAGCGCCAGCTTCGCGGTCAGCCAGCGCAGCGGCCCGACGGACTGGGTCAGCGCGACCTTGTGGGTGCCGCTCTCCAGCTCCCGGGAGAGCAGCGGCGCACCGACGAACAGGCCGACCAGCATCGGCAGCATGAACAGCAGCAGCTGCCCGAGCCGGAAGGTGTTGCCGTACGCCGACCGGAAATCCCACACCGCGTCCTGGAGACCGTCGCAGCGCGGGTTGGTGGAGATCGCCGCGCAGCCCGCGATGTGGTGCTGGGCGAGGTACCCGGACATCAGGCTGCCCTGCACGGCCATCCCGATGCCGCCGACCACCAGCAGGGCGAGGAGGCCGAGCGCCAAGCCCCGGTTCTGCCGCCACACCAGCCACAGCAGACCGCCCCGCCGGCCCGTCCCGGCGGTGCGTCCCGCCGCCCCCGCCGTCCGGGGTTCCGTCGCCGTGCTCATACCGTCACTCCTTCGTTGCCGTGCAGTTCCCACCTGTGGACGAGGCGCGCCACGCCCCCGGGTCGCCGTCCGCGCGGGGCGCCGGGCAGCGGCCCCGCGACCGTCCGGGGCGCCACGCCGCCCCGGGGCGCGCCCCCGTTGCGCGGCAGCCCCGGTACGCCCGGTCGCTGCCAGAGCCGGGGGCCCACCGGGCCGCCGGGGGCGAGCGGTGCGGGCGCCCCGGGCGAGCGGAGATAGCCGAGCAGCAGCTCCTCCAGCGACGGTTCGGCGGCCTCCCAGGGCCCGTCGAGCGGCCCCTGCCGCCGGACCAGCGCGGTGTAGCGCCGCCCCGACCACTCCACGTCGACGACCGGATGCGCGGCGAGCCCGGCGGGCAGCGCCCCGGGCCGGGCGGCGGTGCCGAGCAGCAGCGCGTGCGCCGCGATCACGTCGTCGACCTCGCCCGCCAGCCGCACCCCGCCACCGCCGAGCAGCAGCAGGTGGTCGCAGATCCCGTCCAGCTCGGCGAGGGCGTACGAGGAGAGCACGATCGTGGTGCCGTACACCGCCGCCTGTTCCATCAGCTGGGCGGCGACCTCGTGCCGGTTCAGCGGGTCGAGTCCGGCGAACGGCTCGTCCAGCAGCAGCAGTTCGGGGCCCTTCGCGAGCGCCAGCGCCAGCGCGAAGCGGGCGTACCGCTCCGCCGACAGCTCCCCCACGCGCGCCTGGAGCGGCACCCGTCCGGTCTCCAGCAGCCGCTCGGCGCGCACCGCCTGCCAGGGCCCGTCGTGCCGGGCGCGGGCGTACCGCAGCGCCTCGGAGACGGTGCGCCACGGCCGGGTGGCCCGCTCGCGGCCCAGGTGGGCGACGCGGTCGCGGCCGTCCGCCGTCCTGGGGTCGGTGCCGAAGACGCGGACGGTGCCCGTGGTGGGGCGGAGGCGTCCGGCGGCGAGGGCGAGGAGGGTGCCGGTGCCCGCGCCGGGCGGTCCGGCCAGTGCGCAGATGCGTCCTGTGGGCAGCCGGAACGTGCATTCCCGCAGCTCACCGTGGTGCCGGTGGCGCCTGCCGAGGCCGGTCGCCTCTATCGCCGTACCCCTCGAAGCGTCGCCGAGGGGGCCACTCGCCGCCCGTCGCACCCGCACACCTCATTCCACTAATTAAGTAGTGGAAGAGTGAGGGAAATGGGCTGCGCCTGTCAACCCGGGCCGCCTACGCTCCCCCGATGGCCACCCCCGCACACCCGCCGCTCCCCTTCACGCCGCCCCGCCCGCTGCGCACCGCCCGCCTCGACCTCCGCCCGGTGACCGACGACGACTTCGCCGCCGTCCATGCCTACCTGCGCCTCCCCGAGGTCTGCCGCTACATCCGCTGGGGCCCGCTCGACGAGGCCGGCTCCCGCGCGTCCGTCGCCGCGAAGGCGGCCCGTACGACGCTGCGCGCCGAAGGCGATTCCCTCCAGTTCGCCGTCGTCGTCCGTGAGACCGGCACCCTGATCGGCGATGTCCTCCTCGTCCTGAGGAGCGCCGCCCACCGCCAGGCGAGCATCGGCTACGTCTTCCACCCCGCCCACCACGGCCACGGCTACGCCACCGAGGCGAGCCGCGCCCTCCTCGCCCTCGGCTTCGACCACCTCGGACTCCACCGCGTCCAGGCCGAGTTGGACGCCCGGAACGCCGCCTCCGCCGGACTCCTCGAACGCCTCGGCATGCGCCGCGAGGCCCACCACGTGGAGAACGAGTTCCTCGACGGAGAGTGGACCGACGAGGTCGTCTACGCGATGCTCGCCCGCGAGTGGGAGGCGCTGCGGGCCGCGGACCCGACGGCCGCGCCCCGCGTCTGACCTGCGCGATCCGGCCGAAACGGGTTCCGGGGAGGCGCTTTCCGGGCGAGCGTCGCGGCACCTTTCGGACTGTTCCTCAGAAAACCCTCAAGCCCCTTGTCGCACACGGAGCGCAACCGTCACGATTGTCCCCATGGCACCTCTTGCAGGACTCAGCGGAAAAAAGCACGACGTCGCACCGATCATCATCCGGGACGCGGACGTGATCGTGGCGGCCCTTCGCCAGGAACTGGCCGACGCCACTCCCGAGGAACGCCCCGGCCTGGAACGCGCCGTCGCGCTCGCGGAAGCCACCGCCACGGCCACCGAGAGCGAACTGCGCGCCCGCTGGGTCCACTCCCGGCTGGCCTCCGTCGGCTTCACCGGCGCCATCGACTCGGTCCCGGCGGTCAAGGCCCTGCGCCAGGCCGAGCCGAAGCTGAGCCTGCTCGCCGCGGCCGAACTCCAGAAGGACGCGGTGCAGCACCCGCAGTGACCCGGAGGCGGTGCGGCGCGGCCCGGCACACCCGGCGTCACGCAGCCGCCGGACCTCGGGCTTCCGCCCCCGGGCCCGCCGCACCGCCGATCTCCGCCGCCAGATCCACCACCGTGCACCGCCGCAACTCCACCACCAGCTGCGACGCCAGGAACCACGCCGCGTGCGGATGCCCGTACGGCAGGAACCCGTCCTCCGACGCGGCGACCAGCCGTCCCCCGCCCGGCGCGTGGAACCCTCCGTACACCCCGCGTACCCGCGCCTTCCGCACCCGTACGGCGACCGGATCGCCCAGCCGCGGACAGTGCCGCACCGCGACCGCCGCGCACCCCACGCAGACCGGCGGCTTCATCCCGTACGCCCCCTCCGGCCAGCCCGGCGCTCGCGCCCCCTCCGGCCGGGGCAGCAGGAACAGCACCCCGCGCCCGGTCCGCCCCGCCGGACCCCCGCACACCTGGCACAACGCCTTCTGCAACGCCCGCCGCTGCCGCACCGGATGGACCACCCGGAACCGCGGCCGCCCCTCCCCCGGCGCCTCCCCGACCCGGCTCCACAACACCCCGTGCGCATCCCGGTCCCCCGCCACCTCGTCCCGGTACGCGAGCCCGGTCCCGTCCGCCCGCACCGCCAGCGACCGCACGGCCACCCGCTCCTCACTCCAGGCGGTGATGTACGGAACGGGCACCTTCCCGCCCTCGTCGAACTGCACCATGGCCGTAGCCCTCCCTCTCCCAAGGTTCGAATCGCACTCCCGGGTGAAGTACGCCCGGGATGTGCTCAGTTGGTCACTTGGGGAACGCCACGGGCAATACGATGGCACCTCTTAAACGGCAATGCTGAAAGCGCTGACCTGCCGTAACGCCGACCGGAACCACCAGAAGCTGAGGTCGCGGCATTGGAAGAGACCACACCGTCGGAGCGTTTGAATCCCCTCCAACGCTTCGGAGTCGACGTGAGACGCGTCCGCCTGGGACGCCGCCTCACCCAGAAACAACTGGGCACCGCCACCGGCTACTCCCACGCCTACGTGAGCATGGTCGAAGCCGGAAAAGTCATGGCCAGCATGAAGTTCGCCAAGGGCTGCGACCTCGCCTTCGGCACCAACGGCCTCTACGAGGGCATGCTGACCCGGATCGACGAAGGAGATCACCCGTCGTGGTTCGTGCCGTACCTGAACTTGGAGAGCCAGGCGGCGAAGATCCTGACGTACGAGACGAACCTCGTCACCGGGATAGTGCAGACGGAGGACTACGCCCGGGCAGTTTTCCGCGCTGCCAATCCGCACGCGAAGCCGGAGGCCATCGAGGACAAGGTCGCGGCACGACTGCGACGACGTGAGGCCCTGGAGCGGGAGAAGCCTCCGTTCTTGTGGGTCATCCTGCACGAGACGTGTCTACGCACCGTCGTCGGCAGCCGAGAAGTCATGGCCGGCCAGCTCGAATACCTGATGTCCCTGACCAAGTCGCCGGATTTCAGGCTCCAAGTGATGCCGTTCGCGGCAGGGATCCCC
Source organism: Streptomyces catenulae (assembly GCF_000718015.1). GTDB lineage: Bacteria > Actinomycetota > Actinomycetes > Streptomycetales > Streptomycetaceae > Streptomyces > Streptomyces catenulae. Next base: position 71,289 of record NZ_JODY01000027.1, on the reverse strand, counting down.
GCGACGTCAACGATGCCCTTCGTCGTGCTGCGTTTCTCCAGTTCCCCCACGGTGGTCTACACGGAAACCCGGGTAGGAGGACGGATGCACGATTCTGCACAGACGATCGAAGGCGCCCTGGATGATTACGATCTGCTCAGGGCGCACGCACTGTCCCCGGACCACTCCCTGAACCTGATCAAGACACTGCTGAAGGAGTACCGAGCATGAGCCCCGACGTCGATCTCACCGCCGCCCAGTGGGTCAAGTCCTCGTACAGCGAGGGCAACGGCGGCCTGTGCCTCGAATTCGCGCCCGCCGCCCAGGTGCACGGAGTCGTCCCCGTCCGCGACAGCAAGAACCCCGACGGACCCGCACTCACCTTCCCCGCCGGACACTGGACCACCTTCGTCCAGGCCCTGAAGGACGGGGAGTTCGAAGCCTTCTGACATCTGGCTGCCCGCCGACTCCACCGAAGGAGCCCCGCGCATGAGCACCAACCCGGATCTCACCGCCGCCGAGTGGGTCAAGTCGTCGTACAGCGACGCCAACGGCGGCGACTGCGTCGAGTTCTCCCGAACCTTCACCTGGATCAAGTCCTCGTACAGCGACGCCAATGGTGGGCAGTGCCTGGAGTTTTCCCGCTCCCTTGCCTGGGTCAAGTCGACCCGCAGCGGCGGCGACGGCGGTCAGTGCCTCGAATTCGCGCCCACCGCCGCGCAGGTGCACGGAGTCGTCCCCGTCCGCGACAGCAAGGACCCGGACGGACCCGCACTCACCTTCCCCGCCGGGAACTGGACCACCTTCGTCCAGGCCCTGAAAGGCCGGGAGTTCGGGGCCATCTGACCGTACGCGGCTTCCGCTACGCGTCCGCCAGCGAGGTCACGACGTGGCGGGCGATGGGCAACTCGGCCTCCGGGTCCCGGACTTCGGCGCGTACGAGGACGCCGGTGGCCGGGTCGACGGTGAAGCCGCAGGTGAGGGACTCGTCCGGGGCCCAGGCGCTGAAGGGGAAGGTCCGCAGGGGGCGGATCGTCGCCGACAGCGATGCGGGGCCGGTCGGGGTGACCTCCTGGAGGTGGGAGACGGTGCGGGCGGGGCACAGGAGTTCCGCCAGGCGGGCGGCGGCCGGGGCGACGCGACCGGAGGCGATGTCCCCGTAGGGGCCACCCTCACGACCACCGGAAGGCGCACCGCCGACGCGGGTGGCGTACTCGACGACCGCTTCGAAAGCGACATCCTCCCCCAGGGTCGCCCCGACCCTGGCCAGCGTCCACACAGCCAGATCCGCTCGGCCGACAGGGGGTGCGCCCAGCCAGTGGGCAGTTGCCATGACGTCCCACTCTCCTCGTCATCGGACCCGCCCGGCGGCCGGTGCGCGTACAGGACGCGGTAGGGGTGTTCCTCCTGAGTGTGAACGGCAGAGGGGAACGTATCAATCACGAACAGTTCGAGGTTGAGTCGCTAACAGGGTTGTGTCGGCTTCACGCCAACTTACGCCGGGGAATGGACGTTCAGTGGGGCGTTTTCTCCGCGCCGAAGGTATCTGGCACGCACAGTCCGCGACATCAGTGGGAATTCTCGTGAATGGCCCGAAGGGAGACACAGTGATCCATGTCGCTGTGCCCGCTCACCGCCGCACCCAGGCGGTCGACGGCATGCCTTCACTTGACGGGTTCACCCATACGCCGGCCGGAAATACACTCCAGCCGAAAGCCCGCTCCCCCAGATGCCGAGCACCGGGGAAAGCGGGCTTTCTTTTCCGTCACCGCGCGGCGGGACCCACGACCCGCCGTGCGATGACCGGTTCAAGGGCCGGTCGCCGGACGGTGGGCGGTCAGCGGTTGTAGATCGCCATGATTTCGGTGCTGTCGTCGCACCACACCTCGTGGTAGCCGTTCGCCTGGGCGTACGGCAGTTCCGTCGCTTCGCACTCCGCCTTCGAGGGGTACTTCAAACCGCCGACGGGAATCCAGCCGTCGCCGGGCGGCGGGGCGGCGAAGGCGGTGGCGGCGGAGAGCGGAATGGAGACCGCCGCGGCGCCGATCGCGAGACCGACACCGATACGGGAACGCCAGGACTTCATGATTTCCTCCCTGTGGGGGCGGGGCCGAATACGGATCCGCCGCGGAGAACGCGCACCAACCGTTGCCAAGTCCCGTTATCCGTAAGGACGTTGATGGTGTGCGTTTTTCATGGGGAGAGATGCGCTCCCCGCGGCGGAAGTTCGCTGCCGGTTGCGGTTTTCTCGGGTCTGCCCTTTCGGTGGACAACCTTCTGGTCCGTACGGGCAAGTCCCGGGATAGTCCGCGTAATGCGGGGGCAAAGCGGCGCACCGGAGGGTGAAAGGGGGAACGGTCGCCGCCCGTCCGGCGTCCTCACGCCGAGGGCCCCGCGACCGGTGTGTGGTCGCGGGGCCCTCGGAGCGGCAATCGGGCAGGCTCAGGTCTCCGAGCGGTACATCAGGTCCGTCTCGTGGGTGACGAAGCCCAGGCGCTCGTAGACGGTGACGGCCGCCGCGTTGTCGGCGTCGACGTAGAGCATCGCGGTGGGCAGGCCCTCGGCGGCCAGATGGCGCAGGCCGATGGCGGTGAGGGCCTTGCCGAGGCCGCCGCCCTGGGCGCCGGGGCGGACGCCGACGACATAGACCTCGCCGAGGCCCTCGTCGGCGTGGACCTTCGTCCAGTGGAAGCCGACCAGCGTGCCCTCGCGCTCCGCCAGGAAGAAGCCCTTCGGGTCGAACCAGGACTCGGCCTTGCGGTCGTCGAGGTCGCGCTGGGTCAGTGAGCCCTGCTCGGGGTGGTGGGCGAAGGCGGCGGCGTTCACCTCCAGCCAGGCGGTGTCGTCCTGGCCGGGCTGGAAGGTGCGGACCGTCACCCCGTCGGGGAGCTGCGGTTCGGGCAGGTCGAGGCCGGTCAACGGGCGGCGCATCTGGCGCAGCTCGCGGAACTTCGTCAGGCCGAGGGTCTGTGCCAGGTGGCGGGCGGCGGCGTGCCCGCCGTGGGCCCAGACGCGCAGGCGGCGGCCGGACTGGGCGAGCAGTTCGCCGCCGAGCGCCCGGCCGTGGCCACGGCCGCGGTGCGCGGGGTGGACGACCAGTTCGGCGGCGGGCGCCTCCACCGGGTCGGTGTCCTCCAGCTGGCCGTAGCCGACCAGCGCGATGCCCGCCTCGGCATCCTCGTCCGGTACGGACACCAGCAGGTGCCGCACCCCTTCCCGGGCCCCGCCGCGCAGCTGGAGCCGTCCCTGTTCGGACACGGCGGGCTGCCCGTCGGTCCGCGCGGCCTGCTCGATCAGCGCGAGCACCTCGGCGGCTTCCTCGGACGTGAGCGTGTCGGCGACCCGGATCCGGCGGCCGGTCGGACCCATCTCCTGTGCAGCGTCAGTCATGCTCCGAAGCGTACGGGTCCGGCGCCCGGGCCGGACGGTCTCCCGGGGGTCGGTCCGTGGGGGCACCGGATCCGGACGGGCCGGGGACGTCAGGGAGGCCCCGTACGGGTCCGGCCCGTAGGGGGCTCCCCGTACGGACCCTCGTGAGGGGCTCCCCGTACGGGCCGAGGGATCAGGGCTTCCCCCTACGGGCCGAGGGCTCAGGGCTTCCCTTACGGGTGGGGGCTCAGGGCTTCCCCTACGGGACAGCGAGCCCCGGCCCCGAGGCTCGCCCCAAGGACCGCCCCACCCGGAACCTCCAGGCCACCCCGCGCCCACCCGACCCGTCCCACCCGACCGTCCCACCCGGCCACCCCACCCCGATCCAGCCAACCCCCCGTCACCCTCCGGCCATCTCACGGGATCTGTTGCGCTACGCGCGTTGACCGTAGGCTGCCTGCGCCCGGGCGCAGTCGCGTGCCGGTACCGCACAGCCCCGCCCGGCCGCCCGCACCCGCGCGGCGCCGCCGGGCGACCGGTCCACGGAAGGGATCCCATGGAAGCGACACCCCAACGGCGCCGCCTCGTGCGCAGATTGACGGCCGGAGCGGCCGTGCTGGCCGCCGCCACCGCGGTCACCGCGGCCTCGTTGCCGTCCGGTGCGGGGCCGGACGGCGGCCGCGCGGGCACCGCCCGGGGGCGCACCGTCGATGTCCAGCTGCTCTCGTTCAACGACTTCCACGGCAATCTGGAGCCGCCGCAGGGCTCGTCCGGGACGGTCGAGGAGATCCAGAAGGACGGCAGTAAGAAGAGCGTCGCGGCGGGTGGCGTCGAGTACCTCGCCCAGTCGCTGCGCACGGCCCGTAAGGGACACCCCTACTCCGTGACCGCCGCCGCCGGGGACATGGTCGGGGCCAGTCCGCTGCTCTCCGGGCTCTTCCACGACGAGCCGACCATCGAGGCGATGAACAAGCTCGGTCTCGACGTCACCTCCGTCGGCAACCACGAGTTCGACGAGGGTCGGGCGGAGTTGACCCGCCTCCAGAAGGGCGGCTGCCACCCCAAGGACGGCTGCTTCGAGAAGGGCAAGACCTTCAAGGGCGCCGACTTCCCGTACCTGACGGCCAACGTCACCGACGAGAAGACCGGAAAGCCGCTGCTCAAGCCGTACACCGTGTGGAAGCACAACGGCGTGAAGATCGGCTTCATCGGGGTGACCCTGAAGGGGACCCCCGACATCGTCAGCGCCGACGGCGTCAAGGGGCTGAAGTTCCACGACGAGGTCGCCACGATCGACAAGTACGCCAAGATCCTCGACAAGCAGGGCGTGAAGTCGGTCGTCGCCCTCATCCACGAGGGCGGGATGCCCGCCTCCACCTCGTACAACTACGACTGTGACAGCCCCGGGCCGGGCGACGGGATCTCCGGGCCGATCACCGAGATCGCCAAGAAGGTGACCCCGAAGGTCGACGCGCTGGTCACCGGCCACACCCACCAGTCGTATGTCTGCACCATCCCCGACCCCTCCGGGAAACCCCGTACGGTCACCTCCGCCGCGTCGTTCGGGAAGCTCTACACCGAGACCACGCTGACGTACGACCGCGCCACCGGCGACATCGTGCGGACGAACGTCAAGGCGCGCGGCGCGGGGCGGGCGGTCAACCATGTCGTGGACCGCACGCAGCCCAAGGCGGCGGACATGACGTCGCTGATCGCCCGCTGGAACAAGCTGGCCGCGCCGGTCGCGGACCGGCCCGTCGGGCACATCTCCGCGGACATCGCGGGCCGGGGCGAGCAGGCGCCGGAGTCGCCGCTCGGCGATGTCGTCGCCGACGCGCAGCGGGAGGCGACCGCGGCGGCGGACAAGGGCGGCGCGCAGCTGGCCCTGATGAACCCCGGGGGGATCCGTTCGGATCTGGCGTACGCGGCGTCCGGCAAGGAGGGCGACGGGGTCGTCACCTACGGGGAGGCGTTCACCGTCCAGCCGTTCACCAACATGATGCGGACGCTCGACCTGACCGGCGCCCAGCTGCTCACCGCGCTCCAGCAGCAGGTCAGCGGCCCGAACGAGGCATCGCCGAAGATCCTCCAGGTCTCCGACGGGCTCACCTACACCCTGGATCTGACGGAGTCCGGCGCCGACCGGATCGTCAAGGACTCGGTGAAACTGGACGGCGCCGCGCTCGACCCGGCGAAGACGTACCGCGTCGCGATGAACGAGTTCCTGGCCGGTGGCGGTGACGGCTTCCCGGTCTTCAAGGACGGCAAGAACCCGCTGGTCGGCGGCTCGGACCTGGACGCCTTCACCGCCTATCTGACGGCCCACTCCTCGGCGGACAAGCCGCTGGCGCCGCCGAAGGCCGACCGGATCACCGTCGTGAAGTAACCGTGTACGGACGGTAGTTGCCCCGCCGTCCCTCTCCGGGATCGCCCCTGCGGGCAGCCCCTACGGGCCCGCCCCCGGCCGCCACCGCGACCGCGCGGCCCGTAGGGGCTGCCCCGCCGGGTACCCGGACGGCCCGGCCCCCGGGACCCGGACGGGCTGCCCCCGCCGCCCCGTACGGGACACGCACCCGGTCCGCCGGGCCCCCGCCGCGCCCGATTTTCCCCTTCCACGCCCTTCCGCCGTGGCGTTGCGCACTTACTGCGCGGTCGAGTTGCTAACGGGGGACCCGGTCATGGTCAGATGTGCGGATGCGAACCCCCCAACGCATATCTTCACCCTCGTCCCCGCTCCCCGAACCGGGCTCCGCCGCCCCACCGGCACCGGACGAGAAGGACCGGGACACCCGTGAGTTCGAGCCGGTCAACCCGTACGCGGACCTGGCCGCCCTCGCCGACCCCGAGCCGGAGCCGGAACCGGAGCCCGAGACCGTCGAGCCGCACCGGCTGGAGCACCGCCGGTACCTCAACGAGCGGGACGGCAGCGACGATCCGCTCGGGCTCGGGCTGCGCTCCGACGAGGACGACCCGGACGCCTGGCAGCCGCCCAACCACCGCCGGACGAAGCGCGGCATCAGCCGCTTCGCCGCCGTGCCGCTCACCCTGAAGGTGCTGGTCGCGGTCGTGGTGCTGGCCGCGTTCCTCACCCTCGGCGACCGCTTCGCCGTGCTCTACGCGCAGAACAAGGCCGAGGAGCAGATCAAGAAGGCGATGCATCTGACGGCCGCGCCCGAGGTCGACATCAAGGGCTTCCCCTTCCTCACCCAGGTGCTGGACAAGCGCCTCGGGCAGGTCGACGTCACCATCCCCGACGTGGCGGCCGACCGGGTCTCGCTCGCGAAGTTCGAGGCCAGCGCCCGCGACATCCGGCTCGACGGCGATCTGCCGACCGCCATCAAGGGCGCCACCATCGGCCAGATGCACGGCACGGTGCTGCTCGCCTTCGAGGACATGAACCGCGAACTGGGCGCCTCCCAGGTGAAGTTCAGCGAGATGGGCCCGAACGAGGTCCGCGCCGTGGGTCGGCTGCCGATCGCCGGGCACGAGCTGCGGATGCACGCCCAGGCCCGTATCCAGCAGGCCGGTGACCGGGGCGTCTCCACCCAGATCAGCAAGATGCGGCTGGACATCGGCGATGTCGCGGTCTACCGCCCCGGCACCGGCAAGGAGGAGGGCCTGCGGCTGACGCAGAAGGCCGCCGGGGAGCTGAGCCGCCAGGCCGAGAAGATCAAGTCGATGCTGAGCGTCCCCGCGATCGTGCAGCGCATCGGCATCCCGCAGAAGTACGTCGACGAGGCGCTGCGCAACGAGGACAAGCTGCACCAGCTGACCGGTTCGCCGGACTTCGTGTCGAAGCTGATGAAGGTCAACCTCGTCGACGTGGTCGTCGACCACCCGTGGCTGCTGGAGAAGGTCGGCATCGACCCGAAGGTCCTCGGCGCCCTCTCGGGCCTGACCAAGCCGCAGCTCGCCGATCAGCTGTCGCTCTCCTTCCGCCTCCCGAAGACCCCCGGTGACGTGCGGCTGCGTCATATCTCGGTCCAGGAGGACGGGATCCGCGCCGAACTCGACGGCCGCGATCTGCCGTTCGGCGACGCCGCGAAGAAGGCGGGCGCGGACGCGAAGTGAGCTGACGCAGGGATACGGGCCGGGGCCCGGCCGGAGCCGCAGCGGCCCGGCCGGGCCCCGGCCCGTTCCCGTCGGCCCGGCGTCCGGCCGGGCCCGCCCTCACTCCGCGCGCTCCCCCGGCGGCTCCGGCTCCGCCGGGCCGGGCGGCGGCGGGGTGGGCGCGCCCGGCAGCGTCAGCACCGCCTCCGTGCCGCCGCCCGGGGCGGGCCGCAGCAGCACACCGCCACCGGCCTGCTCCGCCGTCCGCGCCACGATCGACAGACCCAGCCCGCTGCCGGGCAGCGAACGGGCCGACGGGGAGCGCCAGAAGCGGGCGAAGACGTGCGGCAGCTCGTCCTCCGCGATGCCCGGACCGTGATCGCGTACGGTCAGCTCGCCCGCCGCGAGACGGACCTCGACGGTGCCGCCCGCCGGGCTGAACTTCACCGCGTTGTCCAGCAGATTGACCACCGCGCGCTCCAGCGCCGCCGGCTCCGCGCGGACGTACCAGGGCGCGAGGTCCGAGGTGACGGTCAGCGTCGGGCCGCGCAGCCGGGCCCGTTCCAGGGCGGTGGCGACCGTGTCGTGCAGCGCCACCACCCGCAGCGACGCGCCGCCGCCCGGCCCGGCGTCCGGCGTCCGGGACAGCTCCTGGAGATCGCCGATCAGCGACGCCAACTCCCCCATCTGCGCCTTCACCGACGTCAGCAGCGCCTCCTTGTCGGCGGGCGGGATCGGGCGGCCGGAGCGTTCGCTGCGTACCAGCAGATCGATGTTGGTCCGCAGCGAGGTCAGCGGCGTACGGAGTTCGTGCCCGGCGTCCGCGATCAGCTGCCGCTGCAACTCCCGGGAGGCCGCCAGCGCCGCCGTCATGGAGTTGAACGCGCGCGACAGCCGGGCGATCTCGTCCTCCCCGTCGGCCGGGATCCGGATGGTCAGGTCCTCGGTGCGGGCGATGTGCTCGGCGGCGTCGGTGAGCCGGTCGACGGGCTTGAGCCCGGCGCGCGCCACCCACAGTCCGGCGGTCGCGGCGCCCAGCACCCCGACCCCGGAGACGATCAGCAACACCAGCGCCAGCTGGTTCAGCGGCTGGGTGACCTGGTCCATCGGCGCGGCGACGGAGACCGCGATGTGGTTGCCGCGGGCGTCGGTGATCGGGCCCGGGTAGTGCAGCGTCGCCACCCGCATCGGGGTGCCGTCCACGGAGCGGGTGGTGTGGACGGCGGAGTCCAGCCGCCCGTCCGCGACCGCCACATCGGCGCGCTGGGCGGGGATCGGGTCCTTCTCCGGCGAGGTGCACACATCCCCGGAGGTCGACACCAGCTGCACGGTGTACGGCGTCGGCTGGAACGCCACCTGCCCGTCGGCCGTCCCCGAGCAGGAGATCTTCAGCGCCTGGACGTAGCCCTGGCCCACGTCGACGCTGCGCAGCGTGGAGTCGAGCTGTCCGGTGAGCCGGTCGCGGGTGATCAGCCAGCAGGCGGCGGCGGACGCCGCGACGGCGAGCGCCACGGCGACGGCGGTGAGCATCGCGAGGCGGGAGCGGAGCGGCAGCTGCCGGTAGCGGCGGGCGGCGCGCGCCAGCAGCCCGGGCGTCCGCTCCGCCGCGGTGGCGCCGCCCGGCTCCCCGGGCGGCGGGGGCTGGGCGGTCATTCGCCGCCGCCCTCCGCGCGCAGCACGTAACCGACGCCGCGCACCGTGTGCACCAGCCGCGGCTCGCCCGCCGCCTCCGTCTTGCGGCGCAGATACATCACGTACACGTCCAGGGAGTTGGAGGTCGGTTCGAAGTCGAAGCCCCAGACGGCCTTGAGGATCTGCTCGCGGGTGAGGACCTGCCGCGGGTGCGCGAGGAACATCTCCAGCAGCGTGAACTCGGTCCGGGTCAGCTCGACGGGCCGCGCCCCGCGGGTCACCTCGCGGGTCGCCAGATCCATCCGCAGATCGGCGAAGGCGAGGACGTCACCGTCGGCGGGCGCCGCGTCGGCGGCGGCCGCGTAGGAGCTGCGGCGGAGCAACGCCCGGATGCGGGCGAGGAGTTCGTCCAGTTCGAAGGGTTTGACGAGGTAGTCGTCGGCGCCCGCGTCGAGGCCGGTGACGCGGTCGCCGACGGTGTCGCGGGCGGTCAGCATCAGGATCGGCACGGTCACACCGCTGGCCCGCAGGCGGCGGGCGGCGGTCAGCCCGTCCATCCGCGGCATCAGGACGTCCAGCACGATCAGCTCGGGATCGTACGAGGCGACCTTCTCGACGGCGTCGAGCCCGTCGACGGCTTCCTCGGTGGCGTACCCCTCGAACGCCAGCGAGCGCCGCAGCGCCTCGCGGACCGCGGGCTCGTCGTCGACGATCAGGATGCGGGCGGGCTGGTCACCGTGGTCGGCGGGGCTCATGCGCGACTACCTCTGGATACCTCTGGACGCGATACGGGACGGCGGGCGGCGAGCCGCCCGGGGCAAGCGTCGCACGCGGGCGGCCCGGCCCGAGGGGAGGTCGGGCCGGGCACGGGACGCGGGGCGCCCAGGGGCGGGCGTCGGCCCCGGGCGCGTAGGGAAATCGGGTGACGGGACGGCCGAACGGCCCCACACCGGCGGGCCGCCCCGTCACCCGGGCTCAGACCCCGCTGTTCGGCCCGCCGCTGCCGCCCCCACGCAGCGCGGCGAGGTCCGCCTTCACGGTGTTGATCGGGATCGCGAAGCCCAGCCCCACACTCCCGGCGGTGCTGCTGCTCGCCGAACTCGGGGCGTACATCGCGGAGTTGATGCCGATGACCTGCCCGGACATGTTGATCAGCGCACCACCGGAGTTGCCGGGGTTGAGCGAGGCATCGGTCTGGAGGGCCTTGTACGAGGTCTTGGAGGAGCCGGTGTCGCCGTTGTAGCGGTTGCCGCCGAACTCGAACGGCCACTGGTCGCCGCCCTGCCCCTGCCCCTGGTCCGGGCTCTGCCCGTCGCTCTTCGGCACCGTCACATCGCGGTTGAGCGCGGAGACGATCCCGCTGGTCACCGAGCCGGTCAGGCCCTCCGGCGAGCCGATCGCCACGACCTGGTCGCCGACCGCGACCCGGTCCGAATCGCCCAGGCTCGCGGGCGTCAGCCCCTTCGCGTCGTGCACCTTGACCAGCGCCAGGTCCTTGTCCGGGTCGGTGCCGACGACCGTCGCGGTCTTCCGGCTGCCGTCGCTGAACGCCACGGTCACCGTGTGGGCACCGGCCACCACATGGTTGTTGGTGACGATCTCGCCCTTGTCGCTGACGACCACCCCGGAGCCGGTGGACTCGCCCTCGCCGGTCCGCGCCTGGATCTCGACTATCGACGGGCTGACCGCCTTCGCCACCGCCGAGACCCCGCTCCCGCTGGTCTTCCCCGCGTTGACCAGCGGCGCGGAGACCGCCGAATCCTGCCGGTGCTGCGTCGCCCCGGCGATCAGCGCCGCACTGCCGCCGCCGATGAGACCCGAGGCCAGCGCCACCGCCGCGATCAGCGCGACCGGCCGCCGCGCCCGGTGCCGCGGCGCCTCCTGGGGCGCCTGCGGCGCGGCGGCCGGATTGGCACCCGCGAACCCCGCGTACGTGCCCTCACCGCCGGGTGCGTACGGGGGTGGCGGCGGGTACGCCGCTCCGGCACCGCCCGTGCGGGCGTCGTCGCCGTGGCCGTAGCCGTACGGCCCGTCCTGGGACATCTCATCGCCGCTGCGGCGGTAGCTCTCGGTCATGTGATCACTGTGCGCGGCCACCATGAGAACGGGGTGAGAACGCCCTGAGAGACCCGGCAGAAGTAGGTATGCCCGGTATAAGAACACCCGCCCGGGGGCGCCCGGTGTCAGCCGCCGCAGCCGCAGGAGCGGCGGACCACCAGCCGCGAGGGGAACTGCCGCAGCCGCTCCCGGCGCGAACCGGCCACCCGCAGCCCGTCGTCGAGGACGAGGTCGACGGCGGCGCGCGCCATCGCCTCCCGGTCCGAGGCGACCGTCGTCAGCGGCGGATCGGTCAGCCCGGCTTCCTTCACATCGTCGAACCCGGCGACCGCCAACTCCCCCGGCACGTCGATCCGCAGCTCCCGCGCGGCCCGCAGCACACCGATGGCCTGATCGTCGGTGGCGCACATCAGGGCCGGTGGCCGATCCGGACCGGCCAGCAGCTCCAGCGCGACCCGGTAGGCGTCGTAACGGTTGTACGGCGCCTGGAAGTAGCGGCCCTCCAGCGACCGGCCCGCCTCCATCATCGCCCGGCGCCACCCCTCGACATGGTCGGTGACCGGGTCGCCGGACTTCGGGGTCTCCTCGGTGCCGCCGAGGAACGCGACGTACGGGTGACCGTGCTCCAGCAGATGGCGGGTGGCGAGCTGGGCGCCCCACACGTCGTCGGTCATCACCGCGACGTCGTCGATCGCGTCGGGCCTGCGGTGCAGCAGCACCACCCGGGCGTCCCAGGCGTCGATCTCGGCGGCGGCGTGCTCGCTGGGGCCCTGGCTGATGAGGATCAGGCCGGAGACCCGCATCCCGAGGAAGGCGCGCAAATAGTGGACCTCGCGCTCGTCGAGGTAGTTGGCGTTGCCGACCAGCACCATCTTGCCGCGCTCGGCCGCGGCCTGTTCCACGGCGTGCGCCATCTCCGCGAAGAACGGCTGCCGGGCGTCGGGGACGATCAGTCCTATGAGGTCGGTACGGCGCGAGGCCATCGCCTGCGCGACCCGGTCCGGGCGGTACCCCAGCTCCTTGATCGCGGCGAGCACCCGCTCCCGGGTGGCCGGTGCGACCGGCCTCGGTCCGTTGTTGATGACGTAACTGACCACCGCGGTCGAGGTCCCCGCCAGCCTTGCCACATCATCCCGCGTCACCTTGGCCACGCGCGGCAGTCTACGCGGGTGAACGGGGGGCTCCCCAGGGGGCGGCCGACGGTCCAAGGGGCGGGCGCGGAAGGGCCCGGGCCGTGAACCGTCGGCCCGCGTCTCACTTCTTGCCGGTGCGTGCCCCGGTCGCCGCGCCGCCGGAGCGCACGGTCTCCTTCGCGGACGGTTCGGCCGCGGTCTTCCGCCCGGACGGCGGGCCCGCGGCCTTCTTCTCCTTCGCCTCGGCCGCGCGCTCCGCCTTGTCCGGCACCACGAAGCGGTAGCCGACGTTGCGGACGGTGCCGATCAGCGACTCGTGCTCGGGGCCGAGCTTCGCGCGCAGCCGCCGGACGTGGACGTCCACGGTGCGGGTGCCGCCGAAGTAGTCGTAGCCCCAGACCTCCTGGAGCAGCTGGGCGCGGGTGAAGACCCGGCCCGGGTGCTGCGCGAGGTACTTCAGCAGCTCGAACTCCTTGAAGGTCAGGTCCAGGACCCGGCCCTTCAGCTTGGCGCTGTAGGTCGCCTCGTCCACCGAGAGATCACCGGTACGGATCTCCATCGGGCTGTCGTCGACCGACAGCTGGCGGCGGCCCAGGGCCAGCCGCAGCCGGGCCTCGACCTCGGCGGGGCCCGCCGTGTCGAGCAGGACGTCATCGACGCCCCAGTCGGCGGTGACGGCGGCGAGTCCGCCCTCGGTCACCACGAGGATCAGGGGACTGCCGGGGCCCGTGGACCGCAGCAGCTGGCACAGCGACCGCACCTGTGGCAGGTCGCGGCGGCCGTCGATGAGGATGACGTCCGCTCCGGGGGTGTCGATCAGGGCCGGGCCCTCGGCAGGAGCCACCCGCACGCCGTGCAGCAGCAGGCCGAGGGCGGGGAGCACCTCCGCCGACGGTTGCAGTGCATTGGTCAGCAGCAGGAGGGAACTCACTTCCGACCACCTGCCCGGTACCCGGCCCGTTCTTGTCGGTACTGCTCGCTTCGCTCGCCCATGACGTCTGGTTCCTCCTCGGTCCCTGCGACGGGGGCACCACCCGGCCTCGGCCGGGGGAGTCTGCGGCACTGCTTCGTACGCTGCTTTCGGCCACGCACCGTGCCTGTCCGAAAGCACAAAAGGATCCGGGGGCTTCGCTGCCCGGATCCTCCACGCCCAGCAGAATAGCCCACATGTCCCCCGGACCCGAGGTCGATCCCGGCCGCTCCCGTGTTCCTTCGGTCACGTCGCGTGGTCACCGGGCGTCGTTGCTGACCGCCGACGGCGTCCGGATCGAGGCCGCCTACACCCCACGCTCCGGCGCCCCTGACCTGCGCCGCGAGGGCGGCGCCGACACCCTCGCGCTGGTCGTCGCGCACGGCTTCACCGGCTCCCTGGACCGCCCGGCGCTGCGCCGCGCGGCCGCCGCGTTCCAGGGCCGGGCGGCGGTGGTGACGTTCTCCTTCCGCGGCCACGGGCGCTCCGGCGGGCGCTCCACCGTCGGCGACCGGGAGGTGGAGGATCTGGCCGCGGCGGTCCGCTGGGCCCGGGCGCTGGGCCACCGCCGGGTCGCCACCCTCGGCTTCTCCATGGGCGGCTCGGTGGTGCTGCGCCACGCCGCGCTGCACCGCCCGGCGCACGGGGGGCGCACCGCAGCTCACAGCGATGCGGTCGTGTCGGTGAGCGCCCCCGCGCGCTGGTACTACCGCGGCACCGCCTCGATGCGCCGGTTGCACTGGGCCGTCACCCGCCCCACCGGCCGCCTGGTCTCCCGCGTCGGGCTGCGCACCCGCATCCATCCCGAGGACTGGGATCCGGTGCCGCTCTCCCCCGTCGCCGCGGTCCCGCTGATCGCGCCCGTCCCGCTGCTCCTGGTGCACGGCGACCGCGATCCGTACTTCCCGCTCGACCACCCGCGCATGCTGTACGCCGCCGCGTCCCCCGCCACCAGCGACCTCTGGCTGGAACCGGGCTTCGGGCACGCCGAGAACGCCGCCGCCCCCGAGCTGCTGGACCGGATCGGCGGCTGGATCGCGGAGCGGCAGGCGGGGGCGGGCGGCGGCTGCGGATGAGCTATTCGGCCTCCGCCACCGCCTCGGCGAACTGGGCCGCGTAGAGGCGGGCGTAGGCGCCGTCGGCGGCGAGGAGGGTGGCGTGGTCGCCCTGCTCGACGATGGCGCCGGACTCCATGACGAGGATCAGATCGGCGTCGCGGATGGTGGAGAGGCGGTGGGCGATGACGAAGCTGGTGCGGCCGGTGCGCAGCCGCGCCATGGCTTGCTGGATCAGCACCTCGGTGCGGGTGTCGACGGAGCTGGTGGCCTCGTCGAGGACGAGGATGGCGGGCTCGGCGAGGAACGCCCGGGCGATGGTGATCAGCTGCTTCTCGCCGACGGAGACGCTGCCGCCCTCGTCGTCGACGACGCTGTCGTAGCCGTCCGGCAGGGTGCGTACGAAGCGGTCGACGTGGGTGGCGCGGGCCGCCTCGACGACCTTCTCGTGCGGGGTGCCGTCCGGGGCGCCGTAGGCGATGTTCTCGGCGATGGTGCCGCCGAAGAGCCAGGTGTCCTGGAGGACCATGCCGATCCGGGAGCGCAGCTCCTCGCGGCCGAGACCGGCGATGTCGGTGCCGTCGAGGGTGATCCGGCCCGAGCGGGTCTCGTAGAACCGCATGAGGAGGTTGACGAGGGTGGTCTTTCCGGCGCCGGTGGGGCCGACGATGGCGACGGTCTGGCCGGGCTCGACGGTCAGCGACAAGCCCTCGATCAGCGGCTTCTCCTCGTCGTAGCGGAACGAGACGTTCTCGAAGGCGACGCGTCCGGTGGTGCGCGCCGGGGCGGCGGTCGGCTCCGGGTCGGGCGTCTGCTCCTCGGCGTCGAGGAGTTCGAAGACCCGCTCGGCGGAGGCGACGCCGGACTGGACGAGGTTGGCGAGCGCCGCGATCTGCGTGAGCGGCTGGCTGAACTGGCGGGAGTACTGGATGAACGCCTGGACGTCACCGACCGACAGCGCGCCGGAGGCGACCCGCAGACCGCCGACGACGGCGATCAGCACGTAGTTGAGGTTGCCGACGAAGGTCATCGCGGGCTGGATGAGGCCGGAGATGGCCTGCGCCTTGAAGCTCGCCTCGTAGAGCGCGTCGTTCTGCTCGCGGAACCGCTCGGCGGACTCCTTCTGGCGGCCGAAGACGCGGACCAGGGAGTGGCCGGTGTACATCTCCTCGACATGGCCGTTGAGCTTGCCGGTGGACGACCACTGCTTGACGAACTGCGGCTGGGCGCGCTTGCCGACCCGGGTGGCGACGAGCACCGACAGCGGGACCGTGAGCAGCGCGACCGCCGCCAGCAGCGGGGTGATCCAGAACATCATCGCGAGGACGCCGAGGACGGTCAGCGTCGAGGTGACGATCTGGCTCAGGCTCTGCTGGAGCGTCTGCTGGACGTTGTCGATGTCGTTGGTCGCCCGGGAGAGCACCTCACCGCGCTGCTGCTTGTCGAAGTAGCTCAGCGGCAGCCGCGACAGCTTCGCCTCGACCTGCTCGCGCATCCGGAAGACGGTGCCCTGCACGGCAGTGGTGACCAGCCGCGCCTGGAGGAAGCCGAAGAGCGAGGCCGCCGCGTAGATCAGGGTGGCGTAGAGCAGGACGGTGCCGACGGCGGTGAAGTCGATGCCGTGGCCGGGGACGAGCGGCAGGGTGCCGATGAGGTCGGCGAGACCGCCCTGTCCGTGGGCGCGCAGCTGCTCGGCCGCCTGCGCCTTGGTGACGCCGGACGGCAGATCGCGGCCGACCAGCCCGGCCAGGAGCAGGTCGGTGGCGTGCCCGAGGACGCGCGGGCCGGTGACCGTGAGCGCCACGGAGGCGATGGTCAGCAGCAGTGCGCCCAGGAGCGCGGCGCGCTGCGGCCGCAGCTGGCCCAGCAGCCGCTTGCCGGAGCCCTTGAAGTCCAGCGACTTCACCATCGGCGGGCCGCCCATGGCGCGGGCCGGTCCGGCGGGGCGCGCGGTGCGGTGCGCCTCCGCCGCCTCCGCGGCGTCCTCGCCGCGGGTCTCCGTCTCCTTGTCCGCGGTGGTCACGCCGCCTCCTGCTCGGTGAGCTGGGAGAGCACGATCTCCCGGTACGTTGCGTTGTCCGTCATCAGCTCGGCGTGGGTGCCGCTGCCGACGACGCGGCCCTCGTCGAGGACGAGGATCCGGTCGGCGCCGCGGATGGTGGCGACGCGCTGGGCGACGATGACGACGCTGGCGCCGCCGGTCTCGCGGGTCAGTGCGGCGCGCAGCGCGGCGTCGGTGGCGTAGTCGAGGGCCGAGAAGGAGTCGTCGAAGAGGTAGAGGTCCGGCTTGCCGACCAGCGCGCGGGCGATGGCCAGGCGCTGGCGCTGGCCGCCGGAGACGTTGGAGCCGCCCTGGGCGACGGGCGCCTGGAGACCGCCCTCCATCGCCGCGACGAACTCCTTGGCCTGCGCGGTCTCCAGCGCCCGCCACAGGTCCTCGTCGGTGGCGTCCGGGTCGCCGTGGCGGAGGTTGGAGGCGATGGTGCCGGAGAAGAGGTACGGCTTCTGCGGGACGAGGCCGATGGTGCGGGCCAGCGTCGTCTCGTCGAGGGTGCGGACGTCCTCGCCGCCGACCAGGACGGTGCCGCCGGTCGCGTCGAAGAGGCGCGGCACCAGGCCGATCAGGGTGGACTTGCCGCTGCCGGTGGAGCCGATGACGGCGGTGGTCTCACCGGGCCGGGCGAGCAGCGAGATGTCCTTGAGGACGGGCTCCTCGGCGCCGGGGAAGCGGAACTCCACGCCGCGCAGCTCCAGCTCGCCGGGGCGGCGGAGGGTGGTGACGGGCCGCTCGGGCGGGACGACGCTGCTGTCGGTGTCCAGCACCTCCTGGATGCGCTCGGCGCAGACCTCGGCGCGCGGCAGCATCATCGTCATGAACGTCGCCATCATGATCGACATCAGGATGTACATGAGGTAGCTGAGGAACGCGGTGAGCGCGCCGATCTGCATCTCACCGGAGTCGATGCGCAGCCCGCCGAACCAGACCACGGCGACGCTGGAGAGGTTCACGATCATCATGACCAGCGGGAACATCGTGGACATCAGCTTGCCGGAGCGCAGCGACACGTCGTAGAGATCGCGGTTGGCGGCGCGGAACCGCTGCTGTTCGTGGCGGTCGCGGACGAAGGCGCGGATGACGCGGATGCCGGTGATCTGCTCGCGCAGTACGCGGTTGACGGTGTCGATGCGCTCCTGGACGCTGCGGAACAGCGGCCGCAGTCGGCGCACGATCAGCGAGACGAAGGTCCCCAGGATCGTGACGATCACCAGCAGCAGACCGGAGAGCGGGACGTCCTGGTTGAGCGCCATGACGACGCCGCCGACGCACATGATCGGCGCGGACACCATCATCGTGAACGTCAGCAGGACCAGCATCTGGACCTGCTGGACGTCGTTGGTGGTGCGGGTGATCAGCGAGGGCGCGCCGAAGGCGGCCACCTCCCGGGCGGAGAACGTCTGCACCCGGTCGAAGACCGCCGCCCGGACGTCCCGGCCCAGTCGACCGGCGGTGCGGGCGCCGAAGTAGACGGCGCCGGTCGCGCAGACGACCTGGAGCAGCGCGATGGCGATCATGAAGCCGCCGACGCGCAGGATGTAGCCCGTGTCCCCGCGGACGACACCGTGATCGATGATGTCGGCGTTCAGGGTGGGCAGGGAGATGGTGGCCAGCGTCTGGATGAGCTGGAGGAGAACGATCAGGGATATAGCGCGCCTGTGGGGCCGCAGATGCGCCCGCGCGAGTCGGACCAACACCGTACGACCTTATGCGAACACTTGCCCGCGGCAACCGGATATCGACGACACCACGGGACGCACGGGGGCACGCGCCTGCGCCGACCGTGTGCCGCAGCCGCCCGCCCGGCCCCCGGCCGCGCCGGGCCCGGCCGCGCGTACGCCATCATGGACGGCGCGGTCCGGGGGCCCCTGTTCCGGCGCCGCACCCACGACATCCACAACATCCACGACCAAAAGAGGCGGCCGTGACACCAACTGGCACCGTGCGCTACTGGGCTGCCGCCAAGGCCGCCGCAGGCACGGCCGAGGAGCCGTACGCGGCGGAGACGCTCGCCGAAGCGCTGGAGGCGGCGCGCACCGCGCACGCCGCGCACCCGGAGTTCGCCCGCGTCCTGCGGCGCAGCTCGTTCCTGGTGGACGGCGACCCGGTCGGCACCCGCGACCACGCGGCCGTCCCGCTCGTCCAGGGTGGCACCGTCGAGGTCCTGCCGCCGTTCGCGGGAGGCTGAGGAAACGATCATGAACGACTCCCCGCAGCAGCCCTACGGCACCCCGGAACAGCAGCCGGGCCCCGCCCCGTACGCCGCCCCCGGCCCGTACCCCGACCCCCAGGGCCACGCCCAGCCCCCCTACGGACAGGGCCACGCCCCGCAGCAGCAGTACGGGCAGCAGCCCTACGGCCAGGAGCCCTACAGCCAGGGCTACGCCGGTCAGGCCCCCCAGGGCCAGACGCCCTACGGGCAGCCCTCGTACGGCCAGGAGCCTTACGGGCAGGAGCCGTACGGGCAGGCCCATACGCCGTACGACCGGACGCCCGCGCCGCAGCAGTACGCGGCGCGGCAGCAGTACGGGCAGACCGGTCAGCCCTCGCAGGGCCATCCGGGTCAGCCCCCGCAGGGCCACCCCGGGCAGCCCCCGCAGGCTCACCCCGGCCAGGCGCCGTACGGGCAGCAGCAGGCTGCACCGGCCGCCGCCCCGTACGAGCAGGCTCCGGCCGCCACCGCGCCGTACCCTCCGGGCGCGGCCACCGTTCCGGCCCCCGGTGGCGCGGCGGCGGGTGCGCCCCGGGCCGCCCCGCAGCCGGACGCCCCCCAGGACCTCTCCGGTCTCGCGCCCAACCAGCGGGCCCGGGCCGAAGGCCGGTCGCCGATCATCGCGCCGGGGCTCCAACCGGCCGCGCTCACCGCCGTGCTCGCGCTGTTGATCGCGGTCACCGCGCCGCTGCCGGAGGCCGTACGGGCGGTGCCGGTGGTGCTGCTCCAGGCGGTCACCGCGGCCGGATGGTTCCGGCTGAACGGCATGTGGCCGGCCCGGCAGGGCATCGCGCTGGCGTTCCTGGCGGGCGTGACGACGGATGTCGCGCTGCTCGCGACGGAGCGCGCGGACGCCCCGCTGGTGGTCCTCGGCACGCTCGGCGTCTGGTGTCTGCTCGTCCTCGTCCTCCAGCTCCGCAACCGCAGCAGCGCCGACGAGCGGATGTACGCGCTGACCGCGGGGCTGACCTCCACGGCGCTTGCGGTGCTCGCCGCCGGACAGCTCTCCGCCCTCTCGGACGCGGTCGTGGTGGGCGCCGCCGGTGTCACACTGGCCGTCCTGGTCCGCGCGCTGCCGCTGCCGGGCCCGGTCTCCGCGGTCCTCGCGCTGCTCGCCGCCGCCGGTGCGGGCGCCGCCGCCGGACAGCTCAACGCCTTCGGCACCACGGGCGCCGCGCTGGGCCTGGCGACCGGCTGCTGTGCGCTGATCGGTCTGCGGGTGGCGAGCTACGACTACCCGTCCCGCTTCGTCCACCTCACCGCGGGCGTCGCGCTGCCGCTGGCACTCGCCGCCCCGGCCGTCCATCTGCTGGGGCCGGTCCTCGGCTGACCGCCCGCCTCCCCGACCGGCCGCCGCCGGGCGCCCTCCGCGCCTCCGGCGGCCGTGCGCTTTCCCGGGGCCGTACGGGCCGTACGGCGGGAACCGGTCGTCCCGGACGTTCCCGGCGGCGGGTCGTCTAGGCTCGCCGGTGCGCGGGCAGGGGGCTCGCGGCGTACGGAAGACGAAGCGACGTGCCGGGCGGACCGGCCGGGTGTGGGGGAAGGGTTCGATGCGCGCACTGAAGGTGCTGCTGGTGCTGGTCCTGGTGGTCGGCGGGTTGTTCGTCGCCGCCGACCGGGTGGCGGTCAATCTCGCCGAGGACAAGGCGGCGGAGAAGATCCGCGCGAGCCTGGGCCTCCCGGTCGACCCGGAGGTCTCGATCAAGGGCTTCCCGTTCCTGACCCAGGTCGCCGGGCGCAGCCTGGACGAGGTCGACACCTCGCTGGGCGACCTCAAGGCCCGCGCCGACGGCCACACCCTCCGGGTCGAGAAGCTGAAGGCGACCTTCCACGACGTACGGCTCTCGGACGACTACAGCTCGATCGAGAAGGCCGCATCGGCCACCGCCACCGCCACCCTCTCCTACCCGGACCTGACCTCGGCGTCCGGCGCGAATGTGCAGGTGGCGTACGGCGGGCAGAAGGACGGCCAGGGTCAGGTGAAGATCTCGCCGACCATTCCGCTGCTCAGCTCGCTGGAGGTGACCGGCTCGGTCACCGCGCAGGGCAACACCCTGCGGCTGCGCGCCGACTCCATCCCGACCATGTGCCGACTGCTCCCCGGCTGCGCCGACAAGGTCCGCGAGCAGACCGACCACGAGTGGAAGCTCGACCAGCTGCCCGCCAACCTCAAGCTCGACAAGGTCACCACCGGCCCCGGCGGCGTGAAGATCACCGCGACCGGTACGGACGTCAAGCTCCCCGGCTGACCGCTCCACCGCCCGGCTGCCCCCACGTCCAGCCGCTGAGACGACACGTCCCGTACGACAGACCCCCCACCGCCCCACCGCCGCCCGGCCCCCGCGAGGGAGTGCCGGGCGGCGGTCTACGTTCCGTATCGCGGACAATCACGTCTCGTCATATGACACACCGGTGACAGGTCCCGGTGTCCGTCCCTACGATCGAGGCCATGCAGAGCGCATCGAGCGGTCCCCGTTTCAGGGGACAGGCGAACCTCACGAAGCGGCGGGCAGTCGACCTGTGCCGCGTCGCCACCATGCTCTGTCGCCCTGTCTGACGGGTCCGCCCCCGTCGTCGGCCGGTCCGCCCCCCGGCCGCTCCGTCTGATCGCCGTTCCCGTTGTGCCACGCCGCGCCGCGCGCCGCCCCAGCCGCCGCGCTTCCCCGGCGTATCCGCGTGCCCGTCCCGCAAGCACACCCCCGCAACTGCCCCGGAGGAGAAGAACATGAGCCGCACCGACGTTCTGGTGGACGCCGACTGGGTCGAGGCCCACCTCGACGACCCGAAGGTCGTCCTCGTCGAGGTCGACGAGGACACCGCCGCGTACGACAAGAACCACATCAGGAACGCCGTCCGGATCGACTGGCAGAAGGATCTCCAGGACCCGGTCCGCCGTGACTTCGTCGACCAGGAGGGCTTCGAGAAGCTGCTCTCCGCCAAGGGCATCGCCAACGACGACACCGTCGTCCTCTACGGCGGCAACAACAACTGGTTCGCCTCGTACGCCTACTGGTACTTCAAGCTCTACGGCCACGACAGCGTGAAGCTGCTCGACGGCGGCCGCAAGAAGTGGGAGCTGGACTCCCGCGACCTGGTCGACGGCTCCGAGGTCCCCCAGCGCCCCGCCACCGCCTACAAGGCGCAGGCGCAGGACACCTCCATCCGTGCCTTCCGGGACGACGTCGTCGCCGCGATCGGCGCCGAGAACCTCGTCGACGTGCGCTCCCCCGACGAGTTCAGCGGCAAGCTGCTCGCCCCGGCGCACCTCCCGCAGGAGCAGTCGCAGCGCCCCGGCCACGTGCCCAGCGCCCGCAACATCCCGTGGTCGAAGAACGCCAACGACGACGGCACCTTCAAGTCGGACGACGAGCTGACGGCGCTCTACGAGGGCGAGCAGGTCGACCTGGCGAAGGACACCATCGCCTACTGCCGTATCGGTGAGCGTTCCGCCCTGACCTGGTTCGTCCTGCACGAGCTGCTCGGCCAGACGAACGTCAAGAACTACGACGGCTCCTGGACCGAGTACGGCTCGCTGGTCGGCGTGCCGATCGAGCTCGGCGCCAACAAGTAAGCCCGCCCCACCCCTCTACCCCTCAAGGAATCCCATGTGTGGAGCACAGGCCGGCGGCCCCGACGCGTCGACCATCAAGCCCGGTGAGACCACGATCCAGGGCAGCGTGACCCGCGACGGCGAGCCCGTCACCGGCTACGTCCGCCTGCTGGACAGCACCGGCGAGTTCACCGCCGAGGTCCCCACCTCCGCGACCGGACAGTTCCGCTTCTACGCGGCGGAGGGCACCTGGACGCTGCGCGCCCTCGTCCCCGGCGCCACCGCCGACCGCACCGTGGTCGCGCAGAAGGGCGGCCTGGCGGAGGTCGCCATCGCCGTCTGACGACAGCGTGCGGTGGGTGCGCGGCAGCGGTCGCGCACCCACCGGCGGAGGGCCGTACCCCGGGGTTGGACGCCTTGGCGGTGGTGCGGCCCTCCGCGCTGTGTACGGACCGGCGGGCCGTGTCGCGAACGGGCCGCCGGGACTTCTTTCCGGGGCGGTACGGACTTACCGTGGAGGTATGCCCGGCTGGCTGCCTCCCCGACGCCGTCATCGCTGGTACTTCGTGATGATGGGGGTCTGCCTCACCCTTTTCGTGCTCGCCTGGAGCGTGGTGCGGATGTGGTCGGTGACGGCGGCGGTGGTGATGTGCGTGATCGCGATGGTCATCCCGCCCGTCGCGGCGATCGTCGCCAACCGCCGGGGCCCCTACGAGCGCTGGTGGGACGAGTCCGGCGACCCGGAGTCGGACCGCTGGTGGCGTGAGCTGGACGACCGCGACGACCACCACTCGCACTGAACGGACGGCCCTCCGGCCCGTCGTCACCGCTCCAGGCCCCGCGCGGGGAACCTCACAGCGCCGCCGTCCGGTACGACGACTAGACTCGTCCCCGGTCCGTTCCACCCCACTCCGTCCAAGGAGCACGACGTGCTTGAGGCAGTCTTCACCACCCTGCTCGTCCTGGTCGGCGTCGGCGTCATCGCCTTCGCCGGTCTGACCTTCAAGAAGCTCTACCAGGGTCAGCGCTGACGACCGCCTCCCGCCGTGCCGTCTTGTCCCTCCCCACAGATCGCCTGAGCTGATGATCGAGATCCCGTCCGACCTGAACCCGGCCCTGGTCCCCCTGGCCTTCCTCCTCGGCAACTGGGAAGGCGCGGGTGTCGCGGACTTCCCCGGCACCGAGAAGTGCAACTTCGGGCAGGAGGTCACGTTCACCCATGACGGCCGTGACTTCCTGGAGTACACCTCGCACAGCTGGGTCCTGGACGGCGAGGGCAAGAAGGTCCGCCCGCTGGAGACCGAGAGCGGCTACTGGCGGATCGACAAGGACCGCAAGGTCGAGGTCGTCATGATCCGCGACCAGGGCATCGTCGAGGTCTGGTACGGCGAGCTGGCCGACCAGAAGCCGCAGATCGACCTCGCCACCGACGCCGTCGCCCGCACCGCGGCCGCCGGTCCGTACACCGGTGGCAAGCGCCTCTACGGCTACGTCAAGAGCGATCTGATGTGGGTCGGCGAGAAGGCCACCCCCGAGGTGCCGCTGCGGCCGTACATGTCCGCGCACCTGAAGAAGGTCGCCGACCTCAAGGAGTGGGCGGAGAGCCTCCCGGCCGACACCCCCGACGGTGTCTCGTTCTTCAACGCGGACGGCACCCCGTACGAGGGCTGAGCACCGCCCGACGGCGTACGGGGCCGGGTGCCCCGTACGTCCCACAACCGCATACGTATGACGCGCCCCGCGGGGGAAGTCCGGTGAGAGTCCGGCGCTGACCCGCAACGGTAAGCGGAGCCCCCGTCCCGGGGAGCGTCCGCGAGCCCGATCACCCGCGGTGGCGTCCGCACCTGTAGAACTCGCCGTGGACTGCGAGGGGACGCCCGCCGCAGTCGCCGGGCCGTGCCTTCACCCGTAGGACGGCCCGAGCCGAAGGCGGACCGTCCGTGGAACCGACGCCCTCCCAGGCCACCGCGCCCCGCACCGCGCGCCCGTACGAGGCGCCCGCGCCGGTGCGCCGCCTCCCCCTCCCGCCGCTGGTCGCGGCCCTCACCGTCGCGCTGCTCGGCTCCGTCGTCTGCGGCGTCGGCCTGGGCTCCGCCGGGGTGAGCTGGAGCCAGGTGGTGCACTATCTGACCGCCGGGGTGACCGGCGGGACGCTCCCCGCCGAGGACTCCGCGGGCTACACCGTCGTCTGGGAACTGCGCTTCCCTCGGGCGCTGCTGGCCGCCGTCGTCGGCGCGGGGCTCTCCGCCATCGGCGTCGCCGTACAGGCGCTGGTCCGCAACGCGCTCGCCGATCCGTTCGTCCTCGGGATCTCCTCCGGCGCCGCCGTCGGCGCCAACGCGGTGCTGCTCTTCGGCGCCGCCGGGGCGCTGGGCGTCTGGGCGCTCTCCACCTCCGCGTTCGTCTGCGCGCTGCTCGCCATGGCCCTGGTGTACGCCGCCGCCCGCACCGCGCACGGCCTCACCCCGCTGCGGCTGGTCCTCACCGGTACCGCGATGTACTACGGCTTCTCCGCCGTGACGACACTGATGGTGTTCTCCGCCGACCGCGGCGAGGCGGCCCGGTCCGCGGTGATGTGGCTGCTGGGCTCCCTGAGCGGCGCGGGCTGGCCGTCGGTGCCGCTCGCCGCCGCCGCGGTGGCCGCCGCGGTGCTCTATCTGCGGCTGGCCGCGGGGCGCCTGAACGCGCTGGCGATGGGCGACGAGACGGCCGCGGCGCTCGGCGTGGACGCGGGGCGGCTGCGGCGGGAGCTGTTCCTGGTGGTGGCTGCGGTCGCCGGGGCGGTGGTCGCGGTGAGCGGGGCGATCGGCTTCGTCGGGCTGCTGGTGCCGCATGTGACGCGGATGCTGGTGGGCGCCGACCACCGCCGGGTGATCGCGGTCGCGCCGCTGCTCGGCGCGGTGCTGCTGGTCTGGGCGGATGTGCTGTCGCGGGTGCTGATCGCGCCCGTCGAACTGCCCGTCGGGGCGATCACCGCGGTGCTCGGTGTGCCCGGCTTCGTGCTGCTGATGCGGCGGAACGGCTACAGCTTCGGAGGGGGCGTCTGATGCGCGTCGACATCGACGGTCTGGCCGTGGAGGTCGCCGGGCGGCGGCTGATCCACGAGGTGACGCTCCGCGCGGCCGAAGGACAGCTCATCGGGTTGATCGGCCCGAACGGCAGCGGTAAGTCCACGCTGCTGCGCTGCGTCTACCGGGCGCTGCGCCCGGCGGGCGGCACGGTCCGGCTGGACGGCGCCGATCTGCACGCCATGGACGCCCGGGAGGGCGCCCGGCTGCTGGCCGCGCTGCCGCAGGAGGGCCAGGCCACCTTCGACTTCACGGTCGCCGAGATCGTGGCGATGGGGCGGCTGCCGCACCAGCGCGGCTCCGGCCGGGCATCCGCCGCCGACGAGGAGATCTGCGCGCGGGCGCTGGCCCGGGTCGGCGCCGGGCATCTGGCGCACCGCGGCTTCCCCGGGCTGTCCGGCGGTGAGAAGCAGCGGGTGCTGATCGCCCGCGCGCTCGCCCAGCAGCCGCGGGTGCTGGTGTTGGACGAGCCCACCAACCACCTCGACATCGCCCAGCAGCTGGAGGTCCTGGCACTGGTCCGGGACAGCCGTCTGACGGTGCTGGCGGCGCTGCACGACCTCAACCTCGCGGCGCAGCACTGCGATGCGCTGTACGTCCTGGACGGCGGCCGGATCGTCGCCTCCGGCGCCCCGCACGAGGTGCTCACCGCCGAGCTGCTCGCCGAGGTCTTCGGCGTCCGCGCCCACCGCGTCCGCCACCCCGAGACCGGCGCCGTACAGCTGCTCTTCGACCGGCTGCCGCAGCGGACGGACACCCCGGAGGCCGCCCCACCGGACACCCCGGAGGCCGCCCCACCGGGCGCCCCGGACGGCGACGGTCCGCCACCGCCCGGCCCGGACGGCGCCGCAGATTCCCCCTCCCTCCCCTCCCCCAGATAAGGCCCCCGATGTCCCGCCGCCCCGCCGCCCTGTTCCCCGCGCTCGCCGCGGTCTCCGCCCTCGCCCTGACCCTCACCGGATGCGGGGCGAAGGTCGCCGCCGACAAGGACGCCGACCGCAAGGACGCGGCCGGTTACCCGGTCACCGTCAAGAACTGCGGCACCGATCTGACCTTCGACAAGAAGCCGTCCCGGGTCGTCACCAACGACATCGGCATCACCGATCTGATGCTGGCGCTCGGTCTGGAGGACCGGATGGCCGGGTACGTGACGCCGTCGTACCGGGGCCGGATCGACAAGGTGGCCTGGCGGGACGCGTTCGACAAGGTGCCGTGGCTGTCGAAGAAGGCGATCACCAAGGAGATCGCGCTCGACGCGCACGCCGATCTCGTCCTCGCGGGCTGGAACTACGGCTTCGGCGAGGGCAACGACCTCACGCCCGCCTCCCTCAAGAAGCTCGGCATCGACTCGTACGTCCTGACCGAGTCGTGCCGCAACGGCGGCGCCGGGAGTGCCCGCGGGGTGATGCCGCCGCTGGAGGCGCTCTACGCCGACCTGACCAACCTCGGGAAGATCTTCCACGTCGAGGACCGCGCCGCGAAGCTGGTCAAGGAGTACCGGGCGGAGATCGCCGAGGTCCGCGCCGGACACGCCAAGGACGGGAAGAAGCCGTCCGTCTTCCTCTACGACAGCGGCACCGACAAGCCGCTGACCGCGGGCGCCTTCGCCGGTCCGGACGACATCATCACCAAGGCGGGCGGCGTCAACATCACCAAGGACCTCAAGGACACCTGGACCACCGTCGGCTGGGAGACCGTCGTCGAGCGGAACCCCGACGTCATCGTGATCAACGACTACGGTTCGCCGACCGCCGCGCAGAAGAAGGACTTCCTGCTCCACTACAAGCCGCTGGCGAACGTCTCCGCCGTCAAGCACCACCGGATCTACACGCTCGACTACGCCGACCTCGTCGAATCGCCCCGCAACCCGGCGGCGGTCCGCTCGCTGGCCCGCTATCTCGCCGCCGGGCACGTCGGCTGACTCCTCGGGCGGCCCGGCGCTCCTTACACTGGGCGTGTGGTGAGCACCGACTGGCAGAGCGACCTCCGCAAACGCGGCTACCGGCTGACGCCCCAGCGTCAGCTCGTGCTGGAAGCCGTCGACAGACTGGAGCACGCGACCCCGGACGACGTCCTCACCGAGGTGCGCAAGACCGCGGGCAGCGTGAACATCTCCACCGTCTACCGCACCCTGGAGCTGCTGGAGGAGCTGGGCCTGGTCAGCCACGCCCACCTCGGCCACGGCTCGGCCACCTACCACCTCGCCGACCGCCACCACCACATGCATCTGGTCTGCCGGGACTGCACGGAGGTGATCGAGGCGGATCTGTCGGTGGCCGAGCCGTTCGCCGCCACGCTCCGCGAGCAGTTCGGCTTCACCACCGATCTGAAGCACTTCGCCATCTTCGGCCGCTGCCGCGCCTGTACGGAGAAGGCGGCGCGGCCGGAGGGTGCCGCGGAGACGGCGGGCGGCGAGGCGTAGCGGCGTGGGCCGTAGGCTGGCGGCATGAAGAGTTCCCTGCTGTCGCTGCCCGGCGCCGTCCCCGCCGAGGCCCCCGACGAAGGCGTCGCCGCGCACTACGGTGACCTCTTCCGTGAACAACGCGCGCTGGCGGACGGCTCCGGTTTCGTGGACCTCTCGCACCGCGCCGTCGTCACCGTCACCGGGGCGGAGCGGCTGAGCTGGCTCCATCTGCTGGTCACCCAGCATGTCAGCGAGTTGCCGCCGGGGCAGGCCACCGAGGCGCTGATCCTCTCCCCGCACGGCCATGTCGAGCATGCGCTGTACCTCGTCGACGACGGGGAGACGACGTGGCTGCACGCCGAGCCGGGCACCCAGGAGGCGTTGATCGCCTATCTGGAGAGCATGAAGTTCTTCTACCGCGTCGAGGTCGCCGACCGCACCGCGGACATCGCCGTGGTGCACCTCCCGGCCGGTTCGATCACCGAGGCGCCCGAGGGCACCGCGGTCCGTGAGACGCCGCACGGCCGGGACCTCTTCCTGCCGCGCGCCGCGCTGGACGCGTTCGCCGCGGCGCACGGCCCGGCGGTCGGTGTGCTCGCGCTGGAGGCGCTGCGCGTCGAGGCGCACCGCCCGCGGCTCGGTCTGGAGACCGACCACCGCACCATCCCGCACGAGCTGGGCTGGCTGGAGACCGCGGTCCATCTGCAGAAGGGCTGCTACCGCGGCCAGGAGACCGTCGCCCGCGTCCACAACCTGGGGAAGCCGCCGCGCCGCCTGGTCTTCCTGCACCTGGACGGCAGCGAGGTGCATCTGCCGCCGCACGGCACGCCGTTGCGGCTCGCCGCGGACGGTCCCGAGGGCCGTCAGATCGGCTTCGTCACCACCTCGGCCCGCCACCACGAGCTGGGCCCGATCGCGCTCGGTCTGATCAAGCGGAACGTCCCCGTCGACGCCCCGCTGGACGCCGAGGGCACCGCCGCGGCCCAGGAGGTCGTGGTCGCGCCGTAGACCGCTCTCCGCACGGCGACGGCCGCGGTCCCTCGCGCGAGGGGCCGCGGCCGTCGCCGTGTCCGGGCGGGAAAGGCTGCCGTCACACCTCGACGAGGACCGTGAACGGACCGTCGTTGGTCAGCGACACCTTCATGTCGGCGCCGAAGCGGCCGGTCTCCACCTGGGCGCCGAGCGCCCGCAGCTGAGTGACCACCTCGTCGACGAGGGGTTCGGCGACCGGGCCGGGCGCGGCCGCGTTCCAGGTGGGGCGGCGGCCCTTGCGCGCGTCACCGTAGAGAGTGAACTGGCTGATGACCAGCAGCGGGGCGGCCGTGTCCGAGCACGACTTCTCGCCCGGCAGGATCCGCACCGACCACAGCTTCCGGGCGAGCTGCGCCGCCTTCTGGGCGGTGTCGTCGTGCGTGACCCCGACCAGCACGCACAGTCCCTCGCCGACGATCTCGCCGACCGTCTCGCCGTCCACGACGACGCGTGCGCCGTCCACTCTCTGCACCACTGCTCGCATACCCGCCATCATGCCGGGCCCCGGAACCGTTCGGACAGCCGTGCCCCTCCAGGGGCCGTTCGGGTGTCATGGCCCTGCATACGGACCGCCCAGAGTGGCACGATGCGTGCACGTGGTGCGTTTCATGGACAACATGCCCTGGATGCCGCACCGGACGAGGGGACAACCACTCATGAGCACTGCCGGCGCCGGGCGGATCCCCGGTCCCGTACCACCCGCCCGTACGACCCCGGGTGCCGCTCCGGCGCCGCCCGTCGCCCGTTGGACGACCATGGCGACGGCCCCTGCCGACGGCGCCCGCACCGAGGATGGCCCCATGCTCCAAGCCGGCCCGTCGCCGCACCGCCCACCGCAGCAGCGCGACCGCTTCCGCCCCGTCGTCCAGCCGGATCTGACCGCCCCGGGCCTGCCCGAGCTGCGGGTGCTGCGGCGTGACGCACAGCGCGAGGAGGCCGATCTCAGCTATCTGCGGCGGCTGCTCCAGGGCCGGATCGACATCCTGCGGGCGGAGCTGGCCCGCCGGGCGGCGCCGCTGCCGCCGCTGCTCGACCGGCTGCCGGAGATCCTCGCGGACGTCCCGTCCCGCCACCGCTCCTCCGCCCGGCACGTCACGGTCGGCACCCCGCACGGCGAGGAGTACCGGCGGCTCGCCGACGACATGCTCGGCGAGGTGGAGCTGTCCGATCTGGGCGCGCGGACCGACGGTGAGCTGACGGAGGCGATGACCCGGCTGGTCCGGTACGAGCAGCAGGTCTCCGGGCGGCGGCAGTCGTTGCAGCGGATGGCCGACGATTGCAGTACCGAAATCGCCCGCAGGTACCGTGAAGGGGAAGCACAAGTAGACGACCTGCTGTCCTGACCTGGGCCACAAGCCTTCCGGGGAGGGCCGGTCACGTTCCCGGAAGGCTCATCGATGTCTCCGTCCCGCCCGATATCCGACCGCCCGGCACCGGACTCCCCGGTCCTCGCCGAGGTCGTCCGCTCCGGTTTCGTCGAGGGGCGCCACCGCGGCTCCGTGGTGGTGCTGGCCGCCGACGGTGGCGTCGAGACCGCGCTCGGTGACGTCGACGCGCCGGTCTTCCCCCGCTCCACCAACAAGCCGATGCAGGCCGCGGCGCTGCTGCGGGCGGGCCTGGAGCTGTCCGGCGAGCGGCTCGCGCTGGCGGCGGCCAGCCACTCCGGCGAACCGTTCCACCTGGAGCTGGTGCGGACGATGCTGGACGAGTTCCGGCTCGACCCGGCGCAGCTGCAGACGCCGCCGGACCTCCCGCTGGACCCGGAGGAGGCCGAGCGGTACCTCGCGTCCGGGCAGGTCCGCTCGCCGCTGACGATGAACTGCTCCGGCAAGCACACCGCGATGCTCGCCGCCTGCGTCGCCAACGGCTGGCCGACGGAGAGCTACCTCGACCAGGACCACCCGCTCCAGCAGCTGGTCCTTGCGTGTGTGCGCGCGGCGAGCGGTGAGGAGGTGGCGCACATCGGCACGGACGGCTGCGGGGCGCCGCTGATGTCGCTGTCGCTGACCGGTCTGGCCCGGTCGTTCCGGACCTTTGTCCTGGCCGAGCCGGGCACGCCCGAGCGGCGGGTCGCCGACGCGATGCGCGCGCACCCCGAGTACGTCGCGGGGACCCGGCGCCCGGACACCTGGCTGATGCGGGAGCTGCCCGGCACGCTGTCGAAGATGGGCGCGGAGGCGGTCCAGGCGCTGGCGCTGCCCGACGGGCGGGCCCTCGCCTTCAAGATCGACGACGGCAACACCCGCACGCTGGGCCCGGTGCTGGCCCGCACGCTGCGCGGGATGGGCGTCGAGGCGCCGGTCCTGGACCGCATCGCGGATGTCCCGCTGCTGGGCGGCGGCGTCCGCGTCGGGGAGATCCGCGCGGCGTTCTGAGACGTGCGGGGGCCGGTTCCCGGCGTCCGCCCCACGGCTGTCCGGTCGCGTGGTGTTCCCCGTCGTACCGGCGTTGGCCTGCACAGAGGGTGCGGGGCGTGCCTACAGTGGCGGCGACAGTCAGTTGGGGACGATCACAGCAGGAGGCCGGCGATCATGAGCGATGCGCACACCGGACCGCAGGGGCCCGAGGCGACCGAGCACGCCCACGACCCCGAGGTGCTACAGCTCGCGGCCAAGGTGTTCGACCTCGCGCGGCAGGGCGACACGGACACCGTCGCGGCGTACGTGGACGCCGGGGTACCGGCCAATCTGACCAATGAGAAGGGCGATTCGCTGGTCATGCTGGCCGCCTACCACGGCCATGCGGCCACGGTGGAGGCGCTGCTGCGCCGCGGCGCCGACGCCGACCGCGCCAACGACCGCGGCCAGACGCCGCTGGCGGGCGCGGTCTTCAAGGGCGCGGACGAGGTCGTGAAGGTGCTGGTCGCCCATGGCGCGGACCCGGCCGCGGGCACGCCGTCGGCGATCGACACGGCCCGGATGTTCGAGAAGACGGAGCTGCTGAAGCTGTTCAAGGCCGCCTGAGCGGGACGGTTTCCGGGGCACGGGCCCCGGGCGGAACGGGCGCGCGCCGGAGCGGCGCGGGGGCCGTGTTCCGCCTGGGGCCCGTTTCTGCGTGTGGGGCCCGTTCTGCGTGCGGGGCCCGTTCTGCGTGCGGGGCCCGGCCTCGGGCGGCGGCTCGGGCGGCGGGCCCGGGATTCGAGCCTCGGGCGGCGAACCCCAGGCGGCGGCTCGGGCTCGCGGCGGGCCCGGGGGGCGGCTCGGGCTCGCGGCAGCCCCAGGCCGCGGGCCCCAGACGGCGAGCCCCGAGCCTCGCTCCCGCCCGCGCCCTTGACCTCAACTCAACTTGAGGTTCTAGCGTCGGTTCCGACGGCGGCACCCGCCGCCGCCATCCGCGCCCGCTCCTCCGGAGGAACCCCGTGTCCGCAACCGACGCCCCCGCCCGCCACACCCTCGCCGTGCTCGTCGGCTCCACGCGTGAGGGCCGGTTCGCGCCGGTCGTCAGCGGCTGGTTCGCCCGGCACGCCGCCGCCCGTCCCCACCTCGACGTCGACGTCATCGACCTGGACGCGGTCCGCCCGTACGAACTGCGCCACGGGACGCCGGAGTTCGAGGAGTTCGCCGGGCGCGTCGCGGCGGCCGACGCGTTCGTGGTGGTCACCCCCGAGTACAACCACTCGTTCCCCGCGCCGCTGAAGCACGCCATCGACCTGCTGAACCCGCAGTGGCACGCCAAGCCCGTCGGCTTCGTCTCGTACGGCGGGATCTCCGGCGGGCTGCGGGCGGTGGAGCAACTGCGGCTGGTATTCGCGGAGTTGCACGCCACGACCGTCCGCGAGACGGTCAGCTTCCCGCTGGCCTGGTCGCTCTTCGACGAGAACGGCGAGCTGCGCGACCCGGCACCGGCCACCGAGGCGGCCGACGCCCTGCTCAACCAGCTCACCTGGTGGGCCCTCACCCTCCGCGAGGGCCGCGCCGCACGGCCGTACGGGGCCTGACCCGGGGGCGCGTCCGCATCCGGCGCGCGCCCCGCGGCTCAGCCCGTGCGCCGGGCCACCGCCACGTACACGGTCATCCCGCACGGGATACGGCCGTCCGGGAGCGCCGCCGGGGCGGTGGCGGCGGTGAAGCGGTCGCGCAGGTCCGCGACGGTCGCCAGGTCAAGTAACGCCAGGTCGTAGAGGCAGCCGACCGTCCGCCACACCGTCTCCGGTGGCGCGGTCAGGTCGAGCGGCACCCGCTCCCAGGACACCGGGGCGAACCCGGCGGGCCCGAAGACCGCGTCGAACCCCTCCCGGGTGCGCAGCCGCCGGTCGCCGAGGCGCGGGAGGCGGCGTCCGGGCGGCGCCGCGTCGAGCACCGGCCGCAGCAGCCGCAGGAACGCCGCGTACGCCTCGCCCTCCCCCGGCCCGCCGCCGAGGACCGCGGCCAGCGTCCCGCCGGGCGCCAGCACCCGGCCGATCTCGGCGGCGACCCGCTCGGGACCGTCCATCAGCATCAGCGCCATATGGGAGACCACACCGTCGAACTCGCCCTCGCGGAACGGGAGTTGATCGGCGCTCCCGGTGTGGAGCGGTGCGGTGTCCAGGCCCGGGCGGCGGCGGGCCAGGGCCAGTTCCGCGGCCGACAGGTCGACACCGGCGACCTGTCGGCCGGGCCCGGCGGCGAGCAGTTCCAGCAGCAGCCCGTCGCCACAGCCCACGTCCAGCACCCGGCGCCGCCCGGCCACCGCGTCCCGCAGCAGCGCATAGCTGGACCGGCCGTCGGGCCCGCGACCGTGCGCCATGGCCCGGGCGGTGACCGCGGGATACGCGGCGTGGAAACGACGGAGGAAGGCGGGGCCGTCGGGGGCCGGACCACCGGAAGCCGAGCCCCCGGAAGCCGAGCCGCCGGGCACCTCCCCCGTCGGCTTCCCCCTCACCGTCCCACCAACTCCATGCTCCCCGCGTCGTAGCGGGTCCCGGCGACGCGGTCGGCGGGGGCGGCGGCGTCGATGGCGGCGAGGTCGTCGGCGGAGAGTTCGATGGCCGTCGCGGCGAGGTTCTCCTCCAGGTACCGCACGCGCCGGGTGCCGGGGATCGGGACGACGTCCTCGCCGCGGTGCTGCACCCAGGCCAGCGCGAGCTGCCCGGCGGTCACCCCGCGCGCGGCGGCCAGCTCCGCCAGCTTCCGGACGATCGCGAGGTTCTGCTCCAGGTTCCCGTCGGCGAACCGCGGCTGGGTGCGCCGCACATCGGTCTCCGCCATGCCCTCGACGGAGGCGTACCGCCCGGTCAGGAAGCCGCGGCCGAGCGGCGAGAACGGCACGAGGCCGATGCCCAGCTCCCGGCAGACCGGGGCGATCTCCCGCTCCAGGTCGCGGGTCCACAGCGACCACTCGCTCTGCAACGCGGCGATCGGATGGACCGCATGGGCCCGGCGGACGGTCTCCGCGCCCGCCTCGCAGAGCCCGAGGTGGCGCACCTTGCCCGCCGCGACCAGCTCCGCCATCGCGCCGACCGTCTCCTCGATCGGCACCCGCGGGTCGACGCGGTGCTGGTAGTAGAGGTCGATGTGGTCGACGCCGAGGCGGCGCAGCGAGGCGTCGCACGCCTGGCGTACGTAGGCGGCGTCGCCGCGGATGACGGCCGGTTCGCCGAGGCGGTTGGCGAAGCCGAACTTGGTGGCGAGCACCACCTCGTCACGGCGCTCGGCGAGCAGTCGGCCGAGCAACTCCTCGTTGTGTCCGGCTCCGTAGAAGTCGGAGGAGTCCAGCAGGGTGACACCGAGATCGAGCGCCCGGTGCAGGGTGGCGAGTGACATGGCGTCGTCCGACGCCCCGTACCCGTGGCTCATCCCCATGCACCCGAGTCCCTGGGCCGAGACCTCCAGCGCACCGAGCCTGCGCGTAGCCGTCCCCGTCATCTCCGCCACCTCCTGGCACGGCCCACCACCGGGACCCTCCCGGAACCGTGGCCGTCCCGATGACGGTAGGAGCTGAAGTGCGCTCGAAGTCAACGGTGTCCGGCGCGGGGCGGGTCCGCTGCCGGTGCGCGGGGGTACGGTGCCGAGCGCCGCGGGTCCCGGCACCTCCGCGGCGCCCGGACCGGCCCGCGAGCGGGCACCGAGCCGCGAAGGAGACACCCCATGGGCAAGGTCACCACCAGCGTCACCACGATGTCGCTGGACGGCTATATCGCCGGTCCGGACGAGAGCGGCTTCGACCTGCTCTTCCAGTGGTACGGCAACGGCGATGTCGAGATCCCGTCGGCCAGCCCGGACGTGCCGCCGTTCCATGTCTCCGCGGCCAGCGCCGCGCTGCTCCGGCGGGAGTGGGGGAACGCCGGGGCGCTGGTCGTCGGCCGGTACCTCTACGACCTGACGCACGCCTGGGGCGGGCGCCACCCGATGGATGTACCCACCGTCGTCCTCACCCACCGGCGCCCGGCGGACCGGCCCGAGGACGACGCGGACTTCGTCTTCGTCACCGACGGCATCGAGGCGGCGGTGGCCCGGGCGAAGGCGCTCGCCGGGGAGAAGGACGTGGTGGTGAACGGCGGGCAGATGGCCCGTCAGTGTCTGGAGGCCGGACTGCTCGACGAGGTCGGTATCGCGCTGGTCCCGGTCGTCCTGGGCGGCGGCAAACGGCTCTTCGACGGGCTCGGCGGCGGGCCGGTGCGGTTCGACGGGCCCGTCGCGGTGGTCGAGGGCACCGGCGTCACCCATCTGCGGTACCGGGTCCGGAGGTGAGCCGCCGCCCGCCCGCGGCCGGTGCCCCGGGCCCGCCGCGGAGCCCCGCGCGCCGCTCCCGCCACCACGCGCCCACCCAGACCGCCGCCCCCAGCGCGCTGAACCCGGCCCCCAGTACGCAGACCGCGCCCCATCCGGCCGCCGCGTAGAGGGAGGTCGCGGCGAGGGCGCCGGTGGCGCTGCCGATCGAGTAGAAGACCATGTAGCCGCCGATCAGACGGCTGCCCGCGTCCGGGTGGAGGGCGTAGATCACCGTCTGGTTGGTGACATGGACCGCCTGGACCGCGAGGTCGAGGAGGATCACCCCGGCGGCCAGCGCCCACAGCGAGCTGCGGGTGAGGGCCAGCGGGAGCCAGGCGGCGGTGAGCAGGGCGAGGGCGAGGCCGGTGGTGCGGCGGGCGAGCCCGCGGTCGTTGAGCCGCCCCGCGACGGTCGCGGCCAGCGCACCGGCCACCCCGATCAGCCCGAGCGCGCCGATCGCACGGTGCGGCAGGAAGTACGGCGCCTCGCTGAGCGGCAGCGCGACGCTGCTCCACAGGGTGCTGAACGCGGCGAAGACCAGCAGGCAGTAGCACGCCCGCAGCCGTAGCACCGGTTCGCGCGCGAAGAGGGTGAGCGTGGAGCGGAGCAGCTGCCCGTAGCGGAGGGCGTCCGGTGCGGCGGGGCGGCGGGGCAGCACCCGGTGGAGGGTCAGCGCCAGCACCGCGGTCAGCGCCGCCGAGGCGAGGTAGACGGAGCGCCAGCCCGCGAGGTCGGCGAGGAGCCCGGAGGCGGTGCGGGCGAGCAGGATGCCGATGACCACCCCGCCGGTGACCAGCCCCACGACCCGGCCCCGCCCGGCGGGCGGCGCCAGCGACGCGGCGAACGCCACCAGCGTCTGCGTGACGACGGCGAGCAGCCCGGTGGCGGCCACCCCCGCGAGCAGCGCCGCGGCCGTACCGGCGGTGCCGACCACGGCCAACGCCCCGACCAGCAGCGCCAGTTGCCCCACGATGATCCGCCGCCGGTCGGCCACATCACCCAGCGGTACGAGGAGGAAGAGCCCGAGGCCGTATCCGACATGGGTGAGCGTGACGACGGCGCCGACCAGCGCCGGGCTCATGGCGAGGTCGCGCCCCATGGTCACCAGCAGCGGCTGCGCGAAGTAGACATTGGCCACCGCGGCGCCGCAGGCGACCGCGAAGAGCGCGACGACGCCCCGCGACAGAACGTACCCGGCGCCCTCCTCCCCGCGCCCGCCCTCATCCCGTAACGCCACAGCCTCCGTACCGCCGCCACCGCAGCTACCGTCGCCGTCACCGTCACCGGGCATCGACATCCGCTTCCCCACCCTCCGACCCATCTGGTTTCAACTTGCTACCGAAGAACGAGGGCGACGCTAACCCGCTTGGTAGCATGTTGCAACCACAATCGACGGACCGGCGCGGACTCGCGCGGACCGGACGGATCGACGGGAACGAGGGACGCCATGGTGAGCAGGACCCGCTTCGACGACAGTGACTGCCCGGTCGCCCGGTCCGTGGACGCGATCGGCGACTGGTGGTCCCTGCTGATCGTCCGGGACGCGTTCGACGGCAGCCGCCGCTTCGGGGAGTTCCAGCGCAGCCTGGGCGTGGCGAAGAACATCCTCACCACCCGGCTGCGCGCCCTCGTCGCCGGTGGCGTCCTCGCCTCCGTCCCCGCCTCGGACGGCAGCGCCTACCGCGAGTACGTGCTGACCCCGAAAGGCGAGGCGCTCTTCCCCGTCATCGTGGCGCTGCGCCAGTGGGGCGAGCAGCACTTCTTCACCCCCGGCGAACCCCACTCCGAACTCGTCGACCGCCGCGCGGGCCACCCGCTGCGCCCACTGGAGGTCCACGCCGAGGACGGACGCCGGGTGACCCCGGGCGACACGACGGTACGGAAGGTGCCCGAGGAGTGAACCCGGGCCGGGGGTCCGGCGGCCTGGCGGTCCGGCAGCCTGGCAACCCGGCGGCCTAGCCGCCCAGCGGGCCTGGCGGTCCGGGGCCCGGCGGCCCAGCCGTCCGCCCCGGAAACCGATCCCGCCCGCTATAGGAAACCCCTATACCGTCCCCTGAATTTCCGTCTTTGCCCCACCCTCCTCCCTCTACGTACCGTGAATTCACCCGGTCCGAAAAGCTCCGCAATCGCGGGCCGGGCCGCACGGGAAATACGTAGAGAGAATCAATCCGGAAGGGCCGACGGAATGACCACTGCCGAGAACAACGGATCGGAAATGCGGGAACTCGCCGGAGTGCGGGAACTCGCCGGAAAGCGGGCGCTGGTCACCGGCGGCACCCGCGGTATCGGCGCCGCCGTCGTACGAGGACTGCTGGCGGCGGGCGCCGAGGTGCTGACGACGGCCAGGTCGGCGACGGGGACGGCGCCGGACGGGGCGCTCTTCGTCGCGGCGGACATCGCCACCCGGTCCGGCGCGGAGACGCTGGCCACGGCGGCGCAGGAGCGGCTCGGCGGCGTGGACATCCTGGTGCACAACGCCGGTGGGGCGCAGCCGTACCGGGGCGCCGCGGCCATCCCCGACGAGGAGTGGCAGCACGCGCTGGACCTGAACTTCCTGGCGTCGGTCCGGCTGGACGCGCTGCTGGCACCCGGGATGCGGGAGCGGCGTTCGGGGGCGATCGTGCACATCTCGTCCGCCGCGGTCGCCACGCCGGTGGGGCCGTTCCTGCACTACACGGCGGCGAAGGCGGCGCTGGAGAACTACAGCCGGGGGCTGGCCGCGGAGCTGGCGCCGTCCGGCGTGCGGGTCAACACCGTCTCGCCGGGCCGGACCGCCACCCCCGGCGGCGAGGACACCCGGGAGCGGTGGGCGCGCCTGTCCGTGGGACCGGGCGCGACCAACGCCGACGACACCGCGCCGCTGGGCCGCGAGGGCCACCCGGACGACATCGCCCACGCGGTGCTGTACTTCGTCTCCGACCGGGCGGAGTGGCTGACCGGAAGCACACTCGTCGTGGACGGCGGAGAATTCCCGCGAGGCTGACGCGGACGAATTCCGGGGCACCCCTGGGTATCCCGGAAAGGCCGCACGCCCGGTCCGTCGGGGGATTTCCGCCACCCGTCAGGAATTCGACGGAACGGCGCCCGCCCCCGCCCATTCCTCCCGCCGGAGGAATTCCAGCAGGGCCGTCTCCGCCGGGCCCGGGGCGGCGCGGATCACCGCGATGACGGGCTGGGAGACCGCCGGGGACACCGGACGGACGAGGTGGGCGTAGCCCTGGGGCACCGCGGACGCGGGGACGAGCGTCACGCCCAGCCCGTGGGCGGCCCAGCGCACGGCGGTCGCGGTCTGGGAGACGCGGGCGGCGGTGGCCGGATCCACGCCGCCGTCCCGCAGGACGTTCAGGAGGACGGCGTCGAGCGCGCTGTCCCGGTCGAACCGCACCCACGGCTCGGCCGCCAGCGCGCCCAACTCGACCCGGTCCGCGGCGAGCAGCGGATGGCCCTCGCCCAGCACCGCGACGAACTCCTCGTCGCCGAGGCGGTGGGCGTCGGCCGGGGTCCGCTCGCACTCCGCCATCAGCGCGAGGTCCAGCGTGCCCCGGCGGCACAGCCGCTCCAGCTCCGCGGAGCCCGGCTCCTCGAAGACGGTGACCTCCAGACGCGGGAAACGGCGGCGCAGCGCGGCCAGCGCGCCCGGGAACTGCCGGGTGCCGAAGCCCATCTGCGCCGCGACCACCACCTCGCCCACCAACTCCTCGGCACCTGCCCGCGCCGTCGCCCGGGCCCGCCGCGCCGCCCCCACCGCGGCCTCCGCCTCCCGCAGGAACGCCCGGCCGACCACGGTGGGCACCAGCCCGGACGGCGTACGCGCGAACAGCGCGACGCCCAACTCCCGCTCCAGCCCCCGGATCTGCTGGGAGACCGACGGCTGCGCGACCCGCAGCACCTCCGCGGCGGCCGTCACCGACCCCTCCGCGGCCACGGCCAGCGCGTACTCGAACTGCCGCAGACTCACCGCGCCCGCCCCACCACGTACGGGCCCGTCACGGCCGTCACCCCTGCGCCGTCGGCCGTACGACGATCTCGCCGACGTCCACACCCGGCGGCTGTTCGATCGCGAAGCCGATCGCGGCGGCGACGGCGGAGGGCGGCATCGCGATCTCGTCGCGCTGCCGGACCAGCGCTGCCGCCGTCTCGGGGCTCGCCCCCTTGCCGACGCCCTCGGTGTGGGTGAAGCCGGGCGAGATGAGGGTGACCCGCAGGTCGGGGCCGGACTCCTGCCGCAGCCCCTCGGTCAACACCTTGACCGCCGCCTTCGTCGCCGCGTACACGCCCTGCGGCGACTTCACGACATGCGCCGCGGTGGAGCCGACGTTGACGAAGTGGCCGGAGCCCTGCCGCCGGAAGACGGGCAGCGCCGCACCGATGCCGTTGAGCAGACCGGTGATGTGCGTGGCGACCATCGCGTCCCAGTCGTCCTGCCGCAGCTCGTCGAAGGGCGAGACCGCCATCGTCCCGGCGTTGGAGATCAGGACGTCGAGCCGCCCGTACCGTTCGACCGCCGTGTCCGTGAGGCGCGCGAGGTCCTCCCGGCGGGTCACATCGACGACCACGCCGACCGCCTCGCCCCCTCGCGCGGTGAGGTCGTCGACCACCGCGGTCAGCCGCTCCGCCCGCCGCGCCCCGAGGACCAACCGGGCGCCCCGCTCCGCGAGATACTCCGCCGTCGCCGCCCCGATGCCACTACTGGCCCCCGTGATCGCCACTACCTTGCCCGCAATTCCCGCCATGCCCTTACATCCTTGAAAGAGAGAAGCACAGGTCAGCCCGTATCTGAACGACTGTCACCTGCGGTGGTTCCGGGGCGAACCCCCGACGTTCGCCCCCATCGAGCGGACCGAACGGCGTCCGGCCCGCCCGTGGACGGGGGCCCACACCCCTCGTTGTAGACGTACCCCGACATACCGCCCCCGATGTTGTTCCTGACACCGCTGCGGTCGATGCAGGCGGGTGCCGTACCGCCCGCCGCCACGGACGCCGGAGCGGCCTGCGCAGGCGCCGCACCCCCCAGGACGCCTGCCACAACGACGGCAGCCGAGGCCACGAGGACCCTGCACCGAACAGCGATGCGGCACAACGTACTGCCGAGCCGGGTACTCCGCACCGACCCTGCGCGTGAGGCACGTCACTGCGCCCGACCGCTCCTCGGGTCGACCGGAAACCGCACCGGACCTGTCCCGTCTCACTCAATCCAGGGCAGCGCCTCTCGCTGAGCTGCGATGCCCCAACTTGAGCGAGACGCTGAAGTTGGCCACGTCTTGCTCAAGTTCAGGTATGCGGAGGAGACCATGCGTCGCCCCTGGCGCCGAATGGCGTTCTGTCGTTTTCGTAGCCAGAACTGGGCCGCTGACGGCTTGGTCCGCGATTGGGGTTTGGGTGTGCTGGCCTGACGGGTCGGCAGGTCGGTCGGCGAGCCGAACGGTCCGAAACCAATGAGGCGATCGCCTGGTGGGTTGCGGAGTAGTCCTCGCGCAGGAGGAGTTGCCGGGATGGTGGCCGGACTCCGTCAAGGTTTTTGAGCCGCCGCACTCGTGTCGCGTGTCTCGGGTCTGGCCGTCGCCGGACGGTATGGCGTCAGTGGGCCGGTAGCCAGGTGCCGAGGGCCCCGGTCAGTTCCTCGCGCCCGGTGAAGATGTGTCCGTTCATACCGGTGGCTTGTGCTGCGCGCACGTTTTCGTCGCGGTCGTCGACGAAGAGGAAATCGGCCGGAGCGGCGTGCATGGCGTCGATGCAGTGGCGGAACGCCACGGGATCCGGTTTGGCCGCTCTGACCTTTCCGGAGAAGGCGACGTGGTCAAGGTGGCGGACCCAGGGCTGGTCGATGAGGAAGGCATCGGCGTGGTCGGCGGGGATGTTGGACAGCAGGGCGACTTCGGCGCGCTCCCGCAAGGACTGCACGAAGTCGACCATGTCGTTGTCGACGCGCGACCAGCTGTCGATATCGGTGAGCCGCAGCTTCTCGATGGTGTCGGGGTGCGCGGTGAGTGACAGTTGGTTCAGGACCGCCGTCCAGTACTGGGGTGCGGAGAGCTGTCCGGCGTCGTAGGGCAGGCGGCAGGCCCAGTAGGCGTCTGCGAAGGGCACGGTGCGGGCTCCGCTCAGCGTGGCCATCTCGTCCATGGCACCGGGGCGTTGGTGGCACGCGATGACGCCGAAGAGATCGAACAGCACGATGGGCCGGTCGGTGGGCATGGTCGGTTCCTTCCGCAGGTGGGGGAAGGCAGCGGTCAACGTCCCCGGTACCGGCGGCGGGCGGGCTCGGTCGCCCGGCTGCTCCAGGCGGAGCAGCACGGACATGTGCAGACGCGGGCGCCACCCGATCTGGAACGGATCGAACGGGGCGAGGGCCTTGCCTTTGGCGTAGAACGCCGAGAGCGCGCTGCTGGCGGTGGTACGGATCCGCTGCGGCAGCGGTGTGCGAGGTGCGGTACTCCTTGCGGAGCTCCTGACGAGGGGACGGCGTCGGTGGACCGGGCCGGTGCCCGTTCATGCGGAGGTGCGGTGAGGGCGGTCGCCGGTGGGCGCGGGCTCACCTCTGCGCGGGCGGTTTGAGCTGGTGCGCAGGACCCCGGCGGCCACGGCGGTGGCCGCACAAAGCAGTGTCAGCAGGAGGAACGTGTGGTTCAGGGCAATGGCATGGGACAGCCAGCCGATGACGGCGGGACCGGCGAGCATGCCGAGATAACCGAGCCCGGCAACCCGTGAAACGTTCGCGCCCGCAGCGGCCGGGTCCGCGTGCCCGGCCGCGCTGAACAACTGCGGGACACACCCCGACAGCCCCAGGCCGAACAGTGCCCAGCCGGTGAACGCCGTCCATATCCACGGGCCGAGCGCCACCAGCGTGATGCCGACGGCGGCCACGGCGGCCCCGTGGCGCAGGATCGCCATCGAACCGAACCGGTCGGCGAGGCGGTCGGCGAGCAGCCGGCCGATGGTCATGGCAGCCGCGAAGGTGCCGTACGCGAAGGCGGCGGTGCTGGTGGACGTGCCGAGGATGTCCTTGAAGTGCAGCGCGCTCCAGTCGTTGGCGGCTCCCTCGGACAGCATGACCATCAGCGCCAGGGCGGCCAGGAGCCAGATACGCCGACGTACGCCGACCGGCGATGCCTCGGCCCCGCCCACGGGTGTTTCGGTGGTCTCGGTGGCGTGTCCGGTGTCGGCGGAGGCAGCTCCGGTCAGCAGCGCGCGTGCCGACGCCAGCGCGATCACGATGCCCACTGCCCCGAGGGCCGCCATACCCGCGGCCGGACTCAGGCCGACGCTCGCGGCAGCCGCGGCGCCCAGCGCGGCGAGGACCCCACCGACCGAGAAGGTGGCATGGAAGCCGGACATGACAGGCCGACCGTACGCCTTCTCCACGTGTACGGCGTGGGCGTTCATGCCCACGTCCAGACAGCCGTTGCAGAAGCCGAAGAGCAGCAACGCCGCGGCCAGCGTCAACGGGTCCCGTGCAAGACCGGGCAGCACCAAGGCCGCGCCGCACAGCACACCGCCGATGGGCACGACGATGCGCGTACCGAAGCGGTCGGCCAGGCGTCCGGCCACCCGCATCCCGAGAAAAGCCCCGAGCCCGAGCAGGACCAGCAGGCCGCCGAGCGTCGCGTGGCTGATGCCCACGCGCTCCTCGATCGCGGGAATGTGTACGACCCAGGTACCCATCAAAGTGCCGCAGAGGACGAAGTAGACGTAGGTCGCCACGCGGGCGGCGCGCAAGGAACGGTCCATGCCACGCACTCTAACGAACACGAATGATGTTTGAAATCATCTAAATGAACACCTTGAGTGTTCGAAGTGATGTGGTGTTCAATCCCTCCATGAGCAACACAGACCGCCACGGGCTAATCGCGAAGACGGTCCGGGACTCCGGCGGTGCCACGGTTCAGGAACTCGCCGAGTTGACCGGAGCCTCGGAGATGACGATCCGGCGAGACCTCGACACCCTGGCCACGCAGGGGGTCCTCGAACGTGTCCGGGGCGGCGCACGCACCCTTCTTCTCAGGGGCGAGGAGCCCCCGTTCGCCCTGCGGGCGCAGGATGCGGTCGACGCCAAACGCAGGATCGCCGCCGAGGTCGCGGCACTCATTGCCGACGGCGAGAGCGTTCTGCTGGACAGCGGCACCACCTGCCTGGAGGTCGCCCGCATCCTGCGTGAGCGGCACGTCACAGTCATGCCCCTGTCCTTGCAGGCAATCCGCCTCCTCGGCGAGACACCCGGCCACGCAGATCTGCTGATGCCCGGGGGGAGGCCGCGCGCCGCCGAGGGAGCCCTGACCGGCCCGCTCGCCCTCGCCTCCCTGGCCGCCCTGCGCTTCGACACGGCCGTGATCGGCTGCTGCGGACTGAGCGCGGCCGACGGCCTGACCGCCTACGACCTCGACGACGCCGCGGTGAAGAAGGCGGGCATCGCATCCGCCCGCCGCGTCGTCCTCGCCGCGGACGGCGGCAAACTCGGCCGCACCGCCCACGCCCACGTCGGCCCCGCCACGCTCCTGCACACTCTCGTCACCGACACCACCGCATCCGCCGAAGAGGTAGACGCACTCGAAGCCGTCGGCTCCAATGTCAAGATCGTCTGACCACTCCGCCGCGCAGGCCCACCGCACCCACACAGCGGCGGTCGGCCTCCCGCACACTCCGGGGCCCCGCCGGGCCGGTGTGCTCGCCTTCGCCTGCCGGGCGGTTCTCACAAACGGTCCCGGCCGTGGTCAGCCTCGGTACCGTTTCGCCCTCGTCGGACCCGGCGGCGTCCGGGGCGCGCAGCAGGCCCTGCTGCTTCGGTGAAACCAGCAGCGGCCAGGTCCACAAAGCCACGCCTGCCCCTCGCTGTTTCACCGTGCGTGAGACGGGGTGCGCCGCAGGATGGCTCGTGCGCCGTGTGGGCGGCCGTCTTCCACTCGCGCCAAGTCCGTGAGTTCTCGATCGACGCGCTTCCTGATCGTGTGTGCCAGGCGCGTGATCTCAGCTTCGAACCATGGGATCGCAGTGGTCCGGAAGCGCCGTTCGGCGGAAGGCGACGCTTGAACTCCTGGCGGAGGAGTTGAGCCCCGTGTTTACCGCCGAGGACCTGCCGACACCAGAAGCGTGACGCGAAGAGCCTGGTGGCCTCGGCTACGTCCGGGAACAGCGCGGCCTCCTGATACGGGTATCGGTGATGGACATGCACGTCACGTGGTGTCCGGCGATGAGGTTGATACGGCGTTCAACCCGGTCGGCCGCGTACCCGTGCTTGGCCAAAGCCCCATAGAACTCTTCGCACTCTGCGTAGTTGGGAAGGATCCGGTGGTATCGGCGCCTGCGACAGAGTCCGTGAAGGACTCGCTGCCGTTCTGGTTGCCGTGGCGGTCCGGCCGACTCGAAACGGCCTGACCACATCACCCCAAGCGGCCCGCCACGGATCTCGCCCCGGGCGTCCGCGAACTCCAGCCAGTAGTCCTCCACCTCCACCAGCCACCCCACCCCCGTAACACTCCCGCAAGCACCCTGCTTGCAATAGTTAGCACCAGCGGGCACGATGGGGCCATGGCATCGCTCAATGTCGGCAATCTCGGTGAGTTCCTGCGGGAGCAGCGGCGTACGGCGCA
The DNA here is from genome assembly GCF_000718015.1 of Streptomyces catenulae. Classification (GTDB taxonomy): domain Bacteria; phylum Actinomycetota; class Actinomycetes; order Streptomycetales; family Streptomycetaceae; genus Streptomyces; species Streptomyces catenulae. The sequence goes on along the minus strand of NZ_JODY01000027.1, from coordinate 26,448 downwards.
GCTGAGCCTGCGGCAGCTCTCGGAGGCCGCGGGGGTGTCGAACCCGTATCTCAGCCAGATCGAGCGCGGGCTGCGCAAGCCGAGCGCGGAGATTCTGCAGCAGCTGGCCAAGGCGCTGCGGATCTCCGCCGAGACGCTGTACGTCCAGGCCGGGATCCTCGACGAGCGGCAGGGGCCGAGCGGTGTCGAGGTGCAGACCGCGATACGCACCGACCCCTCTCTCAACGAGAAGCAGAAGCAGGTCCTGCTGCAGATCTACGACTCCTTCCGCAAGGAGAACGGATACGGCAGCACCGACCCGGGAGCCGCCCCGGCCGATGACGTCCCGGGCCACGGCTGAGCCCACGACATCCGCATCAGGACACCGAATGCAGGAGGAAGCACCTCATGGCCATCACCGATGACCTCCGCAAGACCCTGACCGACCCGACCCCGCTGTACGCCCTCGCCGGTACCGCCGACCTGGCGGCCGAGAAGCTCGGTGAGGTGCCGGTGCTGGTCGAGCGGATCCGCGCGGAGGCCCCCAAGCACATCGAGGCGGTGCGGGCCACGGATCCCAAGGACGTCCAGGCGCGCGTCACCCAGCAGGCCAAGGAGGCCCAGGGCAAGCTGAACGACCTGCTCGGCTCGCTCGACACCGACCTGAAGAAGCTGCGGGAGCAGGCGCAGGTCCTCGCGCTCCAGGGCGTCGGCCGGGCCGCCGAGTACGCGGTCCGGGCGCGGGAGACGTACGACGGGCTGGCCGAGCGGGGCCGCGGCGCGGTGCAGGGCTGGCGCGGTGACGCCGCCGACCACGTCGAGGAGCTGGCCGTGGTGATCGAGCCGGACCCGGCGCCGAAGACCGCCCCGAAGCCCGCGAAGGCCAACGGCACGGCGAACGGCACCGCCCACGGCAAGACCACGGCGAAGCCGTCGCGGACCGGCGCGGTGCCGAAGCCGGTCACCAAGCCCGCGGCGAAGCCCGCCACCGCGAAGCCCGCCACCGCCAAGGCGGACGAGGCGAAGGCCGCGAAGAAGGCCCCGGCCCGTAAGCCCGCCACCCGTCGGAGCACCCCGCCGTCGAAGTGACGTAGTTATCCCCACGGGCCGGGCACGCGGCGGCGGCCCGGCCCGTTGTCCGGGTACGGTGGGCCGCTACGGCCCCCGAACGACAGGGCAAGACGACAAGCAAGGTGGTGCGCGGCGTGCTGGTGTACGGATTCCAGTCCCTTCTGGGCTGGGCACAGCTGGCCCTGGGCATCTATGCCGCGGTGATGCTGATCGACGCGGCGGTCCGCCGCGACGACGCCTACCGCGCGGCCGACAAGCAGTCCAAGCCGATGTGGCTGCTCTTCCTGGCCCTCGCCACGCTGCTGCTCTTCGTGATGCCGCTGATGTCGTTCCTGCCGATCATCGGCGTGATCGCGGTGATCGTCTACACCGTCGACGTCCGCCCGGCCCTCCGCCACGCCACCGGCGGCGGTGGCCCGCGCCGCGGCGGCTCCAGCTCGGACGGTCCGTACGGGCCGTACAACGGCGGACGCTGAACACCGGACGGACACACCGCGACCTGACCGGCACACGGGGCGCGCCACCGCGGGTGGGCGCCCCGTTCGCACGATCGGTGTGCGGACCGGGCGCCTCAACCGTGCCCGCGGTCCAGCCACACCACCGCGACGTCGTCCGTCAGCTCGCCGCCGTTGAGGTCGCGGACCTCGTTCAGGGTGGTGTCCAGCAGCTCCTCGCCGGTCAGGCCCGCGGCCATCCGGCGGGCGACCAGCTCGGCCATGCCCTCCTGGCCCAGCCGCAGCCGCCCCTCCCCGACATGCCCCTCGATCAGGCCGTCGGTGTACATCATCAGGCTCCAGGCGCCGCCCAGCTCGATCTGGTGGCGCGGCCAGCGGGCGTACGGCAGCAGGCCGAGCGCCGGGCCGCCGAACTCGTACGGGAGCAGCCGCGGCGGGCCGCCCGCGCGGGCGAGCAGCGGGGCCGGGTGGCCCGCGAGGCAGAGTCCGGCGCGGCGGCCGTCCGGGGAGATGTCGACGGTGCAGAGCGTCGCGAAGATCTCGTCGTCGGCCCGCTCGTGCTCCAGGACCTTCTGGAGGGTGGAGAGCAGTTCGTCGCCGCAGAGCCCGGCGAAGGTCAGCGCCCGCCAGGCGATCCGCAGCTCCACGCCGAGCGCCGCCTCGTCCGGGCCGTGGCCGCAGACGTCGCCGATCATCGCGTGGACGGTGCCGTCCGGGGTGCGGACGGTGTCGTAGAAGTCGCCACCGAGGAGCGCGCGGCTGCGACCGGGGCGGTAGCGGGCGGCGAAGCGCAGGTCGGAGCCGTCGAGCAGCGGGGTCGGCAGCAGGCCGCGCTCCAGCCGGGCGTTCTCCTGGGCGCGCATCCGCGACTCGGTGAGCTGGCGCTGTGCGAGGTCGGCGCGCTTGCGCTCGACGGCGTAGCGCACCGCGCGGCTGAGGACCGCGCCGTCCAGCTCGTCGCGGAAGAGGTAGTCCTGCGCGCCGACGCGGACCGCCTCGGCGGCGCGTTCGGCGTCGGTCTCCGGCGTCATCACGAGGACGGCGTGGGCCGGGGCCATCCGCAGCACCGCGTGGAGCGCGCCGAGGGTGTCGGCGCCGTCCGCCGGGACGTCCGCCTCGGTGGCCGGGGCGAGGTCGAGGAGGAGGCAGTCGACGTCGTCGGTGAGCAGCCGCGCCGCCTCGGTGAGGTTGCGGGCGGTGCGCAGCCGGACCTTGCGGCCCGCCCAGTCCCACATGTCGGGGACGGTGCTGCTGGGGTCGTCGCCGATGAGGAGGACGGTCAGGCCGGGCCCGGAGCCGTTGTCGGCGGGCTTCTCGGGGCGGCGGGCGCCCGGTATCGCCGCCGTCATGGCGTCGGCGGTGGGGAGAGGGTGCGCGGGCACGTCCGCCGCGCCGTCCGGCGTGCGGCGTGCGGCGCAGACGTCACGGGCCGGGGCCGTCTGCTGCGACAGCACGGCCGTGCGCCGGTGCGGAACGGGTACGGACATGGCTCTGCTTCCTTCCCTCCCCCTGGGTCGTGGTGGGCCGGTTCGACGCCCGGCTCGCCGGTGGTCGCCCTGACGGGCGCGGGACCACGTGCGAAGGCGTTTCCTCAGGGCTGTTCCGGCGCGCCCTCCGGCGCACCAACGTGCCCGGTCGTGCGCCGCTCGTGGGGGAGAGCGGTGCGCCACCGGGCACCGAGAGTGCGACCATAGCGCCACCGGACACTTGTGCGGAATGACCCGCGGCACGCGGCACGCGTCATATGCCGCCGGGTATAAGCCATTTGACCTGGAGAGACCGGGAGAAGCCGGAAAGGGAATGACGAACATCACCCCGCCGGGGCCGGAACCGATCGCAATGTGCCACGGCCCGGCGACCGTCCGATAACGGTCTCACCCACATCGCCACCGGCAATCACAGGTTGCGGCCGTTACGCGCATTCCGTCATTTATCGGGCCGTACGACACCGAGGATCGGCATCGATCCGGCGCCGGTGATCGTGACCTGCCGACCCGGTCGCGGAGCGTGCACGACCGCCCCGTCCCCGAGGTACATCCCGACATGGCTGGCGTCGGAGAAGTAGATGATCAGGTCCCCCGGGCGCAAGTCCCTGACGGCGACGTGCGGCAGCTGCCGCCACTGCTCCTGGGAGGTCCGCGGAATGGTACGGCCGCCGGCCTGCCAGGCGCGCAGGGTCAGCCCCGAGCAGTCGAAGGTGTCCGGTCCCACGGCGCCCCACACATAATCCTTGCCGATCTGTGCGGTGGCGAAGGAAACGGCTTTCCTTCCGGCGGCGGACGCCTTGTTGTCGATCTCCTTCAGGATGCCGGTGTCCAGCCATTTCTGCTGTTCGGCGCGGGCCCGGGATTCCTCCAGCTCTTTCAGCCGATCCTTTTCCGCGGCGGCCAGCCGGGATTCGATTTTCTTCGCTGCGTCGATCTTCTTCCTGATGTCACTCCGCGCTTTTTCCTTCTTCACGCGTTCGGCATCGAGGTGTTCCCAGCGGACCGTCGCGGAGTGCGCGTCGTCCCGCAGCCCGGCCGCCAACCGGCTCAGCTCCCCGGCGACGTTCGTGGCGGCGCGCTGGCTCTTGCGGGCCAGCACCACGTTGTCGAGGTACCCCTCGGGGTCCGCATGGAGCAGCAGCCGCGCCTCGTCCGGGATGCCCCCGGCGCGGTACTGCGCACTGGCCAGCACGCCCGCCTGCCGCTTGAGCGCGTCCCGGCGGCGCTGCGCGGCGTCGATCCGCCGGGCCAGCTCGACGATCTTCTTCTGCTCGCCGGTGACCTGCTCCTGCGCGGCGTTGTACGCGTCGGTGGCCCGCTCCGCGGCGCGGTAGAGATCCTCGATCTGCCGGTGCACCCGGGCCAGCCGGTCCGTGCCGGGGCCCGCGCCGCCCGCGTCCGGGCCGTCCGCCGTCTCCCGCGCGGGCGGGCGCCCGTCCGGTCCGTCGGCCGCCCGTCCGGCCGAGGCGTACGCCGCCGGGGCCAGGGGCCCGAGCAGTCCGAGCGCGCAGACCACCACGGCGGCGCGGGCGACCGCCCGGCCCCGCGGGGCGGCGCGGCCGGGCGTGGCCGCCGCGCCGTCCCCCGGAGCGGCGGCGCCCCGCGCTCCTCCGGTGTCTCCCGCGTCCGCTCCGCCCCGTACGGCCTTCGCCGCCCCCTGGGTCCCCACCCGCCACCTCCGGTCGATGCCCACCACTTCGTCTCCCCGTGGTCGTTGGCGCGGATAGTGCCATACCGATCGGTAAGTCGACAGAGGACGGGGCAATTCCCCGATTTCGCGTGACCGATACATGCCAGGACGAGTCGCCCCCAGCTGACGGGTGAGGTTCACCGTGCGTTCACTCTTCTCCGTCGGTCACTTCACTTGATCTGCCTAATTTCGGCCGTACCGAGTGCGCGTCACCGTCGCGAACCGATAGGGGCTCCGGCTGACTCCGCACACTCCTGACACACCTCGCACGCCGAGCAAGCGGCGCGCCCCAGGAAGGAACTCTCGACAGTGAAGCTTCAGCGCAAGAACCGGGTTCGCGCCCTCGCGGTGGGCGCTCTCGCCGTCACCGGTGCCCTGGCCCTGACGGCGTGCGGCTCCGACGACACCAGCGCCTCCGGTGGCGCGGGCAACGCCGCCAAGACCGGCAGCATCAAGTGCGAGGGCAAGGGCAAGCTGCGCGCCTCCGGCTCCTCGGCGCAGAAGAACGCCATGGACGTCTGGGTGCAGAACTACGCCGGGTCCTGCAAGGACACCGAGATCAACTACCAGCCGACCGGCTCCGGCGCGGGCATCACCACCTTCCTCCAGGGCCAGACCGCGTTCGCCGGTTCCGACTCGGCCCTCAAGCCCGAGGAGGTCGCCAAGTCGGAGAAGGTCTGCAAGGGCGGCAAGGCGATCAACCTGCCGATGGTCGGCGGCCCGATCGCGGTCGGCTACAACGTGCCCGGCGTGGACAACCTCGTCCTCGACGCGCCCACCCTCGCCAAGATCTTCGACTCGCAGATCACCAACTGGAACGACGCGGCGATCAAGAAGCTCAACCCGGGCGCCTCGCTGCCGGACCTCAAGATCCAGGCGTTCCACCGCTCCGACGACTCGGGCACCACCGACAACTTCACCAAGTACCTCAAGGGCGCCGCCCCCGACGCCTGGAAGCACGAGCCCGCGAAGACCTGGGAGGGCAAGGGCGGCCAGGCGGCCTCCGGCTCCGCCGGTGTCTCCTCGCAGGTCAAGCAGACCAACGGCGCGATCTCCTACTTCGAGCTGTCCTACGCGACGGCCGGGAAGATCCCCACCGTCAAGATCGCCACCGGCGCCAAGTCCCCGGTCGAGGCCACCGTCGACAACGCCTCCAAGGCCATCGCCGAGGCCAAGCAGGTCGGCAAGGGCGACGACCTCGCCCTGGAGCTGAACTACGCCACCAAGGCCGAGGGCGCCTACCCGATCACCCTGGTGACGTACGAGATCGCCTGCGACAAGGGCAACAAGACCGAGACCCTCCCGGCCACCAAGTCCTTCCTCACCTACATCGCCAGCGAGGACGGCCAGAACGCCCTGAAGGACCTGGGCTACGCCCCGCTGCCCACCGAGATCGCCGACAAGGTCCGCAAGACCGTCGCCGCCCTCGCCTGATCCACCGGGCGGCGGCCCGCCGTACGGCCGGGTCACCCCGCCGTACGGCCCCCGGCCGCCGCCCGTCCGGTGCACCGCCGCGCCAGGAGCCCCCGGGCTCCGCAGACCGGAGAAACCATGACCCCCTCAGCAACCGCGACACCTGACGCCGCGCCGCCACCGGCCGCGGCCCCCGACTCCGCCGTCTCGGGGAAGGCCCGGCGCCCCGGCGACCGGATCTTCCTCGGGCTCTCCCGCGGATCCGGTATCGCCCTCCTGGTGATCATGGCGGCCATCGCCGCCTTCCTCACCTACCGGTCCGTGCTCGCGATATCCGGCGACCACGCCAACTTCTTCACCACCCTCGACTGGAACGCCACCGGCACCGAGCCCAAATTCGGCATCGCGGTCCTGGCGTTCGGCACCGTCGTCAGCGCCCTGATCGCGATGGTCATCGCGGTCCCGGTCGCGGTCGGCATCGCCCTCTTCATCTCGCACTACGCCCCCCGCAGGCTGGCCTCCCCGCTCGGCTACGTCATCGACCTGCTCGCCGCGGTGCCCAGCATCATCTACGGCCTGTGGGGCGCGCTCTTCCTCGTCCCGCACCTCGGCGGGCTCTACGGCTGGCTCGACGACTACCTCGGCTGGACCGGCGTCTTCAGCTACGGCGGCGGCGCCGCCCGCTCGCTGTTCACCGTCGGCATCCTGCTGGCGATCATGATCCTGCCGATCGTCACCAGCGTCAGCCGCGAGGTCTTCCTCCAGGCGCCGAGGATGCACGAGGAGGCGGCCCTGGCGCTCGGCGCCACCCGCTGGGAGGTCATCCGGATGTCGGTCCTCCCCTTCGGCCGCTCCGGCATCATCAGCGCCTCCATGCTGGGCCTGGGCCGGGCGCTCGGCGAGACGATGGCCGTCGCCACCGTCCTCTCCCCCAGCTTCCTGATCAACACCAGCCTGCTCGACCCGGGCGGCGGCACCTTCGCGCAGAACATCGCCGCGAAGTTCAGCGAGGCCGACACCTTCGGCCAGGACGCACTGATCGCCTCGGGCCTCGTCCTCTTCGTGATCACCCTGCTCGTCAACGGCGCGGCCCGCCTGATCATCGCCCGGCGCAAGGAGTACTCGTGAGCGACGTCATGACGGAACGGCAGGCCCTCGCCGAGCGGCCCGGCGGCGTGTCGAGCCTCTCCCTCAAGCAGGCCCGGCTCCCCCGCTGGACCCCGGCGGCCCTCGCCCTCGCCTCGGCCGCGATCGGCTGCGGCATCGGCCTCGGCGCCGGTCTGGACAGCCGTATCCAGTGGGGTCTGATCGCCGCGCTGGTCTTCGTGGTCGCCACCTTCGTGCTGTCCGCCGCCGTCGAAGGCGCCCGGCAGGCCAAGGACCGCCTCGCCACCGGCCTCGTCTGGATGGCCTTCCTGCTCGCCGTCATCCCGCTGGCCTCCCTGCTGTGGGAGACGGTCGTCCGCGGCAGCAAGGTCCTGGACGGCTACTTCCTCTCCCACTCGATGGGCACCCTGCCGGACGCGCTGCCCGGCGGCGGCATCTACCACGCGATCATCGGCACCCTGGAGCAGGTGGGCCTGGCCACCCTGATCGCCGCGCCGCTCGGCCTGTTCACCGCGATCTACCTGGTCGAGTACGGCCGCGGACGGCTCGCCAAGGCCGTCACCTTCTTCGTCGACGTGATGACCGGCATCCCGTCCATCGTCGCCGGACTCTTCATCCTCTCCGTCTGGATCCTGATCCTCGGCTTCGGCCCGTCCGGCTTCGCCGGGTCGATGGCGCTGGCGATCTTGATGGTCCCGGTCGTCGTCCGCTCCACCGAGGAGATGCTCAAGCTCGTCCCCAACGAGCTGCGCGAGGCGTCGCTGGCCCTGGGCGTGCCGAAGTGGCGCACCATCCTCAAGGTCGTCCTGCCGACGTCGATCGGCGGCATCACCACCGGCGTGATGCTGGCCGTCGCCCGGATCACCGGTGAGACCGCGCCGGTCATGCTGCTGGTGTGGGGCGCGAAGACGATCAACAACAACCCGTTCCAGGACGCCCAGCAGTCCCTGCCGCTCTACGTCTTCCAGCAGTGGCAGCAGGGCTCCGAGGCGTCGTACGACCGCGCCTGGGCCGCGGCCCTCGTCCTCATCGCCTTCGTGATGATCCTCAACCTGGTGGCCCGCGGCATCGCCCGCTGGAAGGCCCCCAAAACCGGCCGCTGACCGCGTCCCCAGAAAGAAGCAGTGATCCCCATGGCCAAGCGAATCGATGTCAGCGGCCTCTCCGCCTTCTACGGCAACCACAAGGCCATCGACGACATCTCCATGAGCGTCGAGCCCCGCTCGGTGACCGCCTTCATCGGCCCCTCCGGCTGCGGCAAGTCGACCTTCCTGCGCACCCTGAACCGGATGCACGAGGTCACCCCCGGCGGCCGCGTCGAGGGCAAGGTGCTCCTGGACGACGAGGACCTCTACGGCCCCGGCGTCGACCCGGTCGCGGTCCGCCGCACCGTCGGCATGGTCTTCCAGCGGCCCAACCCGTTCCCCACGATGTCGATCTTCGACAACGTCGCGGCCGGGCTGCGGCTCAACGGCACCACGAAGAAGAGCGATCTCACCGACATCGTCGAGCGGTCCCTCAAGGGCGCCAACCTCTGGAACGAGGTCAAGGACCGCCTCAACAAGCCCGGCTCCGGCCTCTCCGGCGGCCAGCAGCAGCGCCTGTGCATCGCCCGCGCCATCGCCGTCGAACCGCAGGTCCTGCTCATGGACGAACCCTGCTCCGCGCTGGACCCGATCTCCACGCTCGCCGTCGAGGACCTCATCGGCGAGCTGAAGGAGCGCTTCACGATCGTCATCGTGACGCACAACATGCAGCAGGCGGCGCGCGTCTCGGACCGTACGGCGTTCTTCAACCTCTCGGCCGTCGGGCAGCCCGGCACCCTCGTCGAGATCGACGACACCGAGCGGATCTTCTCCAACCCGTCCGTCCAGGCGACCGAGGACTACATCTCCGGCCGCTTCGGCTGAGCCGCCCGCCCGGCGGCCCCACCCGCGTCCTGCGGTGCTGCATGGCGGTGCCACCGCACGACGAAGGGCCCGCCCCCACATCGGGGGCGGGCCCTTTCCTTCGTACGGGTGCGCCGGGCAGGGGCCCGGCGCGGGTCAGCCGAAGGCCAGCTTGATCACCCAGTAGGCGGCCGCGGCCACGAGCGCCGCCGCCGGCATCGTGATGAACCAGCCCATCACGATGTTCTTGGCGACGCCCCAGCGCACCGCGCGCGGACCCTTGGTCGAGCCCACACCCATGATCGCGGAGGTGATGACGTGCGTGGTGGAGATCGGCGCGTGGAACATGAACGACGCGGTGTACATCACCGAAGCCGCCGTGGTCTCCGCGGCGAAGCCCTGCGGCGGGTCCAGCTCGATGATCCGCCGCCCCAGCGTCCGCATGATCCGCCAGCCACCCGCGTACGTACCGAGCGACAGCGTGATCGCACAGACCAGCTTCACCCAGACCGGGATGGCCGCGCTGGCGTCCTGGACATCGGCGATGACCAGCGCCATCACCACGACACCCATGGTCTTCTGCGCGTCCTGGAGACCGTGGCCGAGCGCCATGCCCGCCGCCGAGACGGTCTGCGCTATGCGGAAGCCCCGCTTGGCACGGTGCGGATTGGCGCCGCGGAACAGCCAGAGGATGACGACCATCACCAGATAGCCGAGCACCAGGCCGATGATCGGCGAGATGAACATCGGCAGGACGACCTTCTCGATCACCCCGGCCCAGATCACCTCGGTGCCCCCCGCGAGCGCCGCGCCGACCATGCCGCCGAAGAGTGCGTGGGAGGAGGACGACGGCAGTCCGAAGTACCAGGTGACGAGGTTCCAGACCACCGCGCCCAGCAGCGCGGCGAACAGGATCCCCATCCCCTTGCTGCCCTCGGGCGTGGAGATCAGCCCCTCGCTGACCGTCTTGGCGACCCCGCTGCCCAGAAAGGCACCGGCGAGGTTCATCACGGCGGCCATCGCCAGCGCCGCCCGTGGCGTCAGCGCCCGGGTCGACACCGAGGTGGCGATGGCGTTCGCCGAGTCGTGAAAGCCGTTGGTATATGTGAAACCGAGCGCGACCGCGATGGTCACGACGAGCGCGAAGGTGTCCATGGCCGGGGCTCAGGACTCCTTGACCGCGATGGTCTCGACGGTGTTGGCGACGTGCTCGAAGGCGTCGGCCGCCTCCTCGAGGATGTCCACGATCTGCTTGAGCTTCAGCACCTCGATGGCGTCGTACTTGCCGTTGAAGAGGTGCGCGAGCAGCTTGCGGTGGATCTGGTCGGCCTGGTTCTCCAGACGGTTGACCTCGATCCAGTACTCGGTGAGGTTCGACATCGTCCGCAGATTCGGCATCGCCTCGGCGGTCAGCTCGGCCGCCCGTGCCAGCACCTCGATCTGCTGCTCGACGCCCTTCGGCAGCTCCTCCACCTTGTAGAGGACGACGAGATCGACGGCCTCCTCCATGAAGTCCATGATGTCGTCGAGCGACGAGGCGAGGTTGTAGATGTCCTCGCGGTCGAAGGGGGTGATGAACGAGGAGTTCAGCTGGTGGAAGATCGCGTGAGTCGCGTCGTCCCCGGCGTGCTCCGCCGCCCGCATCCGTTCGGCGATCTCGGCCCGCGCGGAGGTGTCCGCCCCGAGCATTTCCATCAGGAGCTTCGAGCCGGTGACGATGTTGTCCGCGGATGCGGCGAACATGTCGTAGAAGCTCGTCTCCCTGGGGGTCAGACGAAAGCGCACGTGAAATCCTCGGGGTGCATCGGTTTCGGTCGAGTTGATGCTAGGCGCATCATCCAGCCACTGCTTACCAGCATTCCTTCAGTGTCGCGCATCGGGCAGCATGCTCTGCACGGGGTACCTCCGGTACCCGGAAAATTCGGTACCATATACCCACCAGGGGTATATGGATCGACGGGATACCACGGGAGACGGCCATGACGACCACGGACGCCGGTACGGACGGCACCACCGAAACCGCCCCGGCCACCCCCGCGCCCGCGCCGAAAACCGCCCCCCAGGGCGACCCGAACGCCGTCACCGACCACGACCGCGGCATCCACGGCTACGCCCACCAGAAGGACGCCCACCTCAAGAGATTGCGCCGGATCGAGGGCCAGATCCGCGGCCTCCAGCGCATGCTGGAGGAGGACGTCTACTGCATCGACATACTCACGCAGGTCTCGGCGAGCACGAAGGGCCTGCAGTCCTTCGGGCTCCAGCTCCTGGAGGAGCACCTGCGCCACTGCGTCGCCGACGCCGCGGTGCACGGTCCCGAGGCCATCGACGCCAAGGTCCAGGAAGCCACCAAGGCGATCGAGCGGATGCTCCGCACCTGAACCGCCCGGCGCCGCGACCGCCGGGTCACCGCTCGGCGGACCGCTCCCGCCGCCGTCCGTCGACATCCAGCAGCTCATCGATCCGGTCCGGGCTCAGCCGCTCCTCGCTCGCGGCCGCCGCGGCGATCATCAGCTCGCCGATCAGCTCGATCTCGACGAGGGCCACGCGGTCCTGAACCGTCGCGTCGCAGGTCACGGTCACGGACGACACCTTCCTTCGCGCGCCTCCCCCTCCGAGGCGGACACCGCCCAGCGTAGGGACGGCGCGCCCCGCCGCCCATGGCACGGAAGGACCATTTCCGCCACCCCCGCCCGGGTGGCGGGCCCTCCCCCGGACCGTTCCGGAGACGGCCGAAAACCGACGGTCAAAAACCCGATCCCCCGGGCCGACGGCCCCCGAGGAGCCACCCCGGAAGCCACCCCGGCGACCAACACGACGGACGGACCCGGCCCCCGCACCACCGACCCCGACGCCCGTACGCACGCGCCGCCCTGACAGCGCGTCACCTCACGGCCCGCGTCTCCCCCGTCACGCCCCCGAAGCCGCGATCCGCCCCGTGTAGATCGCCTCCCGCGGCGGCAGCGCCACCTCCGGGCGACGGCCGAAGTGGTCCAGTTCGGTCGTCGACGTCACCGCCGCACCGCGCCGCGACCCGTTGGCGAAGCGGTAGTGCTGACTGACCCGGCGCAGCCGCCCCGCCTCGTCCAGATAGACGTCGAACGGCACCCGCCGCGTGGTGAACCCTTTTTCCGCCGCCGTCAGCACCGGCCGGGTCCGCGCCGACGCCGCCCCGGCAGCCGCCACCAGATCCGCCGTCCCGCTGTAGTGCCGCACCGCGACCCCGTCGACCCGCGCCTCGCCCCGGTACGTCACCTCCCGCGCCCCCCGCAGCAGTTCGGCCGCGGCCAGCGGATCGGTGGCCCCGCCGGTGACGAGATTGCCGTCCGCGAGCCCCGTCGCATCGATCCGCACCCACTTGTCCGCGGGCACCCCGGCGCCGCGGTTCTTCATGTAGAGCGCGCCCGGCACCAGGATCTCGGTGACCGGCGGCCGCGGCCCACGCCCCTCGCCCGCCGCGTCCGGCAACGTCAGCCGCAGCCGCCCCGTCCCGCGCCGGAAGTCGTACTCACCGCTCCCCCGGATCGCCACCCGGGTGCCGCCGCTGACCGTCTCCATCGTCGAGGTGACCCGCGCCCCACCGGCCCGCAGCAGCGCATCGGCGCTGGCCCGCACCGCCCGCCCGGCCGCCGGGGAGTTCGCTCCCGGCAACCCGTCGGCCGACGCCCCGACCGCCGAACACCCCGCCGTCAGCAGCCCCGCCCCGCACACCAGCGCCGCGACGACCGCGCCCGTCTCCCGTCCGACCTGCGCCACCATCGCCTACGAGCCCCTTCGGCCGCTTCCCCTGGGCGGACCCGGAACAGCCGGTACGGAGCCGCCGATCGGACGCTCCGCGCACCGGCGGCCCGCATCGAGCGGCCCGTTCCGGACGGCCGGATTCCCACCGACCGCCCCGTTCAACGACCGTTCCCGGGGCCCGTCACGCCCCGCCACCCGGGGCGCGTAGCGTGGCGGGGTGACCGATCGCGCCCCGCACCCCCACCCGTCGGGCCCCTCCGTCCCCGGCCCCGCGCCCGCCGCCGACGACACGGCCGCCCACCACACCTCCACCTCCGAACGCGGCTCCTTCATCTCGGCGGGCTGCACCTGCGGCTGGCGCGGCGCCGCCCGCCGCGCCCGCTCCCAGGCCCGTACGGACGCCGAACGCCATCTGACGGCCGCCGCCCGACCGGAATGATCCGCCGCCCGGGAACCGTCCACCCCCCGGCCGCATCTGGGTAGGGAGAGAACGACGGCACCGGGCACCGGCGGCGCGCCGACCTGACGGCCCTTCGGGACCTGTCCGCGCCACCGGAGCGCCGCCCCCACGGCGGCGCCGGACGCCCGGCGCCGCACCCCTCGGCCACCGGCCGGACCCGTGGCCGTACGGGGACGCCGGATCACCACGAGGGGACATTCACCCATGAAGCGCCGCACACTCCTGCAAACCGGTGGCGGTCTCGCGGCCACCTCGGTCGCCTGGGCCACCGGCTGCACCACGAACGGCGCGGCCACCGGCTCCTCCGCCTCCGCGACGACGCCCGGCGGAGCGCTCACCGCCACCACCACCTCGGCCGCGAAACCGGCCGCCACCAAGGCCGGTTGGAGCGCCCTCGCCAAGAGCCTCGACGGCACCCTCATCCGCCCCTCCGACGCCGCGTACGCCTCGGCCGGACGGCTCTACAACACCCGTTACGACTCCCTGAAGCCGTCGGCGGTCGCCTATGTCGCGCACCCCTCGGACATCGCCGAGTGCCTCTCCTTCGCGCGCCGCTACCGCACCCCCGTCGCCATCCGCAGCGGTGGCCACTCCTACGCGGGCTACTCCAGCGGCGACGGCAAGCTCGTCATCGACGTCTCCAAGCTCGACAAGGTCGGCGCGCCCTCCGGCGGCGAGGTCACGATCGGCGCGGGCGCCAAGCTCATCGACATCTACACCGGGCTCGGCGCGCACGGCGTCACCCTGCCCGGCGGCTCCTGCCCGACCGTCGCGATATCCGGCCTCACCCTGGGTGGCGGACACGGCGTCACCTCCCGTGCGTACGGCCTGACCTGCGACTCCCTCGTCGGCGCGACGGTCGTCACGGCCGACGGCAAGACCGTCGAGTGCGACGCCTCGCACCACCCCGACCTCTTCTGGGCGCTGCGCGGCGCCGGCAACGGCAACTTCGGCGTCGTCACCGACCTCCGCTTCCGTACGCACCCCGCGCCGCGTTCGGTCATGGCGTACATGACGTGGCCGTGGGCGAAGGCGGCCAAGGTGCTGGGCTCCTGGCAGAAGTGGGGCCCCTCGCAGGCGGACGAGATATGGTCCGCCTGCCATCTGGACGCCCGCCCCGGCAACACCCCCGCCGTCTCCGTCGCCGCGTTCTCCATGGGCGGCTACCGCGACCTGCAGAACGCCGTCGACCGGCTCGCCGACCAGCCCGGCGGCCCGGGCCCCGCGGCCACCGTCCGGCTCACCCCCATCGACCATCTGGACGCGATGGAGGCGTACGCGGGCTGCTCCTCCAAGACAACGGCCCAGTGCCACGCCCCGGGCGCACTGCCCGGCCAGACCGCCCCGGGCCAGCTGGGCCGCGAAACGTACGCGGCACGCTCGCACTTCTACGACCGGCCGCTCTCCGCCTCCGGTGTCCAGACGGCCCTGGCGCAGATCGAGAACGGCGGCCACAAGGGCGTGACCGGCAATGTCGCCTTCACCGCGCTGGGCGGCGCGATCAACCGCGTCGGCGCCACCGACACCGCGTTCGTCCACCGCGGTTCGCGTTTCCTCGCGCAGTACCTGGCGTCCTGGCCGGCGGGCGGTCCGTCCGCCAACCGCACCGCCTGGCTCGATTCCTTCCACGGCGCGATGCGCCGCCACGCCTCCGGCGCCGCGTACCAGAACTACACCGACCCGTCCCTGACCGACTGGAAGTCCGCCTACTACGGACCGGCCACCGGCCGTCTGGACAAGGTCAAGCGGACGTACGATCCGCAGCGGCTGTTCAGCACGTTCCCGCAGGCGCTCTGAGCGAGGCACGGGACGCGGCCGGGCCCCGGGGTCCGGCCGCCCCGCCGTCAGGCCGCCAGGTCGCGTTCCGGTCCCTTGCCGCCGGGCAGCGCCGCACCGGCCGGAAGCGCCAGGTCGTCGCCCGCGTCCTGCGGCGCGTACCGCTCGCCGTAGGTCTCCGCGAACGTCCGCGCGTACGCCGCCTCGACCGCCGCCTCCGCGTCGGGCGTCCGCACCGTCTCCGGCACCCCGGGCGCCCGCACCAGCCGCCCCGCGCGCGAGCGGCCCAGCCGCGTCATCAGCGGCACCAGCACCGCCTGCGCGAGCGGTGCGAGCAGCAGCACCACGGCGGTGCCCAGCGCGAACCCGCCGACGACGTCCGTCGGGTAGTGCACGCCCAGATAGATCCGGCAGAACCCTTCGAGCAGCGCCAGCCCGATCCCGATCAGGCCGTAGGAGCGGCGGACGAGGAAGAGTCCGGCGCCGACCGCCATGGCGAGCGTCGCGTGGTCGCTGACGAACGAGAAGTCGGTCTTCCCCGGGACGAGGACCGCCAGCCCGGTCTGGTCGTGGAACGGGCGGGGGCGGCCGACGATGGTCCGGATCGGGATGTTGGCGAGCAGGGCGAGGCCGCCCGCGAGCGGCGCCCACACCAGCCCGGCGACCGCCGCGGGCGCCCCGGCGCGGCGCCGCACGGACCACCAGGCGAGCACGCACAGCACGGCGAGCGCGGCGAGGACGCCGTATTCGCCGAGATACTCCACCGTGTGGTTGACCCACCGGGGAGCATCCTTCGCGAGGCCGTTGATGCCGCCGAGCACGTCGGCATCCGGGTCCGGCCCCACCAGTGCGAGTCCAGCCATCTGCTGCGACCCCTTATCTTCCGCGCGCGCGAGCGCCGTGTATGTGCTGCCGACCCCCGTGGTCGTCCTGTGCCGCCGTACCGCCACACCGGGCGCGCCCCCACGTCCGGACCGCCCGACGCCAGAAGAACGCGCTCGTCACTGTGGTCGTTCCGCTCTCCACCGGAAGATCACCAGCCTGTTGTCCCAGCGTGACCCACCCCGGGCGCCGGGCGCCTCATGTTCACGCGGTGTTCGCAGCGGGCAGCGCTTTCGCGCCATCGGAGGTGACGCGGGTGGCGCCGATGTAGTCCGGCACATCGATCTTGTCGAAGCGGATCAGCGCGCCGGTGTGCGGCGCGTTGACCATGTAGCCGCCGCCGACGTAGATCCCGACGTGGTGGATCGACCGCGGGTCCGTCAGATCGTTGGCGAAGAAGACCAGATCGCCGGGGAGCAGCTCATCGCGCTTGGGGTGCGGACCGGCGTTCCACTGGTCGTTCGCCACCCGCGGCAGCTCTATGCCGACCGAGCGGTACGCGGCCTGTGTCAGCCCGGAGCAGTCGAACCGGCCGTTCTGCGCCGCGGTGCCCGTACCGCCCCACAGATACGGCGTGCCGAGCTTCGCCTGCGCGTAGTAGATCGCCGCGGCGGCCTGCTTCGACGGGGCGACCGGCGCGGTCGGCGCCTCGAAGCTCTTGGCGAGCGTGGTGATCGTCTTGACGTAGTTCTGCGTCTCACCGTAGGGCGGCACGCCGCTGTACTGGATGACGCGGTAGGCACCGGCGTTGTACGCGGCGAGCATGTTGTGCGTGGCGTCGCCCGGGGCGTCCTTCACGTACTGCGCCAGCTCACAGTCGTACGACGCGGCCGACGCGATGGCGTCCGCCGGATCCCAGATGTCCTTCTTGCCGTCGCCGTTGCCGTCGATGCCGTGGGTGGCCCAGGTGCCGGGGATGAACTGCGCCATGCCCAGCGCGTTCGCCGGGCTCTGCGCCTTGGGGTTCCAGCCGCTCTCCTGGTAGAGCTGCGCGGCCAGCAACGAGGGGCTTATCGCCGGGCAGAGCTGACCCCACTTCTGCACCAGCGCCTGGTACTCGGCGGGCACCGCGCCCTTGGCCAGCCCGAGCGCCCGCCCGCCGGCCCCACCGACCAGCCCGGCGGCCGCGGTGTACGTGCCGATCACGAGCAGCGCGATCAGGCCGAGCATCAGCCCCGCCCCGATACCGCCTGCAATCCAGAGTTTCCGCACGCCTCAACCCTCCCCCATCCGGGCCCACTTCGCCGCCGATTCCCCGCCACCCCTGGAAGTTCCCACCGCACGGCGGCGCACACCTCGGCGCAGGGGGCGCTCACCGGGGAGCGGCGTACGGCCGAGAGGCTACCGGCGCACCCGGCACCGCCTGAGCCCCGGGCGCCGCCCCACGGCCCGGACGCCCGCCGGTCGACAGCCGCCGACGGCCGGATCCCTGACGGTGCGAAACGGAACCACCCGGTCCCGCCCCGCGTCCCTCCTCCCGGGAGGGACGCACACCCCCGGACCTGCCCCGACGCCCCCACCTCGGCTCCCACCCGGCCCACCCACGGCCCCCCGCGCCGAGCACACCGGACACCCCGTATCGATAGACGCATTGATGGACGCATTTGATGGACGCATCGATGGACGCATCGATGGACTTCACTCCATCATTGCTCACGGTTATCATACGTGATACACACAGTGACATCACACGGGTTTCCCGGGTGACGCCGGTCGTCGCAGGGCCGATCCTCACCCCACCCCTACGAGATCCGCGCAAGAATGCCGCCAAGTCGACATCCGGTGGTGTCTTTGTCGGCGAAGATGGAGACTGACCCCTGTCAGATATTCAGGGGACCACAACTACCCATAAAGGGGCGGTGAGTTCAATGTTCATTGCGGCCGACAAGGGCGACATCAGCACCATCATCGGTGGAATCGCCCCGGACTGGGGCCCGTTCGGCACGCTGGGCCACGAGGCGCGCGTGATGGTCGAGGTCATCATGGCCGTCGCGATCCTGATCTGCCTGGGCATCGCCTTCTGGGGCGCCGCCAAGCAGCGGATCGGCGCCACCGCGCTCCGCGACACCTTCAGCGCCGAGCAGGGCAAGGGCCTGATCGTCGCCGGTCTCACCGGCGTCTTCATCATCGGCTCCCTCGGCACCCTCTTCACGATCGTCTACGGCATGGCCGTGTAGCGCGCCCTCGACGCCCGTCGGCCGCCCCTCCCGGCGGCCGACGGGCCGTCACCTCCCCCACCGCGCAGGCCCCGCGGCCCCCGCCGCGCGCCGCGCCCCGGGCCGGACCGCCACCGGCGCCCACCGCATGCGCCCCGTCCGCCGCCCCTGTGCCTCCATCCACCCCCCGACGGCCCCACCTCCCGCGCCGAGGCCCCATGCTGACGTCCGCTCACCCCTGCACGGCCGGACTCCCGGTCCACCCCGGCACGCCCGCGACCAGCGGACCGGTTGGGGCGGCCACCCCGTGGGGACAGGTCCGTCCGGAAGGAAGAAGGCCACGGCGGGAGGCGGTGAAGCGGGTGCACACCAAGGGGATAAAAGCCGCACAGTCTCCCATTCACCCACACCGCCCAGCAGCTGAGGACCCGTCACGGTGAGATGTACTCGTACCACTTCACCCGAGCCGCCAACCGCGCGGCTACGGTCATACGAGGGCGGCCCCACAACGGCGGGGACGGCGACGACGGCGGAGACGGCAATGGCGGTTGAGGGGGCACGTACGCGATGAGTACCAGCGACGACGGCTACGGCGGCGACTACACGAGTCCCACCGGCCAGACCCGCACCAGACTTCCGGAGAGCGAGGGCGACACCTACGGATCGGGGCGCCGCTCCCGCTCCGGGCTCTCCAGCCGCAACCTCGTCGCCGTCGTCGGTGTGGTGGTCCTCCTCATCGCCGCCATCGCCTTCGCCAACCGCGGCTCCGGCTCCGACCCCGCCACCGACACCGCGGACGGCGCCCCCAAGAACGGCCCCGCCGCCCAACCCACCGCCCCCACCGGCACCGACCCGGTGACGGACAAGAACGGCACCATCGCCAAGGGCTTCGCCAAGACCCAGCAGGGGGCGCAGTCGGCGGCGGCGAATTATGCGGTGGCGCTGGGATCCTCCGACATGTTCGACGACCAGAAGCGCCACCAGATCGTCAGCGCGGTCATGGCGCCTTCCGTCGTCGGCACGTTCCAGAAGGATCTCGACCACGCCTACACGTCCGACGCCCGCAAGGCCGTCGGCCTGAAGCCGGACGGCAGCGTCCCCTCGGGCATGACCTTCATCTCCCGCACCATCCCCATCGGCACCAAGGCCACGGCCTACGCCGACGACGGGGCCACCGTCGACGTGTGGTGCACGGGGCTCCTCGGCATGGCGGGCAGCGGCTCCACCAAGCCGGTGACCACCACGTGGTTCACCGTCACGATGAAGCTGACCTGGACCGGCAAGGACTGGAAGGCCGTTTCCCAGACGCAGAAGAACGGCCCGGCACCGGTCAGTGGGGACGTCCCCGCATCCGGAGCGAAGGAGATCGCAGGTGCGGTCGAAGGGTTTGGAGGGTTCACCTATGCCCGGTAACAGCCGCCGCGCGTTCTCGGTCGTCTCGGTTCTCGCCGCGGTTCAGACCGCGGTGTTCATGTGCGCCACCCGCGTCATGGCCGCCCCCGGCCCCGATCCGTCACCGACAAGGGAACGCTGCAGCATCCTCAGCGGCCCTGCCAAGGAGAACTGCGAACAGAACGCACCGGGCAGCGGCAGCACGACACCGAGCACCCCGTTCGACAACAACCCCCTGGACCCCCTCACCTCCCTCGCCAAGGGCTGTGCCAAGGCCGCCGCCTGGATCGTCGACAAGCTGGCCGACGCCGTGAAGGCGACCTCGCAGGTCGACTTCACCAACTCCGCGTTCCTGCGCCAGTACGCCGTCGTCTTCGCCGCCTCGACCGTCCTCACCCTCGTCCTGTGGCTGCTCGCCGTCGCCAAGCGCGCCGTGCGGGGTGTCCGGCTGACGGAGGCGATCAGCGAGGCGGTCGGGTTCCTCTGGCTGACCGTGCTCGCCTCCGCGTTCACGCCGCTGATCCTCTACACCGTGGTCTCCGCGACCGACAGCATCACCGAGATCATCGCGAAGGGCACCGGGGCGAAGACCGACACCTTCTTCGGGGCGTTCTCCGCGGCGCTGACCAAGGGCACCGACATCGGCGGCGGCCCGATCATGCTGATCGTCGTCTCGCTGGTCTCGGTGCTCGCCGCCGGTGTGCTCTGGCTGGAGTTGGTGATCCGCGCCGCGCTGCTGTACGTCGGCGCGCTGCTCGGCACCGTCGTCTACGCCGGGCTCGTCGACAAGAACATGTGGG
This sequence comes from Streptomyces catenulae, assembly GCF_000718015.1. GTDB lineage: Bacteria > Actinomycetota > Actinomycetes > Streptomycetales > Streptomycetaceae > Streptomyces > Streptomyces catenulae. The sequence continues at coordinate 6,150 of NZ_JODY01000027.1, read as the reverse complement.
GCCACGTCCGCCGCTGGGCCGGGATCATGATCGCGGTGATCATGGTGAAACCGGTGATCGTGATCGTCCTCGGCATCGCCGGTGCGCTCTCCTCCGACGAGGGCCCCAACGCCTTCTCCGCCGTCGTCTCCGGCCTCGCCATCATCGTCCTCGCGATCTTCGCCAGCGCGGTGATCTACCGCTTCGTCCCCGGCTTCGGCGACGAGATGGTCTCCGCGCGGACGAACAAGGGGCGCGCCACCGACGGCAGTCAGGCGGCCGCCATGGTCTCCTCCCCCGCCGCCCTCGTCTCCCAGGGCATCAAGACCCACAGCAGCCGCAAGTCCGACGGCGGCGGCCAGTCCCAGAGCGGCGGCGGCCAGTCCCCGGCGGGCGGCGTGGCCGGCGGCGTCGCCGCCCACAGCTCCCGCACCGCCCCACCGGCCCCCCGTACCAACCCCGGCTCCGGCGCCCCCGGCGGCTCCCGCACCGGCAAGTCAGCAGGAGGTGAGGGGCGGTGACCACCCCCCATCCGATCGCGCCCCGCAGGACGTACCTGATCGGCCGCGCCCGGCCCAACGCCGTCATCGGCAAGAACCGCGAGACCGGCGAGATCGCCCTGATCATCGTCTGCGCCTTCCTCGGCATGGTCGGCGGCCTGGCGATCAAGGTCCTGGCGATGCGGATCATCGCCCTCACCGCCTTCCCGATGCTGGGCCTGGCCGCCGTGTACGTCCCGTACAAGGGCCGCACGTTCTACAAGTGGTTCGAGATCCGGCGCAGCTACCGCCGCACCCTCCGCCGCGGCACCGCCTACCGTTCCACCGCCGCCGAGGCGGGCACCCGGCTCGACGGACGCGAGGTGGAGATCGGCCCGCCGCCCGGCATCGGCCGTATCAACTGGCTCGCCGCCCCCTTCGGCCCCGACGAGATCGCCGTCCTCCTCCACGCCGACCGCCGCACCGTCACCGCCGCCATCGAGATCGAGGGCCCCGGCGTCGGGCTGCGCGACAGCGAGGACCAGGAAGCACTGGTCGACCGCTTCGGCACGCTGCTCAAGCACGTCGCCAACGGTGACGGCTTCGTCACCCGCCTCCAGATGCTGGCCCGCACCCTGCCCGCCGACCCGGACGCGCACGCCAAGGACGTCGCCCAGCGCGGCGACACCGCCTCCCCCGCCTGGCTCCAGGAGTCGTACGACCAGCTCCAGTCGATGGTCTCCACCTCCTCCGAGCAGCACCGCGCCTACCTCGTCGCCTGTATGCACTACGACCGCGAGCTGGCCGCCGAGGCGATGACGATGGCCCGCGCCGCGGCCGCCCAGCGCGGCGGTCCGGGCCGCGGCAAGCTCGACCGCGACGCCGGTCTCGCCGTCGTCATGGCCCGCGAGCTGACCGACATCTGCGCCCGCCTCGCCGAGGCCGACATCCGCGTCCGCCAACCGCTCGGCCAGGCCCGCCTCGCCTCCCTCGTGCACTCCATGTACGACCCGGACCACCCCATCGACCACATCCAGGCGATGAGCAAGCGCAACGCCTGGCCCGCCGAGCTGGACGCGGTGGAGCCGACGTACCTCCAGGCCAAGACCCGCGAGTCGACCACCCGCGCCCCCTGGTGCCACGCCACCGCCTGGATCAAGGAGTGGCCGCTGACCCCGGTCGGCGTCAACTTCCTCGCCCCGCTGCTGGTCCACACCCCCGACGTCATCCGCACCGTCGCGGTCTGCATGGACCTGGAGCCCACCGAGATCGCCATCGAGCGGATGCTGACGGAGAAGACCAACGACGACGCCGAGGCCAGCCGCGCCGCGAAGATGAACCGCGTCGTCGACCCCCGCGACGTCGCCCACCACGGCCGCGTCGACCAGCGCGGCGAGGACCTCGCCTCCGGAGCCGCCGGGGTCAACCTCGTCGGCTATCTGACGGTCTCCTCCCGCTCGCCCGAGGCGCTCGCCCGCGACAAGCGCACCATCCGCGCCTCGGCCGGAAAGTCCTATCTCAAGCTGGAGTGGTGCGACCGCGAGCACCACCGGGCGTTCGTCAACACCCTGCCGTTCGCGACCGGAATCCGCCGCTAAGCCGCTGGGAGGCGCGTACGTCATGGCCATGCTCGATCCGCTCGGAGCGCTCACCGACGCCTTCACCACCTTCCTGTTCGGGAAGGTGGAGACGACGCGGCTGCCCGTACGCACCTCCACCGGGCAGGCGCAGGCCGTCTACCTGCCCACCGCCGCCCCCGGCCTCGGTGACTCCGGCGTCATCATCGGCCGCGAGGTCTACAGCGGCAAGGGCTACATCTACGACCCCTTCCAGCTCTACGGCCAGCAGCTCCCGGCCCCGCACTGGCTGGTCCTCGGCGAGTCCGGCAACGGCAAGTCCGCGCTGGAGAAGACGTACGTACTGCGCCAGCTCCGCTTCCGCGACCGGCAGGTCGTCGTCCTCGACGCACAGGGCGAGGACGGCGTCGGCGAGTGGAATCTCATCGCCGAACAGCTCGGCATCACCCCCATCCGCCTCGACCCGACCGCCGCCCTCAACGGCGGCATCCGCCTCAACCCGCTCGACCCGTCGATCACCACCACCGGCCAGCTCGCGCTGCTGCGGACGATCATCGAGGTCGCGATGGGCCGCGGTCTGGACGAGCGCTCCGGCTTCGCCCTCAAGGTCGCCCACTCCACCGTCCTCGGCGAGTTCGGCGACGGAGGCGACGACTCCGGCGCGCCCCGCCAGCCCGTCCTCACCGACATCGTCGAGCAGCTGCGCCACCCGGAGGCCGAGGCCGCCGAGGCGATGAATGTCGACATAGACGATGTCCGGGCATGGGGCCTGGACGTCGCCCTCGTCCTCGACCGCCTCGTCGACGGTGACCTGCGCGGCATGTTCGACGGCCCGACGACCGCCGGCATCGACCTCGACGCCCCGCTGATCGTCTTCGACCTCTCGCACATCGACCGCAACTCCATCGCCATGCCGATCCTCATGGCAATCGTCGGCGTGTGGCTGGAGCACACCTGGATCCGCCCGGACCGCAAGAAGCGCATCTTCCTGGTGGAGGAGGCGTGGCACATCATCAACTCCCCCTTCGTCGCGCAGCTCTTCCAGCGCCTGCTGAAGTTCGGCCGCCGCCTCGGCCTCTCCTTCGTCGCCGTCGTCCACCACCTCAGCGACGTCGTCGACGGCGCCGCCGCCCGCGAGGCCGCCGCCATCCTCAAGATGGCCTCCACCCGCACGATCTACGCCCAGAAAGCCGACGAGGCCCGCGCCACCGGCCAGGTCCTCGGCCTGCCCCGCTGGGCCGTCGAGATCATCCCGACCCTGACCCCCGGCATCGCCGTCTGGGACGTCAACGGCAACGTCCAGGTCGTCAAACACCTCATCACCGAGGCGGAACGCCCGCTGGTCTACACCGACCGCGCGATGACCGAGGCGTCCGAGGTCTCCGCCGCCTCCGCCCTCCCCACCGACGAGGCCCGCGCCCTGGAGGCCGCCGCCGACGCCGAGGCGGAACAGCGCGCCGAAGCGCTGGCCCTGGCCCGCCAGCTCCACGGCGAGTCGAGCGAGACGGTGGCGTGACCCCGCCCCCCGACCCGACCGGCCACCCGGGGGCGTACGACAACGGCTACGCGCCCCCCGGCGGCCCGTACGGCCACGACCCACGCGGCGGCCAACCGGGCGCGTACGACGAGCGGTCCGGGGCGTACGACGACCGGTACGCCCCCGGCCCACGCGGCCCCCGGCCCGGCCGCGGCCCACGCCAGCACGGCGGCGTCCCGGACTCCCTGCTCATCGGGCTGCTCCTCTTCCTCCTCGGTCTGAGCGTCCTGATCTGGACCGCGACCGGCCTCGCCGGACTCCTCAGCCACGGCGCCTGGCCCGACGGCGTCACCTACTCCGGCACCCCCACGGCCCTGCGCCACCTCGTCACCGACCCCCACGACCTCCCCGGCGCCTGGCCCGGCACCCCCAAGGCCCAACTCTCCGGCTACGGCCTCTTCTGGGGCCTCCTCGTCGGCCAGCTGATGGTCCTCCTGGTCCTGACCCTCTTCACCCTGGGCACCCTCACCCGCTACCGCGCCCTCCGCCGGGCCCGCCGCGCAGGAACCCTCCCGGGCCCGTCGAAACAACCCCCTACGGGCCCGGCCGCACAACCGGCCCCTGTCGCCCCGGGGCCCGCGTCGATCCCTGACCCGTCTCCGGGTACGACCCCGGGGCCCGCGTCGACCCCTGACCCAGGCTCAGATACCCGTACGGGTACGGCTCCCGGCGCCCCCACCGACCCGGCTTCCCTCGCCGAATCGGCCCCCGCCGTCACGGGCACCGCCCTTGGCGCCACGGGCACCGCGACCCCCGGCACCGCCGCGACCGCCCTCGCCACCACCACGCTCCCCGGCCCGACCACAGCCGCCCTCAGCGCCCCTACGGGCACCACTCCCGGCACGAGCACGCCCACCGGCACCGGCACCGCCGAAGCCCCCGCCGTCGCCCTGGCCGCCACCGCGGCCACCGCGGCGCCCCTCACCACCGCGGCCACCGAACCCGCCCTCCCCCGCCTGCACTTCGGCGCCGACCGGTCCGCCGCCACCGCCGCCGCGCTGACCACCGTCACCGCCGCGCCGGGCCCCGTCGTCCTCGCGACCACCGACCCGTCGCTCTGGTCGGCCACCAAGGACACCCGCGCCAAGCTCGGCCCGGTCCTCGCCTACGACCCGGCGCACCGCCTCGACACCCCGTCCCGGCTCCGCTGGTCCCCGACGACCGGCTGCGAGGACCTCGCCACCGCCACCACCCGCGCCGCCGCGCTGCTCGCCCCCGTACAGCCGCACAGCACCCTGGACGCGGCCGTCGCCGACGCCGCCCGGACGCTGCTCCGCTGCTGGCTGCACGCCGCCGCGGTGGACGGACGCCCCTTCCGCCAGCTGCACCGCTGGGCGCACGCCACCGGCGGCGCCCAGGAACCGGTCCGCATCCTGCGCACCGACCCGAAGTGCGCCGCCGGTCAGGCAGGCGAACTGGAATCGGTGCTGACCGCCCACCCCGAACGCCGCGACCGCGCGAAGGACTTGGCGGGCCGCGCCCTGTCCGCCCTCGGCTCGGTCCACATCCGCGACGCCTGCAACGCCCAGCGCCCCGACACCCTCGCCCTCGACGCCTTCCTCGACGAGGGCGGCACCCTCTACGTCGTCGGCGACGCGCTGGAGGACCCGCGCACCGACCCGGGCGCGATGCCCCTGCTCACCGCGCTCCTGACACACGTCGTCGAACACGCCCGTCGGCTCGCCGCCCGCACCGCCACCGGCCGCCTCGACCCGCCGCTCACCCTCGTACTGGACGACATCGCCGCCCTGGCCCCGCTGCCCGCCCTGCCGGACCTGCTCCGCACGGACCCGGCCCGCGGCCTGCTCACCCTCGCCACGATGCGCTCCCCGGAACAGGCCCGCGCCCGCTGGCCCCACGCCGACCTGCCCCTCTGAGCCATACGGCCCCGGCGAGCGGGCACCCGCCTACAGCCGGGTCAGCGCCATCTCCCGCTCGACGGCCGCCGGATTCCTCGGATCCGCCGCGGTCCGCCCCGTCGGCGCGAACCCCAGCGCCCGGTACAGCCCCTCCGCCGAAGCGTTCTCCTCGTGCACCCACACCCGTACGCGGGCCACGACCGGCTCCGACAGACTCCACGACCAGCCGAGCGCCGCCTCGAACAGCTCCCGCGACAGCCCCGTCCCCCGGTGCTCGGGCCGTACGTACACCGCGACGACCTCCGTCTGCGGCACCTCGGCCCCCTCGACCAGCCGCACCACGACCATCCCGCCCCAGCTGCCGTCCGGCCCCTCGCCGATGAGCGTCCGCGTGCTCCCGCTCTCGTCGTTACGTGCGGTGTGCCGCCGCCAGTACTCCTCCGGCTGCGCCGCCGCCTCCTCGAACGTCTGGTGAAACGCCATCCGCGCCGCGGGATCAGCCAGCGCCGCCAGCCTCAGCTCTTTGAGCCGCTTCCACTCGTCCGCCGTCACCGGCCTGATCAGGTACGCCATCGCCTCAGCATCGCAGCGCCCGCCCCCGCAGACCAGCGAAATCCGGACCCTGAACGCAAAAATGCTCCGGTCCCCGGAAACCATCACTGGTTTCCGGGGACCGGAGCGTAAAAATTGTTCGGCGGCGTCCTACTCTCCCACAGAGT
>NZ_JODY01000026.1 GCF_000718015.1 Streptomyces catenulae | reverse complement strand
GAATGTGGGGCGGGCGCGGGGCGGGCCAGGGCGACGGCGGGTGGCGGGCCCGTGTGTGGCTCGCCGGGCCGGGCGGCGTCCCCGCGTCCGGCCCGGACGTCCCGGCCTGTCCGGCCCGGCCCCGACCGGCCCGCCCGGAGACGCCGAGCGGCCCCGCACGGTCGGGGGTCCGTGCGGGGCCACATGGTGTACGGCGTGACCGTACAGCCCACCGGGCGCGGCGGGCGGCCGGTGAGCGGTCAATGGGCGGGCGGCGGGCGGCAGACGGTCAGCGGGCGGTCGGTGGGCGGTCGGTGGGCAGGCGCCGGGCTGTCGGTGGGCGGTCGGTGGGCGGCCCGGGGTCTACGAGTTGGGGCTGGTCGGTGGGGTCTGCGGGCCCAGTCCCCAGCTGATCGGGTGGCCCTCCGTCGCCGCCGGGTCGACCTCCCCGGTGCGGGCGAAGGCCGCCCACTCGCCGCGCAGCACCCGGCCGAACTCGTCCACGTCGGACCACGGGACGTCGCCGAGCATCGGCGCGTCCCGCCACGCCGCCCCGTCGCCGAGGAGCAGCGGCAGTTCCAGGCAGTGGACGGCGCCGAACGGGGAGCCCGCGGGCTCCCAGTCGAGGCGGTAGGTGGTGACCCGGGCGCCCGCGGAGGTGGCCCAGGCGCCGAACTCCGCGACCGGGGCGGCGAAGGTCGGGCCCTCGGCGGCGCGGGCGGCGGCGCGGCTCAGGCCGAAGGCGGTCAGCTCCTCGTGGTTCCAGCCGATGAGCAGGTCGACGCCTTCGAGTCCGGTGGCGGGCGGCGTGGCGGGGACCGGGTCGGCGCCGACGACCGGGGAGAACGGCGGGGTGACCCGGCTGCCGGTACGTTCCACGGCGTGGGCGGCGGCGGCCGTACGGGCGGTGAGCAGGGCTTCGGCCGGGGCGGTGAACGGGTCGCCGTCCAGCGCCGCGAGGAAGGCCGCGCCGTCCGCCTCGGCCGCGGCGAGGTCGGTCTGGAGCGGGCCGAGGACCGGGCTCTGGAGGATGGCGCGGCGCAGCAGGCGCGGGGTGTCGGGGTGGCGCAGCAGCAGGGCCAGGGAGATCGCCCCGGCGGACTGTCCGGCGACGGTGACCTGTGCCGGGTCGCCGCCGTGCCGGGCGATGTTCTCGGCCACCCAGCGCAGTGCGGCGAGTTGGTCGAGGAGGCCGAGGTTCCCGGCGGCGACGTCCGGGTGGCGGAGGAAGCCGAGCGGGCCGAGGCGGTAGTTGACGGAGACGACGACGAGATCGCCCTCGGCGCTGATCCGGGCGCCGTCGTACCAGTCGAGCAGTCCGGAGCCGCTGGAGAAGCCGCCGCCGTGCAGGAAGACGAGGACGGGCCGGGGGCCCGCGGGCGTCGCCGGGGCGGTGATGCGCAGGTGCAGGCAGTCCTCGTCCTGCGGCAGGTTCCGGGAGGGGCCCATCACGGCTTCGAGGCGGGACGGCGGCTGCGGGCACATCGCGCCGGACACCGGGACGTCGCCGCCCGCGGGGACAAGGACCGGCGGCCGGAAGCGGTCGGCGGTGGCGTAGCGGAGGGGTCCGGTGCGGCGGACCGGCACGTTCCCCCGGTCGGTGGGGACGTCGACGACGTGTCCCGGTGCGCTGTTCACAGGCGGGTCTCCTTCGGTACGGGGCGGGCGGCGGTACGGGCCCGGTGGCTGCGGTCCGGGTACAACGTACGGATCCCGGCGGCCGGTCCGTCCGGGGGAGGCGGAACGGACGCGGCCACCGGGAGGTTTCCGGTCAACGTGCGGGCGGTCGGCCGCGGGCGGGCGGCGCGGGGTGTGCGGGCCGGTCGGCGGCCGGGGGCCCGTGCGTTCAGAGCGGTGGCAGCCCCAGGAACCGCCGGGCGTTGCCGCCGAGGAGCGCCGTGCGCGCGGTGTCGTCCAGGAAGTCGGAGCGGTGGACGACGGCGCCGACGGGCCGCTCCCCCAGCGGGTACGGGTAGTCGCTGCCGACCATGACCTGGCTCGCGCCGAGGGTGTCGACGAGGGTGCGCAGCGCGGCGGGTTCGAAGACGACCGAGTCGACGGAGAAGCGGTCGGTGTAGTGGGAGGGCGGCAGTGCGGAGGTGGCGACGGCGTCGGGGCGGCGGTGCCAGGCGTTCTCCAGGCGGCCGAGCCAGAACGCGAAGGAGCCGCCGCCGTGCGCGAAGCAGATCCGCAAGGTGTCGGGGACCCGGTCGAAGACGCCGCCGAGGACGAGGGCGAGCACCGAGAGATGGGTCTCGGCGGGCATCCCGGTCAGCCACCGGGCCATCCAGCGGTCCAGCCGCGGGGAGTTCGGCATGTCCCAGGGGTGGACGAAGACGGGGGCGCCGCGGTCGGCGCAGTGCTGGAGGAAGGTGACGATGCCCTCGTCGTCGAGGTCGCGGTCGCCGACGTGGTTGCCGATCTCCACGCCCAGGTGGCCGTTGGCGAGGCAGCGGTCGAGTTCGCGGCAGGCGGCGTCCGGGTCCTGGAGCGGGACCTGTGCGAAGGGCAGCAGCCGTCCGGGGGCGGGGGCGCAGATCTCCAGGGCGAGGTCGTTGAAGATCCGTGCGACCTTGATCGCCTGGTCGGCGGGGCGGTCGTAGTGGAAGAAGACCGGTGTGGGCGAGACGACCTGGGCGTCGATGCCGTCGGCTGCCATGTCGGCGAGGCGGGTTTCGGCGTCCCAGCAGTCGGCGCCGATCCGGCGGAACTCCCGGGAGCCGACCATGATCATGGCGTCGCGTTCGGAGGTGACGCGGAGCCAGGGCCAGTCGGTGGCGGGCCCGGCGGCGGTCGCCAGATCGGGCCAGCCGAGCGGCACGTAGTGGGTGTGGACGTCGATACGGGAGGCGTGCGCGAGGGGGTCGGGGGTGGGTCTGTTCACGGTGCGGTTCCGCTCTTGCCGGGGTGCAGGGTGCCGCAGGCGCGGCAGGTTCGGGCCCGGTCGTCGCCGTGGAAGGCGGCGAAGACCGGGGGGAGGTCGCGGACGATGTCGCGGACCTGGAGTTCCACGTCGTGGACGAGGGCGTGGCAGCCGGGGCAGTACCACTGGAAGCGCTCCAGGGTGCCCTCGTCCCGGACGCGTTCGACGACCAGCCCGACGGAGCCGGGCTCGGGGCGCTGCGGGGAGTGCGGGACGCCGCCGGGCAGCAGGAACATCTCGCCCTCGCGGACGTCGATCCGCCGGGGCCGTCCGTCGACCATGACGTTGATGTGCATGGCGCCCTTGACCTGGTAGAACCACTCCTCGTACGGCTCCAGGTGGTAGTCGGTGCGGGCGTTGGGGCCGCCGACGACCTGGACGATGAAGTCGCTGGTGCCGTCCCAGATCTGCCGGTTGTTCACGGGCGGCTTGAGGTCGTCGGCGTGGTCGCGTACCCACTGGGCGAAGTTGATGACCGGAGGCAGGTCCATCGTGCTCCTCGGGTTGGCGGTACGGAGGGGGTGCGGGCCGGACGGAACCCTAGGGGTGTGGCCGGTGGGCGATGCCCTGGATCTCGATGAGCAGGTGCGGGTGGGGCAGTTGGTGAACGGCGACGGTGGTGCGGGTGGGCCCGCGCTCGTCGAAGTGCTCGGCCCAGACGGCGTTGTAGCCCGCGAAGTCGTTCATGTTCACCAGGTACGCGGTGACCTGGACGAGGTCGTCGAGGGTGGCTCCGGCGGCGGCCAGCACCTCGCGGACGTTGGCGAGGACCGCGCGGGTCTGCTCCCGGATGTTGAGGGTGGTGGCGCCCATGTCGTCGGCGGTGGCACCGGCGATGGTGTTGTCCGGCCTGCGGCTGCTGGTTCCGGAGAAGAACACCAGGTCCCCGGCGGTCTTCACATGGGGGAAGCGGCCGCGGGGGGTGGCCTTCCCGGGGACGACGATGCCGTCATTGCTCATGAAGGGTTCCTGATCGTTGCGGCGGGCGCGGTGGCCCCGTCCGCCGTGGCGTCCGCCACCGTGAAGGCGGCGCGGCCGAGTCCGGTGACGGTGGCCTCGATGTGGCTGCCCGGGGTGAGGGCGACGGCGGGGGTGGCGGCTCCGGCCAGCAGCACGTCCCCGGCGCGCAGCGGGTGGCCCAGCTCGCGGGCGCGGCGGAGCGCGGCGTGGACGGCGCGCAGCGGGTGGCCGAGGATCGCGGCGGTGGAGCCGGTGTCGGCGGTGCGCCCGTCGATCTCCAGCCGGACGCCGCGGTTGGCGAGGTCCCCGGCGTCGGCGAGCGCGATCCAGGGCCCGAGGACGTATCCGGCGGCGGAGGTGTTGTCGGCGACCACGTCCTCCAGGGTGAAGCGGAAGTCGCGGTACCGGCTGTCGATGATCTCCAGCGCCGGGGCGACGGCATCGACCGCCGCCTCCGGATCGACGGTGTCCCCGGGGCCCACGTCCACCGCGAGCCGGAAGGCGACCTCGGGTTCGACGCGCGGATGGACATAGGCGTCCAGGGAGATCCGGGCGCCGTCGGGCAGCCGCATGGCGTCGGTGAGGCGGCCGAAGATGACGTCGAAGACGCCCATCTGGGCCGCCTTGGTGCGGCTGGTGAAGCCGAGCTTGACGCCGCTGGGCCGCTCACCGCGGGCGGTACGCCGCTCGATCAGCAGCCGCTGCACGTCGTACGCCGCGTCGAGGCCGAGCGGCGCGGTGGCGGTGAGCTGGGCGACGGGGGCGGCGCCGGTGGCCGCGGCGTCCAGCACCGCGGCGGCCTCGGCGAGATCCCAACCGGCTTCGGTCACGGGGGCGTTCATACGGCGGATTCCTCTCTGGCGGCGGGGGCGATCATGACGCGCTCCCCTCGGTGGCGTCGGCGGCGTCCGCCCGTACGAGGTCCGCGTGGACCTCGCCCAGCCCGTCCAGGCGGGCGCGGAACACGCCGGGACCGGTGACCGGCACCATCGGGCCGAGCGCCCCGGAGAGGACGAGGTCACCGGCGCGCAGCGGGTCGCCGCGGCGGGCCGCCGCGCGGGCGAGCCAGGTGACGGCGGCGACCGGGGTGCCGAGGCAGGCGGCGCCGGAGCCGGTGGAGACGGTCTCGCCGCGGTGGTCGAGGGCCATGCCGAGGCCCGGCAGGTCGACCGCGGCGAGCGGTCGCGGGGTGGTGCCGAGGACGACGGCGCCGCCGGAGGCGTTGTCGGCGACCGTGTCGGTGATCCGGATGTCCCAGTCGGCGATCCGCGAGTCGGCGATCTCCAGCGCGGGCAGCAGGAAATCGGTCGCCGCGATCACCTCCGCCGCCGTCACCCACGGTCCTTCCAGGTCCCTGCCGAGGACGAACGCGACCTCCGCCTCGATCCGCGGCTGTAGGAAAAGCCCCAGGTCGAGCGGTTCCCGGTCGGTGTGGACCATGCTGTCGAGGAGTACCCCGCAATCCGGTGCGTGGACCCCGAACTGCCGCTGTACGGCCGCGGAGGTCAGCCCGATCTTGTGGCCGACCCGCCGCGCCCCGTCCGCGAGCCGCCCGTCGAGCACCGCCCGCTGCACCGCGTACGCCGCGTCCTGGTCCCACCCGCCGATCAGATCCCGTACGGGCGCACAGGGCACCCCGCTCGCGGCGGCGGCCCGCAGTCGCGCGGCGGCGGCCGCGATCTCCTCCGTACCGGCCCGCTCGGCGATCAACTCACCGCAGTACGCGCCCTGTTGGCGGTGTCCGTCGCTCACAGCTGTACGCACACATTCGTCGGCTCGGTGTAGAAGTGCAGGGAGTGTGTGCCGCCCTCGCGGCCGATGCCGGAGAGGCCGGTGCCGCCGAAGGGCGAGCGCAGATCGCGCAGGTACCAGGTGTTGACCCAGGCCATCCCGGTCCGCATCCGCTGCGCGACGCGGTGGCCGCGCTCCAGGTCCCGGGTCCAGACGCAGGACGCCAGCCCGTACGGGGTGTCGTTCGCCAGCCGGACGGCCTCCTCCTCGGTGTCGAACGGGATGAGCCCGGCGACCGGCCCGAAGATCTCCTCCCGCATGGTGCGCGAGGTGTGCTCGAGCCCCGTCCACAGCGTCGGCTCGATCCACGCGCCGCCGTCCAGATCCGCGCCCATCCCGGGGACGCCGCCGCCGGTCAGCACCTCCGCACCCTCGCTGCGGGCGAGTTCGAGGTAGCCCAGGACCTTCTTGCGGTGGCCCTGGGAGATCAGCGGTCCGGTGGTGGTCGCCGGGTCCTCGGGGCGTCCGGGGCGCAGCTCACGGGCGCGCTGCGCGAGCCCCGCGGCGACCTCGTCGAAGAGTGGCCGCTGTACGTAGATCCGCTCGGTGCACAGGCAGACCTGCCCGGTGTTGGTGAACACCGACCGGGCCAGCCCGTCCACCGTCCGCGCCACATCCGCGTCGTCGAAGACCAGCGCGGCGTTCTTGCCGCCCAGTTCGAACGAGACCGGCCGCACGCCCGGCGACGCCGCCCGCATGATCGCCGTACCGGTGGCGGACTCGCCGGTGAACGTCACCCCGTCCACGTCCGGGTGTCCGGCGAGGAAGGCGCCCGCGGAGTCCGGGCCGAAGCCGTGCACCACATTGCAGACGCCGTCCGGCAGCCCGGCTTCCTTCAGGATCTCCGCCAGCAGCGTCGCGGAGGAGGGCGTCAGCTCCGACGGCTTGACGACCACGGCGTTACCGCAGGCCAGGGCCGGTGCGAGCTTCCAGGTGAGGAGGAGCAGCGGGAGGTTCCACGGCACGATGACCGCGACGACGCCGAGCGGTCGGCGCACCGCGTAGTTCAGCGCGGTGCGCCCGCCGGGCAGTTCGGTGAGGAAGGAGTCGAGGCCCGCGGCGGCGACGGTGTCGGCGAACGCCCGGAAGTTCGCGGCGGCACGGGCCACGTCCAGGTCCCGGGCCATCGCCAGCGGCTTACCGGTGTCGGCGACCTCGGCGGCGACCAGTTCGTCGGCGCGCCGGTCGATGACGTCGGCGATCCGCCGCATCAGTTCGGCGCGCTCGGGGACGGTGGTGTCGCCCCAGGGTCCGGTCAGGGCGCGGCGGGCGGCCCGGACGGCGACGTCGACGAGGATCTCGTCCGCCTCGTGCACCTTGCCGACGAGCGCGCCGTCCACCGGGCTGAACCGGTCGAAGGAGCGCACGCCGTCCACGAAGGCGCCGTCCACGAAATTGCGGATCTCCCGCACGGGGAGCGAAGTGCTGCGGCTCATGACGCCGAGGCTAGGGAGAGTCAGCCATGCCTGAATAATGCTCTTTGCGTTCCCTGTGATGCCTCTACGGGCATACCGTGACCCCATGGAGAGCGAGAGGCTGCTCGACGGCCGACTGAAACTGCGCCACCTCACCCTCGTCACCGCCATCGCCGACCAGGGCAGCGTCATCCGCGCCGCCCAGGAACTGCACATCACCCAGCCCGTCGTCACCCGTGCCCTGCACGAGCTGGAGACGATCCTCGGGGTGCCGCTGTTCGAACGGCACCACCGCGGGGTGACGCCGACGCTGTACGGGGAGTCGTTCGTCGGCCATGCCCGCGCGGTCCTGGCCCAGCTGCGGCAGGCCGGCGCGGAGCTGGGCCACCTCGCCGCCGGTCACCTCGGCTCGGTGACCGTCGGCGTCCATCTCGCCGGGTCGAACCTGCTGCTGCCGCGGGCGATGGCGGCGCTGAAGCGGGCGCATCCGGCGGTCACCGTCGTCGTCCGCGAGGCCACCCCGGACACGCTCCGCGCCGGGGTCCTCTCCGGGGAGATCGATCTGATCGTCGGCCGCCTCTCGGGGCAGCCGCCGCGCCGCCTCACCCAGGAGCAGCTCTACCGCGAACCGGTCCGCCTCACCGCCCGCACCGACCACCCCGTACACCGGCTGCGCCAGCCGTCCCTGGCCGAGCTGCGCCGCTATCCGTGGGTGCTCCCGGTCGACCGGACCGCGCTCCGCGCCGAGCTGGAGGAGCTGTTCACCCACGCCGACCTGGAACTCCCCGACGACCGCGTCGAGTGCACCTCCATGCCCACCCTGCGCCACTTCCTCCTCGCCACCGACGCCCTCGCCGTCCTCCCCCTCCTCCTCGCCACCCAGGACCCGGACCTCCGCCTCATCGACACCCCCCTCAAATCCATCAGCCAGGCCGTCGGCCTCACCCGCCCCGCGGACCGCCCGCTGTCCCCCGCCGCGGACACCCTGCGGACGTATCTACGGCAGGAGGCGCGGGGGCTGGCGCGGTTGGGGGAGTAGGGGGAGTAGGGGGACGAGAGGGTTACGGGGGGCTCGGTGGGGGCCTCGCCGTTCGGCGGGCGCCGGGGAGGGCTACGGGGCGGGCCCGCCCGGAGGCCCCTCACCCGTACGCCGACGCCGAATACGGCCGACTGTCAGTGGCCCGCCCTACGATCCGTCCATGGCGATTCAGCGGATGGACAACGTCGGCCTCGTCGTCGACGACATGGAGGCCGCCAAGGCGTTCTTCACCGAACTCGGCCTGGAGCTGGAGGGCACGGCCCCGATCGAGGGCCCCTGGGTGGACCGGATCTTCGGCCTCCCCGGCGTCCGCTCCGACATCGCGATGATGCGCACCCCGGACGGCCACTCCCGCCTCGAACTGACCACCTTCCACTCCCCACCCCCGTTCACCCCCACCCCGCCGAACCTCCCGCCCTCCACCCTGGGCACCTGCCGCCTGATGTTCGCCGTCGACGACATCCACGACACGGTCGCCCGCCTCCACCCCCACGGCGGCGAACTCCTCGGCGAGATCAGCCAGTTCGAGAACGCCTACCTGCTCTGCTACCTACGGGGCCCCGGCGGCGTACTGATCGCCCTGGCGGAGGCACTGGGCCAGGAGGCGGCGGAGGGGTGACCACCGGGGGCGGGTCGGCCCTCGGCAGGGCGGGCCGGCCCTCGGCAGGGCGAGCCGCGCCGCCCGACACGACCCGCCCCACGCCCCCGGGGTCCCGCCACACACCCCCGAGACGGATCGACGCACACGGACGGCTCACTCCGTAGCCCTACCTCCCCTCCCCCGCCTCCTCTCCACCCTCCCCCGCGCGAACTCCCGCACAAATGCGGGCAGTTCCGCCACTTCCAGCAGCGACGGCAGCCACTCCGCCTCCGTCGTCACCGCGCGGAACGTGTACGCCACGCTCACCCCGTGCGCGGGCCGCCGCACGACCGCCACCGGGTCACCGGCCCGGATCTCCCCCGGCGTGATCACCCGCAGATACGCCCCCGGCAGCCCGGCCTGTGTGAACCGCCGGTTCCAGCCGCGCAGCCCCATCCACCCCTGGAACGTCCCGCACGGGATCCGCGGACACGACACCTCCAGCACCACATCCGCCCCGACCCGCCACCGCTCCCCGATCAGCGCGCCGTTGACGTCCACCCCGACGGTCGTGAGGTTCTCCCCGAACGCGCCGTTCCCCAGGGGCCGCCCCAACTCCCGCTGCCAGCGGTCCAGATCCTCCCGCGCATACGCGTAAACGGCCTGGTCGGCGCCGCCGTGGTGCGCCACGTCGTAGACCCGGTCCCCGGCGAGACCCACCTCCCCCGTCCCCTCCGCACCGGGCGCCGCCACCGCCACCGCCCCCTCGACCGGCCGTTTGTCGATCCCCGTCCACCCATCCGGCTCCCGCCCGCCCCTCCACGGGTTGGGGCGCGGCCTGCCGACATTGACGGAGAGCAGCTTCATGGCGGCGACGGTAGGGCGGGGGCACCGGCACGGCGAGCGGTTTTCCCGGGCCCTACCCCGCCCCCCGGCTCACCGCGATCCGGTGCACCTCCCGCAGGGACTCCCCGAGGCGGGCGACCGCATAGCGCAGCTGCTCGGGTGTGGTCCGCCGTTCGGTCGCCAGGCGTTCGACGTGTGCCAGCAGGTCAACGGCCATCTCCAGCTGTACGGACTCCATCTCGTCGGCCAGCTGCGCGACGTGACCGGTGCCGTCCCCGACCAGATAGCAGGGCTGCCCCTCGGCCCCCGCCCACGGCAGCAGCCGCGGCGCCCCCACCTCGCCCCTCATACCGCCGCCCGCCCGCTACGCGCCGCGCACACCAGCACCCGCCGCCCCGTGTCCCGCCACTTGGCCTCTGCCGCCAGCTTCCGTTCGTACGCCACCAGCTCCGGCGGCAGCCCCTCGCCGGGCGCCAGGCGACGGCACCGCGGCGGCCGAATCGGCCGAACGAGAAACGCCGCCGGGTCCGCCGTCCGCGCCCCACCCGCCACCCGGTGCCGCCCGCTTGACGGCCACCACATCATGACGGCGAGGGGGACCAAGGGCACGAGGGGCGCCCACGGCAGCACCCGTTCCCCTACCTGAACGAGGGATTCCAACACGTCATCAACTCCTGGTCAGTTCAGCGCCACGCCGATGGGCACCCGCCGCCCGGACGGAACCCGGCCGGATTCCGCTGCGTAGCGATTCCCTCACAGCGTGAGACCACGAGGGCTACCCTGGCCAGGGGGTTCGAGGTGACTCCCCCTCCGTCACACGGGAGTTGACGATGAGCAACATCTATGGGGAATGGCTGCGCACCAAGCGCGAAGAAGCGGGCATGACCCAACAGGAACTGGCAGACACCGCGATCATGACCCGTTCCCACATCGCCCATATCGAGGCGGGGCGCCGGGTTCCGTCCCGTGAGGACGCCCGGAGACTGGACCTGGCGCTCGGGACGGGGGACGTGCTGAGCAGTTTTCTGCCGGAGGACGACTCCGCCATCGCAGATCACTTTGCAGCCGCCCGTGAGCTGGAGAAACAGGCAACCGTCATCCGCGAGTTCGGCATCTCGATGATCCCGGGAATCCTCCAAACCGCGGGCTACGCACGGGCGATCATGCGCACCGCCTTCCCTCCATGGAGCGACGAGGAATGTGACAGCTACGTCGTCACACGCCTCGAACGCGCAAAAATCCTCGCGAACCCGGTACGGCCAGCAGTGTGTGCCCTACTTGACGAGGCCGTTCTCCGGCGTCCGGTCGGCGGCCCCTCGGTCATGGCCGAACAGATCGCGCACGTCGTCCGTCTCGCGGAGGTCGGCAGGATCCGGGTGCACGTCATCCCCTTCGACCTGGGCGCCCATCCGCTCATGCAGGGTGTACTGACCATGATGTGGTTCGAGGACCAACCGCCCGCTGCTTACACGGAGGGCATGCAGACCGGCAAGATCATCGACTCACCGGCCATGGTGGACCGCCTTCAGGGCTCATACACTCTCGCAATGGGCGACGCCATGCCCTTGCAGGAGTCGATCACCCTCATGAAAGCAATCACGGAGGAATACGAGCGCCATGGATGACCGCACCGCCCCTACAGCTGCCGCAAGTGGATGGCGGAAGTCTTCGTACAGCGGGAACGACGGGGGCACGTGCGTCGAAATCCACGATGGCGACCCGACCGGCGTCCCCGTCCGCGACTCCAAGAACCCCCACGGACCCGCGCTCCTCATCCCGGCGGACGGCTGGGCAGCGTTCATCGGAAGCCTCAAGAACGGCGACTTCCCCTCCTGACGGCGGCACTTCCCAGGGGACAGCCTCGTCTGAGCCCCGGCGCTCGCTCCGACCGGCCCTCCTCGGGCGCCGGGAATTCCCTGCGTTCGGCCGACGCCACGATGTGACAGCGGCCGACGCACATCGACAGAAGGAGCCCGTCCCATGACCCATCAGCTGCCCCCGCAGGCCATGTTCACCACCGGCTGGCGCAAGTCCTCCTACAGCGACAACCAGGGCGCCAGCTGCGTCGAAATCCACGACGGCCACCCCACCGCCGTTCCCGTCCGCGACTCCAAGAACCCCCACGGACCCGCGCTGCTCATCCCGGTGGACGGCTGGGCCGCGTTCGTCCGGGGCGTCAAGAACGACGACCTCGTCGCCTGTTGAGGTATCGCAGGAGCGGGTACCGGGCGGGGGCGGAGTCCCTGCGCCGACCCGCTCCCCGCCGCTGACGAAAGGTCCCCATGACGCTGCTCGTAGCCGCCGTCATCGTCCACGATCGGGAGACCGACCGCGTCGTTCTTCTCCAGCGGGGTGAGAACGCCAAGTTCGCGCAAGGGATGTGGGACCTTCCCGTCGGGAAGAGTGAACCCGGCGAAGCCATTACGGAGACGGCTGTTCGTGAGCTGTACGAGGAGACCGGGCTCGTCGTGGAGCCGGAATTGCTCGAAGTCGCGCACGTCATTCACTGCGCCAGGGGTGTGGAGGCGCCCAACGGGTTCCTCACGGTCGTGTTCGTGGCCCACCACTGGTCCGGCGAGCCCGAGAACCGTGAGCCGGACAAGCACGCCCAGGTGCGGTGGGTCGAAACCGGCAGGGTCCCTGACAACTTCGTGGGTACCACAGCGAGCGCACTCCGCCGCTATCTGGCCGGTGGGCCACAGGTGTCGCTGTCCGGCTGGTGATCGCGCCGGGCCACTCCGGACGCTCCCTTCGGCCCCCGGACGCCGAAACCCCCGCCCATCCGCCGTGGGGGCGGGGATGGGGCGGGGGGCCGGGGTGGCGTCCGGGGGGGGGCGCTACCGGTGGGGTGGGGTCAGTGGGCGAAGCCCCAGTCGAGGATCTTGGTCGCGTCGTCGAAGCGGCCCTGGTCGTCCTGGAGGATCGCGCCGACGAGGGTGCGGTTGTCGCGCTCGGCGGCGAAGACGAGGGCGTAGCCGCTCTCGGGGCCGCTGCCGGTCTTGATGCCGAGGGCACCGTCGTAGCTGCTCAGCAGCTGGTTGGTGTTGTTCCAGGTGTAGTAACGGGTGTGGCCGTTGGCCGCCGGTGCCTCGGTCTTGAACTGCTTGTTCTTGACGACCTCGGCGAAGACCGGCTGCAGCATCGCGCGCTGGCCGAGCTTGGCCAGATCGCGGGCGGTGCTGTGGTTGTTGCCGTTCGAGATGCCGTCGTACGTGTCGAAGTGCGTGCCCTTCAGGCCGAGCTGCTGCGCCTCGTCGTTCATCTGGCGGACGAAGTCGGCGATCCGCGCGTCCGTGGTGTCGCCCTGGCCGTAGTGGTCGGCGAGGGCGCGCGCGGCGTCCGCGCCGGACGGGATCAGCATGGCGTGCAGCAGCTGGCGGACGGTGAGCGTGTCACCGGTCTGGAGGTCGGCGGTGCTGGCGCCGACCTTCTGGACGTAGTCCCGGTACTCCTGCTTGACCTGGATGCCGTGGTCCAGCCACTCGGGGTGCTTGAGCACCACGAGCGCCGTCATGATCTTGGTGGTGCTGGCCATCGACACGCTCTCGTCGGCCTTGGCACCGGCCCACATCTCGCGCTCCTGGCTGCCGTCGCGGGCATCGAGGAGGAAGGCGTGTTCGGCCTTGACCTGGGGCGCGTCCTGGGACTTGAGGTCCTGGGCGTCGGCGGCGGGCTGCTGCGCGGCCTGCTGGCGGTGCGTGTCCTGCTGGTCGTCGACGGAGTGCGTGGCACCGGGGGTGGCGGCCTGGGCGAGGCCGCTGGCGGTGATCGGCAGGGCGGCGCCGACCATCGCGACCATCGCGATCCGGACCCCGGTGCGGTGTATCCGGTTCGGGCGGGCGTGGGAACCCATGGGTATCCCTTTCTCCCGGCGCGTGAACGCCGGTAGCTCGTGGTAACTCGGTTTATACCGAACCTACTTGTGTGCGGACACCGACCGTCAAGCCCGTTATGTCATAGCCCCGTAACGAGCTGAAAAGGGGTGGAGAAGTTGTGTACGTGACGGGTGGGGCCTGTGGGGTTGCTCGCGGGGAGTGAACGGACGGTCTCTCCTGGGCATCAGGGGTTCGCCGGATCTTCCACGTGAGGTGGACCGTCGCGTCGCGGTTGACCTGCCCGTTTCGGCGGCGGGGGCGACCGTCGGGCCGGGGCGGGGGCCCGCTTCCGCCCGTTTGGTGGTTGCGGATTCAACCTCGGGTGATCACGGTCCGTGAGGTGCGGATCGGGGCGTACGGGCGGGTGGTTGCGCCGCTCGGAGGCGTACGGGGAGGGGATCGGGGGTGCGGATCGGGGGTGCGCCGGGTCGGGAGCGGCGGCGGGCCCGGGGGCGTAGCCTGCCCCCGGGCCCCGTGGTGCCGCCCTGTGTGGTTGCCGGCGCGGTGAAGAGCGCGGGTCATGCTGAGGTCGTCGTGTTCTGCCTTTGAACTACCGCGCATCGGAAAAGTGGCTGCACGGGCCGGACTTGAACCGGCATCCGACGACACGGGCCCGGCCCGGTCGTTCCGGCGAACGGCGGCGCATGCTGAGTCTGGAGCAAGAGTCTGAGATTGATCGCGGTGTGCCTCTGCCCGTTGGGCCACCGCGGCCCGAAGTGCCGCGGGGAGGACTCGAACCTCCACTGACCACCGCGTCCGTCACGACAAGCCTCAGTTTCAGCTTGCGCTCCTCGCGCACCCCGGACGCGCTGCGGCGTCCGGGGAGTTGATGGGGCTACCCGAAGAGGTAGCCGAAGACGGCGTCACCCACCCTCTGGTCGGTCACCTCTGCGCCGTTCGCCTCCTCACGGGCGAACTTCACGGCGGTCTGCAGCTTCTCGACGCGGTCGAGGAGTTCGTTGACCCGGCGGGCGGGGAGCGCGCCGGAGAACTTCATGGTCGTCCAGTACCCGACGGGTATGTCCTCGTAGTACACGTCGACCTGCGCCGGGTGCTTCTCCGTCGCCTCCGCCTTGACGTGGTTTCGGGGCACCTTCTTCGTACGGACGGTGCGGACCGGCTCGGTCTTCCAGGCGTCGGTGGACGGGTCCTGCACCCAGGACTCCGATGCGTCGAGCACCGGCAGCTTGCGGACGAAGGCGGCGAGGTCGCCGAGCTGCTTCTCCAGGAAGAGCAGGTACGCCACCGGCACCTGGGTCAGGAGCGGGCGGCCGTCGACCGTCACATCGGCGCGGGCGGTGCAGTTGGCCCAGTCCTTGGTGGCGGTCACATCGAAGAGCCTGGTCAGGGTGGTGGCCGTGGACCGCAGGACGTCTTCGGCCTGTATCTGCACCCGGGTGGACTCGGGCGGCAGCTGCTCGCCCTCCTCGTCCTTGGGCCGGTACGTACGCGCGATGCCGGAGAGCAACGCGGGCTTCTGGAGGCCGTGCTGGGCGGCCGTCAGGTCCTGCTGGGACTTGGACTTGACGCCCTTCTCGACCGCGATGATCTGATTGAGTTTCGCCACGCCCACAACAGAACCATGTCGTTGCGTGACTGCCGAATGATTTTTCGAGCATTCAGGGTTCTGTCCGGGTCGGGCCCGGGGCGTCTCCCCCGGGACGGGTCCGCAGGCGGGTGCTGGCGGCGGTCAGTGCGGCGAGGCGGTCCGGGGCGGTGGCGGCGCGGACCGCGAGGTACATCCGCAGGGTGAGCGGGTCGCCGTCCAGGGGGCGCAGGGTGACGCGGCGGGAGGCGACCGCGTCCGCCGCCGACGGGTAGAGCGGGGTCCAGCCCGGCTCGCCCGCCCCGATGTCGGCCAGGGTGTCCTGGAGGCGGACCGACGGCGGGCCCATGACGGGGGCGAATCCGGCGGCACGGCAGGCGGTGTGGACGGCGTCGAAGAGCACCGGGTTGATCTCGCGCGGGGCGATGCGCAGCGGCAGGGCGGCGAGGTCCGACAGCCGGAGCGGGGTGCGTACGGCCAGGGGGTGCGCGGTGGGGAGGGCTACCCGCAGCGGGTCGTCCCAGAGCGGGAGGAAGCGCAGGTCGGGGGCGGGTTCCTCGGGGCGGGGGGCGGTGGTGTCGCCGGGCCCCGCCCCGGGGCCCGGGTGCGGCACGCCGCCCGGGTGCGCGTCCCGGTGCGGGTGCGCGTCCCGGTGCGGAGGGGGCTCGCCCCCGGGGAGGGGACCGGGCCGGGCCGCCCGGAGGAACGCCGCGTCCAGGCGTCCCGCCCGGACCTCCGCCAGGCGGCGCGGCGCCTCCAGGGTGCGGAACACGAAGCGGGTCCCGGCGCCCCGCCCGGGGAGCGCGTCCAGGAAGTCGTCCAGGCGGCGCCCGAGGCCCGTACCGATGCCGACGTGGAGGACGGCCTCCTCTCGGGCGGCCAGACGGCGCGCACCGGCGGTGAACGCGTCCTGGGCGGCGAGGAGTCGGTGGGCCCGCGGGAGCAGTTCCCGTCCGGCGGGGGTGAGCGTCACGGTGCGGCCCGAACGGTCGAAGAGGGCGAGGTCCAGCTCCCGTTCCAGGCGGCGTATCTGCTGGCTGACCGCGGGCTGGCCGATGTGCAGCCGGGCGGCCGCCCGCCCGAAGTGCAGTTCCTCGGCGACCGCGACGAAGTACCGGATCTGCCGCAGCTCCACGCCGTCCCGCCCCTCCGCCGGACGCGCCGCGGGCGGTGGCTGCGCCCGTACGCCGGTCCCCTGTGCCGCGCCTCCCGGACGGGCGCGGATCCGGATGAGCGTCGCACAGCGGGTCCGGGCGGCGTCCGAGGGGCCAGTCAGCGGGGGGTGCCGCCCCGGTTCGCCGCCCGTAGGAGGAGCGCGAAGGCGAGGGCGCCGACGCCCGCCGCGCCCGTCACGAACCAGCCCAGCGCGGCGAGATCACCGGCGGGGAGGCGGCTGGTGACGTAGATCCCCAGGGAGGCGCCGAGCAGTTGGACCGCGCCCATCAGGCCGGACGCGGAACCGGCCGTCTCCCGGAACGACGTCACGCCTGCGCTCGTCGACAGCGGCAGCAGGAACCCGTTGCCGAACGTCATCACCGGCATGAACACCAGCACCAGCAGCCCCCAGGGCGCGCCCGCGCCGCTCAGCCCGAGGGCCAGCATCAGCAGCGCCCGCCGCAGAAGAAGGCGTGCCCGTACCGGAGCAGCCGGTCCACCGGGCGGCGGCGGACCAGGGCGCGCGAGGTGAGGTTCCCGGCGACGTACGCCAGCGAGACGGTGACGTAGCAGTAGCTGGTGGTCTCGGTGGCCAGTCCGAGGCGGGCGAAGACCAGCGGGGAGGCGGCGAGGTAGCCGAAGTAACCGCCGTACGCCACCGCGAGGTTGAGGGTGTACGCCCAGAACCGCGGCCGGGCCAGCAGCCGCGGGTAGCCGCGGAGCGTGGCGGCGAGGTGGCGGCTGCGGCACTCCGGCGGCAGGCTCTCGGGGATCGCGGTGGCCATCACCGCGAGCGTGGCGAGCCCGAGCGCCGCGGTCACCGCGAACGGCGCGCGCCACGAGACGTACGTGGTCAGATAGCCGCCGATCAGCGGGGCGACGGACGGGGAGACGCCCACGACCGGCATCACCGTCGCGAACATCCGGGCCGCCTCCGTCGCCTCGTGGAGGTCGCTGATCACCGCCCGGCCGAGCACCATCCCGGCGCCCGCGCCCAGCGCCTGGAGCAGCCGCCCCGCGCCGAACACCTCGACGGTGGGCGCCACCGCGCACCCCACGGAGGCGACGGTGAAGACGCCGAGCCCGAGGAGGATGACCGGTTTGCGCCCGTACGCGTCGGAGAGCGGCCCGTACACCGCCTGCGAGACGGCGATGCCGATCATGAACGCGCCGAACGTCCACTGCACGGAGGCGACCGGCGTGTGGAACGCCGCCGCGGTGGCCGGGACGCCCGGCAGATTGATGTCCGAGGCGAACAGGCCACCGGCGTTCAACGCACAGAGGACGGCGAGGAGAAGGCCGCGGGAGGCGCGGCGGGGCGCCGGTCCCGGGGTGGGATGCGGTCTGACGGCGGTGGCGGGTGCCGTGGTGGATGCCGTGCGGGCGGCGGGGTGCATGGGGCCTTCCTGGGTACGGAGGGGGCGTGCCCGGGGTGGTGCGGTGGGGGCGTGCCCCGGGGGTGACGTGGTGGCGGCGCGCCCCGGGGCGATCGGGCCCCGGCGATCGGGCCCCGGGCGGTCCCCTGTGCCGCCCGGGGCCCGCCGGTGCGGGACCGTCAGCGGGCGGCTGCCCGTGCCGCCAGCGTCTCCCCGGCGATCGACCAGCTGTCGGCGGGGATCTCCTGCACCGTGACCCAGACGCTCTCCCGCCTGCCGCCGGTGGCGTCCACGTACGCGTCGGTCAGCGCGCGGACCAGTTCGGCCTTCTGCGCGGCGGTCTTCCCGGGGGTCTGCTGCACCTGGATGAGAGGCATGAGGTCTCCTGCTCGGACGAGTTCGGACGGATTACGGGGAGGCGGGAAGGCGCGCAGGAACGGGCCCGACAGGAGCGGCCCGTCCGGCGCTTCCGCCGTCCGTGCCAGTCCAGCAGCGGGCCCCGGGCCGTCCAAGACGCAATCCGCACCGACAGCGATCAGCGATCGTGATGAGCCGAGGTCAGGGGCTTATGAGGGCGGCGTGGGGGGGGGCGTAGGGGCGCGTCCGGAGACGGCGCGAGCGGCCGGACGGGCGCCGGGAGGGCCCGAGCGGGCGCCCGGCGCCGCCCGGAATTCCGTGTACGGCGCCGCACCCCGGATGCCACGATTCGGCCCATGCCGACGCCGCCCCCGCCCCCGCTCCGCTTCCCGGCTCCGCTGCGTCCCGGTGACCGCATCGGCGTCACCGCCCCGTCGAGCGGCGTACCGGACCGGCTGCGCGCCCGGCTCGATGTGGCGCTCGACGCCGTACGGGCCCGTGGTTACGAGGTCGTGGTGGGCGCCTGTATGGACGGCGCCGGGCATGTCAGCGCCCCGGCGGCGGAGCGCGCCGCGGAGCTGACGGCGATGGTGTGCGACCCGGGGATCCGGGCGGTGGTGCCGCCGTGGGGCGGGGAGACGGCGATCGATCTGCTGCCGCGGCTGGACTGGGCGCGGCTGCGGACGGCCGCACCGACCTGGCTCGTCGGCTTCTCCGACCTGTCGACGCTGCTCACCCCCCTGACCCTGCTCACCGGCGTCGCCACCCTGCACGGCAACAACCTGATGGACACCCCGTACGCGGTCCCCGACGGGCTGCTGTCCTGGCTCGATGTCGTCGCGGCACCCCGGGGGCACCGGTTCACGCAGGTGCCCCCGGGGCGCCACCGCTCCACCGGGTGGGACGACTACGCCGCCGACCCCGGTGTGCGCGTCTGCACCCTGGACGCCCCCGGGCGGTGGACCCGGCTGGACGGCACCGGGGACGTCACGGCCTCCGGGCGGCTGCTCGGCGGCTGTATCGAGACGCTCTGCAACCTCACCGGCACGCCCTACCTGGACACCGCCGCGTTCGCCCGGCACACCGCCCCGGACGGGCTGCTGATCTACGTCGAGGCGTCCGACGACGACGCCTTCACCATCTGCCGGAATCTGCACGGGATGCGGCTCGCGGGCTTCTTCGACCAGGCCAGCGCGGTGCTCATCGGCCGCACCACGGCGCCCGACGCGCCCTCCCTCAGCCAGCACGAGGCGGTTCTGGACGCGCTCGCCCCGCTCGGCGTCCCGCTCCTCGCCGATGTCGAGTGCGGCCACGTCCCGCCGTTCCTCCCGCTCGTCAACGGCGCCCGCGCGCACGTCGTCCACACCGCGGGACACAGCGCCCTCACCCAGACACTGGCGTGACGCCGAACGCTCAGGAACCCTGCCGGATCAATCCGCCGTCCCCGCCGCCCGGACGTCCGCCACCCGGAACAGCCCCATCGACCGCGTCCCCACCCGGAACTTCCGGGACGCGACACCGGGCACCGGCGGGAACTTGCGGCCCCGGACGCCGATCGCGATGACGCCGTGCTCCGGCAGCACCCGGGCCAGGCTCGTCAGCATGCCGGGCAGTCCGGTGCCGCTCGCGCCCTGCCACTGGACGCGTTCCCCGTAGGGGACGTCGGTGACGACGACATCGGGGGCGAACCCGGCGGTGGCCCGCTCCAGGGCGGACGGGTCGAAGGCGTCGGCGTGGGCCACGGTGTGCGGGAGGTCGCCGCCGTCCGCGGCGAGACGGGCCGCGAGGCGGTCGGCGGCGGTCGCGGCGTCGGCGTAGCCGGGCTTGTCGAAGCGGGCGGCCTTCGCGCGCTGTTCGGCGGCGCGGGCGGCGAGACCCTCGGCGGTCAGCAGGGCGAGGTTGGCGCGGGCGATCTCCAGGGAGGCGTCGTCGATGTCGGACGCCACCACGGCCGCGATCCGGTCGCGGTGCACCAGGCCCAGCACCGTCGAGAGGTACCCCTTGCCGCAGCACGGGTCCCACAGGACGGCCGGTCCGTCGCCGCCGCGCAGCGCCAGCGCGCGCTGGAACGTCTCCGAGGCCAGCCGCACCGGGAACGCCGTGAAGCCGGGCGCGGAGCGCAGTACGAAGCCGCTGGCGAGGTCGGAGTGGTCGACGCGCTCCGTCGCGTAGCGGTAAGCCACCGGTCGTCTCCTCCACTCACCGGCCCACCGTGCCCGCGCACCGCGTCCGTCCCGTTCTCTCGCGTCCGTCACGATATCCGCCCCGGTCACCGGGCCCGGGGCGGTACGGCGGCGGCCCGGGGCGGGCGCGGCGCTGCCGTAGACTCCCGGGGAGTTTCGGGGCAGGACAGGACACAGAGGGCGGAGGATTCGCGCGTGGGCGTGCGGCTGCTGGCACGGACCCTGCGGGGCGTCGAAGAGGTCTGCGCACAGGAGATCACCGCCCGCGGGCTGGGCACCGTGGAGCGCCTGCGCCACCGCGAGGTGTGGTTCACCGCCGAGGAGCCGGACGCCCGGCTGCTGGACCTGCGCACCGCCGACGACGTCTTCCTGGTGGCCACGGTGATCCGCGGCGTCGGCCACACCAAGGCCGACCTCGCCCGCTTCACCCAGCCCTCGCGCACCGCGCCCTGGCGCCGGCTGCTGCGGCTGCGCGGCCGGTGCGGCGGGCCCGACGCCGCGACCCGTATCGACGTCGTCGCCTCGTACGTCGGCAAGCGCAACTACAACCGCTACGACATCGAGGACACCGTAGGGGAGCAGGCCGAGGCCGTGCTGGGGCTGCCGCACCACTCGCGGCGCGACGGCGCGGTCCCCGACGACGGGCGGCCGTTCCCGATCCGGGTGACCGTCGAGGGCACCGAGGCGATGGTCGCGGTGCGGCTCACCGAGCGCCCGCTGCACCGCCGCGTCTACAAGCAGGAGTCGGTGCCCGGCACCCTGCACCCGCCGCTCGCCGCCGCGATGGCGCTCCTCGCCGACCTCTCCCCCGGTGACCGGGTCCTCGACCCGTCCTGCGGCACCGGCACCCTGCTCATCGAGTCCCGGCTGACCGTCGACGGGCTGCGCACCCTCGGCACCGACCACACCCCGGCGACGCTCGCCGCCGCGGTGGCCAACGCCTCCGCCGCCCGGCCGACCGGCGGGGCCCACGCGGACTGGGCGGTCGCCGACGCCGGGCGGCTGCCGGTCGCCGACGGGCAGGCCGACCGCGTCCTGAGCAACCCGCCGTGGGGCCTCCAGGTCGCCCCGGGCGGCACCCTCGCCACCCGGCCCGCCGCGTACTACGAGGAGATCCGCCGGGTCCTGAGGCCGGGCACGGGCCGCGCCGTGCTGCTCCTGCACGAGCCGGAGACCCATCTCGCCCTCGCCCGCGGGGCCGGGCTGCGGGTGCACGACAGCCGTCCGGTGAGCCTGTTCGGCAGCCACCCGGCGGTGGTGACGCTCGGCCGCTGAACCCCGGCCGAGCGCTGCGCCGCTGGTCAGCGGGGATTGTCAGTGCCCTCGCCTACTGTTCCGGCATGGCGTTGGCAGACCTCACCCCCACGGCGGTGCTCCGGGCGATCGAGGAGTACGACCGCCTCGGTCAGGACGCGTTCCTGCGCAGATACGGATTCCGGCGCGCCCTGCGCTACGTCCTCGTCCACGACGGCCGACGGTACGACTCCAAGGCGATAGCCGGAGCCGCCCACGGCCATCTCGACGGGCGGGACCCGCTGCGGCCGCGGGACTTCTCCGGTGGCGCCTCCCATGCCGCCGGGCTGCTGCGCGGCCTCGGCTTCAAGGTGGTCGACGACGCCGCGACCGATGCCGCGCTGGGCCAACTCCTCGACCGGCTGGGCGCGTTACGGGTCAGCCGCGCCGCCGGGCGCCCGGCGCTCCACCAGCCGATCGTGCTGCTGTGGGCCGTCGGACGGGCCGCCCGCGGCGAGCCGCGGATCCTGCCCTGGGCCGAGACGGAGCAGGCCCTCGGCGCTCTGCTGCTCCGCCACGGTCTGCGCCGCGAACGCCCGCGCCCCGACGGCCCGGTCGCCGCCCTCCACCGCGCCGGGCTGTGGGAGCTGACCGGCCACACGGAGCCGGTGCCCCGCGCACACGGTGACGCCGCGCTGCGCGGCTGGTTCCGGCGGCAGCGGCCCGACGGCGGGCTCGACGCCGAGGTGTACGCCCTCCTCGGCGGATCGGCCGGGGCCCGGAGCGCCGTCGTCGAGACCCTGCTCGGCACGTACTTCGTGGATCTGGAGCCGGGGGCGCTGCTGGAGGCGGTGGGGTTGGGGGAACTGCCTTGCGAACAGGGCGAGTTGGCGACACCGCACGGTTCCGACCCGCACGGCACCGACCTGCGCGGCGCCCTGCTGGCCGCCGAGTACGACCGGCTCTCCCGGATGGCCGAGGCGCAGCAGCCGGTGAACCGCGGGCGGCGGACGCCCCGTTCCGCCGCGCCGGTGCGGTCGGCGGAGGCGCGGCGGGCGGTGCTGCTGCGCAGCGGGCGGCGGTGCGAGAACCCGCGGTGCACGGGGGCGCCCGACGACGTCACGGTCGCCGGTGAGCCGATACTCGAGGTCGATCACGTCCTCGACCTCGCCGGGGGCGGGCCCGACCTTCCGGACCACATGGTGGCGCTCTGCCCCAACTGCCACGCCGTCAAGACGCGGGGGCGGACCGGCGAGGAGCTGCGGGCCGTCCTCCTCGATGTGGCCCGCAGCCGCCATGCCCGGCTGCTGCGGGGCGTGGACGGCTGACCGGCGCCCGCCGCTCAGCCCGCGGTGCCGTACCCCGCCGGAATCCGCTCCAGCACGCCCCC
The DNA here is from genome assembly GCF_000718015.1 of Streptomyces catenulae. GTDB lineage: Bacteria > Actinomycetota > Actinomycetes > Streptomycetales > Streptomycetaceae > Streptomyces > Streptomyces catenulae. The sequence goes on along the minus strand of NZ_JODY01000026.1, from coordinate 66,330 downwards.
GGCGAAGACGTCGTACAGCGGCAGTGTCTCCAGGTGGACATAGCCGATATGGCAGTCGCAGCTGGTCAGCGGGCAGGGACGGGGGCGGAGGGCGGGGCGGAAGGTGCCGTCGTAGAGGTTGCCCAGCTCGGTGGGGACGAAGTGGCAGCGGCGGACGGTGCCGTCGCCGTCCACGGAGAGGACCGACTCACCGGTGCGGCAGGGCAGCCCGGCGCTGCGGTGCGGATGGCGGCTGTACGGGAAGAGGGGGTCGAGCGCGGTCCAGGCGGCGGCCTCCGCGTCGGTGTAGGTCTGGCCCTCGGCGGCGTTGATCCAGAGGTAGACCTCCGCGGGCAGCTCGCGGCGGAGGCGGGCGGCGAGCGCGTGGTGCTCGGGCAGGCCGACCACGCCGACGCTGAACCGGACGCCGAGCGCGGCCAGTTCCCGGGTCTTGCCGAGGAAGCGGTCGTACGGGGTCTGGCCCGGGTGGAAGGTGCACCACAGGGCGAGGGTGTCGAGGTCGGCGGCGGCCAGCCAGTCGGTGCGGCAGCTGAGGTTGGTCTGGATGGCGACGCGGCGGACGTGCGGCAGCCGGGACAGCTCGGTCAGCGCCCGCCGGTACCAGGAGCGGACCAGGCCCTCGCCCCACGGCGTGAAGAGGACCGACAGCCGGTCGCCGGTCGGCCGCTGCGCCGCCGCCCAGCCGGTGAAGCGCTCCAGCGCGGCGCGGTCGGCGCGCAGCTGCTCCCGGCTGTCGCGCCGCTTGGCGAACGGGCAGTACGGACAGGCGTAGTCGCAGGAGGCGAGCGGGCCGCGGTAGAGGAGGGTCAGGTCCATCGGGGGCGGCTCACTTCCGCTCGTAGGCGGCCATCGCGGCGCGTACCGCGGGCGAGAACAGCTCCGGGCCCAGCGCATCGGAGTGGGCCAGCCCCTCGGGCGTCAGCCGCAGCAGACCGCCGCGCTCCGTCAGCCAGCCGCGGGCGGTGAACGCGGCCAGCTCGGCGGGGAAGTCGTCGGCCGGGTGGCTGCCGAAGCGGGCGCGGTAGTCGTCGAGCGGCATACCGGCGGCCTGGAGCACCGACTGGAGGAGGTGCCGGCGGCGGGCCTCGTCGCCCACGACGTACCGGCCGACCTCGGCGCGGGTGAAGTCCTCGGTGGCGGTGTACGCGTCGATGATGCCGCGGACCTCGCGCATACCGACGGCGTAGTCGAAGGAGTAGTGCAGCCGGGAGGTGTACGAGCGGGCGCCGCAGCCCAGGCCGATCATGCCGTCGGTCTGGCAGGCGTGGTCGTCGGGGCCCTGCGCGGGGGCGCCGGGGCGGCGGAACATCCGCATCGACACCTGCTCGTAGCCGTGCGCCAGCAGATGGTCGCGGCCCTGGCGGTAGCGGGCGAGGCGCTGGGCGTCCCAGGCGGCGTCGCCGGTGGTGTCCGGGGTCCGGCCCGGGGCGCCGAGGGCGGTGAGCGGGCGGACGTAGAGCGGGTAGAGGTACAGCTCCTCGGGCCGCCAGGCGAGGGCGGCGTCCAGGGAGGTGCGCCAGGTGGCCGGGGTCTGGCCGTCGATGCCGTAGATGAGGTCGATGTTGAGGACCGGTATCCGGGCGTCGCGGATGCGGCCGAGGGCGGCTTCGACGTCGGCGCGGCGCTGCGGGCGGACGGCGGAGCGGGCCTCGGCGTCGACGAAGCTCTGTACGCCGATGCTGACGCGGGTGGCGCCGCGCTCGGCGAGGACGGCCAGCCGGTCGGCGGTGGCGGTGCCCGGGGAGGTCTCGACGGAGAGGGGGACGGCGCGCAGGTCGGCGCCCATCCGCCGCTCGGCGATGTCGCAGAGCCGGACCAGTTCGTCGGCGTCGAGATAGGTGGGGGTGCCGCCGCCGAACGCCGCCGCGGCGAACCGCACCGGCCCGTCGTCGCCGAGCGCCTCCCGGACGGCCGTGGCCTGGCGGTCGAGCGCGTCGAGATAGCGGGTGGCGAGGTCGCCCGGGGCGCCGATGCGGGTGAAGAGGTTGCAGAAGCCGCAGCGCACCTCGCAGAACGGGACGTGCAGGTAGAGCGAGAGGGCGTCCTTGGGCTCGCCCGCCCACAGCTCCCGCAGCGCGGGCCGGGGCACCAGCGGCCGGTACGCCGTCTTGTGCGGGTAGGCGTAGACGTAACCGGTGTACGGGCGGGGGGCGGTGACGTCCGGCGTGGGCGTGGCCGGGGCGGCGGTCTCCGGCGGGGCCGGGGCGGCGGCAGTCTCCGGCGCGCCCGGGGCCGGGGCCGGGGCGGTCGTCCGCGGGGCGGTGGGCGGGGGTGCGGCGGTCATCGTGCGGCCTCGTCGAGGAAGAAGTGGGCGTACGGGACGGTCCAGACGGCCTCGTGGCCGAGGCGGTGGCCGGTGTAGCCGTCGTCGCCGTAGGTGGTGCCGTGGTCGGAGCAGACGACGGCGAAGCAGCGGCGGCGGCTGCTCATCGCGGCGAAGAGGCGGCCGATGTGGCGGTCGACGTACTCCAGCGCCGCGGCGTGGCTGGCGCGGGTGTCGCCCGCCTCGCGGGTGGCGCCGGGCAGATGGCACCAGTTGGGCTGGTGGAGCGCGGAGACGTTGACGAAGAGGAAGAGGCGCCGCGCCGGGTCCAGGGCGGCGACGACCTCCTCGGCGCGGGTGACCTGCGCCGCGAAGGAGTCCGGTGCGGCCACCGAGAACTCCGGCTCCCAGTGGCTCTCCTGGAACAGCGACGGCAGCACGGAGCCCAGCGCCGCCTGCTTGTTGAAGAAGCCGACGCCGCCGATGCAGACCGTGCGGTACCCGGCGGCGGCCAACCCGCCGACCAGGTCGGGGGTGTCGAACACCCAGGTGCGCCCGGCGGTGGTCTCGCTGCCCGCGAAGCGCGCGGCGAAGAGCCGGGGGTGCGGGCCGGGCGCCGCCGGGGTCGGCAGGAAACCGGCGAACATCGCCTGGTGAGAGGCGTAGGTGAAGCTCCCCGGGGCGTGCCGCCGCTCCCAGCGGCCGCCCGGCAGGTGGCGCGCGAGGTGCGGGATACGGCCCGCGGCGGCCAGTTCGGCGGCGACGTCGTACCGCAGGGTGTCGAGCGTGACGAACAGCAGGTCGTCCCGGCCCACGACGGCGTTCATGTCGGGGTCGGGCGCGGGAGGCGCGGCCCCGGCGGGCGGCGTCGGCGCACCGAGCGGGCCGGGCTCCCCCGTCCGCTCGGTGTCTTCGGCGGGCTCAGGCAGCCGCATGGGGTATCCCGTCCGTTCTCTTCGCCAGGGCGGCGATCTGTGCCGCGTAGGTGTCCAGGCCCTCGGCGCCGCTGCCGGGCAGGCCGGTCAGGCGCGGGAGGAGGTCGCCGAAGGCGTTGACCTCGCCGACGGCGAAGCGGCGCCAGCCGGCGGCGGGCAGCAGGTCGACGCCGACGCAGTGGGTGCGGGGGAAGCAGGCGGCGGCGCGCTCGCACAGCTCCAGCGCCTCGGCCCAGCGGCGCGGTCCGGCCGCCTCCGTCACCTCGGCCAACGCGCCCCGGGCGCCGCCGAGGTGGAGGTTGGTCATCGGCACCCGGCCGGTGCGCACCACCGCGTGGGTGGCCCGGCCGCCGGTCACCACGACCCGCAGATCGGCGACGCGCCCGCCCAGGGACGCCTTGGGCAGCCAGCGTTCGAGGTGCAGCCCGTCCGGCGCGAGGGTGTCGACGAGCGCGGCGATCTCGCGTTCGTCGGTGTAGGTGCGCACCCGGAGGGAGTTGACGAGGGTGCCGTCCGCGGCCCGGGCGACGGAGGTGGTGGCGCGGACGCGGCCGGGCCCGGCGGTCTCCAGGGCGAGCACACCGGAGGCCGACGAGCCGTGCGCGGGCTTGACGAAGACCCGCGGCAGCCCGTGCTCCCGCAGCAGTGCGCGCACCTCCGGCCAGCTCCGCGCCCGGTCGGTGACGCCGGAGGTCGGCGACGGCGGGACCCGTACGCCCGCGCCGTCCAGCACACCGTGGCAGCGGCGTTTGTCGAAGAGGACCGCCAGCTCCTCGGGGTCGTCGAGGCGGCGGCCACCGGAGAGGGTGCGGACGGCGGTGAGCAGCCCGGCGTACCAGCGGGCGGTGCCGACGACGCGGGCCGGATCGCCGGGGCCCCGCAGCGCGGCGTCGACCTCGGCGTTCTCCCCGGGGGAGTCGATCCGTACGGTCTCGTGCGCGGCGAAGCGGGCGCCGCCGTCCCGCAGGACGGTGCGCCAGGGCACCACACGCGGTGCGGGCAGCCCGGCCGCCCGCACCGCCGCGGCGAAGAGCGTGACCCGGCGGTTCTCCGGATTCCCGACGACCGCGAAGCGGGGGCCGGGGGCGCCGGAGGCCGCGGGGGCCGCCCCGGCCTCCCCCGCAGCCCCGGACTCCGTGTGCGGCGCGGGCCCGGGCGGCGCGGGCTCGGGCGTGCTCACTCCGCGACCGCCACGTACCGGTCCCCGTCCTCGTCGGCGGTCTCCGGCTCGCCGAGGTCGACCTCGACCCCGGCGGGCGTCAGGGCCGTGCGCAACCGCTCCTGCACCTCCTCGGTGAGGTAGTGGTGGTGCAGGTCGAGGCGGGTGAGGTGGGTCAGCGGCTGACCGGCCAGCAGCGCGGTGGCGCCCGCGTCGCCCAGCGTGCCCATGGAGAGGTCCAGGGTGTGCAGCCGGGCGACGACCGGGGCGGTGGCCAGGGCGGCGGCGATGTCGTCCTGGATCTCGCTGTTGCGCAGCGCCAGATGGGTCAGCCGGGGCCAGCGGCTGCCGTCCAGGAACGGGCCGAGGTCCTCGACGGTGGTGTCGGCGCCGTACCAGGACGAGCCGAGCCAGAGGTCGAGGTGCTCCAGGGCGGGCAGCTCGCTCGCGGCGACACCGCGCACCACCGCGGCGTCCACCCCGCCGGTCTCGATCGTCAGCCGCCGCAGCGCCGGGTGGGTGACGGCGGGGAACTCCAGGGACGTGCCGCCGCGGACGCCGAACTCCTCCAGGGCGGGGAACGCCGTCAGCAGCGCGGTGGCGTCCTCCTGGACGATCCAGGAGATCTCGCACTCCTCGAAGGTGATGTCGCCCAGGAACAGCGCCCGCAGCCCGCTCAGCCGCTCCCGCTCCGCCAACAGCGCCTCCCGGACCGGCCCGGGGCCGTTCTCGAACGACTCGCCCCAGGTGCCGACGATCAGCGCCCGCACCCGCGGCAGGTCGACCGTGGCGGCGAAGCGGGCGAACAGCTGCGGCCAGCTCTCCTCCGCGTCCCACTCCTCGACGGCGAGCCGCCACGCCACCGCCGCCGCGTCCGGCAGCTCCCGCCCCTCGCCGGGCTCCCCGAAGTCGTGCACGGGCAGCCCGTGGAAGTGCTCCAGATGCCGTGAAATCGTCATGTTCCCCACCCCTGGCGTCGAGACGGCGACCGTCGGAGCCGGCCGCACGGTGTTCGACGCCCGTTCTACCAAGCACCACTGACAACGGCGGACGGACCCGCCGCCGCGGCGCCGGGCCACCGGGGGCGGCGGGGGCTGTCAGCGGTGTGTCAGTCCCCGCCGGGATCGTGGAGCCGACAGGACGACACGGGCGCTTGGGGGCCGACGATGTGGACACAGTGCGCGGAGCCGCGGCCGTTCGCCGGGCGGCGGCTGGTCTGCTTCCCGCACGCGGGCGGCTCGCCGTATTTCTTCCGTGGCTGGGCGAAGGCGCTCCCCGGGTTCGAGGTGCACACCGTGTGCTACCCGGGGCGGGCCGAGCGGATCGCCGAACCGGTCGCCACGGACCTCACCGCGATGGCCGGTGCCGTCGCCGCGGCGCTCCGTCCGTGGCGGGACGGCCGCCCGACGGTGCTCTTCGGGCACAGCATGGGCGCGGTCGTCGCCTACGAGGTGGCCCGCGCGCTGGAGGAGGACGGCGGCGACCCGGGTGCGGTGGCGCATCTCGTCGTGTCGGGGGCGCGGGCGCCGCATCTGCTGCGACCGGACCCGGACACCGCCGTCACCTGGGACGACGCGGCGGTCACCCGCACCCTCGTGGAACTGGGCGGCACGGACGCGGAGTTGCTGGCGAACCCGGCGTTCGTGGAGCTGGTCATGCCGTACATCGGCGCGGACTTCCGGATGCTGGCGGCGTACGGGCCGCGTCCCGGTGGGACGTTGCGGTGCCCGGTGACCGCCGTCGTCGGGGACCGCGACCCCCGGGTGAGCCGGGCGGACGCCGCCGCGTGGCGGGCGGAGACCCGGGGGCCGTTCCGGTTCCGGACGGTGTGCGGCGACCACTTCTACCTCGCGGACGCGCCGCCCTTCGCGCTGCTCGACGAGGCGCCCGCCGACCGCTGACCCGCGGTGGCACCGGCGTCGCGGTACATCTCGGCGAGCAGGAAGGCCAGATCGAGCGACTGGGTGCGGTTCAGCCGGGGGTCGCACGCCGTCTCGTAGCGGTGGTGGAGGTTCTCCGGCAGCACCGCGTCGCCGCCGCCGAGGCATTCGGTGACATCGTCGCCGGTCAGCTCGACGTGCACACCGCCGGGGTGGGTGCCGAGCGCCCGGTGGACCTCCACGAAGCCGCGCAGCTCGTCCAGGACGGTGTCGAAGCGGCGGGTCTTGTGGCCGCTGGGCGCGGTGACGGTGTTGCCGTGCATCGGGTCGCTGACCCAGCAGACCTGGGCACCCTCCGCGGTGACCTTCTCGACGAGGACCGGCAGCACCTCGCGCACCCGGTCGGCGCCCGCGCGTACGACGAAGGTGAGGCGCCCCGGCTCGCGCCGCGGGTCGAGCCGGTCGAGGAGGCCCAGCACCTCGTCGGGGGTGGTGGTCGGGCCGAGTTTGACGGCTATCGGGTTGTGCACCCGCGAGAAGTACGCGACGTGGGCGCCGTCGAGCGCCCGGGTCCGCTCGCCGATCCACAGCAGATGGCCGCTGGTGGCGTAGGTGCGGTCGGTGCCCGGTTCGGCGCGGGTGAGGGCGGACTCGTAGTCGAGCAGCAGCCCCTCGTGGCCGACGAAGAACTCGGCGGTGTCCAGGCTGCCGGAGTCGACGCCGCACGCCTGCATGAAGGCGAGGCTGCGGTCGATCTCGTCCGCGAGCCGTTCGTACCGCTTCCCGGCGGGTGACCCGGCGACGAAGCCCTGGTTCCAGGCGTGGAGTTGGCGCAGGTCGCCGAAGCCGCCGGTGGTCAGGGCGCGGACGAGGTTGAGCGTCATCGCGGAGCTCTCGTACATGCGCCGCATCCGCCACGGGTCGGGGCGCCGGGCGGCGGCGGTGAACTCCATGCCGTTGACGGCGTCGCCGCGGTAGGAGGGGAGTGCGTCGGTGCCGCGCCGTTCGACGGGCGAGGAGCGCGGTTTGGCGTACTGGCCCGCCATCCGGCCGATCTTGACGACCGGCAGGGCGGTGCCGTGGGTCAGGACGACGGCCATCTGGAGCAGGGTGCGCAGGGTGCCGCGGACGGTGTCCGCGCCCATGTCGGCGAAGGTCTCGGCGCAGTTGCCGCCCTGGAGGAGGACCGCCTCCCCGCGGGCGACCGCGGCCATCCGGTGGCGCAGCTGGTCGCATTCGGCGGCGAAGACCAGCGGTGGCGCGGCGGACAGCCACCGGGTGACCTCGTGCAGCGCGGCGCCGTCCGTCCACTGCGGTTGCTGGGCGGCGCTGTGGGTGCGCCAGTTCTCCGCGGGCGCATGCGTCATCGTCGTTCCCCCTCTTCCGTTCCGGCTCCCGGCCGGAATTGCCGGAACTCAGCTCAGCGAAGCGGGAATGGAGGGTCAAGGGATATCGGCGGTGGTCCGTACGAGGCGGCGCCGATTGGTCTGGCACGCTCCCGGTCGCCGCTGTTTTCCTGCCATTCCGCGACGCCTTTCCGGGCGCCGCGCGAGGCGACGGGGAGTTCCTATGACGCAGGCGGAACAGCTCGCGGTGCGGGTCACCGCGACCGGATTACCTCCGCACGATTCCTTCGGAATGTACGAACGGCTGCGTGCGGTCCACGGCCACGAGGACGTGTTCCTCTTCGAGAGCGCGGACGGCGCGGAGCCGGACCGCCGGTGGGCCGCCGTCGGCCACGGGCGGCTGGCGGAGATCCGGGTGTACGCCGGGCATGTCGAGATCGACGGGGTGCCGGGTGTGCTCGGGCAGTTGCTCGGGGCGGCGCGGGGGACGGGGCTGGTGGCGGAGCCGCCCGGCGGCGGTCCGGGGCACCGGTTCCGGCTCACCGGCGGCGATCAGGTGTGGGAGCTGGCCGCCCGGGCGCAGTCCCGCTTCGCGGTCACGACGGATGTCCCCGCGCACCGCTTCGCGTTCGGGTTCCTCACCTCGCTCGCGTACGAGGCGGTGTGGCACATGGAGGCGCTGCCGGACCGTGGCGCGGCGCCGGGCGGCCCCGACGTGACGCTGACGCTCTTCCGGGACACCGTCTGGTACGACCTGACCAGCGGCGAGGTGCAGTTGCTGCGGGCGGAGAGCGCGGCGTTCCCGGCGCGGCGGGCGGGCGGCGGGGAGGCGGTCACGGCGGCGGTCGCCGAGGCGGTGGCGCCGCCGGGCGGGGTGGCGGTGCCCGCCGCGCCGGTGCCGCGGTCGGTGACCGACAGCGTCAGCCGGGAGACGTTCCTGGGCTGGGCGCGGCGGTGCCTGGAGCACATCCGGGTCGGTGACGTCTACCAGATCCAGATCGGCCACCGGCTGGACGTGGTGACGGAGCTGACGCCGCTCGACGTCTACCGGCGGCTGCGGGCCCGTAACCCCTCGCCGTACATGTATCTGATGCCGCGGGCGGGCCGGACGCTGATCGGCGCCAGTCCGGAACTGTTCTTCCGGATCGAGGGCGACGGGATCGTGATGCGGCCGATCGCGGGGACGGCGCGGCGCGGGGCGGACGAGGAGGAGAACCGGCTCCGGGTCAAGGAGATGCGGGAGAGCACCAAGGAGCGCGCCGAGCACGTCATGCTCGTCGACCTGTGCCGCAACGACATCGGGCGGGTGAGCCGCCCAAGTACGCAGCCGGTGGACCGGCTGATGGCGGTGGAGCGCTACTCGCACGTCTTCCACCTGGTCTCGACGGTCTCCGGGCGGCTGGCGGAGTCCGTCTCGACGTGGGACGCGGTGCGGGCGACGTTCCCCGCCGGGACGATGACGGGCGCGCCGAAGGTCCGCGCCATGGAGATCATCGACGGTCTGGAGCGGGAGCGGCGCGGCAGTTACGCGGGCGCCGTCGGGCTGGTGGACGTCCGCGGGTGGAGCGAGTTCGCGCTCTGCATCCGCACCGTCGAGTACGACGGGACGACGTACTCGACGCAGAGTTCGGCGGGCATGGTCGCCCAGTCGGATCCGGAGGCGGAGTGGCGGGAGACGCTGTTGAAGATGGGCGCCGCCCACTGGGCGCTGACCGGCGAGGAGTTGCTGCCGTGAGCGGCACGGAGGGGGCGCGGCGGGCGCCCGGGACGGCGGAGGGACGCGGTATGCGGGGCACGGGGGACGAGATGCGGAACGGCGGGGCGCCGGTGGCGGTGGCGGCGGCGCGGGGCGGTCGCGCGCCGTTCGGGGAGCGCCCGCCGACGGTGTTGCTGGTCGACGCGTACGACAGCTTCGTCCACATCATCGACCAGTACGTACGGACGCTGGGCGGGCGGACCGAGGTGGTGCGCTCGCTCACCCGCTCCCCCGACGAACTGGCGGCGTCCGGTCCGGACGCGGTGATCCTCGGGCCGGGTCCCGGGCATCCGGCGGCGTCCGGCCATGTGGAGCTGGTGCACCGGTTCGCCGGGCGGGTGCCGCTGCTCGGGGTCTGTCTGGGGCACCAGGCCATCGCGTTGGCGTTCGGCGGGCGGGTGGCCGTCGCCGAGCAGGTGATGCACGGGCGGACCAGCACGGTGCGGCACGACGGGGCGGGCCTGTTCGCCGGGTTGGGCCACTCCCTGGAGGCCACCCGCTACCACTCCCTGGTGGTGGCCGAGCCGCTGCCGGAGCCGCTGGTCACCACGGCGGTCGCCGCCGACCACGGCTATGTGATGGGACTGCGCCACCGCACCCTCCCGATCGAGGGCGTGCAGTTCCACCCGGAGTCGATCATGACCAGCGGCGGGCTGACGATGATGGCGAACTTCCTGGCCCGGGCGGACCCGGCGGACCCGGCGGACCCGGCGGTCCGGGCAGCGTCCGGCGGCGCACCGGCCCGGTGACGGGGGGCCGGGGCCGAGCGCACGCCACCACCGGGCCCGGCCCAAGCGCACGGCGCCACCGGCCCCGGCCCGGACGCACGCCACCGGCGGTGCGCACCGCCCGCCCCCGCTCCCGCCCGCTCCCGCCCGCTCGCCTAGGTGGCCAGCGCCCGGATCGCCTCCGTCACCCCGGACCGTGGCAGATGGGCGTGGCCCACCACCAGCGCGGGTTCCTGGTGGCGCGGGCGGACGTGGTAGGCGGCGCCGCCGCGCACCATCACCGAGCGGTCCAGCGCCCGCGCCACCAGCGCCGCCTCGTCGGTGTGCCGCGGCAGCCGGACGTAGGCGTGCAGACCGGCCGGCGGGCCGATGACCGCGGCGCCCGGCAGATGGCGGCGGACCGCCTCCTCCAGGGCGTCCCGGCGGTCGCGGCAGCGGGCGTTGAGGCGGCGCAGATGGCGGTCGAAGAGGCCACCGGCGAGGAGTTCGGCGAAGGTCAGCTGGGTGAGGCTCTCGGTGCCCAGATCGTGCCGGGCGCGGACCCGCAGCAGCCGGTCCCGCAGTTCGGCGGGGGCCGCGAGCCAGCCCAGCCGCAGCCCCGGCGCCAGGCTCTTGCTGACCGTCCCGGCGTGCACGACGTGGTCGGGGGCGAGCCGCTGGAGGGCGAGCGGGCGCGGGTCGCGGGCGTACCAGAGACCGCCGTTGTAGTCGTCCTCGACGATCAGCCCGTCGACGTCCCGCGCCCAGCGGACCAGCGCCGCCCGGCGGCGGGGCGAGAGGACGACGCCGGTGGGGAACTGGTGCGCCGGGGTGACCAGCACCGCGCGCACCCCGGACGCGGCGAGCGCGTCGACGTCGATGCCCTCGTCGTCGACGGGCACCGGCACCGGCCGCACCCCGCTCTCCCGGACGAACTGCCGCTGCCGGGGGTGGCCCGGGTCCTCGATGCCGAGCCGACCGCCGCCGTCCTGCCGCAGCACCGCGCAGAGCAGCCCCAGCGCCTGGGCGAACCCGGAGGTGACCACGAGGCGCCCGGCGTCGGTCCGTACGCCCCTGGCCCGGCCCAGGTAGCGGGCGAGTTCGGTGCGCAGCCGCGGGGTCCCGGCGAGCGGCGGGTAGTCGTGGTCGGCGGGGGTCGCCGTCTGCAGCACCCGCTGGTAGCAGGCGAGCCATTCGCGACGGGGGAAGACCGGCAGATTGCGGCCACCGGTGCGCAGGTCCCAGCGGACGGCGGGCACATGGCCCTCGTCCAGCAGCGCCGGGACGACGGGCGGCGCGGTGTCGAGGTGGTCGACGACGCGGGTCCCGGCGCCCTGGGTGGCCTCCAGATAGCCTTCGGCGACGAGTTGGCCGTACGCCTCCACGACGACGCTGCGGGAGACGTCGAGGTCGTGGGCGAGGCGGCGGCTGGACGGCAGCCAGGTTCCGGGGTGGAGAATTCCGCCGGAGATCTCTTTTCTGAGGTAACTCTGGATCTGCGCGGTCAGTGAGACACCGGAATTCTTGGTGATCTCCACCGCCATGTGCAGCGCCATGCTGCTTCCCTCCGAGTGGACCGTCTTTCCGTACGGTGAGTGGTCTGGTGCGGGTGCGCGCTGTTTTCGGAGACTGCCGGGGAAGAGTTCTCCGGTGACCTTCCGGAGACAGATCTCAGGTGTCGTCCGAGGAGAATTCCGTGACCGCCGAGCCTCATGGTCCCCACTGGTCGGAAATGCTGAACGCCCTTCTGGACGGCCGGAATCTGCCGGCCGCGGAGACGGAACGGGCGATGGACGCGGTGATGTCGGGTGCGGCCGGTCCGGTGCGGCTGGCCGGGCTGCTGGTGGCGCTGCGCGCCAAGGGCGAGACGGTCGAGGAGATCGAGGGGCTGGTGCGGTCCGCGCGGCGGCACGCCGTCCCGCTCGACGTGCCCGGGCCGGTGGTGGACATCGTCGGGACCGGCGGCGACGGCTCGCACAGCGTCAACGTCTCCACCATGTCCGCCGTGGTGGCGGCGGGCGCCGGTGCCCGGGTGGTCAAGCACGGCAACCGGGCCGCGTCGTCGGCGTGCGGATCGGCCGATGTGCTGGAGGAGTTGGGGGTGGCGCTGACGCTGCCGCCGGACGAGGTGGCGGAGGTCGCGGCGGAGGCGGGCATCACGTTCTGCTTCGCCCCCGCCTTCCATCCGGCGATGCGGCACGCGGCCGGTCCGCGCCGGGAGTTGGGGGTGCGGACGGTCTTCAACGCGCTGGGCCCGCTGCTCAACCCGGCGCCGCGGGCGGCGCTGGCGCTGGGGGTGGCCGATGCCCGGCTGGCGCCGCTGCTGGCCGGGGTGCTGGCGCGCCGCGACGTACCGGCGCTGGTGTTCCGGGGCGACGACGGGATGGACGAGCTGACGGTCACGACGACCTCCACGGTCTGGTCGGTCCACGGCGGGACGGTGCGCCGGGAGGTGTTCGACCCGCGTGAGCTGGGCATTCCCCTCGCCCCCGCGGATGCCCTGCGGGGCGGCGGGCGGGCGCACAACGCCCGGGTGGCGCGCGAGGTGTTCGCCGGTGCGCGCGGTCCGGTGCGGGACGCGGTGCTGCTGTCGGCGGCGGCGGGCCTGGCGGTGCTCGACGGTCCGGACGGGCCGGGCGGCCACCGGTCCGTCACGGAGCGGCTGGCCGCCGGGGTCGAGCGCGCCGCCGCCGCCGTCGACACGGGGGCGGCGGCGGCTGTGCTGGAGCGGTGGGCGGCCGTGTCCACGAAGCGGGCCGAGGGGGTGCGCGCGGCGTGAGCGCGGGGCGGCCCGTCCGCGCCGCCCCGCGCCCGTCCGCGTGCCGTCAGCCGCCCACCACCGCCGGTCGGCTCGCCGCCAGGAACGCCGCGACCGTGGCCCGCGGGTCGGGGCTGCGCACCAGCGCCTCCCCGACCAGGACCGCGTCGGCGCCGGACGTCGCGTATCCGGCGACGTCGAACGGGCCGCGCACCCCGGACTCCGCGACCTTCACGATCCCGTCCGGCAGGTGCGGCGCCACCCGCGCGAAGGTCTGGCGGTGCACCTCCAGCGTCCGCAGATTGCGCGCGTTGATGCCGACCACCCGCGCCCCGGCGGCCACCGCCCGCTCCGCCTCCGCCTCGTCGTGCGCCTCCACCAGCGGCGTCAGCCCGATCTCGGTGGCCAGCGCCACCAGGTCCGCCAGCAGCGGCTGTGCCAGCACCGACACCATCAGCAGCGCCAGATCCGCGCCGTGCGCCCGCGCCTCCCACAGCTGGTACGCGCCGACCACGAAGTCCTTGCGCAGCACGGGGGCGGTGACCCTGGCGCGGACCGCGTCCAGATCGTCCAACGAGCCGCCGAAGCACCGCTGTTCGGTCAGCACGCTGACGGCGGCGGCGCCCCCGGCGGTGTACTCGGCGGCGAGGTCCGCGGGGGCGCCGATCCGGGCCAGCGCGCCCTTGGACGGGCTGGCCCGCTTCACCTCGGCGATCAACGCCGGGCCGGGCCCCGCGCGGAGCAGTTCCACACAGTCCACCGGGGGCCCGGCGGCTGCCGCCCGCTCCCGCAGCACCGCCTCGGGCACCCGCTTGCGGCGCACCGCCAGATCGGCCCGTACCCCTTCGACGATCTCGTCGAGAACGCTCATCGTGTCTCTCCGACTCCTCGGTTCGCCCGGACCGGACCGCGGGATGCGAGCGGCCACGGAACGCGACCGCGGAGCCCCGCCCGCGGGCGGACGACGGGGCTTTCGGCCACACCCTAGGAAGCGCCGCGGGGCCCGGACAGCTCCTTAAGCATCCGCCGAAAATCCCAGGTGGCGGCGGTGACGCCCGTCAGCGGGGCGTCAGCACCGTGCGGCAGCCTGGTGGGCGCCCGTGCCCGCGAACCGTAGGAGTCCGCATGGACATCGACCCGAGCCGGATCGCCGGTGTCAACGCCCACGAGACCGCCTTCCTCCACGAGGAGATCTTCGTCCGCCGCGCCTACCTCCCCGACGGGATGACGCTGCCGCCGGACGCCGTCGTCTTCGACGTGGGGGCGAACATCGGCCTCTACTCGCTCTTCGTCCACGCGGAGTGCCCGCGCGCCACCGTCCACGCCTTCGAACCGCTCCCGCCGGTCTTCGAGAAGCTGGCGGAGAACACGGCGGCGTACGGCGTCCCGGCCACGCTGTACCCCTGCGCGCTGTCGGACACCGATGGCGAGGTGGAGTTCACCTACTACCCGGGCTACACCACGATGTCCGCCCGGGCCACGCTCGCCGCGACCGGCACCGACCGGGACTTCATCCGCCGCCGGGTGCTGGCCGCCCCGGACACCGCCGGGCTCGGCGAGGACACCGAGCTGCTGGACGAGATGCTGGACTTCCGCTTCCGGGAGGTCCCCTACGTGTGCCGGACCCGGCGGCTCTCGGACGTCCTCACCGAGGCGGGTGTGGACCGCGTCGACATGCTGAAGATCGACGTCCAGCGGGCCGAGGCGGAGGTGCTGCGCGGGGTGGACGAGGCGCACTGGCCGCTGATCCACCGCATCGCCCTGGAGATCCACGACGAACCGGGCACCACCACCGAGGGCCGCCTCCCCACCCTCACCACCGAACTACGCCGCCGCGGCTTCACCCTGACCACCCCGCTCGACGACGACCTGGTGACCTCGGGGCGCTACACGGTCTTCGCGTCGCGGGGGTGAGGCGGCGGGTGCGGTGACCGCACCGCGGAAGCCCCGTCCGTCCCTCCGGTCCGGAGGGACGGACGGGGCTTCCGCGCGGACGGGACAACCGCCCGTCGTTCGCCGTGTCCTCACGTCATCGAGACCACGACCCGGCGGGAGCCCGTGTACGCCTCGCGGCCGTGCAGGACCGACATGTTGGCGACGATCATGATGTCGCCGGGCTGCCAGGGCTCGACCAGGCGGTTGCGGGTGGCGGCGGTGCGGACCGCGGCGAGGTCGGACTCCGGGATGGGGGTGCCGTCCCCGTAGGTCACCCAGTGCGGGAGGTCGTCGACGTCGCCGATGAGCGACAGCAGCGCCTCGCCCTCGTCGCCCGGCAGGTTGGAGGGGTGCCACTGCTCGGCCTGGTTGAACCAGACGTCGCGGCCGGTCAGCGGGTTGGTGCGGAGGGCGGGGCGGTGCTGGCTGACGCGTAGGCCGCCGTCGGCGGTCCACCGGTGTTCCGCCTCGGACGCCGCCAGGAACTCCTCCACCGCCGACCGGTCGTCCGTCTCGAAGGTGTCCTGCCAGGACTTGCCGAGCCCCAGTCCGCCGTGCAGATGCTGGCGGTAGACGACGCCGGAGGCGAAGCGCGCGCGGACCGCCGGGTCGAGGTCGGCCAGCAGGGCGTGGCCGTCGCAGACCGGGGTGGCGCCGCCCGTCCGGGGCGCCTGGAGGCAGCAGAAGAAGAGCCGGCCGGGCCACCGGTGGGCGTAGGACATCTCGTTGTGGAGCGAGATGTCGAAGCGCGCCGGGTACTCGGTGGAGGTGAACACCCCGTCGGAGACCGTCATCCGCGGGGTGTTGCCGCCGCGGTAGCTGTCGATCAGCGGGTCGCCGAAGGCGGTGACGGCGCGGTGGAACGCGTCGGCGTCCGCCACCCCGGGACCGCGCAGCAGCACCGCGCCGCACTCGGTCAGCAGCTCGTCGACCCGGCGGCGTACCCCCTCCGGCGCCACGGCGTCCGGGCCCGTCACGGGGCCGCCGGTGTGCAGGACGGCCAGGGTGGTGCCGCCCGACGTTCGCCGTTCCTCCCGCATGTCAGGCCGTCACCTTCCCCGCCGCCGCGGGTTCCGCGGTCAGCGACACCGGCAGACCGGTGTAGCCGTCGACGAAGTTGGAGTACAGCCGCTCCGGCGGGCCCAGCAGCTCGATGTCACGGACCTGGGTGCGGAGCGCGTCGATCATCGCGTTGACATGGACCCGGCCCAGGAACGACCCCAGGCAGAAGTGCGGCCCGTGGCCGAAGGCGACGTGTTTGTTGGGCGTCCGGCCGATGTCGAAGCGGTACGGGTCCGCGAAGGCGTCCTCGTCGAAGTTGGCGGAGCTGTTCCACAGGGTCACCACGTCCCCGGCGCGGATCACCTGGTCCCGCAGCGGGACGTCGACCAGCGCGCGGCGTCCGAAGTGCATCGCGGGGGTGGTCCAGCGCAGCACCTCCTCGGTGGCGGTGGCGACGTCGACCTCGCCGTCCTTGAGGCGGCGCCACTGCTCCGGGTGGCGGGCGAAGGCGATGAGCCCGCCGATGGACGACATCCGGCTGGACTCGTCGCCGCCGAGGATGAGGCTGTAGCAGTTGAAGACGACCTCCTCGTCCGAGAGCGGCGCCCCGTCGACGGTGGCGGTGGCCAGCGCGCTGATGACGTCGTCGCCGGGGTGGCGGCGGCGCTCGGCGGCGAGTTCGGAGAAGTACAGCAGGATCTCGTTGCGGGCCATCACCTCCTCGAACTCGCTGTCCTCGGAGCTGTGCCGGGACAGGGTGCGGGTGTTCCACTCGACGAGCTGTTCGCGGTCGGCGGCGGGCACGTCCATCAGATCGCCGATGGTGTTGATCGGGATGTGGTCGGCGACATCGGTGACGAAGTCCAGCGCGCCGCGGTCCAGCGCGGTGGCGACCAGCTCCCGGGTGCGGCGGTGGACCCCGGCGACGACGGGCTCCAGCACCCGCGGCGCGAAGGACTTGAGCATCAGGTTGCGGATGTCGCGGTGGCGCGGCCCGTCGGTGACGGCGAGCATCTTGCGGGACGCGGAGTCGCCGCCCTGGAGCAGGGTCGCCAGGACGTTGCCCTGCTCCGAGGTGAACCGCTTGTTGTCGCGGTAGAGGGCGACCACATCGGCGTAGGTGGAGATCACCCAGAAGCCGGGGACCGGGGTGGTCGCCGGGTGCCGGTGGACGGGGCTCTCGGTACGGAACCGCCGCCACAGGGCCTGCGGGTCGGTGTCCCGGAACGTCTGCGGGTCGGTGAGGTCGTAGCTCTCCAGCGGGGGCGGTGCGGTGGCCTCCTGCGGCGGGGACTGGGTCATGGCGGTTTCCTCCAGGCGGGTCAGGTGCCCGCGGTGCGGTAGCGGCGAAGGCTGAGGGCGGAGCAGACGGCGAAGAGCACACCGAGCGTCACGGCGGCGACCGTCACCGGGTGTTCGGCGGGGAACCCGCTGCCGGGCGCCGCCGGATTGCCCCACAGGTCGCGGCAGGCGGTGATGACGGCGCTGACCGGGTTCCACTCCGCGAGCGGGCGGATCGGGCCGGGCATCGCCTGCGGGGCGAGGAAGGCGTTGGACAGGAACGGCAGGACCACGACGATGAACGGCGTGACGACGCTGATGGTCTCCACCGTCCGCAGCACCATCGCCAGCAGCACACCGACCCAGAGCATCACGTAGACGAAGAGGGCGATGAGACCGAAGGCGGCGAGGGTGGGGAGCGCGCCGGTGCGGGGGCGCCAGCCGAGCAGCAGTCCGGCGCCGGTGACGACCGCCAGTCCCAGGAGCCCCACCAGCAGGTCCGCGAGGGTGTGCCCGAAGAGCACCGCGGACCGGCTGATGGGCAGCGACCGGAAGCGGTCGACGAGCCCGCCCTTGACGTCCATCGCGACGGAGACGGCGGTCGGTCCGACGCACGCCAGCGCGACCTGCACGGCGCCCCCGGCGAAGACGTACTCGCCGTAGTCGCCGCCCGCCGGGAGCCGGACGGCGTCCCGGAAGAGGTAGCCGAGCATCACCATCGACACCAGCGGGCTGAGCGCCACACCGATGACCCGGCCCGGCGCCCGCCGCAGATGGTGCAGGCGCCGCCCGGCCACCGCCAGGACCTCGGTGAGCACGGCACCGGCGGCGAAGCCGCGGCCGGTGCCCGGGTGGGCCACGGTGCTCATGCGCGCTCCCGGTGGTGGCGCTCCAGCGCGGCGGCGACGACCGGGCCCAGTTCGGCGAGCGGACCGGGGTTGAGGAGGTCGTCGTGGGTGCAGCCGATCCGGTGCACCCGCAGCTCCCCGCTGAAGTACGGCGTCCACAAACGGTCCTTGACCTGGGCGTCGTCCACCTGCCCGGCGCCCGCCTCACCCCAGTCGGAGTGTGCGGCGAGGAAGAGGTCCATCGGGACGTCGAGGTCGGCGGGACGGTAGCGGGTGGAGAGCGACTGGTGGTGCATCATCAGCCGCACCATGCGGTGCATCCGCTCCTCGCCCATCCGGGCCATCGGGCTGTCGTCGCGGCGCAGCGCGTCGAGGACGTCGGCGGCGGTCAGCGCCCGGTCGCCGTACTCGTCGCGGTGGTGGCCGATGCCCTCCAGCAACCAGGCGAGCAGCTGCTGTTCGTCGCGGTCGTCGGCGACGCCGGTGCGCGGGTACGCGTCGAGGTTGGCGACCAGCCCGACCTCGTCCCCGGCACGCCGCAGCTGGACGGCGACCTCGTAGGCGAGGAGTCCGCCGAGGGACCAGCCGAGCAGGTGGTAGGGGCCCTCGGGGCGCACCTCCTTGATCATGCGGACGTAGCCGGCGGCGCTCTCCTCGACGCTGCCGGGCAGCGGCGCGTCCCCCACGACGCAGGGCGCCTGGATGCCGTACAGCGGGTACGCCTCGTCGAGATGGCGGACGAGCGGCAGGTAGGAGAGGGCGAAGCCGACGCCGCTGTGCAGGCAGAAGACGGGCGGGCGGCTGCCGCCGGTGCGGATGGCGAGCAGCGGGGCGAACGGGTCGGCGCCGCCCGCGCGTCCGGTCTCCTCGATGGCGTCCGCCATGATCCGGGTGCTGTGCCGGGGGCCGGGTGCGGACGGCTCCGGGGCGGCGGGTTCCGGCGCGGGTGCGACGGGCTGCGGCTCCGGCTCCGGCTCGGGGCGCGGGGTGAGGGCGGCGGCCAGACCGCGGACGGTCTGGTGGACGAAGACATCGGCGATCTTGATGTCCAGTCCCGCCTTGCGCGCCAGGCTCACCAGCCGCAGCGACTTCATGCTGTCCATGCTCGCGCCGCGCGCCTCGAAGAAGTTCTCGTCGGCGCGGAACGACTCCACCCCCAACACCTCGGCCACCAGCGCGCAGAGCGCCTCCTCGGCGGGGTCGGCCACCGCCGCGGCGTCCGGCGCCGAGGTCTCCGGTGCGGGCTCCGCCGCCTCGGCGGGCGCGCCCGGGGTCCGCAGGTTCCCGTCCGCGTCCCACGCCACCCGGGTACCGGTGCGGTACAGCCGGGAGCCCGCCGGACCGTACGGGTCGGCGACGAACCGCTCGGCGGTGGCGCCGGGCCGTCCCGCGTAACCACGGGCCAGCCCCGGTCCGGCGAGGTACAGCTCACCGGTCACCCCCGGCGGCACCGGCGCCAGCCACGCGTCCAGGACGTACGCCCGGGTGTTCCGGGCGCGGGCGTCCGGGGCGAGGGTGGCCGGAGTCGCCCAGTCCCGGGGCAGCGGCTCCTCGCCCGGCGCACCGGCGCCCGACAGCAGCGGGCCGAACAGCCCGGTGTCCGTGGCCTCCCCGGACTCCAGCAGCCAGGTCAGCCGGTCGGCGGCCGCCCCGTGCTCGACGACCAGACCGCGCGGGCGGCCCGCCGCGTCCTCGGTGCGGAGCAGATACGCGGGGTGGCCGGGCAGCAGCGGACCGCCGCGTTCGGCGTCGGTGACGGGCTCCGTGGCGAGCGCGCGGACGTCCGGACCGTCGAGGACGACGGTGGGTACGCCGGTGCTGCGCAGCCGTCCCGCGAGCCCCGCGGTGGTCAGCACGCACACCGGGCGGACGTCCGCGAAGAGCGCCCGGACACCGGCTGCCGCCTCGTCGGCGGCGACCGGTACGTACGCCGCGCCCGCCGTGAGGACCGCCAGGGCGGCGACCGCCCGGTCGGCGGCGCGCGGCACCGCGAGGGCCACGGTCTTCTCGGGGCCCGCGCCCGCCGCGAGCAGACGGCGCGCCAACTGCTGGGCCCGGGCGTCGAGTGCGGCGTAGGTCAGGGCGTGCGCGCCGGTGCCGACGGCGGGCGCGTCCGGGGTGCGGGCGACCTGCGCGGCGAACAGCTCCGGCAGCGTCGCCGCCACCGTCTCCCGCACCGGACCGCGCCCCACGGCGAGCGCCCGCTCCCGCTCCTCGCCGGTCAGCAGCTCCAGGGCGCCGATCCGGACGTCGGGGTCGGCGGCCACCGCGCGCAGCACCTGCCGGAACCCGCCGACCATCCGCTCGGCACTCTCCCGGGTGAACAGGTCGGTGCTGAAGTTGAACAGCCCGCGCATCCCGCCCTCGCCCGGCCACGGCAGCAGCTCCATGACCAGGTCGAGCTTGGCCCGGCCGGAGGGCACGTACTGCGGGGTGACGGTCAGCCCGGGCAGCGCCAGCGGCTGGTCGCCGTGGCTCTGCACGCTCAGCACCACCTGGAACAGCGGGTGCTTGGAGAGCGAGCGGGTGGGCCGCAGCGCGTCCACGACCTGGTCGAACGGCACGTCCTGATGGGAGTAGGCGGCGAGGTCGGTCTCCCGCAGCCGGTCCAGCAGCTCCGTGAAGGTCGGGTCGCCGCCGGTGTCGCCGCGCAGCACCAGGGAGTTGATGAACATCCCGACGAGATCGTTGAGCGCCTCGTCGGTACGCCCGGCCACCGAGACACCCAGCGGGATGTCGGTCCCGGCGCCCAGCCGGGTCAGCAGCGCGGACAGGGCCGCCTGGAAGACGATGAACTCGGTGGTACCGGTCTTCCGCGCCAACTCCACCAGCGCCTGGTGGAGTTCGGGCTCCACGTCGAACATCACCGTGTCACCGGCGGACCCGGCCACCTCCGGCGCCGGGAAGTCGGTGGGCAGCTCCAGCTCCTCGGGCAGCCCGGCGAGGGCGTCGCGCCAGAAGGCGAGCTGCCGGGAGGCCACGCTGTCGGGATCCTCGTCGGAGCCCAGCAGCTCCCGCTGCCAGTGGGCGAAGTCGGCGTACTGCACCGGCAGCGGCGCCCAGCGCGGGGCGCGCCCCGCCTGCCGGGCCCGGTACGCGGTGGACAGGTCGGTCAGCAGCGGCACGATCGACCAGCCGTCGAACGCGATGTGGTGGAAGACCAGCAGCAGCACACAGGCGTCCGGGCCGGTGGAGAGCAGCCGGGCGCGCAGCGGCGGTTCCCGGGTGAGGTCGAAGCCCTGGTCCGCCTCGGCGGCCAGCGCCTCGGTCAGCCCCTCCTCGGTGACCGTACGGGCCTTGAGGACCGGGCCGCCGGTCCGCGCGTCGAGGACGCGGAGCGAGGGGACGCCGTCGGTGTCGGGCAGGACGGTGCGCAGCACCTCGTGCCGTTCGACGACATCGGTCAGGGCGGCCTGGAGGGCGGCGGTGTCCAGCCGGCCGGTCAGCCGGAAGGCCATCGGGGTGTTGTAGGTGCCGTCGGCGCGCTCCTCACGGCGGTTGAGGAACCACTGCCGCCGCTGGGTGAAGGAGAGCGGCCGCTCGGCGCCGGGCGGCGCCACCGTCAGCGGCGGTCTGGCCTGCGCCGCCGCCTCCACCACGGCGGCCAGCGCGGTGACCGTCCGCCTCTCGAACAGCGCCCGGATCGGCAGCTCCACCCCCAGCGCCGAACGGGCCCGGCTGACCAGCCGGGTCGCCAGCAGGGAGTGCCCGCCGATCGCGAAGAAGTCGTCGTCGACGGAGACGTGCGGCAGGGACAGGATGTCGGCGAAGAGACCGCAGAGGATCTCCTCGACGGGCGTACGCGGCGCCCGGCCGTGGGACGCCCCGGCGAGATCGGGCGCCGGGAGGGCCTTGCGGTCGAGCTTGCCCTGCGGGGTGAGCGGCAGCGCCTCCAGCGCGACGACCGCCGAGGGCACCATGTAGTCGGGCAGCACCCCGGCGAGCTGGTCGCGCAGGGCGGCGCCGAGCGTCGGGTCGGTGAGGGCCGCCGGGTCGGCGGCCACCACGTAGGCGACCAACCGGCGCTCCCCCGCCTCGTCCTCCCGGAGCACCACCGCGGCCTGGTCGATGCCGGGGCGGGCCAGCAGCGCGGAGGTGATCTCGCCCAGCTCCACCCGGAAGCCGCGCAGCTGCACCTGGTCGTCGGCGCGCCCGGTGTAGTCGAGCTGACCGTCCGGCAGCCAGCGCACCAGGTCCCCGGTGCGGTACATCCGCTCCCCGGCGGGCCCGAACGGGTCGGCGACGAACCGCTGCGCGGTCAGCTCCGGCCGGGCGAGGTAGCCGCGGGCCAGTCCGGCGCCGACGTACAGCTCACCGACGACGCCGACGGGCACCGGCCGCAGATGGCGGTCGAGGACGTAGACGCGGTGGGCGGTCGTGGGGCGTCCGATGGGCGGGCGGCCGGTGCCGGTGAGGGGGCCGCAGACGGTGGAGCTGACGACGGCTTCGGTCGGGCCGTAGCCGTTGTGGAGGCGGACCCGGTCGGCCCACCGCGCCACGATCTCGGCGGGCACCGCCTCCCCGGCGACCGCGAGCCGCAGCCCGGCGGGCAGCTCGCTGTCCTCGGGGAGTCCGGAGACGACGGCGGGCGGCAGTCCGGCCAGGTTGATCCCGGCGCGGTGGATCAGGTCGACGAGCGGCGCCCCGGCGGTACGGCACTCCTCGTCGGCGATGACGAGGGTGCCGCCGGTCAGCAGCGCCAGCATGAACTCCCAGACGGAGGCGTCGAAGCTGAACGACGCGAACTGCAGGACGCGGGTCTCCTCGTCGAGCCCGAAGCGTTCGACGAGGCTGTCGACCATCGCCAGCAGCCCGGTGTGCGCCACCACCACACCCTTGGGGCGGCCGGTGGAGCCGGAGGTGTAGATCAGATACGCCGGGTTTTCGGACCGCAGCGGGGCGGTGCGGTCGGCGTCGGTCAGGTCGTCCGCGCCGAGGGCGGCGAGGCGGTCCGTGGTCTGCGGTGCGTCGAGGACGACGACCGGCACGCCTGCGTCGGTGACGG
The DNA here is from genome assembly GCF_000718015.1 of Streptomyces catenulae. Taxonomy (GTDB): domain Bacteria; phylum Actinomycetota; class Actinomycetes; order Streptomycetales; family Streptomycetaceae; genus Streptomyces; species Streptomyces catenulae. The sequence continues at coordinate 43,455 of NZ_JODY01000026.1, read as the reverse complement.
CGCTCCGCGACGCCCCGGTGGCCGCGTCGGTGAGCAGCGCGACCGGCGCCGCGTCGTCGAGCATGTAGGCGATGCGGTCGTCGGGGTAGGCGGCGTCGACGGGCAGATACGCGGCGCCCGCCTTGAGCACCGCGAGGGCGGCCACCACCATCGCGGGGGTGCGCGGCACCATCACCGCGACGACGCTCTCGGGGCCCACACCCCGCTCGGTGAGGAGCCGGGCGAGCCGGTTGGCGCGGGCGTTCAGCTCGGCGTACGACAGCCGTTCGTCGCCGAGGACGACGGCGTCCTTGCCGGGCGCGGCGGCGGCGCGGGGCTCGAAGCGGCCGGGGGTGTGCCCGGTGGGGGCGGCGGCCGTGCGGGCGGCGCCGGACCAGTCGCCGAGCAGCCGGTCCCGTTCGTCGGCGCCGAGCGCGTCGAGGGTGCCGAGGGCGGTGTCCGGCCCGTCGGCGAGGGCGCGCAGCACCCGGACGAAGCGGCCGAGGACCGCGTCGACCTCGTCGGCGGCGAAGAGATCGGGCCGGTACTGCGCCTCCAGGCGCAGCCGGTCGCCGGGGAACACCCCGAGGGCGAGCGGGTATTCGGCGATGACCCGCGCCTCCCAGGCGCGCATGGTCAGGCCCGGGATGCGCTCCCCGATCCGGTCGAGGACGCCGGAGGGGTAGTTGTGGAAGCTGACGACGGTGTCGAACAGCTCCCCGATCCCGGCGCCCTGCTGGACCTCCGCGAGGCCGAGGTGCTGGTGCGGCTCCAGAGCGAGCTGGCGGTCCTGGAGGTCGGTGAGCATCGCCTCCACCGTCATCGCCGGGTCGAGCCGCACCCGGACCGGCAGGGTGTGCATGAAGGCGCCGACCATCCGCTCGACGTCCGGCAGCTCCTCGGGCCGCCCGGCGGCGACCGCGCCGAACGTGACGTCCTGCCGCCCGGTGAGCCGCCCCAGCGCCACGGCCCAGCAGCCCTGGGCGACGGTGTTCATCGTCAGACCGCGGGCGTGCGCCCAGGCGGTGACCGCGGCGGTCAGCTCCGCGGGGACGTCGACGGTGCGGGTCCCCGGCAGTTCGGTGACGCGGGGGCGGTCGGCCGGGCCCAGCCGGGTCGGCTCGTCGATCCCGGCCAGCTCCTTCTGCCACGCCTCCCGCGCGGCCTCCTTGTCCTGCGCCGCGGACCACTCCAGATACGCCCTTACGGGGGCGACCGGCGGCAGCGCGCTGGTGTCGGCGCCGTTGGACCAGAGGGTGACCAACTCCTCGGCCAGCACCGCGGAGAGCGACCAGCCGTCGACGAGGATGTGGTGGGCGGTCCACACGACGCGGTGGCGGTCCGGGCCCAGCCGGTGGACGGTGAAGCGGGTCAGCGGGGCGTGGGCGGTGTCGAAGCGGTGCAGCCACTCCTCGTCGGTGCGGCGCGCCGCCTCGGCCGCGGCAGCCTCCTCACCCAGGTCGCTCAGGTCCGTCTCCGTCCAGGGGAGTTCGACGGCGTCCGGGATCACCTGGACCGGGTCGCCGGTGTCCCGTTCCCGGAACGCCGCCCGCAGCGCCGGGTTGCGGTCGAGCAGCGCGGCGACGGCGGCGCGCAGCGCGCCCCGGTCGAGGGGACCGTCGACGTCCATGACGACCTGGAGGGTGTAGGCGTCGACGCCGTGCCGGTCGAACTGCGACTGGAAGAGCAGTCCGCGCTGGAGCGGGGAGAGCGGCAGGACGTCGGTGAGACCGCCGGTCTCCCGCTCGTACGTCTCGATCTCCGACCGCTCCACGCGGACCAGCGGGAAGTCGGCGGGGGTGCGGGCCCCGGCGCCGGGCCGGGCGGCGCGGGCGGCGAGCGCGTCGAGGGCGCGGAACCAGTCGTCGGCCAGGCGCCGCACGTCGTCCGCGGCGACGGCGCCGTCCGCCCAGGTCCACTCGGCGACCAGCACCGGGCCCTCGGGGCGCTCCTCCACCGTCGCGACCAGCTCCACGAGGTGGCGCAGCGGGGTGGTGGGCGCGGCGGTGAGGCCGAAGGCGCCGGGGCGCAGGGCCCATGCGGCGTCCGGTCCGGTGCGGAAGCGGCCCAGGTAGTTGAAGCCGACGCGGGGTGTGGTGTGGCGGGCGAGGACGGTGGCGGTCTGCGGGTTGAGGTGGCGCAGCAGACCGTGGCCGAAGCCGTGGTCGGGCAGGGCGCGCAGGGTCTCCTTGACCCGTCCGAGCGCGGTGGCGCAGGCGTCGCCGCCGTCCCGTACGGCGTCCCGGTCGAGCCGGCCGACGTCGAGGAGGGCGGGGAAGACGCTGGTGAACCAGCCGACCGTACGGGACAGGTCGAGCGGGCCGTCCGGCGTCGCGACCTCCTCCCGGCCGTGGCCCTCCAGCTCGATCAGGGCGCGGGTGGCGGTGCCGCCCGCGCGGTGGTCGTGGCCGGTGAGGGCGAGGGTCAGCGCGGTGAGCAGCACCTCCCCCGCCTCGGCGCGGAAGGCGGCCGGGGCGTCGGTGAGGGCCGCGGCGGTCCGGTCGGCGGGGAGTTCGGCGCGGAGCCGTCCGGCGGTGCCGTGGACGTCGGTCGCCGGGTCGAGGGGGCGGTCGCCGAGCGTGGCGGTGGCGTCGGCGCCGTCGCCCGACTGGGCGCTCCACAGCGGGAGTTCGGCGACCCGCCGCGCGCTGCGCGCCTCGTCGGCCAGGGCCCGCGCCCAGCGCCGGTACGGGGTCGGGACCGGGTCGAGGCGCACCTCGCGGCCCTCGGCGACGGCCCGCCAGGCGGCCGTCAGATCGTCGAGGAGGACGCGCCAGGACACCCCGTCGACGGCCAGATGGTGGATGACGAGCAGCAGTCTGCCGGGCGCGTCGGGTCCGGCGTCGAGCAGCACCGCCGCCAGCAGCCGTCCGGTGGCGGGGTCGAGCCGGGCGCGGGCGGCGGCGAGTTCGGCGGCGAGCAGCGCGTCCGCGTCGTCGCCGGGGGCGGCCTCGACCCGGGTGACCGTGGCCGGGACGGAGCCCGGCGGCAGCACCTCGGGGGACCACAGGCCCGGCGCGGGCGCGGTGAGCCGGGTACGGAGCGCGTCGTGGTGGTCGAGGAGCGCCCCGAGCGCCGTCGTCAGCCGCTCCGGGTCGGCACCGGCGGGTGCGGTGAGGGTGACGTACTGGGCGTACTCGCGGGTGGCGTCGGCCAGATGCGAGACCTCCTCGCGGAACTGGTCGGCGATCGGGGTCAGCGGCAGCTCGCCGACGGCGTCGTCAACGGGGGCGGCGGGCCGCGGCGCTCCGCCGACGGGGCGCGCGACGGCGGCGAGGGCGGCCGGGGTGCGGTGCCGGAACACCTCGCGGGAGGTGACGGCCAGCCCCGCCTTCCGGGCCCGCCCGACGACCTGGATGGCGCTGATGGAGTCGCCGCCGAGGGCGAAGAAGCCGTCGTCCACGCCGACCTCGGGCAGCCCGAGGACATCGGCGAGCACCTCGCACAGGAGGCGCTCCTCACGGGTGCGGGGCGCGCCGCCGGTGCGGACGGTCGCGAAGTCGGGGGCGGGCAGCGCCTTGCGGTCGATCTTGCCGTGCGGGGTGAGCGGCAGCGCGGGCAGCGCCAGCAGCAGCGCGGGCACCATGGCGGCGGGCAGCGTCCGGGCCAGTTCGTCGCGGAGCGCGGCGGTGCCGGTGCCGGTGCCGTCCGGCGTTGCGACGTAGCCGACGAGCCGCTGGTGGCCCGCCGGGTCGGGGACGGCCACCGCCACCGCGTCGGTGACCGACGGCAGGGCGCGCAGCGCCGCCTCCACCTCGCCCAACTCGATGCGCTGACCGCGGATCTTGACCTGGTGGTCGCGGCGCCCGTTGAAGCGCAGCTGCCCGTCGGCGAGCAGCACCACCTGGTCGCCGGTGCGGTACATCCGGCCGCCGTCGGCGGTGAACGGGTCGGGTACGAAGGTGGCGGCGGTACGGCCCGGGTCACCGAGGTAGCCGCGGCCGACGCCCGCACCGGCGATGTACAGCTCACCGGGGACACCCTGGGCCACCGGCCGCAGATCGTCGCCGAGGACGTACAGCCGGGTGTTGCGCAGCGGGCGGCCGATGGGCATGGACGCCTCGCCGTCGCCGGTCTCCGCCGGGGTGGCGGCATGGGCGTGGGTGACGTCGTCGGAGCACTCGGTGGGGCCGTAGACGTTGGCGAGCGGGATGTGCGGATGGCGCGCGAACCAGCGGGCGCACAGATCGGCGGGGAGCGCCTCGCCGTTGGAGACCAGTCGGCGCAGTGCGGGCAGTTCGGGGGCGCGCCCGGCGGCGTCCCAGGCGTCGAGGGTGGCGCGCAGCAGGGACGGGACGACCTCCAGGACGGTCAGCCGCTCGGCGGCGATGACGTCGAAGAGGGCGTCCGGGTCGGCGGCGACCTCGCGGGGCACCGCGCGGACCCGGCCCCCGGCGAGCAGCGCCGCCAGGGTCTGCCAGACGGTGACGTCGAAGGTGACGGGCGCGTTGTGGACGAGCGCGTCGCCCTCCGTGAGGCCCAGCTCCTCGACCTTGGCGAGCAGATGGTTGACCATCCCGCCGCGGTGCACCATCGCCCCCTTGGGGCGGCCGGTGGAGCCGGAGGTGTAGAGCACATACGCGAGGTCGAGCGGGCCGCCCGTGAGGGGCGCGAGGCCGTCGGCGGGGTCCTGCGTGCCGTCCAGGAGGTGGACGGGGAGGTCGGCGCCGACCCGTTCGGCGAGGGCGTGGTGGGTGGCGTCGGCCAGGACGCAGGTGGCGCCGCTGTCGGTGAGCAGGGCGGTGAGGCGGGCGGGCGGGGCGGCCGGGTCGAGCGGCAGGAAGGGCCGCCCGGCGCCGAGCGCGCCCAGTTCGGCGGTGACGAAGTCCCGGCCGGGCTCGGTGAGCAGCGCCACCGGCCCGGCGCCCCCGGCCAGCAGCCGGGTCACCGCGGAGGCGCGGCCGGTGAGTTGGGCGTAGCCGAGGTGTCCGGCGTCGTCGGTGACGGCCGGGGCGTCGGGGCGGGCGGCGGCGTGGTCGCGGATCCGCTCGACGACGCCGCGGTGGGGCTCCTCGCGCACCGGGCCGGTGAGCGCGGCGGCCTGGGCTCCGGCCTCACCGGGGGCGAGGACGTCGAGGGCGGCGAGGACGGTGGTGTCGTCCGCGGTGACGAAGCGGTCGAGGAAGTCCACGAAGCGCCGCAGATGGGCGTGGACCTCGTCCCGGGTGTAGCGGGCCTCGTTGCCGCTGAGGTCGACGCCGACGCCGTCGGCGCCCTTGTCGGCGACGGTGAACTCCAGGTCGTCGACGAGGCCGGTGGACGGGCTGTGCAGGGTGGCGGCGCAGGGCCCGATGGCCAGCTTCTCGATCTGCGGCATCATGTTGAGGAACGGCCCGAAGGGGCGCCGGTCGTCGCTGGCCAGGCCCATCGCCCGGCGGATCCGGCTCACCCGGTGACGCTGGTGGCGCAGCGCCTTCGAGAAGGCGGTGTAGGTCGCGGTGAGCAGAGCGCGGCGGGTGGTGCCGGGGGCGGCGGTGAGCCGCAGCGGTACGTAGTTGACGACCATGCCCGGGATGTCGGCCATGGTGCCGCCGACGCGGGCGGTGACGGGCAGCGAGAGCAGTACGTCGTCCGTGGGGGCGCCGGTCATCCGCCGGGTGTAGACGCCGAGCGCGGCGGCCAGCACGGTCTGCCAGGTGACGCGGGCGTCCCAGGCGAGGCCGCGCAGCCGGTCGGCGACCTCGTCGGGCAGCACGGTCTCGGCGCGGTGGAAGACCTCGGCGGGCGCGGCGTCGCGGGTGGCGAGGGAGACCGGCTCGGGCCGGTCGGCGAACCGCTCCTCCCAGTAGGCGCGGTCGCGTTCGGCACGCGGTGTGGTGGCGTACGCCGCCTCGGCGTCGATCAGTTCGCGCAGCGGCGGGAAGCGGCCCTCGTCGAGGGAGGTGCCGTCGAGCAGCGCCGCGTAGATCGCGGCGAGCCGCTCCCAGTAGATGACGTAGCTGAAGCCGTCGGAGACCAGGTGGTGGTTGAGGAGGCAGAAGAAGGTGCGGTCCTCGGCGAGGGTGTAGACGCTCAGCCGGAACAGCGGGACGTACGGTTCGGCCGCCGGGGAGAGCGGGACGGCCAGGTCGGCGCGGATCGCCTCGCGGGCGGCGGCGACCGGGTCGGCGGCGGCGCTCACGTCGGTGACGGTCAGCGGGAGGTCCGCCGGGGCCAGCTCCTCGATGAACTGCCGGGGCTCCCCGTCGGTCTCGGTGAACCGGGCGCGCAGGCACTCGGCCTCCTCGACCAGCCGCTCCAGCGCGGTCCGCAGCAGCCGCCGGTCGAGGGGGCCGCGGATGTCCCAGTAGATCGCGGTGTTGTACGCGGCGCCGCCGCCGGAGAGCTTCTCGTCGAACCAGATGTCCTTCTGCCCGGCGGTGAGCGGCAGGCCGGCCGTGTGGACGTGAGTCGTCATACCAATCCCCTAGCGAAGGTCATCGAGTTCACCCGTCGATCGTCGACGAGGGCGCTGACACCGGACTGACTCGGAACTGACGCGTACCGGCCCGGCGCCCGCCGTCCGGCGCGGGCCGGGCGGGCGCCGGGTAGCGGCCCGGCGCCGGTCAGCCGCAGCCGCCCGCGTGCCCGTCGTCGACGGAGCGGCCCAGGCCCACCGCGGCGTCCGGCCGCGGTACGGAGGCGGCCGGTGCGTCCTTGGTGCGCAGATGGGCGAGGAACGCGTCGAGGCGGTCCAGACCCCAGAAGCGGGTGTAGCCGTGGACGAAGAACGGCACGCCGAAGGCGCCGTCGGTGCAGACGCCGAGGAGCGCGCGCAGCCCCTCCTCGCGCAGCTTCGGATCGTCGCTCGCCTCCGCGACCTCCCGCGGGTCGAGGCCGAGGCCGTCGGCGAGGTCGGCGACGGTGGCGCGGTCGCAGATGTCGCGGCCCTCGCCGAAGCGGGCCCGGTAGCAGGCGGCGATGTAGTCGTGGCCGCGGCCCTCGCGGGCGGCGACGAAGTAGCCGAGGTGCGGCACCTCCCACACCGGCGCGCGGTCGACCGGCCAGGTCACGGTCAGCCCGCGCTCCTTGGTGAGGCGGCCGACGTCCTGGAGCACGTAGCGGTTCTTCTCCCGGGACATCTCGGAGTACGGGAAGGCGGCGCCCGCCTCGGTCAGGAGGCGGGTGCTGAGCGCGTCCGGTTCGAAGAAGGGCACCCACTCCAGGCGGGCGACGACCTCGGGGTGGTGGGCGGTCAACTCCCGGTACGCGAGCCAGGAGTAGGGGCTGCGGAGGTTGAAGTAGCAGCGTGGGATGGCGTTCTTCTTGGGCATACGGAAGTCCCGTTCGCGTCGAGGGGCGGCGGAGGCGGTGGCGTCAGACGACGAGACCGCCGTCGATGCCGAAGACCTGGCCGGTGATGTAGGAGGCGCGGTCCGAGGCGAGGAAGGCGACGAGGTCGGCGACCTCCTCGGGGCGGCCGAGGCGGCCGAGCGGGATGCGCGCGGTCATCTTCGCGAGATGGTCCTCGGCGAGTTCGCCCAGCATGTCGGTGGCGATGAAGCCGGGGGCGACGGCGTTGGCGCGGATGCCGTACCGACCCGTCTCCTTGGCCAGCGCCTTGGTGAAGCCGATGATTCCGGCCTTGGTGGCCGAGTAGTTGGTCTGGGTGGCGTTGCCGTACACCCCGGCGACGGACGACAGGGTGATCAGCGAGCCGCGGCGGCGCTTCATCATCGCGAAGGCGGCGGCCTTGCAGACGTGGAACGTGCCGTCGAGATTGACCCGCATGACGGCGTCCCAGTCGTCCTCGCCCAGCATCACCAGCGGGTTGTCGCGGACGATCCCGGCGCAGGAGACGACGGTGTCCAGCGGCCCCAGTTCCTTCTCGGTGCCGCGGACGAAGGCGCGTACCGCGTCGTGGTCGGTCACATCGGCGCGCACCGCGTGGACGCGCGCCCCCGCGGCGGTGGCCTCCGCGGCCACCGCTTCGGCGGCGGTCCGGTCGGACTGGTAGCAGAACGCCACGTCGTGGCCGTCCCGGGCGAGCCGGGTCACGACATGACGGCCGATGCCCCGGGACCCTCCGGTCACCAGGGCGACGGGCCGGTCGGCTGCGGACATACGGGTCTCCTCATCGGGCATCGGGAATCAGGCGTCGGGCGTCAGGCATCGGGAATCAGGCATCGGGACGTGCGGAAGGGCGGCGACGCGGACGGCCGCGCCGCCGCCGGGCCCGGGCGGACGGCCGCCCGGGCGGGCGGATCAGGCTCCGGCGAGCAGCGCGCAGCCGACGGTGCCGTCCCGCTCCACGCCGGTGACCAGCGCGGCCTCGCCGGGCGCCAGTCCGTCGGCACCGGCGGCGGCGAGCACCGCCGCGAGTTGGAGGCTGGTGGCCGCGGCCGAGGTGTCGCCGAGCAGCGGACGGCAGCGGATCCAGCGCGGGTCCGCCGCGCCGAGCGCATCCCCGACACCGGCCTCCTCCAGCGCCGCCGACTCACCCCCGGCCCCCAGCGGCGCCACCAGCCGTACGTCCCCGGGGGCGACCCCGGTGGTCTTCAGGGCGTCCCGGACACAGGCGGCGAGCGCCGCACGGACCTCGCTCTCCGCCCCGTACGCGCGGAAACGGGTGGTCAGCAGCCGGGCCAGCGCCGGATGCCCGGCCTCCCGCGCCGCCTCGGCGGGCTCCAGCAGGAACACCGCGCCGCCCTCGCCGAGCGGGGTGGCCCGCTCGGCGGCGGACCGCCCGTGCCACTCCAGCCAGGCGCGCTGCTCCGAGTACTCCTCCGCCGCACCGCACAGCACCCGCGCACAGTGCCCGCCGCGGTGCAGCCGCGCCGCGTAGCTCAGCGCCAGCAGCCCGGTCAACCACCCTCCGGCGACGGTGGTGTTGGGGCCCTTGATCCGGTGCCAGATGGCGCTCTGCCCGGCCGCCCGGTTCATCACGGCGTTCGGGAAGCGGGCCGGATCGACGTGGTAGGGCCGCTCCCCGGCGAAGGAGTCGCGGGTGAAGTCCATGATGCTCTGGACGCTGCCCGAGCCGGTGCCCAGGACCAGCGCGGTCTCCTCGGGCTGCCGCACCGGACCGCCGTCGCAGGACTCCAGCAGCTGCCCGACGGCGGCGACGGCGAGGGCGGTGACCCGGTCCATCGTCCGGGTCCCCTTCTTCCCCACATGCGTACGGGCGCTGAAGTCGGGCACCACCCCGCCGCGGTCGAAGGGCCCCGGGTGCGTCGCCGGGTCGAGGGGGCCGACCGCGCAGCGCCCGGCGGTGATCCCGCGCGCGAACGGTTCGGCGCCCACGCCGTACGGAGACACCGCCGACCAGGCGGAGAGGACCAAGGGGGACATCACTGGGCCTCCCGGTGACGGCCGAGGATCAGCACGGCGTTGTTGCCCGCGAAGGCGAGCGCGTTGTTCTGCACGACGTTCAGTTCGGTGCTCCGGGCCACGTTGGGCACGCAGTCCAGACCGCACTCCGGGTCGGTCTCGTGGTGGTTGACGGTGGGCGGGATGAAGCCCTCGGTCAGCGCCAGCGCGCAGGCGGCCGAGGCGAGGGCGCTGGCCGCGCCCATGGAGTGGCCGATCATCGACTTGATGGAGACGGTGGGCGGCGGCGCGTCGAAGACCTGCCGGATGGCGCCCGCCTCCGTCACGTCGTTGGCGCGGGTGCCGGTGCCGTGCGCGGAGATGAAGTCGATGTCCTGCGGCTTCACCCCGGCGTTGCGGTGCGCGATCCGCATGCACCGCGCCAGGCTGTCCTGGTCGGGCGCGACGGGGTGGTGCGCATCGCAGTTGAGCCCGTAGCCGAGCACCTCGGCGTAGATCCGGGCGCCGCGGGCACGCGCCGTCTCCAGGCTCTCCATGAGGAGGATCCCGGCGCCCTCACCGGTGAGGATGCCCTTACGGTCCTTGTCGAACGGCTGGCAGACCTCGGGCGCGATGGTGCCGAGCCGGTAGAACCCGGCGAACGTCTTCCGGCACACCGCGTCCGCGCCCCCGCACAGCGCCACCTCGACCTCACCGCCGCGGATCGCGTCGAAGCCGCTGCCGATGGCGTAGTTCCCGGCGGCGCAGGCGGTGGGCAGGGTGAGCGCCTCGACGTCGGTGAGCGCCAGCTCCCGCACGATGCCGGTGGACAGCCGCCCGGCCTGCGCCCGGCGCACCACCGTGGCGGGCAACCGCTCCGGGCCCTCCCGCAGCTCCACGTCCACCAGCGCGTCGAGGTCGCGGGACTCGGCATCGGTGGTGCCGACGGAGACCAGCGCCCGGCGCGCCCTGAGTTCCTCCGGGGTCAGGCCCGCGTCCGCCACGGCCATCCGCGCCGCGGCGACCGAGAACTGTGTGGCCCGGCCCAACTCCGTGGCGTCCACCCGGTGGATCCACTCCGCCGGGTCGAACCCGGTGACCTCGCAGCCGTTGGCGTGTGCGAAGCCCGTGGTGTCGAAGGCGGTGATCGGCTTGACCCCGCTGCGGCCGGACCGCAGCCCGTCCAGGAAGGCCGTGACGCCGAGCCCGATGCTGCTGACCGTACCGAGCCCGGTGATCACCACGCGGCGCGCCGGCCGCTGATCGTTGTCGTACACGGTGCGCTCCCGTCCCCGCCTATGCGGCCTTGGCCAGGAGCGCCTCGTCGATGACGGTGACGACGCCTTCGAGGTTGACCATCCGGGCCAGTTCGGCCTGGTCGATGTCGACCCCGAAGGCGCGCTCCAGCTGGGAGAGGATTTCGATGGCGCCCATCGAGTCCGCCTCGTGGTCCTCCTTGAAGCGGCTGGTGTCGGTCATGTCCTCCGCGTCGATCTCCAGGATGTCGCAGATGATGCCCTTGATCGTGGCCCGGCCTTCGGCGTCCACACGGTTCGTTGTCGTCATGCGGTCGATGCTGACGAAGAGCCCTGACAGCGGGCTGATACCGGACTGACGCCCCGGACCGACGCTCAGGCCATCTGGAGATACCGCAGCAACTGCGGGAATTTCGCGGGGTGTTCGGCCATCCAGGACCAGTAGCGGGGGATGGTCCGCGCATAGGCGCAGTAGTAGCCGCGGACGGTCTCCACCAGCTGCGCCAAGGTGGCGCGGTCGACGGAGCCGCTGCGCCAGATCAGCACCATCTCGGTGGACTCCGTCTCCGCGAGCGGCACCAGGGCGACGTCCTTGGTGGCGCCGGTCGGGGTGGTCAGCGCGGCGGCACCGGCGTCGCGCACCCAGCTCATCGCCTCGTGGTGGCCGTGGACGTAGTGCAGCACCTCGGGCTCGGCCACCGGGAGCCGGGCGAACAGGTCTTTCTCCATCGGGTGGAACCAGTGGTCGCGGGCGTAGCGGACCCACTTGAGGGAGGCGAGGTGGCAGGCGTCGACGGAGAATTCGGCGCAGAGCGGATGGCCCGGCGTCAGGGCGAGCCAGACGGGTTCGCGCACGATGACGGCGGTGTCGATCTCGACGTGGTCGTCCGGCTCGACGAAGGAACTGCACGGCACCATCGCCGCGTTGAGCCAGCCGCGGCGCACCGCGTCCACGGCGGCGTCGGGCCGGAGCGTCTCGGTGCGCACCTCGGTGCCGGGCAGCGAGTCCTGCAACGCGCTGAGCAGCGACGGCGGCGTCCAGTCGGCGTTCCCGAACCGGAACATCGACGAGGAGGCGTGCGCCGCCGCCTCGACGATCACCATGTCGGCGCGGTGGACGAGTTCGGTGAGCATGGGGAGCAGCCGCTCGCCGAGAACGGTAGGGACGACGCCGCTGGCCGAGCGGACGAAGAGCGGTCCGCCCACGGCCTTCTCGATGCGGCGCAGTTGTGCGGTGAGGCTCGATTGCGGCACACCCAGGTCCGCGGCGGCCTTGGAAATGCTTCCGGAACGGCAGATGACGGACACTATGCGCGCATGCCGTAACTCTATGTTCACGCTACCCCCGTGGCACCGAACAGCCCAGCACTGATCACCTCGGCACAGAAGTCTCGAGGTGATTCATCACGCTAACAGGGTGACACGCAGCACACCGGACGTCTTTTCGGCAGGAGGGCACCACCCGGCGCGGCGCCACCGCCCTCCGGTGGGACGCCGCGCCGCGGGTGGTGTCAGCTCCGGCCCGCGTGCAGCAGAACCCGCCGCGGCTCCCCCAGCTCATCGTCCTGCATGAGAATCGCCTGGTAGGCGCGGTGCAGACCGCGTCCGGGCTCCAGTCCGAGGTCGTCCGCGAGTCTTCTGCGGGCGCCGTGGAAGATCTCCAGCGCCTCCGCCTGCCGTCCGTCGCGGTAGAGCGCGAACATCAGCAGTTCGCTCAGCCGCTCCCGCCCGGGGTGCTCGGCGGCGAGTTGGCGGATCTCGGTGAGTGAGACGCGCTCGCCGGGGACGCGGAGCTTCGCCGCCGTCAGATCCTCGTAGGCGGTGATCCGCCGCTCCTCCAGATGAGTCGCGTGGACCCGGCAGCGGAGCCCGTCGCAGGTGTCGAGGAGGGCCGGACCGCGCCAGAGGGAGAGCGCCGATTCGAGGGTGACGACCGCCTCGACCGGGTCCCGGTCGACGAGCGCGGCGCCGGTGTCGGCGAGTGCGGCGAACCGGTGGGCGTCGACCACGTCGTGCGGGACGTCGAGGACGTAGCCGCTGCCGACGGTGCGGATGAGGCGGTCGCCGTCCAGACCGGTGACCGCCTTGAGGAATTTGCGGAGCCGTCCGACATTGGCCTGAAGTGCGTTACGCGCATTGGCCATCGAGCGGCCCGCCCACAGTTCGTCGACGATCTGGTCGAAGACGACCGGTGTGCCAGGCGAGAGCGCCAGCAGCGTCAGCACGACGCCGGCTCGCTTCGATGCCATCGTGTGGTGCTCCCGCCCCTGCGCGAGATAGAGCGGTCCCAGAAGGTTGATCTCCACAGCTGACCCCCGTAGCTATCGGCAAACCACGGCAAAGTCTGCCCGGAGCCACTCGTTCGGGGGAAATACCATCTGGGACGGGCAACTCCGGCGGTTTGGTATGTCCTCACGGGAACAGGCGCCGAACCGGCGGGGGTCCGGTCCGGCGCCCGTCCGTGGGCCGACGGCTAGTGGAACGGTGCCGCCGGGGTCAAGGGGGTGGCCGATCGGCCACCGCCGTTCTCGGCCATCTCGCTCCGCGCCCGCCGGATCTTCTTCGACGGCCACCAGGTGGCCTCGCCCAGCAGGGTCAGTGCCGCCGGGAGGATCATGATCCGGATGATGAAGGCGTCGAGCAGGACGGCGACCGCGAGGCTGAAGCCGATCTGCTTCATCTCCGCCAGGTGCAGGAACATGAAGCTGGCGAACACCGTGACCATGACGACCGCGGCGCTGGTGACCACCTTCGCCGACTTCTCGATGCCTTCGAGGACCGCCTGCCGGGTGGGCACCCCGTTCATCGCCGCCTCCTTGATCCGGCTGACGACGAAGACCTGGTAGTCCATCGACAGTCCGAAGAGGATCACGAAGAGGAACAGCGGCACCCGGGAGCCGATGGCGCTGGTGGCGCTCGGGTCGAAGCCGAAGAGCGTCGAGGCCAGACCCCACTGGAAGAAGACGACGACCAGGCCGAACGCGGCGCCGACGGAGAGCAGGTTGAGCACCACGCCCACCAGTCCGATGACCGCCGAGCCGAAGACCAGCGTGGTCATGATGAACGTCAGCAGCAGCAGGAACCCGACGACGATCGGCAGCTTGTCGTTCTGGTGGATCAGATAGTCGACGTCGACCGCGACCGGTCCGTCGACGCCGTACTCGGCGCCCTTGACCTTGCCGAGCGTGGCCGGGAGGTAGTCCTTGCGCAGATGGTCCAGGGAGCCCGTCGCCTCGGGTGAGCTGAGGCGGTGCGGGACGGCCAGGGTCATCAGGCTGACGCGCCCGTCGTCCGACGTCTCCACCTTCGGCGGGTGGTCGGAGAACATCGGGTCGCGCTCGGCGCGGTGCGCGAGGTCCGTCAGCGCGGCGCGGACCTCGGTCCGCTGGTCGGCACCGGCGCGGACGACGACCCAGTGCTCGGCGCGGCGGTCCGGGAAGGCGTCGTTGAGCCGGTCGTAGGTGCGCATCTCGGGGATCGCCCGGGAGTGGGTGTCCTTGTTGAGGACGCGCAGCTGCATCCCGAGGGCGGGCGCCGCCAGACCCAGCATGACCAGGGCGGACACGACGAGGGTGGCCAGCGGGTGCTTACGTGCCGGGCTGAGCAGCGCGGTGAACATCCGGCCGGTGCGCTCCGGCCGGTCCGCGCGGGTCCGCTTGCCGTTCGCGGCGCGGTGGGCGGCGCGGCGGGAGGTGCGGCGGCCGATCGCGACCAGCAGACCGGGCAGCACCGTCACCGAGCTGACCATGGCGACGAAGACGACGAGGATGGTCGCGGTGGCCAGCGAGGAGAAGATGATGTCGGTGGCGAGGAAGAGCGTGGCACTGGAGATGATCACCGCCAGGCCGGAGACGACGATCGCCCGTCCGGCGGTCGACGCGGCGATCCCCACCAGCGCCTCGGGGCTGAGCGAGCCCGCCGCCTTGGACCGTTCCTCGCGTTCGCGCTTGAGGTAGAAGAGCGTGTAGTCGACGCCGACGGCCATGCCGATCAGCAGGATGACGTTCATGCCGACCCCGGCGTCCGGCACCAGGTGCGAGACGACCATCGACAGGCCGACCGAGGCGGCGATGGAGGAGAGCGCCAGCAGCAGCGGGACGCCGACCATCACCAGCGAACCGAAGACGATCAGCAGCGTCACCAGGGTGACCGGGAAGGTGATCATCTCGGTCTTCGCGAGGTCGTCGCCGCGCTGCTTGTTGAGGCCCTTGCTGACGGAGGCGTCGCCGGTCTCCTGTACGACGAGGTCGGGGTGGCCCTTCTGCACCGCCGCCGTCTGCTCCTGGAGCGGGTCGACGTGCTGGAGTGCCTCGCGCTTGACGCCCTTCATCGTCACTTCGAGCATCAGCATCCGGCCGTTCTCCGACAGCACCGGCTTCTTGACGTCGAGGACCTCGGGCAGCGCCTGCATGCGGGTGCCGAGATCCCCGGCCGCCTTCCGCGCCTGCGCCTCGTCGAACGCGCCGGTCCGGGCGCTGAACATGATCTGCTCGGTCGGCTTGCGCTCCAGACCCGCGTCGGTGGCGATGGCCTCGGCCCGCCCCGACTCCCCGATCCGGTAGTCCTTGGCGACCGCGTTGTGGGTGCCGGACACGATTCCGATGACGAGGCAGAGGGCAACGAACGCGAACCAGGTGGCGATCGCCCGCCCCGGATGTAAGGCGCTCCAGCTCGCCACCCGCACGGTGATCGGCTGCTTCTTCACTGTTCCGCTCCTTCAGGGTCGGCTCTGACCGCCGCATGTAAGTTCAAGATGACAGGTGGAGGTGAAGGCCGTCAACCGTAAGTCGGTGACGCGCCGAAAACGGGGGACACCCCCTCCGCAACCGGTCGCGCCCCGGCCCGACCGGCCCCGGACACGACGAAACGGCTCCCGTCGCCCGAGGGGACGGGAGCCGTACGGCGCGGTGGCGCGGGTCGGCGGCGGCGCCGCTCAACGGGGCCGGACCGCGTCCCGGTCCAGGGCGTGGGCGCCGTAGATGTCGCTGACCCAGTTGGTCTGGTAGACGGAGTCGAGGTAGCGCTCCCCCAGGTCAGGGGCGATGGCCACGGCGGTGGCGCGGCCGTCCGGGCGGTGCTCGGCGAGCCAGCCGCGGGCGCCCGCGATGACGGTGCCGGTCGAGCCGCCGAAGAGATATCCGGCCGCCGCCAGCCGGTGCGCGACCCGGATCGCCGCCACCTCCGGCACATGCACCACATCGTCCACGTACGCCTCGTCGAGCAGCTGCGGTCGCACCCCGGCGCCGAGCCCCGGGATCATCCGCAGGCCGGGCGGGCCACCGAAGGTGACGGAGCCGACGGAGTCGACGGCCACCACCGTCACCGGGCGGCCGGACTCCTTGAAGTACCGGGCGCACCCCATCAGCGTGCCGGTCGTCCCGGCGCCGACGAAGAGCACGTCCAGATCGGGGAAGTGCGAGGCGATGGCCGGTGCCGTGGTGCGGTGGTGGGCCAGCCAGTTGTACGGGTTGGCGTGCTGGTTGAGCCAGAGGTACCGGCTGTCGGAGGCGCACAGCTCCCGGACGAGGTCGAGCCGGGCGCCCAGGAACCCCGTCTCCGGGTGCGGTTCGGTGAGGATGTGCACCTCGGCGCCCATCGCCTCCATCAGCCGCCGGGTGGTGAGGTTGCACCGGGTGTCCGTCACGCACAGGAAGCGGTAGCCCTTGTCCGCCGCGATCATGCTCAGGGCGACGCCGAGATTGCCCGACGAGGACTCGACGATGACCGAGTCGGCGGTGAGCGCGCCCCGCTCCTCGGCGTCGGCGATCATCGCCCGGGCCGCTTTCAGCTTGATGGACCCGGCGAAGTTGAACCCCTCGCACTTGAGGTAGAGCGAGGCGCCGAGGGCGGGCCGGAGGTCCACGTAGAGATCGTCCACATGGAAGTCCTCCGGCGCGGAGATCACGGGCACGAGGACCACCCGCCTCAGCTGCGGTCGCCGGGCGCACCGGCGCTGCCGTAGCGGTCGGTCTCGTGGAAGAAACCGTCGACGGTACGGAGTTCCCCGGCGTCGCGCACCGCGTCGTAGACCCGCTTGCCCACCGCGAGGTCGAGGACGCCGAGCCCGAACGGCGAGAAGACCACCGGCCGGTCGGCGGGGACCTCGGTCCGGCCGGTCAGCACGTCGTACAGGGTGCCGTCGAGGAAGTCCCGGCCGCCGGTGAGCTGTTCGGTCAGGTGCGGGGAGGTGTCGGCCTTCAGACAGTGCTCGACGTCGTCGACGAAGTTGGCCGAGGCGAGCAGCACCTCGGGGGCGAGGTCGCGCAGCGAGACGTTGAGGACGAGCGGGTTATGGGCGAACCACGAGGGATCGCCGACGTGCGGGGCGGCGGCGACGGTCGCGAAGACCACCAGGTCCGAGCTGCGGATCAGCTGCTCGGCGCCGCTGTGCACGGTGATCCGGCCGCCGACGCCGGAGGACTCCAGATAGCCGCGGAAGCCCGCCGCGTGGTCGGCGGAGAGATCGTGGACGCCGATCTCGTCGAACTCCCAGCCGGTGCGGGCCAGATAGGTGTGGATGTGGCGGGCGATCAGCCCGCTGCCGATGAAGCCGACCCGCGCCGGGCGGGCGCGCCCGCGGGAGAGCCGGTCGGCGGCGAGCGCCGCGGAGGCGGCGGTCCGCGCGGCGCTGACGATGGAGCTCTCCAGACAGGCGAACGGGTAGCCGGTTTCCGGGTCGTTGAGGATCAGGACCGCGGAGGCGCGGGGCACCCCCCGGCGCACATTCTCCGGAAAGCTGGATATCCACTTCAGCCCGTCGACCCGGGTGGCGCCGCCGAGCGAGGCGGGCAGGGCGATGATGCGCGAGGCGGGCCGGTCGGGAAAGCGCAGGAAATACGACGGCGGATTCACCGTGTCGCCGTCACCGTGCACCCGGTACGCCGCTTCCACCAGGTCGACGGTGTCCTTCTCGTTCCCGGACAGCACGCGGTCCACCTGCACGCCGGGGATCACGGCGAACGGCGGGACATGGACTTGCCGATTCATGCACCACTCCATTTGCAGTAGACGGGGGGCTGTTGCCGCCCCGGGCGGAACGCCTGTCGACCGACGCCCGGCACACACCGCAATGTTTCCGCCTTGCGCTGACACGGTGCTGACATGGGATCGCACCTCATCGGGCCTGCGTTTTTCATGCAACGCTTAATGGTCTGTTCCGCTCTTTCCCGCCTTCCTAGAGTCGTTCATCGGTGGCGCCACCCCGAGGGGCACAAAAACGGATGGCGTTCACGACGACGGGGGATCCGGCCTTTTCCGACCGGAACTCGTAGAAGCTACCGACAGCTACCGACGGGAGTAATTCGGTGCTCAACAACGTAGTGATCGTGGGCGGTGGAACGGCGGGCTGGATGACCGCCTCGTACCTCAAAGCCGCATTCGGTGAACGCGTCAACGTCACGCTGGTGGAGTCCGGCAACATCTCCACCGTGGGCGTCGGCGAGGCGACCTTCAGCGACATCCGGCACTTCTTCGAGTTCCTGGGACTCAAGGAGAAGGACTGGATGCCGGCGTGCAACGCCACGTACAAGCTCGCGGTGCGGTTCGAGAACTGGCGCGAGAAGGGCCACTACTTCTACCACCCCTTCGAGCAGATGCGGTCGGTCAACGGCGTGCCGCTCACCGAGTGGTGGCTCAAGCAGCGGCCGACCGAGCGGTTCGACAAGGACTGCTTCGTCATGGCGTCGGTCATCGACGCCGGGCGCAGCCCCCGCCACCTCGACGGTTCCCTCATCGACCAGCCCTTCGACGAGGGCGCGGACGAGATGCAGGGTCTGACCATGTCCGAGCACCAGGGGAAGACGCAGTTCCCCTACGCCTACCAGTTCGAGGCGGCGCTGCTCGCCAAGTACCTGACGAAGTACTCCGTCGACCGCGGTGTGCGGCACATCGTCGACGACGTCAAGCACGTCGATCTCGACGACCGCGGCTGGATCAGCGGCGTGCGCACCACCGAACACGGCGACCTCACCGGCGACCTCTTCATCGACTGCACCGGATTCCGCGGCGTGCTGCTCAACCAGGCGCTGGCGGAGCCGTTCATCTCGTACCAGGACACGCTGCCGAACGACAGCGCCGTCGCGCTCCAGGTGCCGATGGACATGGAACGCCGCGGCATTCTGCCGTGCACCACGGCGACCGCCCAGGACGCCGGATGGATCTGGACGATTCCGCTGCTGGGCCGCGTCGGCACCGGCTACGTCTACGCCAAGGACTATCTCTCGCCGGAGGACGCGGAGCGCACTCTGCGGGAATTCGTCGGCCCGGCGGCCGCGGATGTCGAGGCCAATCACATCCGTATGCGCATCGGCCGCACCCGGAATTCCTGGGTGAAGAACTGCGTGGGCGTCGGACTGACCGCCGGATTCGTCGAGCCGCTGGAATCCACCGGTATCTTCTTCATCCACCACGCCATCGAACAGCTCGTCAAGTACTTCCCCGGCGAGGACTGGGACCCGGTCCGCCGCGATCTCTACAACAGCGCCACCGGCCATGTCATGGACGGCGTCCGGGAATTCCTGGTGCTCCACTACGTGGCGGCCAAGCGGAACGACACGCAGTACTGGCGCGACACCAAGACCCGCAAAATTCCCGATGCGCTCGCCGAGCGCATCGAGCGCTGGAAGACGCAGCTGCCCGACTCGGAGACGGTCTACCCCTACTACCACGGGCTGCCGCCGTACTCGTACATGTGCGTCCTGCTCGGCATGGGCGGTATCGACATCAAGCCGTCGCCCGCCCTGGACCTCTCCGACGGCGAGGCCGCCCGGCGGGAATTCGCGCTGATCCGGGAGAAGACGGCGCGGCTGACGGATACCCTGCCGCCCGCCTACTCGTACTTCGCCGGGTTGGGCTGACCCGACCCGGACCCCGATCGGGAAGGACCCCTGCGCGATGGACGTGCTGTACCTGTTACCGCGGTTCGCACACGCCGTGGCGGCGCTCGCCGTCGTCCTGTTGCTCGCCGCCGCCGGCAGGGCGGCCGCCCGCCGGCTGCGCCAGCCGGAAGTCGTGGGGGAGGTCACGGTGGGCCTGCTGGCCGGGCCCGCCGTGGTCGCGTCCTTCGGCGCCCCCGCCCTCGACGTGGTGCTGCCGCGCCCCGTCTTCGACCTGCTCTCCCTGTTCGCCCAAGCCGGGCTGGTGCTGTTCCTGGTGGGCCTCGCGCACAAGCTGGCGGTCGGCCCGGACCGGCCACCGCGGCGGGCCACCGGGTGGGTGATCGCCGGTTCGCTGCTGCCCGCGCTGTTCACCGGCGCGCTGCTGACCGGGTGGGTGACGCTCGTCGCGCCGCCCGCCGTCCGCGGGGACGCCCCGCTCCCGGCCCTGGGCCTGATGATCGCGGTGGCGATGTCCATCACCGCGGTGCCGGTGCTCTCCCGGATCCTCGCCGACCGCGGTATGACCGAGTCGGCCGCCGGACGGCTCGCACTGGCCTCGGCCATCGCCATCGACGCGATCGGCTGGCTGCTCCTCACGGTCGCGATCGGCCTCGGCTCCGGCAGCGCCTCCGGCACCCTGCACGGGCTGCGGGCGCTGCTGTTCGGCGCCGGGTGCGCGCTGGCGGTCCGGTACGGGCTGCGCACCCGGGTGGCGCGCGATCTGTGCACCCGGCTGCCGCGCGGCACCGCGGTGGTGCTCGGGGCGGTGGCGCTGGCCGTGGCGCTCGCCATGGAGCACCTGGGCATGACGGCGATCCTCGGCGCGGCGCTGGTGGGGCTGGCCGTACCGGGCGGCGAGGGGGCGCCCTGGGCCCGCCCGGTGCATCTGGTCTCCCGGGCGGGGCGGGCGCTGGCCCCGGCGTTCTTCGTGGTCACCGGCATCACCGTGCTCACCCGCGGCTTCTCCGCCTCCGCCTGGTCGCTGATCGTGGTGGCGGTGGCGCTCGGCTGCGCCGGGAAGCTCCTCGGCGGCTACGCCGGTGCCCGCATCGGCGGGCTGCCGCGCGGGGAGGCGGCGCGGATCGGTGCGCTGATGAACACCCGCGGGCTGACCGAACTGATCGTGATCCAGGCCGGGTTGAGCTCCGGCATCCTGGCTCCGCCGCTGGTCCTGGCGCTGGTGGTGATGGCGCTGGTGACGACGGCGCTCACCGGCCCGCTGCTGAATCTGCTCGACCGCCGGGACGCGCGCCGGTCCGCGGACGCGCGCCCGCCCCGGCAGGTCACCGACCCCGGACAGCTCCCCGAGCCGGGAGCGCCTCCCGTGCGGGACGCCGGTGGGCTTCCCGCGGAGACAGAAAGCGGTACCCGATGACCGAGCCCGCGACAGACACCCGGACGGCCTCCGCCCGGGCCACCCCCGACACCTTCCGGCACATGATGAGCGGCTTCCCGACCGGCGTCTGCGTGGTGACCACCACCGACCACGAGGGCGCGCCGCGCGGAATGACCTGCTCCTCGGTGTGCAGCGTCTCGCTCGATCCGCCGACCCTGCTGGTCTGCCTGCGCGACGGCAGCCCGACGCTGGAGGCGATCATGAAGAGCGGTGAGTTCGCGGTGAATCTGCTGCACGAGGAGGCCCGTTCGGCGGCGGAGCTGTTCGCCTCGGGCAATCCGCGCCGGTTCGACCTGCTGCCCTGGGAGCAGTCCCCGGACGCCGCCGGTCCGCATCTGACCCGTGACGCCCACACCGTCGCCGACTGCGAGGTCACCCTGACCCAGCGGGTCGGCAGCCATGTGACGGTCTTCGCCACCGCCCGCCGCATCGTGACGCACCGCTCGCTGCCGCCGCTCCTCTACGGTCTGCGGCAGTTCCGTGCCTGGCCCACCGCCTGACACCGCGTCATGACGAAGGCCCGGTCCCCGCCCGGGGGCCGGGCCTTCGCGCTGTCCGCCCCCGGGCGGCCCACCTGCGGGCCGTCCCTCCCGTCGAGGGGAAGTCTGTCCTTACCTTTGACAGCTCACAAATCCATGTGTCAGCCTGAACTTACATGCTTCCCGGAGAGGGCGTGGACGATGACGAGCGAGGAGTTGCTGGTGGTACTCGCCGCCGTGGGGCATGCCCAGCGTCTCCGCGTCATCGCGGAGATCGCCGGTGGGCGGATGTACGTCAGTGAGCTGGCCCGCCGCCTGGGCATGTCCCGGCCGCTGCTCTACATGCACCTGGAGCGGCTGGAGAAGGCCGGTCTGGTCAGCGGCAGCCTGGAGCTGTCGGACAGCGGCAAGGCGCTGAAGTACTTCGAACTGGCGCCGTTCGACCTGCACGTGACCGCCGAGACCATAGCCACCGCCGTGGCGGCGGACGCACCGGAGACAGTCAGCGACACGAAAGGAACGACATGACCGGCGCCGTCATCACGATCGCCATCGTCACGATCATCGCCGGCGGCAGCACCGCGGCGGTGGTCGCCTACTTCCGGCTCCAGCGCCACCGCGCCGACGCCGTGGCGATGGCCGCGTACCGCAAGCTCGCCGAGGAGGCGTCCGCCGGACACGCCCGCCTCCAGGAGCAGCTGCAGACCCTCGACGCCCGCCTCACCGCGATCGAGACGCTGCTGCGGAGCGTGGGATGACGACGGCGGTCAAGTCCCTGCTGGTGGCGCCGGTCTCGGCGGCACTGCTGACGCCCCGGCGGCTGGCCCGCGCCGCCAACCCGCCGCGCATGCTGGTGTCGGCGGCGACCTGGCGGGCGACCGGCTACCTCGCCGGGCACGCGCTGGCCGGATCGGTCTTCTGCGCGGTGGCCACCACCGCCCTCCTCGCGGGTCTCCTCCTCGGCCAGCTCACCCTGACGCTGGCGCTGGCCTCCGGCACCGCCTGGGTGGTCCGCTGCTGCGCCCAGGTCGAACGGGGCCGGGCCGCGCTGGTCGACGCGCCGATCCCGTACGCCTACCAGCCCGTCACCGAACCGGGGCTCGCCGGGCACCTCAAGGCCCGGTTCACCGACCCGGCGTTCTACCGCGACTGCTGCTATCTGATCCTGCTGCACCCGCTGCTGCTCCTGCTCGATCTGCTCACCCTCGCGCTGTGGCTCACGCTGCTCGCCGGGGCGGCGCTGCCCCTGTGGTTCTGGGCGGTCGGCGCCCGGCAGGCGGACGGCTCGTACGTCCACGGCGTCCGGCTCGGCCGGTCGAACGGTCTGGGGCCCGGCGTCTGGATCGACAGCTGGCCCGCCGCGCTGATCGCCTCGGCGGTCTTCCTGGTACTGGCCATGTACGCCTCGTACGCCGTGGTGGCCGCCGCCCGGCTGCAGCTCACCGTCGCCCACGCCCTGCTCCGCCCGCCGCCCGACCCGCTCGCCCCAGCCCGGCGCGTCCTCGCGGAGCCCGGCCCGCTCACCGCACCGCCCACCCCGCCCGGCCCGGACGCCGGGTCCACCGCACACGGAGGACATCGCACATGAACGGGACCCCGAGTCCGCAGGGCTACGACGCCCCCGACCGTCACGCCGTCGTGCGGCTCGACGACGTCCACAAGGTGTACGGCGGTTCGAAGAACCGCGTCGCCGCCCTCGACGGCGTGTCGATCGGCTTACCGCGCGGCAGCTTCACCGCCGTCATGGGCCCCTCCGGCTCCGGCAAGAGCACCTTTCTGCACTGTGCCGCCGGACTCGACCGGCCCTCCTCCGGCAGCGTCCACCTCGACGGCGTGGACCTCGCGCCGCTCAACGAGAAGGAGCTGACCAAGCTCCGCCGCGAACGCATCGGCTTCATCTTCCAGGCGTTCAACCTGCTGCCCGCGCTGACCGTCGTCGACAACGTCACCCTGCCGCTCCGGCTGGCCGGACGCCGCCCCCGGAAGGCCGAGGTCGACGAGGTCATCGAGCGGGTCGGGCTCGCCTCGCGGCGCGGCAACCGGCCCGGGGAGCTGTCCGGCGGTCAGCAACAGCGCGTCGCCATCGCCCGCGCGCTGATCACCAAGCCCGCCGTCGTCTTCGGCGACGAGCCGACCGGTGCCCTCGACACGTACACCGCCCGCGAGGTGCTGACACTGCTGCGCGAGGCCGTGCAGTGGGGCGGGCAGACGATCGTGATGGTCACCCACGACCCGGTGGCCGCCTCGCACGCGGACCGGGTGCTGTTCCTCGCCGACGGGAAGATCGTCAGCGCGCTGGCCGCCCCCACCGCCGATCAGGTCGCCGAACGGATGACCCACCTCGGCGCCTGGGGCGACACCTCCGCCGCCGAGACCCCCACGCACCGGCGGGAGGCCCGGCGGTGATCCGGCTCGCCTTCAAGACGCTCCGCTTCCACAAGGGCGGCTTCCTCGCGACGTTCATCGCGCTGTTCTTCGGCGCCGCCATCGTGGTGGGCTGCGGTGGCCTCTTCGAGACCGGTCTGCACAAGGCCGCCCCGCCGCAACGCCTCGCCGCTGCCCCGCTGTTGATCACCGGCGACCAGCGCTTCCCCGACACCCGGCGCGACATCTTCCCCGAACGCGTCCGCCTCGACCGGACGCTGGCGGACCGCGTCAAGGCCGTCCCGGGCGTCTCCGCCGTCGTCCCGGACGTCTCGTTCCCCCTCGCCACCCTCGACGGCGGGCACCCCGGCGCCCAACTGACCGGCCACGGCTGGTCGTCGGCGCGGCTGGCCCCGTACCGCACCACCGAGGGCACCGCGCCCACCGGTGCGCGGGAGATCGCGGTGGACACCCGGTTCGCGGCGGAGCACGGCGTGCGCGTCGGGCGGACGGTGCGGCTGACGGTGCGCGGCGAGGCCGGTGCCTACCGGGTCACCGCGCTGGTGTCCGGCACCGGTGACCCGGCGACGGTCTTCCTCACCGACGCCGCCGCCGACCGCGCCACCGGACGCCCCGGCACCCCCGACGCCCTGGGCGTGTTCACCGCCCCCGGCGCCGACACCGCCACCGTCCACCAGGCCGTCACCAAGGCCGTGGCGGGTACGGAGCGGGCGCCCGGGATCGCGCCGCCGCAGGTGCTGACCGGCGACGAACGCGGCTGGGCGGAGCACCCCGAGGTCATCGCCGAGGGCAGCAAGCTGGTGACGCTGGCGTCCGTCTTCGGCGGGCTGTCCGCCGCGGTCACCGTCTTCGTCGTCTCCAGCACCGTGGGCCTCTCCCTCAACCAGCGGCAGCGCGAGTCGGCGCTGCTGCGGGCGATCGGCGCCACCCCCGCGCAGCTGCGGCGGATGGTGCTCGGCGAGACGCTGGTCGTCGCCGTCGTGGCGACCGCGCTGGCCACCTTCCCCGGGCCCGCCATCGGCCGGGTGCTGCTGAGCGCGTTCGCCTCCGCCGGAGTGGTCCCCGAGACCATCGCGTTCCGGGCCGGTTTCGTGCCCGTCGCCATCGGTGTCGCCACGGCGCTGCTGACGGCGCTGGGCGCGGCGTTCCTCGGCGCGCGGGCGGCGACCCGCACCCGGCCGACCGAGGCGCTCGCCGAGGCGTCCCTCCAGCGCCGCTGGTTCAGCGCGCCCCGGCTGGTCTTCGCCCTGCTCTTCCTCGCGGGCGGTACGACGCTGGCGCTGGTCACCGCGGGGGTGGACGGGCCGACGGCGGGCAGTACGGCGACGCCCGCGGCGATGCTGTGGACGGCCGGTTTCGGGCTGCTCGGGCCCGGACTCGCCAAGCTGATCACGGCGGCGCTCCGCGGTCCGCTGCGCGCCTTCACCGGGCTGGCCGGTTCGCTGGCCACGCTCAACGCCAAGGCCCGCACCAGCCGGTTCGCCGGTGCGGTGATGCCGGTGATGCTCGCCAGCGGTCTGGCGATGGCCCTCATCTACCTCCAGACCACCCAGTCCAGCGGCGCCGAGCGGGCGTTCCGGGAGGATCTGCGGGCCGATCTGGTGGTCACCTCCGCCGACGGCAGCCTGCCGCTGGACCTCGTCCGGACCGTCGCCCGGCAGCCCGGCGTCGCGGCGGCGTCCGCGCAGATCTCCACCCTGGGCTACCTCGACCCGCCGGTGCCGAAGCCGGAGCCGGGCGACGAGCCCGACAGCCCGAACCCGGAGAAGGTGCCGCTCCAGGGCGTCACCCCGGACGGGCTGGGCCGGACGACGGCGTACCGCGCGGCCACCGGCGACCTCGCCGCGCTGACCGGCGAATCCGTCGCGCTGCCGACCACCATGGTCACCGAGGGCGGGTACAAGCTGGGCGACCGGGTGCCGATGCGGCTCGGCGACGGCACCCCCGTCCGCCTCACCCTGGTGGCCACGCTCGACGGCCGTCGCGGCTACGAGACGGCGCTGCTCCCGGCCGCCCTGCTGGCGCCGCACACCGGCACCGGACTGCTGCCGCAGATCATGGTGAAGGCGGCACCCGGCACCGACCCGGCGAAGCTGACCGGCACGCTCTCGGCCCTGGCGAAGGACCATCCGGGGCTGCGGGTCGCCGACCGCGACGCGCTGGCCGTCGCCCGGGCGGACGCCGACGAGACCCAGACGTGGATGTCGTACCTGCTGCTCTGCATGGTGGTGGGGTACGCGACGATCGCGCTGGTGAACACGCAGGTGGTCGCGACGACCGAGCGGCGCCGCGAGTTCATGCTGCAACGCCTCATCGGCTCCACCCGGCGTCAGGTGCTCCAGATGATGACGGTCGAGGCGGCGCTGGTGGCGATCGCCGGGATCGTGCTGGGTGTGCTGGTGGCGGCGTTGACGCTGGTGCCGCTGAGCATCAGCGTGCTGGGCTCGCCGATCCCGGACGGCTCCCCGTGGATCTTCATCGGGGTGGTCGCCGCGGCCGTCGGCCTGACCCTCGCCACCACCCTGCTCTCGGCCCGTCTGGTCCTCCGGGGCAAGCCGGGTCAGATGGCCGGGGTGCGGGAGTGAGCCCCCGCCCCTGACCCACCGAGAGAAACGGCGAGGGCCCCGGTACGCGGTACCGGGGCCCTCGCCGTGACGGTGCACGGTGCGTTCGGAAGGCGGTCAGGAAGCCCAGCGTGCCGGGGACATCAGGGCGGCGGCGCCGCGCGGCCGTACCGCGACCGGGGGCCGCTGCGGGCGGGCGACGCGGCCGTCCAGCAGCGCGACGCCCAGCGGGGTGACGGTGTGCAGCACGGTGTTGCGGATCCGGCGGGTGGTGATCAGCCCCGTCTCCCGCAGCACCGCGGTGTGCTGGCTCGCACCGGCCGCCGAGATGCCCAGCTGGTCGGCGAGTTGGCCGGTCGTGCAGGTGGCCCGCAGCGCCCGCAGCGCGGCGGCGCGGGTCTGCCCCACCAGCGCGCCGAGCGACTGCGACGGCGGGTCGGACTCCTCCCACAGCGCGGCGGCGCGCGCCGCGTCGGGCGGCGCCGCGAACGCCAGCACCGGCGGGCCGCCCGCCGGGGGCGTCATCAACCGCGCCGCCCGGTGGAGGAAGACCGACGGGACGAGCACCAGCCCCCGCCCGCCCAGCCGGATGTCCTCGTCGGGCCCGCCGGGGATCTCCAGGACCGGCGCCCGCCACACCGTGCGGGGGTGCAGCGTCGCCAGCAGCTGTTCGGCGCCCCCGGCCATCATGATCCGGCCGCGCGCCTCGCACTCCGCCTCCAGATAGGCCCGCAGCCGGTCCCAGTAGGGCGCGACCGCCGCCCGCCACACCGCGGTCAGCTCGTCGGAGACCTGCCGGGCGCCGGGCCCGCGCACCGGCGCCGCGCCCGTCTCGTCCCCGGCGTGCCGCTCGGCGCAGGCGAGGAACGCGTCCGGCCCCGGCGCGGTACCGCCGTGGAGCGGGTACGGCCGCCGGGGCAGCCGCTTGCCGACCTGACTGCGCCAGCGGGCGTAGGGCGCGCCGACCCCGCGACCCAGGAGCCCGACCGCGAAGGCCGTCTCCACCAGCGGGCCCGCGGTGGTCCGCAGGCGGGTTCTCGCGAGGTCGGCGGCGTCGAAGTGGATTCTCTGCATGGTGGCCCCCGTAGTCCCGCGGGCAGCCGCGGGAGATGAAGAAGATGACGCGGTGAACGGTCCACGCCGGGCGCGCGACGCTCAGGCGGAGCGGCCGGTGAGGGAGACGAAGACCTCGTCGAGCGTCGGCCGCCGCAGCGCGAAGTCGGTGACGGCGATGTCCGCGGCGTGCAGCGCGGCGGCCACCGCGGCGATGGTGTCCGTACCGCCGTCGACGGTGAGCGAGAGGGTGCGGGTGGCGTCGTCGGCCAGCGGCTCGGCCGCGGTGACCCGGCGCAGCGCGGAGACCGCGGCGGGCAGGTCGGCCGGGTGGGTCACGGCGATCTCCAGCCGCTCCTCGCCGGTCTTGCGCTTCAGTTCGTCGGGCGTGCCGTCGGCGATCACCCGTCCCGATTCGACGACCGCGATCCGGTCGGCGAGTTGGTCGGCCTCCTCCAGGTACTGCGTGGTCAGCAGGACGGTGACCCCGTCGGCGACCAGGTCCCGTACCGCCGTCCACAGGGACATCCGGCTCACCGGGTCGAGGCCGGTGGTGGGTTCGTCGAGGAAGAGGACGGCGGGCCGGGCGACGAGGCAGGCGGCCAGGTCCAGGCGGCGGCGCATCCCGCCCGAGTAGGTCCGGGCCGGGCGGTCGCCCGCGCCGGTCAGCTCGAACCGGTCGAGGAGCTGCGCCGCCCGCTCCCGTGCGGCGGCCCGGCCCAGGTGCAGCAGGGTGCCGATGAGCGTGAGGTTCTCGCGTCCGGTGAGGAGTTCGTCGACCGCCGCGTACTGTCCGGCGAGGCCGATGCGCCGCCGTACCTCGTGCGGCTGCCGCACCACGTCGTACCCGGCGACCTCCGCCCGTCCGCCGTCCGGGGCGAGCAGTGTCGCCAGCATCCGTACGGTGGTCGTCTTGCCCGCGCCGTTCGGCCCGAGCAGGCCGAGCACCGTACCGGACGGCACCGCGAGGTCGACGCCGCGCAGCGCGCGCGTGCCCCGGTACTCCTTGCGCAGTCCCTCCGCCTGAATCGCCATGCCCACGCGTCAGCCCTCCGGCCCGGTGCCGTACGGCCGGTCAGGACGCCTGCGGCGAGGCGGACTCGCGCAGGCTCAGCGGGCGCATGTCGGTCCAGTGCTGCTCGACGTAGGCGAGCGCCGCCTCCCGCGGGCCCGCGTCGAGCGCCACCCGCCAGCCGTCGGGCCGCTGGGCGAAGGCCGGCCACAGCGAGTGCTGGCCCTCGTCGTTCACGAGTACGAGGAACGTTCCGTCCTGGTCATCAAAGGGATTCGACACGTCGCCCACTCACTCCCGTATCCGAGTCGTCTGCCGTACGCACCGGCCGCCCGGCGCACCGTCATGCTTGCGGACCCCGCTGACACGGCACTGACCGCGCCCTGATGCGGCGCCACCCGCACGGCGCCGGGCACCGTGCGGGCGGGTACGTAAATCTCCGGGCCGTCAGCGGGCGAGCCGGGCCAGCTTCCGCCGGGTGGCCGCGACATCGCACTTGCCGTTCGCGTTGAAGACGATCTCCGCCACCACCCGCACCTCCTGCGGGACGAGCCCGGAGGGCAGCACCCCGGCGAGCGCCGTCCGCAGGGCCCGCTCCAGCGCCTCGCCGTCGGCCGCCGGATCGGTGGCGCGGACGAACAGCTCCAGGCTGTCGACCGGCCCGCGCACCACGTCGAACGCGGCGTCGGCGACGCCGGGCACGGACAGCACGTGGTGGCGGAGCTCGCCCAGTTCGACGCGGTAGCCGTTGACCTTCCACTGGTCGTC
Organism: Streptomyces catenulae; assembly: GCF_000718015.1. Classification (GTDB taxonomy): domain Bacteria; phylum Actinomycetota; class Actinomycetes; order Streptomycetales; family Streptomycetaceae; genus Streptomyces; species Streptomyces catenulae. The sequence goes on along the minus strand of NZ_JODY01000026.1, from coordinate 14,459 downwards.
CCGGCGCCCGAGGTGCAGCAGCCGCCCCCCGGGCAGCACCTCGGCCAGATCGCCGGTGCGGTACGCCGGACCGGGCCCGCCGCCCAGCTCCCGCTCGTCGAGGAACCGCTCACCCGCGCCGCCCAGATACCCGGCGGCGACCGCCCGTCCGGCGATCACCAGTTCCCCGGGGCGGCCGGGCGGCAGCGGTCGCAGCCCGTCGTCGACCACGTAGGCGCGGGTGTTCCAGGCGGGCACGCCGATCGGCACGGTCGGTGTGGTGGGCACGGTGCGGTTGTCGAAGACCTGGGCGCAGCAGCCGATGGTCGTCTCGGTCGGCCCGTAGTGGTTGATCAGCCGTACGCCGTCGAGCCGGGCGCCGAGCGCGGTGATGAGCGCCGGGTCGAGGCCCTCGCCGCCGAACATCAGCAGCCGGGTCGCCCGGTCGTACCGCGGCGGCTCGGCGAGCGCCTCGAAGAACCGGGCGTGCGACGGCGTCAGCTTGACGAAGGTGTACCGCTCGCCGCCGAACAGCGTCGCCTGGTCGTGGAGTCCGGCGACCGTCACCACCCGGTTGCCCAGGGCGAGCGGCACCCACAGCGAGGTCATCGCCAGGTCGTAGCCGAGGCTGGCGAAGAGCGGGCTGCCGCCGCCGTCCGATCCGGTCAACGAGCCGCACCAGGCGACGTAGTTGGCGAGCGAGGCGTGCGGCACCAGGACGCCCTTGGGGGTGCCGGTCGACCCGGACGTGAAGACGACATAGGCGATGTCCGCGCCCCGGGGCAGCTGCCGCTCCGGCGGTGCCGCGAGGTCCGCGAGCGCCGCCACGTCGATGACGGGCACCCCGGCGGCGGGCGGCGCCGCCGCCGGACCGTCGTGGAGCAGCGCCGCGGGCCGGGCCCCGGCGAGCACCGTGGCGACGCGCTCCGCGGGGTGCGTCGGGTCGAGGGGGACGTAGGCGGCGCGCAGCGCCATCACGGCGAGGGCGCCCGCGATCACGCCGGGCGTGCGGTCCGCCCACAGTGCGACCCGGTCGCCGGGCCGCACCCCCGCCTCGTGCAGCGCGTCGGCCACCACGAGGGCGCGGTGCCACAGCTGCCGGTAGGTCCAGGACGTACCGGCGGAGCGGACCGCGACGGTGTCGGGCCGCAGCCGGGCGTGGGCCCGGACGATCCGCACCACCGAGTCCGTTCCGATGTCGCGCACCTCACCGGAGAGCATGCCGGGGTGTGCCGCTGACGAGACCATCACTGCTCCTGTTGTCGGCTGTTCGTCCCGGGCACGGGCGCCCGGCGGAGGGGTCGGGGCGCTGGCCGGTCAGGTCAGTGCGGCACGGCTGACCATGTCGCCCATGGCCACGATGATCTTGCGGTCGCCCTCGAAGGGGTCCCGTCCGTGCGAGACCAGCATGTTGTCGATGATCGCCACATCGCCGCGCTCCCAGACGAACCGCTGGGCCAGGGAGTCGTAGAGCGACCGCAGCCGGTCGACGGTGGCGTCGCCGATCGGCGAGCCGTCCCCGAAGGACGCGCTGCGCGGATAGGCGGTCTCGTCGTCCCCGAACAGTGAGCGCATCACCTCCCGGTCGGCGCTCTCCAGACAGGCCGGGTGGTGGAGGAACAGCTGGTTGAAGAAGACCTGCTCGCCGGTGACCGGGTGGCGGACGACGGCGGGCGCGTCCTGCACGGTGCGCAGCACCCCGTCGGGCAGCCACTCGCAGCTGACGCCCTGCGCCCGGCAGCGCTCCTCGACCGTGCGCCGGTCGTCGGTGCCGAACATCTGCTCCCAGCCGACGTCCAGCCCCGGGATGAAGTTGCGGACGTAGCGGATGCCCCGCTTCTCGAAGCGGGTCCGCTCCTCCTCGGTGAGCGCCTGCCACACCTTCCGGCCGTCGACGATCGGGGTGGCGCCGCCGCCCGCCGCGGGCTGCAGACAGCAGAAGAACTGCCGGCTGGGCCACTGCGGCAGGTGCGCGCTCTCGTGGTGGAACAGGATCGACTGACGGGCGGGGTACGGCGTCGAGCGGTAGACCCGGTCGGCGTCCTTCTCGTGCGGCAGATCGCCGTAGTCGCCGTAGAGGGCGGTCACCAGCGACGCGGCCAGCGCCTCGAACGCGTCGTGGCCGGTGACGCCGAAGCCACGCAGCACCACCGCGCCGTGGGTGAGCAGCAGCGTGTCGAGAGCCGGGCGGTGCCGCCCCGCCCACTCCACGGTGTCGAGGTCCGGCGCCTCGCACCGGAGCAGGGGCGGAAAGATCTCGTCGTTGATGGAGACGCCAGGACCGAACATTCCCGACCATCCCTTCTTCTCGTGGTCGCAGACACCGGCCGCGCCTCGCCCGAGGCCGCTGCGGTCTGCCCGGCGAAGGGATGCCACCGGAGAACCCCGCGACTCCGTGGGACATGTTCGGCTTCTGACCGCGCGTCAACCGGCCCGGCGCCGTGCTCAGCAGGAACGATCACGAGTCTAGGAACGCGGCCCCGGCCCGGGAATGCCCTTAAGTGCGGAGCTAAAAGCGCTGGTCAGAGCGGGTTCCGGGGCCCGGCCGCCGAGCGCCCGGCCACAAGAAACGCCGCCGGTCACCGTGCGCGGGGCAACGGTACCGACGGCGTACGGACGCCGGAGAGCGGCTCAGTCGACGCTGCGCAGCAGGCTCTCCACGCCCTTGACCCGCGCGTCCAGCTCCGCCAACTGCCCACGCAGCGACTCCTGCTGGGCGACGGCCTCCTCGGCGAGTTTGCGGTACGAGGCCATCGCCACGGCGTCCGCGCGATGGCGCTGCAACCGGAAGTACGCGACCACGCTCGCGGTGATCCCGCCGACGACGATCAGTACGACGGCGATGGCGATGACGGCCCCGGTCATGTGCGTTTCCCCTTCACGTCTTCAGATCCCCGTCGGTCAGCCGGGGCCTCCCCACCCGCCCGCTCCGACGGGGCCGCGTCGTCCGCCGCCTCGTCGGCCCGCACGGCCGCGAGGATCGTATCGATATTCACGTGGAGGTCGAACGGTGCCAGTTCGAAGTACTTCAGCGCCTTGCCGTCGTCGGACAGCTCCAGATTCCCGGCCACCAGACCGGCCTTCTCCAGGCGCTCCAGGTGCATGTAGAGCAGCGGCCGGGACATGCCCAGACGGCGGGCCAGTTCGCTGACGTACAGCCGCCCGCCGGACAGCTCCGCGATGATCCGGAGCCGCTGTGTGTGACCCACCGCGGCGAGCACAGCCAGAAGCTCCTCGCTGGTCACGGCCCACCTCTGACATCCCGGTTGATAGTGGAACGAGAATTTCCCACCCCGTACACACCTGTCAAACGATCCGGCGCGGGCCCGCGGGCCCCGGCGCCGCACTCGGTCGGCACCGGCTCAGCCCCCGGCCCGGTACGGCCCCAGCAGCGCCGCGAGGAGGCGCCGGGCGGCAGCGACGGCCCGATCGGCGTCGGCGCCCTCCATCCCGAGGACCGGGTCGAGGCCCGCGACGTGCGGGGCGAGCGCCAGGTGCGGCAGGAGCAGGAGGAGCAGGGAGAGCAGCGCCTCGGTGTCGGCGCCGGGCGCGAGCCGCCCCGCGGCGCCCCCGGTCTCCAGGAGCGGGCGCAGCGCGGCGAGGTAGTGGCGGTCGGTGACCGCGCGGACGGCGGCGCGGGCGGTCGGGTCCGGTTCGAGGGCGGCTGCGGCGGTCAGGGCGCGCTCCCGGGGGTGGTCGTAGAAGTAGCGGACCCAGAACTCCACCACCCGCTCCAGTGCGCCGAGGCGGTCGCCGTCGCACTCCAGCGCCGCGATCTCGGCCTCCGTCGCGGTACGGACCCGGGCGCTCGCCAGCTCGGCGAGGTGGACGTAGAGGTCCGCCTTGTCGGTGAAGTACTGGAAGAGGCTGCCCTTCGACACCCCGGCCTCGCGGCAGATGGTGTTGAGGCTGCCGCCGCTGAAGCCCCGCGCGGTGAACTCCGCCTCGGCCGCCGCCAGCACCGCCGCGCGCCGCCCGTCCGGCAGCCGCTCCCACGTCCCCGTCGGCACACCGACCTCCTCGGGCTCTTCCGTTCCGGACGACACCGGCGCCACACCTTCCCGTGCCGACGCCGGACGGATCCGACCCTACCGGGCGACCAGCAGTCACATGACCAGCGGTCACACGGCGCCCGGCCACCCGGCGGCCGCTCACCGCGGCGCCCCGGCCGATGCCCGGCCCGCCACCGACGCCGGACGCACCCCGGCGCGGTCTCCCCGCTCACCGCCTTCGGCGCCGACACCTGCGCGAGGGCTGCGCCGGGATCGGCCGCGCGACGGGGTGACGCCGCCGGTGCCTACCGGGCCGCCGGAGCGGCCATCGCCTCCCGTACGGCCCGCGGGCTCCAGTGCCCGGCGGCCCCGGGGCGCGCGGCGACGTACGCGACCACCGTCGCCGCGTCCCACGCCCCGGCGGCCACCAGACCGGTGCCCACACAGCGCACATAGGCGGCGGTCGGCACCGTCCACGTCACGTCCCGCATCCGCCAGGGCGCCGTCAGGGTGAGCACCGGCGCGCCGTCCAGCCAGCCCGCGCAGAGCAGCGTCTCGTACCGGCCGGGGCCCAGCGCCGACCGGCCGTGGGTGAGCACCTCGGTCAGGTCGAGGTCGGTGCCGGGCGGCCGGTGCATCTCCTGTGCCGCGAGGTCGGCGAACTGTCCGGCGGTCAGCAGATGGGCCCGCGCCAGGACCCGCCCCGCGGCCTCCGCGTCGTAGTAGGCACAGCCGCCGCCCCACACCGACGACCGGGTCGCGAGGTACATCTCCCCGGGCAGCTCCACGGCTGCCGACTCCGCGGGCGGGCGCCGGTCGCGGCAGCCCGGGTACGTCCGCCTCGCCCCGGCGGGACGGCCGCCCCGCAGATAACAGGCGAGCCGCTCGCCCTGCGTGTTCGACCCGTAGGCGGCGTACCAGACCCGCCCCGGGTCACACCGCCCGCCGCCCGCCGTCTCCGGAACCCGTACCGCGTCCATGCCCCCAGTCTCCCCGCGCCCCCCGAGGCACGCCCGCAGGCGTACCGGCCCGTGTCACCCCGCCGTACGCCCGGAGCCCGCAGACAGCGCGGCCCCTCCCGGATACGCCCCGCTCACAGCCACCCTTGCTGGGCCGCCTTCAGCCCCGCCTCGAAACGGCTGCGGGCCTCCAGGCGCTCCATGATCGCGGCCATCATCCGGCGGGCGGTACGCGGCGAGATGTGCAGCTTCCCCGCCGCGGCCTCGTCCGTGTGGCCCTGGCCGATGAGATGCAGCAGCGCGCGCTCGGCCTCGCTCAGCCCCGGCCGCGGCGCCGGATCGTCGGCGCCGAGCGGGGTCGACTGGTTCCATGCCTGGTCGAAGAGGGCGGTCAGGGACGCGATGACCCCGGGGCCGGTCAGCCAGAGCACGCCCTTACGGGTGTTGTCGGGGTCCAGCGGCACCAGGGCCGCGCGCCGGTCGGCCAGGATCATGCGGGGCGGCAGCGAGGGCGCGGTGCGGAACTCGCCGCCCAGGCTGGTGAGCCAGCGGGCGTGCTCCAGGGTCGGCCCGTGGTCCCGGATGGAGTCCAGCCCGATGGTCCGGGTCGTCACCCCGCGCGCCAGCAGACGGGCGTCGTTCCGCCGAGCCGCCTCCAGCGAGTCGGCGGCCTGGGCGCCGCCCGACATGAAGGTGCAGATCTCCTCGGTGGCCTCCTCCGCCAGCCGCTCCAGGCGCCGCTGGATCGCGTCCATGCCGAGGATCTGCTCACTGCCGTCGCCCTGCGCGGCGGTCACCGGCCGCGCCGCGATATGGGTGATCATGCGGGAGATCGACGCCTGCCGTTCGGCCATCTGCCGTTGCTGGCGCAGGAGTTCGTCGTGCTGGCGCTCCAGCAGCGTCCGCAGCCCCATCTCGGGGGCGACCGCGAGGAGCCGGTCGGTGTGCTCGAACGACCGGCGTACCAGGCGGAGTTCGAAGAGGTCGTCGAGGGCCGCGCGCACCTCGGACTCGGTCAGGTCCAGTTGGGCGACGAGTTCGTCCACGCCCCACGACGGGTGCCGGAGCATGGCCTCGTAGACCGTCTCGTGCAGCGTCTTCAAGCCCATCGCGGCAAGCATGGAGATCCCCTTCGTTCTCGGCGACCGGTTCCCTCTCGCCGGACCCCCCCGGCGTTTTGTGCATTATGCACGTGAGATACCGCGTACGGACGGAGCCTTTTTGGTCATCGCCGGGCGGCTTCCGGCGGGCGGACGGGCCCGGACTTCGGCGGGCGAGGGGCGCGGAATCCCAAGTGGACGGCGTCCGCGGGGGGCGGGCGCCGGGCCGACCGGAGCGTCGTCCGCCGGTTCGCCGCCGACCGGATCCGGGCCCTCGTCCGCCCCCGCGTACGCCGGGGGCGCGGTGGCCCGAACCGTCCTGGCCGGTTTCGCCGGGCCGTTCTCCCTTCCTCCCCACCGGCCACGGGCACACCATGAATGCACCGGGCCGACGCGGAACACCGCAGCCGGATCCGGAGAACCCACCCACTCACCCCCAGGGGGCTCCCATGTCTGTCCACGCCCGCATACGCACCGCCGCCGCCCTCACCCTCGTCGGGATCGCCTTCGCCACCGCGTCCGCCGCCGCGTCCGCCGCCGCGTCCGCCGCCCCCCTCGGCGCCGCCCCCGCGCACTCCCGTGTGGTGACCACCGCGCACTCCACGGACGACAGCCTCATCTGGGGCTAACGCCGTATGCGTCTGACCCTTTTCACGCTGACCTCCCCCGGTCACCCCCACTCCCGCCTCTCCGCACCCGTGATCGTCGACGTGCTGTGGGCCGCCGCCGCACCGGGCGACCGGATCGAGCACATCAGCGCCCGCTCCGCGCCCCGCCACATCGACATCGGCATCTACACCCGCCGGACACCGCAGCAGGACCCGGATCCCCCTGCCGCCGAGGGCGTCGTCCGCCGGGCCTTGGCATCCGCCCCACTGCTCCGGGGCTGGACCCTCTCCACCGGTCAGGAATAGTCAGCAAACCCCGGAAAGGCGGGACGTTGTGGTGATCGACAGCAGACAGAGAGGCCCTTCCGCCCTCTCCGCCCTCTCCGACCGTGAACACGAGGTGCTCTGCCGCCTCGCCGAAGGCCACACCTACGGGGCCATCGCCCGGTCCCTGGGCCTGAGCACCCACACCGTCGACACCTACGTACGGCGCATCCGCGCCAAGACCGGTGTGCACAACCGTATGCAGCTCATTCTGCTCGCCCTCGGCGCCGAAGGCCGTGTCCCGGTCAGCCGGTCCACGGACACCGGTACCGAGAACCCGTGACTTTTCCCGCCCTCTCCCGCCCGGCAGAGTTGTCCCCGTGAACGAGGGAACGGCCCGAAAGAAAGAAAAAGGGCCAACCCCTCGGCCACACCCCAGATTTCGGGAATTCCACCAGGGCATTCCCGGCAACCGGAAAGAGGGATGAAAATGGCGAAGGTTCTGCGCGCTCTCGGTGCCAAGTCCAAGCTCGGCGGCCGCTACATCCACTTCGACACCGCGGCTGCCCCGCAGTCCCGCATGGGCGGCCGGTACATCCACTTCGACGCCTGATCCAGCCGGTTCACGGGTGGGCCCGGGACAGCAGCTTCCGCAGGGCTGTTCCGGCCCCCCGGGCACCGCCCCACAGCAGAGGGTGATGACAGTGACGATGGCCGAGGCACACCCGACACCGGCCGTGACGGAAATCCCCGGCCCCCGCGGCCGACCGCTGGTGGGCAATGTGCCCGACTACGAGAAGAACCGCATCCGCTTCCTGGAGAAGAACCACGAGCGGTACGGCGACTTCTTCCGCTTCGACGCGGGATCAGTGGTCGTCCGGGACCCGGATGCCATTCACGACTGTCACGTCCGCACGAATACCGATTTCGTCTCGGAAGAGGCGATCATTTCCGACGCGCCGCTCTCCAACGCCCAGACCGGCCCCTGGATGCAGGCCCGCCGACCGGCCTGGAAAGCGCTCCGTCCGCAGTCCTGTCTGCCCTACGGCGCCGAGATCACCGAGGCGTTCGCCGCCACCGTCCACCGGACCGGCGGGCGCCCCTTCGACCCCCTACGGGTCTTCACCGACTACACCAGCGCCGTCCTCACCCGCATCTGCCTCGGCGAGGAGAGCCCCCGCGTCGTCGACGCCGTCGAGCGGCGGTTCCAGGCGTTCATGGTGCTGATGAACCGCTCCTGGCAGCGCCCGCGCTGGCTCCCGGACCGCGCCCTGCACCGCGCCCGGGAGGCGGACCGCACCCTCAACGCCCTGCTGCGCGACCGGCTGGAGCGCGTCACCGAACCGGGGCCCGATCTGGCCTCGACGCTCATGACCGCCGACCTCGGCATGAAGACGGCGGGCGGCTTCCTGAAGGGCACGCTCCTGGCGGGCTACGGCGTCCCGGCGGTCTCGCTCACCTGGATCGCCCACACCCTCGCCACCGACCCGCGACTCGCCGAACGCGTCGCCGCCGAGGCACGGGCGGCGTCCGACCTCCCCACGGCGTACGGCGCGGGGGACCTGCCGCTGGCCGAGGCGGTGGTCAAGGAGGTACTGCGGCTGTACCCGCCGACCTGGCTGATGGGCCGCCGCGTCCTGCACGCCACCGAACTGGGCGGCCGACGGCTGACGCCCGGCGAGACCGTGCTGTTCAGCCCGTACCTCGTCCACCGCGACCCCCGCTGGTGGGACGGGGCCGACCGGCTCGACCCGGACCGGTGGCTCGCCGACACCAACGGCGGCGCCCGGCACCGGCACGCGTACCTCCCCTACAGCGGCGGCACCCGGGTCTGCATCGGCAGCGCCCTCGGCAACGCCCTGCTCATCCTGTGCACCGCCCATCTGGCCGCCCACCACCACGTGGCGCCCGGCCCCGCGGCCGCCGTGCACCCGCACTTCGGCACCATGCTGACCCCGCGCGGCCTGCGCCTGAGCTGCCGTCCCCGCCGCTCCGCCTGAGCCCGAGGGCCCCGAGAGGAGCTACCGGTGATCGACAACGAAGAGACCTACGGCACGCGTTGGGCCGCCACCTACGACACGATGATCGCCGAGACCATGGGCGACGCCCCGGCGCACGAGGCCGCCGACGCCCTGGCGACCCTCGCCCGCGCCACCGGCGCCGCCGAGCCCACCGTGCTCGAACTCGGCGTCGGCACCGGCCGGGTGGCCGTCCCGCTCGCCGAGCGCGGCATCCGCGTCCACGGCGTCGACCTCGAACCCGCCATGCTGGAGATCCTCGCGGACAAGGCACAGCACGTCGGGGACCGCCTCACCCACGCCGTCGGCGACATGACCGTCGCCGCCGACCTCGTCGCCCCGGACGGCACCGCCGCGTACGACCTGGTGTACTGCGTCTTCAACACCCTCGGCTCGCTGGCGGACGGCGCCGCCCAACGCGCCTGTCTGGCCGCCGCCGCCACCGTCCTCGCCGACCACGGCCGCCTCGTCGTCGAGGCGCCCGTCCCCCGGCTCGACACCTTCTCCCGCGCCGGGCGCCGCACCGCCCACCTCGGGCGCCGCGGTGACGGCGTCTGGCTGGAGACCGCCCGCCACGACCCGGTCGAGCAGGTGATCTCCCTGGAGTCGATCATCCTCTCCGAGAAGGACGGCGTACGGATCCAGCCGGTCCACTACCGCTACACCTGGCCCACCGAACTGGACCTCATGGCGGAACTGGGCGGACTGCGCAGGATCTCCCGCCACGGCGGCTGGGCGGACGAACCGTTCACCGCCGCCACCGTCTCCTACGTCGCCCAGTACGCACGGCCCCGCGGCTGATGGGCCGCACCTACCGCCTGCTCACGGCCGCCGCCGTGATCACCTCCCTGGGGAACTCCGGGGCGGTGATCGCGGCGGCGTTCGCCGTGCTGCACGGTGGCGGCGACGGCACGGACGTGGGGCTCGTCGCCGCGGCCCGCACCGTGCCGCTCATCGCCTTTCTGCTGGTCGGCGGCGCGGTGGCGGACCGGCTGCCGCGCCACCGCGTCATGGTCGCGGCCAACTGCCTCAACTGCGCCTCACAGGCCGTCTTCGCGACGCTGGTGCTCACCGGGTCGCCGCCGGTGTGGCAGCTGGCGCTGCTCGCCGCGCTCGGCGGCACCGGGCAGGCGTTCTTCGCCCCCGCCGCCGAGGGCATGCTGCTCTCCTGCGTACCGTCCGACCAGGCGGGCCGCGCCTTCGCGTTCTTCCGGATCGGCGTCAACGGCGCCGGGATCGGCGGCGCCGCGCTCGGCGGCGCGCTCTGCGCCGTCGTCGGACCGGGCTGGGTGCTGGCAGGCGACGCCGCCGCCTTCGCCCTCGCCGCCGCCCTCCGCTCCGCCCTGGACACCGGCGCGCTCCCGCCCCGCAAACGGCGCGGCGGGCTCGCCCACGATCTGCGCGAGGGCTGGCGCGAGGTCGCCGGGCGGCGCTGGCTGTGGGTGGTCGTCACCCAATTCGCCGTGGTCAACGCGGCGTTCGCGGCCACCCAGTCCGTCTACGGCCCGCTCGTCGCCCGCGACCGGCTGGGCGGCGCCGGCGCCTGGGGCACCGCCCTCGCCACGTTCGGAACCGGCACCCTGCTCGGCGCCCTGCTGATGACCCGCTGGAAGCCGCACCGGATGCTGCTGACCGGCGGCTGCGGCTCCCTGCTCTGCGCCCTGCCCCCGGCGGCACTCGCCGCCGGACTCCCGCTCCCCGCGCTCGCCGCCACGATGGCCGGGTGCGGCATCGGCGTCGAGGTCTTCGCGGTCACCTGGATGACCGCCCTCCACCAGGAGATCCCCACCGACAAGCTCTCCCGCGTCTCCTCCTACGACTGGCTCGGCTCGGTCGGCATGGTCCCCCTCGCCACCGCCCTCGCCGGCCCCGCCCAGAACCTGACCGGCCGCCCCACCGCCCTCTGGTCCAGCGCCACCCTCATCACCCTCCTCACCCTGGCCGCCCTCGCCGTCCCGGACGTCCGCCGCCTCACCCGCAGAACAACCGACGCCCCTCAGGAACCGGCCGCTGCGGACTCCTCGGCCACGGGCACACTCCCGGTCCAGGGATCCCGGGCGGCACCACCCGCCACATGCTCCTCGTAGGCCGTGACCTTGCGGGTGATCAGATCCAGAGCGCCGGTGAGTTCGGTGATCCGGTCGGTGACCTGCTCCTGGTGTCGGCGGAGGATCGCCAGCCGCTCCGCCTCGTTGCCCGGGCCGCCGCGGACGAGCGCGGCGAACTCCCGGATGGTGGCCAGCGGCATCCCGGACGCCCGGAACTTCGTGCAGTTCAGCAGCCACTCCACCTCCCACTCGCGGTAGACGCGGCGGCCGCTCGCATTGCGCCGCACCGCATCGACGAGCAGCCCCTCGCGCTCGTAGAGCCGCAGCGCATGGACGCTCAGCCCGGTGCGCTCCGCGACCTGCCCGATGGTCAACTCCTGTGCGGTCTCTGCCATGCCGGGGATCGTACGGCGTTGACCTCGACCTCGGTCGAGCTCCTAGCGTGCCGGCCATGGGAACACCTCAGCACACCATCGGATCGGGGTTCGGCGCCCGCAGCACGGCCGACGAGGTCCTGCGCGGCATCGACCTCACCGGGAAACTCGCGCTCGTCACCGGCGGCTCCTCGGGCCTGGGCCTGGCGGCCACCCGCGCGCTCGCCCGCGCCGGCGCCCGCGTCCTCGTCCCCGCCCGCCGCCGCACCGCCGCCGAAGCGGCCGTCGCCGATGCCCCCGGCGCCGAGGTCGATGCACTGGACCTCGCCGACCAGGACAGCATCCGCCGCTTCGCCGACCGCTTCCTCGCCTCGGGCCGCCGCCTCGACCTCGTCCTCGCCAACGCCGGCATCATGGCCTGCCCGGAGACCCGCGTCGGCCCCGGCTGGGAGGCCCAGTTCGCCGTCAACCACCTCGGCCACCACGCCCTCGTCAACCGCCTGTGGCCCGCCCTCGCCCCCGGCGCCCGCGTGGTCGTGGTCTCCTCCGCCGGCCACCAGCTCTCCCCCGTCCGCTGGGACGACGTGCACTTCACCCGGGGCTACGACCGCTGGCAAGCCTACGGCCAGGCGAAGACCGCCAACGCCCTGTTCGCCACCCACCTGAACACCCTTGGCCACGACGCCGGCATCCGCGCGTACTCCCTGCACCCGGGCGCCGTCCTCACCCCGCTGCAACGCCACCTCTCCCGCCCCGACATGATCACCAAGGGCTGGATCGACGAGGCCGGCACCCTGATCCACCCCGACTTCAAAACCCCCGAACAGGGCGCGGCAACCGCCGTCTGGGTCGCCACCTCCCCCCTCCTCACGGACCACGGCGGCGCCTACTGCGAGGACTGCGACCTCGCAGCACCCACCACCAGCACCGAGGGCTGGTCCGGCGTCCACCACCACGCCCTCGACCCCACCCAGGCCGCCCGCCTGTGGTCCCTGTCAGCAGAACTCACGGGGGTGAACGCCTTCGGAGGGAGTCAGGGGTAGGGGGCGGGCCTCCGTCCTGGCCCGAGCACCAAGAAACCCCAGGTCACGACCTACATGACCTGGGGTTTTCTCTCTGAGCCGCCTAGGGGAGTCGAACCCCTGACCTACGCATTACGAGTGCGTCGCTCTGGCCGACTGAGCTAAGGCGGCGTGGTGCGCGGCCCAGTCTACACATGCCGGAGGGGTGCTTCGTACTCGGTTGACGGGCTGGTCAGGGGGTGGGGCGGGGTCAGGTGCAGCGCTTGTTCTTCGGGGGGACGGTGCCGTCGAGGAGGTAGGTGTTGACGGCCTTGTCGATGCAGGTGCTGCCGCGGCCGTAGGCGGTGTGGCCGTCGCCCTCGTACGTCAGCAGGGTGGCGCTGGAGAGTTGACCGGCGAGGCCCTTGGCCCAGGCGTACGGGGTGGCGGGGTCGCGGGTGGTGCCGACGACGACGATGGGGGCGGCGCCCTTGGCCTCGATGCGTTCGGGGGCGCCGGTGGGCTTGACCGGCCAGTACGCGCAGTTCAGGGAGGCCCAGGCGAACTCGTCGCCGAAGACCGGGGACGCCTTGCGGAAGCGCGGCAGGTCGGCGCGGACCTGGGCGGCCGAGGTGTACGCCGGGGGCAGGTCGAGGCAGTTCACGGCGGGGTTGGCGTACATCTGGTTGGCGTAGTGGCCGTCGGGGTCGCGCTCGTAGTAGCTGTCGGAGAGGGTCAGCAGGCCGCGGCCGTCGCCCTTCTCGGCCTGGGCCAGGTACTCGCGCAGGACCGGCCACGCCTTCTCGTCGTACATCGCGGCGATCACGCCCGTGGTGGCGAGCGATTCGGTGAGGCGGCGGTCCTCGCCGGTCTCCAGCGGATGCGCGTCGATCTTCTTGAAGAGGTCGGAGAGCCGCTTGCCCGCGTCCTCGGCGCTCTCCGTGCCGAGCGGGCAGTCGCGGCGCTTGACGCAGTCCTTGGCGAAGGCGTCGAAGGCGGTGTTGAAACCGGCGGTCTGCTCGATGTTGACCTGGCGGGGGCCGAGCGAGGGGTCCATCGCGCCGTCCAGCACGACCCGGCCGACGCGGGACGGGTAGAGCCCGGCGTACGTCGCGCCGAGGAAGGTGCCGTAGGAGGCGCCGACGTAGTACAGCTTCCGGTCGCCGAGGACGGCGCGGAGCACGTCCATGTCGCGGGCCGCCTCGACGGTGGAGACATGCGGCAGGAGCTTGCCCGAGCGGGCCTCGCAGCCCTTGGCGAAGGTGCGGTAGGCGTTGGTGAGCGCGGTGACCTCGGCGGTGTCGTCGGGGGTCTGGTCGGTCTCGGTGAAGCGGTCCATCTCCTTGTCGGAGAGGCATTCCACCGGTGCGCTGCGGGCCACCCCGCGCGGGTCCATCGCCACCATGTCGTAGCGGGCGCGGACGGCGGCGGGCTCCGGTGCGTACTGCTGGAGGTAGTCGATCGCCGAGCCGCCCGGGCCGCCCGGGTTGACCATCAGGGAGCCGATGCGCTTCCCGGGGCCGGTGGCCTTCTTACGGGCGACGGCGAGCTTGAGGTCGCCCTCGCCGGGCCGCGCGTAGTCCAGCGGCGCCTTCATCGTGGCGCACTCGAAGCCGCTGACGCCGCACGCGTGCCAGCTGAGCTTCTGGTCGTAGTACCGCCGCAGGTCGGCGGGGACGGCGGTGGGCAGCGGGGCGAGGACGGACTTCGGGGCGCCGCTCGATCCGGAGGCGTTGGCGTCCTCGCCCCGTCCCGGACCGGCCGCGGCGGGTGTGGACGACGGTCCCGAGGAACAGCCGGAGATCAGCAGCGCGGTGGCCGCGAAGAAAGCGGCGGAGATACGGAACAGACGGCTGGTGGCCATGGGCGGTCCCTTGTCCCTGTGGGCCCTGTGGGCGTACGGCGTACGAAGTGCTGGCGGTGCGGGTGCGGCGCCGCGCCCGCCGGGTCGGCGGCCGGGGGTGGTGCCGGGTCGGTGGCCGGTGCGGGGTCGGGGCGCGGTGCCCGAAATCTTATGAACGGAGGGTAGCTGGGCGAGGACCGTGTGTGCTGTATGTGGGGCGGGGTGGACGTGGCGGTCGGCCCCGGGGCGGTGGGGTGCGGGTCTGTTGGGGGC
>NZ_JODY01000025.1 GCF_000718015.1 Streptomyces catenulae | reverse complement strand
GGGGGAGGGCGGGCAGGAGGGGTTGTTCTGAGGGGGTGGGGAGGGGCGGACTCTTCGGTACGGGGGCTTCGGGTTTCGGGCTCCCGGGGCTTTTCTGGTGAGCCCCGGGAGCCCGGAGGCCCCGCCTGAGCCGGAGCCTGAGTTGGTGGCGGGTGCGGTGTTTCGGGGTGCGCGGTCAGGTGGTGGTTGCCGCTGAGGTCGCTGGGGGCACTGAGGCCCCTCCCGCCGCCTCTTCTGTTGTCTCTGCCGCTGGGGTGGGTGTTGCGGTGGCCGCTGCCGTGAGGGTGTGGAGGGCGGTGCGCAGTTCGTCGAGGGTGGCTTCGTCGGTGACGCGTTCGGTGGCGGGGTCGATCTTCGGGCCGATGGCGGGGATTTCGCGGCAGGCGTCCTTGACGACCTGGCCCGTCATCATGCGGAGCACCTCCCGCAGCTGCGCGTTGGCGTGAGTGCCGCCGGTGGGGAACGGCGATGCGGTGATCACGGCCACCGGCTTGTCGACGCACTCACCGCTGCTGACCAGCCAGTCGAGCGCGTTCTTGAGGGCGCCCGGGACGCCGTGCGCGTACTCGGGGCTGACGATGAGCAGCGCGTCGGCGGCGGCGACGGTGGCACGGAGGGCGGCTACGGGTGCGGGTGGCGTCGCGCCCTCGCCGTCCAGGTCGGGGTTGAAGTGGGGCAGGGCGGCGATATCGGCGGTGGCGGTCGGGCCGTCGAAGAAGGCCAGCGCGGAGCGGAGCACGGCACCGTTCGAGGAACGGGCACGCAGGCTGCCGGACAGGGCGACGAGTCTCATGGGGCGACGGTACGCCCGGGGGCTGGGCGGGGGTGCGGTGGATTTGCCGGGGGCCGGGGGTGCTGGTGGTGGGGATGCGGTGGTGCTGGTGCTGGTGCTGGTGCGAGTGCGGGTGTGGCTGGTTCTTTCTGGGGCGGTCCGGTGTCGGCTGGGTGGCTTCAGGGGCGGTTGGTCGAGGGTGGCGGTCATGGTGCCGATGAGGCGTCAGGAACCGTGGCAGGAAGCGTTGTTGCTGGTCAGGGGGATTGTCAGTGGTGGATGAGAAGGTGGGATGCAGTGATCGGGGTGGGCCGCGCGGGGGACGGTCCAGCTCAGTCGTGTCCGGGTTGTTGGTGACGGGGGAGTGGTGATGAGTGGGGGTGCGGAACGAGGGCGACGTTCAGGGGGGACGGGCGTGGGCGCGGTGCGCAGGTTGTGACGGACCTGAGCCGGGAGGGCCGGCGGGCGCCGCGCGGGGTTGGGGCGGGCTACAGGAAGCGTTGCTGGTCGGGGGCACGGATCGGGGCAGGAGCGAGGGGGTGATCCAGCGGGACGAGGTGCCGGGCCGAACCGGGCGTAGTACGGGGCGGTGGGCCTGGGCCGTGACGGCTTGAGCTGGGGGAAGGGGGAGCGGCGGGCCCCAGGTTTGTGACGGGCCTGGGGGTGAGGGGGAAGCCGTGAAGCTCAGGTTGTGACGGGGGAGCTGGGGCGGGGCGGCGAGACGGTGGGCGTTGGGGCGTCGAGGCGTCAAGGACCGAGGCGTCGGGGCGGGGGTACGGGCCCGACGTGCGTGTGGGGGACGGGCCCGACGCGCGGGGGACGGGCGCTGGGGCCGGACGGGGGAGCTGCCCGAACGGGGAGGCAGCCGACCGGCGGCGCCGCACCTCGTGCCAGGCGGGGTGAGGGGGGAGGGGAGAGACCGGTGCCGAAGACGTAGGTCAAGCACCGAGGCCAAGCACCGAGGTCGAACGTCGGGGGCAAGCACCGGGGGTCGCACGTCGGGGGCAAACTCCGAGGGCGATCACCAAGGTCGAACATGGGGGGGCGGGCGCCGGGGGAAACATCGGGACCGAACCCTCAGGGGATTCTCAGGGTTTTCACAGAAAGGGGAAAGGGGGCTCTCACGGGGGAGGGGCACGTTCGGGGCATGACCGTGACTTCATCGCCGTCCGCTGTATCCGCGGGGCCTTCGGGTGCCCGGCCGTACCGGTCCGCCGTGGGGGGCGGCGGGGAGGCCCGTGCACCCGGTGGGCAACAGGGGCTGCTGCGGGCCGACGGGAGCCCGGTGCGGGTGCTGGTGGTGGACGACGAGTCCTCGCTCGCCGACCTGCTGTCGCTAGCCCTCCGCTACGAGGGCTGGGACATCAGGGCCGAGGGCGACGGCGCCGGGGCGCTGCGCTGTGCCCGGAGTTGGCGGCCGGATGCGGTGCTGCTCGATGTGATGCTGCCGGACATGGACGGGCTGGCGGTGCTGTCCCGGCTGCGGCGTGAACTGCCGGATGTGCCGGTGCTGTTCCTGACGGCCAAGGATTCCGTCGAGGACCGGATCGCCGGGCTGACGGCGGGCGGCGACGACTACGTCACCAAGCCGTTCAGCCTGGAAGAGGTGGTGGCCCGGTTGCGGGGGCTGTTGCGCCGGGCGGGTGCCGCGGCGGCGAAGAGCGCCTCGGTGCTGACGGTCGGCGATCTGACGCTGGACGAGGACAGCCATGAGGTGACGCGGGGCGGGGACGACATCCGGCTGACCGCCACCGAGTTCGAGCTGCTGCGCTACCTGATGCGTAACCCGCGGCGGGTGCTGAGCAAGACGCAGATCCTGGACCGGGTCTGGAGCTACGACTTCGGGGGCCAGGCCAACGTCGTCGAGCTGTACATCTCGTATCTGCGACGGAAGATCGACGCCGGGCGGGAACCGATGATCCACACCCGCGGCGCGAACGCGGACCCGGGCGCGAACGCGGACCCGGGCGCGAACGCGGACCCGGGCGCGAACGCGGACCCGGGCGCGAACGCGGACCCGGGGGCGAACACGGGCGCGAGTACGGCACAGACACAGGCACAGAGACAGACCTAGACACGGATACGAGTGCGGATGCGGGCGATGGCGTATCGGGGAGGGGGAGGAGTAGAGGGAGCCGGGGACGGCGGGGTGGCTGAGGGGCGTCGGGCGGGCGGTAACCGTGTCCCCGCTGGTGCAGGGGCTGGTGCCGGTACCGGCACGGAGGGCGATGCGCTTCCCCGTGGTGACGGTGCTCCCCGTCGTAGCGGCGTCCCGCACCGCAGCGGCGTCCCGCATCGCAGTGGCGCCTTGACCCGTAGGAGGGGGCTCGGCCGTACGGGGGCTCCTACCCGTAAGGGCTTCTTCGGTCGATCGGCCGGGCGTGGGGCCTGGTCGCTGCGGACGCGGCTGGTGGTGGCGGCCGTGGGGCTGATCGCCGTGGTGGGGGCGGTGATCGGGGTGGTGACGACGGTGGCGTTGCACTCGTATCTGCAGGAGCAGTTGGACGGGCGGTTGGAGGAGGCGGTGGGGCGGGCGGCGCGGCCACCGCGGGAGGTGGTGGTGCATGCCGGGAGCCTCGACTTCGTTGCGTTGGGCGGGCAGCACTGGGGGACGGTGGGGGCGCGGGTGGCGCCCGACGGGGCGGTGGGGGCCGGGGCGCGGAGCAACGGTTCGCTGAGCCGGGTGCCGTCGGAGCGGCTGGACGCGCTGTCCGCAGGGCAGACGGCGGCGCTCGGGTCGGTACCGCGGGACGGACGGCCGCACACGGTCGCGCTGCCGGGGCTCGGCGACTACCGGGCGGCGTTCGCGCCGGACGGGTCGCTGGTGATGGGCCTGCCGCTGGACGATGTGCAGGACACGGTGGGGACGCTGGTGGCGGTCGAGGCGTGTGTGACGGGTGCGGGGCTGCTCGCGGCCGGGATCGCCGGAGCCGCGATGGTCGGGTTCGCGCTGCGGCCGCTGCGCCGGGTCGCGGCGACGGCCACGCTGGTCGCGGAACTCCCGTTGCATCAGGGGGAGGTGGCGCTGCATGTACGCGTACCGGAGAGCGAGTCGGACGGGCGGACGGAGGTCGGGCAGGTCGGCGCGGCGCTCAACCGGATGCTGGGGCATGTCGGTTCGGCGTTGGCGGCGCGGCAGGAGAGCGAGATGCGGGTGCGGCGGTTCGTCGCCGACGCCAGCCATGAACTGCGGACGCCGCTCGCCTCGATCCGTGGGTACGCCGAGCTGACCCGGCGCGGCGACGAACGGCCCGGTCCGCGGACGCGGCACGCCCTGGGGCGGATCGAGTCGGAGACGGAGCGGATGTCCGGGCTGGTGGAGGACCTGCTGCTGCTCGCCCGGCTCGATTCCGGGCGGCCGTTGGCGTATGCGCCGCTGGACCTGTCGCCGCTGGTCGTGGACGCGGTGAGCGATGCGCAGGCGGCGGGGCCCGGGCACCGGTGGCGGCTGGATCTGCCCGTCGAGCCGATGACGGTACGCGGGGACGCGGCGCGGCTGCCGCAGGTGTTGGTGAACCTGCTGGCCAACGCCCGGGTGCACACGCCGGAGGGGACGACGGTCACGGCGCGGGTGCGGGCGGCGGACGGTGGCGGCGCGGTCCGGCTGGAGGTCGTCGACGACGGTCCGGGGATCGCGCCGGAGTTGCTGCCGCACGTCTTCGAGCGGTTCGCGCGCGGCGATGCGTCCCGCTCCCGCGCGGCCGGGAGCACGGGGCTGGGCCTGGCCCTGGTGCAGGCGGTGGTCACGGCACACGGCGGCACGGTGACGGTGGAGAGCGTGCCGGGACGGACGGTCTTCGCGGTGGTGTTGCCGGGGGGAAGGGGTGGGCCGGGTGAGGGGGCTGGTGGGGCGCCCGGGGCTGCGTCCGGCGCAGCGTCGGGTGGGGCGTCGGATGGTGTGCCGGGTGAGGTGTACGAGGTGTCCGTTGCCGGGGCGGGCGAGGTGGCGGGTGGTGACGCGGCCTCGGAGCGCGGGGCTGTGGCGCGGGGCGATGACGGGTCGGAGCCGGGGCCGGGCGTGGGGCCGTTGGTGCCGTGAGGGGTGGCGCTGAGCTGGGAGAGCCAGGGGCGAGCCCGAGGGGCGGGGCGGAGGCCCCGGGCGTGGGGGTTGGACGGGGCGCAGCGGTCGGGAGAGCGGTCCCGTAAGGGATGGGCCTAGGCCGCAATTAGGGCCGGGCCGAGGGGAGCCCCAATCAGGGCCGATTCGAGGGGGTCGGGGGTAAGGCTGGATGAAGGCCCCGGAGGTGAAGGGCAGATGTGGAGGTCAGCGGGCGGGAGGGCGGTCCCGTAGGGGATGGGCCTGGGCCGTAATCAGGGCCGGGCGCGGGAAGTCGAAATGAGGGCTGAGCCGAGGGTTGAGCCGAGGGCCGAGCCGAGGGCCAGAGGTAGGCCCCGGAGGTGGAGGCCAGGCGCGAAGGGCAGCGGGCGGGAAGCGGCATGGAAGGGGCGACCTGAGTCGCATTCAGGGCCGAGCGGCGCGGGGTCGGGATCAGGGCCGAGCGGTGTGGGGCTGGAATCAGGGCCGAGCGGTGTGGGGCTGGAATCAGGGCCGAGCGGCGCGGGGCTGGAATCAGGGCCGAGCGGCGCGGGGCTGGAATCAGGGCCGAGCGGCGTGGGGTCGGGATCAGGGCCGAGCGGCGTGGGGCCGGGATCAGGGCCGAGCGGCGTGGGGCCGGGATCAGGATCGAGCGTCACGGAGCCGGGATCGGGGCCGAGCCGAGGAGAGCCGGAATCAGGCGTCGAGGAATGGCGGAATCCGGCCCGAGGCCGAGGGCCGGGTGGAGGTCGGGTGCGTCCCGGCAAGCCCGTAGCGGATGCCTGGCGCTGCAGGTCAGGGCCGGTGCCAGGTGCCTGACCCGGGGTACCGCCGAGATCTCACAGCTCATGCACAGCGTCAGCACACGGTCGTGACAGCGGGGTTGGCGAGCGTTCCCCCGTGACGCCAAGCGAGACGCCAAGCGACAGGACACGAAGCGGTACGCCGGGGAGCGGTACGGGCGAGCCGGACCGGAACGGCCCCTTCGACCGGAACCCTCCCTCCGGCCGGAACGGCTCCTCCGGCAGGAGCGGCTCCTCTGGCGGGAGCGGCTTCTCCGACCGGAACGGTCCCTCCGGCCGGAACGGCTCCTCCGGCAGGGACAGTTGCTCCGCCCGGAACGGTCATCCGAATCAGCCCGGTACGCCCGCTGTGCAGCGCGGCCAACGCGCCGGTCAGGCCCAGCCGTACGGGCGGCCCCGGCCAGGCGGTCCCGGCGACGCTTCCGCCGCCTCCACCGCACCAGCCGCCTCCACCGCACCGGCCACCTCCACCGAACCAGCCACACCCGCGACATCGGCCATACCTGCGGCACCAGCCGCTCCCACCACACCCATCACCCGCACCGCAGGGGCCGGAGAAGCCGGAGAAGCCGGAGAGGTCAGAGAGGCCGGAGAAGCCGGAGAGACCGCCTCCGCCCCCTTCGTCGCCTCCGCCCCCTCCACCGCGCCCGCCTGGGCAACTCTGGAGGCCCTCCCCTCCCGGGAGCATCTGCGTCCCGGGGGCGGTGGGGTGGTCCTCGATGTCGTCATTCCCGTTTACAACGAGGAGCGCGATCTCGGGCCGTGTGTGCGGCGGTTGCATGCGTATCTGGGGCGGACGTTTCCCTACGGGTTCCGGATCACCATTGCCGACAATGCGAGTACGGACCGGACCCCGGAGGTCGCCGCCGGGCTAGATGACACGTTTGACGAGGTCACGGCCGTACGGCTGGAGCAGAAGGGGCGGGGGAGGGCGCTGCGGCGGGTGTGGTCGATGTCGGGGGCGCCGGTGTTGGCGTACATGGACGTCGATCTGTCCACGGACCTCAACGCGCTGCTGCCGCTGGTCGCCCCGTTGATCTCCGGTCATTCGGATCTGGCGATCGGCTCGCGGCTGGCGCGGAGTGCGCGGGTGGTGCGGGGGCCGAAGCGGGAGTTCATCTCGCGGACGTACAACCTGATCCTGCGCGGCTCGTTGGCGGCGCGGTTCTCGGATGCGCAGTGCGGGTTCAAGGCGATCCGCGGGGATGTCGCCGCGCGGCTGCTGCCGCTGGTCGAGGACACCGGCTGGTTCTTCGACACCGAGCTGCTGGTGCTGGCCGAGCGGGCCGGGCTGCGGATCCATGAGGTGCCGGTGGACTGGATCGACGATCCGGACAGCACCGTCCATCTCGTCCGGACGGCCACCGATGACCTCAAGGGCGTGTGGCGGGTGGGGCGGGCGCTGGCCACCGGGGCGTTGCCGCTGGACCGGTTGGCGCGGCCGTTCGGCGACGATCCGCGGGACCGGGCGCTCGCGGGCGTACCGGGCGGGCTGGCCCGGCAGCTCGTCGGCTTCTGTGTGGTCGGTGTGCTCAGCACGCTCTGCTACCTCGGGCTGTACTCCCTGGCCCGGCTGGGCGTGGGCCCGCAACTGGCCAACGCGGTGGCGCTGTTGCTGTCGGCGGGCGCGAACACCGCGGCCAACCGGCGGCTGACGTTCGGCGTACGGGGCCGGGACCGGGCGGTCCGCCACCAGGCGCAGGGCCTCGCCGTGTTCGCCATCGGACTGGCTCTGACCAGCGGTTCTCTCGCCGCGCTGGATGCCGCGTCGGGCCGTCCCACGCACGCCACCGAACTGGCCGTGCTGATCGCGGCGAACCTCGCCGCCACCGTTCTGCGCTTCCTCCTCTTCCGGGCGTGGGTCTTCCCCGACCGCGAGCGGGAGCGGGCACGTGTCGGCGGGCCGCGGAACGGGGCGGCGGGGACACCCCCGACGGCCCCGGGCCCCGGCGTTCCGGCGCCGCCCCGCGTGGTGTCCGGCCCGACGCTCCGTACGGTGCCCGGCCAGGCGCCGGACGCCCGCACCATCCCACCCCGCGACAGCGCGTCCGACGGCACCCCGCCGTCCCGCCCCGCCGCCGTACGACGCCCCCGCACCCGAGCCCGGGCAGGCGGCCGACGGGCCGGGGCGCCTCGCCCGGTGCCTGCGCGGCCGACCGGACGACCCGCGCTGGGCGCGGCCCGGGCTGCTGGCGTTGTTGCTGGTCACGGCCGTGCTCTATCTGTGGGACCTGTCGGCCTCCGGGTACGCCAACCAGTTCTACTCGGCGGCGGTGCAGGCGGGGAGCGTGAGCTGGAAGGCGTTCTTCTTCGGGTCGTCGGACGCCGCGAACTCCATCACTGTCGACAAGCCCCCGGCCGCGCTGTGGCCGATGGCGCTGTCCGTGCGGCTCTTCGGGCTCGGGTCCTGGCAGGTGCTGGTGCCCCAGGCGCTGATGGGGGTCGCGACGGTCGGGGTGCTGTACGCGGCGGTGCGGCGCCGGTTCGGGGCGGGCGCCGGGCTGCTGGCCGGGGCGGTGCTGGCGGTCACGCCGGTGGCCGCGCTGATGTTCCGCTTCAACAACCCGGACGCGCTGCTGTGCCTGCTGATGGTGGGCGCCCTCGCCGCGGTGCTGCGCGCCCTGGAGACGGGGCGGACGCGGTGGCTGCTGGTGGCCGGGGCGTGCTTCGGGCTCGGCTTCCTCACCAAGACGCTCCAGGCGTGGCTGATCCTGCCGCCGACGGCGCTGGTGTACCTGTGCTGCGCGCCGGTCGGCCGGGCCCGCCGGGTCGGGCAGCTGCTCCTCGCGGGGCTGGTGACCGTGGTGACGGGCGGCTGGTGGGTGGCGCTCGTCGAGCTGTGGCCGGCGGCGTCGCGCCCGTACATCGGCGGGTCGCAGCACAACAGCTTCCTGGAGCTGACGTTCGGCTACAACGGGTTCGGCCGGATCACCGGTGACGAGACCGGCAGCGTCGGCGGCGGGGGCGGCCACGGCGGCGGGGGCTGGGGCGAGACCGGTCCGGCCCGGCTGTTCTCCTCGGACATGGGCGGGCAGATCTCCTGGCTGCTCCCGGCCGCGCTGATTCTGCTGGTCACGGCCGTCTGGCTGCTGCGGCGGGCCCGGCGGGCGAGCGCCGCGCAGGAGGCGGCGCAGCGGGCGGAGTTCCTGCTGTGGGGCGGCGCGCTGCTGATGACGTTCGTGACGTTCAGCTTCATGTCCGGGATCTTCCACCAGTACTACAACATCGCGCTGGCGCCGTACGTGGCCGCGCTGACCGGCATGGGCACGGTGCTGCTGTGGCGCCGCCCGGGTCGCGGCGGGCGCGTGGTGCTGGCCGCGGTGGTGGCGGTGACGGCGGTCTGGGCGTACGTCCTGCTGGACCGCTCGCCGCAGTGGCTGCCGTGGCTGCGCTGGACGGTGCTGGTCGCGGGCGGGCTCGCCGCGCTGGGCCTGCTGCTCCCGGCGGTCGGCGGGGCGGCGCGGCGGCGGACGGCGCCGGTGGCGGCGGGGCTCGGCGCCGCGGTGGCGCTGGCCGGGCCGGTGGCGTACACGCTGAACACGGTCGCCACCCCGCACGGCGGCTCGATCATCACGGCGGGACCGTCCGTGCAGAGCGGTCACGGTTTCCCGGGCGGCGGCCCCGGCGGCAGGTGGCGCGGCGGAATGCCGACGCCGCCGGGCGCCACCGGCACACAGGGCGGCCAGGGCACCCGCGGTGGTCAGGGCGGCCAGGGTGGCCAGGCCGGTTTCCCCGGTGCGAACGGCGGCACCTGGACCGGCCGCCCGCCGGGCAGCACCGGCACCGGCGGCACCGGCGGCGCCGGGTTCCCGGGCCGGGGCGGCGCCACCGGCACGTCCCCGGGCGCCGGATCCCCCGGCGAACGCGCCGGTGCGGGCGGACCCGGCGGTATGGGCGGCATGGGCGGGCTCCTCGGCGGCAGCCGGGTCGGCACCGCGGCGCGGGCGCTGGTGGCGAAGGACGCCGACCGCTACACCTGGGCCGCGGCGGCGATCGGCTCCCAGAACGCCGCGAGCTACCAACTCGCGACCGGTAAGCCGGTGATGCCCATCGGCGGCTTCAACGGCAGCGACCCGTCCCCGACCCTCGCCCACTTCAAGCAGTTGGTGGCGGACGGCCGGATCCACTACTTCCTCGCGAGCGAGGGCGGCGGTCCGGGCGGCTTCCCCGGCGGACGCGGCAAGGGCCACACCGCCACCCACGGCGGCCACGGCGGCTTCCCGGGCGGCGGCGGCGACAGCAAGGGCACCGCCTCGGCGATCTCCTCCTGGGTGACCAAGACCTTCACCAAGGTCACCGTCGGCAACGCCACCTTCTACGACCTGACGAAGCCGACGACGTCGAAGAAGTGACGACGTGACGAGGTACTGAGGTACTGAGGTACTGAGGTACTGAGGTACCGAAGCACCGATCCGCGCAGGACGCAGTCCGCGCGGCGCGTGACCCACGGAAGAGGCGACCTCCACAAGGCGCGCCCCCCACGGAAGACGGCCCCGAACCACCCCCACCCACCCCCCGTTTCACGTGAAACGGCGCACCCCCGGACGGTTTCACGTGAAACCGTCCGGGGGTTTCCGTACCGGCTCGCAGAAATGTGTTGTACACCGTACAGTCCGCCCTCGTACGCTCTACGACGCCGCCGCGGGCTCCGCGCCCACCTCGGCCTCCGGTGCGGGCAGTTCCGTTCCGGGCGGCCGTACCGCGCCACCGGCGCCGGGCAGTTCGGGCCCCTCCGCACCCCCGGGCGCCGACCGGTACGGGGCACCGGAACCACCACGGGCCCCGGCGGCACGTCCCGTTCCGCTCACCATCCGTCCCGGGAGCCGCTCATGCCCCCTTCCGCCCATGACGACGCCGCGCCCGCGGCGCCGTCCACCGCGCCACCCGCAGCCCCCGGACGTCCCGGTACGCGGTGGCTGATCCTCGGGGTCATCTGTCTCGCGCAGTTGACCGTCATCCTCGACAACACCGTGCTGAGCGTGGCGATCCCGTCCCTCACCGTCGATCTGAGGGCCAGCACCGCCGATGTGCAGTGGATGATCAACGCGTACTCGCTCGTCCAGTCCGGGCTGCTGCTCACCGCCGGGAACTCCGCGGACCGCTACGGACGTAAGAAGATGCTGGCCATAGGGCTGGCGCTGTTCGGGCTCGCCTCGCTCGGGGCGGCGCTGGCGACCTCGCCCGGCATGCTGATCGCCGCCCGCGCCGGGATGGGCGTCGGCGGGGCGCTGCTGGTCACCACCACGCTCGCCGTCGTCATGCAGATCTTCGACGATGCGGAGCGGCCCAAGGCCATCGGCATCTGGAGCTCCGTCAACTCCCTCGGGTTCGCCGCCGGTCCGCTCATCGGCGGGGTGCTGCTCGACCACTTCTGGTGGGGCTCGCTCTTCCTGGTCAACCTGCCGGTCGCGGTGGTGGCGCTCGTCGCGGTGGTCGCCCTCGTACCGGAGTCGAGAAGTCCGGGTGCCGAGAAGCCTGATCCGCTCGGTGCGGTGCTGTCGATGATCGGCATGGTCGGGGTGGTCTTCGCGATCATCTCCGGGCCGGTCGACGGCTGGCTCTCCGGCAAGGTGCTGCTCTCCGCCGCGATCGGGATCGCCGGGCTGGCGCTCTTCGCGCTCTGGGAGCTGCACACCCCGTATCCGATGCTGGACATGCACTTCTTCCGCAACCGCCGGTTCATCGGCGCCGTCTCCGGCGGCATCCTCGTCGCCTTCGGCATGGGCGGCTCGATGTTCCTGCTCACCCAGCACCTCCAACTCGTCCTGGGTTACGGCCCGTTGGAGGCGGGGCTGCGGATGGCGCCGCTCGCCGTCACCGTCGTACTGATCAACTTCACCGGGCTCGGCGCCCGGCTGCTGCCCCGCCTCGGCACCCCCGGAATGATCGTCTCCGGCATGTCGCTGCTGGCCGCGGGCCTGGTCCTCGTCGCCACGCTCGGCGGGTCCGGCTACGGCGGGATGCTCGCCGGGCTGGTCGTGATGGGCGCCGGGATCGCGCTCGCCATGCCGGCCATGGCCAACGCGATCATGTCGGCCATCCCCCCGGCGAAGGCGGGCGTCGGCGCCGGGGTCAACGGCACGCTGATGGAGTTCGGCCAGGGGTTGGGCGTCGCGGTGCTCGGCGCGGTGCTCACCGCGCGTTTCCAGGCGCTGCTGCCGGCGGTCGCCGCCGGGGCCGGTTCGCTGGCCGCGGCGCTCGCCCGGACCGGTTCGGACGCGGAACGCGCCGTCGTGCACGACGCGTTCGCCGCCGGTATCCGCACCGGTCAACTCACGGGCGCCGTCGCGGTGTTCCTCGGCGGGCTGCTTGCCGCGGTGCTGCTGCGGCGGGCGGAGCGGTCGCCCGGGGAGCCGTCCGGACCGGCGGCGGCGGAGGGGGCGGTCGCCGCGGCGGAATAGCATCGAAAGCGGAGCACGTCCCGCTCGGCGGGAGGCGAAGCGCGAGGGGAGAGGCGTCATGGCAGCGGCAGCAGGGGGCGGGGGGAAGCGGCCGAAGAGCGTCTGGCTGGCCGGGCGCCCGCCGCTCAAGCGGAAGGCGGACCAGCCGGACGGGCTGGACCTCGACAAGATCGTCGCGGCGACCGTCCGGCTGCTCGACGCCGACGGGCTGGCCAAGTTCTCCATGCGCCGCCTCGCCGCCGAACTGGGCGTCACCGCGATGTCCGTCTACTGGTACGTCGACACCAAGGACGACCTGCTGGAACTGGCGATGGACGCGATCGCCGGGGAGATGGAGCTGCCCGACGAGGGCGGCGACGACTGGCGGGCGCAGTTGCGGGTGCTCGCCACCGCCTACCGCGATCTGCTGCTGCGCCACCCGTGGGTGGCCCGGCTGCTCGGCGAGTACCTCAACATCGGCCCCCGTTCGCTGGCGTTCTCCAATGCCACGCTGCGGGTGATGGGCCGCAGCGGTCTGGACCCGGAGCGGGCCTCCGGCGCCCTCGCCACGGTCTTCCACTTCGTCTACGGCTTCGCGACGATCCGGGCGCTGCACGAGGCCCGCTGCCGGGCCGCCGGGGTCTCCCTCGACGACTACTTCGCGCAGGTCGCCGCCGCGATGGCGGACCGTCCCGAGTACGCGGAGACCCGGGAGCTGTCCGCCCGCGCCGGGTACGTCCGCCGGGGCCACGGCATCGTCGAGATGCTGGACCGGGAGTTCACCCTCGCCCTCGACCTGCAGATCGCGGGCATCGAGGCGCTGCGGGACCGGGGCGCGGGCGGCTGACCCGCAGCCGCAACGGGACCGGGCCGGGCCCGCGCACCCCCCAAGGTGCCCGTGCCCGGCCCGGTCCGCAGCCGTTCGTCCCGCCCCGCCGGGCGGCCCCGCTCAGCCCGCCATCGGCAGCGAGTCGCCCTGCACCGCCTGGATGTCGAGCTGGACCCGCAGGGTGGTGCCGATCGCCGCGATACCGGCGGCCACGACCTGGTTGTAGTTCATCTTGAAGTCCTCGCGGCGCAGCTCCGCGGTGGCGCTGAACGCCGCCCGCACGCCGCCCCACGGGTCGGGTCCGGTGCCGAGGTAGCTCAGGCTCAGATCGACCGGGCGGACCACGCCGTGCAGCGACAGGTCGCCGTGGACGGTCCAGCGGTCCGGTCCGGCCGGCTCCAGGCCGGTGCTGCGGTAGGTGATCTCCGGGAACTCCGTGACGTTCAGGAAGTCGTCGGACCGCAGGTGGCCGTCGCGCATCCCGTTGCCGGTGTCGATCGACGACGCCGCTATGACGGCCTCGACCGCGGACTTCTCCAGGTCCTCGGCGATCTCGATACGCCCGCTGAACTCGGTGAACCGGCCGTGCACGCTGGTGATGCCGAGGTGCTGCGCGGTCGCCGCGACCGTCGAGTGCATCGGGTCGATCGTCCAGGTGCCGGGGGGCGGCAGCTCCGCGCCGCCCTGCCGTGCCAGGACGACGTTGCCGACGTCCATCCGGCCGCTCGCCGTCACGATCGCGCTGGAGGCGACCGGCGCGTAGCCGACGGCCGTCACGATCACGGTGTACGGTCCGGGCCGCAGCGGCTCGGTGCTGCGGATCGCGCCGTCCTCGTCGGCGGTGGCGCGCAGCATCTGCGCCCCCGT
Organism: Streptomyces catenulae; assembly: GCF_000718015.1. Lineage (GTDB taxonomy): Bacteria > Actinomycetota > Actinomycetes > Streptomycetales > Streptomycetaceae > Streptomyces > Streptomyces catenulae. The sequence goes on along the minus strand of NZ_JODY01000025.1, from coordinate 78,371 downwards.
CATGTCGGTGACGGTCAGTACGGCGTGCTGTACCGCCCAGCCGTCCCGTGTGCGGACCTGTGCCCGTACACCCGCAGGTCCCGCGCCCGTCGAAGTCATTCCCACTCCCGTTTCTTGCCTGGTACGTGTTCGGGCTCCGGCAGCGGCCTGCAGGCCGTCCCCTGCCTGTGCGCAGCACCGCTGCCGGAGCCCTGGGGTCCGGTCCGGGGCGCGTCTCCGCTCAAAAAGCGCGCCCCGGTCCGGGGTCTGTCGTCGTCCGGGCGGGTGCCCGGACGGCGGGTCAGTCGCCGGGGTGGGCGAGTTCGACGTCGTAGCCGTCGACCCCGCGGGCGTCGACCTGCAGGCCGTTGGCGACCGGCGGGTAGCCGCTCGCGATGACCGTGTAGTCGCCGGCGTCCAGGTCGGTGAAGGCGTACGCGCCGTCCTCACCGGTGGTGGAGGTCGCCACGACGTTGCCCGCCGCGTCGACCAGGGTGACACGGGCGTCCGGCAGCGGCCGCCGCGCGGAACCGGCCCGCACGACGCCCTCCACCTTCGCGCCGGAGAGCAGCTCGACCTCGATACGGGTGGTGCCCTGGTTCCCGACCTCGACCGGTACGGCCGTGGGGCGGAACTCCGCGGCGTTCACCGCGACGGTGAAGGTGCCCGACGCGAGGTCGTCGAAGGCGAAGTAGCCCTCGGGGCCGGTGACGCCGGTGGACAGCACCTCGCCGCGCACATCGGTGACGACGACCATCGCGCCCGCGACCGGCTGCCCGGTGACCGCGCTGCGGACCTGGCCGCCGAGGCCGCTGGTGCCGCTGAGGAGGATGTCGTAGCCGAGCGGCTGGTCGCCGACGATCACCGTCGACGCCTGCGGCTGGTGCCCGTCGGCCGCCGCGATCAGCACGTACGAACCGGCGCCGGGGGCGGTCAGTTCGTAGGCGCCGTTCGCCTGGGCGGCGGCGCGGCCGAGTTGGCGGCCGCTGAGGGAGATCAGCGTGACCGCGGAGCGCGGCACGGGGTGGCCCTCGGGGTTGCGGATGAAGCCGGTGATCGACGGCCCGGCCGGGATGTCACCGCCACCGGCGGACGCGAACGCCGCCAGGGGCTGGGTGGTGGCCGCCGCGGCGGGCTGCGCCCAGGAGGGCGTGTGCTCGTCGGCGGGGGCACCGGCGCCGACCAGGGCGGGCTCCCGCTCGTCCGTGGCCGCGGCCGCGGGGGCCGGGGTGGCCGCGGGGGTGGTGGCCGGGGTGGCCGCCGGCTCCTCGCCGTCCGCGTTGTTCTGGGCCAGTCCGCCGCGAGTCCTCAACGGGACCTCCTTGATGAACAGGGTGAACAGGAAGGCCAGCAGGGCGCACGGGGCCGCGATCAGGAAGATGTCGGCGACGCCGTGCCCGTAGGCGCTCTCCATGACGGTACGGAGCGGGGCCGGGAGTGCGTCAAGGTCCGGGATGCCGCCGCCGCTGCCCTGGGCGGCTGCCTTGGCCGCCTTCGGGCCCAGTTCGGCGAGGCCGTCCTTCACGTAGTGGGTGACCCGGGTGGCCATGACGGCGCCGAGCGCCGAGACGCCGACCGCACCGCCGAGGGAGCGGAAGAAGGTGACGACGGACGAGGCGGAGCCGAGGTCCTGGGGGGCGACCTGGTTCTGGGTGCAGAGGACCAGGTTCTGCATCATCATGCCGATGCCCAGACCCATCAGGGCCATGAAGATCGCGACGTGCCAGTAGGCGGTGTCGTAGCGGATGGTGCCCAGCAGGCCCAGTCCGGCGGTGACCAGGGCGCCGCCGGTGACCAGCCACGCCTTCCACTTGCCGGTCTTGGTGATGATCTGGCCCGAGACGGTGGAGGAGATGAACAGTCCGCCGATCATCGGGATCGTCATCACACCGGACATGGTCGGCGACTCGCCGCGCGCCAGCTGGAAGTACTGGCTGAAGAAGACGGTGCCGGTGAACATCGCGATACCGACGAAGAGCGAGGCCAGCGAGGCGAGGGTGATCGTCTTGTTGCGGAAGAGCCGCAGCGGGATGATCGGTTCCTTCGCCTTGGACTCGACGAAGACGAAGATCGCGCCGAGGACGACGGAGCCGCCCACCATCGCGGCGGTCTGCCACGACATCCAGTCGTACTTGTCACCGGCCAGCGTGACCCACACCAGCAGCAGCGAGACCGCCGCGCTGATGAAGAAGGCGCCCGCCCAGTCGACCTTGACGCCCTCGCGCTTGACGACGGGGAGCTTCAGGGTCTTCTGCAGCACGATCAGCGCGATCACCGCGAAGGGCACGCCGACGTAGAAGCACCAGCGCCAGCCCATCCAGCTGGTGTCGGTGATGACGCCGCCGAGCAGCGGGCCGCCGACGGTGGCGACGGCGAAGGTGGCGCCGAGGTAGCCGCTGTACCGCCCGCGCTCACGCGGGGAGATCATCGCGGCCATGACGATCTGCGCCAGGGCGGAGAGACCGCCGACGCCGATGCCCTGGATCACCCGGCAGGCGATCAGCATCCCGGCGTTCTGCGACAGACCGGCGACGACCGAACCCGCGACGTAGATGATCAGGGCGACCTGGACCAGCAGCTTCTTGCTGAACAGGTCGGAGAGCTTGCCCCACAGCGGGGTGGTCGCGGTCATCGCCAGCAGCGACGCCGTGACGACCCAGGTGTAGGCGGACTGGCCGCCGTCGAGGTCGTGGATGATCTCGGGGAGCGCGTTCGACACGATGGTCGACGACAGGATGGCGACGAACATTCCGAGCAGCAGCCCGGAGAGTGCCTCCATGATCTGACGGTGCGTCATGGGCGGCTGTCCGGAGGCGGGTATGCCCCCGTGCTTGGCGTGGCCGCCCCGCACACCGGCTGGTGTGGTCGTAGCCATGTAGTTCCTTTTCATCCTGCGGGTGTACGGGTGGTGGAGTCGTGATGCGCCCGGGTACGGCAGTCGCCGAAGCTCGTGCGCAGTCGCGTGAGCAGTTCGACGAGGTGGCCGACGTCGCTGTCGGACCAGTCGTCCAGGTACCGGGCGAGTGTGTGGGTGTAGCGCTCGGAAAGCTCCGTCAGGAGTTCCTTGCCGCTCGGGGTCAGACGCAACAGACGCGACCGCTTGTCCGCCGGGTCGGGCTTGCGCTCGATCCAGCCGCGCTCCGCGACATGGGCGACGTGTCGGCTGGTCACCGACATGTCGATCGCGAGCAGCTCGGCCAGCTGGCTCATCCGCATCTCGCCGTGACGGTCGAGGAGGGTGAGCACGCCTGCCGAGGCGGGCGGGCAGTCCTGGGGCAGGATGCGCCCCATTTCGCGCTTGACGGCTCCGATGGCGCTGAGCTGCCTGGCCAGTTCCTCGTACTGACTCTGGGCGGCCATGGGCTCCTCCACGCGGTTTTGTTGCTTGAGGCAACCATAGGGTCGGTTGGTTGCTGAAGGCAAACGAATAGGTGGCCCCTACGGTAAAGGGGAGGAAAAGGCGATCTCAGCCCGGGGTCAAGGAAATTGACCGCCCCCGGGAAGGCGCAGGTCAGCGCCGCTCGCCCGGGGTGCCGGGGCGGCTCCGTAATGTGGTCAGCGTCACTTACGCCCGTGGGGACGGGCGCTCCGCCCACCTCGACGGCACCGATCAGAGCGCACGACACGCCACACGGGCCACCATTCCACCCCTTCGCCCCCAGTCGCCCCCTCTGCGCCGGAGGCCCCTTTCCTTCCTCCTCCTCCCCTCCTCTCCGTTACGTACCGGGAGGGCGGGGGTTTCCGGCGGGGGAGCGGCGGTCGGGCGGCGGGTGCGGGGTGCCGTCCGGCCGCTTCCGGGGGCCGTTCCGGCGCTGCCGGGCGCGCGGTCCAGGGGTGCCCTGAAGAGCGCGGTTCGCTAGGGTCCTTGCCCATGGCGACCAACCCGCAGAACCAGGCCGAGGGCAACTACGACCCGGCGGGCAGCACGCAGATGTTCCGCGCCTTCGTCGACGAGGGCGGCACCCCGCAGGCCGGGCAGACCGGCGGCCGCCGCGCCCCGGCCCCCGCGCAGTCCGGCGGCCCCCGCGTCGGCCTGATCGTCGGCGTCGTCGTCGCCGTGGTGGTCGTCGCCGCCGCGGTCTGGCTCGCCTTCGGCTGAGCCCCGCACCCTCTTCCCCAGCCCTCCGTACACGACGGGGCCCGGACGGATCCGGGCCCCGTTTTCGCTGCCCGGCGACCGGGCCCCGCCGCTGCCGGTGCTCACCGCGCGGTCGGCTCCGCGGGGCAGAACGTGTCGTGTGCCGGTCGCTCCCCGCTGACCAGGTAGGCGGTCACGGCGTGGTTCCCGCAGGCGTTCGTGCCGGTCAGGTAGGCCACATGCCCGCCCTGGCCGACGGTCACCAGCCGGGCCCGCCCGCCGAGGGCCCGGCGCGTCCGCAGCGCCCCGGGCAGCGGGGTCGCCGGATCGCGGAGGTTCTGCACCATGAGCACATCGGACGGCCCCCGGTCGGCGATCCGCACCTGCGGCTCCACGGGGTCCGGCCAGAAGGCGCACGGCCTGATGTTGGCCGTGAACGCGCCGTACATCGGGTAGCGGACGCGGTCGACCGCGACATGGCGCTGATAGGTCGCGACGGACGTCGGCCAGCGCGAGTCGCCGCAGATCACCCCGAGGTAGGCGGCGGGGTAGTTGTCGCTGTACGCGCCGCCGTCGCCCGCGCCGCCGGAGTCGGGCGGCGGCCGGTCCGTGTCCAGGGCGTGCCAGGTCGCGGCGAGCCGGGCGCGGTCGGCGTCCGTGCGGAGCAGCCCCGAGGTGACGGCGCGGAAGGCCGTGCCGTCGTACCCCTGCACCGGCTTGTGGTCGAGGCGCGCGGCGAGTCGGAAGTACGTCGCGCGGACCGCGGCCGGGGTGCTGCCGAGGTGGTACGTCCGGGAGGCGGCCGCGGCGAACGCGGCGAAGTCCGGGAAGCGGGTCTCGAACCCCGCGGCCTGGGCGCGCAGCGCGTCGACGTCGTACCCCTCGGGCGGCAGGCTGCTGTCGAGCACGATGCGGTCGCCGCGGTGCGGGAAGAGGGTGGCGTACACCGCGCCGAGGTAGGTGCCGTAGGACTCGCCGTAGTACGAGATCTTCGGTACGCCCAGCGCCGCCCGGATGCGGTCCATGTCCCGCGCGGTGTTCGCGGTGGTGAGGTGCGGCAGCAGGTACGCGGTCCGCGAGGTGGCGCACCGGGTGGCGAGCCGCTTGGCGACGGTGGCCTGTTCCGCCACGTCGGCCGCGCCGCCCGGAGTGGGCGGGTTGCTCGCCACGCCGCCCTCAGCTGGGGTGAAGTTGCAGGTCACCGGGGTGCTGTGGCCGACGCCGCGGGGGTCGAAGCCGATCACGTCGTAGCGGTCGCGGACCTTCTCGGGCAGCTTCAGCAGGGCGGGGACGGGGAGCCCGGGCAGGCCGGGGCCGCCCGGATTGAGGAGCAGCACACCGCGTTTCGCGGCCGGGTGCCTGCTCGCCAGACGGGACACCTCGACGGTGATCGTCCGCCCGTCGGGATGCCGGTAGTCGAGCGGCACGGTGAGCTTCGCGCACGACAGCGCCGCCGCCGCCCCGCTGGGACACGCGCCCCACCGCAGCGGCGGCGGCGCCGTGTCCGCCCGCGCCCGGGACGGTGTACCCGCGGTGGCCGTCCACGGTGCGCCCGCGGTCACGGACACCGCCGCCGCGCCCACGGTGAGAGCGAGCGCCGCGAGCCAGGATTTACGCATGGGGTCCTCCTCGTGTCGGAAGAGCAGGGGATGCCGGAACGCGCCGCGCGGCCGTCATCCGGGGGCGGCCGACCGGACGGCCGCCGCCCGCCTGTGCCGCCCGCGCGGCGCCACGACGACGAGCGCGACGACCTGGAGCGCGGGTTCCTTCCGGCCCCGGCAGGTCGGCGGTGGCCTCGGTGCGGAGGCGGCCGGTGCGGGGGTGGCCGGTGCGGCGGCGGGGCCGGAGGCGGCCGGTGCGGCGGACCGTGCCGACGGGCCCACCGCCGTCGCCGCCGCCGAGCACGGTGTGCTCCCGGTCCGCCGCCGCGGCCCGCCGGAACGGGACGCCCCGCTCGGCACCCGTCGGACGCCGACTCCGGCCCACCCGGTCCGTGGCCGCGACGGCCGTCCCGTCGGCGTCGCCCCACACGTAGGCGCCGCCGAGGCGCCGGACGCGGACGGGCCGGTCGCCCCCGCCCGGCGCGCACCGCGCGCCGATACCGCCCCGGAGCAGCGAGAACGTCGTCAACACCCGGCCGTACTCGGCGAGTTCGTACCCTTGGTACGGCGGAGAGATCCTCTTCGCGTGCAACATGCCCTCATCGCACCACCGGCCCGACGGCCGGACCCATGCCATCTGTCATGGGCGCGCGGGGCGCGGCCGGGCCACGCTTGTCCGCATGCTCCCGACACCGTTCCCCGGGGCCGCCGCCCGTCCCCCCGCCGGGCACCCGGGCCCTACCATGGCCGACGTGGGCACACGTGATCCGGACGAGTTCTCCGCCGATCAATGGCCGGACTGGAGTTTCTGGAAGGACCAACCGGACGACCCCGGAGCCCGCCGCCGCGGTCGGCTGACCGTCGCCGCCGCCATGGCACCCGCCTCCCTGGCCCTGCTCGCCCGGGCCGAGGGCCTCACGCACGGCACCCGGCCGCCCTGGCTCACCACGCTCGTGATCACCCTCGTCGCCTGCTACGGCGTCGGCTGCGCCCTGGCTGCCTGGTGCGGGCCGACGGCGCTGCGCCGGGGACGTATCGTCCTCGTCGCCGTGCTGTTCCTGCTCGGGGCGGCACCGGCGGTCCTCCTCGCGGCGCCGTCCCAGCTGACCGATCTGACCTACGCCCTCTCGATCGGCCTGATGCTGCTGCCGCTGCGCCGTGCGCTGCTGCTCGGCCTCGTCACGGTGGTGGGGCAGATCGTCTGGATGCGTCTGGCCCGCGGCGAGGTGGCGTGGGCGCAGGTCGGCATCCTCGTCGGCGTGACCGCGGCGCTCGGCACCGTCTTCGCCCTCAACTTCACGATCGGCCATCTACGGGCCGCCCGCGCGCAGGTCAGGAGGCTGGCCGTGCACGAGGAACGCGAACGGGTCGCCCGGGACATGCACGACGTACTCGGCCACAGCCTCTCCACGATGACCGTCAAGCTCGGCCTGGCGCGCCGCGTCCTGGAATCCTCCGGCGACGTGCCCTTCGCCGTCCGCGAGATCACCGAACTGGAGACCATGGCCCGCACGGCGCTCTCCGACGTACGGGCCACCGTCTCCGACTACCGCACCCTGTCCCTGGACAGCGAACTCGCCGGTGCCCGTATGGCGCTGCGGGCCGCCGGGGTACGGGCCGAACTGCCCGCCGCAACCGATGACGTCCGCGCCGAACTGCGTGAGGTGTTCGGCTACGTCGTACGGGAGGCGGTCACCAATGTGCTGCGCCACTCCGACGCCGAACTGTGCACCGTCCGCACCGGACCCGACTGGGTCGAGATCACCGACAACGGCACGCCCACCGGCGGGGTGCGCGCCGGGAACGGCCTGACCGGTCTCGCCGAACGGCTGGCCGCGGTGTCGGGCACCCTCGACCACGGGCCCGCCCCCGGCGGCGGGTTCCGGGTCACCGCCCGCGGACCCGCGCCGGTGGGCCGGCTGACACCCCGACAGGAGGCCGGGCCGTCATGATCCGTGTTCTGCTCGCCGACGACCAGGCACTCGTCCGCGGCGCCCTCGCGGCCGTACTCCGGCTCGAACCCGATCTGGACGTGGTCGCCGAGATCGGCACCGGCACCGAGGTGCTGGCCGCCGCGGAGCGCACCGCGCCCGATATCGCGCTGCTCGATGTGCAGATGCCCGGGCGGGACGGGCTGACCGTCGCCGCCGATCTCCGGCGGGCGCTGCCGGGCTGCCGCACCCTCATCTGTACGACCTTCAGCCGTCCCGGCTATCTCGCGCGGGCGATGGCCGCGGGCGCGTCCGGTTACGTCGTGAAGGACTCCCCGCCGGAGCAGTTGGTCGACGCGATCCGCCGGGTCCACGCCGGTCTGCGGTTCGTCGACCCGGGCCTCGCCGCGGAGGCACTGGCCGGTGGCGCGAGCCCGCTGACCGGCCGCGAGGCGGACGTCCTACGCACCGCCGCCGAGGGCGGCACCGTCTCCGACATCGCCAGGGCGCTGTCCCTTTCCCCGGGCACCGTCCGCAACCACCTGTCATCGGCGATAGGCAAAACACAGGCCCGCACCCGAGCGGAGGCAGTCCGACTCGCGGAGGGGAATGGCTGGCTTTGAGGGGGGGGTGGGTGGGCGGTCGGTCGGGCGCGTTGTGGGGGCCGGTCTGGCTGTGCCGGTCGGGCGCGTTCTGCCTTCTGGTCCGGCCGTTCGGCCCCTCCGCCGGTCGGCCCCGCCGGTTGGCCCCTGCCGCGTCGTCCGGCCTTGCCGCGCCGCCTGGCCGTGCTCTGCCGTCCGACCGCGCCAGTTGGGCCTGTTGCGCTGTCCGGCCCCGCCTTCCGGCCTGGTTGACTTGCCCGGCCGCCCGGTCCTGCCGTGGCATCCGGCCAGCCCTCCGTCCCTCCGCGTCGTCCGGCCCGGCCGCACCGCGCCGTCCTGCCTGCTGCGCTGCCTGGTCCCTCCGCGTCGTCCGGCTCCGCCGGTTGGCCAGGCGGGGCCGTCGGCCGATGCCCGGCTGACCGGGCTGCGCTCCGTCCGTCCGCCCGGCGGGATGGACTCCTCCGGTCAGCGGGACGGCCCGGAGGAGACGTCCCGCTCGGCCTTGCGGGGTGGGCTAGGGCTTGTCGTCGGGACGGGGTGTCCAGTCGAAGGACACGTCCTTGGTGTCGAGGTGCATCCCCAGCGGGACCCGCCAGGCGTCCACGCAGATCCGGTACGAGGCGGTGCGGCGCGCGCCGGGCGCGAGGGGCAGCGGGAGCTTGTGGGTGGAGGTGCGGGTGTCCCAGTCGATGCCGAGGGCGCCGATGATGTGCGTCCCGAACGTGACCGTGCCGACGGTGACCGGTTTGGTGCCGGTGTTCACCAGGGGGAACGCGATCTTCTCGCACCACCGCTCCCCGCCGTCCGCACGCTTCGGCTTCCCGATCACCAGCCCGGCGGGCGCCCCCTTGCCCGCGGGAAGGGTGGGGGAGGGGAGCCCGGGATTCGACGGCGTGCCCGACGGGTCCGACGACCCGGGCGTCCCCGGCCGGTCGGACGGCGAGCCGGACGATCCGGAACCGCCCGACCCACCAGCCCCACCAGCCCCACCGGCCCCGCCCGGTTGCCCCGTTCCACCCGGTCCCCCGACTCCACCCGGATTCCCGACGCCACCTGCTCCCCCGGCCCCACCCGGCATACCCGAGCCCCCCGGCGCGTTGGGGATACCGGGGGTGCCGGAACTATCAGGTTCCTTCCCTGAATGATCCGGAATGCCTGAACCACCGCCTCCAGATGCGGAGTTGGCCGGATCTTTGTCCTCGCCGGAATTCCCTGTTGCGTCTCCGCCGCCCCCGCCGGGCGAGCGGGATCCGTCCAGCGGGGTCAGCTCGACGCCCTGCTCGGAGGCTGCGCCGGTCGGGGCGCTCTCCCCGGCGGCGCCGACCGCCGCGTACCCCTGACCGGCTCCGCTCCCGCAGCCCACGAGCACCGCGCCGCCCAGGCAGCACACGGCGAGCGCCGACGCGGTACGGGCGGGACGGAAGCGGCGGGGCGCCGGGGCGGATCCCGGCGGGCGTACGCCGCCGGGAACGGGGCGCGGGGACGTGTCACGGGCAACTATGCGGGGTGACTGTCGCATCGGCCCAGTGTTGATGACGACTCGTCAGATTCCTAGACCTCGGCAGGCGCCAACGCCGGGAGACCGCCGGGAGATAGCCGGGAGGCCACCGGAGACCGGTGCGCTGATCCGGGGCGAGAGAGGCCGAGGAACCGAGGGGCCGAGGTGAGCGGCGGCCCGGGCGGGAAGCCGCAGAGCGGCGCCGGGAAGGGCCGCAGGCCCGAGCACAGCGTAAGAGGCGGGGCGGGCCGGGGCGAGAGAGCCGCAGCAAGCACACGGCGCGCCGTAACCGAAGGCAAGAAGCCGCAAGGCAGGACGCGAGGGACCGCAAGGCAGGACGCGAGAGACCGCAAGGGCGAGGCAAGGGCGAGCGCGGGCGCGACAGCGCCGGAGAAGCAGCCGCACGGCAACGCGGCCGAACGACCGGGCCCGGAGATCCGGGACGGAACCGACACGGACGTCGGTACGGAACCCCGACACGGGCGTCGGGCCAGAACCCCGGTATCGATCCGGGGCGCAACGCAGGAGGCGAGGGAGGTGACCAGGAAGAGGGGGACCGGCCGACGGGTGTCGGGCCGATGGTTCTCTTCGCAGTCCGCCGAGTGGTGCGCATCGTGCGAACGGTGGTGCGCGTGGTGCGGGTGGTGCGATGACGCGGGAGGTCAACGACCGCTCGGCGGACCCGTCCTCATTCGGCGATCAGCCCTTCCCGCAGCTGGGCGAGGGTGCGGGTGAGGAGGCGGGAGACATGCATCTGTGAGATGCCGACCTCCTCGCCGATCTGCGACTGCGTCATGTTGGCGAAGAAGCGCAACATGATGATCTGCCGCTCCCGCGCCGGGAGCTTGGCCAGCAGCGGCTTGAGGGACTCGCGGTACTCCACGCCCTCCAGCGCGGTGTCCTCGTAGCCCAGACGGTCCGCCAGGGAGCCCTCGCCGCCGTCGTCCTCGGGGGAGGGCGAGTCGAGCGAGGAGGCGGTGTAGGCGTTGCCGACGGCGAGACCGTCGACGACGTCCTCCTCCGACACCCCGAGCACGCGGGCGAGTTCGGGGACGGTCGGCGAACGGTCGAGCTTCTGTGACAGCTCGTCACTGGCCTTGGTGAGCGCGAGCCGCAGTTCCTGGAGGCGGCGCGGGACCCGCACCGACCAGGAGGTGTCGCGGAAGAAGCGCTTGATCTCGCCGACGACCGTTGGCATTGCGAACGTCGGGAACTCCACCCCGCGTTCGCAATCGAAACGGTCGATCGCCTTGATCAGACCGATCGTGCCGACCTGGACGATGTCCTCCATCGGCTCGTTGCGGCTGCGGAACCGGGCCGCCGCGTACCGCACCAGCGGGAGGTTCAGCTCGATCAGGGTGTCGCGGACGTACGTACGCTCCGCGCAGTCCTTGTCGAGCGTGGCCAGCCGCAGGAACAGGGAGCGGGAGAGCGTGCGGGTGTTGATGGCGTCGTCGTCGTGCACGGGCGGTGCGGGCGCGGGAATCGCGGGAAGCACCTTTGAGCTGTCCAGTTCTACGGACATGCCACCCCCTTGAGGTCGCGGGTCGGGTCGCTGCGGCGTCCCCGGACCGAGGCGGACCGGAGAGTGATACCTCCACCTGAATACCGGAGGCGGCGCCGCGGCAAACGCGGTTCCAGCAGAATGTCACATGTCGGCAACGCGCTGTAGCGTCATGTCGACATATCTGCGCAGGAACGCGGGGTCCCGTGTCGCCCCTGCCGGTTAGACCTCGATCCTGTTTGCGGATCTCAGCCGGGCGAAGCTCCGTGACAGTAGCCGCGAGACATGCATCTGCGACACCCCCAGCTCCGCGCTGATCTGAGATTGCGTCAAGTTGCTGTAGTAACGCAGCAGCAGAATCCGCTGTTCGCGCTCGGGAAGCTGGACGAGCAGATGGCGGACGAGGTCGCGGTGTTCGACGCCGGCCAGCTCGGGGTCCTCGTAGCCGAGCCGGTCGAGGAGTCCGGGGAGACCGTCGCCCTCCTGGGCCGCCTCCAGAGATGTGGCGTGATATGACCGCCCGGCCTCCAGGCAGGCCAGCACCTCCTCCTCGCCGATCTTGAGGCGTTCGGCGATCTCGGCGGTGGTCGGTGAGCGCCCGTGGAGCACCGTCAGATCCTCCGTCGCGCCGTTGACCTGGACCCACAGCTCGTGGAGGCGGCGCGGTACGTGGACGGTGCGGACGTTGTCGCGGAAGTACCGCTTGATCTCGCCGACGACGGTGGGCATCGCGAAGGTGGGGAACTGCACGCCCCGGTCCGGGTCGAAGCGGTCGATGGCGTTGATCAGGCCGATGGTGCCGACCTGGACCACGTCCTCCATCGGTTCGTTGCGGCTGCGGAACCGTACGGCGGCGTACCGGACGAGCGGGAGGTTGGCCTCGATGAGGGCGGCGCGGACCCGGGTGTGCTCGGGGGTGCCGGATTCGAGCCCGGCCAGTTCGGCGAAGAGCACCTGGGTGAGCGCCCGCGTGTCCGCGCTCCGGCTCTCGCGGGATGGCGCCTTGGGCGCAGTACGGGCCGTCACGGTCACGCCACCCTTCACAATGCATGTATCCGGCAAAGCGGTCATAGCATCACAAGACATGCGCAGTGTGTGCAAGTACCGCATTACTCCGTGTTGACCGGCGAGTTGATCTCCGTAACGCGGTGCGTCGCTGCCCGTTCGGAGGGCCCCGAACGGCGTACCGTCGCGCGCGCCGGGCGCCCGCGCGTACGCCGGTACCCGCGCGGACGGCCCCAGGTGGGCGCGGTCCGCGCCCCGTTCGCCACACGGGCACGGAAAAGCCCCCCGCCCGGCGTCGGAGCCGGGGGCGAGGGGCGCGTCAGGGGGTGCCGGGGGCGATCAGAATTCGTAGTCGGCGATCACCCAGGTGGCGAACGCGCGCCACTGTGCGGCGGCGTCCTGGTGGGCCGGGTGCGCGAGGTAGCGGGCGAGGGCGTCGCGGTCGGCGACGGCGGAGTTGATCGCGAAGTCGCGGGCGATGGGCCGGTCGGTGATGTTCCAGCCGCACTCCCAGTGCGTCAGCTCCGGGATCTTGCCGCCGAGCTCCATGAAGGCGCGGGCGGCCTCCTGGACGCGCGGCTCGTCCGGCGAGACGCCGTCGTTGAGCTGGAACAGAACCAGGTGGCGGATCACTGGGACCTCCGTGCGGCGGGCGGTGCCTGGCCGGACCGCGCGGCGGGGCCGGGGGCGGTCAGCTGACCAGCTGCGTCATGAACTCGCCGACGCCCTTCGCGGCGGACGAGACACCTTCGAAGCCTATCTTCACCAGGTCACCGGCCCGGTCGGGGGAGGTGACGATCGTGTAGAGCACGAAGACGATGAGCACGTACATCGCGATCTTTCTCGCCTGCGCCATCGAACCCGTCTCCCCCTGGGCAGTGCTGCCCGCTCCCCTGTGCGACCGGGCGAGTGTAACCACTCCGGGGCCCGGCGCACCGGGCGGAAGGCGGTTCGGCGGCCCGGACCCCGGCCGCCCGGGGCTCCGCCCGTCCCGCGTAAACGGGACCAAAGCCCTGCCGACGCAGGCCCTTTGGCGCGCCACGGGGGCGTCCCGCGGGGGCAGCATGGAGGTACGCCCCGGAGGTCCGGCAGGAGCCCCGGGGCGGGGTCGGGCCTCACTGCGGGGTCCATGCCGCGTCTTCCCCCGATCGCGGCGCGGACTCGGAGGCCCGGCCCCTCGGGGAAGCGACCGGCAACCCCCCGCCCGGCCGCTTCCCCCTCCTCTTTCTTTTCCCCAGGGCTTCTTCTCTCCCGGGCTTCTTCTCTCTCCACGGGCTCTTCTCCGGGCGTCGCCCCGTGCGGTCCGCTCTTCACGGGTGCGCGGCGCCGGGCGGTACGGTGCGTGCGCGTGGGGCCGAGCGGGTGTCCGCGCCGCCGATAATGGCGTACGCCGCGGACGGTCTCCGGTCGCGGTACAGCGTCCGACGCACGCCCGAGGGGGATCACACATGGACAGGGACATACGCCGCGCACCGGGAGCCGGTGCGGCCGGGGGGACGGCTGCCGCGCAGGCCGGTAACTCCGTACTCCGTCAGGGAAGTTCGCGCAGCGCCCGGCGGCGGGCCGCGACGGTGCTCGCACTGCTCTTCGGCCTGCTGGGCGCGGCCGCCGCGCCCGCGACCGCCGCCGTGGCGCGTCCGGCCGCGGTCGTCGCGCACCACGCGGAGGCGGCCGTGGCCGGGGCGAAGTCCGGTGCGGCTGCCGCCGGTTCGTCGCGTCCGGCCGTTGCGGCCACGGCCGGGGAGGCGGGGCACGGCACCGTCGTCACCGCGTCGAAGATCAAGAAGGTGCACTACACCCACGCGAAGTCCGGGAAAAAGAAGAAGGGCTTCTTCAAGAAGCTGGGCATCTTCCTGATCGTGCTCTTCGTGGTCTTCCTGCTCGTCGTGGTGCTGGTGATCTGGCTGATCGTCCACTTCATCCGCAAGGCGTTCCGCCGCGGTCGGGACTGACCGCCGCACCGCCGCCGCACCGTCGTACCGCCCGTCGCCCGGAACCGTCCGGTCGGCGGGCGGTCGCGTTGTCGCAGGTCAGAGGCGCCAGGGGAGGCATTGGGGTGAGGTGCCGGAGGCGAGGCTTGCATGAAAATTCGAAACACTGCATACTCTTCCTATGTCCAAGGTCCTTACCTCCCTCCCCGTCGGTGAGCGCGTCGGCATCGCCTTCTCGGGCGGCCTCGACACCTCGGTCGCGGTCGCGTGGATGCGCGACAAGGGCGCGGTCCCGTGCACCTACACCGCCGACATCGGCCAGTACGACGAGCCCGACATCGCCTCGGTGCCCGGCCGCGCGCAGACCTACGGCGCCGAGATCGCCCGTCTGGTCGACTGCCGGGCCGCCCTGGTCGAGGAGGGCCTGGCCGCGCTGACCTGCGGCGCGTTCCACATCCGCTCCGGCGGTCGCCCCTACTTCAACACCACGCCGCTCGGCCGCGCCGTCACCGGCACGCTCCTGGTCCGGGCGATGCTGGAGGACAACGTCCAGATCTGGGGCGACGGCTCCACCTACAAGGGCAACGACATCGAGCGGTTCTACCGCTACGGTCTGCTCGCCAACCCGAACCTGCGGATCTACAAGCCCTGGCTGGACGCCGACTTCGTCTCGGAGCTGGGCGGTCGTAAGGAGATGTCGGAGTGGCTGGTCGCCCATGACCTGCCCTACCGGGACTCCACCGAGAAGGCGTACTCCACCGACGCCAACATCTGGGGCGCCACCCACGAGGCGAAGACCCTGGAGCACCTGAACGTCTCGCTGGAGACGGTCGAGCCGATCATGGGCGTCAAGTTCTGGGACCCGTCGGTCGAGATCCCCGCCGAGGACGTCACGGTCGGCTTCGAGCAGGGCCGCCCGGTGACGATCAACGGCAAGGAGTTCGGCTCCGCCGTCGACCTGGTCATGGAGGCCAACGCCATCGGCGGTCGCCACGGCATGGGCATGTCCGACCAGATCGAGAACCGGATCATCGAGGCCAAGAGCCGCGGTATCTACGAGGCGCCCGGCATGGCCCTGCTGCACGCCGCGTACGAGCGCCTGGTCAACGCGATCCACAACGAGGACACCCTCGCCCAGTACCACAACGAGGGCCGCCGCCTGGGCCGCCTCATGTACGAGGGCCGGTGGCTGGACCCGCAGGCGCTGATGGTCCGCGAGTCGCTCCAGCGCTGGGTCGGCGCCGCCGTCACCGGTGAGGTCACCCTCCGGCTGCGGCGCGGCGAGGACTACTCGATCCTCGACACGACCGGCCCGTCCTTCAGCTACCACCCGGACAAGCTGTCCATGGAGCGCACCGAGGACTCCGCGTTCGGTCCCGTCGACCGGATCGGCCAGCTCACCATGCGCAACCTCGACATCGCCGACTCGCGCGCCAAGCTGGAGCAGTACGCCGGGATCGGCCTCATCGGCACCACCAGCCCCGCCGTCGGCGCCGCCCAGGCAGCCGCGACCGGGCTGATCGGCTCGATGCCCGAGGGCGGCGCCGAGGCCATCGCCTCCCGCGGCGAGGTCTCCGCCGAGGACGAGGCCCTGGACCGCGCCGCGATGGAATCCGGCACGGACTGAGCGGCACCGGGGTACTCCCCGCCCGCCCGGGCCCCGCGGACTCCGGTCCGCGGGGCCCGGGCGCGTTCCGGGGCCCGGCGGCTACTCCTCGGCGAGCGGCGGCGCGGGTTGACGGTTCCCCTTGTACCGGAGAGGTCCGGCGCGGCACCGCACCCTCTCCCCAACCGCACCCGCTCCCAACTGGCAGCCATGCCAAGGGAGTTGACGCCCCGTACGGCTACGCGCTCACCGACCGCCAGATCCGTTCCGGCATCTCCCGTACGGCCGTGTCCAGGTCGACGTCGCCCAGGGAGAGCCAGCGGCGGGCGACGGCGGTGATCGGGCCCAGGATCAGGGATTCGAGGACGGGGAGCGGGAGTTCGGCCAGTTCACCGGCCTGCTGATGGGCGTGGAGCCAGGCGGCGAGCGGGGCGAGGCGGGCCTCCTGGGAGCCGCGGAGCTGCGGGGCGCGCGCCATCGCCTCGCGGTCCACGGGGGCCGAGTGCATCAGCCGGGACGCGTCCGGGTGTTCCTGGACGAAGCGGAGATAGACCCGGACCACCGCCCGGACGCCGGAGCGCGCGTCCGGCACCTGCTCCAGCGCGGCGGTCAGCTCCGTCAGCAGCCGGGCCAGCCAGCGCTGCGCCAGCGCGGTCAGGACGCCCGGCAGGCTGCCGAAGTGGTGGTAGATGCTGCCCGCGCTGACGCCGCTGGCCGCGGTGATCGCGCCCAGCGTGAGACCGGCTTCGCCGTCCGCCGCGTAGATCTCCAGCGCGCGGTCGAGGACCTGCGCGGCGGTGGCCGCGCCGCGTTGCTGCTTCGGGCTCATCGCCGTCGCCTCGCTCCCGGTTCGGGGTCCGGCGCCCCGCGGGCACCTCGCGGACCAGCATAGGAGAATTTTCTAGAATTTTTTCCGGAAGTTATTCCGGAAAGTCGGCGCGTGCTCCACACTGCGGTGTGCGGACGCAGCGCGGCGGGGGGCCCGGCGTCCGCACCGGGCCCCCGGGCCGTGCCGCACGTTCCTGCCCGTCCGCCGGGCCGCGGCGGGAGCGTGCGGACCACCTCGGTACGCCGCGGACGTCCCCGCTCCACCGCTCAACGACGACCTCTCCCCACCGATCCGGCGGCGGGGACGACCCGGGGGATCACACGGCCATGACCGACGTCCACAACGGCGCGCACGAGGACGGCGAGGGCGTCGGCAACGACGAAGGCGTCGGCAACGACGAAAGCGTCGGCAACGACGACGGACTCACCCCGCTGACCGCCGCCGACCCCGCCCGCATCGGCCCCTACCTGCTGCTCGGCAGGCTCGGCGCCGGAGGCATGGGCCGCGTCTACCTCGCCCGCTCCGCCGCGGGCCGCACCGTCGCGGTCAAGGTCGTCCACGAGGAACACGTCGCGGACCCGCAGTTCCGCGCCCGCTTCCGCCGCGAGATCCACGCGGCGCGCCGCGTCGACGCGCGCTACACCGCCCCCGTACTGGACGCCGCCCCCGACGAACCGCTCCCCTGGGTCGCCACCGGCTACGTCCCCGGGCTCTCCCTCGACCAGGTCGTCCGGGTCCACGGGGCCCTGCCCGCCGCGTCGGTGCGCGCCCTCGCCGACGGACTGCTGCACGCGCTGGACGACATCCACAGCGCGGGCATCGTCCACCGCGACCTCAAACCGTCCAACGTCATGCTCACCGCCGACGCCCCCAAGGTCATCGACTTCGGTATCGCCCGCGCCGTCGGCACCTCCGTCGAATCCCTGCTGACCAGCACCGGCATGGTGATCGGCTCCCCGGGCTTCATGTCCCCGGAACAGATCCTCGGCGACCCCGCGGGCCCCGGGAGCGACGTCTTCACCCTCGGCTGCGTCCTGACGTACGCGGCCACCGGCGCCCTCCCGTTCGGCCGCGGCGTCGGCAACCAGCACGCGGTGATGTTCCACATCGTCGAGAACGACCCCGATCTGGACGAGGTCCACGACGCCGGGCTGCGGCGACTGATCGGCCGCTGCCTGACGAAGGATGTCCGTCAACGGCCTTCTGTGGCCCAGCTGTTGGCGGAGGGGGCGGCCGATGGCGGGGGTGCCGCCGACCCCCGCTCCGCCCCTCTTCCCGGCGAAAGTCCCGGCTCCGGCCCGGACCCCCGTTCCGGTTCCGCTTCGGGTTCCGCCTCCGGCTCCGGCTTCCGCCCCGGCGGCGGTCCCGGTTCCGCGTCCCGTCCCGCGCCCGGGGCGTCGTGGTTGCCACCGGAGGTGCTGGGCCGCCTCGCCCGCCGATCGGCCCAACTGCTGGACGCGGAGGCGACACCGGTACGGGAGAAGTCCCCGGACCGGGAAACCGTCGGACTGCGCCCGGAGGCAGCCGCCCCCGGCCCGCCGGACGCGTCGACGGCGGGGGAGCCGCCGGAAGAGGGCCAGGGGCCGGTGGGGGACCGCGCGGTGGAGGGCGCAGCGGCTCCCGCCGGGGAAACGGACAGGGAGGCTGCCGACAGGAAACCCGGTGCGGCAGGCGGCATCGCGACTCCCGCCGGGGAAATGGACAGGGAGGCTGCCGACAGGAAACCCGGTCCGGCAGACGGCGTCGCGGCTCCCGCCCCCGGGATGAACAGGAAGGCTGCCGACAAGAAACCCCATCCGGCCGACGGCACCGCGACCCCCACCGCCGGAACGGACAGGAAGGCTGCCGGAGAGAAAACCGCCCCGGAGCGGCGGCGTCGGCCGTGGGCCGTTTCCGTGCCCGTGGTGTTGGTCCTGGCGGTGGGTGGCGGAACGTTCGCCGTGCTCCAGCCGTTCAGCCGCCCCGCCACGCCCCCGCCCACGGCCGCTGCGCCGCACACGACCGCCCCGGTCCCGTCCGCGCCGAGCGGCACACCGTCCGGCCACGGCAAAGGCTCCGGGGCACCCCACGGCAAGGACGACGACGGCAAGGGCGACGGCGAGGACGGTGGCAAAGACGGCGGTACGAAGGGGGGCGCCGACGGGAAGGACGGCCGGGACGGGCGCAACGGCCGCGACGCGCAGGGCGGTTCGGGCTCCCCGGCGGGCGCGGGCACCTCGGCGGGCGGCGGCTCCGGGGGCGGCGGTGCGTCCGGCGCGTCCGGGGGCGGCGGCACGTCCGGCGGCGGCACGTCCGGCGGCTCCGGATCCACCGGCGGCTCCGAGGGCGGCGCCGTCCCCGCGCCCTTCGTCGGCAACTGGGCCTTCGGCGACCCGTACAACCCCGGGCAGCCCGGCACCGTCCGGATCTCCCGCTCCGGCACCGTGAGCCTGAGCAACTTCCCGTACAACAGCTGCCTGTACGAGGGCCGGGTGACCTCCCGGACCGGCAGCCGGATCAACGTCGGCGTCGCCGAACGCGTCGGACCGAACCCCGGATACTGCACCGACACCCTCGACGCCTCGTACTTCACCGTCAACGGCAGCGGTCTCCGGCACAACGTCGGCGCGGCCAGCGGCAGCGGCTACTACTACAAGCGCGCATGAGTCCCGTACAGGCGCACGATCCCGCCCGCACGCCCCCTCGAAGCCGCACCGCGGAGGCCGACCGGCGCCCCCGGATCGGGTGAACGGGCCTGGTACGCCCCTCAGTTGAGGCGATGTGCGCGATAGAGCTGGCGCGAGCCCGCGTACGAAGCGGGGCACATGTCTGAAGGAAGATCATGCGAGCAATCACGGTGTGCCTGGTGGCGGCGGCAGCGACGCTGGGGTCGGCGGTTCCCGCGTCCGCGACCGAGCCGGCGTCGGGGGAGGTGGTGGTCTTCTCCACCGAGGCCCAGCCCCTCGACGTCTACCGCGACCCCGAGGGCTGCCGACAGCTGCCCACCCTCGCCCATGTGCTGGCGAACCGGACGGACCACCCGGTGAAGGTGTACGGGAACCCGTTCTGCGTGGGCCCGTCGGTGGCCGTCCTGCCCGACCACGGCATCCACGTACCGGGCGGCGCGGGCTCGTTCTCGGCCTGACGCACCCGGTGGCCCGTACCGCGCCCGTACCCAAGGGCGCGGCACGGGACGCGGCGGCCCCCGGGCGCCCCGCACCGCGGCGCCCGGGGGCACTCCGGTGGCCAACGGCCCTCCCCGTACCGGGGCGTGCCGTTTCCCGGCCCGCCCGGTAGCGCACGGGTACAGCCGTTCGCCCTCGGGGGTGATGCGGCAGGGCATTCCCGGCGGGCGGGAAGGCGCGGATCTTATAAAGGGCCCGTCCTGTTGCCTCCTCCGATGGGCTCTCACATGGTGAAGGCCGCTCTGCGCGTCCTCTCCGCCACGGCTCTGGCCGCCGCCTCCCTGACCGCCACCGCCCCCGCCGACGCGACCACCGCCCGTACGGCGCCCGCGAAGGCCGCAGCGCCCGCGAAGGCCGCGGGGCCCGACACCGGACCGTGCGGCCCGGTCCACGGCTTCCGCCCGTCCGACTGGTTCCGTACGTCCACCGAGCCCCGCATCTTCCCCGCCGTGCACCGCACCGAGCACGGCGAGCGGTGGCAGTGGCGCGACGGCCACCAGACCCTGTGGCGCGGCGACACCCGGGAGAACACCCGGCAGATCTTCGACGAGGGCTTCACCCCGCGCGGCGACCAGCTCTCGCCGCTGAACGAGTACATCGTCAAGGGCGGCGGTCAGCACACCGCGCACCTCAGCACCAGCTGCGAGAAGTGGGTGGCCGAGAAGTTCGCCACCTACGGCGCCGCGAGGACCGGCTGGGTCTACGAGATCGAGGCCCCCGGCGGCATCGACGTGAACGCCACCGCGCACCGCAACGGCTACGAGTCGCCGTACCTGTGGAACAAGGAGATCGACTTCCCCGGCGGCGTCCGTGGCGAGTACATCAAGCGCGCCTGCAAGTACCACCTGGTGCGGACCGACCCCGGCACCAAGGTCAACACCTACGAGAACCTCGGCTGCCGCACCAACGCCCACTTCGGCCACTCCCCGACGCCCGCGGCCTGACGGAACGGCCCGCCCGCCCCACGCACCGGGCGGGCCGTCCCCGGGGCGGCGCCCCGCACCGCGGCACCCGGGGCGCGCCGGTCGGCTGCGGTCGCGGCGGCGGGGGATTGCCGCGACGCTGTGAGAAGAGCGCGGCTCGCCTCACACAGGCCGTGTGCGTCGGTGACCGCGCCGGACAGGGAGGCAGCGGCATGGCAGGAATGCCGGAAACGGGGCGGCAGCGGAGTACCCACGGCGGCGACTGGGCCCTGCACGGCGGCGCCGTCTTCGCCGGGGTGGCCCTCACCGTGAGCGGCGCCCTCAGCGTCCTCCAGGGCGCCACCGGGATCGCCAAGGACAGCGTGTTCTCCCCGCCCGGGTACGCCTACCGGTTCGACCTCCCCGCATGGGGCTGGATCCACCTCGTGATCGGCGTCCTCCTGCTCACCGCGGGCATCGGAGTCCTCCTGGGCAAGGGCTGGGGACGCGGAGCCGGTATCGCCTTCGCGGGCATCAGCCTGATCGCCCAGTTCATGTTCGTCCCGTACTACCCCGTGTGGTCCATCATCGTGATGGTCTTCGACCTCCTCATCGTCTGGAGCCTGAGCCGGGCGTTCCATCCGGGGGCGCGAGGGGGTGGGTGAGCGGGGTGCGCGGGCGCGCACCCGTCACCGGCGCGGGTCGTGGCCTGCCCGCAGCCCGAGGGCGGCGCCGAGCAGCAGGACCGCGGTGAGGGCCGCGAGGGGTGCGGCCCAGGAGCCGGTCGCGGTGTGGAGTGCGGCGGTCAGGGCGGGGCCGGTGGCGGCGACGAGGTAGCCGCCGGTCTGGGCCGTGGTCGACAGGGCGGTGACGTGGTCGTGGTCGGTGCCGCGGCGGGCGTAGAGGACGCCCGGGAGGGCCTGTCCGGCG
This sequence comes from Streptomyces catenulae, assembly GCF_000718015.1. Lineage (GTDB taxonomy): Bacteria > Actinomycetota > Actinomycetes > Streptomycetales > Streptomycetaceae > Streptomyces > Streptomyces catenulae. The sequence goes on along the minus strand of NZ_JODY01000025.1, from coordinate 56,811 downwards.
CCCAGACCGATGCCGAGGACGACGGCCCACAGTGCCGGGAACCCGTGCGGGGCGAGCAGCAGTCCGGCGAACCCGGTGGCGCTGACCAGCGCGGTGCCCAGGATGTGCGGGCGCTGGTCGGGGCGGGGTGCGGCGAGGACGGGGGCGAGGAACCCTCCGGCGGCGATGCCGAGGATGAAGATCGCCTGGCAGGTTCCGGCTGCCGTCCGGCCGGTGCCGGAGGCGATGAGGACCGACGGCAGCCAGGCGAGGGCCGTGTAGAACGCCAGGGTCTGGATGCCGAAGAAGGCCGTCAGGCTCCAGGCGAGCGGGGTGCGGACCACTTGGCGGCGCGCCGCGGTGCCGGGCGCCGGGGCGGCGGGTCGCGGCCGGTGGACGCGCGCCTGCGGGGCGATGCCCACGGCGGCGAGGACCGCCGGGACGACCGCGATCCCCACGGCGAGCCGCCAGGAGCCGCCGGACGCCTGGGCGACGGGCGCGACCAGGGCCGCGACGATCGCCGAACCGACCCCCATGGACAGCGCGTAGACGCCCGTCATCGTGCCGACGTGCCGGTGTGGGAAGCGCGTCCGGACGAAGACCGGTACGAGCACGTTGACCACCGCGGTGGCGGTGCTGACCAGGACCGTTCCGGCGTACAACCCCGGCATCCCGAGCATCCGCAGGACCGCTCCGGCGACCAGCACGACGCTCGCCCACAGCAGACCGCGCTCCTCCCCGAGCCGTCGCCGGACCAGCGGGGCGAGCGGCGCGAACAGGCCCATGCACAGCGGCGGGAGCAGCCCCAGCACGGTGACGGTGGCGGAGCCGAAGCGCACGACCGGGGCGAGCGGCCCGATCTGCCCGAACGCGACCCGGGTGTTCAGACTCAGCAGTACGAAGCCGACGACCAGCAGCGCGCCCGCCGTGGGGGCGCCGTGGGCCGGGGGCGCGGACCGGGCGGGTGCGGCGGCGGGGGAGGGGACCGGCACGGGACTGTCCTGCCCTTCGAGGAGGAGGTTACGGTTTCCCCAGGCTCCACGCTCAAGCGCGCTTGAGCGCAAGTCGCGGACACCGGCCGGAGGGATGATGGAGCGGCTGTACTCGATCAGCGAGGTCGCCGAGGCGTTCGGCCTGTCCGTACCCACGCTGCGTTACTACGAGGAGCGCGGTCTGATCCGCCCGGTCGCCCGCCGCGGACGGGTGCGCCACTACGACCACGCGGCTCTGGAACAGCTCGTCTACGCCCAGTTGTGGCACGACGACGGCATGATGCCGCTCGCCGACACCGCCGCCGTCGTGGAGAGCGCCCACGCCGAGGACCGGCGCGCCCTGATCACCGCGCAGCGTGCGGAGATGCTGGCGCGCATCCGCAAACTGACCCGCGCCGCCGCCGTGCTGGAACATCTGCTGGAGTGCCCCACCGACCGTCCGCTGGAGTGCCCGGTGACCGGCGCGTACATCCGCGCCCGGGTCGGCGCGGCCCTCGCCGGTGAGGAGTTCACCGACGACTTCCTGCCGGGTCCCTCCGAGCCGCGGTAGCGGCCTTCCGAAGCCCCAGCCGGAATACGCAATTCTTATGCATTCCCGGACTGGCCGGAATGTGCCTGCATTCCTCGGCGGTCGAGCACTAACGTGTCCGCGCCCGACAGGCGAATGCCGTGTCTGCCGACGGGGGAGGCGCGGCTGTCGACAGGAGGATCATGCGTAACCGCAGCATCATCGCGGCACTCGGGACAGCGGCGGCGGCGGTCCTGGCATTCGGCGCCGGACCTGCCTCGGCCGATTCCGGTCCGGGTCCCACGATCCAGCGCACCCACCGTGGATCGACCGGCTGCTTCAACTGGTCGTGGGCCGACGGAACCGTCACGACCACCGTCTACTGGCACAACACCTGCAAAACCTCCCACTTCCTCCGGGTGAGGTTCGGAGACACCGGCCACTGCTTCCAGACCGCGGGCCACAAGAAGGCTCATGCGACCTTCGGAGCACCGCCCTCCAGCATCCGCGACACCGGCACCAAGGGATGCGCGATATGAGGGTCACGACCGCGACCACCCGGTAGCCGACCGGCTGTCTGAAGCCCGCGGCGCCGGGAACGGCGAAGGCCCTCTGCCCTCCCCGCACGGGACGGCAGGGGGCCTTCGGCCGTTCCCGGGAGTCCCCGACGCACCCTCCGCACACCGGCAGTTGGCCTCGGCGAGAAGCAAGCCGGGCCATCGCACCCCGTACGGCGCACCGCGCCCGCCTCACCCGCCGACCCGCTCACCCGGTGATCCGTAAGCCCCGAACTTCATCGCTCCGGAGTCGTTAGTCTCGCGTGGAGTGCCCGGCTCGGATGGAGCCGTGGAGGTCGTCCGCCGAATTCTCAAGAAGTGAGGCAGAGCGCTTTCTTATGGCTAATTTCGACTCTACTCGGATTCTGATCTACGCATTCAGCTACGCCGAACGCCTGCTGGAAGAGGTGTCCTACCTCCGGTATTCGGCGGAGCGGAGCCTCTGTTTCCTCTCGGACCTGCGGGACCCGGCGGTACAGGCCGTTGTCGTCACCTCGGAACCGGTCGACCCTTACACGCTTGAGTACCACTTCCGCGAGGTCTTCCGGTTCGACGACCGGATGATCGAGAGCGTCCGCGAGCGGCTGACCCTGCTGGCCCCGGAATCCCACCAACCGCGCGCGCTCGACGACCTGGTCCTCGGTGACGAAAGGCTCGTGGCGGCGCTGCGGAGCGCCACCCGCGACAGCGACCGGGCCACCATCGTCCACTTCATGGCCTCCGACTCCCTCGACCGGCTCGCCGACACGTTGGGCGCCGACCTCGAAGAGGGAAGCCAGCCCTTCGTCACCCGCTGGGGCAGCAAGGCGGGGGGCAAGGAGATCCTCCTGCGGGCCGGTGTCGCGGTCCCCGAGGGCTCGGCGGAGGAACTCCACACCGAGCAGTCCGTGGTCCGGGAGATCCAGCGGCTCGCCACGGGCCCGCGCCGGGCCCGGCAGACCATGGTGAAGCTCAGCTCGCACTCCTACGCCGCGTCGATCGGCAATGTGCTGATCGACGGCGAGAAGCTCGACCGCACCGGCGATCTCCTCGGTTCGGCCGAGGTGATCCGGATGCCCGCCGACGACTTCCGCCGGGAGCTGGCCGGAGGCGGGGCGATCGTGGAGGAGTTCGTCGACGGCATCACCTCGTCCCCCAGCGGGCTCGGCCACATCGACGCGGACGGCACCGTCACCGTCGTCGCCACCCATGACCAGGTGCTCTCCGGCGGCCAGTACTGGGGGTGCCGGTTCCCGGCGGAGGAGCGGTGGCGGCCCGCGATCGGCGAGGCGGTCGCGCGGACGGGGGCGGTCCTGGCGGAGCTGGGCCACCGCGGCACCTTCGGCATCGACTTCGTCGTCGCGGGGGAGCGCGGCCCGCTCGCGGTGGAGATCAACCTCCGCAAGGTGGGCCCCAGCCACGTCCTGCGGTACGCCGAGGCGCTCGTCGGCGAGCGGGTCGGGGCGGACGGGCTGCTGCGGCGCTGCGACGGACGGCAGGTGCGCTACGTACACGGGCGGCTGCACGAGCCGGAGGTACTCGGCGCGCTGGACCCGAAGACCGCCGTCGAACGGCTCCGTGAGGAGGGGCTGCTCTACCGGCACGACAAGGGTGAGGGGGTGGCCCTGCATGTGCTGGGCGCCCTGACGACCTGCGGGTTCGTGGAGCTGACCGCTCTGGCGCCCACCTTCGAGGCGGCCGACGCGTACTTCAAGGCGGCGGAGGCGTCGTTGCTGCGCGAGTGAGTCCCGCGCGGGCGGAGGGACTGCCCCGTCGTACCGGGGCAGTCCACACCGTTCCCCCGCTCAGTCGGGACGCAGGGCCCGTTCGAAGGTCTCCACGATCCGTTCCGGCTCCTCGGTACCGACCGAGATCCGCAGCATGTCCCGGTGGAGCCCCCTGGCGCGCAGGACCTCCCGGCCCTCGGGCGTCGCGAGCAGATCGTGGTGGGCGATGAAGACCTGCGGCGACGCCATGGTGAACTCGGCCCCGAAACTGGGCCCCTTGGCGACCGCGAGCCGGTCGTAGACCCGCTCCAGCGGCACCTTGAGGTCCACCATGAGCAGCCCTCCGGGCGCGTCCGGCCGCCGCGCGATCTTCCGGTAGTTGCCCGCGGAGCGGGTGCCGTAGGCCCAGTCGATGTCCCGGACCACCCGGTCGTGGCGGACGAGCCGTTCGGCGAGGACCAGGGTGTTGGCGTTCACCCGGTCCACCCGGTCCGCGTAGCCCCGGATGCGGGCGGCCACCCGTGCCGTGTCGCGGTGATAGGGGACGTCGCCGTGCCGCCGCAGCCCGGCGCGGAGCTCCGCCGCGTGCGGCGAGTCCGGGTTGACGACGGCCGCGCCCATCAGGACGTCGGCCGATCCGGTGGCGTACTTGGTGAGGCTCTCGCACACCACGTCGGCGTAGGGCAGCACATCGACGTTGTAGGGGGTGGCGATGGTCGTGTCGACCACCAGCGCGCACCCCGCCCGGTCCGCGATCTCCCGCAGCGCCGGGATGTCCGGGGTCCGCAGGCTCGGATTGCTCGGCACCTCCGTGAGGATGCCGGCGAACTCCCCGGGTGACGCCTCGACGACCCGGGCGATCTCGGCCAGGTCGAACGGGTCGGGGACCGTGGTGTGTTCGACGTTGATGAGGCGCTTCTCCAACAGGCTCATGGTGTCGAAGAAGATCCAGCCGAGCTGGAGCCACCGGCGCCGACCGTGCTCGCGCTGGACATCGGTGACCGCGGCGACGGTCGCCGCCACCGCGTTCATCCCGCTGTTGTGCAGCGAGACGTCCGCCACGCCCCGGGCGCCGTAGGCATCGGCGAGGACGGACCGGACGGTTTCCTCGGGCGCGTCGTCCTCCGCGGCTTCGGCCTGACGCCCCTCGATCAGCCCGGCGTCCAGCAGTACGTCCTCCGCCTCGCGCGAGGAGAGATGGCTGCCGGTGTGCTGGACGTACGTACGGGCCCGCGCGGCCGAGGGACCGTCGTCGGCGAGCCGCACCCCGTGCACACCACGACCGGTGAAGACCGCACCCGGGTGGAGTCCGGCGTACGCCGCCGCCGCGTACGCGGCACGCGCCGTGCGGGTCAGGAGGAGTCCGTCGGCCGGTCCGGTGCCGTCCTGGGCGAGGAGCCCCGCCACCCGGGTCACGTACGGATGGGTGCGGAAGCGCGGGTAGCCCCACGCGATGCGGCGCAGCGTGTCCGCATCGCCCGATTCGAAGCCGATGACCGACGCGACATCGGGGATCGAGACGGACACGGAGTGGCGGGAGCCGGGGACGAGCCGGCCTGCGGCGAGGTGCCGCAGGCCGCAGGCCGACCCGATGTCCTCGGGGGCACCGAGCGTCATGCCTGGAGCCCCACGAGCTGCTGCACACCGTCCCAGTAGTCCTCCACGAGCCGGAGGAACGCGAAGGCGCCCTGCTCGAACTCCGCCCGGGTGGCCTCTGACCCCACGTAGGGCGCGATGGCGTTGAAGACGGAGTTGCTGTGCCCGACCTCGACGTCGATGTGGAGCTGCCAGAAGTGGCGCAGCTCCTTGCCGTAGCCCTGATGGGCCAGACCGTCGTTGATCTTCGAGACCATGATGGACGACATGGTCTCGTCGGCGTACAGCGCGCCGAGCGAGGTGTGGATCGGCGATTCCGTGTAGAGAACCCGGATTCCGTCGTTCAGCCGCTTGGTGACCTCCAACGGCGCGTAACCGTCGAGGTGTTCCTTCTCGATGCCGATTCCGGCGAGGAAATTCCCGAAGAGGGTGGAGTGCGTGACCTCGCCGCCGACCTCGTCGGCCACGTTCAGGATGATCTCGCGGAGGATCATCTCGTCCCGCGTCTTGATCGCCATTCCCGTGATGTAGAAGGGGAGATGGCGGAAGAAGTAGTAGCACTCGCTGTACATGAGGCGTTCCTGCTCGGGCGTGAGCCGAGTGGTGCGGTACGCGTTCAGGTACGGGTGCTCGACGCCGCGGTGTGCGGCGATCCGGGCCAGCATGCCGTCCAGGTATTCCTTGATCGCCGGATCCTGGACGGCGATACGGCGGCGGATACCCGGTTCGACGTTGTCGAAATGATCCCAAACCGCCGTGCCGGCGGAGTCCGCGGTGTTCAGCTCAGTCATGGTGACCTCTTTCCGTGTACGGAACCGACCTCGGGCACGTCATTTCTTGAGGGCGGACGCCGCCGAGACGTTGGCGTCGTCCCACCACCGGTCATCCGCGTCGAACTCCTGCTTGAGGTCGCGGCCGCCCGCCCACGTCATGTTGAGGATGATGCGGGTGGCGTCCTCGCGCAGCGGGATCGTGCGGTGCAGGGTGGTGTCGGTCCGGAGGAAGTACACGTCCCCCGAAGAGAAGTGGTACGTGTTGATGGGGTTCTCGGCGAGGAAGTTGTTGATCCTCGGCGACTCCTTGTCCCACGTCGTGTGCGGGACGCACTGCAGCAGGCCACCGACGTCGATCGGCGGCGCCTGGAGCACCCAGATCAGGGCGAAACTGAAGTCGCCCCAGTGCCATCCGTGCGTGTCACCGCGCTGTTCCTGGCGGGTGATCAGGAACTCCTCGTCGGCCTTCGGGCAGGGGTGCAGCTTCTCGCCGGAGATCGCTTCGAGGGGCCCCAGCAGCTCGGGGTCGGCGTAGATCGAGGTCACCAGCTCGCTGTTGGCCGCGATCATCTCGCTGGGGACCACCGACATCGAACGGCGGGTGTGGCCGGTGGTCTTCAGGCGCAGATCGCGCCGCTCCGCGTGTTTGCCGAGGAGGCGTTCCGCCTCGGCGCGCACCGCTTGGCGCGTGGGGGAGGTGATCAGATCGGTCACGGTGACGATGCCGTACCGGTGGTAGTGGTGCGACAGCCGACGGATCTCGTTGTCCTCCAGCGGGGCGCAGATGTTCTCGGTTGCAGGACCGTTTCCGCTCACGAAGAGTCTCCGATGTTCGACTACTGAATGCGGGACGGGTGCGACGAGCAGAGTGGTGCGCGGTGGAACGCTCGCCGAAGGAAGGTAGGCGCCTTTCTCGACCCTGATCAACCGTACAAACGGAAGGAGGCGTAAATTCTGGCCAGCTCCGGAGGTGCGATCGGCACCCAATATGGTGAGTTGACGGAAGGCGCGAAGGTCGCGCGGCATATTCCCGTAGATCTTTTACGGAAGCCGTGCGCAGGTGAGCGCGGACCGCACGGCACAATGGATCTTCTGAACTCTCCCGCGGGGGCGCGCATTTCAGGTGTGGCGCGAACTACGTGAAGGAAGCTTTCACCCCGCGGAATTTCCGCAGAGAACCTCACCGAGGCATACCGCCGCCCCCACGCCGATCTGTTTGCGCAAATAATTGCCGGACCGCTCTTTTCGAGTTCTCTCCCGTAACTCCCGTTACGCCTTTAACTCTCCTTACCGGGAATGGAAAATTGCTCCGTCCACTGACTGACCGGCCGACCCATCGACCCATCGACCGACCGATCGACCGGCCGACTCTTCTGTGGGGACCGATCGGTGGAAGTGGGGTGCGGGGCGCGGGGCGCGGGGTACGGTGCGCGGCGCGCCGTACGCGGCGGGCCGTGCCGGGGGCTCGTGCGGCGCCGGGGCTGGTGTGGCGCCGGGGGCCCGTGCGGCGGCGAACTCCGTTGTGCGGGCAGCGCGAGCACAACACCCCCTGACCTGTGTCTCCACAGTTCAGGGGGTGTTCGCGGGCGGTAGCCGTGGGAGGGGAGCCCGAGGGACAGAGAGGACAGGGTGCGGTGTCCTACCCGGCGGGCTCGCGCCGTTCGTAGACGCTCACCCGGCGGCCCCGTTCGACACTGTCCGTGGCGCGTACGAAGTGGGCGTCCAGGGTGCGTTGCTTGATGCGGTCGGCCTGCGACTCGTCCTTGCGGGGCTCGGCATCGGTGACGAGCACTATCCGCCGAGCGCCCAGTATCGCGCGCTCTATGGCGCCCGGCCCGGCCTCTATGCCCTTCAGGGTCCCCGACTCCACCGGCCCCCGGGCCAACGCCAGGTCCCGCAGCCCCGCGAACATCTGCGGTGAGACGAGGGCGGTGTCCCGGCGCGCGGCCGGTATGTAGAGCACGCCGTCGGCGGCGCCGCGGACCCGGTCGACCGTGGCTGCCGCGGTGAGCACATCGTCGACACGGTTCTTCTCGGTACGGACGCGAAGCTCGAACGGGAGAAGCGCCAGGACGGCCACGGCGAGCAGCGCGGGGAGCAGTACGGCGGCGGGTGTTCTCAGCCGCGCCGCGAGCACGGCGAGGAGAGCGCCGATGAGAAGCGCGAGCCCCGCGTACCCGAACAGCACGTAGCGCGCCACGTAGAGCGGTTTGACCAGGGAGATCAACACCAGGCTGACCTGGGGGACCGCGCAGAGCGGGAGTCCGACGGTGGCCAGGTTCACGCGTACCCGGGGCGCGGGCGCGCGCATGCTCCCCGGCATGCGGGCGTGCGGCAGCAGCGAGCAGAGGGCCGCGATCGCCACGGTGATCACCACGCCGAGCAGCGTCGACCCGGCGATCGGCTTGATCCACGAGACCTGCGAGGCCTGCGCCCGGCTGGCCAGGATCAGCGGCAGGGCCGCGGCGACGGCCCCGGAGGCGGCCAGCAGCCACCCGACCCGCCGGGCCCGGTCCGGGCGGGCACACGCCACCGTCACACCGTGCGCGACCAGCGCGAACAGCGAGAACCAGTTGAGCAGCGCGGCGATCAGCACGGCCACCGCGTACCAGACCCACCGCCGACCGCGCGGCCGCTCAAGGGCGCTGACGAGCAGCCAGGTGGCGAGCACCACGAAGGCGAGCACCAGGGCGTACGAGCGGCCCTCCTGCGCGAACTCCTGGATCGCCGGAGTGACCGCCAGGGCCAGCCCCGCGCCCATCCCGGCCCAGCGGTCCGAAAGCCGGGCGCCGATGAGCGCCGTCAGCCCGCACGCGGTGGCGGTGGCGAGGACGGAGGGCAGCCGCAGGGTGACCAGACTGTCGCCGAAGAGCGCGAACACCCCGTGCATCACCGCGTAGTAGAGGCCATGGACGATGTCGACCTGGCCGACGAGGTGCCCTATCTCGGCCAGCGACCGATGCGCTGCCTGCCACGTCGCCGCCTCGTCCCGCCACATGCTGTGTTCCCGCGTGATACCCCACAGCCCCAGCGCGAGCGACAGGACGACCGGCCCGAGGACGAGCGCCACCCGCCCCTGCCGCACCGCATCCCTGAACTTCCCCCACACGCCGCGCCCGGCCCCGTCCCCCGGCCCGACCACCGCGGCGCCCGCCAGCCCCGCCGCGCCGCCCCGCTCGCCACCGACCCCGCCGTCATCCCGGGCCCCCGGCAGGACCCGCTGCTCACTCACCATGCGGACGCCACTGCGAGGACCGACGGTGCGCTGCACGATCGGGAAGGTCCGCGCCGTCGGAGGACGCCAACCCGACGTTCCCTGGCCCCCGGTGCTGCCGTGTCAGGCCGCCGGTATCGATGTGCATGTGCAGCATGCTGGTTCTTCCGATCCTGTTCACCGTGGCGTGCGCGCCCCGCGCGCTGCCGCCGAAATGGAGAGTCCTTCAACTGAACCCGGCTCACCGGCACCGGCACGATGCCGACCCCGGAGACCAGGCGGGCGGTGACAACGGCGAGCACTCCGGCCGACGGCCGGACCAGCCCGCGAAGGCAGCCGAGCGGCGCGCTCTCGCCACCCCCGCTCGGCCCCACCACCGCTGCCGCACCGTCCATCCCCCGCCCCCTGGAGCACCCTCGCCAGTCGTCAACCTGGCAGACAAGACAGAAGGGACAACGGTTGCGCCACCCCCCTGCTTTGTGATCCTCAACGTCTACGCACCCCCCACCGACCGTTCAAGCCACCGACGCTCCCGTGGATCCCCGCCCTGTTCCGCGGGGTACGGCAGCCGGACGGGCCGGTGGGCCGGTAGCGGTCGGCATGGGCCTGGACGTTGACCTCGACGTTGGCCTTGTGCCTCTTCAGGACGATCTGATCATTTTTCGAATTTTGATCAGATCAAGTAGTCCAAGGCATAGAAATTAGCCGAATTTGATCAGTAGGAGCGACGTCATCGGCCAGGAGGTGATGTAGGCGGTATCCACTGATCCGTGCGCTTGCGCCCTGTGCCCATGACGCGCGCACATCTCTTCACCGGGATCCGTGGGCGACGGCCTCACCGAGCGCTGCTCCAGAAACCTTTGCCCGTAGGGCGGTTGGCGGGGCTACGGCCTCACCGAGAGCCCAAGCAGCGAATCCGCTGCACACGCGGCAAGCAAAACACCCCATGAACCCGTCAGCATGACCCTTCTCACCTGCGGTTTTCCAAAGTTCGCCGAGTTGAACAAGGCGCTGCCCTCGAAGGTCGTAACGTCGAATGGTGGAGGGCGTGAGTGTGCTCATGGGCGGGGCGGCTCCATGGCGTGGCGGGTGCCGGAAGGGTGGCACCTGCCGCAGCTCGTCTACCGGTCACCCTGCCCTGTGCTGGGCTCCTGATGGTCCGGCGTCAGCGCATCGGCGATCGCCTGGCCGGTTTCGCGGGCGGAGAGATAGGGACGGACGTCGTGCGCTGCGGCGCCGTTATGGACGAAGAAGTCGCTGATACGGTCGCCGAATCTAGGTGAGAGGGACTTCACCGAACAGACGGCGTCGCCCTCGTCCGAGACGTTGGTCCACCGTGTGACAGGGGCCGGCCAGCGGGCGTTGCCGCGGGCCGGACGGGGGATGAGCCGGTCGAAGACCAGGTTGCGGACGGCCAGCGGAGAGCCCAGAGTCACCAGTGCCACGTCGCGCCACTGCGGATGAGCACACAGGGCTTCATAGGCCACGACAGTGCCGAGCGAGTGAGCAACGATCACGCGTGTCTCCGGCGTCACGCGAGCGACCAGTCGGCGTTGGACCGCGGTACGCATCCCAGGGTCGGTGAAGTAACTGCGTACCTGCCTGGCGCTGAAGATCAGCATGCGCTCGCTGAGTCCTGCGAAGAAGACGGAGTGGCTGAGTGCGTTCAGGGCGCGCTGGACCGTGTTCGGCGTGCGTAACCGTGCCGGAGCTTCCGGGCTCGGTACCGATGGCTCCCGTGCGGCTGTGAATTTCCACCACTGCAGCAGCAGCTCGCGTTCGATGTCGTCCTGGACATCAGAGGCGTCCAGGTCGGGCATTCCGATTCCTCGATGTCCAGCAGGACGGAAAAGGTCGCCGTAAAAGGCCATGGAGACCTGATGCCGTGCGATCCGCGTATCCGATGCCAGGCTCACACCGTCGCTGAGTGCCGGGTACCAGTCGGCAAGCAGTGTTTCCGGGCCCTTGAACTGCTGGGCTATGCCGTGAACCAGGACGATTCGGGTCACAGGAGCTCCTGCCCATCCGCTCTGCCATTGTGGTTCAGCCGCAGCGCGACCAATCCCATCTCGGTCGCGACACAGACTCTGCCGTCGTCGACCGCGAGGTCTGTGATCGAGCTGCCGATATCGAGTTCGGCGGTCCACGTCGCGGATACCGTGTTCCAGATCCGCATCAGCCCGTAGCGGTCTGCGGCCAGCATGACGGGGGAGCCGTCCATGTCCGCAATCTGGATCGCCTGGACTGCTGAGGGAAAGGGCTCCAACTCCACGCCGATATCGGCGCTCTCGGCCAGGTCCCAGAAGCGCAGACATCCGTTGCCCGCGCCGGAGATCACGACGGGGCGGCCCAACCGGGCGATCTCCAGCCCGAATGCGCCCATTTCGTGGCCTTGCCACGGTTCCCGGAACGATGCGCCGGTGGACAGGTCCCACAGGCGCACTGTGCCGTCGAGCGAGGCGCTTGCCACCAGAGAAACACCCTCGACAGTGGCCGTTCGCACCGTCGTCACGAGGGCGGTGTGTCCGGCCATCGGAGGGCATACAGGGGCCTGGGAGTGCAGATCCCAGGCGTGCAGGGTGTAGGCCTCTCCGACCGATACTGCTACTGCCCGCTGTCCCATGGTGTGCACACCGGCACGCCACGAGGTGCCGAAATACCTGCCGAGCAGCTTCCGGGATCCCAGATGCCATACCTCCGCCTCACCTCGGCTGCTGCGCACCGCGACTCCGCCACTCGGAAGCGTGGCGGTCGTGAGGTCGGTGACGAAGTGATGGGACGAGGTCAGATGCGCCGCAACTTGGCGCCCGTCGTCCAGATCATGGGTGCGCACAGTGCCGTCATAGCCACCTGTGACAACGACGGCTCGGCCGGTTCCGGTCCGGACGATGCCGGCGGAGAACAGACTCTGTTCGGCGCCGCTCAGCGGTTCGCCGATGGGACGCATGGTGGCCAGGTCCCAGACCCGGACCTCTCGTGAGTCCGCGGTCACGGTGATGGGCACCCCGTTGAGTGTGCCGAACACCGGGGCCGCGCGTCTGATGACCGGTCCCAGGTTGATGGAGCACTCCAGCGGCGCTCCCAAGGGGGCGCCGGTCTCCACAGTCCACAGCCGTACCGTGTTGTCGAAGGCCATGGAGGCCACGACGGCGTCACGGCCCACCAGGCCAAGCGCGGCCGCGGTCACCATCTCGGTGTGCCCGCGGTACGGACCGCCTACCTCTTCGTGGGTCATCACATCGTGGAGGTGGACGTTGTTGCCGTCCAGCACAGTGAGGACGACCGGCCGGTTCTCGTGGAAGGCGACGCCCACGGCGCGCGCGGAGGGGGTGAGATCCTCGACGTTGAAGTGCGCGTACGGCCTGTTCGGGAACGGCTCATGGCCGCCGCCGATCTGCCAGACGTAGGCATGGTTGAGGAACGTACTCAGGACGATCTCCATGCCCCGGCCCGACAGCCTTACCGTGAGCCGGTAGATACCGCCGATGTGGCCCACCAAGGGACGACCGATCAGCCTCCCGGATGCCACGTCCCAGATGCGCACCGTGCCGTCCTCGCCCCCGCTCACCACGACCGTTGCCCCGCTCAGCCTGCCGAAGGCCAGACAGCGCACTGCGTTCGTATGTCCCTTGAGGGGGGCTCCCGGAGGGGCGTCGCGGAACGGGTCCCACAGCCGGACGGTGGTGTCGGAACCTGCTGTCGCCACGACGGTGCGCCCGTCGGACTCTCCGAAGGCCACCGCGAGTACCTGCCCCGAGTGGCCTTCCATCGGGCCGCACAGCTGCCGGCGCCCGCGAAGATCCCACAGGCGGGCTGTGCCGTCCTCCCCGCCGGTGACCACCATGGGGCAGCCGCGGACTTCGGCGAACGCCACCGAACACACCGGTCGGGCGTGCCCCTCTTCAGGCTGGTCCGCGGTGAGGTCCCAGATGCGCGCCGTGCGATCCCTGCTGACGGTGACCGCCAGAGCCGCGTCCGCCCGGTTGGTGAGTGCGGCGGCCGTGATGTCCTCGACATGTCCGCGGAGCGGGTGGCCGAGTTGCTGAAGCGTTCGCAGGTCCCACAGCCGGGACTCGCGACGGCCGCTGGTCAGCGCGACAGGGCGGCCCTTGAACTCGCCGATCACCGCCGAGGCGACACCGCTTCTCGTCCAGTAGACGTGTGCCATGACCGGCTCGCCGATTTGTCGGCGCGCTTCAAGGTCCCACCGGGTGAGCATGCCGTTCCCGTCGCCGACCAGGGCTACGGAGCGACCGTCCAGCCGGGCGATGCAGACCGCCGTAACCGCTCCCGCGGGCCCGATCAACGGCATGCCGTCGTGATGTGCGTCCCCGCCGGCCAGCAGTTCGCTCAGGTCCCAGACGTGGACGGCCTTGTCGTCCCCGCCGGTGACGGCGATGGGGCGGCCGTTCAATTCGCCCAGATCGGCGTCCCAGACGGTGCGTTTGTGCGCGCTGAGATCCTTGCCCAGCTGACGTCGGCTCACCAGGTCCCAGATGCGCGCGGTCCCGTCCGCGCTGGTGCTGAGCACCACAGGCCGTTCCTCGATTGCGCCGATCACCAAGCTCTCGACCTGGTTGGTGTGCCCGCGCAGGGGTTCGCCGTACTCCTGACCGGCTGAGAGGTCCCAGACCCGGATGATGCCGTCCTGCCCGCCCGTCAGCGCGACGGTGTAGTCGCCGAGGTCGCCGATGACGACGGCGCTCACCGCGACCTTGACCTCCAGCGGATCACCGATCTGCCGCTGTGACGTCAGGTCCCACACGAAAGCCGACCCGTCGATGCTTCCGGTGACCGCGATGGGGCGGCCGTCGAGGTCGCCGACGGCCACACAACCGATCGTCTTGGCGTGGCCGCTGAGCAGTCGGTGCACTCCGCTGGTCGACCACCACGCCCAACTCGTGGACCAGGGAAGCGAGACATTCAGCCCTTCGATACGGTCCGCCAGACGGTCGGCCTCGCAACGGCGTGCGGAGAGCTGCAGATCCGCGGCTCTCTCCCCCAACGGCCGGTCTGCCGTCAGCCGGTGCGCGACCTGTTCGTACGCGCCGCGGATACGTCTCGGCTCTTCGCCCTCGATCGAGGCGAACGCCCTCAACAGGGCGAGCGGTTCACCGGCGAGCAGGAACCCGGGGTCTTCGATGAGGTCGCTCAGCGCGCCGGCCGCCGCCGCATGTGTGGCCAGATGCTGGCCTACGTAGGGCACAGCGGCGAACCAGTCGAGCGTCCCGTCCGGCGCGGTGGGTACGAGCGAGCGGAGCGCGACGACGACCGACCGTTGGATGTCCTCCGGCGGGCGGTCTGCCGTCGCGCGCAGATGCTCGGCAAGCGCCTTGTGGTAGAGCCGGTAGGCCGATCGGCGGTCGTCGTCGATGACCTCGGCGATGTATGCCTCGGCGACGTCCAGCGCCCAGGAGACGTCTTCCTCCGTACAGGGCACACCGGAGATCACCGAACTCAGTGCCGTCCAGACCCTGCCTCTTGGCAGTCCCCTGCCCTCGGAGAAGGCGAGGGCCAGCAGCATCCGGCGCACCCGGGCCTCGTCCGGACCGAACCGCGCCAGATAGTCGTCGAACGCCTCTCCCACTTCGCTCGGCAGCTTCTGCGCCCAGCCCGGACGTGTCACATCGACGGCGGTCCGGTCCGACCGCAGGGTGCGCGCGGTGGTTCTGGCGTAGAGGTAGACACCCGCCGCCTTCTCCGCGACGCTCGCGGCAACTGTCCGGGCCAGGGCGGGGCAGTCCCGGTACGGCGTGCGCACCTCGGGCTCCTCGACGGCGAGGAGCACTCGGGTGACGTACCCGGCGACGTCCTGTTCCTCGGCACGGTACGCGGCCAGGTCCAGATCGATGCAGGTGAAGGTGGGACCGAGCGGTGCGACGAGCTCGTGCCGGGTTCCGACCAGGAGCCGTACGCCCTGGATCTCCGACATGGGGCGAAGGAGTTCGCGGGTGATGCGGCGGGGCTCGCCGTGACCGCCGGCGTCCGCAGCGGTGTCCGATCCGGCCTCGTCCACCGCGTCGATCACGATGATCAGTGGCGGTCCCTGCCTGCCACGTCGGGTGAGTTCCTGGAGCAGCGCGGCAGCACCGTCCGCCTTCGTACCGAGGGCCAGAGCGATCCGCTCCACCACCTCTTCGAGCCGCTTGTGCCGTGCGTGTACGGCAGCGGTCACACAACCTTCGGGAACGATGGTCTCCGGGGCCGATGCGGACAGTCCGAGCCTGGGGCGGTACCGGCCGTCCGACAGCGCGACGATCCGGCCGAGGACCGCCGACTTTCCGCACCCCGGGCTGCCGGTGACGACGCGACCCCTGCCATCACCTTCGTCCGCGGTCAACCACGCCACCAGCTCGGACAACACGCTTCGGCGTCCGCTGAAGTACAGCCCCTGCTCGGATTCGAACTCCACCCCGCGAGAACGGGGGCCGAAGTGCTCGGTGAGGTCCCGGTCCGCGACCCGGCGCTGGATTTCGAGGTCGGTGCCGACCGGTGGCAGTTCTTCCCGGTACCCGGCGTTGGGCAGAAATGGCGCCAGCCCGGTGACGAGCCCGCTGGCCAGCTCCGCGCGCTGCGATCTGCCGTCGCCCTCGAAGCGCTCGTTTACCGCCTTCACCAACTCGGTGAGATCGAGAAACTGCTGGCGCTGGCCCGTACGGCCCGTCGTCGTACCGACCGCTTCCTCGAGAGCGGCCACGAAGGCGCCGTCCTCGGCGATGTCCTTGCGGCGGGCGGACGCCAGGAACCACAGGCCGGTGGAGGTACCGCCGCGCACATTGCGATAGGCGATGGCCTGGAGGGCGACCGCGGACGCCTCGGCACTGCCCGCGCCGCCGGCGCAGGTGTCGAGAATCAGTAAGAGATGACGCAGGCTGCCCCGGCACAGGATGCGCAGCAGGTCCTCCGTCGCCAGGGCAGTGGTGGCGAGGTCTTCGTCCTGGGAGTCCCAGCAGAGGAGATAGTGCCGGTCCCGTTCCTCCACCGAACCATGGCCCGCGAAGTACACGACGACCACATCATCAGCGGTCAGTGCCACGTCCGCGGACCAGTGGCGTAACTTCTGCCGGATCTGCTCGGCTCCGTCGTATTCCCCCAGACCTGGCAGCACCGCTTGGTAGCCGAAGCTTCCGAACAGCTGTGACACCGCGTGGATATCCGCAGGTACGGACCTCAGCTGTTCGCCCTCGGGGAGATTGCGGTACCGACCGCTCCCCAACGCAATGAAGAAACTCCGCCGCACCCGACCGCCCCACCGCCATATGCCTCAGCTCGGGTAACTCTATCGACGCTCCCCGGCGCGGGTTGGAGTTTGCGCACACTCGCCAAGCCCTGGGAAGGCGTCGTGCGCCAGCTCCGCGATCTGGGACCGTCGCATGAGCCTCTGCGGGGATCCGTGGGTGGCGGTCCCATCGAGAGATGGTTAAAAGCCTTGACCTGTCGGGGAGTTGGCGAATGGAACGGTCTCGTCGGGGTCCCTGTGCAGCACATGTGTGTCGTATATGCAACACGCAAACACCCCCCTGATCGCGTTTCCGCAGATCAGGGGGGTGTTTGTGAGCGGTAGCGGTGGGATTTGAACCCACGGAGGAGTTGCCCCCTCACGCGCTTTCGAGGCGCGCTCCTTCGGCCGCTCGGACACGCTACCGAGAGAGAGCTTAGCCCAAGGGGTGCCCGGATCCGAAATCGGATGTCGGAGGGGGTCAGCGGGCGCGGAAGAAGGCGGTGAGGGCGGCGGCGCAGTCGGGTTCCAGGACGCCGGTGATGACCTCGGGGCGGTGGTTGATCCGGCGGTCGCGGACCACGTCCCAGAGGGAGCCGACGGCGCCCGCCTTCGCGTCGTACGCGCCGTAGACGACGCGGTCGACACGGGAGAGGACGATCGCGCCGGCGCACATCGTGCAGGGTTCCAGCGTGACGACGAGGGTGCAGCCGGTCAGCCGCCAGTCGCCGGGGCGGCGGTCGGCGGGTCCGGCGCCCGCGGCGAGCGCCTCGGCGGCGGCGCGGAGGGCGAGGACCTCGGCGTGCGCCGTCGGGTCGCCGGTCGCCTCACGGGCGTTGTGGCCGGTGCCGAGGACCGTGCCGTCGGCGGCGAGGACGACGGCGCCGACGGGGACGTCGCCGGTCGCCGGGGCGAGCGCGGCTTCCGCCAGCGCCCGCCGCATCGGCGCGGTCCAGGGATCCCGCAGCGGATCGGGCGCGGCGGCGGGCGGGGGTGCGGGGGATGACGCGGTCATGCCCCCAGTGTCGGGGACGCGGGGGGGCGGGGCGGGAAAGCCGTACGCGGGGGCCCGGCGGTCGGGTCCGGGGCGGGCCGTCGGACCCTCCCGGGCGTGCCACGTACCGCGCGGGGCCGGGCGGAGCCCCGCCGCACCCCGCGCGAACCGGCCCGGCCCGACGCCCGGCGTACCGGCTCCGCCAGATTCGATCTCCGGCCCACCGGCCTCACCAGGCCCGAGGCCCGCCGTACCCCGCCGCGCGAACCGGCCTGACGCCCGGCGCACCGGCCCCGCCAGGCCCGACGCCCAATGCCCGGCCCACCGGGCTCACCGCCCACGCCAGATTCGGCGGGGACGCCGCCCGCCAGGCGAGGGGACGCCCGGCGAATCGGGCCCCGGCCGGGGGAGCCAGGACAGAAAGACCCCGCACCCCAACCCCCCTCCCTCAGCGCACCGCCTCCAGTACATCCGTGCAGCCCAGGGACTCTGCGATTTGGGTGAGGGCGTCGGTGTCCAGGAGGAGGAGGTCCTCGGGGCCGACGCCCAGGTCCGTCAGGAGTTCGACGTCGCCGAGGGGGCCGGGCGGCGGGGTGTCGCCGTCGGGGGTGTTCAGGTCGGCGTCGTCCGGCTCGGGGTCCGGTTCGCCGTCCTCCGTGCCGTCGAGGTCGAGGCTGTCCAGCTCGTCGTCGGCGTCGTCGTCGGAACCGAGCAGTTCGTCGGTGAGCAGGGCGCCGTACGAACTTCGCGCCGCCGCGGCGGCGTGCGAGACGAAGACCCGCGGGTCGTCCTCGCCGTCGACGCGGATGACGCCGAACCAGGCGCCCTCCTGCTCGATGTACGCGACCACCGTGTCGTCGTCCACCGCTGCCTCTCGGGCCAGGTCGGCCAGATCGGTCAGGGTCTCCACATTGTCGAGCTCCGTGTCGCTCGCTTCCCACCCGTCTTCGGTGCGCGCGAGCAGTGCGGCGAAATACACCGTGACTCTCCCACTGTCTTGGGCTGCCGGCCGGGCGGGGCGACGCGGGTGCGCCGCTGGTCCCGCCCCCGTCGGAATCGTGGCAGAAACAACGCGTCCGCGGGGGGTCTTCGGCGCTGCGTCGTGGGGAGGTTGCCGGAGAAGTCGCCCGCGTGCCGGAGCGGCGGCGTCGGAAAGCGGGATGTTCCGGGCGCGGGCGGCGGCGGGCCGCGCCCTCCGCGCCGGGCGCCGCCCCTCGGCCGCGTCCGCGCCGTCTACCAGCGGAATGTGCGCATCCGTAGCGCCTGCCGCCGCCGGGCCGCCCGGGCGCGGCGCGGCTGGACGCGCTCGCGCAACGCCTTGGCCTCGTGGAGTTCGCGGAGGAAGAGGTCGCGGCGCCGACGGCGTGCCGCGGCGCTCTCCGGGTCGGGCGCGGCGCCGGGTCCGTCGGGGTGCGGGGAGTCGGACACGCGGCACACCACCTCGGGCGGGGACCGGCCCGGGCGGGCCGGACGGACGGGTGTCTGTGGCCCACTCTGCCGCGCCCACCGGCGGTCGTGCCAGTGCGCCGGAGGGGCGCCGGGCCCGCTCCCGGGGGGCCGGGCGGACGCCTCACCCCGCACTCTCGGTTACTGTCGAGGGATGCGGATCCACGTCGTCGACCACCCGCTGGTGGCGCACAAACTCACCACACTGCGCGACAAGCGCACCGATTCCCCCACGTTCCGGCGGCTCGCCGACGAGTTGGTCACCCTGCTCGCGTACGAGGCGACCCGCGATGTCCGGACCGAGCAGGTCGACATCGAGACCCCGGTGACGACGACCACCGGCGTCCGGCTGTCGCACCCGCGGCCGATGGTCGTCCCGATCCTGCGCGCCGGTCTCGGCATGCTGGACGGCATGGTGCGGCTGCTGCCCACCGCCGAGGTCGGCTTCATGGGCATGGTCCGTAACGAGGAGACCTACGAGGCGCACACCTACGCCACGCGGATGCCGGACGACCTCTCCGGCCGTCAGGTCTACGTCGTCGACCCGATGCTCGCCACCGGCGGCACGCTGGTCGCGGCGATCCGCGAGCTGATCAACCGCGGTGCGGACGACGTCACCGCGATCTGCCTGCTGGCCGCGCCCGAGGGCGTCGCGGTCATGGAGCGGGAGCTGGCCGGTGCGCCGGTGACGGTCGTCACCGCCGCCGTCGACGAGCGGCTCAACGAGGACCGGTACATCGTGCCGGGTCTGGGCGACGCGGGCGACCGGATGTACGGCACCGCCGGCTGAGACCACCCCGGGCGCCCCGCGGCGCCCACCCGAAACACTCCGGGCCCCTGCCGATTCTCCGGCGGGGGCCCGCGGCATGCCTGCGGCCGGGCGTCAGCAGCCGGACTGGGGACGCGGCGGGTGGGCGAGGGCGTGCAGCGCCTTCTCGGCGTCCTTCGCCTTCGTCAGGTCCTTGAACGTGTCGCCGATGATCAGGTCGACGGAGTGGCCCTTGCGGCCGTCGGTCTCCTGGCGGGTCCCGGCGAGCTGGGTGGCGAGGACCTTCAGCGCGCCGTCGGCGCCGGACGGGCCGAGCAGTACGCCGTTGTTCTTGACCTTCTTGTCGTAGGCGGCGGGGGCGTTGCCCACCTCGCCGATGGCGAAGCCGCGCTTCTTCAGCTCGTCGGCGGTCTGCTTGGCGAGCCCGCCGCGCGGGGTGGCGTTGAGGACGTTGACGGTGATGGCGGACGGCGCGGGCGGCTTGGCCGCGGCGGGGGCGGTGGGTGCGGTGGTGTCGCACTTCTGCTTGGCGTCCGCGCTCTTCTCGGCGGCCTGGGCCTTGCCCGGGCCGCCGCCGAAGACGTCGATGAGCTGGAGGGTGCCCCAGCCCGCCAGGCCGAGGGCGCAGACGCCCGCGGCGGCGGTGAGGACGATCCGGCGGCGGTGGCGGGGGCGGCGCATCCGGGGATACCTGTCGCCCGTCACGCGGTATTTCTTACCGCCCATGCCCGGTGGCGTCAGCATGCTCATGAGTCGAGCGTAGTGCCGCCCGGGACGCGTGCCTACTAGATGATCAATGGATGCCGGGTGAGCCGACCCGAAAGGGGCAATCGGTCCGTTCGTACGGCGGAACGGACCGGGCGGCGGGCGTCAGTCCAGTTCGAGGACGCGGGCGTGCAGCACCTGGCGCTGCTGGAGCGCGGCGCGGACGGCGCGGTGCAGGCCGTCCTCCAGGTAGAGGTCGCCCTGCCACTTCACGACGTGCGCGAAGAGATCGCCGTAGAACGTGGAGTCCTCGGCGAGGAGGGTTTCCAGGTCCAGCTGCTGTTTGGTCGTCACCAACTGGTCGAGGCGTACCGGGCGCGGGGCGACATCCGCCCACTGGCGGGTGCTCTCCCGGCCGTGGTCGGGGTACGGACGCCCATTTCCGATGCGCTTGAAGATCACACGGAAAGCCTACCGGGCGAGCGGCCGCGGGCCCAGCCGTGCCACGGGTATCGGCCACTCCGGGCCCGGTGCGGGGCGTCCGGGGCCCGCGCGCGGGGGCGTGCGCCGGGGTGTGGGCGGGGTGCCCGCGGCGCCCGGGACGGACCGTCCCGTAGGGCTTCCCTAGGGGCTGCGGCTCGGGGTCGGGGACTCCGAGGGGTGGGACGTCGGGGTCCCGGACGGGCTGCCGTGGATGCGCGGGGCGCGGCCCTCGGTGCTCGGGGTCCAGCGGGTCGCGCCGCGGGGCGGGAGGTCGCGGGGGGACACGGTGCGGCCGTCCGGCTGTTCCGTACGGGTCGGGCCGGGCGGCTCCTGGGTGCCCGGGGCCGACGGGGACGGGCTCGGGCGGCTGTCGTGGGTGGGGGTCGGCAGCGGGTCGGGCGTGGTGGCGGGCACCGGGCGCGGCGGCGCGGTGTCGGGGGCGAACACCGCGTACCCGATGGCCGCGGCGGCTGCCGCGGCGGCGAGCGGCAGCGCGAACCGCCGCCAGGGGGCGCCGCGCAGCCACGAGGTGCGGCGGGCCGCCCGGGGGACGGCCGCCGGGCGCAGATCGCGGGGTTCGACGGTGGCGGCGCGGGCGGCGAGGGCGGCGCGCAGCCGGTCCTCGACGGGGCGGGTGGGGCCGCCGGGGGAGGGGCGGGCGGTCCGGTGGTCGTCGCCGGTGCTCATGACCGCTCCTCCAGGATTTTCTCCAGCGCCTTCAGGGCGCGGCTGGCGAGGGATTTCACCGCGCCCCGGCTGATGCCGAGGGTGCGGGCGATCTCCGCCTCGGACAGGTCGCCCCAGTACCGCAGGACGAGGACCTCGCGGCGGCGGGCGGTGAGTCTGCCGAGGGCGGCCAGGACCTCGCGGTGCTCCTCGTCGAGGACGATCCGTTCCTCGGCGGAGGGGGCGTCGGCCTCGTGCGGCGGGGTGTAGTTGCGGGCGCTGCGGCGGCGGCGCAGGACCGAGCGGGCGGCGTTGACGACGGCGGTGCGCAGATAGGCGAGGGCGTTGTCGACCTCGTCGAGGCGTTCGCCGTGGCGGCGGCAGAGCGCGGTGAACGCGTCCTGGACGACGTCCTCGGCGGTCGCCCGGTCGTCGACCAGCAGCACCGCGAGGCGCACCATCGCCAGCCGGTGCGCGTGGTACAGCTCACCGATCGACGGCCGCTCCGGCATGCCCGTGCCGAACGCGGACGGGGTGGCGTGGCCCGGGACGGCGGCGGGCTCGGCGGTGTGCGCGGACCGGGCGGTGCGGGTCGCGGTGCGGGTCGCCGCGTCGACGACGCGGTGCAGCCACCGCCACCGGACACGCCGCGGCCCCGGCAGGGCGAACCCGGCCGGGGCGAGCGGGAGTACGAGGGTTTCCATCGGTTCCTGGTACCGGGGGGAGGTGTCAGGCCCGGTTGCGGCGGACCGCGTACAGGGTGCCACCGCCGGCGGCGAGCAGGGCGGCGGCGCCCGCGCCCAGGATCAGGGTGGTGGTCTCGGAGGAGCCGGTGTGGGCCAGTTCGTCCTTGCCGGAGGCGTCCCGGCCCGTGGCGGGCGCGGGGGTCGAGGAGGCGTCGCGGCCCGCGTCACCGGGGCGGCTCACGCTGGGCTCGGGGCGCGGTGCGGTGGACGAGCCCTCGCCGGGGGGCAGGGTGGGCTCGGCGGACGGCCGGGTCGAGGGCGGCTGCGTCGCGTCGCGCCCCGGGGTGGAGGGCACGGCGGTCGGGCGCTCGGTGGGCGGCTCGGTGGCGCTGGGCGAGGGGCGGGTGGCGGTCGGGGCGGAGTCGTCGGCGACCGCGGGACCGGCCGTGGCGAGGGCGGTGAGCGCGCAGGCGGCGAGCAGCCCGGCGGTGGCGGCGCCGCGTATCCGGCCGCGGGCGGCGGGGGCGGCGGACTGCGTGCGGGCGGTGCGGAAGAAGGTCACGGGTACTGCTCCACGGTCGACGGGCGGCGCCCGGTGGCGCCCTCACCCCTCACGACGTGCGGCGGGGGTGGGGGTTGCCGGTGTGGAGAAAGTTTTTTCTGGAGGCGGGCGGCGGGCGGGCCGTGGTGCTGCGGGAGCGGGCGCCGTCGGGGCGGGCCGTGGTGCCGGAGCCGGACGCCGCCGGGAGCGGGCCGCGACGCCGGAGTCGGCATCGTCAGGGGCGTGAGCCGTCTCGTCGGGCGCCGGGGTGTGCGCCGCCCGCTCCCGGTGCCGGGGCGGGCCCCCGCTCACCCCTGCGGCTTGATCAGTCCCCGCCGGTAGGCCTGGACGAGGCGCTGCGGGACCTGGTGGACGGTGCCGTCGACGGTCACCGGGACCAGCTGGGGCGTGGTCGCCTTCCACCGGGCGCGGCGGTGGCGGGTGTTGCTGCGGGAGAGCTTGCGCTTGGGGACGGCCATGGGAGGAGCCTCCGGTGGGTGGGGCGGACGGACCCCCCGAGGCTATATGAAAATGACTGTCGTTTCGATGTGGGGTCCGGTGGGCAGGAACCCCGCGGATACGGGAGCGCCCGGGGCGGCCTGGTGGGGCCGCCCCGGGCGGAGGTGTCCGCGGGCGTACGGGAGCCGCGGCGCGGCCCGCGTGCGGCCCGCCGTCCCGTACGCCCTGTCGCGTCAGATCGTCGACGTGTCGATCACGAAGCGGTAGCGCACATCGCTGGCGAGGACGCGCTCGTACGCCTCGTTGATGCGGTCGGCGTCGATCACCTCGATGTCGGCGGCTATGGAGTGCGTACCGCAGAAGTCGAGCATCTCCTGCGTCTCGCGGATGCCGCCGATCAGCGAACCGGCGAACGACCGGCGGCCACCGATCAGCGCGAACGGCGCGACGGTCAGCGGCTTCTCCGGGACGCCCAGCTGGACGAGGGTGCCGTCGGTGCGCAGCAGCGACAGATAGGCGTTGAGGTCGAGGTCGGCGGAGACCGTGTTGATGATCAGGTCGAAGGTGCCGGCCAGCTCCGTGAAGGTGGCCGGGTCCGAGGTCGCGCGGTAGTCGTCGGCGCCGAAGCGCAGCCCGTCGTCCTTCTTCCGCAGCGACTGGCTGAGCACCGTCACCTCGGCGCCCATCGCGTGCGCGATCTTGACGCCCATGTGGCCGAGCCCGCCGAGACCGACCACGGCGACCTTCTTGCCGGGGCCCGCCTTCCAGTGGGACAGCGGCGAGTAGACGGTGATCCCGGCGCACAGCAGCGGCGCCGCGGCGTCCAGCGGGATGCTCTCCGGGATGCGCAGGGCGTAGTTCTCGTCCACCACGAGGTGGGTGGAGTAGCCGCCCTGGGTGGGCTCGCCGTCCCGCCCGACGCTGTTGTACGTGCCGACGTTGCCCAGGTCACCGGTGCAGTACTGCTCGATACCGGCGCGGCAGTTGTCGCACTCGCGGCAGGAGTCGACGAAGCAGCCGACGCCGACGCGGTCGCCCACCGCGTAGCGGCTGACGGCGGAGCCGGTCGCGGCGACGACACCGGCGATCTCGTGGCCGGGGACGAGCGGGAAGTGACCGCCCTCACCCCATTCGGCACGGGCGGTGTGGATGTCGGAGTGGCAGATTCCGGCGAACTTGATGTCGATCAGGATGTCGTGGGCACCCAGCTCGCGGCGCGGGATGGTGGTCCGCTCCAGCGGTGCCTTCGGTGCGGGCGCGGCGTACGCGGCGACAGAGGTGTGGGTCATGCTCCCGAGGATGCAAGAGCGGTCCGGGCGTAACCAGTGCCCCCTGCAACGTATGACCGGTGTTCCTACCACCGGGAGGGACACCCAGCGCAGAGCGGACGCTTTTCCCGAGCCGGTGGTTCGTACGCATACTTCGGGTATGGACCAGCGCACCGAATTGAGCGAGTTCCTGCGCTCGCGGCGGGCCCGGCTGCGGCCGGGGGACGTCGGGCTGCCCGAGTACGGCAGACGGCGGGTGCCCGGGCTGCGGCGGGAGGAGCTGGCGCAGCTGGCCGGGGTCAGCGTCGCCTACTACATCCGGCTGGAGCAGGGCCGGGTCGGCAACGTCTCCGCGGCGGTGCTGGACGCGATCGGCGACACCCTCCGGCTGACCGGCGCGGAGCGCGACCACCTCGCCCACCTCGCCCGCCCGCTGCCGCGCCGGGCCCGCCCCGCCGTCCGCCCGCAGCGGGTGCGCCCCGCCTTCCAGCAGCTGCTCGACACGATGGACGCGGTGCCCGCCTACGTCATCGGGCGGCGGCTCGACCTCATCGCCTGGAACGGTCCCGCCTGCGCGCTGCTCGGCGACTTCCCCGCGCTGCCGCGCAAGGAGCGCAACCTCGCCTGGCAGGTCTTCCTGGACCCGGCGGCCCGCGTGCTGTACGAGAACTGGGAGGCGAAGGCGTCCGATGTCGTCGGCTATCTGCGGCGGGACGCCGGACGCAACCCGGACGATCCGGCGCTCGCCTCGCTGATCGGCGAACTCTCCCTCAAGAGCGACGACTTCCGGCGGCTGTGGGCCGCGCACGACGTCCAGGACAAGGGGTTCGGCACGAAGGTGCTGCGCCATCCGGTGGTCGGCCGCCTGACCCTCGCCTACGAGACGCTGAGCCTGCCCGCCGACCCCGGCCAGCAGCTGATCACCTACCACGCGGAGCCCGGCTCGCCGTCCGCGCAGTCGCTGCGGCTGCTCATCTCCTGGGCGCTGGAACCGGCCCCGCCCCGCCCGGACGGGGCGGCGGACGGGGCGCGGACCGGGGACGACGTGCAGACGCGGCCGTAGCGGGCGGCGTCTAGCGGCGGTGCAGGAGCACCGAGCGGAACGTCAGCCGGTCGGTGGCGTGGCCGCCGTCCGGGCGGAGGGTGAAGGAGTCGCCGTCGCAGCCCGCGCCGGAGAACACCGTCACGAAGTCGTCGGTGTCGTTGCGCGGGGTGTGCGCGGGCGCCACCCAGTCCTGCGCGACCTCGGGCAGCGTCATACAGACCCCGCTCGGCGGATCCGCCAGGGTCCCCGTGTGCACGGCGCCGTCCTGGGCGTCGACGAGGTACGTGAACGAGCCGGTCGCCGCCTGGGCCGAGGAGGCGGGCAGGGCGACGGTGAGCGCGAGGGCACCGAGGGCGGCGGCCACGGTGTGGCGGAGGCGCATGGGGTTTCCTTCCGGGGAACGGACGCACCCCGTGGCGGGGCGCGTACCGGGAGGAACTGCCCACGCGGTACGGGGAGATGTGCGCCCCCGGGCCGCATCACACGAAGGAGTGCCCGGGCCCGACAGCCGTACGGTGGCGGCGCCCGGCGCGGGCGGCGGCGCCCCGGCCGGGCGGCGGGGCGGGCCGGTGCCGCCGTCGGGACGTGGCCGTCAGGTCGCCGGGCGCGCCGCGGTCTCCCGGCTGCGGAGCACCGCCGCGATCCGTTCGCACCAGGCGCGGGTCTCGCGTTCGAAGGCGAGACCGCGCAGACAGGTCAGATACGGGCCGATACGGGTGCCCCGGAGCAGGAAGGTCGCCTCGTCGAGGTCGCCGCGGAGCCGTTCCAGGACCCGGTCGAAGATCTCGGTGCGCCCGGCGGCGATCCGGGCCCGCTCGGTGAGCTGGGCGATCACCGGGGCGGCCGGTAAGCGGTCCACGGCCTGCACCTTGACCAGCAGGTCGTCGCGGAGGAAGGACGGCCGGACGGTGGCGGCGGCGAACCGGTGCAGCTCGCCGATGCCCGCCTCGGTGACCGTGAACAGCCGCTTGTTCGGGCGCATCTCCTGCACCACCTGACGGCCGGTGACCAGGCCGTCCCGCTCCAGCCCGGACAGTTCGGTGTAGAGCTGCTGGGGGCGGGCGTACCAGAAGTTGGCGACGCGGGTGTCGAACTCCTTGGCCAGTTCGTAGCCGCTGCACTCCCCGTCCAGCAGTGCGGCGAGCACGGCGTGCCGCAGGGTCATCGCGACTCCTCTCGGACGCGGCGGGGCGGGCCGCCGGAGGACGGCCCGCCCCGCCCGGTCAGACGCGTTCGGTGGCCTCCTCCAGGGCGATGGCGGCCGCGGGGCAGACCGCGGCCGCCTCGCGGACCGCCTCGTGCAGCTCGGCGCGGGGCCGGGCGTCGAGGAGGACCACGATGCCGTCCTCGTCGCGCTGGTCGAAGACGTCCGGTGCGGACAGCACACAGCTGCCGGCGCCGCAGCACTTGTCCTGGTCGACGGTGACTCGCATGACGTTGCTCCTCGGGTGGGGCCGGGCGGCGGGCCGCCCGGTGCCGGTGGGTCGTGCGGCGGCGCGACGGGTCGAAGTGCCGTACGCGGCCGGAGAGTTGGCGGGGTGCGGGGCCGGAGGGCGCCCGGTCACCAGCCGACCGGGAGGGCGTGGACGCCGTAGATGCCCATGTCGTGGCGGAACGGGACCTCCTCGAAGGGGATCGCGAGGTGCAGGTCCGGCAGGCGGCGCAGCAGCGTCTCCAGGGCGATCTGCATCTCGATCCGGGCCAGCGGCTGGCCCAGACACTGGTGGATGCCGAAGCCGAACGCGACGTGGAGGCGGGCGTCGCGGGTCACGTCGAGGGCGTCGCCGCCGGGGAAGACGGCCTCGTCGCGGTTGGCGGCGTTCAGGGTGCAGAGCACGCCCTCGCCCGCCCGGACGGTGGTCCCGCCGACGGTGACGTCCTCGGTGGCGGTGCGCGGTACGCCGTTGTGGATGATCGTCAGATAGCGCAGCAACTCTTCCACCGCCCCCTTGATCAGGGAGGGTTCGGTGCGCAGCAGCTCCAGCTGGGACGGGTTGCGCAGCAGGGCGAGGGTGCCGAGGGCGGTCATGTTCGCGGTGGTCTCGTGACCGGCGATGAGCAGCAGGCGGCCCATCCCGGCGATGGCCTCGTCGGAGAGTTCCCCGCGGGCGACCAGGCGGCTGATGATCCCGTCGTCCGGCTCCTTCCGCTTCTTCGCCGCCAACCGCGTGAGGTAGTCGAGGAGTTCGTTCTGCGAGGTGCGGACCTCGTCGGGGGTGGAGCGGAGGGTGAGCAGGACGCGGCTGCGCTCCTGGAAGAACGCGTGGTCCTCGTACGGGACGCCGAGCAGCAGGCAGATCACCAGGGACGGCAGCGGCAGGGCGAACTCCGTGACGAGGTCGGCGGAGGTGCGGCCGTCGGTCATCCGGTCCAGGAGGTCATCGGTGATCTCCTGCACCTGCGGCCGCATCGCCTCCACCTTCTTGATCATGAAGTCGGCGGTCAGCATCCGGCGCAGCCGGGCGTGCTCCGGGTCGTCCTTGCGGATGAAGCTGAACGTGGTGTCCTCGGCGAGCACCCGGGCACCGGCGGTGAGGAAGGGGAAGCCGGGCCTGTTGGCGTCCGCGCTGAACCGCGGGTCTCCCAGGACGGCGCGGACGTCCTGGTGGCGGGTGACCAGCCAGACGGGCGAGCCATCCCACAGGGTGGCCCGGGTGACGGGCGCCTCCTGGCGGGCGCGGTCGACGGCGGGCGCCGGGTCGAAGGGGCAGCCGGGCGCGCGGGTGGCGGGGACGGCGAAGGGGGCCGAGGTCGTTGCGGGGTCGGTGTGGGGTGCGGTCGTCATGGCGGGTCCTTCCACGTTCGGGCACGGGGCGCCGCGGTGAACGGTGCGGGTGACGCCATCGGTGCGCGGGCGGCGGCCGGTCGGTGTGGGGGTCGGCCGACCGGTCGCGGTGGTGCCCGCGCCTCGACTGTTACCTGACTAAAGCAACTATCGGGGGTCACGCTAACGCGCCCGCGCCAGGGGCGTAAGGGTGCATTCCGGCCGCATCGGCGGTGGCCGATTCCCGCGCGGTAAGGGGCGGTTGGCGGGGGACCGCTAGGGTTCCTGCATGTCGGATCCCGCGCCGGACCAGGACCCTGTCGTCGCGCTGCAACGCGCGCTGGTCATGCTGTCCTACCTGCTCACCCGCTCCCAGGCGCACGAACGCCTCGCCGAGCGGGCCGGGGTCTCGGCCCGGCGGTCGGACCTGTGGCTGCTGATGGCGCTGGACGGCGTCGGGGGCGTGAGCCGGGTCGGCGATCTGGCGGACCACCTGATGGTCGAGCCGTCCCATGTCACCCGCCAGATCGGCCGGTTGGCGGCGGAGGAACTCGTCGCCCGCACCCCGGACCCGCTCGACCGGCGGGCCCGCCAGGTCGCCATCACCCAGCACGGCCGCACGGTCCTCGGCCGCCTCCAGGAGGCCCGCCAACTCACCCTCCACAAGGCCCTCGACGGCTTCGACGCCCGCGATGTGGCGATCACCGCCGAGGTCCTGAACCGGCTCACCGAACACGTACGGGAGCGGGAGGCGGGAGCGGGCTGAACGGCGTCCCGCACGCCGTCGATCCCCTACGGGTTCGGCCCCGTACGGGAAGAGCCGTACGGGACCGAACAGGGCAGATCAGCGAGGTTCCGGGGGCCGGGGGTTTCCGGGAGTTTTCCGGGTGTCGGCTACTCGATCCCGATCCGGCCGTCGTCCTCCGGGCGGCGGGAGTCGGACGAGGCACCCGTACGGGGGCGGGCGTCGCCGGACTGCTCGCCGGTGGTCTCGGACGCGCCCAGGTTGCGGCGGACCGAGTCGAGGATGGTCAGACCCTGACCGACCAGACCGGCGGCGATCTCGCCGAGGCCGTCCGCGCCGTTGAGGACGTTGACGTTGGCGCCGGACAGACCCGCCGACGCCTCCTTGACGATCTGCGGCAGCTGGTCGATCAGCATCCGGTCCAGCGCCACCCGGTCGTACGACGCCGCCGCCTCCGCCTGGATCTTCATCCGCTCCGCGTCGGCCAGCGCCAGCAGCCGGATCCGCTCCGCCTCCGCCTCGGCGGGCTTCACGACCTCCGCGACCAGCTCCTGCTGGCGCAGCGACGCGGCCCGCTCGGCCAGCTCCGTACGGGCGGCCAGCACCTCCTGCTGGGCGTGCGCCTCGGCCAGCGGACCCGCCTGCGCGGCCTGTGCCTGGGCCCGGTCGACCTCGGCGTTGTACTGCGCCTGGACCACCGCGGTCTGCCGGGAGTACTCGGCCTGGTTCCGCGCCGCCTCCTGCTGCGCCTCGGCCGACGCCTGGGTGGCCTTGGCCTGCGCGATCTGCGCCTGCCGCTGGATGGCGGCCTTGTGCGGCGCGGACATCGCCTCGATGTAGCCGGTCTCGCCGTCGTCGATCGACTGGATCTGCAACGAGTCGACGATCAGACCGATCTTCGCCATCTCCGTCTTCGAGGTCTCCAGCACCTCGGTGGCGAGTTTCTGCCGTTCGGTGACGATCTCCTCGACGGTCATCGAGCCGATGATGGACCGCAGATGACCGGCGAAGATCCGGCCGGTCAGTACGGACATCTGGTCCTGGTCGGACAGGAAGCGCTGCCCGGCGTTGACGATCGACTCGGTGTCGTTGCCGACCTTGAACGCGATCACGGCGCGCACGGTCAGCGCGATGCCCTGCTTCGTCACACAGGTCTCGGCGACCTCCGACTCGCACATCGCCAACGTCAAAAACCGGGTCTTGCGGAAGACCGGCAGCACGAACTTGCCGTGGCCGATCACCACGCGGAACGGGGCGTCGCCGTGCCCCCGCCGACCGCCCGAGATCAACATGGCCTCATCCGGGGCCGGTACGCGGTAACCGAACATCTCTCGTCTCCTCAACCGGTGCCGCCGGTCCGGGGCCGGTCCGCGGCGCGGGGCGCACGCGAACGGAGGCTCCCTAACCGTTCAGCGCGTCCAACGGGTCGGACCAGGCGAGGACATCCACCTGCCGGGTGCCGCGCGAGGCGATCACCAGCACCTCCGTGCCGGTCACCAGCGGCTCCGCCGACCAGGCCAGAAACGTCTCGGACCCGCCCCTGACCCGCACCTGGACCTCACCGGGCCCGGCCGCACCCCGGGTGCCGATGAGCAACACCCCGATGCAGCCGATCACGGCCTCGTCCCGCGCCATCGACGGCTTCCCCCTCGCCTTGCTGGTCCTGCAGCCGACCTTAGCCCCCACCCCGCCCCGCCACCCGCGCCGGAGCGTCCCCGAACGGCGGCATTACCCGACCTTGACGCGGGCGGACCGGCCCCGGCAGCAGGTGCGGCCCGGTGGGGATCACCCGCCGGGCCGCGTCCGTTCGTACGAAGCGGGGTCAGCCGAGGACCTTCGCCAGGGAGCCGAGGGCCGATTCCAGGTCCTCGCGGGTGATCGTCAGGGGCGGGGCGAGGCGGATGGTGGAGCCGTGGGTGTCCTTGACGAGGATGCCCTCGGCCATGAGGAGTTCGCTGATGTGGCGGCCGGTGCCGAGGGCCGGGTCCACGTCGATGCCCGCCCACAGGCCGCGGGAGCGGAACGCGACGACGCCGCGGCCGGTGAGGGCGGACAGGCCCTCGCGCAGCACCACGCCCAGCTCCGCGGCGCGGCGCTGGTACTCGCCGGTGGCCAGCAGATCGACGACGGCGGAACCGACGGCGGCGGCCAGCGGGTTGCCGCCGAACGTCGAACCGTGTTCGCCGGGGCGCAGCACCTCCATCACGTCGCGCCGGGCGACGACGGCGGAGACCGGCACGATGCCGCCGCCGAGCGCCTTGCCCAGCAGCAGCACGTCCGGGACGACGTCCTCGTGGTCGACGGCGAGGGTGCGGCCGGTGCGGCCCAGCCCGGACTGGATCTCGTCGGCGACGAAGAGGCAGCCGTGGCGCCGGGTGATCTCGCGGACGCCGGTGAGATAGCCGTCGTCCGGGATCATGACGCCCGCCTCGCCCTGGATCGGCTCGATCAGCACCGCGGCGGTGGTCTCGTCGATCGCCGCCTCCAGGGCGGCCAGGTCGTTGTAGGGGACGACGCGGAAGCCCGGGGTGAACGGGCCGAAGCCGTCGCGGGCGACCGGGTCGGTGGAGAAGCTGACGATCGTGGTGGTGCGGCCGTGGAAGTTGTCCGCGGCCACCACGATCGTCGCCTGATCCGCCGGGACGCCCTTGACCTCGTACGCCCATTTGCGGGCCAGTTTGATGCCGCTCTCCACCGCCTCGGCGCCGGTGTTCATCGGCAGGACCATGTCCAGACCGGTGAGGCGGGCGAGCCCGGCGGCGAACGAGGCGAGCCTGTCGTGGTGGAAGGCGCGCGAGGTCAGCGTCAGCGCGTCGAGCTGGCGGTGGGCGGCGGCGGTCAGCGCCGGGTGGCGGTGGCCGAAGTTGAGGGCGGAGTACCCGGCCAGCATGTCGAGGTAGCGGCGGCCCTCGACGTCCTCCACCCAGACGTCCTCGGCGCGCGCCACGACCACCGGCAGCGGGTGGTAGTTGTGCGCGAGGACGGGCGCCTCGGCGGCGATGACGGACGCGGACGAGGGGGCGGCACCGGCGGCGGGGCCGGTCTGTGCGGGAGCGGTCATCAGCGGATCTCCTGGGTGCAGCACTTGATGCCGCCGCCGGCCTTGTGGAACTCCGACAGGTCGACGGGGACGGGGACATAGCCCTCCTGGGCCAGCCGGTCGACGAGCCCGGTGGCCTGCGGGGCGACGAAGACATGACGGCCGTCGGAGACGGAGTTGAGGCCGAACGCCATCGCGTCGTCGCGGGTGGCGCGCACCGCCCGCGGGAACAGCCGCTCCAGCACCTGCCGACTGCCCGCCGAGAACGCCTCCGGAAGGTAGGCGACGTTCTCGTCGTCGAGGGCGAACAGCGCGGTGTCGAGGTGGTAGAAGTACGGGTCGGTCAAGTGCAGGGCGACCGTGGGGACGCCGAAGAACTCCTGGATCTCGGCGTGCGCCGCCCGGCTGGTGCGAAAGCCCGTACCGGCCAGGATCAGCCCGCCGACCGGCACCAGATCGCCCTCGCCCTCGCACGACGACTCCGGGCGGCGCACCGGCTGCCCGTCCGCCGCGAACCACTTCTCGTACGCGGCGGACTCCGGGCGGCGCTCCGGGGCGTGGAAGGACGAACCGAAGACCTTGCCGTGCAGACAGAGCGCCGCGTTGGCGGCGAAGACCATGTCGGGCAGGTCCGGTTCGGGGGTGATCGTGTCGACGGTGTGGCCGTGCGCCCGGTAGGCGGCGGCCAGCGTCTCCCACTGCCGGGCGGCGCGCGCGGTGTCGACGGGCGCGTCGCCGCTCATCCAGGGGTTGATGGCGTAGCGGACGTCGAAGTGCTCCGGCGGGCACATCAGGAAGCGGCGCTGCCGGGCGGTGCGGCGGGGTGCGGGGAGCGCGTCGACGGTGGCGCGCAGGGCGTCGGCGGCGGTGGGGGGCGTCGCCACGGCCGTCCCGGCGGTGGGCGCGGTGGGCGGTGCGGGCTCGTGGCTCTTCGGGGCGGGCGCAGGACTCATCGGCACGGCAGAACCTCCGCTTCTTACGGGGCACGACCGGTCGGCCCGCGGCGGGCGACCGCGGGACTGCCGGATACCTCTCCACGGTAGGGAGCGCCCGACGCGCGGGACAAGGCGAACATGCTGCGCGAGGACGCAGCATCGCTGCGTGATCAGGCCGCTCAGGGCAGGATCGTTGCGTCGGCCGGTGGGTCGTCGGGCGCCGCCCGCCGGGCGCCCGCCTCCGCGGAGTCCGGCAGCAGATGGGAGAGCACGAGATAGCTGATCGTCTTCCGGATGAAGGGTTCGTCGCGGATCCGCTCCAGCACCTCCTCGAAGTGCGCGACATCGGTGGCCCGCACGTGCAGCAGCGCGTCGGCGGCGCCGGTGACGGTCATCGCGGCGGCGATCTCCGGATGGTTGCGCACCACCTCGGCCAGCCGCCGGGGCGGCGCCGCGCTGTCGCAGTAGACCTCGACGTACGCCTCGGTCCGCCACCCCAGCGCCGAGGGCCGCACGGTCGCGGTGAACCCGGTGATCACCTCGGCGTCGCGGAGCCGGTCGACCCGCCGCTTCACCGCGGTGGCGGAGAGCCCGATGGCCGTACCGATCTCCGCGAAGCTGGCCCGGGCGTTGTCGATGAGCGCCGCGACGATCTTCCGGTCGAGTTCGTCGAACGAGGCGGGGCGGGGGGCGCCGGACGTCGCGCCCGACTTCCGGGCGCCGGTGGCCGGGCCGTGGGACGCGCCGTTCCTGCCGGTCTTGCTGGTCATGGGGGCTCCTGACGGGTGGGTGGGGGCACGGTATCCAGGGGCGACGACCGACGGGCGGGGAACTGCCGGGCGGCGCCGGTCGTCGTGGAAGTGGCGCCCGGAGCGTGCGGAGGGGCGCGCGGGCCGTGCGGTACGGGGGCGTGTGCGCGGTGCGTGCCCGGTGCGCGGTGCCGTGGCCGGGGGCGGCGGGACGGGACCGGGGCGACGCCGGTACGGGACCGGGGCGACGCCGGTACGGGATCGGGGCGACGCCGGGTACAGGTTCGGTACGGGTCCGATACGGGGTCGTACAGGCTCGGGACGAGGGCGGGGCGGGTTCGGGATGGGACACGGGAGGGGTGCGATGAGGGTCTGTCTGCTGACGGACAAGCCCGGTCATCCGCTGCTGGCGGCAGCCTCGGCGCTGTGGGCCGAGCGGGGCACGGTGGTGGCGTACGACCCGGACGCGGCACCGGGGTCCGAGGTCCCCCTCGCCGATGTCTACCTCCTCAAGGCGCACACGCCGCGCGCGTTGGCGCTCGCCGCGCGGCTGGAGGAGCGCGGCGCGGTGGTGATCAACTCCGCCGCGGCGACCGCGCGGTGCCAGGACCGTACGGAGATGGCGGAGCGGGCGCGGGCGGCGGGGCTGCCGTTCGCGGCGACCCGGACGCTGGACCGGCTCGGACCGCTGGCGGCAGCCGGGGAGCCGCCCGCCCCGCTGGTCGTCAAGAGCCGCCGCAGCCGCCGCGGCGACCTCGTCGCCCGCGCCGACACCGCCGCCGACCTGCGACGCCTCGCCGCGGCATGGCCCGACGAGCCCGTCGTCGTCCAGGAGTTCACCCCGAACCCCGGCTGGGACCACAAACTGTGGGCGATCGGCGGCCAACTCTTCGCCGCCGTCCGCCGCTCCGAACTGTCCCCCGACGGCCGCAGCGCCCCCACCACCGTCCCGCTGCACCAACTACCGCCTCGCTGGCCGGAGTTGGTCCACCGCATCGGCGACCTCTTCGCCCTCGACATCTACGGCGTAGACCTCCTGGACACGGGCGACGGCTCCCCGGTCATCGTCGACATCAACGCCTTCCCCGGAGTCCGCGGCCAACAGGGCGCCCCGGAGGCGCTGGTGGGGCTGGTGGGGCGGAGGGGCGAGTAGGGGGTGCGGTGGGGGCTGCCGTAGGGGCCGGACCGATCCGGACCGGACCGATCCGATCTGATCCAGTTCGGTCCGATCCGGTCCGCGGGGCGGCTCGCTGTGGCGCAGCTCACGTCCGCTCTGCACTCGGGGCGCGGAGCCCCGCGCGCTCTCCCGGAAGGCTCGGGGCACGCGGACGCCGCCGGGACCGGCGCGGTCCGCGCCGACCCGCAGGCGAGCAGAGCCGAGGAGAGCCATGACCGCGCCCCAGCACCCCGCACCGCAGAGCCCGGACGACCGCACCCCGCGGAACCAGGAACCCGCCCCGGACGGAGCCGCGAGCCCCGGCGGCCTCCCCGTACGGGACTTCGCCGCGTACGGCGTCACCCCGCACGCGTACAGCCGTGCGCTGCCGCCGTACCGGGGTGTGGTGGCCGTCGACGCCAAGGACTTCACCGGGTATCCGGCGGTGCAGCACGGGGTGATCAGCCAGACCGTGCCGCAGCTGCTGGAGGTGTCGTTCGAACGCGCCGGGCTCGCCGAGGTGTGGCGGGAGCGGCGGTTCCCGGCGCCCACGGGCGACGGCTACGTCTTCGGGTTCGACCCGGCGCGGATGCCGTTCCTCATCCACCCCTGGCTGAACACGCTCCAGGAGGTCCTGGCGGAGTTCAACGTCCACTCCACGGGCGCGGTCCGCATCCGGCTGCGGGTGAGCCTGCACATCGGGCCGCTGCCCGACGACGGTGCGGAGTTCGACGGCAACGGCACCCCGCGCAACGACACCCACCGGCTGCTGGACTCCGTGCCCGTCAAGGCGATGCTCGCCGCGTCCAGCGAGAACGTCACCCAGGTCGCGGCGATCCTCTCCGACCGCTGCTACCAGGACGCGGTGGCCGGTGGCTACACGGGGCGCCACCTCGACCACTTCCTGGAGGTCCCGGCGACCGTCGAGGGCAAGCCGTTCGCCCAGCGCGCCTGGCTGTACGTCCCCGCGCCGTCCGGGAACCTCTACGACCCCCGCATCCTCGGCGAGGAGGTCACCGGGGCACGGCGGGATCCGGACGGACACGGCGCCCGGAACGCCGCCCGGGCCGACCGGAGCGCCGCCCCGGGCGCGGGCCGGGATGCCGCCCCGGGGGCGGACCGTCCCGGGCCCCGCGCGGACCGTGCGGACGCGGGCACCGGAAGCTCGGTGACGTACGCCGCCGAGCGCGGCAACCTCAACCTGGGGACGGTGCACGGCGGCCAGAACGTCCGCAACGTCGAAGCGGCGGGCGACTACACCGAGGGCGACCACGTCCGCGGCGACAAGGTGGCCGGGAACCACATCGCGGGTGACTACGTGGCGGGCCGCAAAGCGGGGACGGTCCACGGGGCGATGGGGGATGTCGTCCATGGTGACAAGCGTGGGGGGGAGTGATGGGGGCGGCGCCGGAGGAGGGCGGCGGAGCCGACCGCCCCGGTGGCGTCGGCGGGACGGAGGCACACACGGGCGAAGCCACAGGTGCGGCTTCGGCCGGTCCGATCGATCCGTACGGCCCGGGCGCGCCGGAGACCGGGTGGCCGCCGAGTGGCGGGGTGTTCCACTCCTTCGTCCTCGCGCCGCAGGCCAACATCAACAACGGTACGGTGCACGGCGGCCAGCACGCCGAGAACCGGATCGGCGGCCCGTCGCACGGTGAGCGGCTGGTGGAGTCCCACGAGGGGCCGGTCTCCTCGGCGGAGATCGACGCGGCCGAATGGGGCTTCGCGGAGCCCGAGTGGTTCGAGGACGCGCTACGGGAACTGGACTCGGGGCTGCTGTTCCTCACGGGCGAGGCCGGGGTCGGGCGCCGCACCGTGGCCATCAACCTCCTGCTGCGGCACAGCGATTCGAGGGAACTGCGCGCTGTGGACCGCGATGTGAACCTCGCGGCCTGGCGTCCGGGGAAGAAGGACGCGGCACGCGGCTATCTGGTGGACGGCCTGATCGGTCAGCAACCGCTCGGCCGCGGCACGGTGGGCGCGCTGAAGCGGATGCTGGAGGAGGCGCGGGCGCGGATGGTCGTGGTCCTGCCGGATGAGCCCGAGTTGGTCCGTGGGTTGATGCGCGACCTCGACCTCACACCGAGGCTGTGCGCACCGCCCCCGCCCCGCGCCGTCTTCGACGCCCGCTTCGCGGCGGCGGTACCGGAACCGGCCGCGCGCTCCCGCTTGCTCGCCTCCCTGGAGACGGGGGTGCTGGACGAGTTGCTGGCGAATCCGCTGGTTCCTTCGGAGGTCGCGGAACTCGTGGAGACGGTGGTCGAGTCGGGGGAGGGGCCGAGCGTCCCCGGTGCCACCGATCTCCGCAGCCGTCTGAGCTACCGGGCCTGCGACGAGGCCCCTGAACTGGTCAAGAAAGCCCGTGAGGACCCCGACGCGCTCGCCTTCCTCCTCGCCCTCTGCGTATTTGAGGGCTTGGACCACCGCATCGTCCGCGAGCAGGCCGAGCGGCTGCTGGAACTGGCGGAGGGCCGGTTGGACCCGGTTCTGCGGGACGGGGGCCGGGAGGAGTCCACCGGCTGTGCCGTGCCGCCCCCGACGGGCCCCAACCCGAAGTTCGTCTTCCGCCGCTCGCTCGACGAACTCATGCGGAAGGTGCGCGCGGAGTCCGCGCAGCGGGAGATCCGGACGGGCACCGGATACCGCTACTCCGTGGAGCCGGTGCGCTTCACCCGTCACCGGCAGGCCGAGGAAGTCCTCAAACACGTCTGGCGGCAGTACAGCCAGCTACCCGCGCTGCTGACGGACTGGATGGACGGTGTGGGCGGGGAGCACGAGTTGACCCGTTCCGTAGGCCGCGTCATGGGCTTGGCGGTCGGCTGGGGCGGTGGCCGCCGCGCACTGGACCACATCCACGGACTCGCCGCCTCCGATCGGGCCTCGAGCCGTTCCATCGCCGCCGCGGCACTCGGCATGGCGGCGCAGGATCCGATGCTGGACGGAGAGATCAAGTACCGGCTCCGCGCCTGGAGCCGGAGCAGCACACCGCTGCTCCGCTCCACGGTGGCCCGGACCTGCGGTACCGAGTTCGGTTTGTCGCGCCCCGAATTCGCCCTTCAGACGCTGCGCGCCGTGCGCGACGCGTCGAGGAGGCGGAGAGCCGAGCCGGACGCCGACACGGCGGAGACCGATGTCCGTCGGGCGGTCGTCGAACTCTTCTCCTCGGGCAACCAGACGTTGGTGATGCGGCACCTCGTCGAATGGGACAGCGCCTACGACGACGGGGATTTCGTACAGGGGCTCTTCCCGTGGCTGTTCCCCGGAGGACACCGGTGGCTCGGTGAGCAGTTGGTGTCGAACGGTGAGTTCGCCGAGTTCACCATCGCCCTCACCCACCGCGCCCTCGACGACGACGCCCTCTTCGAGCATGCCCGGAACATGCTGGTGGCGTGGTGTCGCTCCGCCTCCTGGGACGACGAGCCGGAGCCGACCGGTGTGTTGCTCACCGCCTTGGCGCAGCGGATGACCCGTGGGGTGTTCCGGCTCTTCGTGGACATCGACCAGTTTCCGGATCCGTTGCCCGTGCACGCCCTCGTCCGCCATGCGCTGGAGTCCTGGCGCCACGGGCGGACGCCCACCGATCCCGGTACGACCGCGCAGAGGAGCGCCGTATGACGTCCGAACAGACCGCAGCCGCGCAGCACGGCCCCGTGTACACCCAGGCCCCGCACGCGCCATGGCGGGAGATCCTGCGCCACCGCTGGTCGGGGCGGCG
Organism: Streptomyces catenulae; assembly: GCF_000718015.1. Lineage (GTDB taxonomy): Bacteria > Actinomycetota > Actinomycetes > Streptomycetales > Streptomycetaceae > Streptomyces > Streptomyces catenulae. The sequence continues at coordinate 18,101 of NZ_JODY01000025.1, read as the reverse complement.
GGACCGGGCCCTGGTGCTGTGCGACCGCGAGGGCGGCTACCACGTGCTGACCGCACGACGGGGGCGGGCGCGCGGGGCGGAAGGGGCGTCCGAGGGGCCGTGTGTCGTGCAGGAGAGCGCCCCGCCGGTTCGGGTGCGCGGCGGCTACGAGAGCGCCTTCCACGTACGGCTCACCGAGGAGAGCGGTGTCCGCGACGTCGGACTGCCGACGGCGTACGGCACCGAGCCGGTGGACGTCCACGCCACGTGGTGGGTGCACGATCCCCAGCAGGTGGTGCGTGCCCGTACCCGGCACGGCTGGGGCACCGTGCGCCGGGACCTCGAACAGCGGCTGCAGAACCTCCAGAGCACATATGAGGGGACGGGGCGCGGGCTGGACGCCGCGGAGGTGCTGAGTCGGCTCGGCGGCACCGAGACGCTGTCAGAGGCCGGGCTGAGCTACCGGGTCACCGATGTCTCGCCCCGCGCTGTCGCCGGCGAACTGCGGCTGGGCCGGGTCGCGGACGCGGTGCTGCCGTTCTCCTGGTCGGCCAACGGCACGGCGGACTACGACTTCTGCGCCCGGGCGGTGCGCAGCGGTCCGGTGACGCTCGCGGCGCTGTGGCTGGTACGCCACCCGGACCAGATCGAACGGGTCCTGAGCTGGGCGGTCGACAACCAGCGGCTGCTGCGCGCCGAGGCCGACTGGGAGGACGGTATGGCCGCGCTGTTGGGGAACCTGTCGGAGCAGGAGAAGAAGGCGCTGTCGGACCTGGTCCGTGACCGCCTCACGGCATTGGGCCGCAAGGTCCCCGACCCGAAGAGGGGCGGCCCGGTCCACCCCGGCGCCAACGGGTGGCCCGTAGGGGCGGGAGGGAAGACGTTGTGAGGGCCGTGCCGGGGACACGGTCCGGCGGGTACGGGCGGGGCGCGGGCCGTGGCCGCCGTGCGACGCTGCGGGTGGCTGCCGCCCGCCCCTCTCCCACCCGGTCGCCCGCGGGCCGCCCGGCGGTCCGGCGCCCCGGGGCGCGACGGGTCCGGACCGGAGCCACCACGGGAGCGCGCAGGGCGGGCTCCTACGGGACGCTGTCGTACGGGCACCGTCCTCACCGGGCGCGCCCCCGTGCTGCGGACATCGCCGCCGCCACCGACCACCTCCTCGCCGCCAACACCACGGAACTCACCCGTGCCGACACCAAGGCCGCCGTTCTGCTCGGGTTTCTGGGGGCGGTGCTCGGGGTGTTCGTGACGGTGACCCGGGGGGTGCCGAGCGTTCCCGCGGGGGCCGGGGCCGGGGCCGGGGGCGCGGTCGGGTGGTGGAGTGCCGTGGGGACCGCGCTGCTGGCCGTCGGGTGCTTCGTGGGGGCGCTCGCGCCGCGGCGGCGGAAGGGGCGGGCGGACGGGGATGCCGGGCCCGGGTACTTCGAGCAGGTGGCGGCGTTGCGCGGGGAGCGGTTGGGGCGGGCCGTCGCGCGTTCGCTCCGTGATCCGGTGGCGCCGCGGCTGGCCGCCCTGCGGCGCACCAGCGAGATCGTCCGCGTCAAGTACCGCTGGATCGAGACCGGTTCGGTGCTGCTGCTCGTCGCCCTCCCGCAGCTCGTGGCCGTGCTGCGACCGTGGTGAGACGCCAGCGGACTGCCGAGAACCCTCCCGGGGCGAGCCCCCGGCGTGCCCCATGACCGTTCCTTGTGCGCTCTATGAGCAAACGATGACGGCGGGCGGAATGTCTGTTTCAGGGTGTTGTGCTGGTTTGTATGAACAGTAACCACAGGAGTGCGTTCCGGCGGGTCGGGTGCCGTGTGGTGGCGAGGCGGGCGCCCGCTCAGGCGCCCCGCTCCGCCTCCGTCTCCGTGGCCACCTCCGTGGCCGTCCCGGCCGTCCGTTCCCCGGTGGGCTCCGGGCGGGTGGCCGGGCGCAGCCGTCGCAGTGTGACGGCGCTGACCAGGGCCAGTGCGATCAGGCCGAGGCAGTAGAGCGTGACGCCCGGCCAGGCGGCGGAGTAGGCGACGCCGCCGACCGTGCCGCCGACGGCGCTGCCCATGTAGTAGAAGAAGAGGTAGACGGCGGCGCCCTGGGCGCCCAGGGCGGTGGCCCGGCCGCCGACCCAGCCGCTGGCCACCGCGTGCGCGGCGAAGAACCCGACGGTGAAGACCACCAGCCCCGGCACGACCGCGCCCAGATGCGGGACGAGCATCACCACCAGCCCCGCGACGGCGGTCAGCAGCGCCGGAATCAGCACCCGCGGACGGCCGAACCGGTCGACGAGCCGCCCCGCCGCCGCCGAGGAGAACGACCCGGCCGCGTACGCCACGAAGAGCAGTCCGGCGGCGGTCTGGGAGAGGTGGAACGGCGCCGCGATCAGGCGGAAGCCCAGGTAGTTGTAGACGGTGACGAACGCGGCCATCGCGACGAAGCCGATGAGGTAGAGCCGCAGCAGCCCGCTGTCCGGCAGCGCCCGGCCGATCCCGGCGGCCAGCGCGCGCGGGCGCGGCTCACGGCGGACGAAGCGGACCGACGCCGGGATGGTCAGCCGGAAGAGGACCGCGCAGACCGCCGCGGCCACCCCGACCGCGCCGATCGCCCACCGCCAGCTGCCGGTCACCTCCAGCACCCCGTCGGCGACCAGCCGCCCCGCCATCCCGCCGATGCCGTTGCCCGCGACGTACAGGCCCATCGCCTGGCCCAGCGAGGAGCGGTGCACCTCCTCGGCGAGGTACGACATCGCGGTGGCCTGGAGTCCGGCCAGTGAGAGGCCCTGGAGGACGCGGATCACCAGCAGCGCCGGGAAGCTCGGGGCGAAGGCGGCGGCGATACCGAGGAGGGCGGCGCAGCTCAGGGCGAGCGTCATCATGCCGGTCCGGCTCCAGGCGTCGGAGACGGCCGTCAGCGGCACCACGGCGAGCGCCATCGACGCGGTCGAGACGGAGACGGTCAGCGAGGACGCGGCGGGGGTCAGGTGCAGGTCGAAGGAGAGCGCGGGCAGCAGCGCCTGGACGCAGTAGAGCGTCATGAAGGTGGTCAGCCCGGCCGCGAAGAGCGCACCGGTGGCGCGCCGGAAGCCGGGGGTGCCTCGGAGGTGGGCGGCGGGTATCGCGGCTGCGTCGGTCACCCGGCGACGGTAGGCACGGGGCAAATGATGCGTCCAATGCATGGATCGGCGAGATATGTTCCGGATATGGAACAGGTGAGCGAGTGGGGTGCGGGGTCGGTCCCCGGCGGTGCGCGGGGGCTGCCCGAGCTGACGGGGCTGCCGGGCGTACGGGGCCTTCCCGAGCTACGGGCGGCCGGGCCGCTGGCGGCGGTCTGCCCGGACCTGGTGCGGTTCGTGGCCGTCGCCCGGCTGGAACATCTCTCGGCCGCCGCCGACGAGTTGGACGCCCCGCAGTCGACGGTCAGCCGCGGTATCGCCCGGCTGGAGGCGGCGGTCGGCACCCCGCTCTTCGACCGCGAGGGGCGCGGGCTGCGGCTGACCCGGCACGGCCGGGCGTTCCTCGCCCGCGTCCGGCGGGGCCTTGAGGAGATCGCCACCGGCTGCGAGGAACTGCGCCTCGCCACCGGCGAGCCCGGCACCGTCGCCCTCGGCTTCCTGCCCGCGCTCGGCACCGCCCCCGTACCGCTGCTGGTCAGCTGGTTCCGCGAGCGCCGTCCGCAGGCCCGGTTCCAACTGGTGCAGGACAACGCCGAGGGGCTGCTGGCCCGGCTGCGCGCCGGGGAGGTCGATCTCTGCCTGACGTCGCCGCTGCCGGACGAGGCGGGCATCACCACCGTCCCGGTCGCCCGCGAACCGCTCCGGCTGGTCGTCCCCGCGGACCACCGGCTGGCCGGTCGCGCCCGGGTCCGCCTCACCGACGCCGCCGACGAGGACTTCGTCATGGCCACCTCGGGCTACGGGCTGCGCCGCCTGGTCAACGGCCTCTGCGCGGACGCCGGTTTCACCCCCCGGGTGGCGTTCGAGGGCGCCGAGATCGCCACCATCCGCGGCTTCGTGGCGGCGGGCCTGGGCGTCGCGGTACTACCCCCCTCCCCGGTCGCCGTCCCCGGCCTCGTCGACCTCCCGATGGACGAACCCGCAGCTCATCGCACGGTCGGCCTGACCCGCGTCACCGCCCGCACGCCGACGCCCGCGGTCGCGGACTTCATCGCGCTGCTGACGGAGCGGGCGCAGGAGTGCTTCGGGCCGGAGACTGTGCCGATGGGGGAGTGAGGGGGCCGTGGCCCGGGGGGGGCGGGCTTCGCCGCCGGGATGGTCACCGGCACCGGTCCCGGACGCCTCCGCCCCGCAGCGTGAGAACCGCTCAGCCCCCGTCGGCAACCGCCAGCGCGACCAGCCCGGCCCACGCCTTCGGCGACACGGCTATGTTCGGGCCTGCCGGGATTTTCGAGTCCCGGACGTGCACGGCACCGCCAGCGGTCGCGACCTCGACGCACTGACCGCCTTCGCCGCTGCTGTAGCTGCTCTTGAACCACACCATGTTCGACAGAGGCGAGTCGGGCATCTTGTCATTCATCTCTCTCCCAGCAGTTTCTCGATGAAGGTCAGGGATTCGCGCGGCGTCAGTGCCTGTGCTCGCAGGATGCCGTACTGGACTTCCATCTCCCGGACAGTCTCCCGGTCGGTGTAGAGGCGGCTGTCCTTCTGCACCTCCACGTAAGCGATCCTGCGCCCCTCCCGGGTCTCGATCAAGGTGAACGGGCCTGCGAGACCGCTGTGTTCCTCACGCTCGTTCGGCATGACCTGGATCTCGACGTTCCGGCGCTGGCCGTGCAGCAGGAGCTGTTCCAACTGGCCCTGAATGACCTCCCGCCCTCCGATAGGGCGCGTCAGCACCGACTCCTCGATGACGAAACTCAGTGTCGGCGGCCTCCGACGCGAGAAGATCTCCTGGCGTCCCATCCGTGCCGAGAGGCGCTGCTGAATGGTGTCCCTGTCCAGCAGCGGGCGCCGCATCCGGAACACCGCACGGGCGTACTCCTCCGTCTGCAACAGGCCATTGATCACATGGGTGTCGTAGACGTGCAGCTCGACCGCCTCCGCCTCCAACCTCGCCGCATCGCGGAAGAACGCCGGGTACTGGGCCCGGGCCACCTCCTCCTTCAGGGCCTTCAGCACGCCCCCGGCGCCCAGGATCTCGTCCGCCTGATCGATGACGCTCGGCGGGGGGATCCGCCTGCCCTGCTCGTACGAGGCGATCGTCGACGCGGAGTACCCCAACCGCGCGCCCAGCTCCGGCCGTTCCAACTCCGCGGCCACCCGCAGGAGTTTCAGCTGCCGACCGAACGCGACGACCAATCCCGTCCCCGGTTCGTCGTCCGGCCCCGGGCCCTCGCCCGCCTCACCCGCACCCCGGTGCTGCTCCACCCGGCTCCACCGCCCGTCCCACCTACCGCGCCGTGCCTCACGTACGACTCCACGCACCGCCGGATACAGCCCGCCCACGCCGGTGCGTAACTTCCGGTCACGCTACGCCACGGGCGGCGGCGCTGTCCGCCCGCCGAAAGAACCTGCCGCACTCTCCGGCACCCCTCAAAACATGCAGCTCACCCACCACTTCGGAGCGCGCCACGCCTCCGCCCCCTCACCCCTCCACCCCCTCGATCGCCTGTTCCGTCCAGACCGTTTTGCCGGTGGGGCCGTAGCGGCTGCCCCAGCGGGTGGTGAGTTGGGCTACGAGGAAGAGGCCGCGGCCGCCCTCGTCGGTGTCGCGGGCCTGGCGGAGGCGGGGTTGGCTGTTGGAGGAGTCGGTGACCTCGCAGACCAGGACCTGGTCGCGGACGAGGCGGACGCCGATCGGGCCGCGGGCGTACCGCAGGGCGTTGGTGACCAGTTCGCTGATGACCAGTTCGGTGCTGAAGACCAGTGCGTCCAGGCCCCATTCGCGGAGCTGCTCGGTGACGAGTTCGCGGGCGAGGGAGACCGCGGTGGGGCGGGCGGGGAACTGCCAGGCGGCCAGGGAGGTCGCGGGGATCGCGCGGGTGCGGGCGAGGAGGACCGTGATGTCGTCGGGGCGGTGCGGGGCGGAGCGGACCGGGGCGACCAGTTCCTCGCCGATGGTGTCCAGCGAACGCCCGGGGCCCGCCGCCTCGGCCAGCCGTCGCAGCACCGCCGCCTCCGCGTCCTCGAACGAGTCGGAGGTGCCGCGGCGCTCCGCCTCGATCAGCCCGTTGGTGTAGAGCGCCAGCACGCTGCCGGGCGGGATCTCCACCTCCGTCACCTCGAACGGCATCCCGCCGACGCCCAGCCCCGGCCCCGGCACGACGTCGATGAACCGGGCCGTGCCGTCCGGGTGCACCACCGCCGGCATCAGATGACCGGCGCTCGCCACCTGGCACCGGCGGTCCACCGGGTCGTAGACCGCGTACAGACAGGACGCGCCCATCGTGTCCGGGTGCTCGGCCTCCTCCGCCATCCGGTGCACCAGGTCGTCCAGCCGGGTCAGCAGTTCGTCGGGGCCCAGGTCGAGGTCGGAGAGGGTCTGGACGGCGGTGCGCAGCCGCGCCATGGTGGCGGTCGCGGGCAGCCCGTGGCCGATGACGTCGCCGACCACCAGCGCGGTCCGCAGCGAGGACAGCGGTACCGCGTCGAACCAGTCGCCGCCCACCCCGGCGTCGCCCTCCGCCGACAGGTAGATGCCCGCGGTCTCCGCCGCCGCGGTGGAGCGGGAGACCGGCGGCAGCAGGCTGTTCTGGAGCATCACCGACATCCGGTGCTCGCGGGTGTAGCGGCGGGCGTTGTCCATGCCGAGGGCGACGCGGCTGACGATCTCCTGGAGCAGTTTGGCGTCCTGCCCGTCGAACGGGGCGCCCTGCCGGACCCGGTAGACCTGGACGTAGCCGAGCACCAGCCCGCGCGCGACCAGCGCCGCCCCGAGGGAGGCGCTCAGCTCCGCCGGGACCATCCGGGGGACCGCCGGGCCGTTGCCGAGGATCGCGGCGTAGGCGTCCGGTTCGTTGACCACCAGGACCTTGCCGCGTTCCAGATCGCGGAAGTCGGGGCCGTTGGGGATGTCCGGCAGCATCTCGCCCGCCTGGATCAGCTCCTCCGGCCAGGGGCCGTGCGCGTGTTTGACGGCCAGCCGCCGGAAGTCGCCGTGTACGCCCTCCACGCTGCGTGGCGGCTCGCCCCCGCGCAGCGTCGCCTCCGTGATCTCCACCGCCGCCAGGTCGCCCATCGAGGGCACCAGCAGATCCACCAGGTCCTGTGCGGTGCGCTCCACCTCCAGGCTGCCGCTGATGGAGCGCGTCGCCCGGTAGACGAGGTCGAGGCGGCGCGCGGAGCGGTACCGCTCGGTGACGTCGACGAGCGAGGTCAGCGCGCCGTTCGGGTGGCCCCACAGGTCGTACAGGGGCGCCGCGGTCAGCGAGTAGACCAGGTCCTGGCTCCCGGGCGTCTCGGCGCGCAGCACGCCCGAGGCGTCCACCACCGGCTCGCCGCTGTCCATCACGTGCCGCAGCAGTTCCTCACCGGTACCGCCGTCCTCCAGGCCGGGCATCGCGCACAGCGGGTCGCGGCCGTCGGCGGTCAGCCGTCCGGCCCGGGCGACCGCCGGGCTGGCGTGGCGGATCCGCAGGTCGGGGCCGTGCACGGCGAGCTGCCACAGGTCCTGGGTGAGCAGCGCCCGGCCCACCGCCGTCTCGGCGTCCCAGGTGGCGAGCGCCTCCACGGGCAGCCCCAGGGCGAGCACCCCGGCTCCGGCCAGCGGCAGCAGCCGCACCCAGACGGGGACGGTGTGTCCGTCGCGGTGGCGCAGCGGGAGGACACGGCCGCCGGGGGCGCCGGAGGGTTCGCCCGTACGGGGGACGGGCCGCGGGGAGCGCGGCCTGACCAGCGCGCGGGCGGGCGTGCCGAGCACCGCGTCCGGCTCATGGCCCAGCAGCTGCGCGGCGGACCGCGTCCAGTGCGTGACCAGGCCGTTCTCGTCGATCACGACCGCGACGACGCCGTTCATCGGCGCCGGCGGCTCCGGTCGTGGCACGGCCATGTGAACACTCCGTACGTCGAACGGACCGATCACCTCAGTGTGCCCTCCTCCCACGGATCGAACGAGTGCTGGCAGCCGGTAGGGAACAGGACAGGGGTGGGGCGGGCGCGGTCCGGCACCGGCGCGCGGCGGGTGGGCGCGCGCCCCACCGGGTGCCCCGCCCGCCCGGGCGCGCGGGCCCACGGCACGCGCCCCGGCCGCCTGCCGCTCGCCCCGGGCGCGCAGGGGCGGAGCGCACGCCGGGGGCGCCGCCGCCCCGCGCCCCGGGCCCGCCCGCCGCCGCCCCGCGTCGCCCGCCTCCCCGATTCCCTCACCCGCCGCGCCCGCCCCGGGGCACAATGACCGCCGTGCTGCACGTACGAGTGATCTCCCCGGCCGAGCGCGCCGACGAGGTGGTGCGGACCGTCACCGCCTGTGAGGCCGTCACCCATGTCGTCCGGCTGCCGGGCGCCGCCCTCGCGCCGCCCGGTGACTGCATCGAGTTCGACGTGGCCCGGGAGGGCGCCAACGACGTCCTCGCGCAGCTGCGGGAACTGGGGTTGGAGGAGTCCGGCGGCGTCACCGTCGAACCGCTCGACCTGACGATGTCGGCGGCGGCCGACCGCGCCGAGGCGGCGGCGCCGGGCGAGCCGGACGACGCCGTCGTCTGGGCCGAACTCACCGCCCGTACCGCCGCCGAGTCCCGGATGACCTGGGCGTTCCTGGTCTTCCTCACGCTGGCCACCCAGATCGCGGCGATCGGCGCGCTGCTGGATCAGCCGATCCTGATCGTCGGCGCGATGGTGCTGGGGCCGGAGTTCGGGCCGCTGGCGGCGCTCTGCTTCGCGGTGCTGCGCCGCGACGCCCGGCAGGCGGGCGTCTCCGTACGGACCCTCGTCGTCGGCTTCGGGGTGGCGATCGTCGTCACGCTCGCCTGTGCGGTGGTCAGCCGTCTGCTGGGCTGGATCGGCCCGGACATGCTCGCCGCCCGGCCGCTGACCGGCTTCATCGTCCACCCCGACCGCTGGTCGTTCATCGTGGCGGTGCTCGCCGGGACCGCCGGGATCCTGTCGATGACGGCGGGGAAGTCGTCCTCGCTGATCGGCGTCTTCATCTCGGTCACCACCGTCCCGGCGGCCGGGAACATCGCGGTGGCCCTCGCGCTGGGCCGCTGGGGCGAGGTCGGCGCCTCCTTCGTCCAGCTCGGCTTCAACATCGCCGGGATGCTGGTCGCCGGGGTCCTCACCCTCGCCACCCAGCGCGCCCTGTGGTCCCGCTACGGGCCGCGCCTCGCCCGGACCCGCCAGGAGGCGCTGCGCCGGGGCGCCTGAGACCGGACGGCGCGCGGACGACGGGCGGGCGTCCCCGCGGCCCGCCGGGCGCCCCCGCTGCTCCATCCGCCGTCGCCCCGCCCGCGCCGCCACGGCCGGAGGGGCGCCGCTGCCTACGCTCGCCCCGTGGCCACCGTGACCGGACTGTTCAAGCGCCTGCTCCTCGGTCGGGCCCGGCGGAGCGAGGAGCTGGGCGAGACGCTGTTGCCCAAGCGGCTCGCGCTGCCGGTCTTCGCCTCCGACCCGCTGTCGTCGGTCGCGTACGCCACCCAGGAGATCCTGCTCGTCCTCACCCTCGGTGGCCTCGCCTACGTGTACGTCACACCGTGGCTCGCCGCCGGGGTCATCGGGCTGATGACCGTGGTCGTCCTCTCGTACCGGCAGGTCGTCCACGCCTATCCGAGCGGCGGCGGTTCGTACGAGGTGGTCTCCACCAACCTGGGGCCGTCGGCGGGGCTGGTGGTGGCCGCGTCGCTGCTGGTCGACTACGTGATGACGGTGGCGGTGTCGGTCGCCTCCGGCGTCGACAACGTCATCTCCGCGCTGCCCGCGCTCGCCGGGCACCGGGTGCTGCTGGCGCTCTGCTTCGTGGCGCTGCTGACCGCGATGAACCTGCGCGGCGTCCGCGAGTCCGGCCGCGCCTTCGCCGCCCCCACCTACCTCTTCGTCGGCGCCGTCCTGATCATGGTGGGGACCGGCCTGATCCGGTATCTGATGGGGGACGCGCCGGTCGCCGAGAGCGCCCGCTACGGCATCGAGCCCACCCCGGGCTCGGCGCAGCTGACCGGCCTCGCCCTGATCATGCTGGTGCTGCGCGCCTTCTCGTCCGGCTGTACTGCGCTGACCGGCGTCGAGGCGATCTCCAACGGCGTCCCGGCGTTCCGGCGGCCCAAACCGCGGAACGCGGCGGCCACGCTGGCGGCGATGGGCGCCATCGCCGTCGCGATGTTCGCCGGGGTCACCACCATGGCGATCGTCGCCAAGGTCCACATCGTGCAGGATCCCTGCCGGTTGATCGGTCTCGCCGACTGCGCCGGGTACACCCAGCGGACCGTCATCGCCCAACTCGCCGCATCGGTCTTCGGCGGCCCGGACTCCGTCGGCTTCTTCGTGGTGCAGGCGGCCACCGCGCTGGTCCTGATCCTCGCGGCCAACACCGCCTTCAACGGCTTCCCGCTGCTCGCCTCGATCCTGGCGCAGGACCGCTATCTGCCGAGCCAGCTGCACAGCCGCGGCGACCGGCTGGTGTACTCCAACGGCATCCTCGTCCTCGCCGTCGTCGCCGGACTGCTGCTGTTCGGCTTCAAGGCGAACGTCACCAGCCTCATCCACCTCTACATCCTCGGGGTGTTCACCTCCTTCACGCTCTCCCAGACCGGCATGGTCCGGCACTGGAACCGGGAGCTGCGCACCGACCCGGACCCGGCGCTGCGCCGCCGCCGGTACCTGGCCCGGGCGGTCAACGCGACCGGGGCGCTGGTCACCGGGTTGGTGCTGGTCATCGTGTTGGCGACGAAGTTCCTCCAGGGCGCCTGGCTCGCCGTCCTCGCGGCGGTGGTGCTGTGGCTGATGATGCGGGCGATCCGCCGCCACTACGACGCGGTCGCCGCGGAGCTGACCGTCACCGACCCGCGCGCCGACCTCACCCCGCCGCCCCGGGTGCTGGCGCTCGTCCTCGTCTCCAGCGTCCACAAGCCCACGCTCCGCGCCCTCGCCTACGCCCGCGCCTTCCACCCCGACCGGCTGGAGGCGCTCACCGTCGACGTGGACCGCGCCGTCACCGCCCGCCTGGAGGAGCAGTGGGCGCGGCTGGACACCGACGTCCCGCTGACCGTCGTCGACTCGCCGTACCGGGAGATCACCGGACCGGTCGTCGAGTACGTCCGCCACGCCCGCCGCACCAGCCCCCGGGACGTGGTCGGCGTCTTCATCCCGGAGTACGTGGTGGGCCGCTGGTGGGAGAACCTGCTGCACAACCAGACGGCGCTGTGGCTCAAGAGCCGGTTGCTGTTCACGCCCGGCGTGATGGTCACCTCCGTGCCCTGGCAGCTGACCTCCTCGGCGCACGCCCGGCCCGCCGTCCGGGGCGCGGGCGCGGTCCGCCGCGGGGTGCCCGCCACCGGCTACGGCATCGCCCGCCCGCGCGGCGCCGGACCGGGCGGCGGCCCCGGGCCGGAGGGCGGGGCGGCTACGCCGGACCGCTCTCCGTGAGCAGCGTCCGCGCGGTCTCCCGCTCGGCGCGCTCGGCCAGCTGCGCCAGCGCCGTCGCCCCGCACAGCAGCACACCGGACTCCTGCGCCCGCCGCGCCCCGGTCGCGAAGAGGTGCCACAGCGCCGGGTTGGCGAGCAGCACCCGCGGGTCGACGACCAGCCGCCGCCCCGCGTCGTCGCGGAGCACCAGCCGCTGCGCGACCCCCTCCGACCAGCGCACCGACACCAGCCGCTCGGTGCACACCAGCCGCCGCCGCAGCGGTCCGCGGGCCGCCAACCAGCCCTGACCGGCGGTCACCCGCGGCGGCAGCAACAGCCCGAAGAGCGCCACCGCCAACGCCGCCCACAGACCGCCACGGAGCGCGTCGAGGCTTCCGGCGACGGCGTCCACGGCGACCAGCGCGGCCAGCAGCAGCACCCCGCTCACCACGGCGTCGCGCAGTGCGGCGGGCCAGTCCTCGTCGGTCGCGATGCGCTCCGGGGGCCGTACGGCGACGGCCGCCGGGCGCACGGCGGAGCGGGTACCACGTCGTCCCATGCCGCCGAGGCTAGGCCCGCCACCGCCCGCCGGACGGCCCGTTGACACGGCGCTGACGGCTCCCGATCACACCTTGACGGAGTCCATACGCGCCCCGGGACGCGGTGGCCGACGCGCCGTCAAGAAGGCGTGAAGGTCGCGGAGTCCGCCGACAGGAGCGCGACAGGGCGCGGCCCGGCCCCCGCCACGGGGACGGACGCTGAGCCGCCCCCACCCGGAAGGAGCCCCCATGACCGCGATCCCCCCAGGTCACGCCGCGCCCGCGCCCGCCCCCGCCGCCGTGCCGACGCCCGCCCCCGGCGGCGCCCCGCCCGCCGACCGCCACCGGCTCACCGCCCTGACCGGCCTCGCCGCGCTCTCCCTCGACGCGCTGGCCTCCGTCGCGTACGGGCCGGAGGCGATCGTGCTGGTCCTGGCGGCGGCGGGGGCGCGCGGGCTCGGCTATGCGCTCCCGGTCACGCTGGCCGTCGTCGCGCTGCTCGCCGTGCTCGTCGCCTCGTACCGGCAGGTCATCGCGGCGTTCCCGGACGGCGGCGGCAGCTATGCGGTCGCCGGGCGCCACCTGGGCCGCCGCAGCGCCCTGTTGGCGGCTGCCTCGCTGATCCTCGACTACGTCCTCAACGTCGCCGTCGCGGTGACCGCCGGGGTCCCCGCCCTCACCTCCGCCGTCCCCGCCCTCCACGACCACCGGCTGGCGCTCTGCCTGGCGGTGCTGGCCGTGCTCACCGCGGTCAATCTGCGCGGTACCGCCGACGCGGCGCGGCTCCTGCTGGCGCCGACCGCCTTCTTCGTCGTCGCGCTGCTGGTGCTCGTCGCCGTCGGACTGTTCCGGGACGCGCCGGTGTCCACCGCGGCGGCCGACGGGCACCCCGCCGCGGTCTCCGGCGACGCCACCACCGTCGGCGTGCTGCTGCTCCTGAAGGCGTTCGCCTCCGGCTGTTCGGCGCTGACCGGCGTGGAGGCGCTCGCCAACGCCGTGCCGTCGTTCCGCGCGCCCGCGGTGCGCCGCGCCCGCCGTGCCGAGACCGCGCTCGGCGTGCTGCTGGGCGCGCTGCTGATCGGCCTGGCGGTGCTGATCTCCCGCTTCGGGCTGCGGCCGGTCGAGGGCGTCACCGTCCTCGCCCAACTCGCCGACGCCGCCCTCGGCCACCACGCCGCCTTCTACGCCGTGCAGGGCGCCACCGTGGTGCTGCTGGCGCTCTCCGCCAACACCTCGTTCGGCGGGCTGCCGGTGCTGCTGAAACTGCTGGCCCGCGACAACTACGTGCCACACGTCTTCGGGCTGCGCGCCGACCGCCAGGTGCACCGGCACGGCGTCCTGGCGCTGGCGGTGGTCTCCGCGGTGCTGCTGATCGCCTCCGGCGGTGACACCAACGCGCTGGTCCCGCTCTTCGCCATCGGTGTCTTCGTCGGCTTCACCCTCGCCCAGGCGGGCATGGTCCGCCACTGGCGCGCCGCCCGCGGCCCCCGGTGGCGGGCGAAGGCGGCGCTCAACGGGCTGGGCGCGGCGCTCACCGGCGTCAGCGCCGTCGTCGTCACCGCCACCAAGTTCCGCGACGGCGCCTGGCTGGTCGCCGTCGCGCTGCCACTCCTGGTCGCCGCCCTCCTCGCGGTGCACCGGGCGTACGAACGGATCGGCGACCGGCTGGGCGTCGGCCGCCTCCCCGACGCCCCGCGCGGCGGCCGGTCGCTGGTGGTCGTCCCGGTGGGCGCGCTCAACCGGCTCACCCAGGAGGCGCTCTCCGCCGCCGCCTCCCTGGGCGATGAGGTGCGGGCGGTGACCGTCTGCCACCCGGACCCCGAGGACCGCGCCCGCACCGCGGCGCTGCTGCGCGACTGGCACCGCTGGGACCCGGGCGTCCCGCTGCTCCCGCTGCACCACGCCCGCCGCAGCCTGGGCCGACCGGTCGCCGGACACGTCCGCGCGCTGGCCGCCGCCGACCCCGGCACCCGCGTCACGGTGCTCATCGCGGAGGCCGAACCGGACCGCCTCTGGCACCGGCTGCTCCAGAACCAGCGGGGCGCCGTCGTCGCCCACGCCGTCCGCCGCGACACCGACGCGGTCATCTGCCGCCTCCGGATCCGGCTGACACAGCGCCCGTGAACCAGGCCCTGAGCTGCGGAAACGGTCGGGTCGGCCCGGCGCGCACGGCGCCCGCGCGGAGCGCGCCCCGGGGCTCGTACCGCACCCCCGGGGCGCCCCCGGCCCGCCTGTGGCCGAAGGTGGCGTACGGGACGCGTCAAGAGCGAGCCCGGAGCCGTAAGGGACCCGTCAACGGCACCCGGCGGATGGCCGAAAAGAGGTTTCGTCGAGAGGTCCACACGGCCGGGTGTTCGCGCCCGGTCGTCCCTCTTGTCCCTTCCTCCCAGGAGTTCACGATGGCCGACGTGGCCTTCGTCGTCACCACGCTCGCGGTCTTCGCGCTGGTGGCCGTCATCGCCAAGGGGGTGGCGAAGCTGTGAGCGCCCAGAGCATCGAGAACGTGATCGGGCTGCTCGTGGCCGTCGCCCTGCTCGGCTATCTCGTCCTCGCCCTCATCAAGCCCGAGAGGTTCTGACGGTGAACTCCCTCGCTGCCGCCTCCGGCGCCCTGAGCCCCGCGCTCGCCGCGGCGCTCCAACTGCTCGCCCTCATAGCGGCGCTCGGCCTCGCCTACCGCCCGCTCGGCGACCACATGGCCCGCGTCTACTCCTCCGACAGGCAGCTGCGCGTCGAGAAGTGGATCTACAAGGCCATCGGCGCCGACCCGCACACCGAGATGCGCTGGCCCGCCTACCTCCGCGGCGTCCTCGCCTTCTCCGCGGTCAGCCTCCTCTTCCTCTACCTGCTCCAGCGGCTCCAGGGCAGCCTGCCCGGCTCCCTCGGCTTCGCCTCGATCGACCCGGACCAGGCGTTCAACACCGCCGCGTCGTTCGTCGCCAACACCAACTGGCAGTCGTACGCCGGTGAGCAGGCCATGGGCCATATCGTGCAGACCGCCGGGCTCGCGGTGCAGAACTTCGTCTCGGCTGCCGTCGGCATCGCCGTCGCCGTCGCCCTGGTCCGCGGCTTCGCCAGGTCCCGCACCGGCGAACTGGGCAACTTCTGGGCCGACCTGGTCCGCGGCACCGTCCGGGTGCTGCTGCCGATCGCGGTGGTCGGCGCACTGATCCTCGTCGCGTGCGGCGCGATCCAGAACTTCTCCGGCGTCCACGAGGTCGGCCAGTTCCTCGGCGGGCCCCAGCAGTGGCACGGCGGTGCCGTCGCCTCCCAGGAGGTCATCAAGGAGCTGGGGACCAACGGCGGCGGCTACTTCAACGCCAACTCCGCCCACCCCTTCGAGAACCCCGACGGCTTCACCAACCTCTTCGAGGTCTTCCTGATCCTGGTGATCCCGTTCGCGCTGACCCGCACCTTCGGCCGGATGACCGGCTCCCTCAAGCAGGGCTACGCGATCCTCGGCACCATGGCCGTCATCTGGATCGGCTTCACCCTCCTGATGTGGGCGGCCGAATTCGGCGGCCACGGCAAGGCGTTCGAGCTGGCCGGGGGCGCGCTGGAGGGCAAGGAGACCCGCTTCGGCATCGCCGGTTCGTCGATCTTCGCGGTGGCCACCACCCTCACCTCCACCGGCGCCGTGGACAGCTTCCACTCCTCGTACACCGGGCTCGGCGGCGGGCTGACGATGCTGGGCATGCAGCTCGGCGAGATCGCGCCCGGCGGCGTCGGCTCCGGTCTCTACGGGATGCTGATCATGGCGGTCATCGCGGTGTTCCTCGCCGGGCTGATGGTCGGCCGGACGCCGGAGTTCCTCGGCAAGAAGATCGGCACCCGCGAGATCAAGCTCGCCGCCTGCTACATCCTCGTCACCCCGGCGCTGGTGCTCTGCTTCACCGCCGCCTCGCTGGTGCTGCCCACGCCGCCGCACTCGATGCTCAACTCCGGTGCGCACGGCTTCTCCGAGCTCCTCTACGCGTACACCTCCGGCGCCAACAACAACGGCAGCGCCTTCGCCGGACTGAACGCCGACACCCCGTGGTTCAACACCACCATCGGCCTCGCGATGCTGCTGGGCCGCTTCGTCCCGATGGTCTTCGTGCTGGCGCTCGCCGGTTCGCTCGCCGAGCAGCAGCCCGTCCCGAAGACCGCGGGCACCCTCCGTACCGAGAAGCCGCTCTTCTCCGGCCTGCTGGTCGGCACGATCATGATCGTCGCCGGTCTGACCTACTTCCCCGCCCTCGCCCTGGGCCCGCTCGCCGAGGGACTGGCGTCATGACCGCCGGTACGAAGCGATCCACCGGCACCCGGCGACCCACCGGCGCACAGCCGCCCACCCCTTCCGAGAAGCACGAGGACGATGCGATGTCCACCGTCACCCAGGACCGGGCGCCGCAACAGGAGGCGCCCGCCCCCGAACACCCCGAAGGCAACCGCGTCGGCGGCGGGCTCTTCGACCCCAAGCAGCTGATCCGCTCGCTGCCCGACGCGTTCCGCAAGCTCGACCCCCGGGTGATGGTCAAGTCCCCGGTGATGTTCGTGGTGCTGATCGGCTCGGTGCTCACCACCGTGCTGGCCCTCCTCCACCCCGGCGAGTGGTTCGGCTGGGCGATCACCGCCTGGCTCTGGCTGACCACCCTCTTCGCCAACCTCGCCGAGGCGGTCGCCGAGGGCCGCGGCAAGGCGCAGGCCGACACCCTGCGCAAGGCCAAGACCGACACCGTCGCCCGCCGCCTGACCGGCACCACCGAGGAGCAGGTCCCCGGCACCGACCTGCGCGTCGGCGATCTGGTGGTCTGCGAGGCGGGTGACGTCATACCCGGCGACGGCGATGTCGTCGAGGGCGTCGCCAGCGTCGACGAGTCCGCCATCACCGGTGAATCGGCGCCGGTCATCCGGGAGTCGGGCGGCGACCGCTCGGCCGTCACCGGCGGCACCAAGGTCCTCTCCGACCGCATCGTCGTCAAGATCACCACCAAGCCCGGCGAGACCTTCATCGACCGGATGATCAACCTCGTCGAGGGCGCCGCCCGGCAGAAGACCCCCAACGAGATCGCCCTCAACATCCTGCTGGCCTCCCTGACGATCGTCTTCCTGCTGGCCGTCGTCACCCTCCAGCCGTTCGCGGTGTACGCGGGCGCCGAACAGTCGATGATCGTGCTGACCGCGCTGCTGGTCTGTCTGATCCCCACCACCATCGGCGCGCTGCTCTCCGCCATCGGCATCGCCGGGATGGACCGGCTCGTCCAGCGCAACGTCCTGGCGATGTCCGGCCGCGCGGTCGAGGCGGCGGGCGATGTCTCCACCCTCCTCCTCGACAAGACCGGCACCATCACCTACGGCAACCGCCGGGCCGCCGAGTTCGTCCCCGTCCCCGGCGTCACCGACACCGCGCTCGCCGACGCCGCCCAGCTGTCCTCGCTCGCCGACGAGACCCCCGAGGGCCGCTCCGTCCTCGACCTCGCCGAGGAGCGGTACGGCCTCCCCGCCCGGCAGCAGGACCGGCTCACCGGCGCCGAGTGGATCGAGTTCACCGCCCAGACCCGGATGTCCGGCGTCGACCTCCCCGCGGACGGCGCACACCCCGCCCGTAAGGTCCGCAAGGGCGCCACCGCCTCCGTCACCGCCTGGGTGACCGAGCGCGGCGGCACCGTCGCCGACGACGTCGACCGGATCGCCACCGCCATCGCCGAGGCGGGCGGCACCCCGCTGCCGGTCGCGGTCGACGACGCGGACGGCGCCCGCGTCCTGGGCGTCATCCACCTCAAGGACGTCGTCAAGGACGGCATGCGGGAGCGTTTCGACGAGCTGCGCCGGATGGGCATCAAGACCATCATGATCACCGGCGACAACCCGCTCACCGCCAAGGCCATCGCCGCGGAGGCGGGCGTCGACGACTTCCTCGCCGAGGCCACCCCCGAGGACAAGATGGCCCTCATCAAACGGGAACAGGCGGGCGGCAAACTCGTCGCGATGACCGGCGACGGCACCAACGACGCCCCGGCCCTTGCCCAGGCGGACGTCGGCGTCGCCATGAACACCGGCACCTCCGCCGCCAAGGAGGCCGGAAACATGGTCGACCTCGACTCCGACCCCACCAAACTCATC
>NZ_JODY01000024.1 GCF_000718015.1 Streptomyces catenulae | reverse complement strand
GCGCGGGGGAGGGGGAGGGAGAGAGACATCAACGGAGACGAAGCTCCCCCCACCCCCGCCGACCTGACCCGCTGGGACCCCGCCCCGCCCGCCGAGGCGGCCGCCGCGTTCGACGGTCACGGCTGCCGCTGGTGGGTGGCCGGAGGGATCGCGATCGAGCGGGCGGTGGGCCGCCGCTTCCGCGACCACGCCGACCTGGACGTCCTGCTGCTGCGGCGCGATCAGCTGGTGGTGCAGCGGGCCCTGCCGGACTGGGAGTGGTGGGCCGCCGATCCGCCGGGACGGCTGCGCCCGTGGCGGCCCGGTGAGGTCCTGCCCGCCGCCGTGCACGACATCTGGTGCCGTCCGGGCCCGCGGGCACCCTGGCGTCTCCAGGTGATGCTGGACGAGTCCCGCGGCGAGGAGTGGACCTCCCGCCGCGACCCCGGCGTCCGCAGGCCCCTCGACGCGCTGACCGGCGCACCGCCGTCCGCGGACGGCATCCCGTTCCTCACCCCCGAGGTGCAGCTCTACTACAAGGCCCAGGCCCCGCGCCCGAAGGACGAGACGGACTTCCGCGCCGTCCTGCCCGTTCTCACCGCCCCGCAGCGGCGCTGGCTCGCCGCCGCGCTCACCCGCACGTACGGGCTGCCGCACCCCTGGGCCGCACGCCTCACGGAGTGAGGGACGTACGGGCGGCCTTTGTTGCGAGCCCCGGTCGGGTCAGACGCGGGGGAAGCGGGCCTGAAGGGCCCAGACGGCGGGGTTGTCGGCGAAGCCGTCGTGCAGGTCGCCGAGGTCGGCGATCAGGTCGTGCAGGAAGTCGCGGGCCTCGCGGCGGAGCGCGCCGTGGTTGAGGACGAGCGGCGGTTCGTCCGTCGTCATCCAGTC
This sequence comes from Streptomyces catenulae, assembly GCF_000718015.1. Lineage (GTDB taxonomy): Bacteria > Actinomycetota > Actinomycetes > Streptomycetales > Streptomycetaceae > Streptomyces > Streptomyces catenulae. The sequence goes on along the minus strand of NZ_JODY01000024.1, from coordinate 92,359 downwards.
GGCGGTCACCTCCACCCAGCCGAAGCGCCGCTCGAAGAGCATCCGGTCGGCGGACTCGGTGAAGTCCAGCTCGGCGTGGACCGGCCGGGCCGACCTGTTGCCCCGCGGATCGGAGTCCAGCTGCTCGACGATGTCGCAGAGCGCCCAGGCGAAGTCGAGCACCGGCACCCAGCCCCACGCCGTGGAGACCTCACGGTCCTCCCGGGTGTCGGCGAGGTAGACGTCACCGCAGAAGAGGTCGTGCCGCAGGGTGTGGACGTCCGCCGTCCGGTAGTCCGTCTGGGGCGGGTCCGGGAAGCGGCGGGAGAGCGAGTAGCCGAGGTCGATCACGCTGTCGATGGTGTCATGGCCGGAAGGGGACGGGCGCCCGCGGCGGGCGCCGTCGCGCGGGCTACGGCAGCGTCAGGATGCGCGGGCCGTCCTCCGTGATCGCCACGGTGTGTTCGAAGTGGGCGGCGCGGCTGCCGTCCTCGGTGCGGAGGGTCCAGCCGTCGGGGTCGGTGACGAAGGTGTCCTTGCCACCGGCGTGGAACATCGGCTCGATGGCGAGGACCAGACCGTGGCGGAGGGGGAAGCCGCGGCCGGGGCGCCCTTCGTTGGGGACGCCCGGGTCCTCGTGCATCTGACGGCCGATGCCGTGGCCGCCGAAGCCGTCCAGGATGCCGTAACCGGCGGCCCGGCCGATGCTGCCGATGGCGTGGGAGATGTCGCCGATCCGGGCGCCGGTCACCGCGGCGGCGATGCCCGCTTCGAGGGCCCGGCGGGTGGTGTCGAGCAGCAGTTGGTCCCCGGGGCGCGCCGTGCCGACGGCGAAGCTGACGGCGGCGTCGCCCGCCCAGCCGTCGACGAGGGCGCCGCAGTCGATGCCGACCACATCGCCGTCGCGCAGCCGGGTGTCGTCCGGGATGCCGTGCACGATCGCGTCGTTGACGGAGGCGCAGATCACGGCGGGGAACGGGGTCGGGGCGAAGGAGGGCCGGTAGCCGAGGAAGGGGGAGGTGGCCCCGGCCTCGTGCAGGACGGTGCGGGCCGCCTCGTCCAGTTCCCGCACCCGTACGCCGGGGGCGGCGGCCGCGCGGGCGGCGGCCAGCGCCTCGGCGACGACCCGTCCGGCCACGCGCATCGCGTCCAGTGCGGCATCGGTTTTGAGCTCGATCATGGTGGTGCCTTTCAGGGAGTTCGCGTACCGGAACCGCCGCCGTGACCTGCCGGACGCACCCGGGGCGGGGCCGGGGGTGCGTCCGGCGTGACCCGTTCCCGGGCGGGGCGGCGCACGGCGGAGCGACACCGGAGCGGTATTTTTTTACCGGTATTGGATTACCGGTATTAGTATCACGTCCATGGTGCGGACTCCACTGACTCCCTGGGAACGCGAGCGCGGCGAGCGGCTCGGCGCGCTGCTGCGGGCGGCGCGCGGCGAGCGCAGCATGGTCGAGGTCGCGGCGGTGGCCGGACTGTCGGCCGAGACGCTGCGGAAGATCGAGACCGGGCGGGTGCCGACGCCCGCGTTCTTCACGATCGCCGCGCTGGCCGACACGCTCGGCCTGTCGATGGAAGCCGTCGTCCGCGCGGCCACACCGGAAGGCGCCCCGAACGACGGAACGGCACCGGCGCCACCCGCGCGGACGCCCGCCCACCGCAGGCCCGCGGCCGCGTAGGGCGGACGGGAGAAGAGGCGGCGGTCCCGGTACGGGAGGCGGTCAGCCCCCGCCGTCCCGGACCATCCGGATGTTGGGCAGGCGGTCGCGCCAGAGATGGCATTCGCCGGTCGGGGTGAAGCCGTGGCGGCGGTAGAAGCGGATGGCGCCCTCGTTGGAGGCCGTCACCCAGAGGCGTATCGGCACCTCACCGGCCCAGGCGAGAAAGGCGTCCATCAGACGGCTGCCGATCCCCAGGCCCTGCGCCCGGCGCAGTACGTACATCGGCCCGAGCGTGACAATCTCCGGCGGCGGGCCGGGCGGGAGCGGGTGCGCCGCCGTCCCTGCCGTGGGTTCGGCCGCCTCGCGCAGACCGCACAGCACGGCGGTCAAGGCGCCCTCGGGCGCGCGGGCGACCTGGCAGAAGGCGCTCCGCGGGCGGTCCGACACCTGGCCGAGGAAGGCGCGCCACCCGGCGGCCCCCTCCTCCGTCAGCAACTCGCCGCGGTGTTCCCGGATCCACTGCTCGTCGATCCCCGGGGCCGCGCCCGGATAGGTCTCCAGCCAGGCGGCGAACTGCATCCGGGCGAGCGTCGCGGCGTCCTCGGGGCGGCCCGGGCCGAGGGCGTGAACCGCCGCCCGGTGCCCGGCGGTCGAACCGCTCGGGCCCTCGGGGGCCGGGCGGGGCGGCGGGCCGGATCCCTGCGGTCCCGGCCCGCCGCCGTTCGGCATGTCAGACGTTGACGCCGAAGTCCTGGGCGATACCGGCCAGGCCCGAGGCGTAGCCCTGGCCCACGGCGCGGAACTTCCAGTCGGCGCCGTTGCGGTACAGCTCGCCGAAGACCATGGCGGTCTCGGTGGCGGCGTCCTCGCTCAGGTCGTAACGGGCGACCTCGGAGCCACCGGCCTGGTTGACGATGCGGATGTAGGCGTTGCGCACCTGACCGAAGTTCTGGCTGCGGCTCTCGGCGTCGTAGATCGAGACCGGGAAGACGATCTTGTCGATGTCGGCGGGCAGCGCGGCGAGGTTGACGTTGATGGACTCGTCGTCGCCCTCGCCCTGACCGGTGGTGTTGTCGCCGGTGTGGACGATGGACTGGTCCGGCGTCGCCTTGTTGTTGAAGAAGACGAAGTGGGCGTCGGAGTAGACCTTGCCGGACGTGTTGACCGCGATGGCGCTGGCGTCGAGGTCGAAGTCGGTGCCGGTGGTGGTGCGGACGTCCCAGCCGAGGCCGACCGTGACGGCGGTGAGACCGGGTGCCTCCTTGGTGAGCGAGACGTTGCCGCCCTTGGACAGGCTTACAGCCATCGGAATGTCCCTTTCCCTCGTGAACGCGAGCGCGCTCCGCGCGGTGCGCGAAGCTACCGTTTCCTCACTCAACGCAAGCGAGGGGCCGCGAGGTTCCAGCTCCCTTTACTTTCTTTGCGGTCGGTTTCCGGCGGGCCCGGGCGGCGCGCCGGAGGCCGTCCGGTGCGGCCCGTGGCGAAATGCGGGTGACCGGCGGCGCGGAACGCGGGACCATGGGGGCATGTCCGGACCCCATGTCATCCGCGGTGCGGTCGTTCTCCCCGAAGCCGAACTCGTCTGGCGTTTCTCGCGGTCCTCGGGCCCGGGCGGCCAGCACGTCAACACCAGCGACAGCCAGGTGGAGCTCCGTTTCGACCTCGGCCGGACGCAGGCGCTGCCCGAGGTGTGGAAGGAGCGCGCCCTGGAGCGGCTGGCGCACCGGCTGACCGACGGCGTGCTCTCCGTACGCGCCTCCGACCACCGCTCCCAGTGGCGCAACCGCGAGACCGCCGCCGTACGGCTCGCCTCGCTGCTCGCCGAGGCGACCGCGCCGCCGCCCAAGCAGCGGCGGAAGGCGCGCGTCCCCCGCGGCGTCAACGAGCGGCGGCTGCGGGAGAAGAAGCAGCGCGGTGACGTCAAGAAGGGGCGTTCCGGGCGCGGCTGGGACTGACCGGCCCGGAGCGCGTCCGGCGTCAGCCCAGGTGCCGGTACTTCCCGCGGAAGTAGGACAGCGGGCCGTCGTCCTCGGCGGGGGTGGTGGCGGTCAGCACGCGGCCGATGACGAGCGTGTGGTCGCCCGCCGTGACGCGCTGTTCGGTGCGGCACTCCAGATTCGCGAGGGCGCCGTCGACGAGCGGGGCGCCGGTCGCTTCGCCGATTGTGTGGGGAATGTCCTCGAAGAGCAGTCGGTCGCTGATGCGGCCCTTCATCGCGAACCGTCCCGCAATGTGGCGCTGCGCCTCCGACAGGACCGAAACGGCCCAGAGGGGCTGTTGCGCCAACAGGTCGTCCATCCGGGAGTCGTTGCGAACGCTCACCATCACCAGCGGCGGATCCAGGGACACCGAGACGAACGCGGTGGCGGTCATGCCGACGGCTTCGCCGTGGGCGCCGCTGTCGGGATCGTGCGCGGTGATGAGCACCACGCCGGCGGCGAGGCGGGACAGGGCGGCGCGGAACTCGTCGTTGCTCACCCCACCAGAATGCGGGACCGAAGCGCCCTCCGGTGCGGATGCGAGGCTGACGGTGGGGTGGGGAGCGGTGGGGGCGGGGAGGTCGGCAGCTGCGGCGGTGGGGCTTTTCGTGAACACGCCATGAACGCTAGCGTCGCCCGGTACGGATGCGCATCGGGCCCCGGGACCACCCGCGTCCTAGGTCTGGCGGACGAGGAGGCCCGTTCGAAAGGGCTTCGCGGAATTTGCGTTCAGAAACCCTGGAAGCCGGGATTCCCCGTTTCCCTCGGCGGGCCTCAACTACACGTCACAGCTTGTGACTTGAGTCACAGCACGCGGTAATTGTTGACCCTGTGTACCGAGTGGGCAGCTCACTGTGATTCAGTGGCCGTGGAAACGGACGACAAAGAAGTGTGGAGTTGCTGTCGAGGTCTCAGGGAGAGCGAGCGATGGAGGCCGAGTCGGAGCCGTACGTCCGCCTGACGACCTTGCGGCAGCTGCACAAGGTGGTCGCCGAGCTGAACACCGCTCGTAGCCTGGCGGACACCTTGCAGACCGTCGCGGACGGGGTGATCAACGGGCTCGGTTTCGAGCTGGCCGCGGTCAATCTCGTACGGCCGGACGGTGATCTCGTGGTGGCCGCGGTCGCCGGGAGCGCGGGCGCCGAGGCGTTGATGGCCGGGCGGGTCGGCTCGCGGGATTCCTGGGAGCGGCGGCTCTCCATGGGCGAGCGCTGGGGCACGCTGTGCTTCGTGCCCTACACCGACGGCTGGGTGCTGGACGACGACGACGTCCCCCAGTGGCACACCGCCGGGCCCGACCCCAGCTTCAACGGCGACTGGCACCCCAGGGACCGCCTCTTCGCCCCCATGCACACCTCGCCCGACGGCAAGGGCGAACTGCTCGGCGTGATCTCCGTGGACCGCCCGCGCAACGGCCGCCGCCCCAACTCCTGGAGCGTCGAGGCGCTCCAGATGTACGCGTTCCAGTCCGCCATAGCGATCAGCAACTCCCGGCTGCGGGCCAACATGCAGCGGGCGCTGGTCCGGCTGGAGCGCGAGCAGCAGGCGCTGCGCGCCAGCGAGGAGTCCTTCCGGCAGGCCTTCGAGTACGCGCCCAGCGGGATGGCCGTCGCCGAGATGGGCGGTGACCAGCACGGACGGCTGTTGCGGACCAACGACGCGCTCTGTCGGCTGCTCGGCCGCCCGGCGTCCGCGATGCGCCGCTACTCCTTCTCCGACCTCGTCCACCCCGAGGACATCGGCACCCTGCTGCGCACCTCCGCCGAGGGGGGCCGCGCGGAGCTGCGGCTGGCCCGGCGGGACGGCTCCTACATCTGGGTCTCGCTGCGGAACTCCGTCGTCGCCGACACCGCCGACGGGCCGCGGTTCCTGCTCACCCACGTCGAGGACATCGAGGAGCGCAAGCGGCACGAGCTGCAGCTCGCCCACCGCGCCAGCCACGACGCGCTCACCGGTCTGCCCAACAGCGCCGAGCTGCGCGCCCGCCTCAGCGCCCGGCTGTGCGGGCGGGCGCCGGGCGACGCCGCCGACGCCTACGCGGTCTCCGCCGCCGTCTTCGCCGGGGTCGGCGACCCGACCGCGTATCCGGCGGAGGGCCTGGAGCCGTACGAGGGGCTGGAGGGCATGGAGCGCAGCGTCGGCGGGGCGCTGCCGTACGACCACCATGTGCACACCGTCGCGCCCTCGGACGGGCCCGCGGACGACGGCTCCAAGGGGCTCGCGGTGCTCTTCTGCGACCTCGACGGCTTCAAGTCGATCAACGACCGGTTCGGTCACCACACGGGCGACGCGGTGCTCATCGAGGTCGCCCGGCGGCTGACCAGCGGCGTCCGGGACGGCGACACGGTCGCCCGGCTCGGCGGTGACGAGTTCGTGGTCCTCGCCGACGGTCTGGGCACCGCCGACGCCCAGGATCTCGCCGTCCGGCTGCGGAATGCGATCATCCCGCCGATCCGGGTGGACGGCCGCGCGGTACGGGTCGGCGCCAGCTTCGGCATCAGCTGGGCCGGGTGCGGGATGACCGCCGAAGAGGTGCTGCAATCCGCCGACCAGCGGATGTACGTCGAGAAGCGGTCCCGGGCGAAGGCGAACCGCCGGGCCGGATGACTCCCGGGGCACGGCGGCGGCCCGGTGCGGGGCCGCCCGGACGGCGTCCGGCGGGCCCGTGGGCGCCCCGGGGTCGCCGCTGCCGGGCTGTGGGCGGGCGTACCCGGCGTTCACCGATCCGTAGTGATCTTGTGCCCTGAACAGGCCCGGCGTGGCGTGGTGCGGACGGGGTAGGCTGCGCCGATGCGGCGCGGCGCCGCCGGGGGCTCAAAGTGCAGATGCGCGCGGGGGACCGCGCGGGCATCCGGACGCGATACAGATCGCTGGGGAGTGACACGCAATGACGGCCGGCAACACGGGCTCGGACACGCCGGGTAACGATGACCCGTTCGGGTACCTCTACCGCTCCGAGGGCGGCGAGGAGGGCGCGGGCGGCGACGGCGCGACCCGGCAGCAGGGCGTGCCACGGACCTCGTACAACCAGGTCCGCGCGGTCGGTGAGCGGCAGTACGGCGGCGCGTCCCAGCAGCCCGGCTACGGTCGGCAGAACGCCTCCTACGCGGCGCCGGAGACGCTGCCCGGCGGTGACCGGAGCCGTCCGCAGGCCGCGCCGCCCGCGCCGCCGCAGCGCAACCACAAGGGTCTGCTGATCGGCGCGGTCGCCGTGGTGGGTGTGGTGTGCATAGCGATCGGCGTCGCGATGCTGAACAACTCCGACAAGAAGGGGACCGAGGACACGGCGCAGCCGAGCGAGTCGGTGAGCGCGTCCACGGAGCCGGAGAAGAAGCCCGCCGATAAGCCCAGCGAGGCGCCGCTGCCCAAGGACGACGCGGGCAGCCTGAAGCTCGCCGGTGGTGCCACCACCTCCAAGGACATCCCGGGGGCGCAGTCGGCCGGCGGCGTCTACGTGGCCGGGATGAACAACCCCGGCGCGTCGGCGACGTGGACGCTGAACGTCGAGAAGGCCGATTCGTACAAGATGTGGGTCCAGTACGGCATTCCCGGTAAGGACCAGAACCTCACGGTGACGGTCAACGGCAAGCGGGACGACCGGCCGATCAACATGGGGAACTTCAAGGGTTCCGAAGAAGGCGCCTGGGACAAGGGCTGGCAGAACACCTGGCAGCAGGTGAACCTCAACAAGGGCACCAACACCGTCATGCTCTCCTGCGAGGACGGCAACAAGTGTGACGTCAACATCGACCAGCTCTGGCTGAAGCCGCTGCACTGACCAGCGCTTTTCCCGGGGCCCGAGCCGGTCAGCGGCCGGGCGTCGACGGGACGGGGAGTTCCGCCACCGCCACCTCCGGCAGCAGCTCGGTGTAGGTCGCCGCGTCGAACTCCCCGGCGGTCGCGGCGCGTACCGTCGCCGCGGAGAGCGCGACCGCGCGGGCGAGGCGATCGGGCCATGACAAGCCTTCGACGAGGCCGGAGAGCAGGCCCGCCACCGCGGAGTCACCGGCGCCCGTCGGGTTCCCGGGGATCCGGCGCGGCGGGGTGGCCTGCCAGGCGCCGTCGGCGGTGACCGCGAGCATCCCCTCCGCGCCCAGTGAGGCGACGACGGAGTGGGCGCCGCGGCGGCGGGCCTCGCGGGCGGCGCGCAGCGGTTCGGTGGTGCCGGTGAGCGCGGCGAGTTCGTCGGCGTTGGGTTTGGCGAGGTCGGGGCGGGCGGCGAGCCCGCGGCGGAGCGGTTCGCCGCTGGTGTCCAGCAGGACCGGCACCCCGGCGGTGCGGGCGGCGCGGGCCAGCCGGGCGTAGACGTCGACCGGGACGCCCGGTGGCAGGCTGCCGCAGAGCGCCACCGCCCGGGCGTCGGCGAGCAGCTCGCGGTAGGTGCCGAGGAAGGTGTGCCATTCGGCGGGGGAGACGACCGGGCCCGGTTCGTTGAGCTGGGTGGTGTCGCCGGAGGCGGCGTCGACGACGGCGACGGTGCGGCGGGTGGCGCCGCCCACCGGCACCAGCGCGTCGGTGACCTCGCTCTCCTGGGTCAGCAGGGCGCGCAGCGCGTCCCCGGTGCCGCCCCCGGCGAACCCGGTGGCGACGGTGGGGTGGCCGAGCGCGGCCAGCACCCGCGACACGTTCAGTCCTTTGCCGCCGGGGCGTTCGGCCACGTCGGTGACGCGGTGGGTGGCGTGCGGGGTCAGACGCGGCACCCGGTAGGTCAGGTCGAGGGCGGCGTTGAGCGTGACCGTGAGGATCATGTTTCCCTCCCGCGCCGGGCCCGGTCGGCCGGTCGCCGGGCGGTGGTGGCCCGGGCGGCCACCGCGGCGGCCACCGGACCGGCAACCGCCCCCGGGCGGCCGCGTACGGACAAGTGCGCGAGCGATCATGCCATCGACCGCGGCGGTTGGCCCAGACCCGGGGCCGTCGCCGGGCCGCCGCCCACCCGTGGCCGGACCGCCGTCCGGGGGGGGGGGCGCGAGGGGCGGCGGTCCGGTGTCGCGGCGGGTCAGACGCCGGTCGGGCGGACCACCCACGCGCCGTGCCGCATCACGCCCACGACCTCGTACCCGGCGTCCAGGACGACCAGGTCGGCGTCCTTCCCGGCGGTCAGCGAACCGGTGCGGTCGTCGAGACCCAGCAGCCGTGCGGGATTGGCCGAAAGGGCCTGTACGGCCTGGCCGACCGTCAGCCCGTCGACGGTCAGGGCGCGGCGGAACGCGCGGTCGAGGGTGAGGGTGGACCCGGCGATGGAGCCCGCGGTGGGGCCGTCGGCGATCCGGGCGACACCGTCGGTGACGCTCACGCCCATCGGGCCGAGGTGGTACATCCCGTCGGACATGCCCGCCGCGCCCATCGCGTCGGTGATGAACGCGACCCGCCCGGCGCCCGCGTCCCGGAAGGCCATCTGGAGGACGGCCGGGTGCAGATGGGTGCCGTCGTTGATCAGCTCGACGGTGACCCGCTCGTCCTCCAGCAGCGCCAGGACCGGCCCCGGCGCGCGGTGGGCCAGGGTGGGCATCGCGTTGAAGAGGTGGGTGGCGACGGTGGCGCCCGCGTCGATGGCGTCGCGGGTGGCGTCGTACGTCGAGTCGGTGTGGCCGACGGCGGCGAGGACGCCGGAGTCGGCGAGCAGCCGTACGGAGTCCAGACCGCCGGGGAGTTCGGGGGCGACGGTCATCATCTTCGCGCGGCCGCGTCCGGCGGCGACGAGCTTGCGGACGTCGGCCGGGTCCGGGTCGCGCAGCAGCTCGGGCTGGTGGGCGCCGCAGCGGTGCGGGGAGATGAACGGGCCCTCGAAGTGGATGCCGACCAGATCGCCCTGTTCGGCCAGTTCGGCGAGGACCGCCGCCTGCCGGGCGAGGTCGTCGAGGTCGCCGGTGACGGTGGAGCCGATCATCGAGGTGGTGCCGTGGGCGCGGTGCGCCGCGACGACCCGCAGGCACTCCTCGGGGTCCGCGGAGGAGAAGGAGCCGCCGCCCCCGCCGTGCACATGCATGTCGATGAAGCCGGGCACGACGAGATGGCCCGTCAGATCGGTGTGGTCCGCCGTGGCAGCGCCGGGGCCGTCCGGGGCGGGGCCGCCGGACACCTCGGCGATACGGCCGTCCGCGACGGTGATCCGGCCGTCCTCGACGACGCCGGACGGAGTGGCGACCCGGGCGCCGGTCAGGACGGTGCGCCGGTCGCCGGTACGGCCCGCGGATTGTTGCTGTGCCATCAGGCGGAAACCTCCGTGGAGAGAAGATCCCAGGCGAGGAGACCCGCGCCCAGGCAGCCGGCGGCGTCCCCCAGAGCCGCCGGGACGATCGAGGGCAGCCGCTGGAACGTCACCCGTGCGGCGACCGCCTCGCGCAGCGGCACGAAGAGCGTGTCGCCCGCCTCCGCGAGCCCGCCGCCGATGATCAGCGTCTGCGGGTCGAGCAGGGTGAGGCCGGTGACCAGGCCGTCGGCGAGGGCGTCCACCGCCTCCTGCCACACCGCGGCGGCGCGCGGATCGCCGGACTCCACGGCCTTCGCCGCGTCCGCCGCGCCCGCCGCCGGATCGCCGCACGCCTCGGCCCAGGCGCGGCCGACCGCGGCGGCGGACGCCACCGTCTCCAGACAGCCGTGCTGCCCGCAGCCGCAGAGCCGCCCGCCGGGCCGTACGACGATGTGGCCGATCTCCCCGGCGCTGCCGTGCGCACCGGCCTCGATACGGCCCTCGATGCCGATGGCGCCCGCGATGCCGGTGCCCAGGGGGACGAAGAGGAAGCGTCCGGCGTCGCGTCCGGCGCCGATCCGGCCCTCGGCGAGCCCGCCGGTGCGGACGTCGTGGCCGAGGGCGACCGGGACGCCGCCGAGCCGCTGCGAGAGCAGGTCGCGCAGCGGCAGATCGCGCCAGCCGAGGTTGGCGGAGTAGGCGGCGATGCCGTTCTGTTCGTCGACGATGCCGGGGACCGCGACGCCCGCGGCGGCCGCGGGCGTGCCGAAGCGGGCCCGGCCGATGTCGCGCAGCTCCGCGGCGAAGCCGAGGACGGCCTCGACCACGGCATCGGTGCCACGCTCGCGGCCGGTGGGGCGGCGCGCCTCGTAGAGCAGGGTCCCGTCCGCCCCCGCGAGGGCGGCCTTCATTCCGGTGCCGCCCACATCAAGGGCGATGACGTGTCTCACGGGGACAGTTTCGCGCGAGCCGGACCTAAAGGTCTAGTCCACTCGCGACACGGCCTGCCCTTATCCTTGGTGCCACCCCATGGTTCTTACGCCGTAACCCCGTGGTGACCTGCGGAGATCCGTGGCGCCCGGGCTTCGGCAGGGACTGTGGTGCAGACCTCATACGGTGCGTGCTCCGGCGCGTACCGCCGTGGCGGCGCAGGGCGACCCCCGATGCCGCACGCGGACCCGGTACCACCATCTATCCGGACAAGGGCGGTAACAGCAGTGCAGCGGCGGTACACGAGCCTGGCGGCGGCGGGAATCGTCGCCGCCCTGACCCTCACGTTGAGCGGCTGCGGCGGGGGCCAGGGGCAGGTCACCCTCAAGCTCGTCGCCGCGGACTACGGCGACGGCTCCGGGCCCGGCTCCCGGCAGTACTGGTCCGAGCTGACCCGCGCGTTCGAGAAAAAGCACCCCGACATCAAGATCGACGTCGATGTCTACAGCTGGAAGGAGGTCGACAAGAAGGTCGCCGACCTGGTCCGGAAGGGGCAGGCGCCCGACCTGGCGCAGATCGGCGCGTATGTGGACTACGCCGCCGACGGCAAGCTCTACAGCGCCGACGAACTGCTCTCCATCCCCGTCCAGGCCGACCTCCAGCCCGCGCTCGCCGAGGCGGGCGAGGTGGGCCGGGTGCAGTACGGCATCCCCTTCGCCGCCAGCACCCGCCGCCTCTTCTACAACAAGAAGCTCTTCGCCGAGGCGGGCATCACCGAGGCGCCGAAGTCCTGGGACGATGTCGCCGAGGACGCCGAACTGCTGAAGAAGCGGGGCGTGAAGACGCCGTACGCGCTGCCGCTCGGCCCCGAGGAGACCCAGGCCGAGACGTTGAACTGGCTGATCAGCGGGGGCGGCGGCTACACCGACGAGATCGGCAAGTACGCGATCGACTCGCCCGCCAACGTCAAGACCTTCACCTGGCTGCGCGACGAACTCGTCGGCAAGGGGCTGACCGGCGGCGACCCGGCCGGCCTCAACCGCGCGGACGCCTTCGCCGGGTTCGCCGACGGCGATGTCGGCATGCTCAACGGCCACCCGGCGCTGATCAAGCAGGCGGAGGCGAAGGGCATCGACTACGGCACCGCCGACCTGCCCGGCCGGAAGGGCCCGGCCACCTCGACGCTGGGGGTCTCCGACTGGATGATGGCGTTCAAGCAGAACGGCCACCGCGCACAGGCGGGGAAGTTCCTCGACTACGTCTACGACGACGCCAACGTGCTGAGCTTCTCCCGCGACTTCGGCCTGCTGCCGGTCACCACCTCGGGCGCGCAGAAGATGGCGGGCGACCACCGCTTCGGCCATCTCCAGGACTTCGTCGGCCCGCTGCGCGACGCGCAGTTCTACCCGGCGAACAAGACGTCGTGGCCGGAGGTCGCCAAGTCCGTCAAGTCGCAGATGGGCGCGGCGGTCGGCCCCAAGGGTGACCCGTCCAGCACCCTCGCCGACCTCCAGAACACCGCCGACGCGGCGGACACGGCCGGGAGCTGAGCCCGGGGCCGGTCCGGTGCCGCTTCCGGCCCGGCTCCGGCCCCGCCTGATTGTCCGACCAGGGGCTTATCGTGGGAGGCGTGACGACGCGCGGCGAGGACGGTACGGACCCGGGGCTTCCGGACAACGGTACGGAGGCGCCCGCCCCAGCCGACGGCCACCCGGCTGCCGCCCCCACGGACGGCGCCCCCGGGGTGCCCGCCCCGGACGGCGCCCCCGAGACCGGCGCCCCCGAGACCGGCGCCCCCGAGACCGGCGCCCCCGAGACCGGCGCCCCCGAGACCGGCGCCCCCGGTGAACTCTCCGCCCTGGACAAGGCGGTGCTCGCCGTGGAGCGCCGTTCCTGGCCCGCCTCCGGCCCCAAGGAGCGCCACATCCGCGAGCGCCTCGGCCTCTCCCCGACGCGCTACTACCAACTCCTCAACGCCCTCCTCGACGACCCGCGCGCGCTCCGCCACGACGCGGGCACCGTCAACCGCCTCCTGCGGCGACGGGCGGCCCGGCGGGGACGGCGCTGAGCGGCGGACCCCGACGCGGGCGCTGCTGAGCGGCGGGCCCTCGACGCGGGCGCTTTCCCGCCCGTACACCGCGCCCCCGCCCCCGGTACCCTCGCCCCATGGGCAGTTCCCCGGACGCCGCATCCTCGCCGGGCCCGCAGCCGGGCGCCGGTCACCCCCCTGTCACCGGCCCCGCCACGGGCCACGCGCCCGCCGCCGGTCCGCCGCCGCGCCCCGGCCTTCCCGTGCCCCGTACCGCGGCGGGCCGGGACGCGCTCGCCGCGCTGCTGGCCGCGCCGGGGGACGCCGCGCTCGCCGTCGACTTCGACGGGACGCTCGCGGAGATCGTCGACGACCCGGAGGCGGCCCGCGCGCACCCCGGGGCCGCGCGGGCGCTGGGGCGGCTGGTGCCCCGGTTGCGCGCCGCCGCAGTGATCACCGGGCGGCCCGCCGCCGTCGCCGTCCGGCTGGCCGGGGTCGACGGCGCCCCGGGGCTGGACCGCCTCACCGTCCTCGGCCACTACGGCGCCGAGCGCTGGGAGGCGGCGACGGGCGCCCTGCACGCCGACGGACCGCCGCCCGCCGTCGCCGCCGCCGAGGCCGAACTCCCGGACGCCCTCGCCGCGTCCGGCGTCTGGCACGGCCCCTGGACCGCCGCCGCCGTCGAGCACAAGGGCGGCCGCGCCCTCGCCGTCCACACCCGGCGCGCCCCCGACCCGCAGGGCGCACTCGACGCCCTGCGCGCCCCCCTGACCGCCCTCGCCACCTGCCACGGACTCCTCGTCGAACCGGGTCGCTACGTCCTGGAGCTGCGCCCGCCCGGCGTCGACAAGGGCGTCGCGCTCACCGCCTGGCTCCGCGGAACCGGCGCCCGTACGGTCGTCTACGCCGGTGACGACCTGGGGGACCTCGCCGCCTTCGACGCCGTCGACCGCCTCCGCTCGGCCCCCGGGACGCCGCGCCGCACCGGCCTGCTGGTGTGCAGCGGCAGCACCGAGGTCCCCGAACTCGCCGCCCGCGCCGATCTGGTGGTCGACGGGCCCACCGGGGTCGTCGCCCTCCTGGACGCGCTCGCGGACCGGCTGACGGAGTGACGGGACGGCGGGCTGACGGGGGCGCCGGGCCCGCCCCGTCAGCCCGCCGCCGCCAGCCGCTGGAACGCCGTCGGCACCGGCCGCAGCGGCAGGAACTCCTTGATCAGCCGGGCGCACTCCGCCGCCGGGGTGGCCGTCGTGTCGCAGGTCAGGTCGTAGATCCCGTGCGCATGGACCTGGGCGAACTGGCGGGCGGCGAGGCCCGCCGGGCGGTCGCCGCGGGCCTGTTCGCGGCGCTCCAGCTCCTCCAGCGTGCAGTGGACGCCGATCAGGACGACATCCTCGGCGGGGAACAGATCCAGACAGTCCCGCAGCCGCCACTCCTCGCTCAGCACATGGTCGACGACCACGTCGTTGCCGCCCGCCGCCATGCCCGCGACCGCCCGGTGAAACCCCATCCAGGTCCGCCGCAGCACCGTCCCCAGCGCCTCCGGGGCGATCTCGCGGCGGGAGCGCATCGCATGGAAGGCGTCCACGGGCAGATGGAACGCGGGCTCGTCCAGGATCGCCAGCAGCTCCCGCGCGATGCTCGACTTGCCGGAACTGGACGTCCCGTTGAGGAAGACGATCCGTCCGCGGCGCGGCGGCGGAACGTCGCCGTCGGGGAGGAACGGCAGGTCGGCGGCAGGGCGTTCGGCGGACATCGGACTCCTCGGGGCCGGTGGACGCACACCGTTCGGCGGCCCCTCATGATCCCCGGCGCGCCCCGCGACCCGGCCGCCGGGCCCGCCCTCAGCCCCGCAGCGCCGTCAGCTGTTCCGTGAACCAGCGGGCCGGCGGCAGCGCCGTCGCCGCGTCCGCCAACCGGGCGCAGCGGCCCACGCGTTCCTCCTCGGGCATCGACAGCGCCGCGTGCAGTGCGTCCGCCGTCGCGTTGATGTCGTACGGATTGACGCTCAGCGCGTCCTCGCCCAACTCCTCGTGGGCGCCCGCCTCCCGCGACAGCACCAGCGCGCACCCGGCGTCGGAGACCACCGGGACCTCCTTGGCGACGAGGTTCATCCCGTCCCGGATGGGGTTGACGAGGGCCACGTCCGCGAGGCGGTACGCGGCCAGCGACCGCGCGAAATCGTCCTTGACGTGCAGCACCACCGGCTGCCAACCGGGTGTGCCGTACGCCGCGTTGATCTCCTCGGCGACCCGCCGCACCTCCGCGGTGTAGTCGCGGTAGACGGCCAGATCCTGCCGGGAGGGGTAGGCGAACGCGAGGTGGACGACGCGCTCGCGCCACTCCGGGCGGTCGGCCAGCAGACGGCGGTAGGCGTGCAGCCCGCGGACGATGTTCTTCGACAGCTCGGTGCGGTCCACCCGCACGATCGTGCGCCGCCGCTCCGGACCCGCCCCGCCGCCGATCTGCGCGCGCAGCGCCGTCAGCCGCTCGTCGACGTCCGGACGGTGCGCCCGCTCCCGCAGGAACTCCGCGTCGGCGCCCAGCCCGTGCACCCCGATTTGGGTGGTGTGCGGCTCCTGCCCCGGCGGCGCGGTGACCACATGCGGCGCCTCGCCGTCCGAATGGTGGACGGCGCACCGGGTCTCCAGCGTGGCCGTGCAGCACGCCACGAACGCCGCCGCCCACCGCCGCGTCAGAAAGCCCGCCCGGTCCGCGCCGAGCATCCCCCGGAGCAGCCGCTCCCGGATGTCGTCGGGCAGCAGCGCGAAGTACTCCGGCGGCGCCCACGGCGTGTGCGAGAAGTGCCCGATCCGCAGGTCGGGGCGGCGCTCGCGGAGCATCCCCGGGGCCAGCGCCAGGTGGTAGTCCTGGATCAGCACCGCCGCGCCCGGCGCCGCCGCCCGGTCCAGCGCCTCCGCGAACGCCGCGTTGTACGCCTCGTAAGCCGCCCACCGCTCCCGGAATTCCGTGTCGAACGACGGCTCCAGCGGCGTCTGGTAGAGCATGTGGTGGACGAACCAGAGGACCGAGTTGGCGATGCCGTTGTAGGCGGCGGCATGCACCTCCGCCGGAATGTCCAGCATCCGGACGCGCTGTCCACCGGTGTCGGCCGCCGGAAGCTCCCCGTCCGCCCGCCGCACCGCCTCCCGGTCACCGTCGCCGAGCGCCGCGCACACCCACACCGCTTCCGTCTCCGGGCCGATCGCCGACAGTCCCGAGACCAGCCCGCCACCGCCCCGCTTCGCGGTCAGCGCGCCGTCCGCGCCGACGGTGTACGCGACCGGGCCACGGTTGGACGCGACGAGCACCTCGGCGCCGCGCCCCGCGGCGGGCGTCCGGGCAGGGGTGGTACCGCTGTGTTCGGAGGCCATGCCGCGACCCTAGCCCGCACCGGATCGGCGCACACGTACGAATGAGGCCAAGGGAGGGACGCCCACCGCTCCACCGGGTGAGCGCGCCCGATCTCTCAGGCCGCCCGGCTCGCCGTGTACTCCGGGACGTCCGCCATCGGAGGCCGCTCCTCGGTGTCGACATCGCTCGTACGGGGGACGAAGCCGTTCTCGCCGCGCACGAACTGGGTCAGCCTCGGCCGCACCAAGTGCCCGCGCGCCAGCCGGAGTTGGGCGGTCCGGTAGATCGCCGCGGCCATCCGGCCCAGCGCCTGACCGTCCTGGTGGCGATGCTTGCGGACCCCCACGTCCACCTGGGCGAGCGCGTCCAGACCGACCGTGTGCAACGCGTCGACCAGCAGCCCCAGCTCCACGCCGTAGCCGACCGGGAACGGCAGCCGCTCCAGCAGCGAGCGGCGCGCCGCGTACTCCCCGCCCAGCGGCTGCACGAACCCGGCCAGCTGCGGCCAGTGCAGGTTGAGCAGCGGGCGGGCGACCAGTTCGGTGACCCGACCGCCCTGACCCGGCCCGCCCCCGGGCGCGCCGCCGGTCTCCAGCGGCCGGTCGTACATCGCCTTGACGAACTGCACGTCCGGGTCGGTCAGCAGCGGCCCGACGATCCCGGAGACGAAGGTCGGGGAGAACTCCCGCAGGTCCGCGTCGACGAAGCAGACGATGTCCCCGCGGGTGACCAGCAGCGACCGCCACAGCACCTCACCCTTGCCGGGCACCGCAGGCAGCCGCGGCAGGATGCTGTCCCGCGCCACCACCCGCGCCCCCGCCGCCGCCGCGACCTCGGCCGTCCGGTCCGTGGACCCGGAATCGAGCACCACCAGTTCGTCGACGAGCGGCACCTCCTCGGTCATCAGGGCGGCGCGGACGGCGGCGACGATCGTGCCGACCGTCGCCTCCTCGTCGAGCGCGGGCAGTACGACGCTGACCGTGCGGCCACTGAGCCGTTTGGCCTCCAGCAGCTGCGTCAGCGGTCGGTCGGTCGCGGACCAGGAGCGACGTCCCAGCCAGCGCTCCACCTCTTCCAGCACGTCTACGACTCCTCGGTGTGCGCCGTCTCGGCGGCGCATGTGATCCATCTCGCGGTTCGGACGACTATCTCTACTGTCAGTGCCGTCGGTTACAGTCTTGAACAACGCGGATGACCGTCGCATGTCGGGGTCACCGCACCACAAACGCCTGGGTTTTCCCAGCGCCATACCGCTCATCCAGAGGGGCAGAGGGACACGGCCCGTTGAAGCCCCGGCAACCCTCCAGCCGGTCTCGACCGCATCACGCGGCGCGAGGCTCCCGGCTAGGGAAGGTGCCAAATCCGTCTCGTGGCGAGATGCGCCGCGAGGAAGATGAGGAGAAAGGGCCTCGCCTCCATGGCTGCGCAAACTGTTGAAGTCACCGAAAACGCTCCCTCCGTCACTCTCGGTGCCGCCGTCGGCCTCTCCTGTCGCGAATGCGGCGAGCGCTTCCCGCTCGGCCCGATCTTCGCCTGCGCGACCTGCTTCGGTCCGCTGGAGGTGGCCTACGACCTGCCGAGTGGTGACCCGGAGGCGTTGCGGAAGCAGATCGAGGCCGGTCCCCACAACATCTGGCGGTACGCACCGCTGCTGCCCGTCCCCACGGACGTGGCCGAGAAGCCGAATCTCAACCCCGGCTTCACCAAGCTCGTCAAGGCCGACAATCTCGCCCGTGAGCTGGGCGTCACCGGCGGCCTCTACGTCAAGGACGACTCCGGCAACCCGACGCACTCCTTCAAGGACCGGGTCGTCGCCATCGCGGTCGAGGCGGCGCGCGCCTTCGGCTTCACCACCCTCTCCTGCTCCTCGACCGGCAACCTCGCCGGTGCCGTCGGCGCCGCCGCCCGCCGCGCCGGGTTCCGCTCCTGCGTCTTCATCCCGCACGACCTGGAGGCGGGCAAGGTCGTCATGGCCGCGGTCTACGGCGGCGACCTCGTCGGCATCGAGGGCAACTACGACGACGTCAACCGCTTCTGTTCCGAGCTGATCGGTGACCCGCTCGGCGAGGGCTGGGGCTTCGTCAACGTCAACCTCCGCCCCTATTACGGCGAGGGTTCCAAGACGCTGGCGTACGAGATCTGCGAACAGCTCGGCTGGCGGCTGCCGGACCAGATCGTCATCCCGGTGGCCTCCGGCTCCCAGCTAACCAAGATCGACAAGGGGCTGAAGGAGCTGATCGCCCTCGGCCTCGTCGAGGACCGGCCCTACAAGATCTACGGCGCCCAGGCCGAGGGCTGCTCCCCAGTCTCGACCGCGTTCAAGGCAGGCCACGACGTGGTCCGCCCGCAGAAGCCGGACACCATCGCCAAGTCCCTGGCGATCGGCAACCCGGCCGACGGGCCGTACGTCCTCGACATCGCGCGCCGTACGGGCGGCGCGGTGGAGGATGTCGACGACGAGCAGGTCGTGGACGCGATCAAGCTGCTGGCGCGGACGGAGGGGATCTTCGCGGAGACCGCGGGCGGTGTGACCGTCGGCGTCACCAAGAAGCTGCTCGAAGCGGGTCTGCTCGACCCGGCCCTGTCCACCGTCATCCTCAACACCGGCGACGGCCTCAAGACGCTTGACGCCGTCGCTCCGACCTCCGGCCCCACGGCCACCATCCGCCCGAGCCTGGACGCGTTCCGCTCGGCCGGTCTGGCCGGCTGAGTCCCGGTCGCTCCCCCGGCCGGAAATCGGCCGATCCGGTCCGTCCGCCGCCGCCCCGCCCGGGGCGCGGCGGCCGGTTCCGCAGACGTATCCGCAGTCGTTGGAAGGCAGAACCCATGAGCGTCAAGGTCCGCATCCCCACCATCCTCCGTACGTACACCGGCGGCGTGTCCGAGGTCAGCGCCGAGGGCGCGACGCTCTCCGAGGTCATCACCGACCTGGAGAAGAACCACCAGGGCATCGCCGCCCGGGTGCTGGACGACGCGGGCAAGCTGCGGCGCTTCGTGAACGTCTACGTCAACGACGACGACGTCCGCTTCGAGCAGGGTCTTCAGACGCCGACGCCGGACGGCGCGGGCATCTCGATCATCCCGGCGGTGGCCGGGGGCTGCTGACGCCCGCACCGGAGTCGGGGAGCCGCCCGCCCGGGTGGCGAATGGTTCTCGCCATTCCTTTCTCCTGCTGACCGATAATCGCCCCGTCCGGATATCCGGACGGGGCGATTCCGCGTTGTGAAAGGGTCCTGCAAAACGCGATACCATTCCGTCGATCCCCTTCTTCTGCTCGTCGAGCGCGGTGTGGCGGCCTTCTGAACGCCCCGGGATCGCGATGAGTTGTGTGCAAAGTGTGTGCGGTATTTGCGCCCTAAGTTCCTTATGCCCGGCCCGAGTTGCCCGGGAATAATGGCAGTTCTGCGCATATCGCCACTTCTCGCACCGTCAGAATTCTCGTCCGATTGACCTGTTGCGCTGGGCACCGGTGCGGATACATTCGGCGGCGGTCGACGCGTTCCGGCGCACACCCCACGGGCCATTCGCGGGGTGAGGTCTGACCCGGGTCCGCGGAGTGCGGTCCTGCGAAGGGCCAGTAATAGGGGAGTTAGGCATGGCTCAGGGCACCGTCAAGTGGTTCAACGCGGAGAAGGGGTACGGCTTCATCGCGGTCGACGGTGGTGCGGATGTTTTCGTCCACTACAGCGCGATCCAGATGGACGGCTACCGCACCCTTGAGGAGGGTCAGCGGGTCGATTTCGAGATCTCGCAGGGCCAGAAGGGGCCGCAGGCCGACATGGTCAAGTTGGCGGCCGGCTGAGCGCCGACCGACTGCGCGTCAAGGAGGCCCGCACCCCGCAGGGGGTGCGGGCCTCCTGCGTGCGCGCGTGCGGGACCTGCGGGTTCGGGGCGAGGAGCGGCGGGGGAGCACCGACGTCCGGCCGCCCCTCAACGAGCCCTCCTCGCGGAGGGCGCTTGCACTCGATGGGGTCGAGTGCTAATCATTGCGTTAGCACTCTCCGAGTGAGAGTGACAGTTTTGGACCGTCGGTGAGGTCCGCAGGCGGGGCGGGAAGGAACCGCTCCAACGGTGGGCCGTCCGTCGCGGGCGCCAGCGCGGTCCGGAGGAAAGAGCCTCCACGCCCCAAAGGCGCGGGAGGTGCCCCCTTCGTCCTGGGAGGACCACTTCACATGGCCAAGATCATCGCGTTCGACGAGGAGGCGCGGCGCGGCCTTGAGCGCGGTATGAACCAGCTCGCCGACGCCGTCAAGGTGACCCTCGGCCCCAAGGGTCGCAACGTCGTCCTTGAGAAGAAGTGGGGCGCCCCCACGATCACCAACGATGGTGTGTCCATCGCCAAGGAGATCGAGCTGGAGGACCCGTACGAGAAGATCGGCGCCGAGCTGGTCAAGGAGGTCGCGAAGAAGACGGACGACGTCGCCGGTGACGGCACGACGACCGCGACCGTCCTGGCCCAGGCGCTGGTCCGCGAGGGCCTCCGTAACGTCGCCGCCGGTGCCAACCCGATGGCCCTCAAGCGGGGCATCGAGACCGCCGTCGAGGCCGTCTCCGCCGCCCTGCTGGAGCAGGCCAAGGACGTGGAGACCAAGGAGCAGATCGCTTCGACCGCCTCCATCTCCGCCGCCGACACCCAGATCGGCGAGCTGATCGCCGAGGCCATGGACAAGGTCGGCAAGGAAGGCGTCATCACCGTCGAGGAGTCCCAGACCTTCGGTCTGGAGCTGGAGCTCACCGAGGGTATGCGCTTCGACAAGGGCTACATCTCGGCGTACTTCGCCACCGACATGGAGCGTATGGAGGCGTCGCTCGACGACCCGTACATCCTGATCGTCAACTCCAAGATCGGCAACGTGAAGGACCTGCTGCCGCTCCTGGAGAAGGTCATGCAGTCCGGCAAGCCGCTGCTGATCATCGCCGAGGACGTCGAGGGCGAGGCCCTGTCGACCCTGGTCGTCAACAAGATCCGTGGCACTTTCAAGTCCGTCGCCGTCAAGGCTCCGGGCTTCGGTGACCGCCGCAAGGCCATGCTCGGCGACATCGCCATCCTCACCGGTGGCACCGTCATCTCCGAGGAGGTCGGCCTCAAGCTGGAGAACGCCGGTCTCGACCTGCTGGGCCGCGCCCGCAAGGTCGTCATCACCAAGGACGAGACCACCATCGTCGACGGTGCCGGTGACAGCGAGCAGGTTCAGGGCCGCGTCAACCAGATCCGCGCCGAGATCGAGAACTCGGACAGCGACTACGACCGCGAGAAGCTGCAGGAGCGCCTGGCGAAGCTCGCCGGCGGTGTTGCGGTCATCAAGGCCGGTGCCGCGACCGAGGTCGAGCTGAAGGAGCGCAAGCACCGCATCGAGGACGCCGTGCGCAACGCGAAGGCGGCCGTCGAGGAGGGCATCGTCGCCGGTGGTGGCGTCGCCCTGCTCCAGGCTTCCAGCGTCTTCGAGAAGCTGGAGCTGGAGGGCGACGAGGCCACCGGTGCCGCCGCTGTGAAGCTGGCCCTGGAGGCCCCGCTGAAGCAGATCTCCGTCAACGGCGGCCTTGAGGGCGGCGTTGTCGTGGAGAAGGTGCGCAACCTGACCGTCGGTCACGGTCTGAACGCCGCCACCGGCGAGTACGTCGACATGATCGCCGAGGGCATCATCGACCCGGCGAAGGTGACCCGTTCCGCGCTGCAGAACGCCGCCTCCATCGCCGCGCTGTTCCTCACCACCGAGGCCGTCATCGCCGACAAGCCGGAGAAGGCCGCCGCGGCGGGCGCTCCGGGCGGCATGCCCGGCGGTGACATGGACTTCTGATCCCTGACCCGTTCCGTCGTACGCGGCGGGACGGGCGGATCACCGTCCGCTGTCCGCAGGGGCGGCACCCTTCTTCGGAGGGGTGCCGCCCCTGCGGCGTTTCCGGGGCGGTCGCGCCGGTCCGCGCCCGCGGGGGCGTCTACGGGGCCGTCAGGTGGCCGAGGACGGTGTCGAGCGCCGTGCGGACGGCGGTGCGGAGCGTCTCCGGGGCGGTTTCGGAGCGGTGGTCGGCGGTCTCGAAGCCGTGGTGGCCTTCGGGTACGTCGATGATCTCCAGCGCGGCGCCGTGTGCCTCGGCGGCGGCCCGGAACTCCGTGACCGTGGCGAGGATCTCCGGCAGGTCGCGACCGGCCCGGACCACGACGAGCGGCAGCTCGCCCGCGCCGCGCACGGCGACCGCCGGGCGGAACCGGTCGCCGTCCAGGCCCCAGTTGGGCAGCGGCGCGAGGATCGGGTAGTTCGCGGCGACGCAGCGCAGCCAGGGGGGCGGGGCGCTCAGCCAGTCGGCGGCGAGGAGTCCGCCGCCGGAGAAGAACCAGAGCGCGATCCGGTCGGCGTCCACCCGCGGGTCCGCGCGGACCCGGGCCACCGCCGCCGCGACGTCCCGCGCGGCGTGTGGGTAGCGGTCGAGGCCGTACAGCCCGTGGTCGAAGGTGACGCCGATCGCGCCCTGTGACGCGGCGAGGCGGGCGTATCCGGTGAGCGTCGGCCAGTCGCGGGGTGTCGGCCGGATGCCCTCGGGGACCGGTCCGCCGT
The DNA here is from genome assembly GCF_000718015.1 of Streptomyces catenulae. Taxonomy (GTDB): domain Bacteria; phylum Actinomycetota; class Actinomycetes; order Streptomycetales; family Streptomycetaceae; genus Streptomyces; species Streptomyces catenulae. The sequence continues at coordinate 69,683 of NZ_JODY01000024.1, read as the reverse complement.
GGACGACGATCACTGCCGGGTGGGGCCCGTCGCCCCCGGGGAGGTACAGATCGATGGTCTCGTTCCGCTCGTGCGGTACCTCGGGGACGTCGAGGAGGAACGGTCGCAGATGCGGCGGCGGTTGGCTGCCCGCCGGGGTGAGGCGGTGGCCCTCGCCCGCCGCCGCGCGCCGCAGGGCGTCGGCGAGGGCGTCCGGGTGGGAGAGCATCGGCCAGTGTCCGGTGGGGAGTTCGAGGAAGCGCACGCCGGGGGCGGTGAGCGGCCGGAACGCCGGGTCGCCGAGGTCGATCCGCATCTGGACCAGGTCGATGCTCGTGCCGTTGGCGGTGCAGAGGACGCCGGTGACCGGGACGGCTGCGGCGGCGCCGGTCAGCCGGAGCGGCTGGAGGAGCGTGCCGAGCGGCTGCGGGACGGCGTCCCGGACCAGCCGCGCCAGCACCGCCTCGGACAGGCCCTCGGTGCTGCCCCAGCGCCGCCAGGCGGCGGGGGAGGGCGGTGGGGGCAGCGTGCCGCCGTGCGTTCGGGGCGCGGGCCCCGCACCGGCTCCGGTCCCGGTGGCCGCCCCGGGCGCTCCGCCCGTCCCCGTCCCCGCCGCGTCCGCTCCGTCCGTAGGCCCTGCCGCTCGGTCCGTAGGCACTGTCGCTCGGTCCGTAGGCACTGTCGCTCCGTCCGATGCGTCTGCCCGTGCCCAGGTGGCCAGTTGCTCTCGTACGCGCTGGTCGGGGAGGGTGGTCCAGGCCGGTTGGTCGTGCTGGGCGGGGGCGGTGTCCAGGGCGATGATCCGGGTGACGCGTTCCGGGCGGCGGTCGGCGGCGCCGAGTGCCGGGTGCAGGCCGTAGCCGTGTCCGACGAGAACGATCTCCGGGGTGGTGGCCGCCCCGCCGGAACCGGCCGGTTCGCCGAATCTGCCCGCGCCCCCGGCGGCGGTCACCGCGTCGATCGCCCGTACCACCTCCCCGATGTGCGTCTCCAGGTCCGGCGGCGCGGGCGCGCTGCCGTGCGCCCCCGCGTCCGCGCCCGTGAGGGTCAGCGCGGTCGCCGCCGCGCCCGTCGCCCGCAGCCGGGCGGCCGTCTCCTCCCACACCCACCCGCCGGTGAACGCGCCGGGCACCAGCAGGAAATGGGTCCCGGCGGCCCCGCCGTGGGCCCCGGTCCGCTGCTCCTTCTCATCCATCCTTCGCTCCTCGCTCCTCGCGCGACGTGTCTCTCGTTGCCGGGCTCCAACGGGTGCGGAGGGGGCGCCCGGCGCACCGTGGCGCGCCCCCCCCGGGCCGGACGGGCCGTCCCCCGATCGGTCCGTCCGTTCGAGCCCGCCGGTACGGTAGGAACTCCCCCTGAGGGAGGTTCAAGTGGCGGTGTCCGACGGGCTGTGGAGCATCGGGGAGCTGGCCGAGCGTGGCGGGGTCACCGTCAAGACCGTGCGGTTCTACTCGGACCGGGGGCTGCTCCCGGAGCGGTCGCGCAGTGCGGGCGGGCACCGGCGGTACGCCCCCGACGCCCTCGACCGGCTGCGACTGATCCGTTCGCTGCGCGCGCTGGACCTGCCCGTTCCCGAGGTGCGGCGGATCGTCGACGACGAGGCGGGCGCGGGCGGCGCGCTGGAGGACGCCGTCGCCGGGCAGTTGAAGCAACTGGGCTACCGGATGGCGGCGTTGCGCTGGCGGGAGGCCGGGTTGCGGCTCGTCCAGGAGTGTCCGCCCCGGGAGCGCGCGGACCGGCTGCGGCTGATCGGTGCGGTGGCGGCGCCGCCCAGTACCGCCCCGCTCGCCCGGTTCTGGCGGGCGTGGCTGCCGCCGCGGATGTCGGCTCGCGCGGTCGGTGCCTTCCTGGAGCAGGCGGTCCCCGCGCCGCCGGACGAGCCGACGCCCGCGCAGGTCCTCGCCTTCGCCCGGCTGCACGCCCTGGTGACCCGCCCCTGTGACGGCTCCGCCCGCCCGCAGCCCGCCGCGCACCGCTCCGGCCCCGGCTTCCGCCCGGAGGTCCTCTACGACGGCCTGGGCGAGGCGTACGCGTTGGCGGCGGCGCCGCTGAGCCGGGCGCGGGCGCCGCGACCCGGGGAGGCGCTGGACTGTTTCGTCGCCGCGTACGCCGCCTCCGCGGGCGGCGCCCGGGACACCCCGGAGTTCCGCCGTCGGCTCGTCGCCCGTCTCGCCGCGGATCCGCGTATCGACCCGTACTGGGCGCTCACCGCCGAGGTGCTGGGGCCGCGCGAGGGCCGTCCGGTGCCGACGCCGGGGGCCGCGCACGACTGGCTGCTGGCCGCGCTGACCGACGAGGTCGCCGCCCGCGCCGCGTAGCGGGTGCCCCCAACTACCTGCATTGTTGGGCCACCTCGTGTCATACCCCTCTGGCAGGATGCCGGTATGTCGAACACGCAGACGATGACGTACGCGCGGGTCGGAGCGGTCCTGGAGGGGGCCGGTGTGGTGGCGCCGGAGAAGGTCCGGCAGGTGCTCGCGGAGTACGCGCAGGGGGCGGACACCCCGTTGCGCCCGTACGAGGTCGCCTGCGCGTTGGAGTCCTTCGGGATAGCGCTGTCGATCCACGCCGACGACATCGATCAGCTGGAGCCCGGTTACGCCTCCCTGCTGAGGCGCGCCGCGGAGCTGACCGACGGCGCGGTCACGGTCGCCAAGGTCCGGCTGGTGGAGGGCGATCGTTCCCCGGACGGCGCCTCCCGGGACGACACCCTGGAGTTCGAGCGGAACGGCATCGCGGTCGCCGTCCCCGCCGAGCACTTCTCGGACGAGTACTACGACCAGCTGGCCGCCGCGGAGGCGATCGACGCGCTGAACCCCGGCGGCGACGACGCCCGCACGTTCCGCTACGTCGATTTCCCGCGCGAGAAGCACGGCGTCTACGACACGATCGTCGCCCTCGTCACACCGGAGCAGGCGACGGCGCTGGAGCGGGGGTTGGGGTTGGCGCTGCGTTGACGGCGCGCCGCCCGCCGGGTCCGGCTGCAGTCGCGTCTTCTTCCGTGCGTCCCTCACTGCACGGGAGCGGGCGGTGGCACGGGTACTCCTGGCTGAGTCTCCCTCGCTCCTGCACGATGGATGCATCTTCAAAACCGGGAGAACCTCGTGACTCTGGCGCACATCAGCAAACCAGGAACGGCCGACGCCGAATACATCGTCACCAACAGGGAGATAATCGACCAGATCGACCCGGAAGGGAAACGGAAGCCAGCGCTCACGCGGTTTGCTGCCGCCACCGGTGTGGAGCAGCGGCGCTACCACCGCCGCCTGTCAGAGGTCGCGCACACGACCCCCTTCGAGGAAAGTAACGACCCCGCGGTCGAGGGGGTCATCGACCTCGCCACCCGCGCCGCTCAAAGCGCCTTGGACAACGCAGGTCTGGCCCCCGAACGAGTCGCCCGGATCGTCACCGCTCACGTTACCGGCCAGATGGTGACACCCGGGCTCGACGCGCACCTGATTAACGCCCTGGGCCTGAGGCCCACTGTCCGCTGCACCCCCATGACGGAGCTGGCGTGCGCGGGCGGGGCCCACGCGCTGGGCCTGGCCGCCGATCTCGTCCAGCCGAATCGCCCCGTCCTCTTTTCCAGTGGCGAGGTGCTCACCAGCGCATGGCAAAACTCGAACGATAGGCCCCAAGATGCTGCGTTCAAGCTGTTGTTCGGGGATGGCGGGGGTGCTGCGGTCCTCTCACACCCCTCCGACAGCCTGATGGGGGTGGGCGCCGCCATCGAGGAGTCCTGGGAGTACATGCTCCCCAACAGCCTCCGCTACTACTACGGCTACAACGACACTAAGGGCATGAACTTTACGTCCGAAAAGGAGTCTCTTAAGGGAGTTGGCGACGTCGTACCGGAAATGCCCTGGATGGGCGATGACTGGAACCCAGAGTTCGGTGTACTGCACCCCGGCTCTGCGCTCATCCTTGACAAAATGGTCGAGGCCGGTGCGGTGAGCGAAGAGACCACCCGGCACTCCCGCGCCGTACTCGCCGAGTATGGCAACACTGGAGGGCCGACGGCGCTGCGTGTTCTGGAGCGCTGGCACCGGGAACCTCCGCGGCGAGGCGCTGAAGGGCTGCTGTTCGGTGTCGGCCCGGGGTTCCGGGCCTGCGCCTCCCGCCTGCGCTGGATTGGCGAGTAAGGCCACTTCCGCAAGAGAACGCTGGTCCTGCCGGCAGAAGAGGCGTAGCCAGGACCAGCGGGCGCAGGGCGATGGCCCGCTCCACCGCCGCCGTGCTGCATGCCGTGGCTCCGCCCGCTACGGCATGCAGCATTCTCTGGGAGCTCCCCTGCCCGTGCAGCGCTCAGCACCGGCGGTCCGATGCTGCGCTCCAGTCCTGGAATGGGCGGGGCGGCAGGAACGGCGACGCGACCTGGATGTGCCAGGTCCTGCAGTGGGCGTGGCGGGCCAGGGCGAGGATGCCGAGGCTCGGGGTGGCGTCGCAGGACGCAGCGCGATCAGCCACATGCCCGCGACACCCCGCAAGGGCATCGAGAAACGCGAGGTTGAAAGACTGCTCGTCGCCGCCAGAGAGTTGGGGCAGCAGGACCGCGGGCGGCGCGACGAAGCCCAGTCCGCGGCGTTCTCGGCGTCGACCGGGCTTCATCGCCGGAGCGAGATCGTCGGCCTAGAGGTAGTGGTGCAAGCCATGCGGTAGGACACGTATTCTCCGGGCCCGTGACGCTGTGAGTGGCGCAGGGAACTGGGCGGCGACCAACTTTGGAGTGAGCCGCAACGCTCCTCGCTCGTCGGCGGACGCTCACCGGCGACCACCGAGCGCACCGTCGGCCCCAGCGGTACGAACGGCACACCGGCTCGCGCCGACAGCGTCGCGAACTCCTCGTCCGGCGGCGCACACATCCGCACCTCCGCACCGAGCCCCCGCAACGCCACCGCGAGCCCCGCCAGCGGCTCCACATCCCCGCGCGACCCCCACGACGACACCACCACACGCATCCCGAACTCCCCCTGTTTCCGCAGGTCCTGGCCTTGGCCGGGCAAGTGTGAAGCACCCCGGGGGGCTTGCCGCAAGCCCCCTGGGCCGCTATACGTTGAAGAGGGCGAGGGGGAGTTTCCGTACCTTCTCGCCTTTGTCGTGGGCGGGGACGGGGGTGGGGGCGGGGGCGGGGCCGCCCGGGCCCGGGCCCGGACCCGGGGCGCCGTCAGGTGGTGGCGGACTCCTTCGGGGGCGGGGGCGTTGTCGACGGTGCCGGGGATGTTGCCGAGGGTGCCGCCGGGGCCGGTGCCGGGGCCGGTGCCGCTGCTGAGGTGGTCCGGGCGGGGCCGTCGGGTATCCGGGCGGGGGCGTCGCCGGCGGCTTCCGGGGACGGCCCGTTGCCGTTGGCTTCCGCGGCTTCCGGCGCGCCTGCTGCTTCCGCCGGGCCCGTCGCTTCCGCCGCGCCCGCCGCTTCCGCCGCGCCCGCCGCTTCCGCCGCGCCCGCCGCTTCCGCCGCTTCCGGCGTCGCGTTCAGCTCTGTGAGCATCTGGCGGCTGAAGCCGAAGAAGTATGTGGCCAGGAAGCCGGTGACATAGCCGACGAGCAGCCCGAGGCCGTAGACCGCCAGCGTCGTACCGAGGCCCGTATTGCCCTTGACCAGCGGGAACAGGGCCCAGCCGGACGGGCCGATGGCGGTGGAGCCGACCGCGTCGCCGAGCTGGTTGCACAGCCCGATGAAGCCGCCGCCGAACGCGCCGCCCACACATGCCGTGATGAACGGACGGCCCAGCGGGAGCGAGACACCGTAGATCAGCGGCTCGCCGACGCCCAGGAAACCGGCCGGGAGGGCGGACTTGACGGTCCGGCGGACCGAGGTGTTCCGCGGCAGCCGCAGATAGACCGCGACGGCGGCGCCGACCTGCCCCGCACCGGCCATCGCCAGGATCGGCAGCAGCACGGTGTAGCCCTGTTGCTCGATCAGGGTGGTGTGGATCGGGATGAGCGCCTGGTGCAGACCCAGCATGACCAGCGGGAGGAAGAGCCCGCCGAGTACGAAACCGGCGAGCGCGCCGCCGTGGGCCAGTAGCCAGTCGGCGACCGTGCCGATGCCGTTGGACACCTCGCCCGCCACGAACATCAGGCCGTAGATCGTCACCAGGCCCGTGACCAGCACCGTCAGGGTCGGGGTGACGAGGACGTCCAGCGCCTCCGGGACATGGCGGCGGCACCACTTCTCCACCTGGACGGCGAGCAGCGCGGCGGCGAGCGCGCCGAGGACACCGCCCTGCCCGGGGGAGAGCTTCTGGCCGAACGCCGTGATGTTCGCTATGCCGGGGAAGACGATGACGGCGGCGACCGCCCCGCCCAGGACCGGCGTCCCGCCGAACTCCTTCGCGGTGTTGTAGCCGACGAACACGGCGATCAACGACATGAAACCGGAGGCGACCGCGGCCAGCGCCGGGACGACGGACGGCAGCCAGCCGAGGTTGGTCAGCAGACCGTTGATACCGGCGACGATGCCGCAGCCGATCAGCGCGGGGATCAGCGGGACGAAGATGTTGGCGACCCGGCGCAGGAACAGCTTGAACGGCGTCGCGTTCCGCGCCTTCTGCCGCGCCTTGAGCGCAGCCCCCTGGGCGGCGAGGTCGGCGGCGGTGGTGGCGTGCGGGGGGACGGTGGGGGCGGACTTTGTGGGAGCGGGCTCGCCGGGGGAGCCTGCCGTTTCCGCAGCTCCGGGGCTCTCGGCGGCCTCGGTCTCGGCGGGCTCGGTGGCCTCGGCGGGCTTCGCCGCCTCCGGTGCGGCGGTGCGTTCCTCGTCCACCAGCCGTTCGAACTCCGGGGTGACGCGGGCGACCGCTCCCGGGCCCAGCACGATCTGGTACGTGTCGTCCTCGACGACGCCCAGCACTGCGGGCAGCGCCTTGAGCGCCTCCTCCCGGACCAGCGAACGGTCCCGGATCCCGAGCCGTAGCCGGGTCATGCAGTGGGCGACGGAGGTGAGGTTCGAGGCGCCGCCGACGAGGGGGAGGATCGCGGCGGCGGTGGCGCGGTTCTTGTCTTCGGACATGTGCGGTGCCTTGCTGTGCGGACAACGAGGGGAGGGAGGGAGAGAAGGGGCGTAAAGGGATGAAAGGGGTGGTCGGAGGGTGTGGTCGTAGGGACCCGCGACGGTGCGGGACTCTTCGGATGTGGGGATCGGGGATCTGGGGCCGGGGATCGGGGATCGGACGTCGGGGATCTGGGGCCGGGGCATCGGCTGAGCGGCGCGTCCTCAGTCGGTTCGGCCTCGGCTGCTTCCGCCTAGGCCGTGCGGGCCGCTTCCAGGGCCTCGCGCAGATGGCCGCGGGAGGCGTCGAGGAGGCGGGCGGCCGATGGGGCGTCGACCTCGCCGAGCACGATCAGGATCGCGTTCTTCACCTCACCGTCCGCCGCCGCGAGGGCGGTCTCTATCTCCGCGTCGGAGGCGCCGGTGGCGAGCGCCACGATCCGCCGCGAACGGGCCTGGAGCTTGTCGTTGGACGCCCGGACGTCGACCATCAGATTCCCGTAGGTCTTGCCGAGCCGGATCATCGTGATCGTCGAGAACATGTTGAGCACCAGCTTCTGCGCGGTGCCCGCCTTGAGGCGCGTCGAGCCCGTCAGCAGCTCCGGGCCGACGACGATCTCGATGCCGTGCTCCGCCGCCGCGGCCAGCGCCGAACCGGCGTTGCAGGACAGCCCGACCGTCAGCGCCCCGATCCGCCGGGCGTGCTCCACCGCGCCGACCGCGTACGGGGTGCGGCCCGAGGCGGATATCCCGACGACGGTGTCCCGCTCGGTCAGACCCAGCGCCGTCAGATCGGCGGCGGCCAGCGCCTTGCTGTCCTCCGCGCCCTCCACCGCCGTGACCATCGCCGACGGGCCACCGGCTATCAGCCCCAGCACCTCGGACGGGTCGGTGTTGAACGTCGGCGGGCACTCGCTGGCGTCCAGCACCCCCAACCGCCCGGCCGTCCCGGCACCGGCGTAGATCAACCGGCCGCCCTCGGCCATCCGGGCGGTGAGCGCGTCGATGGCCGCGGCGATCCGCGGCAGCTGCGTGGCGACCGCGCCGGGCACCCGCGCGTCCTCGTCGTTCATCGTCCGGGCGATCTCCAGGGTGGATCGCCGGTCGATCTCGGCCAGCTCGGGGCGGAACGCCTCGGTGGTGAGCGTGTCCAACTGGGCCCGCAGGTGTGCGTGATCGGCTGTCGAAGTCATGTGGCGGCTCTTTCCGGCTCGTACGGACGGATCTGTACGACGTGCTGTGGTGCGGGTGCGGGTGAGATCGGCGGGGCGCGGGGCGGTGCGGCGGGCCGCGGCGGGGACCGGCGGGTCGGAGGCGGTCGGGCGGGCGCCGCCGCGGCCGACGGCGCCCGGCGGGGTCAGCGGTGCGAGCGGGGGGAGTGGCGGTGGGCGAGCGCTTCGTAGGAGGCGGACAGGGCGGGCGCGGCGGTGTCGTACGTACGCTGCGCCACGCCGATGAAGAGGCAGTCCACGACGAGGAGCTGGCTGGTCCGGGAGGACATCGCGGCCGGTCGCAGCTCGCTCTCGCGGGCCGTGGAGGTGGTCAGGATGTGATCGGCGTACGAGGCGATCTCGCTGTCCGGGCGGCCGGTGATCGCGATCGTCGTCGCGCCGTGGTCGAAGGCGACCCGCAGCGGCTCTATGACGTCCGTCGTCCGGCCCGAATGGGTGATGGCGAGCGCGACGTCACCCGCCCGCATCTGCACCGCGTTGGTCACCGCGAGATGCGGATCGGCGTGGGCGTGCGCGATCAGGCCGATCCGTAGCAGCTTCTGCACCAGGTCCTGGCCGACCAGGCTCGACGCCCCTATGCCGTACACATCGATGCGGCGGGCCGAGACCAGCGCGGAGACGGCGGCCTCCAGCTGGGTGACGTCCAGCCCGGCGGCGGTGTCGGCCAGACACTGCTGCTCCTCCTGCGCCAGCTTCGCCACGACATCGCTCAGGGAATCGTCGACCGCTATGTCGGCCGTGACGGCGGGGGCGCCGCCCGCGGCCTGCTGGGCGGCGAGCGCGGCGAGCGCGAGCCGCAGATCGCGGTAGCCGGGATAGCCCAGCAACCGGGAGGTGCGCACGACCGTGGCCTCACTGGTGCGGGTGCGCTCGGCCAGGCCGGTGACGGTGAGGGCGGCGCAGCCGGCCGGATCGCCCGCGACGGCCTCGGCGACCCGCTGCATGGAGCGGGTCATCGACGGACCGAGAGTGCGGACCTTGGCCGCCAGCGCCGCGGGGGCGGGCGGGGTCGGGGCCGGTCGGGACTCGACGGCCACCTCGCTGAAAGTTTCCTTCACGCTGCTGCTCACGACTGAAAAGTAATTTCAACGCCAGGGCGCGTCAATACCTCGCCGCGGCCTGTGGACAACCTCCGGCGGACCCGTCGCGGGGCTGTGGACGGCGGAGCGGACCGTCACCGGTCCGCGCGACAATGGACGGCATGGAGTTGGAACAGGCATTGCACGCCGCGCGGGCGCTGGTCCTCGCCGACCTGGTGGCGAACGACGTCGCCGACGCCGACATCGTCTCCCTCGTCGAGGACGCGGTCGCGCACCGCCGCTGGTGGGTGGAGCAGTGGCCGGCCGGGGTGGAGTTCGTCGCCGGGCTGATAGCGCAGGACGTGCAGGACGCCCTGCTGGAGCGGTACGGCCGCTGGCCGCTGTGCCCGGTGTGCACGGAGTCCGGCGATCCGCACGCGCTCGACGTGGAGCCGGAGTTGGGCCCCGACCCGCACTGGGTCTGCCCGAAGACGGCGGTCGCGGTGGCCCGCGTCGGCAGGCTCGGCGCGCCCGCGGAGCACTGAGGTGACGCTCTACATCGACCCGCCCAGCTGGCCCGGGCACGGCCGCATGTGGTCCCACCTGGTCAGCGATGTGTCCTTCGAGGAGCTGCACCTCTTCGCCTCCGGCATCGGCATCCCCCCGAAGGCGTTCGAGCGCGACCACTACGACCTGCCCCGGGAGCGTTACGACGCCGCGGTGCTCGCCGGGGCGGTCGAGGTCGGCAGCAAGGAGTTGCTCCGCCGCCTGACCGCCGCCGGTCTGCGCCGCCCCAAGCACCGCCCGCCGGACACCTGGCCGGTCACCGGCGCGGTCGCCTGGCCCGTCAGCGGACCGAGCCTGCCCGGCGAGCCGGGGGCGTAGGGCCCGGTCCGGAACGGCGAACGGCCGCAGGAACCGCGTACGGGCGGGTCCTGCGGCCGGAGGTCGGGGCGGTCGGCGGTCAGCCGCCCGCGGGCGTCGCCGCGCCGTCCTTCGCCAGCTCGACGCCGGACGCCTCGCCCGATGTCCCGCCCGACGCCTCGCCGGACTCCGCGTCCGGTACCGAGGTGGCGATCACCCGGGAGCGGTGCGGCGCCCGGTGCAGGCGGAAGGCGACGAAGGTGAGGGCGACCGCCACGGCGGCGAGCGCCGCGCCCAGCCAGGCGGTGGATTCGTAACCCCACTGCGCGCTGATGGCCAGACCACCGAGCCAGGGGCCGAGGGTGTTGCCGATGTTGAACGCCGCGGTGGTCGTCGCACCCGCCAGCGTCGGGGCGGCGTTGGCGACGTTGAACATCCGGGCGTTCAGCGCCGGGGCGGTGGTGAACACCGTGACGCCCAGCATCAGCGAGAGCCCGACGGCGGCGACCGGGCTGTGCGCCGTCAGCGCCAGCACCGTCAGGACCAGCGTCGACGCGGATATCCCGGCGAACAGCGTCGGGAAGAGATGCGCGTCGGCGACCCGGCCACCGATGAACGTACCGATCAGCGCGCCGATGCCGAACAGCGCCAGCACCGTCGGCACCCAGCTCTCCGCCAGCCCGGCGGTCTTGGTGAGCAGCGGCGAGAGGTACGAGAAGAGCGAGAAGAGCGCGGCGGCGTTCAGCGCCGTGGCGGACAGCGCCAGCCAGACCTGCTTGTCCTTGTAGATCGCCAGCTCACGGCGGAGCTGCGGCCGCTCGTCGCCCGTCGGCACCTCCGTACGGGGCACCACGAAGACCACGCCCACCAGACCGATCACCGCCAGCACGGCCACCGCCCAGAACGCCGAGCGCCAGCCCGCGTGCTGCCCCAGCAGCGCACCGGCGGGCACCCCCGCGATATTGGCGATGCTCAGCCCGCCGACCATGATCGCCATCGCCTTGGCCCGCGCGGTGACCGGCACCAGCGACACCGCCACGGCGGCGCCGACCGCCCAGAACCCGGCGCACGCCAGCGCGCTCACCACCCGCGAGACGAAGAGCACGCCGTACGTCGGCGCCAGCGCGCCCGCCACCTGTCCCAGTGCGAAGACGGCGAGCAGGGCGATCAGCGTGGTGCGGCGCGGCAGCCGCAGCGTCGCGGCGGCGAGAACGGGCGCACCCACCACCATCCCGATCGCGAACGCGGAGACCAGCAGACCCGCTTGCGGAATGGAGACACCGAGGTCGTGGGCGAGCGGTTGGAGGATTCCGGACAACATGAATTCGCTTGTGCCAAGAGCGAAGACAGACAGGCCCAATACGTAGACGGCTGCGGGCATACGGGTGCGTGTGGAGGGGACAGGCATGTCCGCCACCAACAGTGGCCGGATGCGTCGCATTCCCGTACTCCGAAGGGCGTGCGGTATGTCCCGATATGCGGCCCGGTCGGGGTGTGGCGCCCGTTACCTCCTCGTGCGGGGCAGCCCCTTCGGCAGGAAGGTGGAGGTGGTCGCCCTCGCCCTGCAGAATTCGGCGAGCGATTCCCGCTTTCCGGCTTCCTTGCCGTCCTTCGGGGGCGGAACCAGCTGCGTGGTGTACGGGATGTAGACGTAAGCGCCCAGGGTGGCGGCGCCCTTCACCGGTGTGTCGTAGTACTCGTAACCGCCGCCGGATTTCGCGGGCTTGAGGTATCCGTTCGTCTTCAGTTCGGCGATGGTGAATTTGAAGAACGTGTACTTCTCCAGATGTGCGCGCCCCAGATCACCTGCCTGCTTCTCCACCTCCTGCCAGTCCGTGATCTCGTCCCACTCCTTGGGGTCGAAGTCGGCGACCTGCGCGTTCTTGGTGAGGCTCAGCATCTCCTTCAGCGCCTTGACGGTCTCGTCGTTCTTGATCCGGGGATCCTTCAGCTTCTCGCCCAGACCGGTGAGGCTCTTGAACTTCTTGTCGCCCAGCGGGGAGAGGTATTTACCGTCGGTGTCGATGTCGTCGCCGTTCTCGGTCGGCTCCGCGCGGATGCTGGTGTTCGGGCCGATGAACTGATTCCCCGCCTGCCATTCGAAGAAGGAATGCCGGATGTCGCCGAACGGGATTCCGTACTCCTCCTCGGAGTTGGGGACGGACTTGTCGGCCAGGCGCTTCCGCAGATTCCGGAGATATTCCGGGGTGTTCTTGTCCGCCGGAACCCCGATCTTGAGGTTGGCCAGCATCGCCTTGGTGATCTCCTTGGGGATCGCGGCGGTGAGCACATCGAGCTGCTCGGTCCCGCTCAGCCGCCCCAGGGACTCCGTCAGCGTCGAGTGCGCCACGATGTGGTGCGCCGTCGTGGTCCAGCCCTGATGGTCGGCGGACTTGGCGTGCGGGTTCTCGCCCCGCCGCTGGATCGCCGCTCCCGGGGGCGCCGCCACCGACCGCTGTGCGGGCACCGGACCGTCCGGTGCCGGACTCCGCATCACCCGTGTGGCGTTGGCCTCCGCCTCCTGCTCGAAGCGGTCGGACGGATCGGAGACCCGCAGCCCGTCGCCGTGGTCCGTCCCGGCGACCGGGCCCTGCCGCTGCTGGATCACATGGGTCAACTCGTGCGCGAGGGTGTGCGGATCGCCGCCGCCCGCCCCGAGTACGACATGGCTTCCGGAGGTGTAGGCGCGGGCGCCCACCTCCGCCGCCGACGCCTTGGCCGCACCGTCGTCGTGCACCCGGACGTCGGAGAAGTCGGCGCCGAGCCGCGCCTCCATGTCCCCGCGGGTCGTCTCGTCCAGCGGCCGTCCGGAGGTCCGCAGCACCTCGTGGACGCGGGAGCGCTGCACCTGGGGGCCGTCGCCGCCCTGGTCATGGCCGCACCCGGCGCCGTGCCGGTGCTCCTCCGTATCGGCGAGCCCCGCCTGCCGGAGCAGCTGGACGACGGCGGCGTTGCCCGCGCTGTTCTGGAGGGCGAGAAGGGGGTGCGACGGCGCTCCGGCGCCCGCGACCGGCCCGGTCGAGGGGCGCGGCGCCGGTGCACGGCGGCTCTTCGCGGCGTCCGGTCGTCCGGCTTCGTCCTGGGCTCGCATGGGTCCTCTTCCCGCAGAAAACGCGACCCTCCCTGCCTACCCGCCCCGCGGCGCCGGGGGCAGAGGCGTAAGGGCAACGTCGACCGTCCCCGAGGGCAGGACGGGGCCGCCGCCCGGACCTCGGCCGGGCGGCGGAGGCGGACGCACCGGCCGCCCACCGGCCGCCGCCCGCCGGACCCGCAGGTCAGCTGTTCAGCAGCGCCAGTTCCGTCGCCAGGTTGTGCCGGGCGGCGTCCTCCCAGCGCTCCCGGCCCAGCGGGGTACGGAACAGCCGGGGCAGACCGAGAAGTTGCCGCAGCACCGCCGCGCGGCCCGCGGTGAAGTCCGGGTCCGGCACGAACCCGTACTCCTCACGGACCGCCGCCGCGTACGCCGCATAGGCGTCCGGCGTCCCGGCGAGCACCGCCAGATCGGCGTCGCAGAGCACCTCGCCGTCCCGGTCGCCGGGCTCCGGATCATGGCTGACGGTGAGCCGGACCAGGCGCGCGACCTGCGCCGTACGGGCGGCGTCGAGGCCCAGCTCCGGCAGTGCGCGTTCGGCGAGCGCCGCGCTGCGCTCCTCGTTCTCCGAACGGTCCGGGCGGTAGACCGCGTCGTGGAACCACGCCGCCAGCTCCACGGTGCCGGGATCGGCGGCGTACGCGGCGAGTTCGTCGACCCGCGCCAGGACCGCCGCCAGATGCGCGACCGTGTGGTAGCGGCGCTGCGGCTCCGCCCAGCGGGCCAGCAGATTCTCCGCGTACGGGGCCGGATCGGGGCCCGCCGCGCCTCGGGTGCGGGCCACGGTCGCCGCCCAGCGGCGGTGCAGCTCCGCCGCCGGGCCGCCGGGCTCCGTCAGGGAGTCGGAAGTCATACCGCCATTGTGGCCCGCCGGACCGACAGCCGGACCGTCCATGGCCCCCGGGCCGGTCAGGCGGCGGGCGCGTCCCGGCAGGACAGCTGGCCCACGGACTCGGCGGACGGCTTGAACTCCGTCTGCCAGTTCTGCACATGGTTGGCGATGGACGGCAGCGAGAGGGCGAAGTCCCGCTCCCAGTCGGTGCCGTTGAGGTAGTCGCGCAGCTTGTCGCTGAGCTTGCGGCAGTCCGCGCGGTACTTCTTCGCGATGGCGATGCCGTAGTCGTTGGGGGAGCCGACGACGATCCCGGGCACCACGTGCAGCTCGGGGTACTTCTGGGTGAAGCCGTACAGGATCATCTGGTCGGTGGAGACCGCCGTGGCCCGGCCCGCCCGGAGGTCGTCGATGCAGCGCGAGGCGTCGGCCACCTGATAGACGCTGATGCTGCGGTACGCCTCCCTGTTCAGCTCGTCGAAGGAGATGGCGCCCTTCCAGGTGCAGACGGCGCGGCCCTTGAGGTCCTCCAGCTTCTTGATGCGTCCGGCGTCCTTGTTCCGGATCATGACGCCCTGGGACGTCGTCGCGTAGGGGCCGATGAAGTCGGTGTCCTTCATCCGCGTCGGGGTGATCGAGAACGTCGCAGCGACCAGATCCTGGTCCCCGTCGGCGATCACCTGGCTGCGGTTCTCGGACGGCACACTGCTGAAGTGCCCCTTGGCGCCGACCTCTTCGAGCAGATGCCGGGCCACGGTGACATCGAACCCGGCGAACTTGTAGGCGGCCTCCTCGCCGGTGCCCGGCTGGTCGTTCTTCACCCCGACCGACACCGACCGCTGGTCGAGGAGGGTCGGCGGCCGGTCGTCCGCACAGGCGGACGCGGCCAGCGCGGTCAGGACGAGCAGCACGGCGCCGACGGAGGCGCGGCGCCGCGGTGCGGCTGAAGTCATGGAATCTCCCCGTTGTGCGTGGTGTGGCGGGTGGGACGCGGCGGCGGCCGGGCGGGCGTACGCGGTGGCCGGTCGCGGCCCCGCGTACGGCCCGGGTCAGGAGTCGTGCAGCACGGCGGAGACGGCCCGGACGTCCGTCCGGCAGTTCCGCCCGGGATCCTTGTCCGCCAGCGTCACCTGGATCCGTACGGAGGTGGTGCCGGAGGTCAGGACGAAATCCAGGGGGTGGCCGGAGCGGACGGGCAGCTGCGCGGGGGCGCCGCCGTTCATCAGATACGCGGTCGCCGAGGTGCGGTACGTGCACGCCGGGGCGCTCGGGTCCCAGTCCGACACGGTCAGGGTCAGCCGCAGCCGCTCCCGGGGCTCGCGCAGCTCGGCGGGGCCCAGCGCGAAGGTGACGGTGTTGTCCCGGCCGGTCAGCGGCAGCTTGCCGCCCGCGACCTGCACCTGACCCGTCACATCGATGTCGGCGTGGGCGGCGGCGTACTGGAACGAGAGCCAGCCGCCGACCGTGGCCAGCACCGAGACCAGCGACAGCGCACCCACCGCCGCCACGCTCGGCGTCCTGCGGATCAGCACCCGCACCGCCCCCGCGGCGACGGCGAGGACGGCGAACGAGAGGCACAGCGCGTACTGACCCACCGGGCCGCGCGGGTCGGTCGTCTGGGCGATCACCAGGGCGGCGCAGGCCAGCAGCAGCGGCAGCCAGCGGGCGCTGGGGTGCATCACCCAGCGGATGATCACGTTCTTGATGTCGTTGGCGGCGATGGAGTGCGGGCCGGTGGTGACGGGGTTGTTGTGCCGGACGTCGTGGTGGTGGACCTCGGGGGCGGGCCCGCTTCCGGCGGGGCGGCGGCCCTTCCCGGAGGGCTTCCCGGCACCGGCCGGGCGCGGCTCATCGGCGCCGGTGTCGGCACCGGTCGCGGCTTCGGCGCGCCCCGGCTTCCCGGCGTCGGCCCGCGGCCCGGAAGCTCCCGGCTTCCCGGCTCCGGTACGGCGCTGACCTGCGCTGTTGTCGCCGGGGCGCGCCTGGCCCGGCGGGTTCGGGGTGCCCGCGCTCCCCGGGCGTCTCGCGCTGTGGGAGCGGCGCGGCGGCTTCCCGCGGCTCATGAGGCGGCCCCGGTGTCCGTGCCGCCGCCCAGATGGACGGTGCCGTGCACCACACCGATCGCGGCGGAGTGGTCCCCGTAGGTGGTGGGGGAGTTGATCGTGGTGCCGGAGAGGCGCGGGGCCAGGTGGGAGAGGAAACCGGCGGCGTCCCGCGCGGTGACGGGACCGGCCAGCCAGGCGGCGAGGGCCTCCGCCAGCGCCTGCCGCTCGGTGTCGTCCAGCCGGGCCAGCCTGCCGTCCAGGGTGGCCGCGCGGTCCGCGTCGAGCACGGGCTCCGTACCGCCCCCGATGCGGTCGGCGCCGTGCCCCAGCAACCGCTGGAAGAAGCCCTCACCGGCGTCGACCGCGCGATCCGTGATCCGCTGCTGGGCCGCGGTGAGCACGGACGTACCGAGGCTGCTCGCCGCCAGCGCGAGATACGGAGCGATCTCGGCGGACACCGTGGCCAGTTCTGACATGTGACTCTCCCCCCGTCGGCGGGCGTCCGCGACCTGCCGCAACGCCCTTACAGGGAAGGCGTGTTACCCATATCCGCCGGGTTTCACACCATCTTCTCAACCGGGCCCGAGGCGGGCGGAAGGGCATCTCTCCGGGCGTAAAACGCGCCGCCCGGAGAGGTGCCGACGGGGCGGGCGGTCCGTCGTCCGGAACGGCGTTCCCCGAGGGTGGCGGGTGGCGGCGCCCCGCCGCACCGGGGTGGGTACGGAACGTTTCCGGCCGTGTCCGTTCCGTAAAAAACCCGTGGAGCGGCGGGCACCGTTTACGCTGGGCCGTGATTGGACTAGACCTATCGCGGCGGCTCCCCGGGCGTCGCCACCCACACGGCGCCCGTCCGCCACACCCACCACCGATTGGGGTCCCATGAGTAACCGCGCACTGCTGGAGGTGATCGCGCTCGACCCGCAGGACGCGGTCGCGGCGCAGACCGGCGGGGCCGACCGCCTCGAACTCGTCACCGACATGGCCGCCGACGGGCTCACCCCGCCCCGCGCCGTCTTCGCCGCGATCCGCGCCGCCGTCGACATCCCCCTCCGGGTGATGCTCCGCCACAGCGGCGGCTTCGTCGCGGGCGACGTGGACGCCCTCCGCGCGGACGCCGCCGCGCTCCGCGCCGAGGGCGCCGACGAATTCGTCCTCGGCTTCCTCACCCCGGACGGCCACCCCGACCTCGCCACCGTACGGGCGCTCACCGAGGCGATCGACGGCTGCCGCTGGACCTTCCACCGCGCCCTCGACCACGCCGCCGACCGCACCGCGCTCCGCACCGCACTCGCCACGCTGACCGGCGGTCCGGACACCTTCCTCACCGCCGGAGCCGCCACCGGCGTCGCCGACGGACTGCCCACCCTCCTCGCCGAACACGCCCGCACCACCGCAGGTGAGCCCGGCTACGCCCCGCAGGTCCTGGTGGGCGGCGGCCTCACCCTGGAGCACCTCCCCACCCTGTGCGCGGCCGGGGTCGACGCCTTCCACATCGGCGGCGCCGCCCGCCCGCACGGCTGGTCCGCCCCCGTGGACGCGGCGGCCGTCCGCCGCTGGCGCACCGCCCTGGACGGCGCCGAGGGGTGACCGACCCGGGGCGCGCGCCGCACCTGCCCGCGCCCCGGGACACACAGTCCCGACGGGTCTACGCGACCGCGCCGCCGCCGTCCGTCAACTGCTCCGGCAGCCCCGTCGCGTGGACGACCGTCAGCCCCGACACCGGACGGGTCAGACAGACGTAGAGACGGCGCAGACCGGTGCGCTCGTCCGGCTCGCCGTCGACGATCGCGGCGGGCTCGTCCAGCACCACGTAGTCGTACTCCAGACCCTTGGCCAGCGTCGCCGGCACCAGCGTCAGCCGCGCCTCCGCGGACGTCTCCTCACCCGGCGCGAGACAGCGCAGCCCGTCCTCCTCCAGGGCGGCACGCAGCCCCGGCACCCGGGCGTCCGCCGCGATCAGACCGATCGAACCCTCCTTGGCCAGCGCATCGTGGCACGCCGCCAGCACCGAGGCGTCCAGCGTCTCCGGGCGCACCGTACGGATCTCGAAATCGCCCGCCGCCTCACGGATCGAGGTGGCCTCCCGCAGATCCGGCGCGATGGCCGGAAGCAGCCGGGAGGCGTACGCGATGACCTCACGCGGCACCCGGAACCCCTGCGTCAGCTCCTCGACCACCGAACCCGGCTTCCCCATGTGGCGAAGGGCCTCCTCCCAGGTGTCGGTCGCCCACGGCGTGGTCCCCTGGGCGATGTCCCCCAGGACCGTCACCGAACCCGTCGTACAGCGGCGGCCCACCGCGCGGTACTGCATCGGCGACAGGTCCTGCGCCTCGTCCAGCACCACATGGCCCAGCGACGGCGTCCGCGCCACCAGGTCCATCGCCTCGTCGATCAACACCGCGTCCGCCGACGACCACTTGGCGCTCTTCACGCTCCGCGCCGGCTTCACCCACAGGATCGCCTTCTGCTCCTCGGGCGTCAGCAGCCCCTCGGCGTGCGCGGCCAGGAACTCCGCATCGCCCAGCAGCCGCAGCACCAGCTTCGCCGGATCCACCGGCGGCCAGACCGCCTTGACCGTCGCCTTCACCGCGGCGTTCCGCGCCACCGCGTCCTGCACCCGGTCGTCCGGCGCCTCGCCCGCCTGCTCCATCCGCACCAGCACCGCATGCGCGATCCGCTGCGGCAGCGCCTCGCGCGCCGCGCCGTAGCGGATGTCCCGGTCCCGCAACTCCTCCACGATCTCCTGGAGTTCGTAGGCCGGAATGCGCCAGCGCCGTGAGCCGCGCACCACCACGCACGCCTCCTCGGGCGGTGTGATGTGCGCGCGCACCGCCCGCCGCAGCACCTCGGCCATCCGCGCGTCGCCCTTGACCGACGCGGCCACCGCGTCGTCCTTGGCGCGCACCTCCACATGGCCCACCAGGGAGTCCACGGTGGCCTGTTTGACCTCCAGCTCACCCAGGGCCGGCAGAACCTGCTCGATGTAGTGGAGGAACGAGTCGTTCGGCCCGATGACGAGGGTGCCCGAACGGGCCAGCCGCTCCCGGTGCGCGTACAGCAGATACGCGACCCGGTGCAGACCCACCGCCGTCTTCCCGGTGCCCGGCGCCCCCTGGACGCACACCGAACCGCTGATCCCGGCACGGACGATCTCGTCCTGCTCCGGCTGGATCGTCGCGACGATGTCCCGCATCGGGCCGACGCGTGGCCGCTCGATCTCCGCCTGGAGCAGCTGACTCGTCCGCTCCGCCTCCGCCGGATCGCTCAGGTGCTCGTCCTCGTACGCGGTCAGCTCGCCGCCGGTGTAGCCGAACCTGCGGCGCATCCGGAGGTCCAACGGGTCCTTCTTGGACGCCCGGTAGAACGCCTGGGAGACCGGCGCACGCCAGTCGATCACCATCGGGTCGCCGTGCGCGTCGTGGACGTGGCGCCGCCCGATGTAGAAGTTCTCGCCGTCGTGACCGCCCGCGCCGCCCTCGGACGGGTCGAGGCCCGGCGCGTGCAGATAGTCCAGGCGGCCGAAGAAGAGCGGGGTGTGGGCGAGATCGGCGAGCGCCTTGATCCGGGCGTCGATCTCGCCCTGGAGGACCTCGGCGTTGACCCAGTTCGCGGTGACGTCGGCGATGTTCAGCGCCTCGGCGTCGGCGCGCATCGCGCGCAGCGCGGCCCGGGAGGCGGCGAGATGGTCCCGCTCGCTGCCGAGCGGATCGGCGCCCTCACCGGCGGCCGGGGCGTGCGGTTCGGGTACGGGGTGCTGGGCGTGCGCGGGCACGGGCGTTGCCTCCGGTGGACTCTCACTGCGGCGGGCGTGCGCCACGGCGGGCGGGCACGGCGGGCCGTCGTACGGAACGGACGCCGGATGGCGCCACGCCCGCGGGGACGTGGGGCGGTCATCGGCGTGGTGCGAAGGACCGGCCGGTTTCCGTCCGGTCGGCGGCGCTCCTCGACGGAAGACCGGCGGGAGGCAGGGAGACGCGCGATTCTAGTCAGGGGGCGGGCGGGGCGCCAACGCAATTTCCGCGGACCGGACGGGGCGCGGCTGCGGCCGTCCGCCGGGCCGCTCCGCCCACCGCACCGCCCGGCCCGTCCGCGCAGGTCGGCGGGGAGATGTGGCGGTATGACCCGCCGACCTGCGGCCGCCGCCGGGCCGTCCCCCTTCCGTAGGGGGTACGTACATCTCCGGTAGGGGGTGCGGGTGATACCGCAGTCAGAGGCCCATCGGTCCGGGAATGGGTCCATGGGCCGATGTGCGGCATTCGCGTGAAAACCATGATGGAGGCATGAGCAGCGCAACGATCAGCCCCGCAGCCGGACACCCGGCATCCCTGCACCCGATGAAGGGCGCCACCGCCCTCGGCCCCGCCCACAGCGGCCGCCACCCGGTCGGCAGCGCCCTGCGCGCCGTGAAGGTCTTCGCCTCGGCCGCCCTCAGCGTCGTCCTCCTCGGCGAGTACGGAGAGGAGGGAGCCGACCGCCGCACCTCCCGCACCCGCGACGCCGCCGGGATACGTCCCTGACCGGCCGCGTCCCCGACGGGACCACCGACATCCGGCAGCGGGCCGCCGCCCGCCTTCGCCACCGCGCGTCCGGGCGCGTTCCACACCGGACATCTGGTTGACCGGAAACGGTTACGGGCCGTCGGCCCTGATCGGTTAGCGTCGCCGCTGAAGAGCGCGCAGGACGACGGGGAGGGGAACGAGTGTCTGCCGCCGACGGGACGCGGACGTGGACATGGAGGCGCACCTGGGCGCAGAGCGTCGCGCACCCGCACCGCGCGGTCATCGCCGGGGCACTGCTCGCGGCCTCCCTCATCGGACTGGGCGTGCTCTACACCGTCCACCCGCTGGCCATGCCCGACATCGAGGTCTACCGCGCCGAGGGTCAGGCCGCCGCCTCCGGCAGCGACCTCTACGGCTTCACCACCACCAAGTGGAACCTCCCGGCCACCTACCCGCCCTTCGCCGCCCTGCTCTTCATCCCCACCACGTGGATCTCCCTCGCCACCCTCAAGGTCGCCTGCTTCACCGCCAACGCCGCCCTGCTCGCCGCGCTGATCCAGCTCTCCTGCAAAGCCGCCGGGGTACGGCGCTCCGCCTACACCGCGCCCGCCGTGCTGGGCGCCACAGCGCTCGGGATCTGGCTGGAGCCGGTGTTCCAGACCCTGATCTTCGGCCAGGTCAACCTCGCGCTGACCTGCCTCGTCCTGTGGGACCTGAGCCGCCCGGACGGCGCCCGCCTCAAGGGGCTCGCCGTCGGCATCGCCGCCGGGGTGAAGCTCACCCCGGCGATCTTCGCGGTCTATCTGCTGGTCACCGGCCGGGTGAAGGCCGCCTGCACCGCGCTGGCCGGATTCGTCGGATCGGTCGTCCTCGGCTTCCTGGTGCTGCCGGACGCCAGCATCGACTTCTGGACCCGGCGGATGTTCGAGACCGACCGGGTCGGCAAGGTCTGGATCGTCGACAACCAAGCGCTCCAGGGCCTGCTCGCCCGTGTGCTGCACACCCCCGAGCCCGGCGCCGTCTGGGCGGTCGCCGCGCTGCTCACCGCGGTCGGCGGACTCTGGGCCGCCTACCGCGTCCACCGGCGCCGCGGCTCGGACCTCTGGGGCGTGCTCTGCACCGCCGTCACCGCGCTGCTGGTCTCGCCGATCAGCTGGTCCCACCACTGGGTCTGGTGCGTCCCGCTGCTCATCGCGCTCGCCGCGCACACCTACCGCATCCCGTGGCGCCGCGCGCTGCTCGCCGCCGTCACCGTCGCGTTCACCGCCCGCACCCTGTGGATCGTCCCGCACGCCGGTGACCGCGATCTCCACTTCAGCTGGTGGGAACAGCCCCTGACCTCGCCCTACCCGCTGCTCGGCCTGGCCCTGCTGGCCGCGGTGGTGTGGCACACCCGCACCGCGCCCGGGGCGCCGGGCACGCCCTCCGGCACCGCCGTGCCGCGCCCCCGGACCGGCGCCCGCGCGGTCCGAATACCGGCCCCGGCGTCGGCCGTACCGGACGGCGCCCGGGAGCCGGTGCAGGGCGCGGGCTGAGCCCGAGGGCTCAGGCGTCCTCCTCCGCGGAGAGCAGCTCGGTCGCGTCCACGATCCGGTACGCGTAGCCCTGCTCGGCGAGGAAGCGCTGCCGGTGGGCGGCGAAGTCCTGGTCGACGGTGTCGCGGGCGACGACGGAGTAGAAGCGCGCCTCGTGCCCGTCCGCCTTCGGCCGCAGCACCCGGCCCAGCCGCTGCGCCTCCTCCTGACGGGAGCCGAAGGTTCCGGAGACCTGGATCGCGACGGTCGCCTCCGGCAGGTCGATCGAGAAGTTCGCCACCTTGGAGACGACGAGCACCGAGATCTCGCCCTCCCGGAAGGCGTCGAAGAGCTTCTCGCGCTGCGCGTTGGTCGTCTCGCCCTTGATCACCGGGGCGTCCAGATGCGCGCCCAACTCGTCCAGCTGGTCGATGTACTGCCCGATGACCAGCGTCTGTTCGCCCTGGTGCCGCCGGACCAGCGCCTCGGTGACCCGCTGCTTGCTGCCGGTCGTCGCGCAGAAGCGGTACTTCTCCTCGGTCTCCGCCGTCGCGTACGCCAGCCGCTCCGAGTCGGAGAGGCTGACCCGCACCTCGACGCAGTCCGCGGGCGCGATGTACCCCTGCGCCTCGATCTCCTTCCACGGCGCGTCGAACCGCTTCGGGCCGATCAGCGAGAAGACGTCCGACTCCCGGCCGTCCTCGCGCACCAGCGTCGCGGTCAGTCCGAGGCGGCGGCGGGCCTGGAGGTCGGCGGTGAACTTGAAGACCGGCGCGGGCAGCAGATGGACCTCGTCGTAGACGATCAGGCCCCAGTCCCGGGAGTCGAACAGCTCCAGATGCGGATAGACGCCCTTCCGCTTCGTCGTCAGCACCTGGTACGTGGCGATGGTGACGGGCCGGATCTCCTTCTTCGTCCCGCTGTACTCGCCGATCTCCTCCTCGGTGAGCGTGGTCCGCTTCACCAGCTCGTGCTTCCACTGCCGGGCCGAGACGGTGTTGGTGACCAGGATCAGCGTGGTGGCCTTCGCCTGCGCCATCGCACCGGCCCCGACCAGCGTCTTTCCCGCACCACACGGCAGTACGACGACACCGGAGCCGCCGTGCCAGAAGCCCTCCACGGCCTGCTGCTGGTACGGCCGCAGCGCCCAGCCGTCCTCGGCGAGCGCGATCGGGTGCGCCTCGCCGTCGACATATCCGGCGAGGTCCTCGGCGGGCCAGCCGAGCTTCAGCAGCGTCTGCTTGATCTGCCCGCGCTCGGAGGGGTGCACCACGACGTTGTCGGGGTCGAGCCGCGCGCCGACCAGCGGCTGGACCTTCTTCGACCGCAGCACCTCCTCCAGCACCGGCCGGTCGGTGGTGGTCAGCACGAGCCCGTGCGCGGGGTGCTTGACCAGCGTCAGCCGCCCGTACCGCGACATGGTCTCGGCGATGTCGACGAGCAGCGCGTGCGGCACCGGATAGCGGGAGAACTGCACCAGCGCGTCCACGACCTGCTCGGCGTCGTGCCCGGCGGCCCGCGCGTTCCACAGTCCGAGCGGTGTCACCCGGTACGTGTGGATGTGCTCGGGCGCCCGCTCCAGCTCCGCGAACGGCGCGATGGCCCGTCGGCAGGCGTCCGCCGACTCGTGGTCCACCTCCAGCAGCAGCGTCTTGTCGCTCTGGACGATGAGAGGTCCGTTCACGCGCCTCGCCTTCCTACGTGAGTGCCACCCGGCCGACCCCGTAGCCGCCCGGTCACCGACCACGGCCCGAGGCCGGGCGGGTGGCCAAACGTCCAGTGTGCCGCATCCAGGAGTGATCAGGCCCAGGCTGTGGTGGCGGGGATGGCGACCCCGTTCTGCTTCCGCACCTGGTCGGCATGGGACAACGCGACAGCGGCGCTCTGGGCGTCGCCCGTCTGTTGGTAGAGCTCGGCAGCGAGCATCAGGTTTTCCAATGCTTCGGCGTTGTGGCCCTGCCGGAGGAGAGTCACCGCCAGGCCGCTGAGCTCGAAGGCCAAGCCGTGATCGTCTTTGCTCTCGAGGAACAATTCCATGGCATGGGTGTGCAGAGACATCGCCTTGTTCCACAGCTCTTGCTGCTGACGGACACGCGCCATGTTGCCCAAGGTCATGGCCTCACTGCGACGGTCGCCCAAGCTCCGGAAGACGTCCAGCGCTTCCTGCTGGGCGGTCAGAGCCGTGTCGAGCTGTCCCGCAGCGACTAGTGTGCCTCCGAAGTTGGAAAGCTCGATCGCTCGCTCGTGGGGCGTGAGCAGGCCGTCGGGCATTTCGAGCGACTGTTTGTGCAGCTCTATGGCTTGTTCGGGCATTCCGACAATACGGGTCACCTTGGCGAGAATCCCCAGGACCTGTGAATGACTGTGCAGGTCACCCTGATTCTGGAAGATTTTCGCAGCCTTGCGGAGAGTGCGGAGGGATTCTTCCATACGGTCCAATACAATGAGGGTTTCGCCTGCGTTGCTCAACGCTTGCGCTGCTCCGTTCCGGTCACCGGCACGTTTGAAGAGCCGAGCGGCTTCGGTGTGCGCCGCCAGTGCTTGCTTGAACTTGCGCTGTTCGTGCAGAGAGAGCCCGAGGTTGTTCAGCGCGCCGGCCAGGGCTTGGCGGTCCCCGAGCTTCTGGCAGATCTTTATGGATTTGCGGTGCTTGCGGGCGGACTTGTCGAGCTTGCGCATGTCCCGAAGTACCACTCCGAGAGAGCTGAGCAGGCCGGCCTCGCGGTGGTAGTCCTTCCGTTTTCGACTCGACTGGATGGCCGCCGTCAGGACCCTCCTGGCATCTTCCAGGTAATGCATTTCCCTCAGGAAATATGCGAGAGGCACCGCAAGGGCCACACACATCAGATCGTCTCCGGCCGAGTGAGCCCACAGGGCGGCCGCTATCAGAGAGGAGCGTTCGCTCTCCAGCCACTCCAATGCCATGCTGCGATCAGGGAAGCGCGATTTCTCGGCGGAGTCCGGTTCAATCGGCCTCCGAAGTCTTCCACAGGCCAGGCTGGCCATCTCATAGTAGTAAGCGAGCAACCGCGCGATTCCCTCGCCCCACGAGTCGTCGCTCGAAATGAGCAGATCCCAGGAGTAGAGACGTACCAGGCTGTGCTGCTGCCAGCGTCCGTATGGCTCTCGTGGCTCGACCAAGTTCCGGCGGTTGAGATCCTCCAGGAGCCGCCCGGTCTCCTCGATTTCCCCGCCGTACGCCTTCGCTGCAGATTCGGTGGAAAAGTCGGGGCCGGGGTGCATGGAAATAAGCCGGAAGAGTCTGGCCTGTTCCTTAGAAAGCCTTCGATAGGACAGCTCGAAGGCTGCCGTCACGGTACGCTTTTCACGGCTCAACAGTGGGAGTCTGGAATGATTTTCTTCAAGTTCCCGACACAGGTGCGACAAGGGACGCTTCGGCGTATCTGTGAGAGCAGATGCCAGAATGCGTAGAGCCAATGGCAGCCCGCCGCACAGAGCTACGATCCGATGAGCTGCGTCGGTCTCGGCGGCTACACGTGAGTCCTCAGGGAGGGCCGTGCGAAGTGCTTCCTCCAGCAGATCCGCTCCTTCCGCAATGGGTAGCTCCCGCAATATCAGCGTCAGCGCTTCCAGCTCCGTGAGGGAGTGTCGAGAGGAAACCAGGGTGGCGGTGCTCATATCTCCCGGCAGGAGATACCGGAGCTTTTCGGTAGGGGGTATGTCGTCGAGGACGACCAGGACTCTTTTCCCTGCTGCGGACAGAGCGCTGAGTGCGGAGCGATATACATTCGCCCTGTCATCGATGCCTGGAGGGATATGCTGCTGGGGGATGCCAAGCGCTCGTAAAAGGGTCCCGAGTGCTCTCTTCACCGAGACCTTGCGCTTGTTATCGTATCCGTGGAGATCGGCGAAAAGGACGCCGCCGGGGAACCATCCCTCGTTCTTCAGTGCCTGATGCGCCACCTGGAGCAGAAGTTCGGTCTTTCCGGTACCGGCAAGTCCTGTCACTGCGACGGTGCATGCCGAGTTCTTTGGTGCTGGCGGTTGGAGGAGAGCGAGGGCTTGTTCCATTTCGACATGGCGCCCTTTGAATACGGCCGACTGCCGGGGCAGGCCGGCGAGTGCCGGATCCTGGCGGTCGGGGAGTGTCAGGGAGATGTTCTGGCCCTGAAAGACGTAGCTGAAGGCGATATTCCCGCTGGCGTGGTTCTCTACGTTGAAGGTCATTGATTATTCTGTCGGTTCCGTTTCACTGCCTTAGTGAAGGCGATAACCTCAGCCATGGTGAATGCGCTTTTGTTTTCCTCCGTGACCATATATCCAACCTCGCGCGAAGCATGGATGAGGGCCGGATCGATTCCCAGTTCTGCGGCGTGACCTGCCATTTTCAACATCACTTCGTCGAAGTGTGCCTTTGTGAGTGGAGTTGGCTCGTCGGCTTCGGGGTCGAAGAATACGGGATCATCGGGATTTGGCTCGCGGCCAAACTTTTCGATGAAGAACTCTCTTTGCTCTCTCAGTGCTTCCTGAATCTCCTGGCCGTGCGGACTGTCGGCTGGAATATGAATCACGGAACTTCCATCTGCGTTCCATATGCGCTCGACGGAGTGGCTGCTTGGAAGATTTGTGGATCCTGTTCCGTCTTTTTTCTTCCGGGTCTTTTTTCGTGCCGCTGCGCGCACAATCGCGCGCCGCTCGGCCCATGATTCGTCCGACTTCTCTGAGGTGGTGATTTCTTCTTCTGTTTCGGCTTCCTCTTCCGCTTCGAGAGCGCTCTCTCGGGCGGCAGTGGTCAGGCGCATTCTGGCATGCATGCCAGCCCAGTCGAGCATGTCAGGAGTGATCTCTGCATTCCTTGTGAGTACCTCTTCGGTATTCATTTCGAAGGCCAGGCGCGGCAATGCGAGGCCAGGTGAGCTGGTCCACAGCAAAGCTTCGGAGGGGATCGATTCCACGAATGCGGGAACGGCGAACAAATAGCCAAGGGTGTCAGATGCCGTCAGCTCCAACGTGGGTGCGACAAGAAGGATGTCGAGCACCTGAGTCAGTGGGGATGCCTCGTCTAGGGAGGTTGCCCAGACCACGGCATGGTGGACCATACATTCCAGCGATTCGCCAGGCTTCGCCATGAGTGCTGCGTACAGTGCCGGCAGCAGCATGCCGGGTTCTTCATCAACTGGTAGGTCGGATTCCTGGAACCGGCGCAACCCTTCTCGGAGGATCGACCGAGGTGTGTCATCGGCCCACGACTCCGCTTTGGTCTGCTTCCAGAATTTCTGGATGCGTTCCTTTGCGTCTTCTGGTGGGACGGGAAGTTGCAGATCTGGAGAAGGGCCATGGACTGCGCGGGACTCTTGAAGCGCGGAACCGGGGAGCAGTCGCCGAGGCAGCCGGCGTTGATCGAGCCCAGCTGCTTCGAGTCGGCCGGCGAGTGCCAGCATTACTTCCCCTTCATCAACTGGGAGCGCCAGCTCTTCGCTCAGTGAGACGGCTTCCCGAACAAGGCGTAGAACACCCTTGCCGTGCACGGTGTGGCGCAGAAGACGCAGCCAGGCATCACGCGCGTTGGAAAATTCGTATTCATCGTGAAATTTGAGAGGGAAGGCGGCTCCCAGGAAAAGTGTGTCCAGTGGGTCAATTTCCTGGATCCATTTCGGGGCCTCTTCCTGCTGCGCGGCGTACCCTAGCAATCCGTAACCGAGTGCATAGGCGCCGGCCAGGCTGATATCCCCTGGTGAGCTTGCGCGCACCAACCGACAGAGCGCTTCCTCCCCCAGAGTTTGTGGATCACTGCTTCCTCTGGCTTCGGGCGAGGTGGCCGCAGTGTGGTCCGTCCGCGCTTGCCGTGTCTGCTTCTTCCTTCGCGATGCTTTCCCCATTTTCCCCTCCTGAGGAAAGCGTCGCATGCTCTAATTAAGTTGACGGGATTTTCTTCAAAAAGTTCCCACAAGGGGTTGTCTTCTGTTAATGGGGTCCGAGCCTCAGACCGTGTCGTCCGCCAGGTCGGCGACGCCGGTGATGCGGTGCAGGGGGTAGGTGCGGACCTCGTCGGCGGTGTGGTCGTAGGCGGTGACGAAGCCGCCCTCGACGCGTACGGGGGCGATGACGCGCTGGCTGGCGGCGCCGTCGGCGTTGACGTAGCCGATCCAGACCGCGGCGTTGGTGAGGACCGCCGCCTGCATCGTGGCGAGGGTCTCGGCGGAGGTGGTCCGGGGCGGCGCGCCGGGGGCCGGGGTGGCGGTCGTGACGGGCTTGCGGGCGGCGGTGGCGGCCAGATCACCGGCCCGGATGGCGCGGACCGCCGCCTCCAGGAGGGGCGCGTCGGGGACCGGCGGCCCCTCGGGCACCGGGACGGGCGCGGTGCGCGGCCCCGTGCGGTACGCGTCCGGCCGGGCGATCACGACATCGCCCTCGGGGGACTCGGCGGCGGGCGCGTAGCCCATCGCCCGTAGGCCCTCCAGGAGGAGATCCGGGGCGGTCTGCGCGGCGAGGACCGTGGGGGCGAGGCGGCGCAGCCGGAGCGGGGCGGCGCGGCGGTCGGCGAGGATCTCGGCGAGCAGCGCGTCGTCGTCGCAGCGGACGTACGCGGAGGCCGCGCCGATCCGCAGCCGTCCGTGCCGACGGGCCACGTCGTCGATCAGGTAGGCGAGCGGTTGCGGGACCGGCGTCCGGGAGTGGGCGGTGAGGAATTCCTGCAGCTCGGCGGCTGTGCGGCCGGTGTCCAGGGCGCGGCGCACCGAGGCGGGCGTGAAGCGGTAGACCGTCGCGCCGCCCTTGGACTCGACCTCCGCGAGGACCCCCAGGGTGTCGGCGAGCGGACGGAGCAGCGGCCCGGGCGCGACGGCGGTGAGGTCGGCCTGGAGCAGGACGTGGTCGAGCGGTTCGGGCAGCAGCGGCGCGAGGAGCGCGGCGGCGCGGGCCGCGGCCTCCCGGGTCGCGGCGGCCGACGGCGCGGTACGGGGCGCCGCCTCCGCGGGGCCACCGGCGTCCCCGAGGAGCGCCCGGCCGTGGGCGGAGAGGGCGCCGCGCCCGGTGACGCCCAGCAGTTCGGCCTCGGCCAGCGTCCACCGGGCGAGGCGGGTACGGAGGTCCTCCCCGGGCGGCGGGGTGGCGCCACCGGGGGCGGCGGGGGCGGACTCCGGGGCGGCGGCGCGCAGCGGGCGCTCCCAGTGGAGGCGGTCGAGGACGGCCACCTCGGGGACGGCGGAGCCCGGCGGCAGCTCGGCGAGGAGGGCGAGGGCGCGGCGGCGGACCTCGGGCGCGGGGGAGCGGTCCAGGTGCGGGCCGAGGGCGGCGGCCGCCCGGCCCTTGGCGTCGGCGGTACCGACCACGCCCGCGGTGCGGGTGGCGTCCAGCCAGACCGCCACCAGCTCCGCCCAGCGCCGGTCGTCGGGCAGCTGCCGCCACTCCTCGGCGGCGGGCGTCGGCGCGAACCGCTCGTCGGCCTCACCGTCGGAGGCGATCAGGCCCGCCCCGTGGGCCAGCTCCAGCCAGAAGGCGGCGGTCTGCTCGGTGGTGTCCAGGGCGGTCGCGGTGCGCTTGAGGTCGCGGACGCTCAGGCCCCCGGCGCGCAGCACCGCCGGACCGCCCAGATCCCACTCCTTCAGCAGCTCCTCGACGGTCGCCAGCGCCGTGAACGCCTGCCCGGCGGCGGCTGCGTCCACAGCCTGTGGATCGCGCGCGGTGACCGGCGCGAGGGCGGGCGGCACCGGCGCGGGGCTACGGTGCGCGCGCCCCGCCCGCAGATGGAGCGCCGCCTCCCGGGGGAGCACGACGTTCCGGGCCCCGGCGGGCAGCAGCAGGCCGCGCTCCAGCAGCCAGCGCAGATGCGGTGCGGGCTGCTCGGTGACGCTGCCGTACGGCGGGCCCCACAGCAGCCGGTCGAGGACGGCGACGGACTCGGCGGGCGCCTCGTCCAGCAGCGCCGCCATCCGCTCGCCGTCGGTGAACAGCGAGGTCAGCGCGGCGACGGCGGTCACCGGGTCGTGCGTCGGCGGCAGCCCGGCGGTGGCGATGACCTCCTGGAGCCGCCCCGGCGACATCCCGGCCGCGGCCTCCGCGACGGTCGGCCCGAGGCCGGTCGGCGACGGGTGCGCGGGGCTCGGCGCCAGCAGCTCCCGGGCGGTCCGCACCAGCCGCAGCCGGTCGTCGGGCCCCCACACCAGGGCCTGCGCCCGCAGCGCCGCCACCGCCCCGGGCAGCGCGGTCAGCACCGCCGCGTCCAGGGAGGGCGCGTGCGGCGCGGCGTCCCCGGGCGGTGCGTCCGGGGCGGGCGCCGGGGCGCCGGTCATCAGGGA
Organism: Streptomyces catenulae; assembly: GCF_000718015.1. Classification (GTDB taxonomy): domain Bacteria; phylum Actinomycetota; class Actinomycetes; order Streptomycetales; family Streptomycetaceae; genus Streptomyces; species Streptomyces catenulae. The sequence continues at coordinate 39,365 of NZ_JODY01000024.1, read as the reverse complement.
GGCGAGCGTGGCGTACGGGCAGGGGTCGGGCGCCACCGCCAGCGCCTCGGCGGTCTGCAGCGCGAACCGGTCCAGCCGCTCGACGGCCCGCACCACCGAGGCCCGGGTCCCGGCCCGGGTGGCGAGCTGGGTGACGTCGCCCGGCACCGGATTGAGCAGGTCCGGGCGGGCCCGCAGCAGGTCGACGAGCCCGCCGTCGGTGCGGGTCCGTAGCTCCTCGGCCAGGGTGCGGGGCGTATCCGTCATCCGCCCTACGTTAGCCGGGCCGGTGGCCCCCGTAACGGGATCCCGCTGTGACGGCGCGCACCAGGGCCCGTACGCACCCACCGCGCGCCCCGGACTCCGGGATGGGGGGAGCCCGTAGGGGACGGGTGGCGGCTCCGGGGAGCCGGTACGGCGGCGGGCCGGTGCCGGGCGTTTCGCGGGCGGCTGCCGTGAGGCCGTCGCCGGGGGCGGTTCGCGTGAGGTCGGCGCCGGGGCCGTCGGCCGAGCCGGGGGCTGCCGCTGGCTCAGGGGGCCGACCGCCCAAGGGCATCCGCTCGGAGGGCAGCCCGTAGGGGGCGTCAGGGCCTTGGCCCGTAAGGGTTCTGGCGTCCGGTCAGGGGTGGAGGGGCCGTCCTCGGACCGTTGTGGAGGGGAGACGGTACGGTCGGGGAAGCAACCAGCGGACGCCGCAGGGGATTTCGTGGGTATCGAGAACGATCAGCTCGTTTTTGACTATCTGAGCCGGGTCGGCGACCTGGCTCAGCAGCGGGGCCTGCCCTCGTCGGCGCGGATGCGGCTGGTGGCCGATCTGCGGACCGAGGTCACGGCCCGGATCGCGGCGCAGAAGTCGCCGTCGGCCTCCCAGGTCAAGCGGGTGCTGTCCCGGTTGGGCAGTCCGGAGGCGGTGGTGTCGGCGGCGGAGACGGCCGCCGGGACGAGCGGACGGACGAGGCCGGGAGGCGGATCGACGGAGCCCGCGGCGCCCGCGGCGTCCGCCGGGGCGCCGGGCCCGGAGACGCCGATGCCTCCGGCCGCACCGGCCGCACCGGCCGCACCCGTGGCTCCGGCCGCACCGGTAGCCCCGGTCGTGCCCACCGCACCGGTGGCTCCGGCTGCGCCGTCGGCCCCGGCCGCACCGTCCCACTCGTCCGACAGGTCCAGCCCGTCCGACGCGTCCGGCCCGTCCAACGGGCCCGGCTCCGCCGACGGGCCGGAGGTGGCCGACGTCTCCCGTCCGTCCGCCCCCTCCCGCGACTCGCGCGATGCCGACGGCGGTCCCGTGGCGCCCGGTGACGGCGTATCCGGGCCGTCCCGCGCCGACGACGGTGCCGACGCGGAGGGCGCCGCCGCCCGTAAACGGTTCGGCGGGGCGGCCGGGCTCACGGGTGAGCCGGGCGCCGCGGGGACGGACCGGCCGCACCGGCGTCTCTCGCTGGGGAAGCCGGGGGCTGCGGGGGAGTCCAGGGCGGCGGGGAAGGTTCCGGGGCCGCGGGACGGGGCGCGGGCCGGGCAGTGGTCCGGGCTGTTCCGGAAGAAGGGCGCCGAGGAAGGAGCGGGGGAGGGGGTGGGGAACCGGTTCACGCTGGCGCCCGGGGGCGCCGCTCCGCCGCATCTGGCCGGTGCCGACGAACTGGGTGACGGCGACGGCGACGTGGACTGGTGGCTGGCGCAGCCGGAGGCGTCCGGTGCGGGCGAGACGGTGCCCGGCTTCGTCGGCGGCATCGAGATCCCGGAGATCTGGAAGCGGCCCGGCGAGGACGACGACAAGGAGAAGGCGCAGGCGGGGGAGGAGGCGGGGGAGAAGGCGGCGGACGGTGCGCCGGAGGCGGGGCGTCCGCTGCCGGGGCTGCTGCGCCGCACCCTCGGCCGGAAGAAGGCGGCGCCCGCGGCGGAACCACCCGCTCCGGAACCGGCCGCCGAGAAGGCCCCGGCCGCCCGGATCCGGCTCAGCCCCGTGGTGACGCTCGCCGTGGTGCTGCTGCTGGCCGGTGCGGTCCTCGGGAGCTGGTTCGCGCTGGCCGCGGGCTGGGCGGTGACGTTCCTCTCCCGCCGTCTCACCCACAACGAGGCGAAGTTCGCCGCGCTCGGCGTGCCCGGGCTGCTGGCGGGCGGCGCCGCGGTGTGGATGTGGGGCCGCGCCACGGGCCGGTGGGGCGACCCGATCGCCTCCGGGAAGATGGGCGCCGTCCTCCTCGACGGTCTGCCGCTGCTGGTCCGCGTCGCCGCCGTCGCCTCGGCGGTGTTCCTGGTGTGGCGGATGCGGCGCTGGGCCCGGTAACACCCCGAGCCCTCCGGGACGACCGACCCGTACCGGCCTGACCAGACCCGTTCCGGCCTGACCGCCCCTCACGGGGCCGCCCCCTAGGGGGCATCAGCCCGTACGGGGGCTCCCTTACGGCATCTCCCTTACGGGGTCCGCCCCACGGCATGCCCCTCCGGCCCCCTAGGACTTCTCCCGTACGGGAGGGAACCGAGCCACCCCGGCCCGGGAACGCGCCCGGGGAGCGCCGCCCGGCCCGCCCTCACCTCTTCGCCAACCGCTCCCGTACCTCGTCGAGGATCTTGTCGGCGGCGGTGTAGCCGATGCCCTGGATCCAGAGTTGGTCGTCCACGCGGAAGGAGCGGCCGTTCTTGACCGCGCGCAGGTTCTTCCACAGCGGACCGCTGGTGACCTGCGCCTCCTTCGACTTGTCGGGGGAGCCGTAGCTCGCGTAGAAGACCGCGTCGGCGTCGGCGCGGTTCATCTGCTCGGCGCTCAACTCCGTCATCAGGCCGTCCTTGGCGCCGTCGACGACGTCCGTCGGGCCGGTGCCGAGGTCGTCGAGGACGGTGCCGATGTAGCTCTGGCAGCCGTAGACCCGGGTGTCGGCGCCCTCGACGAAGCGGACGACGTTGGTCCGCAGGGCCTCCGCCTTCGCCCGCCCGCCGAGCGCCGCGGTGACCTGCCGGACATGCGCCTCGTACCCGGCGACGACCTTCCTGGCCTGCGGGATCCGGCCCAGCGCCGCCGCGTGGGTGGCGAAGTTCTGCTTCCAGGGGTAGCCGGTCGTCTCGGTCATCACCGTCGGGGCGATACGGGTGAGTTGCCGGTAGCTGCGGCCGTCGCGGACCTTGTTGGTGAGGATCAGATCCGGCTTGAGGGCGGCGACGGCCTCCAGGTTCGGGGCGCCGATCTTCCCGACGTCCTTGATGCCCGCGGTGTCGTCCTTCGGCAGATAGTCGAGGAACCCGGAGTCGACGTCGGAGCGGGTGGCGCCGACCGGTTTGACGCCGAGGGTGAGGGCGGAGTCCAGCTCCGCGGTGTCCAGGACCACCACCCGCTCCGGCGTGGCCGGGACCGTCACCTCGCCCATCGCCGTCGCGACCTTGTGCGGCCCGCCGCCCGGGGACGGCTGTGCCCAGTGCGTCACCGGCTGCTTCGGACAGTCGGCCGCCTTCAGGGCCCCGCGGTCACCGGCGTCGGACCCGCCGCTCCCGCAGGCGGCGAGGGCCAGGGCGGCGGCGACCGTCCCGGCCACGGCGACCCCGGAGCGGACGGAACGCGGCCGCACCCGGCGGCTCGGGTGGCGGGTGGCGGCACGACGGGCGATACGGCGGGTCATGAAGTGCCCTTTCGGCTCGGGGAGGAGGACGGGCGGTGGTGCGTACCCGTAGAGGTACCCGCAGGGGGCGCCCGTACGGGCCCGATACCCGTACGGGGCGGGCCCGCACGCCGGAACCCGTAAGGGCCGGGTCCCCGTAGGGGACGGTCGGCCACCGGGGCGCCCCGTGGAAACCCTCCCCGCCGGACGGCGGTCCGTACGGAGCCGTCGCGTCCACCGGCGGCTTCTGATCTCCTCGGGGAGGTCCCGGCAGGGACGGCGGGCCCGGGCGGACGGCTTCCGTACGGACAGCCCCCGCGCGGCGGCCCGTTCGGCCGACGGAAAGTTTCAGGAGCGAGGACGAGCATGAGCGACAACGGCCCCGACGCCCCCTTCGTCGTGGGGCTCCACGGGGTGCTGACGCGGCATCCCTGGATCGACCGGGTGAGCGCCGACTGCGACCTCGACGAGGACGTCTTCGGCCTCGCCGTGAAGCGGGCGGCCGCCTTCGCCTGGAGCTCCACCGCCCTGACGGACCCGCCCGCCGACAACCTCTGGGACCACCACGACGCGGACGGCGACTGGACGCAGGACGGCACGGTCCGCCAACTCGCCTGGCTGCACGCCTCGCTGCCGCAGCCCGCACGCACCCCGGGCCGGAAGCGGCGCGCCCGCCGCCTCCCGGTGCTGCCCGTCGTCACGGTCCTCGCGGACGCGCTGCGCCGCATCGGCACCGTCCGCCTCACCGGCACCCACGCCCTCGTCCCGCTGCACCGCGCCGGGGACGCCCGCGTCGCCCTCGCCGAGACGGCCGACTGGTACGCCCTCGCCGACCCGTCCGGCGCCGCCTTGCTGACGGTCACCGTCGCCGCACCGCCGTCGGCGCGCCTCGCCGCGCGGTCCGCCGAGATCGTCGCGGCGGCGCGGGAACGCACCCACGGGCGCATGGCGGTGGAGATCCTCAAGCCCGCCCGCGCCACGACCCCGGGGCTCGCCCGCCCCCTCGCCGGGCAGGTCCAGGCCGAGGGGCTGCGCCCGGCGCTCGCCCTCCGCTGCGCCGCCCCCGAGTGGTCCACGGACGTGGCCGCCTGGACGACGGAGGTGTGCGCCGACGCGATCCGGGCGGTGACGGGGGCGTCGGGCCCGGTCCTCGTCACGGTCTCCGCGGAGGTCTGAGGAACGGGGCTCCCGCCCGGGATCCGCCCCGGAGGGGCCCGCGGCGCGGCCCGAAAGGGCAGGGGGTCTGCCTCGGATCCTGTGGCCGGTGCGGACCGCTTCGGGTAAGCCGGAGCCATGCGTGCAAAGGACAAGAAGCAGCAGCCCGAAACGGTCCGCCCGGCGAAGCCGTCGGACCGGAGGGAGCCGTCGTCGGCGCCCCGGCCGACGGGCGCCGAGCACCTGTCGTTCGGCGCGGTGAGCGCGCTCCAACGCAGCGCCGGCAACGCGGCCGTGTCCCAGGTGATCGGGGAGCGCCGCCCCGTCGTGCAGCGCGCCACGGTCACCCCGTCGGGCGGCGGACCGGAGGTGACGCTGAGCGAGGGCGACCGGAAGAGTTCCCGCGAGGCGATCCTCTACATCAGCGGGAATCACGTCTACAAGATGTACGCCAACGAGCGGACCGCGGCGGGCGTCCTCGCGGAGATGGAGAAGGCGTCGGCGCAGGGCGTGCCCGTGCCGCCGTGGACCTCGTACGCCGCGACCTACGACCCCCAGGACGGGAAGAGCCGACCCAAGCGGGTGACGGTCATCCGCTCGCGGCGGGTCAGCGGCACCTTCTTCCAGCTCAGCAAGCCCGGTGGCGAACGGGCCTTCCGGAACGCGCTCCACGGGATGGCCGACGTGGGCCGGATGCGGCGGATCAAGCACCAACTGGAGGCGGCCCACCGCGCGGGCATCGCGGACCCGCAGGGGATGATCTCGAACGACCCGCAGGAGGGCGTGGTGTTCTTCCTGGACATCCACACCGGCGGCACCGGCGACGTCATCCTTCCGCTGATCGAGGCGGTGGACAGCCGGATCCAGGACTTCGCGCGCTAGGGAGCGCGCCGGGCCGCGTCTCTTCGGCAGGTTGATCAGGTGGTCGGGGGGTACCTGCCCGGTCGGTGATCAGTTGATCAGTGAGACGACTCGGTGATCACTGATACGGCACAGGCCGTCAGACCGCAGATGTCACCGAGGCGAGCATGGCGATCTCGGCTGCGATGGCGTCCGGGTCGGCGGGGACGGTGGCACATGCGAGGTCGTCCAGGCCCGGGTGGGTGCCGACCCGCACGCCGTGCCGCGCGTTGCGGAGCAGGTCGAGGTCGTTGATGTCGTTGCCGAAGGCGTTGTACTGCTCGATCCCCAGCGAGGTCAGGGCCTCCCACTTGTTCGTGGTGCCCGGGGCGAAGTCGATGATCGCTTCGTCGAGGTGGTGGTTGACGCTCATCCCGAGCGCGCGGCCCGCCTCGGCGAGGGCGTCCATGTCGGTGGCTTCGACCACGAGGAACTTCACGACGGCGGGGAGGTCGGCAAGAGCGACCCGGCGGGCGAGGCGACCCTGGTCGACGCGGCTGAGGATCGGGTGGTCGGCCGGTCCGGTGTAGGCGTAGTCCCAGGGGCCGTCGGCGAGGTAGCCCGCCTGGAACCGGTCGGCCTCGATCATCAGCTTGCCGAGCTCACCGGGGCCGAACGCGGCCCGCGCCCGCACCTGGCCGCCGACGGAGACGAGGCTGCCGTTCCCACCGATCAGTGTGGCGCCCGGGAAGGCCCCGTCAAGAACGGGCAGGAGGTCGCGGACCGGGCGGGCGGAAGCGAAGACCAGCTGGTGGCCGGCGCTCTCGCAGTCCTCGATGGCGCTCAGGATGCGGCTGTCGATCGTCCGCCCGTCGAAACAGAGGGTGCCGTCGATGTCGAAGACCGTGGTGCGAGCGCCAGGAGTGATCATGGCGGGATGGTACCGAGGCGCTGCCGCATGCCGGACCGAACCCCGCATCCTAGGCCCCCGCGCCCGCCCACGGCCGCCCCGGTACCACCAGCGGGGAGCCGGTCACCGGGTCCGGTATGACGACCGCCTCCAGGCCGAAGACCTCGTGCACCAGCTCCGCGGTGACCACCTCGGCGGGCGGGCCCTCGGCGAGGATCCGGCCCGCGCGCATCGCGACCAGATGGTCGGCGTAGCGGGCCGCCTGGTTCAGGTCGTGGAGGACGGCGACGACCGTGCGGCCCCGCTCGTGGTTGAGCTGGCGTACCAGGTCGAGGACCTCCACCTGGTGGGCGATGTCCAGATACGTCGTCGGCTCGTCCAGGAGGAGCAGATCGGTCTCCTGGGCCAGCGCCATCGCGATCCACACCCGCTGCCGCTGGCCGCCGGAGAGTTCGTCCACGGCGCGCTCGGCCAGCTCCGCGACATCGGTGCGCTCCATCGCCTCCGTCACCGCCCGCTCGTCCTGTGCCGACCACTGCTGCCACCAGTGCTGATGCGGCTGACGGCCCCGGGCGACGAGGTCCGCGACGGTGATCGCCTCCGGCGCCACGGGGGTCTGCGGCAGCAGCCCCAGCGACCGGGCGATCTGCTTCGTCGGGATCCGCGCCAGGTCCGCGCCGTCCAGGAACACCGCCCCGTTCCGCGGGCGCAGCAGCCGCCCCAGGGCGCGCAGCAGCGTCGACTTGCCGCAGGCGTTCGGCCCGACGACGACGGTCACCGCGCCCTGCGGCACGTCCAGGTCCAGCCCGTCGACGACCGTGCGGTCCTCGTACGCCAGCGTCAGCTCCCGCGCCGTCAGCCGGCTCGGGGCGGGCTCACCGGTCGTGGGGGCGGTGGTTGCGCCGGTCTCGGTCACGCTTCTCCTCCTGCGGCACGGCTGGCACGACTACGGGGGCCGGCGGCGCGGCCACGGCCCGCCGTCCGGGTGCGGGTGCGGTGGCCCCGGATGATCAGCCAGATCAGATACGGCGCGCCGACGGCGGCGGTCAGTACGCCGACCGGCAGCTCCGTCGGCGCGAACAGCTTGCGGGCCAGCAGATCGCCGCCCACCACGATCGCCGCGCCCAGCAGCGCCGAGCACAGCAGCGGGATCTGCGCGGTACGGGTCAGCCGCCGGGCGATCTGCGGCGCCAGCAGCGCCACGAAGTCCACCGGGCCCGCCGCCCCCGTCGCCATCGACGCCAGCACCACGCCCAGCGCCACCAGCCCCAGCCGGGTGCGGCCCAGCCGGACGCCCAGCGCCGTCGCGGTGTCGTCGTCCATCGACACCGTCCGCTGCGCCCGCGCCGCCCACAGCACCGCGGGCAGCAGCGCGAGCAGCGCCCAGCCCAGCGGCGCCGCCTCCGCCCAGCCGCGGCCGTTCAGCGACCCGGTCATCCACACCTGCGCCTGCTGCGCGACCAGGTAGTCGCCCTTCGTCAGGAACAGCTGGATCACCGAGCGCAGCGCCACCGCGAAGCCGATACCGATGAGGACGAAGCGGGTCGCGTGCAGCCCGCCGCGCCATGCGAAGACGTACACCAGCCCCGCCGCCAGCAGCCCGCCGACGACCGACAGATACGGCAGCACCGCGTACGAGGTGACCCCGAGCGTCATCGCGCCGACCGTCAGCGCGCCCGCGCCCTGGGTGACGCCGATGATGTCCGGGCTGGCCAGCGGGTTGCGGGCGACCGTCTGGATCAGCCCGCCCGCCACCCCGAACGCCGCGCCGACCAGCAGCCCCACGGCCATCCGCGGCAGCCGCAGCGTGCCGACCACCAGTTCCTGCGACGACGGTCGCCCGAGGACGACGTCCAGCACGTCGGAGGGTGCGACGAAGTCTTCGCCGACACAGAGATACGCCAGGCACACCGCGGCCAGCAGCACGGCGAGGAGGACGGCGACGACCGCCGCCCGGCGGTGCAGCAGGAACGAGACCCGGCGGGTGCCGACGACGGCGTAACCGGCGGGCCGGTGCCCGGTGGCCGGGCGCGGCGCCGGGGCGGCGACCGCCTCACGGGTTCCGGGGGCGGTCATGCGGCCACCGCCTTCCGACGGACGAGGGTCACCAGGAACGGCACGCCGATCAGCGCCGTCATCACGCCCGCGGGCACCTCCGACGGCGGGAAGACGACCCGCCCGACGGTGTCCGAGACCAGCACGATCACCGGGCCGAGCAGCGCCGCCATCGGCAGCACCCAGCGGTGGTCGTTGCCGACGACGGCGCGTGCCAGATGCGGCACCGCGAGCCCGACGAACGCGATCGGACCGGCCGCCGCGACGCCCGCGCCGGTCAGCACCGTCGCCCCGAGCCCGCCGACGATCCGGACGACGGCGACCTTCTGGCCCAGCCCCCGGGCGACGTCCTCACCCAGCGCCAGGGCGTCCAGACCGCGCGCCACCGACAGCACCAGCACCGCGCCGACCAGCAGGAACGGCCAGATCTGGGCGGCGACGTCGCTGTCCCGGCCGGTCAGCGAACCGACCTGCCAGAACCGGAACTCGTCCAGCGCCGCCGCCTGCGTGGTCAACACCGCCATCGTCACCGACACCAGCAGCGCGTTGATCGCCGCCCCGGCCAGCGCCAGCTTCACCGGCGTCGCCCCGCCCCGCCCCCGGGTGGCGATGGCGTAGACGACGACGGAGGCGATGGCGGCGCCGACGAAGGCGAACCAGACGTAGCCGGTGAGGGTGTGCACCCCGAACAGTGAGATCGCCAGCACCACACCGACCGACGAGCCCTGGCTGATGCCGAGGATGCCGGGGTCGGCGATCGGGTTGCGGGTGATGCCCTGGAGCACCGTCCCGGCCATCGCCAGCGCCGCCCCGACCATCAGGCCGATCAGCGTGCGCGGCAGCCGCAGATAGCGCACCACCTGCGCGGCGTCACCGTCCCCGCCGTGCACCAGCGCGCCGATCACCTCGGACGGGGCGAACGCGCGGCTGCCGACGGCGAGCGACAGGAGGACGGCCAGCAGCAGCGCCGCCACCGCCGCCAGCGTCAGAACGAGCCGCCGCCCGCGCATCCGGCTCATCGCGCGCCCTCCCGGGCCGGATGCGCCGGGGCGCGGGGCGGCGCTCCGGGGGCTTGCCTGGTCGGCTGACATCGGGTCCATTTCGAGATATCCGGGCGCAGCACGTGCCCCGGATCCCGGGCGGCGGACCACCGGGCCCCACGGGGCACGCTCTTAGGTAAGGCAAGGCTAAGGGTACGACCCGGGTTCGTACCGGGCCGGGCCGGGCGGCCTCGCGGCGCTGTCGGTGGTGCCCGGCACAATGGGTGACATGGCTGCCCCGACCGACCCGACCGCCCCCGCCCTGACCGTCGGCTTCGATCTCGACATGACGCTGATCGACTCCCGCCCCGGCATCCGGGCCACCTACCTGGAGCTGACCGCCCGCACCGGCGTGCCCGTCGACGCCGACCTCGCGGTCACCCGGCTGGGCCCGCCGCTGGAGCAGGAGATACGGGAGTGGTTCCCGGAGGAGCGGGTCGTCGAGGCGAGCGAGCTGTACCGGCAGCTGTACCCGCAGTACGCGGTCGCGTCCTCGCCCGCGATGCCCGGCGCCCGTGACGCGCTGCGGGCGGTGCACGCCGCCGGTGGCCGCACACTCGTCGTCACCGCGAAGTACGAGCCCAGCGCCAAGCTCCACCTCGACCACCTGGGCCTGGACGTCGACATCCTCGTCGGCTCCCTGTGGGCGGAGGCCAAGGGCGAGGCGCTGCGCGCGCACGGCGCCACGGTCTACGTCGGCGACCACACCGGCGACGTACGCGGCGCGCGGGCGGCGGGCGCGCTGTCGGTCGCGGTGGCCTCCGGGCCGTGCGGCGCGGCGGAGCTGCGCGCGGCGGGCGCCGATGTCGTCCTCGACGACCTCACCGCGTTCCCCGGCTGGCTGGCCCGTTACGTCGCGGAGGACGCCGCCTCCGCCTGAGCCTGCCGACGCTGGCCCAGGACGGAGCGGACCACGCCCGCACCGGAGATCAGGAAGCCCACGCCCATCAGCATGCACACCCAGTAGAAGACCGACGGCAGTGGCTCGGCGCCGATGAACAGTGGGGTCATCGTGGCCAGTGTGGCCAGCGCGCCAATGAGGAACACGATCGCGCCGATTCGGACCAGCAGATCCCCGTCGCGGGGCGTTTCGTCAGACACCTGACCAGGGTAAGTCCGGGCCACGGACATCGAGGAACCGCCCGGTACGTCTTGTCACCGCGCGCGGGAGCATTAGCCTTGGTGACGGCGGGTCCGGGTGACCCGCTGCACTGCTATCCAGACCCGTTTTTTCCCGGCAGCGTTTCCGTAATTTCCGCACTTTCGGCATTTTCCGAGCAGTTCAGCCCGCATTTTCCCACGAGTACGAGGACGAGGACAGACGTGCCTACCGGCAAGGTCAAGTGGTTCAACAGCGAGAAGGGCTTCGGCTTTCTCTCCCGCGATGACGGCGGTGACGTCTTCGTGCACTCGTCGGTGCTGCCCGACGGCGTGGACGCACTCAAGCCGGGCCAGCGCGTCGAATTCGGCGTCGTCGCAGGCCAGCGCGGCGACCAGGCACTGTCCGTGACGCTCCTCGACCCGGCGCCCTCGGTGGCCGCGGCCCAGCGCCGTAAGCCCGACGAACTCGCCTCGATCGTGCAGGACCTCACCACGTTGCTGGAGAACGTCACCCAGCAGTTGGAGCGCGGCCGCTACCCCGACAAGGCGCACGGCGGCAAGATCGCCGGAATGCTCCGCGCCGTCGCCGACCAGCTCGACGTCTGACCCGCCCCGCCGGGCACGCGCCCGAAGGGGCCGCGCCCGGCCGGAGCGCGCGGATCAGACGAATGTCAGCGCGTCCGGGCCGAGGGGCGGCACCAGCCCCTCGGCCGCCGCGCGGGTCAGCAGCCCCCGCACCGCCGCATAGCCGTGCTCGCCGAGGTCGGCGGTGAACTCGTTCACATAGAGCCCGATGTGCTGGTCGGCGACTGCCGGATCCATCTCCTGGGCGTGCCCGAGGACGTACGGACGCGACGCCTCCGGGTCGTCCCACGCCATCCGCACCGACGTCCGCGCCGCGTCCGCCAGCCGCCGCAGCGTCTCCTCGCCCAGCGACCGCTTCGCGATGATCGCGCCCAGCGGGATCGGCAGCCCGGTGGTGCGCTCCCAGTGCTCGCCCATGTCGGCCAGGCAGGTCAGGCCGTAGTTCCCGTAGGTGAAGCGGGCCTCGTGGATGACCAGCCCCGCATCGACCTTGCCGTCGCGGACCGCCGGCATGATCTCGTGGAACGGCAGCACCACGATCTCCCCGACCCCGCCCGGCACCTCGGCCGCCGCCCAGAGCCGGAACAGCAGATACGCCGTGGAGCGCTCGCTGGGCACCGCCACCGTCTTCCCGGCGAGCCCCGCCGCGTCGCCGCCCTCGCGGGTCAGCACCAGCGGCCCGCAGCCGCGGCCCAGCGCCCCGCCGCACGGCAGCAGCGCGTACTCCTGAAGGACCCACGGCAGCACCGCGTACGACACCTTCAGCACATCGAACTCACCGCGCTCGGCCATGCCGTTGGTGACGTCGATGTCCGCGAAGGTCACCGACAGCTCCGGCGCGCCGGGGACGCGGCCGTGCGCCCAGGCGTCGAAGACGAAGGTGTCGTTGGGGCACGGCGAATAGGCGATGTCCAGCGGCCGGGTCACGGGTCCTCCTCGCGAAAGGGCCCGGCGCGGTGGCCGGGCCGGGGTGTCACAGGGCGCGCAGTGCGGCGGGCAACGCCGCGAACGCGCCGGTCAGCGCGGTGAGCGCCGGGCCGATGCGCCAAGCCGCCCGGTCGCGGGGCCCGACCGCGTTGGAGACCGTACGGATCTCCAGCACGCCCGCGCCGTGCGCCACGGCCGCCTCGGCGACGCCGAAGCCCTCCATGGCCTCCGCCAGCGCACCGGGGTGGCGCGCCGTCAGCTCCGCCGCGCGCGCCGCGGAGCCCGTCACCGTCGACACCGTCAGCACCGGGCCGCTGCGCGCCCCGCAGGCGGTGGCGACGGCCCGGACCAGCGCCGGGTCCGGGCGGTGGGTGACCGTGCCGAAGCCCAGCTCCGTCACCGGCAGAAAGCCCTCGGGCGTCTCGGCGCCCAGGTCGGCGGCGGTGAGCGTGTCCGCGACGACCACCGAGCCGAGCGGGGCGGCGGGCGCGAAGCCGCCGCCGATCCCGGCGGAGATCACCAGGGCGTACGGCGCGCCGTCCAGCGCGGCGGCGGTCAGCGCGGTGGCCGTACCGGCAGCGGCGGCGGCCGGACCGACACCGGCGGCGAGCACGTCGACGGCGGGGCCCGACGCCGCGCCGTCGCGGTGCAGCGCGAGGCCGCCGGGCAGGGCGCGCGGGGTGTACGGACCGCCCGCGGCGCACACCGCGTCGCGTTCGGCGGCCACCGCCGTGACGACGAGTACCCGCATCAGCCGGCCCGCCCCGCGCTCGCCCGGATCAGCGGGCTCAGTCCTTCTGCTTCAGGTTGAAGTGCCACATGGTCTTGGGGCCCTCGCCCTTGCCCAGCTCCGCGACCTGGAGCGTGACCGACCGGCTGTAGGTGGTCTGGCCGGTCTGCGGGTTCTGCTGCATGAAGAGGGTGTCCGCGTCGAAGGAGCGGTACGTCTGGGTGCTGGCCTCCCGCATCACGGGGCCACCGCCGATGACGATCCAGCCGGACTTGGCGACGTCCGGCGTCACCCCGACGCGGACCCGCTCACCGGGCTGGACGGTGATGGTCTTGCCACCGTTCTTGGAGATGCAGGTCTCGACCTGCTTCTTGCTCAGCAGCTTGCCGTCGCCGTCGCAGCCGGGCGTGGCCTCGGCGGTGACGGTCGTGGAGCCGACGGTCACGGTCGCCAGGTCGGTCGGCTTCTCACAGGCGGAGAGGGTGACGAGGCCCAGGGACACGGCACCGATGGCGGCAGCGGCACGGCGGCCCTTGCCCCAGGAGATCATCGCAGCGGTCATGACGGGCAGGCTATCTGGCGCCCCGGCGCGGACCACGCCCGGGTACGGCGTGCCGCCCCGCGCCGCCCCCGTGCGCAGCACCCGCGCCCGGCGCCCGGACCCGCCGCCGGAGACCGCCCGCACCCGGCGGCGACCGCCCTCACCGCACCCGCGCCCGGGCCCGCCCGCCACGCCGGGCCGCGCCCAGCAGACCCCGTACGGACACCAGCGCGCCCAGCGTCACCAGCGCCGCCGCGACGACCATGCCCACCTCGCCGGAGAGCGGCAGCGCGATGCCGATCGCGCCGCCGACCACCCACGACAGCTGCAACACCGTCTCCGACCGGGCGAACGCGGAGGTGCGGACGGTCTCCGGGACGTCCCGCTGGATCATCGCGTCCAGCGACAGCTTCCCCAGCGCCTGGCAGAGCCCCGCACACGCCGCCGCCACCGGCACCACCACCAGCGACAGCGGCTCGTACCCGACCGCCGCCGCCACCGCCGCGGCCAGCGCGACGCCCAGCACCCCGGCGACGATCCGCTCCGGGCCGCGCGCCTTCAGCCAGGCGCCGACCGCGGTGCCCAGCGCGTTGCCGCCGCCCGCCGCGACCGCGACCAGCCCCAGCGACGTCGCGGCGCCCAGCCCGTCCAGCGGGTGCTCACGCAGCAGGAACGCGAGGAAGAACGTGAGCAGCCCGGACAGGGCGCGGAGCGTGGCGTTGGCCTGGAGGCCGTGCAGCACCGACGGGCCGACGGTCCGCAGCCCCGGCCGCCGCCCCGCCCCGCCGGACGCCAGCCGCGCGCGGGCCTCGCCCTTCGCCGAGTCGACCGTGTGCGGCAGCGTGAACGAGAGGAAGGTGCCGCCGCAGAACACCAGAAAAGCGCCGAAGAGCGGCCACATCGGCCCGATCAGATGCAGCCCGGCGCCCAGCGGCGCGGCCACCGCGGTCGTCAGCAGCCCGGCGAGCGTCACCCGCGAATTGGCCTTGACCAGCGAGATGCGCGGCGGCAGCAACCGCGGCACCACCGCGCTGCGCACCACCCCGTACGCCTTCGACGCGACCAGCACGCCCAGCGCCGCCGGATACAGCTCCAGGCCCCCGGTGGCGACCGCGCCCGACATCGTCAGCGCCAGCAGCGCCCGGGCCAGCATCGCGGCGGCCATCGCGGCCCGCCGCCCGTGCGGCACCCGGTCGAGCAGTGGCCCGACCACCGGCGCGAGCAGCGCGAACGGCGCCATCGTCACCGCGAGGTACAGCGCCACCCGGCCCCGCGCCTGGTCGGTCGGGACGGAGAAGAACACCGTCGAGGCCAGTGCGACGGTGATCAGCATGTCGCCCGCGGAGTTCACCGCGTGCAGTTCGATGAGCTTGCCCAGCCCCGTCTCGCCCGCGCCGTGCGCATGGGTGGCGCGCCGTACGCCGCGGGCCGCGCCGGTGACCGGACGGTGCAGCGCCCGCCCGGCGGAGCGCCCCGCCCGGCGGACCCGGTCGCGCCCCGCCCCGCTCCGGGTCGACGCGCGCGAGAACCGCGGGCCCCTCGGCCCCTTCGACGCCCGTGCGGCAGCCACCCGGCCATACTGCCCGAATTGGTCAGTTATCTGGTGGTTTCCCGGGCTTGTTGCGCGAGGCGACGGCGGTCCGCGCCCCTCCCGCCGCCACCGGCGGACCCCGGTGATCACATTTGCCGCTCCCGCCGAGGGGTCGTCCGCGAACGAAGGGGTAGCGTGTGTAGCGCGCCACCGGCGGTCGTCCATGGCCGCGCGCCTTTGCGCGATCCCTCAGAATGGGTCGTGAGAGGTGCGCTCGACCCAAGCGATCGGGCGCGGACGTCGACGCGGTCCCCAGGTCCGCTCCGCCCGCCCCGCCCCGCCGGTCGTCCGGACAAGGACAGGACAGCTCCGGCTGGCGCACCCGTGAGACGGCGTGGAAGAGAGAATCGATTCTTGTGAGTGCTGCGATGCGAAGCCGTACCCCGGACCGCTTGTGCGCCGAGGCGGTCGACCTCGCCCGTGCGGCGGCCGAGGAGACCGCGCTGCCGGGCATGGTCGGCGAGCACCTGGAGGCCGTCGCCGACGGCGACCGCGTCGTCACCCACCTCTTCGCCTGCAAGGAGCCCGGCTACCGCGGCTGGCGCTGGGCCGTCACCGTCGCCCGCGCCTCCCGCGCCAAGATCGTCACGCTGGACGAGTCGGTGCTGCTGCCCGGCCCGGACGCCGTCCTCGCCCCCGAGTGGGTGCCGTGGAGCGAGCGGCTGCGCCCCGGCGACATGGGCCCCGGCGACCTGCTGCCCACCGACGCCGAGGACCTCCGCCTGGAGCCCGGCTACACCGGCGAGGACACCCCGCCGCCCAACTCCGCCCTCGCCGCGGACCTGCCCGCCGAGACCGCGGAGATCGCGCAGATCGCCGACACCGAGGACGCCGACGTCGTCCCCGGCTCACCCGCCGTCCAGCCCGTCCCCGCCCGCGGCGACCTCGCCTCCCTCGCCGACGAACTGGGGATGCGCCGCGCCCGCGTGCTCTCCCGCTACGGCCTGCACGAGGCGGCCGACCGCTGGGACGAAGCCTTCGGCGCCCGTACCGCGATGGCCCAGGCGGCCCCCGCCACCTGCGTCTCCTGCGGCTTCCTCACCCCGCTCGCCGGCTCCCTGCGCCAGGCGTTCGGCGTCTGCGCCAACGAGTTCTCCCCCGCCGACGGCCGCGTCGTCTCCCTCTCGTACGGCTGCGGCGGCCACTCCGAAGCCGCCGTCATGCCCGCCCCGCCCCGCCCCGCCACCCCGGTCGTCGACGAAACCATCATCGACCCCCTCACCCTCCGCCCCGAACCCACCGGCGGCTCCGTGGAAGACACCACCCCCACGGAAGAACTGGGCCACAGCTAGCCCCGTTTTTTCTTCTTTTCTTCTCTCCCCCCTCCCGAGGACACGGGCCGCCCCCGCCACCGCACCCACCACGCACCGCGGCCCAAGCCCTCGCCCCCACCCACCCCACCCCCCACGCTACGGTCAGACCAACGACCCGTAGAGCGGAGACGCAAGTGACCGGTACGCCATTGGTCCGCGGGGAGCCCGAGGGCGCAGACCCCTTCGGCACCTCACGGCTGCGGCGCGGAGTACTGGAGGCATGGGCCGCCTCCCCCGCCCGCTTCCGTGAGGACGCCAACGCCGAGGAGGACCTCGCCCTCGGCGGCTACCGCGACCGCCTCGCCGTGGAGCTGGCGCAGAACGCCGCCGACGCCGCCGCCCGCGCCGGTGTCCCCGGCCGTCTGCGGCTGACCCTGCACCCGGCGGACGGCGACGCCCCCGCCGTCCTCGTCGCGTCCAACACCGGCGCCCCGCTGGACGCCACCGGCGTCGAATCGCTCGCCACCCTCCGCGCCTCCGCGAAGCGCGAGGCGAGCGTGGAGAGCGGCGCGGTCGGCCGGTTCGGCGTCGGCTTCGCCGCCGTGCTGTCGGTCTCGGACGAGCCGGCGCTGATCGGCCGCACCGGCGGCGTCCGCTGGTCGCTGGCCGAGGCGCGCGAGCTGACCCGCGAGATCGCCGCGCACAGCCCCGGGCTCGGCGGCGAACTGCGCCGCCGCGACGGCCATGTCCCGCTGCTGCGCCTGCCGCTGCCCGCCGAGGGCACCGCCCCCGACGGGTACGACACCGCCGTGGTGCTGCCGCTGCGCGACGGCGCCGCACTCGCCCTCGCCGAGCGGCTGCTCGCCGGAATCGACGCCGCGCTGCTGCTGACCCTCCCCGGACTCGCCGAGATCGTCGTCGAAACCCCGGACGGCGTACGGGAGTTGCACCGCGCGAGCGACGGCGAGCTGGTCCGGATCGAGGACAGTGAGCGCGGCGACACCCGCTGGCGCGTCGTCACCGACGGCGGCCCGCTGGAGCCCGCGCTCCTCGCCGACCGCCCGGTCGAGGAACGGCTGCGTCCGGTCTGGTCGGTGACCTGGGCGGTGCCCGTGGACGCCGACGGCAACCCGGCGGCGCCCGGCACCGCGCCCGTGGTGCACGCGCCGACGCCGACGGACGAGCCGATGGGCCTCCCGGCGCTGCTCATCGCGTCGTTCCCGCTGGAGCCGACCCGCCGCCATGTCGCGCCCGGCCCGCTCGCCGACTTCCTGGTGACGCGCGCCGCCACCGCCTACGCCGCCCTGCTCGGCGCCTGGCGTCCGCTCACCACCGCCGCCCTGGACCTGGTGCCCGGCCCGCTCGGCAAGGGCGGTATCGACGGGGAACTCCGCGGAAAGATCCTGGAGCTGCTGCCCCGGACGCAGTTCCTGCCCGCCGCCGCCCCGGCCACCGCGCCGCCCGCCGCACCCGAGGACGCCTGGGACGAGCCCGGCGGCGCGGCCCGCGACGGTCTGCGACCCGTAGACGCGGAGGTCCTGGAGGGCGGCGGCGCCGCCACCGTCGCCGTCCTCGCCGAACTCTTCCCCACCCTGCTCCCCGCCGGACTCGAACGCCGCCCGGAGCTGCGGGCGTTGGGTATCAACCGGGTCCCGCTCGGCGAGATGATCGACCGGCTGGCGGGCGTCGAACGCGATCCGTCCTGGTGGTGGCGGCTGTACGACGCGCTGTCCGGCACCGACCCGGACCGGCTCTCCGGGCTGCCCGTCCCGCTGGCCGCCCCGGACGGCCACCCCGGCGCCGTCCGCACCACGCTCGGCCCGCGGCAGGTGCTGCTGCCGGTGCCCGGTCAGGACGCGGCGGACACCGCCGACGGCGCGGCCACCCGCTACGCCACGCTGACCCGCCTCGGTCTGAAGGTCGCGCACCCCGACGCGGTCCACCCGCTGCTGGAGAAGCTCGGCGCGGTGCCCGCCTCGCCCCGCGCGGTCCTGACGACGCCGCAGGTCAGGGCGGCGGTCGCGGGCTCCCTCGACGCCGACGAGGACGCCTGGGACCTGCTCGCCGACCCGGACGGACCGGGCGCGCCGCCCGGCGCCGACGAGATCGCCGAGACCGTCCTCGGGCTGGTCCGCGACGCCCACCTCGCGCCCGGCGACGAACCGTGGCTGGCCGCGCTCGCCCTCCCCGACGAGGACGGCGAACTGGCCCCCGCCGGTGAGCTGGTCTACCCCGGCAGCGCCTTCGAGCAGGTCCTCCGTGCGGGTGAACTCGCCGCCTGCGACGCGGAGTTGGTGGACCGCTGGGGCGAGCAGCCGCTGACCGCCGTCGGGGTGCTGGCCGCCTTCGCGCTGGTCCGTGCCACCGATGTGGTCCTCGACCCGGACGAACTGGAGCCGCGCGAGGGCGACTTCGCCGAACCGGACGACGCCGGGCTGCTCGACGCCGTCGACGTCTGGTGCGAGGACATCCTCGACGCCCTGCCCGACGCCCCCGTCCCGCCGGTCGTCACCGAACTGATCGCCGTCCGCGATCTCGACCTCGTCGACGACGACGCCTGGCCGCAGGCGCTCGCCCTGCTCTCCCAACCGCCGCTGCGCGACGCGCTGACCGCCCCCGTACGGGTCCTGCTGCCGGACGGCACCACGGAATCCGTCCGCCCGTACACCGCCTGGTGGCTCCGCGGCCACCCGGTCCTCGACGGGCGGCACCCGGCCGGACTCCGCTCCGCGGGCGGCGATCCGCTGCTCGCCGGGTTGTACGAGGCGGCCGATGCCGGGGACGTCGATCCGCAGGTGCTGCGGGCGCTCGGGGTGCGGACCTCGCTCGCCGCGCTGCTGGACGAGCCGGGCGGCGCCGCCGAACTGCTGGGCCGCCTCGCCGCCCCGGAGCTGCCCGTCACGGCCGCCCAACTCCACGCGATCCACGGTGCGTTGGCGCTGCTCGATCCGGAGGCGGTGACGCTGCCGGACGCGCTGCGCGCGGTCGTCCCGGACGCCGACGGCGGGCCCGGCGGCGAGGTGCGGGTGGTCGACGCGGCCGATGCGCTGGTCGCCGACGCGCCGGACCTGATGCCGCTGGTCGCCGGGCAGGCGCTGCTGCCCGTCGCCCCGGACCGCGCCGCGGCGCTCGCCGAACTCCTCCAGGTGTCCCGGCTGAGCGAGGCGGTGGCGGCCGAGGTGCGCTCCGAGGGCGTCCGCCACGCGGTGCCCGACGAGGTCCGGGCGCTGCTGGGGCCTGCCACCCCCGAGGCGTACACCGAGCACGAGGAGCTGCTGGTCGGCGACGGCGACGGCGAGAGCGAGCTGGACTGGCGGCTGACGCCGGACGGGGCGCTGCACGCGGCGACGCTGGAGGGCGTGGCCGCCGGACTGGCCTGGGCCGCCGGTCAGTGGCCCCGCCGCTTCGAGGTCGCCGCCCTGCTGGAGGACCCGGACCGGGGCGAGGAGTTGGCGCGGGCCCGCTGGTTCGACTGACCGGCGCCGACGGACGCGACGTGGGGCGGCACCCGGCCGGAGCCGGGGCCGCCCCACGTCGCGTACCGGGCGTCAGCGCGTCATCCGGTGAACTTCTTGACCACTCCCCAGATCAGCGCGCCCGCGCCGATCGCGAGGAGGAGCCAGCCCCACCACTGGATCGGCCCGGAGCTGCCGCCGGACGAGTGGTAGGTGTGGTGGTAGTGGTGCGAGCGTGCCAGTACCTCGTGGGTGAGGTCCCCCGTGGAGAAAGCCATGGGCAGGGACCCTAGGCGGCGCGGCGGCGGGGACGCCAGCCGCCCGCGGCCACTGTGACCCGCTTGATACGGCGCCCGGGCGGCCGTTCCCGCGCCCGGGCGCCGTAGCACGGCTGTGACGCAGAACGGACATACGGCGCAAGGGAGTTCACGCTTCCGCCAACCCCGCCGGATAGACCTGCGGACTTACCCGCGGTGGGCCCGCCACCGCCTCACGAAGGTGTCCGCCATGCTCTCCTCCACCACCGGCCGCCCGGCGCTCCGCGCCGCGGCCGCCCTCGCCCTCGTCCTCGCCGCCGGGGCCACCGCCCCGAGCGCCGTCGCCGCCGCGCCGCGGGCCACCGCCGCCGTCGCCGACAACGGCCGGGAACTCACCTACACCGCCGCCCCGGGCCAGGGCAACGACGCCACCGTCACCGAGACGTACGACGGGGACGACCACACCCGCCTCGCCTATGTGATCGACGACCGGGTGCCCGTCACCGCGGGTCACGGCTGCGCCCACCCGGACGCCGCCGACCCCACCAAGGTCCGCTGCACCGTCGCCACCGTCGAGAGCCAGGACCCGTACGCCGCGCTGACGATGGACCTCGGCGACCGCGACGACCGTGTCGGGCTGGCCAACACCGTGGGCGACACGTACCACTTCAACCGCGTCCTGCTCGGTGACGGCGACGACACCCTGACCACCTCCGGGCCCGCCGACGGCAGTTCGGTCCTCGGCGGTGCGGGCGACGACCGGATCACGGTGGGGGGAGGCGGCCACCGTCCTCGGCGGTGAGGGCCGCGACACCATCGAGGTGAACGGCGACTCCGGCTTCGCCGAGGGCGGTCCCGGCGACGACGTCCTCAAGGGCGGTCCCGGCGACCAGAACCTCTCGGGCGACGACGGCGACGACACCCTCTACGGCGGTCCCGGCGACGACATCCTCCACGGCGGCGCGGGCGACGACGTCCTGTACGGCAACAGCGGCAACGACCAGCTGTACGGCGGTCCGGGCAACGACCGGCTCTTTGGCGGTCCCGGCGACGACGTGGAACAGCAGGACTGAGCCGACGGACCGGACGGCGGGGGAGCGGGTCGGGCGGCGCCCGGAAGGCACCGCCCGCCCCGCCCTCACGGCATCGTCCGCCCCAGCCGCCGCCAGACCAGCTCCAGCGTGAGCCCGGCGACCACCGCGATGCCCACCGCCGTCCACGGCAGGGCCGTGCCCACCAGCCGCAGTGCGAAGAAGTGCTGGAGCCACGGCACCACCAGCACGATCAGGAAGGCCCCGCCCATCGCCGTGACCAGCGCGATCCGCCACCAGGTGTAGGGGCGGGCGATGATCGCCAGCACCCACATCGCGGTGAGGAAGAGTGTCAGCGTCGCCGCGCTGGTCTCGGCGGGCAGCGCGTCCGGCCCGGTGTAGTGGTGGCGCGCCAGCAGATACGTCACGAACGCGGCGACGCCGGTGATCAGCCCGGACGGCACCGCGTACCGCATCACCCGGCGGACGAAGTGCGGCCGCGCCCGCTCCTTGTTCGGCGCCAGCGCCAGGAAGAACGCCGGGACGCCGATGGTCAGCGTCGACAGCAGCGTCAGATGGCGTGGCAGGTACGGGTACGGGATCTGCCAGCAGGCCACCAGGAGCGCCAGCAGCACCGAGTAGACCGTCTTCGTCAGGAAGAGGGTGGCGACCCGGGTGATGTTGCCGATCACCCGGCGGCCCTCGGCGACCACCGACGGCAGCGTGGCGAAGCTGTTGTCGAGCAGCACGATCTGCGCCACCGCCCGCGTCGCCTCCGAACCGGAGCCCATCGCGACGCCGATGTCCGCGTCCTTCAGCGCCAGGACGTCGTTGACGCCGTCGCCGGTCATCGCGACATGGTGGCCGCGCGACTGGAGGGCGGCGACCATGTCCCGCTTCTGCCGCGGGGTGACCCGGCCGAAGACCGTGCCCTCCTCGACCGCCGTGGCCATCGTCTCCGGCGCGTCCGGCAGCTCCCGCGCGTCCACCGGCGCCGCCGCCCCGGCCAGCCCCAGCCGCCCGGCGACCGCGCCCACCGACACCGCGTTGTCGCCGGAGATGACCTTGGCGGTCACGTCCTGCTCGGCGAAGTACGCCAGCGTCGCCCCGGCGTCCGGCCGCACCCGCTGCTCCAGCGCCACCAGCGCCGCCGCCTCCACGTCCCGGGCGAGCGCCGGATCGTCCAGCTCCCGCGCGGTGCGGGCCAGCAGCAGCACCCGCAGCCCCTCGGCGTTCAGCTCCTCGGTCTCGGCGAGCGCCGGATCGCCGGGCGGCAGCAGCACATCGGGCGCGCCCAGCAGCCAGGTCGTACGGCCGCCCGCGGGGTCGTCGAGGACCGCGCCGCTGTACTTGCGGGCGGACGAGAACGGCAGCGCGGCGCTGCACCGCCAGCCGTCCTGTGCGGGGAACGCCTCGATCAGCGCGAGCAGGGAGGCGTTCGGCCGCGGGTCGGCGCCGCCGAGCGCGCCGAGGATCTGCCGCAGCCGCCCCTCGTCGGCGCCGTTCAGCGGCCGTAGCGCGCTGACGTCCATACCGCCCTCGGTGAGCGTCCCGGTCTTGTCCAGACAGACGACGTCGACCCGGGCCAGCCCCTCGATCGCGGGCAGCTCCTGCACCAGGCACTGCTTGCGCCCCAGCCGGATCACCCCGATCGCGAACGCCACCGACGTCAGCAGCACCAGCCCCTCGGGCACCATCGGCACGATCCCGGCGACCATCCGGCGCACCGCGTCGTCGCCCGCCATGTGCAGGGTGAAGAGGTGGCTGAGGATCAGCCCGAGCGCGGTCGGGATCATCATCCAGGTCACATAGGTGAGGATCTTGCTGATCCCCGAGCGGAGTTCGGAGTGGACCAGCGTGAAGCGGCTGGCCTCCTCGGCGAGCTGCGCCGCGTACGCCTCCCGGCCCACCCGGGTCGCCCGGAACGCGCCGCCGCCCGCCACCACGAAGCTGCCGGACATCATCGGGTCGCCGGGCCGCTTCAGCACCGGGTCCGCCTCGCCGGTCAGCAGCGATTCGTCGACCTCCATGCCGTCCGCCTCCAGGACGGTGCCGTCCACGACGACCTTGTCCCCGGGCCCCAGCTCGATGACGTCGTCGAGGACCACCGCGGAGGTGGAGAGCGGGCCCGCCCGCCCGTCGCGCCGGACGGTCGGCTTCGCCTCCCCGACGACCGCGAGGTTGTCGAGCGTCCGCTTGGCGCGCAGCTCCTGGAAGATGCCGATGCCGGTGTTGGCGATGATGACGAAGCCGAACAACCCGTCCTGGATCGGCCCGACGATCAGGATGATCACGAAGAGGACGCCGATGATGGCGTTGAAGCGGGTGAAGACGTTGGCCCGCACGATGTCCGCCACCGAGCGCGAGGAGCGCACCGGTACGTCGTTGACCTCGCCGCGGGCGACCCGCTCGGCGACCTCGGCGGCGCTCAGCCCCGGATGCGCGGGTGGCCCGCCGTCACTCCCCGGCGCCGCACCGGCGCCTGTCCCGTCCGGCCCTCCGGAGCTGCTGCTGTCCGATTCCGGACCACCGCCGGGTTTCGCCCACTGCGTCATGGTTCGACGGTACGGGGGCGGGGCGCGGTGCACCCGCCGGGGGGCGGGCTGCGGTGGATCAGGCGGCGTCGGGGGTGGCCTCGGTGGCCGCCTCGGCGGCGCGCTTGATGGCGGCGTCCCGCTTGCGGACGTACCAGATGCCCAGGCAGCCGAGGGCGCCACCGGCCAGGCAGGTCCACACCCACCAGGCGTGGCCGTTCCGGGCGAAGAGCGGATAGAAGGGCAACTGGCCGAGGAAGAGGACGAACCAGATGATGGTGCCGCCGGTGATCGTGCCGACGACCGGCCCCTCCAGGGGCGCCGGAGCCGCGCGCAGTTCGGACTTCTTCCACATGGGCCCCAGCTTACGGGGGCCGTCCGGCGGGCCCGCGCCCGGCCGTGGCCGGTTCCGGCGGGCCGGGGGCGGCCGGGTGGCGCAGGGGTCTACGCGCGAAGATAGCGATCAACGAATTGTTTATTCATACTGAACTCTTCCGGGTCTGACTGGTTTGAATCGTTGATTGCTCCAAACTGATCGGGAAAGTTACTGTCCGTGCCCCCGTCCCGGGATCACCCGGGCCGCTGCCCCGCGCCTTCCCCAGGCCCGTACCACTGAGGTCCCGCCCATGTCGTCCTCGGCCACCACACCGGTCGAAAATGCTCTTCGGAGCCCAGGCCACCCGCCCAAGAACGGGCTCGACCGCTTCTTCAAGATCTCCCAGCGGGGCTCGACGGTGGGCCGCGAACTCCGCGGCGGCCTGGCGACCTTCTTCGCGATGGCCTACATCATCGTGTTGAACCCGATCATCCTCGGCGCGGGCGTGGACAAATACGGCCACCACCTCGACAACGGGCAGCTGGTCACCGCCACCGCGCTGATGGCCGGTCTCAGCACCGTCCTGATGGGCGTCGTCGGCAACGTCCCGATCGCCATCGCCGCGGGTCTGGGCATCAACGCCGTCGTCTCCCTCCAGCTCGCCCCCAAGATGAGCTGGCCGGACGCGATGGGCATGGTCGTCCTCGCCGGTCTGGTGCTGATGATCCTCGTCGCCTCCGGGCTGCGGCAGCGCGTCATGGACGCCATCCCGCCGGGGCTGCGGCGCGCCATCGCCATCGGCATCGGCATGTTCATCTCGCTGATCGGCCTGGTCGATGCGGGCTTCGTCAGCCGCAACCCGGACGCCGCGCACACCACCGTGCCGATGGGTCTGGGCCAGGGCGGTCAGCTCAAGGGCTGGCCGGTGCTGGTCTTCGTGCTGGGCCTGGTGCTGATGTTCATGCTGGTGGTCCGTAAGACCAAGGGCGCGATCCTGATCGGCATGGTCGTGATGGCCGTCGTCGCGATCGTCATCAACGCCGTCGCCACCATCCCGGACGCCGCCTGGGGGCTCGCCGTCCCGAACGTCCCCGACAAGATCGTCGGCGCGCCGGACTTCGGGCTCATCGGCCACATCAGCCTCTTCGGCGGCTTCAAGGAGGTCGGCCTGCTGACCGGCTGCCTCTTCGTCTTCACCGTGCTGCTCTCCGGCTTCTTCGACGCGATGGGCACCATCATCGGCGTCGGCGAGGAGGCGGGACTGACCGACGAGAGGGGCAATCTGCCCGGCATGGGCCGCATCCTGATGGTCGACGGCATCGCCGTCGCGGCGGGCGGTCTCGGCTCCGCCTCCGCCAACACCTGCTTCGTCGAGTCCACCGCCGGTGTCGGCGAGGGCGCCCGCACGGGCCTGGCGAACATCGTCACCGGCGGGCTCTTCCTGCTCGCACTGGTCTTCACCCCGCTGGCGACCGTGGTGCCCGCCCAGGCGGCGACGCCCGCGCTGATCGTCGTCGGCTTCCTGATCATGGCGTCCAACGTCCGGGACATCGACTGGGGCGACTTCACCGTCGCCATCCCGGCGTTCCTCACCATGATCTCGATGCCGTTCACCTACAGCATCACCAACGGCATCGGCATCGGCGTGCTCGCCTTCATCCTGCTGCGTACCGCCACCGGCCGCTTCCGGGAGATCCCCTGGCTGCTCAACGCCGTGGGCCTCTGCTTCCTGGTGTACTTCCTGCTCAACCCGATCGAGCAGCTGCTCGGGAAGTAACGCCCCGCGCCCCCGGGGAGGTGCCGGCCGCCGCGTCAGCGGGCCGGCACCTCCGGCGTTTCCGGGGCCGGGTCGCGCACCGTGCGGGCGGCGCCGATCAGCAGCAGCGGGGTGGTGAGGATCAGCAGCCCGGCGGCGAGCAGCGCGGCCCGCGGCCCGGCGACGGCGGCGAGCAGACCGCCCAGCGCGGTCAGCGCCGCGATGGACGCCCGGGACGTCACCGACCACGCGGCCAGCACCCGCGCCACCCGGTCCGCCGGAATCCGTTCGAGCCGGTAGGTGACGAGCACCGGGGTGTAGACCCCGATGCAGCAGATCATCGCCAGCTCGACGGCGACGACCAGCGCGAAGCCGCCCACCCCGGGCCCGGTCAGCGCCAGCCACGGCAGCCAGCACACCCGCAGCACCCCCGTGGTGAGCAGCACCTTCCGGCGCCCGTACCGCGCCACCAGCGGCCGGGCCAGCCGGGAGCCGAGCAGCCCGCCCGCACAGGGCAGCGCGAAGGCCAGCCCGTACGCCCAGGGCGCGAAGCCCAGCCGGTCGACGAGGAGCACGGTCAGCAGCGGCTCGGTCGTCATGATCAGTCCGTTGACCAGCATGGAGTTGAGGAAGAGCGGCCGCAGCGCCGGATCGGCCAGCAGGAACCGCCAGCCGGTGAGCAGATCGGCGACGCGGGCCCGGGCGCGGGCCGGGGCCCCGACGGCGGCGTCCGGTGCCGGGCCGCCCGCCGCCCTCTCCGCCGCCTCGTCCGCCTGCCGCCGCCCCGCGTCCCCGCCGGATGTCCCCTCCGTACGCGGTCCCGGGACGTCGCCCGGCCGGACCTCGCCGTTCCCGACCGCCCGCAAGCCCAGCGCCGACAGCAGATAGCTGACCGCGTCCACCGTCACCGTCAGCATCGGGCCCAGCACCCCGACCGCGGCGCCGCCGAGCGGCGGGCCGAGCATGGTGGTGGTCCAGGTGGTGGCCTCCAGCCGCCCGTTGGCGCGCAGCAGGTGCTCGGGCGGCAGCAGCGACTTCAGGAACGCGCCGCTCGCCGCCGCGAAGGCGATGTCGGCGGCGCCGACCGCGACGGAGACCACCAGGAGCTGGCCGAAGCCGAGGAGGCCCAGCGCGTAGGCGGCGGGGACGCTCAGCATCGCCGCGCACCGCACCAGGTCCGTCGCGATCATCACCGGCCGTTTGCGGCGCCGCTCCACCCAGGGCCCGAGCGGTACCGCGGCGAGCGCCCCGACCGCGGCGCCCGCCGCCGACAACGCCGCCACCTGCGAGGGCCCGGCGTGCAGCAGCAGAAGGGCGGTCAGCGGCAGCGCGTTGAACGCGAGCCGGGTGCCGAAGGCGCTGACGGTGTACGCCGCCCACAGCCGGTTGAACCGCCGCCCGAGCGGCTCCCTGGACACCGTCACGCCCGCGCTCCTCGCCTTCCGGCCGCACCCCGCGCGCGACCGGCCGAAGCTAGCGGTCCGCCGCCGCGGGGGCAAACGGCTTCCGGGGGAGCGGGGCGGGGGTGCGCCGAGGGCGCCGGGGCGGCCCGCCGGGCGGGGTCAGCCGCGCGCCGCGGGGGATCCGTCGGCCGCCTCCGCCGCCGTGGCGCCCCAGCCGCCGAGACGTTCCGTCGCATCGACCGAGGACTGGAAGCGTTCGTCGAAATCCTCACGGACGAGCGTCCGGACGACGTAGTCCTGGACGCTCATGCCGCGTTTCGCCGCGTGCTGCCGGATGCGCTCCAGCAGTTCGTCGTCCAGCCGCAGGCTGAGCACTCGCGATCCCATGAGGACACCGTCCCCGCAGACACCCGTCAGGTGCGTCGTTTTCCCGCGGGTACTCACTCGTATGGGTGATATGGATACGTCCGTCTCGCGCGGCTTTCCTTAGAAAGGGTAATGAGTTACGCTAACAAACATGCCGGACCTGTCCCGCGGCGACGACGCTGCCGCCGTGAGCGCCCTGCGGGGCGCCGTGATGCGCCTCTCCCGCCGCCTCAAGCACCAGAGGGTCGACGAGTCGCTGAGCCCTACCGAGATGTCGGTGCTCGGCACCCTCGCCCGCTGCGGCCACGCGACCCCCGGGGAGCTGGCCCGCAAGGAGCATGTGCAGCCGCCGTCGATGACGCGCATCGTGGCCATGCTGGAGGCGAAGGGGCTCGTCCGGCTGGAGCCGCACCCCGACGACCGGCGGCAGAAGGTCGTCACCCAGACCGAGCAGGCCGAGGCGATGCTCGCCGAGAGCCGCCACAAACGCGATGCCTGGCTCGCCGAGCTGGCCACCGGGCTGGACGACGACGAGTGGGCGAAGCTGCGCGCCGCCGCGCCGGTCCTGGAGAAGCTCGCCCAGCTGTAGCGACACCGAGCCGAGGAGGCGAACCGACGTTGAGTACGGGATCCGGACCAGACTCCGTCCCCGCACCGCACACCCCGCACGAGACGGCCCCCGGCACCACGCCCGAGGCCACCGGGCGCGGGGCGCCCCCGAGTGCACCCGCCGCCCCGCGCACGGGCATGTTCAGCTCGCTGCGCGTACGCAACTACCGCCTCTTCGCCACCGGCCAGGTGGTCTCCAACACCGGCACCTGGATGCAGCGCATCGCCCAGGACTGGCTGGTGCTCAGCCTCACCGGCTCCTCCGCGGCGGTCGGCATCACCACCGCCCTGCAGTTCCTGCCGATGCTCCTGTTCGGTCTGTACGGCGGTGTGCTCACCGACCGTTTCTCCAAGCGGAAGCTGCTGCTGGTCACCCAGACCGCGATGGGCGGTACGGGTCTCGCGCTGGCCGCACTGACCCTCACCGGCACCGTCCAGGTCTGGCACGTCTATCTGACCGCGTTCCTCCTCGGGCTCGTCACCGTCGTCGACAACCCCTCGCGGCAGGCGTTCGTCGTCGAGATGGTCGGCAAGGAGGACCTGCGGAACGCCGTCAGCCTCAACTCCGCCAACTTCCAGTCCGCCCGCCTCGTCGGACCGGCCGTCGCCGGTGCGCTGATCAGCGCGTTCGGCAGCGGGTGGGCGTTCTTGCTCAACGGTCTGTCGTTCGCCGCGCCGATCATCGGGCTGCTGCTGATGCGCACCTCCGAGCTGCACAAGGTCGAGCGGGTGCCGCGCAGCAAGGGCCAGCTGCGGGAGGGGCTGCGCTATGTCTCCGGGCGGCCCGAGCTGATCTGGACGATCGTCCTCGTCGGCTTCATCGGCACCTTCGGCTTCAACTTCCCGATCTGGCTGACCGCCTTCACCTACCACGTCTACCACCAGGGTCCGGGCACCTACGCGCTGTTCAACTCGCTGATGGCGGCCGGTTCGCTGGCCGGTGCGCTGCTCGCCGCGCGGCGCTCGTCGTCCCGGCTGCGGCTGCTGGTCGGCGCCGCGGTCCTCTTCGGCGCGCTGGAGATGGCCGCCGCGCTCGCCCCGTCGTTCTGGATCTTCGCCGTGCTGCTCGCGCCGATCGGCGTGGTCGGCCTGACGATCAACGTCACCGCCAACTCCAGCGTCCAGCTGGCCACCGACCCGCTGATGCGTGGCCGGGTGATGGCGCTGTTCATGATGGTCTTCGTCGGCGGTACGCCGCTCGGTGCCCCGCTCGTCGGCTGGATCACCGACACCTTCGGCCCCCGGATCGGCTTCCTCTCCGGCGGTCTGGTCTCGCTGCTCGCCGCCGTCCTCATCGGGCTGATCCTGGCCCGTACGGGCGGACTGCGGCTGAAGATAGATCTCCGCCGCGGCCACCGGCACGTCGCCTTCGTGCCCCGCGTCGCCCTCCCGGAGGACGGCGCGGAACCGGCCGCCTCCCCGGACAAGCCGCTGCCGGTCGCCTGACCCGGCCGCCCGTTCCCCGGCCCCCGCCTCCCGAGGCGGGGGCCGAGCCGTATCCGCGACCCGCGGGCCCGCGCGACACTGGCCGGGTGAGACTCTTCGCCGCGGCGTTGCCGCCCGCCGCCGCCGTCGCCGAACTGGCCCGGCAGGTCGAGGCGCTCCGCACGCTGCCGGACGCCGGACGGCTGCGCTGGGCCGGGCCCGACGGCTGGCACTTCACCCTCGCCTTCTACGGCGAGGTCCCCGACGACACCCTGCCCGAGCTGCGCGAACGCCTGGCCCGCGGCGCCCGGCGGCACGCCCCGTACGGGCTGCGGATCGCCGGTGGCGGACGGTTCGCCGACCGGGTGCTGTGGGCGGGCGCGGACGGGGAGCTGGCGGCGATGGGGAAGCTGGCCGCCACCGCCGCGGCGGCCGGGCGCCGCGCGGGGCTCACCGGGCCCGACGCCGACGGGCGCCGCGGCTTCACCCCGCACCTCACCCTCGCCCGCAACCGCGACCCGCGGGTCGGCCTCGCCCCGTTCGCCGCCGCGCTGGAACCCTTCGACGGCAGCCCCTGGACCGCCGCCTCGCTCGCCCTCGTCCGCAGCCATCCGCCCGCCCCGGGCGTCGCGGGCGCCCGGCCGCACTACGAGACGGTGGCGGCGTGGCCGCTCGGCCACCCCGGTCGCTGAAACGTTCGGATCGCGCCCGGTACGCTCACAGGGTGGATCCCAAAACCCGGAACCGGATCATGTCCGGTCTGCTCGCGCTGCTGCTCGTCGTCGTCATCGTGGCGGCCGCCCTGCGCTGAGCCGCGCCCAGGAACGGCGACGGCGGCCCGCCCCCGGAGGGCCGGACCGCCGCGGCGGCGCACCGCACTCACCAGGCGAACGCCTCCGGCGAGGCGCCCGGACCCGGGAAGATCTCGTCCAGGGCGGTCAGCAGCCCCTCCGGCAGCTCCAGGGCGACGGCGCGGAGCGCCGAGGCGAGGTGCTCCGGGGTGCGCGGGCCGACGATCGGGCCGGTGAGCCCCGGGCGGGTCAGCAGCCAGGCCAGCGCCACCTCGCCGGGCTCCAGACCGTGCTCGGCGAGCAGGTCCTCGTACCGCTGAAGCTGGGCGCGTACCACCGGGTCGGCGAGGGCGTCGGCGGCCCGTCCGGAGGTGGTGCGGGCCGCGCCGCCCTCCCGCTCCTTGCGCAGCGCGCCGCCGAGCAGCCCGCCGTGCAGCGGCGACCAGGCGATGACGCCGAGGCCGTAGCTCTCCGCCGCCGGGATCACCTCCATCTCGGCGCGCCGCTCCGCGAGGTTGTAGAGGCACTGCTCGCTGACCAGCCCCAGCGAGCCGCGGCGCCGGGCCGCCTCGTTGGCCTGGGCGAGGTGCCAGCCGGCGTGGTTGGAGGACCCGGCGTAGAGGATCTTGCCCTGCTGGACGAGGACGTCGATCGCCTGCCAGATCTCGTCCCACGGCGTCGACCGGTCGACGTGGTGGAACTGGTACAGATCGATGTGGTCGGTGCCCAGGCGGCGCAGCGAGGCGTCGACCGCGCGGCGGATGTTCACCGCGGAGAGCTTGTCGTGGTTGGGCCAGGCGGGCGCGCCGTCGGGGGCCATGTTCGCGTAGACCTTGGTGGCCAGCACCACCTTGTCCCGGCGCCCGCCGCCCTTGGCGAACCACGAGCCGATGATCTCCTCCGTACGGCCCTTGTTCTCGCCCCAGCCGTAGACGTTGGCGG
Source organism: Streptomyces catenulae (assembly GCF_000718015.1). GTDB lineage: Bacteria > Actinomycetota > Actinomycetes > Streptomycetales > Streptomycetaceae > Streptomyces > Streptomyces catenulae. The sequence goes on along the minus strand of NZ_JODY01000024.1, from coordinate 8,186 downwards.
TGTCGAAGAAGTTGACCCCGGCGTCGAGGGCGGCGTCCATCAGGGCGTGGCTTGCGGCCTCGTCGGTCTGCGGGCCGAAGTTCATCGTGCCGAGGACGAGACGGCTGACCTTGAGTCCGGTGCGTCCGAGCTGCGTGTACTCCATGGAGGCAGCCAACGCCTTCGAGCGGGCTCGAAGCAAGGAGGGGCGCGGCCGTGGCGGCTCAGCCCGCCGCGTACTCCGGGGCCGGTGCCTGCGCGTACGGACCGCCGACGCCCCACGCCGAGTGCAGCGTCCCCGCGAACGCCGCGGCGAGGGCGTGCTCACCGGCGGGGGAGGGGTGGGTGCCGTCGTAGGTGTGGTGGGCGAGGTCCCAGGGGGCGGGAGCCGGGGCGAGGAGGAAGGGGGAGGCGGGGGTGGTGAGCGTGGCGGCGGTCTCGGCGAGGAGGGCGTTGAAGCGGGCGCACTCGGCGGCGAACTCCGGGTCGTCGGCGGCCCGGGAGTTGGCGAGGACGGGCAGCAGCACGGCCCGGACGCGCGGGGCGGCGCGGCGGGCGGCGGTCAGGAACTCCCGGACGTTCGCGGCGGTCTGGGCCGCGTCGGTGTAGAAGCCGAGGTCTATCAGGCCGAGGGAGACCAGCAGGGTGTCGGCGCGGTGGGCGCGGACCGCGTCGCCGATCAGCGGTGCCATGTGCAGCCAGCCCTCGCCCCATCCGGCGAGGTGGCGGCGGGCGTCCGGCGGGAAGGCCGGGTCGCCGTAGCGCTGTGAGGTGGCGGCGTCGGCGGCGGTGTCGTGCAGCGCCGCGCGCGGACCGACCAGCCGGAACGGCCCGTCGTGGGTGGCGCGCAGGTGCTGCCACAGGCGGTAACGCCAGGTGAAGTCACCGCAGCTGCCGATGGTCATCGAGTCACCGACGGGCATGATCCTCATCCGCACATGATGTCCGACGACCGTTACCGGGCGGTACGTGACCCCGGCCACGCGGCGGCGGGCGGGGCGCGCGGGCGCGGCGGGACGGTCCCGCGGGGCGCGGGCGGCGGGACCCGGGGCGCCGCCCCGCACCCGGTACCCGCGCCCGCCCCCGCGCTCCCGTCCCCCGCCCGACCGCGGGATGGCACCCTGAGCCCATGCGTTCGCTTCTGTGCGCGGCCGGTGCCGCGGGGCTTTTGATGAGTACGGCCGTCGCACCCGCGGCCGCCGCCGAGCCGGACGGCTTCCGGATCAGCGACCACCGGATCACCGAGTCCAGCGGCCTGATCGCCAGCCGCACGCACCCCGGCGTCTACTGGACCCACAACGACAGCGACGACGGCCCGTACGTCTACGCCGTCGACTCCCGCACCGGCCGCACCGTCGCCACCGTCACCCTGCGCGGCATCGGCGACCCCCGCGACGTCGAGGCGATATCGCTGGGCCCGGACGGCAACATCTACCTCGGCGACATCGGCGACAACCTCGGCGGCACGTGGGACCACGTCTGGATCTACCGCTTCCCGGAGCCGAAGCAGCTGCGCGACCAGACCGTCACCGCCACACAGTTCGATGTGCGGTACGACGACGGGCCGCGCGACGCCGAGGCGCTGATGGTCCATCCGAAGACCGGCCGGGTCTACATCGCCAGCAAGAAACAGGGCGGCGGCGGTGCGCTCTATGCCGCCCCCGAGCACCTGACGACGTCCGGTACGAACATCTTCCGCAAGGTCGCCCCGATCGACCTGTGGGTCACCGACGGTTCGTTCTCGCCCGACGGCACCCGGCTGATCCTCCGCAGCTACTTCGGCGCCCGGATGTACGCCTGGCAGGACAACCGCCCCAAGGATCTCGGCAGCGTCGGCGTCCCCGTCCAGCAGCAGGGCGAATCGGTCTGCTTCACCCCCGACGGCCGCACCCTGATGTTCGGCTCGGAGGGCGAGAACAGCCCCGTCGAACCGGTCGGCCTGAGCGGGAAGCAGCTCCCGGAGTCGGCGGCGGGCCAGGAGGCGGACGGCAGCGGCAAGGATGGCTCCGGCAGCACCGACGACGGGTCGACGCTCAGCCCCGGCCTGATCAAGGTGGGCCTGGTGTTCGTCCTGGCGACGGTCGTGGTGACGGGGCTGCGGCGGGTCTTCCGGCGGAAGGGGTGACGGGAGCCCCGGGGACGGCGAGGTGGCTGCCGGGCCCCCGTTCCTGAAGACCCCTCAGCGCGGCGCCCCCAGGATGCAGAACTGGTTGCCCTCGATGTCGGCGAGGACCTTCCAAGGGGTGTCGCCCTGGCCGATGTCGGCGATGGTGGCGCCGAGGGTCCGCAGACGGGTCGCCTCCGTCTCCTCGTGGTCGCCGCGGTAGGGCAAGACGTCGAGGTGGGCGCGGCTCGGGGCGGAGCCGTCCTCGGGGGTGCGGGCGAACTCCAGGTAGGGGCCGACGCCGTGGGCGGAGCGCAGGCGGGCGCGGTCGTCGGTCACCTCGTGGAGGGTCCAGTCCAAAGCCTCGTCCCAGAAGCGGGCCATGGCGCGCGGGTCCGCGCAGTCGACGACCAGGGCGGCGACCGGGCCGGTGCCGCGGTAGCGGTCGTGGGGCTCCAGGACGCGGAAGACGTTGCCCTCGGGGTCGGCGAGGGCCGTCCAGGGGGCGCCGTCCCGGTCGGTGCCCGCGGGGGTGGCGCCGAGTTCCTTCAGGTGGGCGATCAGCTCCGCCCGGTGGTCGGCCGAGGTGGTGGCCAGCTCGATGTGGACGCGGTACCGGACCGTCTCGGGGTCCGGGACCTTGACGACGTCGATGCAGAGCGCCTCGGGGGAAGGCCAGGTGAACTCCTCGGGGTACACGTTGGACACCCCGGGGCCTTCGCTTTCGAGGCCCCAGCCGAGGGCGTCCGCCCAGAACCGGCCGAGCGCCTCGTTGTCGCGTGCCTTGAGATTCACGTTCACCGGTCGCAGTGCCATGCGGGCGATCGTACGGACGCGTCGATCGTCTGTCCGGGGTTTTCCGGGGCGGGCGCGGGTGTCCACGGAGCCCGATCCGCCGTCCGGGTGCGGTGGTTGAGGGGCGGGTGGGACGGAGGGGGTGAAGGCGGACGGTGGGGGCGAAAGGGCAGGTCCGGGGGTACGGAACCTCATCGGCGGGGCCGGTGCGGGGTGTTAGTGGCGCGTTAGCGGGACGCCAGCGCGGAGGAGCACCTTGGAGGAGTCGAACCCCACGGCCCGGTGCTCCGGGCAGGCCGCTCCCCCCCCAGGTAGCAAAGGACCCACCACGATGTCGCACCGCACTCTTCTCCGTCCGGTCCGTACCACCGCCGCTCTCGCGCTCGCCGCGGTCGCCGCCTTCGGCCTGACCGCGTGCGACAACTCGGACGGCGGCGCCGACGCGGCCGGTAAGTCCTCCTCCTCCCAGGCGTCCGACTCCTCGGGCGGCCAGGCGTCCGCCGCGGACGGTCAGGGCGCCGACGACGCGAAGTCCGGCGCCTCGGCCACCACCGGCGGCTCGACCGGCGGCTCGGGTACGACCGGCGGTTCCTCCGGCGGCTCGACCGGCGGTTCCGGTGCGGCGAAGGCCCGGGGGACCGCGGCGGCGGCCGCCTCGCAGGACAACGCGAGCGACCGCTGTGAGGCCGATGTCCTGCGGCTGGAGCTGGGGCAGAGCGACGCGGGCGCCGGGAACATCCGCTACCCGCTGTCGTTCACCAACACCGGTAAGAAGAGCTGCACCCTGCGCGGCTACCCGGGCATCGCACTGCTCGCCAAGGACGGCGCGTCCATCGGCCACCCCGCCGACCGCGAGGGCGGCGCGGGCAGCTCCGTGACCCTCGCCCCGGGCGGCTCCGCGCACACCGTGCTGCACACCATCAACGAGGGCCTCAAGGACGGCGGTTGCTGGAAGGACGCCTCGCTGGTCCAGGTGTACGCGCCCGGCTCGAAGGTCAAGATGACCGCCCGCGCCGCCGACGGTCTGCGGGTCTGCGGCAACGAGTTCCTGGTCTCCGCCCTCGAATCGGGCAGCGGCAGCTGACCCCCGCGGGGCCCCGGCCGGGCCCCGCCCCCGGGCCTTCGGGCCCGGCCCACGGACTCGGCTCAAGGGAGTGCCTGCCCCCTTGAGCCGATCTACGGCCCCGGGCCACCCGCCCCGGCACCGGACTTCCCCTTCCCGGTTCCGGCGGCGGGTGGTGACCGGGGCCCTCTCCGCCGGATGCCGGTACCGCCCCCCGTCGGTACCGGCATCCGGTGCGTGCGGAGCCGTCCGCGGTTCCGTAGGAGATTCCGTACGCGATTCCGTACGCGGTTCCGTACGCGATTCCTTACGCGGACGGGCCTTCCGCTACAGCGCCCCGCCCTCGTTGTCCCAGCGCCGCTCCGCCGCGACGTCCGAGTCCTTGACCTCGGGCTCCTTCAGGCCGGTCAGCCGGAGTTCGTAGTGGAGCGTGGCGTCGCGGACGATGCGGTGGGCGAGGGGGACGAACAGGCCGTGCAGCAGCGGGTACTTGCGGGTCAGGCTGCGTCCGGCGCGGCGGTACTCGCGGGTCGCCGGGTCGAGCGGGCGCACCCGCGCCCGATAGGTGGGGCCGGTGGGGCGGCCGCGCCAGGTGGAGCAGCAGATCTCCACCTCGGGGAAGTTCCGCATCCGCTTGACCTTCGCCGCCTTGCCGTACGTACGGAAGTAGGCGTGGTCCCCGTCGACGGAGAGGTTCACCGGGGTGCCGACGCCGGTGCCGTCCCGTTTGAAGGTGGTGAGCAGCACCGCGCCCTGGCGGACGAAGGAGGCGAGGTCGGGGTCGGTGGGTGGAGTGCTCATACCTCCCATGGAGGCACAGGCGGCGGCGTTCGGCCCGTGGGGACGGGGCCGTTCGGGCGGACGGCGGTACGGACACGGCGCGGCCCCCGGATCCGGGTGGGATCCGGGGGCCGCGGGGTCCGGCCGCTCCGGGGCGCCGCCGTCCGGCCGCGCCCCGGGAGGGTCAGAGCTTGCCGATGACGTGGTCGATGCAGACCGTCAGCGCCTCGACGTCCGCCGGGTCGACGGCCGGGAACATCGCGATACGCAGCTGGTTGCGGCCGAGCTTGCGGTACGGCTCGGTGTCGACGATGCCGTTGGCGCGCAGCGCCTTGGCGACCGCGGCGGCGTCGATCGACTCGTCGAAGTCGATGGTGCCGATGACCTGCGAACGCTTCGCCGGGTCGGTGACGAACGGGGTGGCGTACGACGACTTCTCGGCCCAGCCGTAGAGCGCCGCGGAGGAGGCGGCGGTGCGGCCCGTGGACCACTCCAGACCGCCCTGGCCGTTGATCCACTCCAGCTGCTCGTTGAGGAGGAAGAGGGTGGCCAGCGCCGGGGTGTTGTACGTCTGGTTCTTCAGGGAGTTGTCGATCGCCGTGGGCAGCGAGAAGAACTCCGGGATGTGGCGGCCCGAGGCGTGCACGGCGCGGGCGCGCTCCAGCGCGGCGGGGGAGAAGGCCGCGATCCACAGACCGCCGTCGGAGGCGAACGACTTCTGCGGGGCGAAGTAGTAGACGTCGCTCTCGGCGATGTCGACGGGCAGACCGCCCGCGCCGGAGGTGGCGTCGACCAGCACCAGCGCGCCCTCGTCGGCGCCCGCGACCCGCTTGATCGGGGCGGCGACACCGGTGGAGGTCTCGTTGTGGGTCAGCGCGTAGACGTCGGTACCGGCCTCGGCCCGCGGCTCGGGGTGGGTGCCGGGGTCGGAGGCGACGACGGTGGGCTCCGCGAGCCACGGCGCCAACTTGGCCGCCTTGGCGAACTTCGAGGAGAACTCGCCGAAGGTGAGGTGCTGCGACTTGTTCTCGATCAGGCCGTGGGTCGCGATGTCCCAGAAGGCGGTGGAGCCGCCGTTGCCGAGGACGACCTCGTAGCCCTCGGGGAGCTGGAAGAGGTCGCGTACGCCGTCGCGCACCGAACCGACCAGGTTCTTGACCGGCGCCTGGCGGTGGGAGGTACCGAGCAGGGAGGAACCGGTGGCGGCCAGCGCGGTCAGCGCCTCCGTCCGCACCTTGGAGGGGCCCGCGCCGAAGCGTCCGTCGGCGGGCTTGATGTCAGCGGGAATCTGGATATCAGCCACGCGGGCAGCCTAATCCGTCCCCGATGCGGGCCCGACGCCCCGTCCACCCGGTGAGATGGGCCGTCCCGCTTGTGGGTGGGCGCGACGGCGGCCGTCGGTAATGGAGAGGTAAAGGGAGAACAAGGATTCCCACCGCTCCCCGGTTTCGGCGGAGCGCCGGACATGGCGCCGGAGGTCGGCGGGGGTGACGGTGTGTGCCCGTGTTGACCTGGGAGAAAACGCTTCGTCCAGGAGGGCGGAACGGCGGGGCGATGTGCGTGTCGCAAGGCAATCAACGGGCAAAGTTTGCAAAGTTCTGTACGGCCCCGCACGGAGCGAGGGCTCCCCTTCCTTTCGATATGACGCCTCCCTTCGGCATGCCCGCGGAACACCGGGCGCCGGGGAGGGGTGATATTCCCGTCCCCCCGAAATGAGGACCGCATGACGTACGGAAGCGCGCTGCGCGAGGAAATCCGATCCCCCGGAACGACCCCGCTCATCGGCGTCTACGACATGTACTCGGCGTCCATCGCGGCGACCCGGTACAACGGTTTCTTCGTCTCCGGATTCGGATTCGCCGCCTCGCATTACGGGCTGCCCGACATCGGGTTCATCGCCTGGCCCGACATGGTCGCCTTCGTCGAAAGGCTGCGGCTGGCCTTTCCGGCCCACCATCTGCTGGTCGACATCGACGACGGATACGTGGACCCCGAGGTCGCCTGCCATGTGGTGCAGCGCCTGGAACGCGGCGGCGCCTCCGGCGTCATCCTGGAGGACCAGATGCGCCCGCGCCGCTGCGGGCACGCCGACGGCAAGCTGGTCCTCCCGCTCGACACGTATCTGGAGAAGCTGAACCTGGTGCTGGAGAGCAGGCAGGACATGCTGGTTGTCGCCCGCACCGACGCGACGGAGGAGTCCGACATCCTGCGCCGTGCCGCGGCGCTCGCCGAGACCGACGCGGACGTGGTCCTCGTCGACGGCGTCCGCAGCGTCGACTGGCTCCGCCGTATCCGGCGGGTCATCGGCGACAAACCGCTGCTCTTCAATCAGATCGCCGGGGGAAAATCCCCGCGCCTCTCCCTCTCCGAACTCGCCGATCTCGACTGCCAGGTCGCCATCTACAGCACGCCCTGCCTTTTCGCCGCGCACACCGCCATCGATGCCGCCCTCGAATCCATCCAGAATGCCGACGGGCGGCTGCCGGAATTCGCCGGTTCCGGCGCGATCGGCGTACGGGGTTCCACGGAATTGCTGGAGAAGAACATCAGCCGCCATCACGCTCCGCGACGGACGGCCGTACGTGTTTGACGGCCCCGGGGCGGCGGGCCCGGGCCCGCGGGTGGCCGACGGAGGAAGGGGACGGCAGTGGACGGACGGAGCACGGACGTGACGAGAGCAACGCCCCGTGGAGGGGCGAGAGCGACGCCCCGCACGCGGCGGAAGCCGCCGGGGGCAGGGCCGTTCCGGAGGGCGGGGGCGAGGACGGCGGCGGTCGTGGCCGTCGCGGTCGGCGCCTGCTGCGGGGCGCCGTGGGCGACCGCCCCGGCAGCCGCCGACGCCCCCGCCGGTGGCGTGGAGACCCACCGTGGCCTCGCCCTCCTCACGATCGACAACTCCCACGCCGACTCCTGGCTGGAGGTCGACCGCACCCTCAACGTCCTCGCCCCCCTGAGCAAGGGCACCGCGGGCAGCGACCACGACGGGGGCGGCGGCGCGATCGACCAGCGGGTGGAGAGCGGGCGGGGCGTCACACAGAAGACGGTGCCGCACGACGATCCCCGGTCGGCGGCGGACGGCGAGGAGGACGGGGCCGGACCGCGGCAGCGGACGGGCGCGGCCACCGGAGGGGACGATCCGGAGGGGGACGCGGACCACGACGACCGGGTGGGGCGGCGGACGGCGAAGCCCCGGCGGTGACCCGGAACCGGCCCGTCCGCCGCCGCTTTCCGCCCCCGCCCCCGGGAGGGACCATGGAGGGGAGGACACCTGCGGGCGCCCGCTTCGAGCAGCCGCTGACGTGGGGAAGTGAACCGTGATGATGTTCTGGTACGGGAACGGCGGCGGGTGGCTGTGGCCGTGGATGCTGCTGGCCCACTTCCTGATCTGGGTGGTGATCGTCGTCGCCGCCGTCCTGCTCTTCCGCGCCTTCTCCCGCCGCTCCGGCCCACCCACCGGCCCCCACC